>CAWDQG010000061.1:0-37114 GCA_963804405.1 uncultured Alphaproteobacteria bacterium | reverse complement strand
GCTCGCGGTGCTCGGGCTCGAAGCCGGCTTCGAGACCGCCGAGTCGCGCCGCATCGGCGAAGCAGGACATTCTGGGCGATCGCCTGGTGCGCGCGCGCGCGGCAGTCGAAGCGCGCGGAGAATTTCATCGCCGAGGTGACGAGCCTCGCCGCCGGCGATCTCGTCGTCCATGTCGATCACGGCATCGGCCGCTTCATCGGCCTGCGCGACCATCGAGGCGGCCGGCGCGCCGCACGATTGCCTGGAAATCCACTATGCCGGCGGCGACAAGCTGTTCCTGCCGGTCGAGAACATCGAGCTGCTGTCGCGCTACGGCTCGGAAGAGGCCGGCGTCGAGCTCGACCGGCTCGGCGGCGCCGCCTGGCAGGCGCGCAAGGCGCGGATGAAGAACCGCATCCGCGAGATGGCCGGCGAGCTGATCAAGATCGCCGCCGAGCGGCAGTTGCGCGAGGCGCCGCGGCTCACCGTCGACGCCGGGCTCTACGACGAGTTCTGCGCCGGCTTCCCCTACGAGGAGACCGACGACCAGCACGCCGCCATCGCCGCCGTGCTCGACGATCTCGCCTCCGGCCGGCCGATGGATCGGCTGATCTGCGGCGACGTCGGCTTCGGCAAGACCGAGGTGGCGCTGCGCGCCGCCTTCGTCGCGGCGATGAACGGCAAGCAGGTCGCCGTCGTGGTGCCGACCACGCTGCTGGCGCGCCAGCATTTCAAGACCTTCTCCGACCGCCTTCGCGGCTTTCCGGTCCACGTCGCCCAGGCCTCGCGGCTGGTCGGCGCCGCCGAGCTTGCCAAGGCCAAGAAGGGCCTCGCCGACGGGCGACATCGATATCGTCATCGGCACCCACGCGCTGCTCGGCAAGACCATCAAGTTCAAGGACCTCGGCCTGATCGTCGTCGACGAGGAGCAGCATTTCGGCGTCGCCCACAAGGAGAAGCTCAAGCAGCTGCGCGCCGAGGTGCATGTGCTGACGCTGACCGCGACGCCGATCCCGCGCACCTTGCAGCTGGCGCTCTCCGGCGTGCGCGAAATGTCGATCATCGCCACGCCGCCGGTCGATCGGCTGGCGGTGCGCACCTTCGTCTCGCCGTTCGATCCGATCGTGGTGCGCGAGGCGCTGCTGCGCGAGCGCTATCGCGGCGGCCAGGCTTCTATGTCTGCCCGCGCATCGAGGACCTCGCCGACGCCAAGGCGTTCCTCGACAAGAACGTGCCGGAGGTGCGCGTCGCCGTCGCCCACGGCCAGATGCCGCCGACCGTGCTCGAAGACGTCATGTCGGCCTTCTACGACGGCAAGTACGACGTGCTGCTGTCGACCTCGATCGTCGAATCCGGCCTCGACATCCCGACCGCCAACACGCTGATCGTGCACCGCGCCGACATGTTCGGCCTGGCGCAGCTCTATCAGCTGCGCGGCCGCGTCGGCCGCGCGAAGCTGCGCGCCTATGCGCTGCTGACGCTGCCGGCCGAGCGCAAGATCACGCCGCAGGCGGAGCGCCGGCTGAAGGTGCTGCAGTCGCTCGACACGCTCGGCGCCGGCTTCCAGCTCGCCTCCCACGATCTCGACATCCGCGGCGCCGGCAATCTGCTCGGCGACGAGCAGTCCGGCCACATCAAGGAAGTCGGCTACGAGCTCTACCAGCAGATGCTGGAGGAGGCGGTGATGCGCCTCAAGGCCGGCATCAGCGCGCCGGTCGCCGACCACTGGTCGCCGCAGATCACCATCGGCACGCCGGTGCTGATCCCGGAGGATTACGTCGCCGACCTGCCGGTGCGGCTCGCGCTCTACCGCCGGCTTGCCGAGCTCGAGGACGAGCGCGACATCGAAGCCTTCGGCGCCGAGCTGGTCGACCGCTTCGGCCCGCTGCCGGAGGAGGTCGAGCCATCTCCTCCAGGTCGTCGCCATCAAGGCGCTGTGCCGGCGCGCCAATGTCGAGCGCATCGAGGTCGGCCCGAAAGGCGCGGTGCTCGCCTTCCGCGACAACATCTTCGCCAATCCCGAGGGCCTGATCGCCTACATCGCCAAGCACCCCGAGGGCGCCCGCGTGCGGCCCGACATGAAGGTCGTGTTCTTCGACGAATGGGACACGCCGCCGGCCCGCCTCAAAGGCGCCGCCGGGATTTTGCGGACGCTGGTTGGCATCGCGGAGAAGGGCGAAGGCGGCGTAGGCGTAGTCCTGGGCGTGTACCCATCAATGGTCATGTCCGCTCAGCTACCAGAAACGGCGGAATAGCCGACATTCCAACATCGACGCGATCGGCCGCAAGCAACAGGAGCGGCCCGCGAGGGCGTGTCACATATCTGGCCCTTGGGAAAAATCGGTAGAACTTAAGCATGGGAACAACCACCCCTTGCGCGAGCGCAGCCACTTGTATTTTCTATCCAAATTCACCGATTTGCGGAGGCAGCGGTGCCCAAGAAGGAAATTCAAGAAACTGATTGGCTGTCGTAATAGGCAGAACCCTGGCCTATTTGTGCCTTGAGCAAGCAAAAAAGCTTGCACCCGACAAATTCAAAACTGTCCGTGAAAAAGTCGATTTTTTGATCGGGATGGGCTTGCCCCAGGATGCAGCCGCGTACGTCGCCGGCAGTACGCCAGCATCAGTTTACGAGCTGGCGCGCCAGAAGAAGCAGCGGAGCAACGGTCGTGTCAAAAAGAAAACCCGCAAATGACGAAGCCCCTGGCTCTGACCGAATTCTGAGATTGGCTTGTGTTGCCGCCATCCTGGCAATGAAAGATACGCCGCCGGAGGACGCGGCGCTGCGGCTCAAGATGCTTGGATTTAGCGCGAAGGAAATAGGCGGGATTTTGGGCGTGACGGACAACTACGTGAACGTGGTCGAAAGCCGGCGCAAGAAGCGCTCCAATAAGAAGACGCGGGCCAAGGCCTAAATGGCGATCAATCAGCAGCTTTTTCAAAAACTTGAGACGAAGCTCGGGATCGGCCGTAGCCGCCTGTACGCGCGCATCCAGGAAATTGCGCTCGCGCACCACGTTTCCAACCACGTCGCCGCGCTGAAGCTCGCCGCGGATTGAGAATTTCCTATAGCAGGTACGCCTCCGAAGAAGATCGCGCCGAACTGAGGGCAACCAATACCGGAGGCTCTGTCGTAATGGCGGCTCCCGCACCTTCAGCGAAGGTGACCCGTGCCGCGGTGGCTAAGGTAGCCGCTCCGAAGCAGACCAGGGATAATTCAATCTTTGTGGTGCACGGACGGGACCTAAAGCTCAGGAATGATATGTACGCCTTATTGCGAGCGATCGGCCTTTTCCCGCTGGAATGGGACGAGGCGATTAAGAAGGCGAAGGGAGGTGCGAACCCGATCGTAGGCGATGTTATCTACGACGCGATGAAGCAGGTCCAGGGCGTGATGGTCCTCTATCGCCCGACGAAACCGCCAAATTGAAGGGCAAATTCGTCGGCCCGCGTGACAAAAAGCAACGCTTGCACGTGCTTGAGGGCCAGCCGCGGCCGAACGTCATTTTTGAAGCCGGCTTGGCCTCGGCGCCTACTCCCAAAAAACCATTCTCGTTCAAGTTGGGGACATTCGTGAGATTAGCGATATCGCCGGCAAGCACATGCTTCATCTGACCAATGACCCAAGCCGGCGCAAGGCGCTCGCACACCGGCTTAGGGACAAACTAAAATTCAAGGTCAATCTGGACGGCGATACTTGGCTTGAGGTTGGCAACTTTGACAGATAGTGAAGCGAAAACGCGCACTGTCTATCGATACGATGGCGAGAATTATCAGCTAGGCCGAGTTATCCGCTCGCGGGGCGACCACTTCCCTGGCCTCACGGACGTCGAGAAAGTTGTCGAACAGCTCGTCAGGAGAACCATGCAAGATGGTGAGCACATTCGGTCGACCTCGCTTTACACTTGGGCGGAACTTGAAATGGCAGAAAGTGCTTGGAGATCCAAGCGCGAGGCAGACTTGTCGCTCTGGAAGTGAAAGAAGAAGACATCACATTTCAAGGCGATCTTGATTTTTTCTCGGATGCCAAAGCTGCTGTTGCGGCTAACCAAAGTGCCGCCGAAGGCGTAGCTCGATATTGCAACGGCCGCATCAAATCAGACGGCAGGCGCGTTGAAGTGCTGGTTTGCGAAGCAACGGTAATCGAAAACTTCGGGACGCGTCCGAGCATCTCAATCCAGCCCAGAGGCTTCTGCGACGAATTAGGGGCCAAGCGGAGTGACGTTCGTAGCCCGGATGAGCGAAGCGACATCCGGGTCAGCCTGTCAGGACGGCTGAATGCGTTGGACATCTGTTTCTGAGCCGACGTGATGCGGCTGACAACGCTAGGAAGCGTAGCCCGGATTGAGCGGAGCGAAATCCGGGATCGGCGGTGAGGTTTGTCCCGGATTTCGTTTCACTCAATCCGGGCTACTTCGATCAACGTCGAAGCAAGCGTAGGGACGGCAAAAGCGCGAAGCGCCGTGCCGGCGCCTCGTCAATAGCCGTGGAAGTCCGCGTGGGCTTCGCTGCGCTCCGCCCACCCTACGATCTGCCCGGTAGCGTCGCGGCGATCAGGGCGAGGACAACGATTGCGATGCCGGCAATCTGGGGGAGCGTCAGCGCCTGACCGAGCAGGACCACGCCAAGCCCGGCGGATATCACCGCATCGGCGTAGGACAGCAGCGATGCCCGCACCGGTCCGATGATCGATACGGCAATGAAAAACGCAATCATGGCGAAACCGTAGAATGCCGCGGCAGCGACGAAACCGATCCAGCCCGAGGAAGTCCGCGGCAATGCAAGGTCGCCGCCGCGGCACAGAGGATTAACAGCACGACGCTGGCAGCCGCCGCCATGTAGAGGGTGAGCGGCCGCGCATCGCCCTTGCCGAACAGCGGCTGGAAATGACGATGATGATGGCCAAGCCGAACAGCGGCGAAAAGCGCCAGTGCCATGCCGGCGATGTTGAGGCTGCCGCCGCGCACGTCGAGCGCCAAGGCGAGCCCGGCAAGAGCAAGCACGATCGCTGCGCCGGTTTTCCAGGCAAATCGCTCCCAACCTAAGCACGCCACGATGACCGCCGGCTATCAGCGGGAACAAATAGAAGATCAGCACTGCCAACGCGAACGGAATCGCAGTGAATGATCTGAGCAAGGCCCAGCTGTAGAGCGCCGTCACCACGCCCAACACAGCGGCGACGATGGCGTCGCGCTTTGGCAGACGCAGCGAAACGCTGCTGATCTGCAGCCAAACGATCAGGGCGGCCGTCGGTGCGAGAAACCGCGTCGCCGCGACAGTGAGCGGGTTGCTGCCGCCCTGATAGGCCATGGTCGCCAAGGTATTAGCCAATGCATAGCCGGCAGCCGCAGCCAGCGCGACCGTGATGCCGACCCACGCGCGCGGATGCGAAACGATATTGGTTGCTGACAGCATCCCCCCAAATGTTTTTGGCCGATCAAAATTTCCGGCCTTGCTTATCGGTCGTGTATCTGCAAGGCGCGGTGGCGCCGTATCCTCCCAGCGCGCTACGCTTCGTTCAACCCATCCCACATCACGTCACTGTGAACGTGACGATCCTTGATTTCGTCACCGATATGGATACGTCGCCCCCAACTCGCTCACCGAAGGGCGCATTCCGGATGCGATCTAGATGCGGAGCGAGTGCGGTGCCCGCGGGCGGTCTCGCAAACCGCTCCCGGGCGGCTCCGGGTCCCCGCCCGGCCGGCACCACGACCGGTCCCCGCGGAGCGCGGTAGACTAGAGACAGGCGGAAGCGGGTAACGCCCGTTACGCCGGGTCTCAGGAAGCGCGGTTACTGGAGCTGAGCCAACGGCGGATGCGTTCGCCCTGGCGAGTGCCGCGGCGGAGCGCCGAAAGGCGAGCGGCTCGCGATATGAGCCGCTGCCGCGCCCGCGCAGTTCGATGGCGACATCGGATTGTGTGGCGCGGCCATGGATGGAATGCGCCTATCGGCGCTCCGCCTCCCTTCTTTGGGGAGGCCGCTTTTAATGCGCGTGGTGGTTCGCAAAGCTCGGATGCTCAGCGCATCGCGAGAACGATTTTGTTTGTCCGCCCCCACCTCTCCCCGCCGCGCGGGGAGAGGTGGAGGGAGCGAAGCGACCAGGGTGAGGGGGCCTTTCCGCGATTCTGAGCGCCGCGGTGGCGCAACGGCGCCGCAGATTTTGGCTGCGACGCTCAGCCCGGCGGAGAGGCCCCCTCATCCCGACCTTCTCCCCGCACGCGGGGAGAAGGAGTGCGGCCGCGCCGCGAGAATGATTTTGTGCATCGTCATTGCGAGGCAATGGGCGTTACGCCCGTCTTCGACGGGCTATGGCGACGAAGCAATCCAGACTTTTGAGCCCCCGCGCTGGATGCTTCGCTACGCTCGCAATGACGCGCGACCCACCTCTCCCGCGCGCGGGGAGAAGGAGCGCGCAAGAATGCGATCGTTGGCGTCACTGGCGAAGCGAAAACGAAGCAAATGCAACCTGAAATAATTCAGCCTTCATTAACGACGGCGAGACACACTGCGCCTCGCCCAAAGCGTTTGTTAGGCGCCGCTGGCTTTTCCTGCGCCGCGGGCGGAAGGGTCATGCGGAGCCAGACGAGAATTTACAGCTTACCGCGCTGGCGAGTGACGCGCTGGCTCGCCGACAGCGGTCCCGGCGTCCCCGACGACATCCGCGTCGCGCTGGTCGGCAACCTGTTCGGCAGCTTGCCGGTTTTTGCCGGCGGCGTGATCAATACGGTAGCGGTGGCGGCAGCGATCGCGCTGCGCCAGCCGACGGCGCCGTTCATCGCCTGGCTGATCCTCGAACTTGCGGTCGGCGCCACCCGGCTGATCGTGCTCCTGATCGCGCAACGCGCCGCGCGGAAGCGGGCGCACACACCGACCGATCTTTATCTCCTCCTCGCCATCGCCTGGAGCGCCAGCGTCGGCTACGGCGTCATTGTCAGCATGGCGAGCGGCGACTGGGTGGCCGCGACGCTCGCTTGCCTGTCGGCGGCGGCGATGGTCGGCGGCATCTGTTTCCGCAATTTCAGCGCGCCGCGGTTGGCCGCGGCGATGATCATGATCAGCCTGGGCCCGACGATTCCCGGCGCCGTGCTCGGCGGTGAGCCTCTGCTTTATCTCGTGCTGCTGCAGGCTCCGCTCTATCTCGCCGCGATGACCGCGGCCGCCTTCAGGCTTAAAAAGATGCTGATCGCCACCATGCGGGCGGAGCGCGAAAACGACCGCCGCGCCAAGCACGATGGGCTCACCGGATTGCTCAATCGCCGCGGACTGATCGAAGCCGCCGGCGCCGGACTGACGGCGGCTGCGGCCAGCGGCAAACCGCTGGCGTTGCTGTTCCTCGATCTCGACAGCTTCAAGGGCGTCAACGACACATTCGGGCACGCAGTCGGCGACCAGCTGCTCAAATTGGTGGCCGACCGTCTCAAAGGCGAATTGTCCGCCGGCCGACGTGGCTGCACGCATCGGCGGCGACGAATTCGTGGTGCTCGCCAGGCGCCCAGTCATGAGCACGCGATCAGCGAGGGGGCAGCATCTGATCGCGGCGATCGCCTGCACGTATGCGCTCGGCGACAGCATCGCCGCTACCGTCGGCGTCAGCATCGGCATTGCGATTACGCCGGAGCACGGCACCGATCCCGAGGATCTGCTGGCCGTCGCCGACGCCGCACTCTATGAGGCAAAATCCAGCGGCAAGTCGCAGTGCTGCATGGCCTCGCCGATGACCAATCTCGCCGCCTTGCGCCGCTTGCAGGCCGGCGTCGCCGGCGTCCGCCGCGGACAGTCATGGCGGCGTAGGCTTAAGCTTTACGCCCGCAGCCGCGTGTGCTTTCCGGCCGTGCGCTCGATGGCGCTGGCGAGATATTCCGGCGACTGCGCGCCGGTGACGATGGTGCTGCCGCCGAAGATGAAGCAAGGCACGCCGTCGATGCCGGCCTCTTTGGCGGCATTGGCTTCGTTTTCGATCCGATCGACGTCGGCGTCGCTGGCGAGAAGCCGCCGCACCAGATCGCCGTCCATGCCGCAATCGACCGCCGCCTGGATCAGCGTCTTCGGATCGGTCAAATCGGCGCCTTCGGAGAAGTAAAGCTCCATCAGCCGCTGCTTCATGTTGCCCGGATCGGTGGCGCTGCGCGACCACAGGATCAGGCGATGGCAATCGAGCGTGTTGGGTTGCCGGCTGATCGCGTCGGAAGCGTACAGCAATCCCTCCAAAGCGGCGGCGGCGACGACGCGCTCGGCGATCACGCGCATAGCGCTCGGCGGAGCCGAACTTGGTCTCGAGATAGGTCTGCCGGTCGATGCCTTCGCGCGGAATCCACGGATTGAGGAAGTAAGGCCGCCAGTTGATGTCGACGGCGATATCGGGAACGAGCTCCAGCGCGTTTTCGAGCCGGCGCTTGCCGATGAAGCACCAGGGACAAACCACGTCGGAGACGACGTCGACATGGAGGCGCAGCTGGTTCGGCGGGCGAAGCGGTCATGACGAGACCTTCGGTTTGTTGTCGTTCGCTAGCTTATACGCGTTTCCGCGACGCCGGGAACGCCCCCGCTAAATGGTGCGTCGCTCAGCCCGCGGCAACGCCGCCGACGACGCGGGCAATCAGGGAATTGACATTGTCGGTCGGCTTGAGGGTCGCCAGCGTCACCGCGGTTTCGACGCCGGTGCGCTTGCGATCGGGCGCCAGCATGGTGTGCTTGAGCACGGCGGCGATGCGCCGCGCGATCACGTGCGCTGCGCGCAGGTCGGTTTCGGTGAACACGGCGAAGATCGAATCGTCGGCCTCGCGGCAGGCAAAATCGACCTGGCGCATCAGCCGGCTGACCAGCCGGGCGGCGTCGAGGCTGACGCGCCGATCGGTATTCTCGAAGGAAAATCGCGCGATCGACAAGCCGACGCCGCGCTTTTCCGCGTCGTCGACGGCGCGGTTGAGATCGCGCCAGAACGCTTCGTTGGCAAGGAGCCCGGTGTGCGGGATCGAGCATGCCTTTGGCGTCGAGCGACTTGAGCATGCGCTGCAGCCGTTGACCGAAGGCATGCAGCCGCACGAACGGCAGAAACCGCGCGACCAGGCGATCGGGGCCTTCGGCGAGCCGGTCGAGATTGGGCAAGGTGGCGAAAAAGTCTTCGATCACCTCGGGCTGGCCGCCGAGCACCGCGACCGGCAGATCGCGAAAGCGCACGTCCTCGGCGAGCACCGTCAACAGCGCTTCGACGATGCGCGGTCCGAAGCCGTCGCCGATCACGAGGCCGTCGATGTCGCGGGCATTGAGCGCGCGCGCGGCGCTCTCGACGCTGAGCGCGCCGACCAGGCCGACACGCTCGCCGACGGCGACGGCAAGCTCGGGATACGAGCGGCCGCGGCCGGCGACCAGCACGGTTGCTTCTTCCAGCGGATCGGAGTCCGGCAGCTTCGGCACGCTCTCGCCGCGCGAGGCAAGCGTCTCCATGCGGCGCAGCACGGTCGCGTGCAGCGCGCGGATGCGCGACGCGGCGGCGAGCCGCCGCACGATCCGCGCCGGCGCGCACGTTGGCCGAGATCGCCAGCGCATCGGCGATCGGCGCGGCGCCGTCTTCGCGCAGCCGAGCGATGACCGGCGTGAACGCGCCGCTGCCGGCATCGATCCGGTCCTCGAGCGCGCGCGCGAATTCGTCGGCGCGTTCGCGATCGCCGCACGGCTCGGCCAGCACCACGGCTTCCGGCTCGACCGACGCCATGGCGGCTGCGGCGTCGGCCCAGTTGGTTTCGATGATCGGGAAGGCGCCCGCCGCTGCAGCGCTTCGACGATATCCGGCGCCGGGCTATCGGCGACAACGACGAACGGACCTTGCAGCGCCATGGCGGTTGCTGGGCTTTTCAGTGCAGGCCGCGCAGCATGCCAAAGTGCCCTTAACGCCCCGTTACATGCCACTTTTTTAAATGACTATCTTTCAAGCAGTTACATGGCGAGGCCGTGAATGCTCATCTGCAATTGGCGAATGGGTGCAGCCTCGTCAGAGGCCCGCCATTTACGCCAAGCGTGGTCGAGGTAGCGCTGCGATCATCTCTACCCATGATTTTTTCGTAGCGACCAAATGGAAGGATGGTGGTGGCGTCGACGTGCTGGGGTTCTATGCCGTCATGACCGTGCTGATCGGCGCGATCTTTGTTGCAGTGGTCGCAAATTCGGCGCGCCCTCTGACGACGACTTCTTCCTGACACCGATGTTTGATTTGTTACTCGCGCGATTATATCAGCCGCCCGCTTGCGACCGCGAGGCCGGCGAACGGAAAAGCCCCGCAGAATACGCGCGGGGCTTCCAGACGGGGAGATTGGGGGGCTGGGGAAAGGGTGCTCCCCCCGCCTGTGTACAACAAACACCCCGTTGAGAAGTTCGTTCCTCACCGTGCTTGGTTCCATTTGCCGATTTAGCTGGGAACAGACCTGGCCTCACGGTGTTAGTTTTAAGATGCCCACTGGGGTAAGAATGGGCGCCGTCAGAGACTATCAGCGATACGCAGCGCGATGCCTGCAAGAGGCACGCACGGTGGCCGATTCTCAACAGCGGTGCTTCTTAGTTGAGATGGCTCAAGCTTGGCAGAGGCTTGCCGAAAAGCATGTGGCCTCGGCCTACGTCATTCAGACTGACAATCCGATTTCAGAACCAGATCGAGGCGACTAGACCGAATCTGGCGGAGCCGTCGGCGAGCGCTGCGGGCGATCAAGCCCGGCGATCGGTGCCCGAGATGGCGGTGTTGACGACGCCAAGACCTTCGGCCCCAGTGATGGGGTGGAGGCGATTGGATTTGTGGCGCAGTGCTAATTTGCGTTTCTGATTGTCCTAAATTGCCGTTCCACCATGCTGCCCGCCGAGAGGGCAACTGCCGTGGCGATTTATCGTTTACTCCAAAAGTCGGTGTTCGGGCCGGATGACATTCAACGGCTCTCGACGGCCTATGAAAGCGCCCTTCGCGCGCTCGAATTAAATGATCGCGACGATCCGATAACAGAGATTATTGCCAAGCGGATTATTGAAGCCGCGCAAACCGGCTTGCGCGATCCGGACTCGCTCTGCGCGACGGCGATCAAAGACCTCAGAGTTCCATAGTCTGCTAGGAACAAATTTCCGGTTTCTTGCCTTAACTTCTTATGAGGGGCGCAAGTAGCGGTTGCGCCCATGACAGATTACCGGCCTCGATCAAGTTATGAATTGGATAACGTGCCCTGGTCGAAAGCAGTAGCGCGTCGTGCCATACGCACAATGATCGGACATGAGCTGCAAGCGCGCTATGAAGTTCTACAAGATTTGCCGCGCAAAATGCTAACGCTTCTCACACAACTGAATGAACGAGAGGAGGAGGAATAAAAGCCGCGCTGGCCTTTCCGCCCCTTGCTAAGAGTTCCATCGGGTTCCATTCTCGGAACCGGGTGGAGGCGGCTCGGTGCCATCACGACGAAACGATCCTCAACATTGGCGCGACCGAGCGGCAAAAATGCGTGATTTAGCACGCTCAGCGGACCCCAACGCTGCCATCCTGATGACCGATCTTGCGGCCGAATATGACAAGCTCGCTGAGCGAGCCGACATTCGGAACGATGGCAAACCGCCGCCATCAAACAACAAGTGACGACGGGGACCATCGCCGGCCGATTTCGGTTTTCAAATGCGCCGGATTCCGCAGGTTTTAGCGGGCTGAATCCGGAGGGATTTGAAAACTCAGGATCAGCGGAATCGATCTGTTAGCTCGATATGCGACAACGCCCCGTCAATGCGACCGGTGAGTCGAGCGGGGCCGCCGTCAGGCGGCGGTCCGATCGCGGAAGGCGGCGACGATGAGCGGATTGACGCCGACGAGGTTCAGGGTGGCCTGCATCGTGGCGCGATTGGCGGCGTTGCCGATCAGCCTTTGCCCGACCAGCGGATCGGGCAAAGCGGCGACCGTTGCGTCGCTATCGACCCTGGTTGACGACCTCGTAGAGGTCCTTGAGCGGAAAGCGATAGCCGCCGACGCTGACGATTCCGGACGGCGGACCGGTCACGATGATCGCCTTGGTGGCGGAATCGATGCGGCAGGTGTAGCCGGAGTCGACCCAGCCGCCGGCGCCGATCTTGAAGTAGGGCAGACCGGAGACTTCGATCCCGGGCGGATACGGATGGTGCGGCACCATCGGCCCGCGCAGCGCGACCGTGCCGGCATCGGTTCGCGTCAATTCGGCGACCACGACCCCGTCGGCGCTGTCGCGCGGCGCGCGGATCGGACCGGCAGGGATCGGCGCCGGCTTGCCGTCGGGGCCGCGACGCGCGGGCGCAAAACCGGCTTCGCCGAAGATCGGGACGTCGATAAGTGCGATCTCGGATTCCCGCCAGGGCGAGCTGCCAGCGAGCCGCTCCGGCGCGCGCCATGCGGCGATGACGGATGCCGGGCCTTGGCGTCGCGAAAGCATCCGGCCGCCGCGAGGCGGAAAGCGATCGGGCCGGGCAGGATGAGCGTGTCGCATCGCTCGTCCCGCATCTGACTGCGAAGCGTGGCGGCATCGAACGGATGATGCAGGACGAGCGTGCCGCCGCACAGCGCCCACGGCAAAAGCGTCAGGCAGATGCCGGCGAACGAGGAGGGGACGATCGTCGATAAGATGTTCGCATCTTGCGCCACGCCGCTTTCGAGCAACACCGCGAGCCCGCCGGCCAGCAATTCGGCGTGACTGCGCGCGACCGGCACGATGCCGCCCTCGCCGACGTCGAAGGTAATGGCGGCGACATGCGCGGCGGCATTGCTGCGCCGCTCGCGATCGGCGGCGGCGCGGCATCGACCTCGGCAGCAAACAAATCCTCGAACGACACCATGCCGTCGGGCGGATCTTTCGCCGAAGCCGCGATATAGCGGATCGAAAACACGTCGGCGCCGACGGTCATGGCGAACTGGCCGTGGTCGAACGCGCCGACGCGGCCGCAGGTGATCAGCGCCTTGGCGCCGATCCGCGCCAGCGCGGCGACGGCGTCGGTGCGGCGGCACAATAACGGCAGCGTCGCGGCGATCATGCCGGCGCGCCATATCGCGAGCGTCACCAGAATATTCTCGGCGACGTTGGGCAACTGGATCGCGATAACGCTGTCGGTCGGCAGTCCCATCTGGCGCAGCCGGTCGGCGATGGCGGTAGACGACGCGGTCGGCCTCCGCATAGGTGAGGCGATGCGGCTCGCCGTCGGTAAAGGTCTCGCGGTTGGCCGCGTCGATCAGCGCCAGCGCGTCGGGACGGCGCTGTGCGTGGCTGCGGAAGATGTCGTCGATGGTGACGGAGTCGGTGCCGTTCGACGGCGCGCTGGCGGTCGCCTGATCGCCGAGGATCATTGCAGCGCCCGTTTGGGTTGATACCACCAGGTTTCCGGCAGGTAGCCGAACAGCGAGGTGCGGGCCGGATGCGCGATGTACGCCCAGCGCGCCACCCATTGCTCCGGAAGATAAAACAGCGGCACGACGTAGCATCCGGAGATCAGCAAGCGATCGAGCGCGCGCACGGCGGCGACGAAGTCGGGCCGCTCGCGAGCGCTCAGCATCGCCGCGATCATCGCATCGATCGCCGGGCTTTTGACGCCCATATAATTGCGCGAGCCTTGCTCGTCGGCCGCTGCCGAGCCCCAATAGAAGCTCTGCTCGTTGCCGGGCGAGAGCGATTGCTCCCAGCGATATTGGATCATGTCGAAATCGAACGAGATCCGGCGCTGATCGTATTGCACGGCGTCGACCAGGCGTACTTGCGGCGTCGATGCCGGCGCGCGCGAGACTGTTGGCGAAGGCGAGCGCCAGCCGCTCGTCGTCGCGGTTCGTCACCATGATCTCGAAGCGAAACGGCCGTCCGCTTCCGCGCTCGCGCAGCGTCGTTCCCTTGAGTTCATAGCCGGCGGCGCCGAGGAGCGTTCAGCGCTTCGCGCAAGCTCTTGCGGTCGCGGCCGGAGCCGTCGCTGACCGGAGGCGACCAGGTGCCGTCGAGCACGTCGGCGCTGCACTGCGTCGGGAAAGGGCGCAAGCAGCGCGCGCTCGCGCTCGTCCGCCGGCCGGCGATAGGCCGACAGTTCCGAGTCGTCGAAGAAACTGGCGCTGCGCCGATAAAGATCGAAGAAGAAATTGTGATTGATCCATTCGGCATCGAACAGGAGCGAAATCGCCTGGCGCACGCGAATGTCGGCGAAGATCGGCCGCCGGGTATTGAACACGAAATTGGAGCTGACCTTGGGAAGACCGTTGGTGAATGCCTCCTTGATGATGCGGCCGTCGCGCACCGCCGGAACGTCGTAGCCGGTTTGCCAGCGGCTCGGATCGTTTTCGCTGCGCACGTCGAACAGGCCGGTCTTGAAGGCTTCGAAATAGGCGTTGGCGTCGCGATAATAGTCGAAGCGCAGCTCGTCGAAATTCCACAGGCCGCGATTGATCGGCAGATCGCGGCCCCAATAATTGGGATCGCGCTTGAGCGTGACGCTCTTGCCCGGATCGATGGCGGCGACGGCGTAGGGGCCGCTGCCGATGGGTTTCGCCAACGTCGTGTCTTCGAACGTGGCGGCGTCGATCGCGTGCTTGGGCAGCACCGGCATCAGTCCGAGAATGAGCGGCAATTCGCGGTCGGCGGCGCCGCCGAGATCGAACCGCACCGTGCGCTCGTCGAGCGCCTCGGCGCGCGCCACCTTGGCATAATAGGTGCGGTAATTGGGACGGGCGTGATCGCGCAGGAGCTGCCAGGAAAAGATCACGTCGGCGGCGGTCACCGGCGCGCCGTCGGAAAAGCGCGCCGCCGGATGAAGCGAGAAAGTGACATAGCTGCGCGCATCGTCGGTTTCGATCGTGCGCGCCAACAGCCCATAGAGCGAGAACGGCTCGTCGTAGCCGCGCGCCATCAGGCTTTCGATCACATAGCCGCGCAGCGACTGCGCCGGCAGGCCTTTGACGATGAACGGATTGAGGCTGTCGAACGTTCCGAGCACGCCCTGCACCAAGCGGCCGCCCTTCGGCGCGTCGGCATTGGCATAGGGAACCACGGCGAAGTCGCCGGACATGGCCGGGGCGCCATGCATCGCGATGGCGTAGGCCGCTTCCGCGGCCGCGGGCGTAATCGGGGCCAATGCCAGCAGCGCCCGCACAAAGCGCCACACACGGCCGGCGCGGCGGGATCAAGGACGGACGCGGTCGGCGTTGAGCATAAAGCGGCAGGAACTGAGCTGGCCGCGATTCGCGCTGCGGCGGCAGGCGAATGTAACAGAATACGGGCCGGTGCTTTATCTTGCCATGAAAGTGGGCTATCCGGGGGCTCCTAGCCGGACCGCGGGGTCACGCTGTTGCCGCAATCTGCGTCGAAGGACCGGACGGGGGCCGCGCGCGGCATTGCGCGCCGGCGAATGCCAGGAAGCTCATGCGCAAGTCGATCAGCGTCGATTTGCGGCGGCACATTACGAGGGACGCAATCTCATGACCTATTGTACCGCGTCGGCCGCACCGAGGCCGGCGAGTCGGAGCGCCGCTGCTGTTGGCGCAACGCCCGCTGGTTTCGCCAAATCGTTCGCTTTCGCTGTGTGCGCGACGCTTGCGGTTGCGATCTGCCTTGAGCCCGCCGGCATTCGCCCAGCAGCCCGACGCTGCGGCGCCGGCGCCCAAGCCGAAGAAGCACAAGGCCAAACCGGCCGCCGACGCCCAGCAAACGCCGGCACCAGCTCCCGCTGCTCCTGCGCCGCAGGCTCAACAGCAGCCGCCGCAGCCTCAGCAGGGCCCGGGCGGCGATCAAGCCCAACAGGGGCCAAACGGTCAGCAGCAGGTGCAGCTCATCTTCTCGCCGTGGACCAAGTTCTGCCTCAAGGGCCAGCCGGGCCAGCCGGCGGATCCCAACGCCAAGGAAGTCTGCTTCACCGGCAAGGACGCCCGCGTCGAGTCCGGGCAGCCGGTGGCCGCCGCGGTCATCATCGAGCCGCAGGGCGTCGACAAAAAGCTTTTGCGCGTCACTTTGCCGCTCGGCATGCAGCTTGCGCACGGCACGCGCGTCATTGTCGATCAGAACCAGCCGATGACCGCGCCCTATGTGATCTGCTTCACCAACGGCTGCATGGCCGACTATGAAGCCAATGCTGATCTGATCGGCAAGATGAAGAAGGGGCAGGGCCTCGTCATCCAGGCCATCAACACGACGGGGCAACCGATCAGTTTGGTGATGCCGCTCGGCGATTTCGCCAAAGCCTATGATGGGCCGCCGACCGATCCGAAGGTGTTCGAGGAGCAGCAGAAGAAACTGCAGGACGAGCTGCAGCGCCGCGCCGACGAAGCGCGCAAGAAGCTCGAAAGCCAGCAGGGCGGTCCGACCTCGTCGGCTGCGCCGCCGGGGCAACGGCAAAACTCAATAAGCTTGAGCGTCGGTCACGTAAGGCGCGCCTCACGCGCGCGCGCGCAACGCTGACAGAATACCAAAACTCCGGCGCGGCAAGACTGCGGCGCGTCAGTGGGTGGTCGATTGGCGCGGCCGATAGCCGCCGTTGCCATCCTGGACGAAAACTTCCGCGACCTGCGGATGGCGCACCGGTTCGCCGCTGGTGTCCGGCAACAGATTTTGCTCGGACACATAGGCGATGTATTCGGTCTCATCGTTCTCGGCGAACAGATGATAGAACGGCTGATCCTTGTTCGGCCGCACTTCGGCGGGGATCGACTCGTACCATTCCTCGGTGTTGCTGAAGATCGGATCGATGTCGAAGACGACGCCGCGGAACGGAAACAGCCGGTGCCGCACCACTTGGCCGATCTGATATTTGGCGTTGCGAATTTTGTTCATTGCTGTGGGCATGGGGCGACCTGCTATTCCGGGTGCGCGTAGCGACGATGCAATGACACGATTGTGGCGCGCCGCTGGCGAAAAACTGAACGTTCATTCATAGCGCGATTCATCGTGTTGTTGATAGCCCGTACCGGGCGGCCATTTCCGGGTCCTTGGCGGCGACGAGGCGGGCGAGATCGACCAGCACTTTCGCCTGTTTCCAGGTCGCGTCGTCTTGCATCTTGCCGTCGATCATGACCGCGCCGGTGCCGTCGGGCATTGCGGCGACAATCTTCTGCGCGAACGCGACTTCGGCCGGATCGGGCGAAAATACCCGCTTGGCGATCGGCACCTGATTTGGATGCAACGTCCAGGCGCCGGCGCAGCCCATCAGGAAGCTGTTGCGGAACTGCACCTCGCACGCCGCGGTGTCGGCGATGTCGCCGAACGGCCCGTAAAACGGCTTGATGCCGGCGGCGGCGCAGGCATCGACCATTTTCGCGGTCGTATAATGCCAGAGGTCTTGCTGATAGGTGGCGCGCGGCGCGTCGGCGGCAGCGCCGGGCGCAGGATCGGCCATCACTTTGTATTCCGGATGGCCGCCGCCGACGCGCGTCGTTTTCATGGCGCGCGAGGCCGCCAAGTCCGCCGGACCGAGACTGATGCCGTGCATGCGCGGCGAAGCGGTCGCGATCGCCGCGACATTATCGACGCCCTCGGCGGTTTCCAGGATGGCGTGAATGAGGATCGGCTTTTGCGACCGCGTGCTTGGCTTCAAGCTGAGCGAGAAGCTGATCGAGATAATGGATGTCCCACGGGCCCTCGACTTTCGGCAACATGATGACGTCGAGTTTTTGGCCGACCGCGCCGACGATCTCGCAAATATCGTCGAGCACCCACGGCGAATTGAGCGCGTTGATCCGCGTCCACAATCCGGTGGCGCCGAAATCGCTTGCTTTCGCCATGGCGATGAAGCCCGCGCGCGCGGCTTCCTTGGCGTCGGCGGGGATGGCGTCTTCAAGATTGCCGAGCACGACGTCGACCTGATGGATCAGTTCCGGCACGCGCGCGCGCATTTTCTCGATGTGCGGCGGCACGAAATGAATCATGCGCTCGAGCCGTACCGGCAGCTCGCGCATCGGCGCCGGCGCGCCGATCGCCAACGGCTTGAAAAAGTTGCGCGGCAGCTTCATGCGGCAGTCCCGTTGCGACGCTCTTGGTGCGACGATCTGGTTGCGACGTTTATGGCCGACGTCTTGGCTGACGCGACGCCGCGTCAGCAAAGATTTCAGACGATCTCACGGTAGGATGAACGGCAGGACCGCGCCAAGCCGTTTTTCACGGCAGCTGTGCCCAGGAAGTGACGCTCTTCACACCATCTCGCCGCGCATCAGCCGCGGCTGCGAGGCGGCCGGAGTGACGCCTTCGCGCATCAAGGCGCGGCGCAGCGGTCCGATGCGGTCGGCGAGGAACAACGAGAGGCCGCGCGCGCCATGCACCGGAAAGAAATCGGTGAGCAGGCTGCGATTGAGGAGGTCGATCGCGATCGTCCGGCTTGTCACGTCGGCGCGGCGCTGCAGGTCGTAGCGCGCGAGCACGGCGGGCGAACCGACATCGCGCGCCCTGCCGCCGCGCGTCGGCGACGATCTCGGCAAGCGTCGCGGCATCGCGCAGGCCGAGATTGAGTCCCTGCGCGCCGATCGGCGGAACGACATGCGCCGCCTCGCCGACCAGCGCGATACGGTCGCGCGCCAGCGCGCGCGCGGTCTCGACCGCGAGCGGAAACAACCCGCGCCCCGGCTCGACTGTCATCTTGCCGAACAGCGAATGCGCGCGGCGTTCGATCTCGACGGAAAGCTCCGCGTCCGTCATGGCGAACAGCGCCGCCGCGCCCGGCGGGTCGAGCACGCAGACAAGGCTCGATCGCCGGCCGGGCAGGGGAACGAGCGTGAATGGTCCATGCTCGGTGTGGAATTCCGTCGCCGCATCGTGATGCGGCCTGGCGTGCGCGAGATTGAGCGTCAGCGCGGTCTGCGGATAGGCGCGGCGATTGGTGCCGATCCCGGCCGCGGCGCGGCACAGCGAATGCTGCCCGTCGGCGCCGACGACAAGCCGCGCGCGCTAACGTGCGGTCGGCAAGCTTGATGGTGACGCCGGCGTGCTCGCTCGCGACGGCGAGAGCCGGAGCGGCGATGCGCGGGATATTCAGCTGCGCCGCACGCTCGTTGCAGCGCGGCGATGAGATGACGGTTCTCGATGTTATAGCCGAAGGCGTCGAGGCCGATCTCGGTAGCCGCGAACATAACCTCCGGCGCGCGCAACAGGCGCCGCGTATCGTCGATGATGCGGATCGCAACGAGCGGCGCGGCGTGCGGCAGGCACGCCTCCCATACGCCCAGCGTCGCCAGCGCGGTCACCGATCCGGCCAGCAACGCGGTGGTGCGATGATCGTCTTCGGCGGGCGGCGCGATCAGCACCGTATCGACGCCGGCTGCGGCCAGCGCGATGGCGCTGACCAAGCCCGGCCGGCCCGCCGCCGATGACGGCGACCTCGGCAGTTTCGTTTTCACCCGCGGTGCTCACGAACGCCCTCAGCGATCACCAGGAAAATCGGTAGTTGAAGCCGCCGCGAACGAGATTTTCCGTCAGAGTGACTGACGCCCCGGCGGCGCTGCCGCAGTTTGCCGCGCTGGTGCAGGACGCCGTGCCGAGATCGACGAACAGATACTCGGCTTTGGCGCTCCAACTTTCGGAGACGGCATATTCCAGCCCGGCGCCGGCCGCCCAGCCGACCTTGGCGGTGGCATTGAACGTCGCCGGCGGATTCAATCCGGTTTGGAAGTCACCGAACGCTGCGCCGCCGGTCACATAAATCAGTGTCCGGTCGAACGCATAGCCCATGCGCGGACGGGCCGTCCCGATCAATACCACACGATTGCATTCGCGCCCAATTCATTGGGGTTTCCGAGGTCTTGCCGTCGCTGCCATACCATTCTGTACCGGTTCATTCTACGGTGTTGCGCGGCAATTTGGGCGGCAATTTTTCTTAGGCTCGCACCCGCGAGAACACCGCCTCCATGACCGCGGCCGCCTTCGAATCGGTATCGCCGAACATGTGCGCATAGACGTCCAACGTGGTGCTGGCCTTGCTGTGTCCGATCCTGCGGCTGATCGTCAAAACGTCGACGCCTTCGGCGATCAGTCGCGAAACGTGCGTGTGGCGCAGGCCATGTAAGCTGCAATTGATATCCAGCGACTTCATCGCCTTGGCGAAGTTCTGAGAAACACGCTGCGGCGATTTGGTCGATCCATCCCACCGCCCGAACACCAGGCCGTCCTCCCCTCCACGGCGGCCGAGAGCGAGACGTTGCTCGTTCTGTCGGCGAGGTGGGTCTTCAGCTCGGCGCCGAGCCACGGCGAGATCGAGATATTACGGCGACCGTGCCTAGTTTTCGGCGGCTTGATCCTCAAGCCGGCCTTGGTCTGCTCGACCGAGCGCTCGATCCGGACGATGTTCTTGTTGAGGTCGACGTCTTTCCAACGCAGCGCCAACGCCTCGCCGCGGCGGGCTCCGGTGCCAAGGAGGAACGACACGATCGGCCGTAACGTGTGGCCGTTGAAGTGGCGCAGCACCACGCCGATCTGCTCCTCGTCGAGAACAGTGATCTCCTCCTTATCCGATGCCGCCGGTGGCGAGACCGTCTTGGTGATGACGTTCTTGTTGATAACACCCCAAGCGACGGCGTGTCCGAGCATGCGATTCAACACGGCGTGCGCATAGCAATCGAAGCCGGTGCCAGCGGGCCGCCACGGGCGCCGCCCTGCGCGACAGTGTGGCGTAAAGCGCCGCAATATCCGTGGCCCGGAGCTTCTGAATCGGCAAATGGCCAATGTGTGGAATGACGTTGAGCCGGAGAATTTGCCGGTAGCGTTCAAGTGACTTTGGTCCGAGGTTCAGGCTAGCCCAATCGCGGGTCCAGCGCTCGGCAAATTCCGCGACGGTCGACTTGGTCGGATCGACGCCGTCGCCGGCGGTGTGTTCGGTGACCAAGCGGGCAAGCTCGATCTCGGCTTGTTTCTTAGTGCCTTTGAAAGAGACGAACCGGCGGCTGCGCTTGCCGTTTGAATCCCGGGCACCTAGCTCGAATTTCAATTCCCAAGAATGCGCGCCGCGTCTTCGGATGCTGCCGCTCATTTGCTGTTCTCCTTCATCTTACTTTGCGCCGCGGCGATGCCGTTGAGAAAATTCGCCATCATCTGCAAGTCGGCGGTTGCTATGGCGTTGACAAATTTCGCGCTGGGTTTGGTGCGCAGCTTCATCAGCATATTGATTGCGGTGGTGAACTCGTCGATGAAGTACGCATCGCGCGGCAGTGGCGCAGGCGGCGGTGGTGCTGGAGGTTCTTCGGGCGCACTAGCCGGCGTGTCGCCGGGATCAACGTCTAATGGCTTTTCGTGCTCTGCGCGCACGCTCGCGACAATCGCGCGCGCCTCGGTGGCGCCGATCCATCGCTTTTTTGCCTCCTTTACAATGGCGGCAACTTCATGCGGTGTAAAACTCTCATCTGACATCAGATAAAGCGCACTGACGGTGATCTTCAAATTTGCCACATCTGGCAAATTTGAGCGGGAGAAGTCGTAAACTGTTTCGTAACGGTACGCGGTCCGCTGTGATAACGAAAATTCCCGCTCCAGCCACAGCATCCATCCGCCGTGTATGGTCTGCTTTTTTGCCTCCGACAGTAAGGCGCCAACTGCAATCACATCGATGACTTCGCGCTTGAGAGCAACCCGGATTTCGTCGGCGATCGCGATGATGGTGCGATTCTTCTTAGGGTTTTTCATGTGATCGCTCCGGACCTAAAAGCGGCAGAAAGAATACGAAGCGCCTCCCAATTCAGCCGGCCTTTAATGCGCAACGGCATCGATATCGGCGCGATTATCGCCCATTGCCGGCCGCGTTCGTATTCCCAACTATCTCGCTCATCGAAATGTGCCGGTCGACCGGCACGAACATCATCGACGCCGGCTTTGAAATCTGGATCGGCCATAATTTCCATCACGCTCGCGCGGTGGGTTTCGGCCTGATCGGGCAAAGGCGTGGTTGGCTCTTTGCTCATGTCGTTAACCTTTTCCCGCGCAGCCTTGTCCGCGCGATCTGATCGATCACTGCAATTGCGTGTTTGACTTCAGCGGCCGCCGCGTCGATTGCCTTGGGATCTTGAAGATCGATCTGCGTGATCAGCGCCTCGGCGGCGCGCATCAGATTGACTGACGCGTCGTGATCAATGAGTGCATTTCCGTAACGAGCCTGCATGACGTCCATATCGCGGACGATCTCATCGTGCTTGCGCAAGGATTCTTGATCGAGACTTTGCTGCAGCCGCCACACCAGCTCTGAATTGAGAGACACGGCCCGCTTCTTGGCTGCCGCCTCTAGACGGCGGCGCAGGTCCTCCCGGATTCGAAGTTTGAGTTGAGCAGTGGCGGTGGGCTTCCGTGACATCGCTTCCCTCCTGTGACGACGAGGGACGTCATAGCACGGACTGGAGTGGGGACGCAAATGGTTGTTGACGCCTAATATGGTGCCATGCAGTATGGGGGCAGATTTGGTTCCATCATGGAGGCCCGCACATGGCCGATGAGCAAGAAACACCCCTCACAATGAGTGTTCCCGAGGCGGGCAAGAAGTATTTTGGCCTGTCTCGAAATGGCAGCTACGACGCCGCTGCGCGCGGTGAAATACCGACAGTGGCGGTTGGGCGCCTGTTGCGCGTCCCGGTCCGCGCCATGGAGCGCGTACTCGATAACGCCGGCCGTAAAAGCGCTTAAGCGCAGCAAACCGCGAGCGCCCCGACCCTGCACTTTCGGAGGTGATGGGTCGGGGAAGCTCGAAGCTCAGAAAAGGGAGAACGTCGATGAGCCACATCGACACCGAATCAAATACGGCGGAAGCCCGCCGCCGTCAACCGTCACCGTCGCTCAAGCCCATCCGTGCCGAACTGAGCGGCTCGGATACCGCGACCGCTTTCGGCGTCACGGCGCGGGCTCCCGCGCCCGTGCTCGCGCTCTGTCGTCGCCTGGTTGCTGCCGGGCATGATCCGGAAGCTCGGCTCGAAGCCTATCGCGGCGACGTCATGTGCCTTCGGGTCCGTGCGATCGGCGAGGCGGCCGAATTGGAGATCAACGGCACCGGCACTGATCTCATACGACGTGCGGCCAGGCGACGAGCAGCCCCACCCATCGCGCCAATCGGTCTGGAGGTAGTTGGGCCAGGCGGTGCACTGTGCTGAGCCACGCTGCCCAGTCCGGTCGCCACTCCAATTCCGAGCGTGGCGCGGACTTTTACGAAACCCCGCCTTTCGCCACCAGTGCGTTGTGCGCTGTCGAAGAGCTGCCTCATTGGCTCTGGGAACCTAGCGCGGGCAACGGCGCCATTGTCAGATCCTGCGCGATCGCGGGCACGCGGTAGTTGCTAGCGACATCGTTGCCAGGGAATTCGACCTGCATTTCGCCGCCGACTTCTTCTCGCTGAAGAAAGCGCCGGTCGACTGCACCACGATTGTTTCTAATCCGCCCTATAAGGACGCTGATCGTTTCGTCCGCCATGCGCTTGATCTGGTACCGCACGTGCATTTGTTGCTGCGCCTGGCCTTTCTGGAATCTGTGCGCCGCACTGACATTCTCGAACAGCGTGGTCTGCGCGCCGTGCACGTTTTCAAGCGCCGTCTCCCGATGATGCATCGCAATTCTTGGCCGGGCCGCGCGCATCATCGGCAATTTGTTTTGCTTGGTTTTATTGAAATCGCAATTACCGCGGCCCGACGACGATCGATCGTATCTCGTGGAGGCAATTGTGAGCGATCGAGAGAAATTGCCTAACCGGCGAGCATCGGAATTGTTTTCGTTCACCGCGATGAACATGAAGTTCACCGCGAGTATCTCCCGATACCCGGACGGACGAATTTCGGAATTGTTCGTGGATAATCATAAGCAAGGCAGCGCCGTCGGCACTCTTGTTCGCGACAGCGCAATCATTCTCAGCATTGCCCTTCAGCATGGCGCCGACGCCGATCAAATCCGCAAGGCGCTATGCCGCGACGGCCGAGGTGTGGCGCTCGGTCCTTTGGGCGTGGCGATTGATCAAATTTATGGAACAGAGAAATGAGCGACCTTATTGGATTGCTGGTCGCATTGCCCGACGCGTGTCGGGCATGCGGTACCAGAAATGCCATCGTGGGCGAACCTCGCGGGCCGCATCGTGCCGCGTTGCGCTGTGAGGAATGTACGAACCATCGTGGTTGGCTCGGTGCCGTGACGTATGACTTCCTCGTTGCGGTTGTCGATAAATTCGGCACGCCTTCCACACCAATATCCATCAAGCGCGGTGACAATCCTGCTGCGCGATTCAATGACCGTGTCGCTTTCCAATTCCCGAGAGGCGGCATCGGCTTCGTCAACTTTCAGAGCTTCGTCGCCGAACCCGGCGGCGCAGATGGACGATCTCTTGCCGCTGGAGATCGGCGCCGAAGAACAGGGAGAGCGGAGCAAAGACGAAACAAGTCAACCAAACAAACCTAACAAATTGGAGAATTTATCATGAGTGATCTGTCTGCTTTCCGCCACTCGGCTGCCGCCATGCGCAGTCGCGGGGCGGCCTTTGGTGGCACCTTCGTCAAATTCAACGGTGAAAGTGGCGACTGGAGTTTCAAGAAGGACCGGGAAACGACCGTGATCAACGGCCGCCGCCTGGTGGCTGATGTCTCTGATCTTCTGCTCGGTTGGCAGAAGTTCGAAGATGATAAGCCAATCTATGCCGGCACCGGCCGCGTGCGAGACGGGCATCTGCCGCCGGCACGTGCCACGCTTGACGCGCAAGACAAAAAGCGTTGGCGCAATAATCTAGATCCCTGGTCGCTGACGCACTACCTGGCGCTCGGCGACCTGGAAACAAGCGAACAGTTTGTTTTTACGACATCGTCGGCCGGCGGGCGGGATTGCCTGGCGATCTTGCAGGACGCCTTCTGCGACCATAACGAAGAGCGCGACGGGACCGAATACGAGTGGCCCGTCGTCGAACTAGCCAGCACCAATTACGTCAACAGCTTCGGCAAAAAGATTTTCGTGCCCTGCTTAGACATTCTTGGGTGGGCGCCGCCGCCGAATGGATTCAAAGCTATAAAACCGCCGGCGGATGCGACGAAGGCAATCGAGCTTAACAAGATGTTGGCGTTGCCGATGAAGAAGGAGTTGGCGCACGACGACATGGACGACAGTATTCCGTTTTGATGTGGACAAAAGATAATTCACCCCAGCCTGCGGGGCCGGAATTTCCGGGTGGGCAGGACCGTGCAGCACGCAGGTCACGGGGTTGAAAACAACAGCGTGCGGCCAGCGACGCAGATCACCTTTCCTGCGGGCGCTGGCACCAAACAACGAAGTAATACGGAACTGAGCAAATGCTTTCCAGTAACACCCCATTATTACGCGCCATCGAGACGCAGTATCGTGGCTACAGATTTCGCAGCCGCACGGAAGCGCGTTACGGCGTACTATTCGACGCTGCCGGCATCGCCTGGCAATACGAACCGGAGCGCTTCAACCTCAACGGTGTGCGCTATCTGCCGGATTTCTACTTGCCGGAGCTGCGAATCTACGTCGAGGTCAAGCCGACCAAGGAAGCCGCCGAGCGAGCTGCGCCGCTGATGTGGGCGTTGATGCAAGCGTCGGGGTGCGGTGGGTTATTCGCCATCGGCAGTCCGACCGTTGAGCCGCCGGATAATTTCTTCACGTGCTCTGAACGGGGATTTGGTGATGACGGCTTCAACCTTCTCCAAGTACACATAAGGCAATGCCCATTCTGCACGGGCATCAGTTTTGGGTACGCAACAGATTGCCACTGCACCGGCGACATTCGTGTTCTCCAGAAACCGTGGTGCGAACGGTTGCGGTTAACACATGCGCTCGGCGAGGCGCAGCGCGCCCGATTCGAGTTTGGTGAAAACGGGAAGCCTCGGCCGTACTCGCGGATGCCGGCGACGAGCACACTTCGCGTCTATGCCGCCGGCGCGATCTTCTGCGACAATCCGTTTGACGACGACGACGAAGCGATAAAGCTGGAGCCGTGGCGCGCAGATATTTTTGATTGCGAAACATACGAGCTAACCAACGACGCGCAGCCGGCCACCGGTCGTTTTGTCTATGCTGGGCCGACAGTAGTCGACAGGCACGGCAGTGTTTGTGAAGACTTAGCGCAAAATTGCCTACGGGAAGTCGCTAGCGCTGACGTGCTCTTTGTCTGGATAGACCGGAAGAACACGATCGGCACGCTGGTCGAGATCGGCGCCGCTTACGCCACCCGTAAACCGATCTTGGTCGCTTTTGCCGATGAAGCGCTCGCCGAACTTTTCTACTTCGCCGAACAGCTCGCCACCGTCGCAGTGATCGCCGCCGACGTGAAGGCGGCATGGCAACTGTTCACGCGCTGGCAGGCGAACAACTGAACTGCATCTCAACCCCAGAAAGGAGGCCAACATGGCCAAACCTGAGAGCAAACCAGAAGACCAAGCGCTGCCGGAGGCAGAGGCCAACTTGCCGCCGCCGCCGGCAGCAATCTCGCCCGAGCTTGAGGAAAAGCTCGACGAGGACGAGGTGGAATTCCAAGCCATTCGCAAGGATATGCCCGGTGTTAAAGGTGCCAGTGCCGCCGGGATTGTTGCGATCTCCGTTGGCAAGACGCCGACCAAGAACGAATTTTTTCGTTCCCATAAAACGTTTCGGCCGATCGTACCGATCGTCGACCATGAAGTCGGCATGGAGAAACAGTTCTTTGCCGTCACGCGGACATGGTTGAGCCATTGAATGCGATCGGCATCACGCGTGACCGATCACATGTCTCTATCTCACGTCACGACACGGGCGGCGCTTATCGCATCGTTCCGGTGCGGCAGGCCAATGGCGACGGTGAGCAGAACGAGTATCACCGCACCAAAGAGATCGGCCTCGATGCACGCGGTCGACGAATGGGTGCGGCTGTTCACCGACCAGGAGAACCACTGCTACAAGGTTTTCCTGCGCCGGTCGGACGGTTCGGCGATCCGCAATGGCCCGACCTGAAGCCGGCCAAAATCTTCAGGCTGGCTTTCCGCGACAAGGGCAGGCTGATCGACAGCATCGAGCATCCGCTCTTCAAGAAGTGGGCGGCCCGTGACTCCGATTGAGCTGCCTCTTACGATGAGATCTGGCTGCACGACTTTGAATTCGTCGCGCAGCCGGGTGAACATCCCGATGTCGTCTGCCTGGCAGCGCACGAACTGCGCTCCGGGCAGACGCTCCGGCTGTGGCGCGACGAGCTTGGCGCCACAGCCGCCCTATCGCACCGACTAGCGGCGTGCTGTTCATCAATTTCGTCGCCAATGCCGAGTGTGCCTGCCACCTGGCGCTCGGCTGGCCGCTGCCGGCGCACGTCCTCGATCTCAGTCCGGCGTTTCGCAATTTGACCAACGGCCGCTACACGCCGGAAGGCAAAGGTCTGCTCGGCGCGCTGCGCTATTACGGATTCGACAACATTGCCAGCCAAGCAAAAGGACGCGATGCGCGAGCGCATCATGCGCGGCTGGCCGTTCACGCCGGAAGAGCGAACAGCAAATTCTCGACTACTGCGCCGAGCGACGTCGAAGCTCTTGCGACGCTTGCTGCCGAAAATCATTGCTCAGATCCCGAATTCGACCTTGGCGTCGCGCTCTATCACGGCGAATTTGCCGCAGTGTCCGCCGCTGATGGAGCATTACGGCGTGCCGATCGACATGGAAATCTTTCCACAGCTGGCCGACAAGAACGCTTGGCGCTGCGGTGCGCGACGCCATGGTCCCGGCGATCGACGCGCAATACGGCGTCTATGTCCGCGACACGCGCCGGCGACTGGACCTTCAATATGGAGCGCTTCGCCGCCTATCTCGCGCGCGAGGGCATTACCGGCTGGCCGCTGCTCGAGACCGGCAAGCTCAACATGAAGCGCAAACTGTTCGAGGACATGGCCAAGGGCTGGCCGCAGCTCGAGGATCTTCGCCAACTGCGCTACGCGCGCGACAAGATGCGCAAGGTCAAGCTGGCTGTCGGCGCCGATGGCCGCAATCGCACGGTGCTTGTGGCCGTTCAAGGCCAAGACATCGCGCACGCAGCCGAAAGCCTCGCAATGGATTTTCTCGCCGGCGGTATGGCTGCGCTCGCTGATCAAGCCAGAGCCGGGCATGGCCGTCGCCTATATCGACTACTCAGTCATGGAGTTTCTGATCGCGGCGTCGCTGTCCGACGGGCACTGCGGGCCGATCAACAACATGCTCGACATGTATCAGGTCCGGCGATCCGTATCTTAACGTTCGCCAAGCGCGTCGGCGCGGTGCCGAGACAGCGGCACCAAGAAAACGCACGGCGCAGTGCGCGACAAGTACAAGGTGATGTTGCTGGCCTCACAATACGGAATGTCGAGCAGAAACTTTGGCAGCTCGGCTTGGCGTCTCGACCTTCGAAGCGCACGAGATGCTCAACCAGCACCGTGAGCATGTTCGCTCAATATTGGCAATGGTCGGATGACTGGGTGCAGCACGCCCTGCAGACCGGAATGATGCGCACCGCTATGGGTTGGACCTGCCGCATCGGCATCACCGAATTCAACGAGCGCTCGATCCGCAACTGGCCGATCCAGGCGAGCGGCGCCGACATTCTGCGGATCGCCTGCATCATGGCGGCACGGCACGGCATCAAGCTGCTGGCGCCGGTGCATGACGCCGTGCTGATCGAGGCGCCGATCGAGCGCATCGAGGCCGACGTGGCGCTGATGCAGGAGATCATGCGGCGGGCGTCGCGGATCGTGCTCAACGCGGATCGCCAACGGCACTCACGAGCTGCGCACCGATGCAACATCATCAGCTATCCCGACCGCTACACCGACAAGCGCGGTGACGCAGATTTGGGACCGGGTGCTGCAGCTGTTAGCTGAGCGCCGGCAAACAACGAAGGTAAGGTGGCGTGATGGCCGTGGGCGACGACGACGACGACGACTGGGGAAGGGCTGTAAAGCAAGCTCCCGATCCAGAGAAAAGGCTAGCTGAACTGCAGGCAAAGGCGCCGGTGAAGCGTCAGAAGGTCAGGCAGTTCGCAAGAGTCTACCTCAATCCTGCCAGCCGGGCTTTTGCCGCCGTGAGTTGTCAAAAGGCAATGGTGTGGGTGTGGCTCGTCTACAGGGCGTGGAAACGAAAGAGCCAGACCGTCACGGTGCCGAATAAGCGAGATGACCAAACTTGGCGTCAGTCGCGAGGTCAAACGCCGGGCCTTGCTGCAACTGGAAGCGGCCGGGCTGATCTCGATCGACCAAGGTCGCGCAAGACGCCGACCGTAACCCTGCCGTGACTGTCTACGACCATAGACATCAACTGTCTACGATCGTTGACACCACTGTCTACGATCCGGGGATACGGTCTCCCTTCTTCTCTTATCCTTCTCTTCTCTAGTTTAAAATCTATATTGGGGGTAAAGCTGTATGGCTATGCAGACTGAGTCCAGATCGGACGCTGACGCTGAGGACGAAGCATTCCTCAGACAGCTTGTGCGTCCTGAGGAAGACCGTCGCCGCTACACCCATGCACCCTATGCTGGCGGCTTCCGCTGGTTCAGATCACCGAATGTGATTCCGTTGGAGCGATGGCGCGAGAAGCGTCAGCAACGACTTACACCACCGACAAAGACACCACCACAAGCGGCTTAAAGGAGGAGACCGTGACGAAAAGCCTGCCCTACAGCAACGCTGCGAGCAGCAAGGCTCGTGACGAGATTTCAAAGACCTTGCAGCGGTTCGGCTGCGAGAGCGTCGGCATTATGGACGACTACGCCAAGCACGAAGTCATTCTCGCCTTCAAGCGTCGCGGTATCGCTATGCAGCTTCACGCCTCGGCGAAGGGTTGGGCGCAGATATGGTTGAAGGAAAATCCCTGGACACAGCGTCGTCGCATCTCGCGGGTCGAGTATGAGCAGGATGCACTTCGTCAAGGTCACGTCGCCGTCAACAGCATGCTGCGCGATTGGGTCAAGGCACAGATCACGATCGTTGAGTGTGGCATTCTCAGTTTCGAGGCGTGCTTTACGCCGTTCATGTTGACCAGCGACGGTCGCCCGCTGATCGAGCGCCTTGCCGACAGCGATCTCCTGCCTAAAGCGCAGGAACAGAAAGTCGTGTCGCTTCCGGCATACCGCTCTTGAACAAACATCGCGGCGATGAGCATCATAGGTTGTGCACACACGTCTTGCGGGTCCTTGGTAGAGGTAGGACCCGAGCCGGTGCCGTGCGGCAGCACCAATCGCGGATATTTCGGGTTTTGAAAAACCCACTTAACTGAACCGAGGACGGCAACGCAAATGGGTTAAGATCGAAGAGGTTTGGATGAACGGCGACGAGCTCGCCGCGGCGCTGGACCTATCGCCCGCGCGGGTTAGCCAGTTGGCGTCGCAAGGCGTTTTTGAGCGGCACAAGGACGGCTATGAGCTGGGGTTTAGCTTGGCCAGCTACTCGAAATATATCCTCTGCCCGCGGCTGTACGACTAAGCCAATGACGCGCTCCGCCGCCCGCCTAACTGGTCCTTCACCACTTGATCCCACGCCACCGCCTGCTCACTGGCCCACGGCAGCACGTCGGGCATGAAGGCGATCTCGGGGTTGTCGATCTGCAGCAGGCTCTGCGGCGCTTGGTCCGCATCCCGGGCTGCGAGTGCACCGCCGAGAACGCGATAGCGTTGCGTCTTCGGCGATATCCAGCGGAGCATTACGCGCTGACCGGCGACAGAACAGCAGACTACGAATTTGGGGGTCAGCAGTTCGAATTCTCTTCGGGCGCGCCATAAAATCAATGACTTAGCCGGAAGGCAAGTTCCCCGAAACGGCCGGCAGGTGACACCAGGGGAACATTTCCGGCGCGGCTGTTGCCGCGCCTGCCGATCGACGTGCAGCAGCATCCGCACGGCGACCTCGAAGCGTGACTGCCCGGTGCGGCGCCGCGCCACCTCGAACGCCACGCTGGTGCGCTCGGCCAGCCGGCGCAGCTCACACAGCCGGGCGGCGATCAAGACCGGCGCGGGCTTCTGGTGTGGTGTAACTGTGCCTCAATTGACCTGCGTCTTGCTCGGCAACGGATTCGGCAGATCGACCACCGCGCCCAATCGATCGCGCGCCCCTTCAGCTCGGCCCGCAACGCATCGACGCTTTCGGTCAGCTTGGTCACCGCTATCTTCTGCCGTGCGCTTCGATCGCGGCCGCGATCTTGTCGTCGAATTCGGCGCGCATCTCGACGATCAGTTCGGTGAGCAGCGCACGGACGTAATCGCGCAGGTACTCGCGCTGCATGGCGCGTTCGGCGGTCAGCGAGGCGGCGATTACCACTGACCAATCGACTTCCGGCGGCTTGGTATCGAGACCGCGCTAGCTAGGGCGCCGGACGGGCAAGATCATCAAGCAGTCGAAGAAGCTGGAAGCGCTTGACACGCGCCGCCGCCACAAGCTTCGCATCGCCGTCAAAAAAGTTCGTTATGCGTGCGAGTTCTTCGAGAGCGTGTATGAAGGTCGCAAGGTTGAACGCCGCCGCAAAGTGTTCACCGCCACTTTGAAAGGAATTCAATCCGGCCTCGGCAGGCTCAACGACATGCAAGTCCACTGCAGACTTGCGCACCGATTTGCTTACTCCAAGAGCGGAGTTCCGAACCAGACCGAAAAGGCATTCGCCATCGGATTGCTGGCGGGCAGAGAGCACGCCGAGGCAGCGGCGATCCTGGCCGATGCAGTCAAGGCTGCGCGCAAGATATCGGATACCAAGCCATTCTGGCACTGAGACGACTGGAAGAAAGGAAAAAGGCATTCCGACTGAGTTTGACCCGGGCCGCTTAGCGATTGAGCCAGACCGTCATGCCGGGCTCGAGCCCGGCCGGATCTCCCTGCGGATCGAGGCGCAGGCGCAGCGTGCTGCGGTCGTGATCGCCGATCGCCCGCTCCGCCTGCCAGGTCGCGAACGAGCCGAGCGGCACCAGCTCGGTGACGAGCGCCGGTGCCAGCTCCCGCCCGCCAGCGCGTCCGACGTCGACCTTCGACCCCACCGTGAGGCCGTGCAGCGTATCTTCGCGCGCGTTGAACGACAGCCACTGCTTGCCGTTCGCCTCGATCACGAGCACCGACTGGCCGGCCTGAATGTTCTCGCCGACCTCGGCGACGATCACGCTGACGATGCCGTCGGCCGGCGCCCGCAGGATGGTCTTGTCGAGCCGCCGCTCGAGCACGGCGAGCGCGGAGGACGCGGCCTTGACCTGCGCGTCCGCGATGGCACGCTCCTCTTTGGTTGGCCCGGCGACCGCGGCGTCGTGGTTGGCTTGCGCCTCGGCGACGTCGGCCCCTGCGCTGGCCACGTCGTTCTCCGCCTGGTCGAGCGCCTGCTGCGAGGCGGTCTCGCTGCGCGCCAGGTACTCGGTGCGGCTGAGCTGCTGTTGCGCGTACTCCAGCCGCGATTTCGCCTTGGCGATCTCGGCCGCCAGCGAAGCGATCTGCTCCGCGCGCACGCCGGCATAGACGTTGTTGCGGTCGGCAGTCGCGGCGGCCAGCGCCGCGCGCGCCTGCCCGACCGACGCGGTCAGCTCGATCGCCGACAGCTCGGCAACGACATCGCCGGCCCGGACGCGATCTCCCTTCCGTACCTTGATTGCCGTGAGCTGGCCGCCGACCTCGGGCGCGATGCGGACCTCGGTCGTGCGCACCACGCCGACGATCGGCGGCGTCGGCTCAGGGCGCGACAGCCAATATCCGCCGACGCCGGCCGCGACCACGATGAGGCCGAGCGCGACAATGCGTATCGAGGTGTGACTAGCCATGCACCTGCCTTCGCTTCACCAGAAACGCGGACATCACCGCGAGCGCGAAATAGATGACCGCGAGGCACCAGAGCCCGCGCCAATCGCGAACCACCTCCCACAGGCTGGCGCCCAATTGATTGATGCGAACGATGCCGTCGATCGCGAAATCCGATGGGAAGATGTAGCCCACGGCCTGCACAGACTTGGGGATCGCCTCGCGCGGCCAGGAGAAACCCGTCAGGAATAGCTGCGGCAGGCTGGTGCCGAGAAAGATCAGCGTGGGCGTCTCCGGGTGCTTGAACCAGGCGCCGGCTGCCTGGCCCATGAAGCTCGTTGCCAGGACGAACAGCGAGGCGAGCGCAAACAATTGCAGCGGCTGGCCGAGCGTTGAAAAGCCATAGAAGCGCGGCAGCACGATGAAATAGAGCGCGAGCGCCGGCAGATAGATAGTCAAGTGCGCGACGCCGCGGCCCAGCACGCTCGCGAATGCTCCACCGCCAGGCTGCGCCAGCGCGACCACCGTCAGCAGCGACGCGCCGATCAGCAGCATCTGCTGCAGGATCAGCACGAAGGCCGCCGGCACGATGTAACTGGCATAGCCGCCGACGGGGTTGAAGATCGGCTGCAGCAGAATGTCCGCCGGACTTGCCGACGCGAGCGTCGCCTTGACCAGACTGCCGTCCGTGCGCGCGCCGCCGGCAGCAAGCTCCGACGACAGCCTATTGATCGCGACTGCGATACCATTGGCCGTGGTTCTGAAGATGAACAGGTAGGTGGCATCGGCGTAGATCGGAATGTGGACGGTGGTGCCCTTGAGCGTGTCGCGCTCCGTCCCGGGCGGAATGCCGACTACGGCGAAAACCTCGCCGCGGTCGAGCTCCGCGTGCGCTTGGCCCAACGTCTCGGCGCGGATCGCCACTTTGACGGCGTCGCTCGCGTCGAGCGTCTGTACGATGCGTCTGCTCAACTCGCTGAGGTCATTGTCGACGACCGCGATCGGGATCTTGCGCAGGATCTGGTTGAGATAGGGCTGCGGGTAAAAGACACCGTAGACCAGTGGCCCAACCACCAGCAGGATGAAAGCGCCACGGATCGCGAGCACACGCCGCCACTCGGCAGCGAAGGCGCCGCCGATGCCGCGCGGTGCCGCAGTGGCGGCCGTCGGCGCGGGTGCGGGTGCGCTGCGGGTCACGCTCCGCGCGACCGCGCGCAGGCGAAGGAACGCAAGCAGCGAGTAGAGCACGGCGAGCGTCGCCAGCGCCGCGAACGGGCGTGCGGATTCGGAAAGCGGTAATCCGCGCGCCGCCTGCCCGAGCAGCACCGCCATGTACCAGCGCACCGGCAGGATCGCGCCCCAGGCTTGCGCGAACGCGTTCATCCCGAAAGTGGGAAACCCCACGCCGGCATAGCCGAACGCCGGCGAGACAATGAGGCCGGTGAGGCCAAGGCCGGTCGCGAGGTCGCGCACCAGAAGCTGCATCAGCGCGCCCAATGCCAAATAGCCGATGATCAGCAACGACCCCGCAGCCACGATCATCGGCACGTCGCCCTTGAACGCAATTCCGAGCAGTCCCTCCAGAATAAGCGCCACCGACAGCATGATGACGAAGAAAATCCCGAACAGCGGCGCAAGCTTGCCGGCGAGCGCCACAATCGGATTGCCGCCCGCGCAAGCGAGCCAGGCGCGCATGCTGCGGCGGCGGAATTCGGAACCCACCGCATAGCCGGCGGCGATCGCGATGATCACATGCAGCACCATCGGCAGCAGCGTGCGCAGCAGAAACTGGGCGTAGTTCCGCTGCGGGTTGACCAGAACGATGGTCTCTGCGACGAGCGAGCCGATGCGCGATGCTTTCGGCGCCGCGCGCATGGCCGCACGCTTGGCGGCGGCGCTGAGGCTGTCGCTCAGACCCGACGACGCGATGCCCGCGGCGGTGAGGAACTGCTGATTATAGAACGCGACCACCTGCGGGCGCCGCTCGGCCTTCAGGTCGCGCTCGAAATCGGCCGGCACGTACACGGCGCCGATGGCATCGCCGGAGCGGATAGCGCGCGCGGCCGACGCGAGGTCGCCGGCGCGCTCGACGATGCTGAGCCCGGGCGACGCCGCCACCTCCTCCACGAAGGCGCGCGACGTCTCCGATCTGTCCGCATCGACAACGACCACCCCGAGCTCGCGGATCACCGGGTGGCTGAACACTGCGGCCAGCACCGCGAAGGCGAACAGCGGCACGCCGAAGATCAAGATCAGCGCCGCGCGGTCGTGCAGCAGCCACCGCCATTCGCGGCGTGCGACCAGCAGGAACCCGGGTTTCGGCTTCGGCCTCATGAGCTGGGCCTTATCCGCGCGTCCGCCAATCCAGGTAGGCGCTCATGCCGGGGCGCAGCTCCGGCACCTTGTCGACCGGGTAGGCGCGGATCGAGAACGTGCGCAGGTCGAAATCGCCGGTGGCGCGGGTGGCGCGCCAGCTTGCATATTCGCCTTTGGTGGCGATCAGTTTGACCTCGACGGTGATACGGCGGTCGGCGAGCGCCGGGATGCGTACGTCGAAGCGGTCGCCGACCTTCAGCGTTTTGACGAGATCCTCGCGCAGATCGAAGTGGATCCACATGTCATCGAGATCGATCAAGGTCACCAGCGGCACGCCGGGCGAGACGTATTCGCCGGGCTCGACGTTGCGCTGGTACACCTGCGAGGCTACCGGCGCGTAGACCACCATCTGCTCGATGATCGATTGCACGGCCGCGATGTCGGCCATCGCCTTCTTCACGGCCGCAGCGGCGATCTCGTGCTCCTCTTTGGTGTAGCCGTTGACCGCCTGCTCGTAGGCCGATTTGGCCTGATCCACGTTGCGCTGGCTTTCATGGAGCGCATCGGTCGCCTGGTCGAGCCGCGCAATCGGCGCGTTGCCATGCTCGGCCAGCTGGCTGACGCGGTCATAGGTCTTCTGTGCCAGAACCACGCTGGCCTGCGCCCGCTCCAGCTCAGCCTTGCGCGCAGCGATCACCTCGACGCGCGTGCCAACTTTGATATTGGCGAGCTGCGCCTCGGCGACGATCTTGGCGGCCAGCGCCTGCTCGTTCTTGGCAAGCGTTTCCGGATTGTCGATCTTGACCAGCACCGCGCCGGCCGCAACGTTCTGGCCGCGCTCGACGGGAATCTCGGCGACCCGTCCGTCGACCCGAGCCGCGATGTCGAGCCGTGTTGCGTCCACCTCGCCCTGCACCAGCAGCGGCTCGCCCCGCAGCAGATACCAGATCGACAGGCCGGCGACGGCGACGACCACCACGGCGACGATGATCGACGGCACACGACTGGACGCCGGTGCCTTCTCTTTGGACGCTTGCTTCGGCGCTTCCTTCGGCAGCTCGGGTGCGACGTGCGTTTGGGTGTCAGCCGTTGGCACTTCCGTCCCTCCGCTAAGCTTCGGCGGCAACCGACGTGAGAACTGGCTGCCACGAGGACGCACGTGCTCGAAATCTATTGAAAAATTAAGCCAAACACACCCGCGTCAATAGAAAGCGATTTTGGAGGTTCGCCTCACGGGTTCGTCGGCAATCAACGTCGCCCTGGCAACCTACCCGCGAGCCTACTCAGGAATTCCGTGACTGATCAAGTATCAAGTCAGGGGCTCGCCGCAGTACGGGATGTCGGCTAAACCGCTTTGCGAAAATTCTGTTCTCGCGGGTGTTCCCATTATTGATACGTCACTAACCTCGGCTCCTGCGCGCTGGGCTTTGCGCTCATCAGCGATCCGTTGCTTCTCCTCGCCGTTCAAGCCCTCGACGGCATCAGTGCGACCGTGCTAGGCGTTCTCACCGCCCTGGTCATTGCCGACCTGACGGGCGGTACCGGACGTTTCAACCTGGCGCAGGGCGTTGTTGGGACAGCATCCGGCATTGGCGCCTCAATCAGCACAACGCTGTCAGGATTAGTTGCCGAGAGGCTTGGCCCGAGCGCGGCATTTTTGTGTATCGCCGCCACCGCGTTGGAGACAAAACCATCTTTCAGCCCCTCGAGCTGCGGTCCTTCGCCTTCCACGAAAGTGACGCGCTGACCGAGCGCATGCGGCACCACCAGGATATCCGAAAATAATATCGCTGCATCAAAACCGAAGACCGACTGAACGTACCCAGACGGATGGTCAATCAGTCGGTCATGCATACGTCGATAGAAACCAGTTCCGCAATGGAGCGCAACATGGCGTTCAAGGTTCAAGTCGGTCCACCGCAGATCTCAATACATCAAGGTCAGACGATACTGATTAGCGAAGTGGATGGGCAGATTAACTGGCCCAGCGATAAGGGTCTATTTTTCCGCGATACACGCGTTATCAGCAATTGGTCTATCTACGCTAATGGTGAACCATGGACGCTGCTCAATGGCGGCGCAATCACTTATTACGCTGCTCGGATATTTCTCACGAACCGCGCGTTCGCGACAGAAAGCGGCACCGTACCCGAACGCATACTCGGCCTCACAATTGGC
>CAWDQG010000060.1:0-83331 GCA_963804405.1 uncultured Alphaproteobacteria bacterium | reverse complement strand
CAGAGGGCGCGCCGAATTTGCGACCACTGCAACAAAGATCGCGCCGATCAGCACGGTCATGACGGCATAGAACCCCAGCACGTCGACGCCACCACCATCCTTCCATTTGGTCGCTACGAAAAAATCATGGGTAGAGATGATCGCAGCGCTACCTCGACCACGCTTGGCGTAACACCGGGTGGGCCTCTGACGAGGCTGCACCCATTCGCCAATTGCAGATGAGCATTCACGGCCTCGCCATGTAACTGCTTGAAAGATAGTCATTTAAAAAAGTGGCATGTAACGGGCCGTTAACAGCACTTTGGCATCTTGCAGCCTGCATCTGAAAAGTCCGTCCCGCCATGGCGCTGCAAGGTCCGTTTGTCGTTGTTGCCGATAATCCGGCGCCGGACGTCGTCGAGGCTTTACGCGCCGCGGGCGCCTTTCCGATCGTCGAGACAATTGGGCCGATGCAGTTGCCGCCATGGCTTCGGTCGAGCCCGAAGCCGTGGTGCTGGCCGAGCCGTGCGGCGATCCCGAGCACGCCGACGAATTTGCCCGCGCGCTCGCCGACCGGCTCGACGCCGGCAGCGGCGCCTTCACGCCGGTCATCGCGCGCATGCGCGAGGATGGCGCCGGCTCCGATCCCGGACGCGCTGACGATCTCGGCAAACGTGCCGGCGGAGCGGATCGTGCGGCGGCTCGCCGCGGCGTCGCGCATCCGCGCGCTGCACGGCACGGTTCTGCGCCGCATGGAGACGCTTGCCTCGCGCGGCGAGGCTGTCCCGAACCTGCCGGACACCGACCCGCTTGACGAGGCGACCGTGCTGGTCGCCGGCCGCGGCCGCTCCTATCCGGAGCTTGCCGTCGCGGTCGGCGAACGCGTCGGCCTCGTCGGCGCGCTCAGCGTCGAGAGCGCGGCGCGCGCGCTCAACGCCCGCGACATCGACGGCATGGTGATCGGCGACGGATTCGGGCCGCGCATCGTCGAGGCGCTCCTGACCGTGCTTGCCGAGGACGTGCGTTTTCGCGATCTGCCGGTCGCCGTGCTCGGCGGCCATCCCGCGTGGTCGAAGAATTCTTCGCGCTCTGCCCAATCTCGACCGCATCGCCGAAGGCCCGGAGCGCCTGGTCGAGCGTTTTCTGCCGTTCGTCCGGCTGCATGCATTCGGCGACGGCTCAACGCATGCTCAAATCGCTCGACGCCAAGGGCATGATCGACCCCGACACCGGGCTTCTCGCCATCGAAGCGTTCTGGCGCGATCTCAACCGCGCGGTCGACGACGCCGAAAAGCGCGGCGTCGGGTTGTCGATCGCGCGCTTTTCTTCGACATGCGATCGCCGCATCAGTCTCGACGCCGCGCGGCTGCTCAGCCGGCTGATGCGCCAGGTCGATTTCGCCTGCCGCGAGGCCGACAATTCGATCTTCGCGGTGTTCACCGAAACCGATCTGCGCGCCGCCCACGTCATCGCGCGCCGGATCGCGAGCGTGCTCAAGCACACGATGCTGGCGCCCGATCGCAAGCGCACCGGCGTCGATACCGCGGTGACGCTGGCGACGCTCAAGCCGACCGACAACGTCGACTCCCTGATCGCCCGGGTGGTCGGCGAGGTTGCCGCGGGCTGAGGCGACCGCACCATTCGTACGCGGCAACGTGGTGAGACCCGGTGGCCGTCTGTTGCCGGAAAGATGCGTCATAAGCTAGCGAGCGACAACAAACCGAAGGTCTCGTCATGACCGCTTCGCCCACCGAACCAGCCGCCCTCCATATCGACGTCGTTTCCGACGTCGTCTGTCCGTGGTGCTTTATCGGCAAGCGCCGGCTCGAAACCGCCCTCGCGCTGGTTCCCGATATCCCGGTCGACATCAATTGGCGGCCGTATTTCCTCAATCCGTGGATTCCGCGCGAAGGCATCGACCGGCAGACCTATCTCGAAACCAAATTCGGCTCCGCCGAGCGCTATGCCATCATCGCCGAGCGCGTCGTCGCGGCGGCCGCGATGGAGGGCCTTCTTACGCGTCCGACGCGATCAGCCGGCAGCCCAACACGCTCGACTGCCATCGCCTGATCCTGTGGTCGCGCAGCGCCACCGATCCGGGGAACATGAAGCAACGGCTGATGGAGCTTTACTTCGCCGAAGGCGCCGACCTGACCGACCCGAAGACGCTGATCCAGGCGGCGGTCGATTGCGGCATGGACGGCGATCTGGTGCGGCGGCTTCTCGCCAGCGACGCCGACGTCGATCGCATCGAAAGCGAGGCCAACGGCGCCAAGGAAGCCGGCATCGACGGCGTGCCTTGCTTCGTCTTCGGCGGCAGCGTCATCGTCACCGGCGCGCAGTCGCCGGAATATCTCGCCAGCGCTATCGAGCGCAGCGCCGGCCGGCACACAAGGTTGCGGGCGTAAGTTTTTGTCCGCTCGTCCCCGCCCCCGATCGCGTCGGGGGTAAACTCCGGCGGGGACCCTGCCCTGGATCTCCCGCTTGCGCGGGAATGAGCGGAATAGCAGCTCCCCGCACAAAACCTACGCCGCCCGACTGCCGGCGCGAACGGGCGACGCCGGCCTGCAGGCGGCGCAACGCGGCGAGATTGGTTATCGGCGAGGCCATGCAGCACTGCGACTTGCCGCTTGATTTGGCCTCATAGAGTGCGGCATCGGCGACGGCCAGCAGATCCTCGGGATCGGTGCCGTGCTCCGGCGCAATCGCAATCCCGATGCTGACGCCGACGGTCGCGGCGATGCCGTCGCCAAGCGGATAGGTGCAGGCGATCGCAGCGATCAGCTGCTGTCCCCTCCTGATCGCGTGCTCATGACTGGGCGCCGTGGCGAGCACCACGAATTCGTCGCCGCCGATGCGTGCAGCCACGTCAGCGGCGGACAATGCGCCTTTGAGACGGTCGGCCACCGCTTTGAGCAGCCGGTCGCCGACCGCGTGCCCGAATGTGTCGTTGACGCCCTTGAAGCTGTCGAGATCGAGGAACAGCAACGCCAGCGGTTTGCCGCTGGCCACCGACGTCGTCAGTCCGGCGCCGGCGGCTTCGATCAGTCCACGGCGATTGAGCAATCCGGTGAGCCCATCGTGCTTGGCGCGGCGGTCGTTCTCGCGCTCCGCCCGCATGGTGGCGATCAGCATCTTGTTAAGCCTGAAGGCTGCCGCGGTCATTGCGGCGAGATAGAGCGGAGCCTGCAGCAGCACGAGATAAAGCAGAGGCTCACCGCCGAGCAAGGCGCCGGGAATTGTCGGGCCGAGGCTGATGATGATCATCGCCGCGGCCAGCCGCGGCGCGCTGAAATTGCGGAAACAGATGCCGCCGACCATCGCCGCCGCCGACAGGCAAGCGAGCGTCGCCGCCACCCAGTCGCCGCTCGCCATGCTGACAATGACGCCGTAGCCGACGCTGGCGCTCCAGCCGATGGCGAGGAGAAGATAAAGATCGGTCGGTGTGTGGGCGCGCTTCCGCGCCGCGCGCTGCGCGATCAGGAGCACGACCAGCCGCGTCGCGCAGACCGCAATTTCGAGGATCAGCCAGGCGATGAACGGCGCCGTGGGCTTGCGCAGCGCGATCGCTGCCGCCACCGCCACCGTGTTGATCACGCCGCCGGCAAAAACCGGCAAGCTGCCGAACAGGTTGCCGATCAGCGCGACGCGGATGTCGTCCGGCACGCCGGGACCGCTATCGGCGAGCCAGCGCGTCACTCGCCAGCGCGGCAAGCTGTAAATTCTCGTCTGGCTCTGCATGACCCTTCCGCCCGCGGCGCAGGAAAAGCCGGCGGCGCCTAATAAACGCTTAGGGCGGGCCGCAATGTGTCCCGCCGTCGTTAACGAACGCTGAATTATCGCTGGTTGCATTTGGTTCGTTTTCGCTTCGGTTGCAGTGACGCCAACGATCGCATTCTTGCGCGCTCCTTCTCCCCGCGCGCGGGGAGAGGTGGGTACGCTCGTCATTGCGAGCGTAGCGAAGCAATCCAGCGCGGCGGCTCAAAAGTCTGGATTGCTTCGTCGCTTTGCTCCTCGCAATGACGACACACAAAATCATTCCCGCGGCGCGGTCGCGCTCCTTCTCCCCGCGCGCGGGGAGAAGGTCGGGATGAGGGGGCCTCTCCGCCGGGCTTAAGCCTCGTGGCCAAAATCTGCAGCGCCGTTGCGGCAACCGCTCCGCTCAGAATTGTGGAGAGGCCCCCTCACCCTCGGTCGCTTCGCTCCCTCCACCTCTCCCCGCGCGGCGGGGAGAGGTGGGGCGGACAAACAAAATCGTTCTCGCGATGCGCTGAGCATCCGAGCTTTGCGAACCACCACGCGCATTAAAAACGGCCTCCCCAAAGAAGGGAGGCGGAGCGCCGATAGGCGCATTCCATCCATGGCCGCGCCACACAATCCGATGTCGCCATCGAACCATGCGCGGGCGCGGCAGCGGCTCATATCGCGAGCCGCTCGCCTTTCGGCGCTCCGCCGCGGCACTCGCCAGGGCGAACGCATCCGCCGTTGGCTCAGCTCCAGTAACCGCGCTTCCTGAGACCCGGCGTAACGGGCGTTACCCGCTTCCGCCTGTCTCTAGTCTACCGCGCTCCGCGGGGACCGGTCGTGGTGCCGGCCGGGCGGGGACCCGGAGCCGCCCGGGAGCGGTTTGCGAGACCGCCCGCGGGCACCGCACTCGCTCCGCATCTAGATCGCATCCGGAATGCGCCCTTCGGTGAGCGAGTTGGGGGCGACGTATCCATATCGGTGACGAAATCAAGGATCGTCACGTTCACAGTGACGTGATGTGGGATGGGTTGAACGAAGCGTAGCGCGCTGGGAGGATACGGCGCCACCGCGCCTTGCGGATGCACGACCGATAAGCAAGGCCGGAAATTTTGATCGGCCAAAAACATTTGGGGGGATGCTGTCAGCAACCAATATCGTTTCGCATCCGCGCGCGTGGGTCGGCATCACGGTCGCGCTGGCTGCGGCTGCCGGCTATGCATTGGCTAATACCTTGGCGACCATGGCCTATCAGGGCGGCAGCAACCCGCTCACTGTCGCGGCGACGCGGTTTCTCGCACCGACGGCCGCCCTGATCGTTTGGCTGCAGATCAGCGGCGTTTCGCTGCGTCTGCCAAAGCGCGACGCCATCGTCGCCGCTGTGTTGGGCGTGGTGACGGCGCTCTACAGCTGGGCCTTGCTCAGATCATTCACTGCGATTCCGTTCGCGTTGGCAGTGCTGATCTTCTATTTGTTCCCGCTGATAGCGGCGGTCATCGTGGCGTGCTTAGGTTGGGAGCGATTTGCCTGGAAAACCGGCGCAGCGATCGTGCTTGCTCTTGCCGGGCTCGCCTTGGCGCTCGACGTGCGCGGCGGCAGCCTCAACATCGCCGGCATGGCACTGGCGCTTTTCGCCGCTGTTGGCTTGGCCATCATCATCGTCATTTCCAGCCGCGTGTTCGGCAAGGGCGATGCGCGGCCGCTCACCCTCTACATGGCGGCGGCTGCCAGCGTCGTGCTGTTGATCCTCTGTGCCGCGAGCGGCGACCTTGCATTGCCGCGGACTTCCTCGGGCTGGATCGGTTTCGTCGCTGCCGCGGCATTCTACGGTTTCGCCATGATTGCGTTTTTCATTGCCGTATCGATCATCGGACCGGTGCGGGCATCGCTGCTGTCCTACGCCGATGCGGTGATATCCGCCGGGCTTGGCGTGGTCCTGCTCGGTCAGGCGCTGACGCTCCCCCAGATTGCCGGCATCGCAATCGTTGTCCTCGCCCTGATCGCCGCGACGCTACCGGGCAGATCGTAGGGTGGGCGGAGCGCAGCGAAGCCCACGCGGACTTCCACGGCTATTGACGAGGCGCCGGCACGGCGCTTCGCGCTTTTGCCGTCCCTACGCTTGCTTCGACGTTGATCGAAGTAGCCCGGATTGAGTGAAACGAAATCCGGGACAAACCTCACCGCCGATCCCGGATTTCGCTACCGCTCAATCCGGGCTACGCTTCCTAGCGTTGTCAGCCGCATCACGTCGGCTCAGAAACAGATGTCCAACGCATTCAGCCGTCCTGACAGGCTGACCCGGATGTCGCTTCGCTCATCCGGGCTACGAACGTCACTCCGCTTGGCCCCTGATTCGTCGCAGAAGCCTCTGGGCTGGATTGAGATGCTCGGACGCGTCCCGAAGTTTTCGAATTACCGTTGCTTCGCGAACCAGCACTTCAACGCGCCTGCCGTCTGATTTGATGCGGCCGTTGCAATATCGAGCTACGCCTTCGGCGGCACTTTGGTTAGCCGCAACAGCAGCTTTGGCATCCGAGAAAAAATCAAGATCGCCTTGAAATGTGATGTCTTCTTCTTTCACTTCCAGAGCGTACAAGTCTGCCTCGCGCTTGGATCTCCAAGCACTTTCTGCCATTTCAAGTTCCGCCCAAGTGTAAAGCGAGGTCGACCGAATGTGCTCACCATCTTGCATGGTTCTCCTGACGAGCTGTTCGACAACTTTCTCGACGTCCGTGAGGCCAGGGAAGTGGTCGCCCCGCGAGCGGATAACTCGGCCTAGCTGATAATTCTCGCCATCGTATCGATAGACAGTGCGCGTTTTCGCTTCACTATCTGTCAAAGTTGCCAACCTCAAGCCAAGTATCGCCGTCCAGATTGACCTTGAATTTTAGTTTGTCCCTAAGCCGGTGTGCGAGCGCCTTGCGCCGGCTTGGGTCATTGGTCAGATGAAGCATGTGCTTGCCGGCGATATCGCTAATCTCACGAATGTCCCCAACTTGAACGAGAATGGTTTTTTGGGAGTAGGCGCCGAGGGCCAAGCCGGCTTCAAAAATGACGTTCGGCCGCGGCTGGCCCTCAAGCACGTGCAAGCGTTGCTTTTTGTCACGCGGGCCGACGAATTTGCCCTTCAATTTGGCGGTTTCGTCGGGCGATAGAAGGACCATCACGCCCTGGACCTGCTTCATCGCGTCGTAGATAACATCGCCTACGATCGGGTTCGCACCTCCCTTCGCCTTCTTAATCGCCTCGTCCCATTCCAGCGGGAAAAGGCCGATCGCTCGCAATAAGGCGTACATATCATTCCTGAGCTTTAGGTCCCGTCCGTGCACCACAAAGATTGAATTATCCCTGGTCTGCTTCGGAGCGGCTACCTTAGCCACCGCGGCACGGGTCACCTTCGCTGAAGGTGCGGGAGCCGCCATTACGACAGAGCCTCCGGTATTGGTTGCCCTCAGTTCGGCGCGATCTTCTTCGGAGGCGTACCTGCTATAGGAAATTCTCGAATCCGCGGCGAGCTTCAGCGCGGCGACGTGGTTGGAAACGTGGTGCGCGAGCGCAATTTCCTGGATGCGCGCGTACAGGCGGCTACGGCCGATCCCGAGCTTCGTCTCAAGTTTTTGAAAAAGCTGCTGATTGATCGCCATTTAGGCCTTGGCCCGCGTCTTCTTATTGGAGCGCTTCTTGCGCCGGCTTTCGACCACGTTCACGTAGTTGTCCGTCACGCCCAAAATCCCGCCTATTTCCTTCGCGCTAAATCCAAGCATCTTGAGCCGCAGCGCCGCGTCCTCCGGCGGCGTATCTTTCATTGCCAGGATGGCGGCAACACAAGCCAATCTCAGAATTGGGTCGGAGCCAGGGGCTTCGTCATTTGCGGGTTTTCTTTTTGACACGACCGTTGCTCCGCTGCTTCTTCTGGCGCGCCAGCTCGTAAACTGATGCTGGCGTACTGCCGGCGACGTACGCGGCTGCATCCTGGGGCAAGCCCATCCCGATCAAAAAATCGACTTTTTCACGGACAGTTTTGAATTTGTCGGGTGCAAGCTTTTTTGCTTGCTCAAGGCACAAATAGGCCAGGGTTCTGCCTATTACGACAGCCAATCAGTTTCTTGAATTTCCTTCTTGGGCACCGCTGCCTCCGCGAATTGGTGAATTTGGATAGAAAATACAAGTGGCTGCGCTCGCGCAAGGGGTGGTTGTTCCCATGCTTAAGTTCTACCGATTTTTCCCAAGGGCCAGATATGTGACACGCCCTCGCGGGCCGCTCCTGTTGCTTGCGGCCGATCGCGTCGATGTTGGAATGTCGGCTATTCCGCCGTTTCTGGTAGCTGAGCGGACATGACCATTGATGGGTACACGCCCAGGACTACGCCTACGCCGCCTTGGCGCCCTTCTCCGCGATCCCGACCAGCGTCCGCAAAATCCCGGCGGCGCCTTTGAGGCGGGCCGGCGGCGTGTCCCATTCGTCGAAGAACACGACCTTCATGTCGGGCCGCACGCGGGCGCCCTCGGGGTGCTTGGCGATGTAGGCGATCAGGCCTTCCGGATTGGCGAAGATGTTGTCGCGGAACGCGAGCACCGCGCCCTTCGGGCCGACCTCGATCCGCTCGACATTGGCGCGCCGGCACAGCGCCTTGATGGCGACGACCTGCAGGAGATGCCGACCTCCTCCGGCAGCGGGCCGAAGCGGTCGACCAGTTCGGCGCCGAACGCTTCGATGTCGCGGTCGTCCTCGATCTCGGCGAGCCGGCGGTAGAGCGCGAGCCGCACCGGCAGGTCGGCGACGTAATCCTCCGGGATCAGCACCGGCGTGCCGATGGTGATCTGCGGCGACCATTTGTCGGCGACCGGCGCGCTGATGCCGGCCTTGAGCGACATCACCGCCTCCTCCAGCATCTGCTGATAAAGCTCGTAGCCGACTTCCTTGATGTGGCCGGACTGCTCGTCGCCGAGCAGATTGCCGGCGCCGCGGATGTCGAGATCGTGCGAGGCGAGCTGGAAGCCGGCGCCCAGCGTGTCGAGCGATTGCAGCACTTTGAGCCGGCGCTCCGCCTGCGGCGTGATCTTGCGGTTGGCCGGCAGCGTCAGCAGCGCGTAGGCGCGCAGCTTCGCGCGGCCGACGCGGCCGCGCAGCTGATAGATCTGCGCCAGGCCGAACATGTCGGCGCGGTGCACGATCAGCGTGTTGGCGGTCGGGATGTCGAGGCCGGATTCGACGATCGAGGTCGACAGCAGCACGTCGAACTTGCCGTCGTAGAACGCCGTCATGACGTCTTCGAGCACGGCCGACGGCATCTGGCCGTGGGCGACGGCGACGCGCACCTCGGGCACGGTCTTGTCGAGGAACGCCTTGGCGTCGGCGAGATCCTCGATGCGCGGGCAGACATAGAAGCACTGGCCGCCGCGATAGCGCTCGCGCAGCAGCGCCTCGCGCACCACGATCGGATCGAACGGCGAGACGAAGGTGCGCACCGCGAGCCGATCGACCGGCGGCGTGGCGATGATCGACATTTCGCGCACGCCGGACAGCGCCAGTTGCAGGGTGCGCGGGATCGGCGTCGCGGTCAGCGTGAGCACATGCACCTCGGCGCGCAGCTGCTTGAGCTTCTCCTTGTGGGCGACGCCGAAATGCTGCTCCTCGTCGACGACGATGAGGCCGAGGTCCTTGAACTTGATGGCCTTGCCGAGGAGCGCATGGGTGCCGATGACGATATCGATGTCGCCGTCGGCGAGGCCCTGCTTGGTCTTGGCAAGCTCGCGTTGCTCGACGAGGCGCGAGGCCTGGGCGATGTTGACCGGATAGCCGCGCAGCCGCTCGGAGAACGTCTTGAAATGCTGGCGCGCCAGCAGCGTCGTCGGCACCACGACGGCGACCTGCTTGCCGTTCATCGCGGCGACGAAGGCGGCGCGCAGCGCCACCTCGGTCTTGCCGAAGCCGACGTCGCCGCAGATCAGCCGATCCATCGGCCGGCCCGAGGCGAGATCGTCGAGCACGGCGGCGATCGCGGCCTGCTGGTCGTCGGTCTCCTCGTAGGGGAAGCGGGCGCAGAACTCGTCGTAGAGCCCGGCCTCGACGGCCAGCCGCGGCGCCTCGCGCAATTGCCGCTCGGCGGCGACCTTGATCAGTTCGCCGGCGATCTCGCGGATGCGGTTCTTCATGCGCGCCTTGCGCGCCTGCCAGGCGGCGCCGCCGAGCCGGTCGAGCTCGACGCCGGCCTCTTCCGAGCCGTAGCGCGACAGCAGCTCGATATTCTCGACCGGCAGGAACAGCTTGTCGCCGCCGGCATAATGGATTTCGAGACAGTCGTGCGGCGCGCCGGCCGCCTCGATGGCGCGCAAGCCCGACGAAGCGGCCGATGCCGTGATCGACATGGACGACGAGATCGCCGGCGGCGAGGCTCGTCACCTCGGCGATGAAATTCTCCGCCCGCTTCGATTGGCGGCGCGGGCGCACCAGGCGCTCGCCCAGAATGTCCTGCTTCGGTGATGAGCGCGACGTCGGCGGTCTCGAAGCCGGAATCGAGGCCGAGCACCGCGAGCGCGACCTGCGGGCGCGGCCAGCGCCAGCGCCTGCGGCCACGACGCGACCGGCGCGAGATTGAAGAGGCCGTGCTCGGCCAGCACGTGCTCCATGCGCTCGCGCGAGCCTTCGCTCCACAGCGCGACGACGACGCGCTTGCCGGCGGCTTGCAGCGCTCGACATGCGTCTTCACCGCCTCGAAGACGTTGGTGTCCGGCTCGCTGCGCTCGGCGGCGAAATTGTGGCCGGCATGGGCGCCGATCTCGATGACGTCGGCCGTTCCCTCCGGCGCCGCGAACGGCGACAGCCGCGCGAGGGCGGAGCGGTCGAGCCGCTCGCGCCATTCGGCTTCGGCGAGATAAAGCCGCTCCGGCGGCAGCGGCTTGTAGGGCGCGCCGCCGCCGGCCTGATCGATCGCGTCCCGGCGCGCCTGATAATAGTCGGCGATCTGCGCCAGCCGCTCGTGCGCGGCTTCCTCGGCCAGCGGCTCGAGCGCGATCGGCGTGCCGCGACATAATCGAACAGCGTCTCCAGGCCTTCGTGGAACAGCGGCAGCCAATGCTCCATGCCGGCATCGCGGCGGCCCTCGCTGACCGCTTCGTAGAGCACGTCGTCGGGCGTGGCGGCGCCGAAGGCCGCGACATAGCCGGTGCGGAACAGCCGGATGGTCTCGGTGGTGAGCTGAAACTCGGCCATCGGCACGAGATCGAGCGCGCGCAGCTCGGTCGTGGTGCGCTGGGTTTCCGGATCGAAGCTGCGGATCGATTCCAGCGTGTCGCCGAAGAAATCGAGCCGCACCGGATCGCCCATGCCGGGCGCGAACAGATCGATGATGCCGCCGCGCACCGCGTAGTCGCCGGCCTCGCGCACCGTGCCGGCGCGGGTAAAGCCGTTGAGCTCGAGCCATTGGGTGACGCCGGCCATGGCGAGCAGATTGCCGGGCGCGGCCGACAGCGACTGCCGGGCGAGCGTCTCGCGCGGCGGCACGCGCTGCAGGATGGCGTTGACGGTGGTGAGCAAAACCGCGGGCCGCTCGCGGCCTTTGACGCGCGCAAGCCGCGCCAGCGCCATCATGCGCTGCGCCACGACGCCGGCATGCGGCGACACCCGGTCGTAAGGCAGGCAATCCCAGGCCGGAAATTCCAGCACCTCGATGTCGGGGGCGAAGAACGCGAGCGCGCGCGCCAGCGCCGCCATGCGCGTGCCGTCGCGGCAGATCACCGCGAGGCTGATCGCGGGCGCCGCGTCGCCGGCCGCGACCGCGCGCGCGAGATCGGCGAGCACCAGCCCTTCGGCGCCGTCGGCGACGCCGGACAAAAGCAGCGGCCGGCCGGGCGCGAGACGTTGCGCCGGCGATCGGGCCGGCGTCCGCACATGCGTCGTCACCGTTTGTCCTCGCCGCGCATTTGGCTGCCTGGCAGGTGAAATTCCTTGAGCTCGGCCAGCACGGCGGTGTCGTAATCCGCCGGAACGGCTTCGGCGCCGATGACCCAGGCATAAAGCTCGGCGTTCGGCGCTTCGATCAGCCGCTCGAAATCGTCGAGCCCGGCTTGGTCGAATTTGTCGATATAGGCGTCGGCGAAGCGCCCGACGATCAAATCCATCTCGCGCACGCCGCGCCGCCAGGCGCGGAACAAAAGCTTCCGCCGCCGCTCGTCCAATCCTTCGCTCGATCGCTCGGTCATCGTGCCAGTCCGATGCAATTGCGGTGAAAACCCAAACGCCAAAAGCCCGGACGGGCCGGGCGAGGCGTATATAGAGGGCGACGCCGTCTTGTCACCACCGGGCTTGACCCGGTGGTCCATGCTGACTGGTCGCGAGCGCGAAGCCACAGAGGATAATTCGCAGTCCGCATCGATTGCCGGGTCGAAGCCCGGCAATGACGGAACAGAGTATGAATAGTCCGATGCGACCGCCGGTGCTCAATCCGCTTTTTGCGTCGTTGTCGGCGCTGCCGGGGATCGGCCCGAAGCTGGAGAAGGTTGTTTGCCCGCCTGATCGGGCGCGAAGGCGAGCCGCCGCGCATCGTCGATCTGCTGTTTCACCTGCCGACGGGCTTCGTCGATCGGCGCAATCAGCCGAAACTGTCCGACGTCGCGCCCGACACCGTCGTCACCGTCGCCGTCACCGTCGACCGGCACCGGCCGCCGCCGCCCAATCGCCCGCGCGCGCCGTACAATATCGACGCCAGCGACGACACCAACACGCTGACCATCACCTATTTCAACGCCCGCAAGGATTATCTGGAAAAGCTCCTGCCCGAGGGCGAGCTCCGCTACGTTTCCGGCGTCGCGACGCTCTATGACGGCCACCTGCAGATGGTCCATCCCGACCGCGTCGTCGACGCGGCCGGCTTCGCCAAGCTGCCGCTGATCGACCCGGTCTATCCGCTCACCGAGGGGCTGCATCCAAACCAGGTGCGCAAAGCGCTGGAGCTTGCGCTCAGCCGCATCCCGGATCTGCCCGAATGGCAGGACCAAGCCTGGCTCAAGCGCAACGCTTTCCCGAGCTTTGCGCAGGCGCTGCGCAGCGTCCATCATCCGGCGGCGCCGGCGGAGCTCGAGCCGCAAAGCCCGGCCTGGTCGCGGCTTGCCTATGACGAATTGCTCGCCGGCCAGCTCGCGCTGGCGCTCCTTCGCGGCCATATGCGCAAACGCGCCGGCCGCGGCAGCTCCGCCGAGGGGCGCTGCGGGCGCGCATCGTCGCCGCGCTCCCCTACTCGCTGACGCCGTCGCAGGAGCGCGCGGTCGCCGACATCATTGCCGACCTGGCGCAGCCGAACCGCATGCTGCGGCTCCTGCACGGCGATGTCGGCTCCGGCAAGACGCTGGTGGCGCTGCTCGCCGCCGCCACCGTGATCGAAGCCGGCCGCCAGGCGGCGTTCATGGCGCCGACCGAAATTCTCGCCCGCCAGCATCTCAAGACCATCGCGCCGCTGGCGGCAGCCGCCGGCATCCGCGTCGCGATCCTGACCGGCCGCGAGCGCGGCCGCGAACGTCCGGAGATTCTGTCGGCGCTTGCCGCCGGCGAGATCGATCTGATCGTCGGCACCCATGCGCTGTTTCAAGATGACGTGGCGTTCCACGACCTGGCGCTGGCCATCGTCGACGAGCAGCACCGCTTCGGCGTGCACCAGCGGCTGGCGCTGGCGCGCAAGGGCGAAGCGGTCGATCTTCTGGTGCTCACGGCGACGCCGATCCCGCGCACGCTGGTGCTCACCTATTTCGGCGACATGGACGTATCGGAGCTGCGCGAAAAGCCCGCCGGCCGGCAGAAGATCGACACCCGCACGCTGCCGCTCGAGCGGCTTCCCGAAGTGATCGACGCGGTCAGCCGCGCGCTCGATGACGGCCGCCGGGCCTATTGGGTGTGCCCGCTGGTCGAGGAATCGGAAACCGTCGATCTCGCCGCCGCCGAGGAGCGTTTTGCGGTCTTGCGCAAGCGCTTCGGCGATACCGTCGAACTGGTGCACGGCCAGATGCGCGGCGCCGACAAAGACCGGGCGATGGCGCGGTTTGCCGACGGCTCAGCCCGCATCCTGGTGGCGACGACGGTGATCGAAGTCGGCGTCGACGTGCCGGAGGCAAGCGTCATGGTGATCGAGCACGCCGAGCGGTTCGGGCTCGCCCAACTGCACCAACTGCGCGGCCGCATCGGCCGCGGCAGCGAACGCTCGACGTGTCTCCTCCTCTACAAAGGCCCGCTCGGCGAAGCGGCCAAAGCGCGGCTCGCGATCCTGCGCGAGACCGACGACGGCTTCCGCATCGCCGAGGAAGATTTGCGACTGCGCGGCGAAGGCGACCTGCTCGGCACCCGGCAGAGCGGCCTGCCCGGCTTTCGCCTGGCCCGGCTCGAAGTCCACGGCAAACTGTTGAGCGCGGCGCGGGAAGACGCGGCGCTACTGCTCAATCGCGACCCGAAGCTTAATTCGCCGCGCGGCGCGGCGTTGCGCCAGCTGCTCTATCTATTCGCGCGCGACGAAGCGATCAGGCTGCTGGGAGCGGGGTGAAAGACCGGGAGAAACTAAGCGGCGACTCCGTTGCGGCCATCAGGCTTTTCGACCGCGACGCTCGCTCCTCGCGACCGCTAGCCAAACAACCAGGATTTCGGATTAGCGATAGGTTCGTGCGCATTCAAGGCCAGCAACCCCTTTACGCATCTGATCAACGTCCAGATAAACCACCACAACAAGATTAGCAGGCCTATCACGACTACAGCTGTCAGCGCTCCAACCACAACATATAAAAGACCGATCCAAAAGGTCCTTATCTGGAATTGAAAATGTGTATTACTGACCGGATCGGAACGACCCGCCTGCATGTGAGCGATTATCACGCCCGCGAGTGCAGAAATGCCGGTAAAAAAGCCGGCCAAATACAAAATGTAGACCGCCATCACTAGCCCATCGTCGGAAACAAGCGGCGGCGGAGGAGTGAAAGGACGTCCGGTGTCGTCACTCGTCGAATTGGTCATGGCAAGATTCTTCCAAAGTATATGTTCCTACACTTTCGATTGGACGCGCACTCCCAACGGGCGCTGCTCTACACTTGGCACGGGTTGACCCGATCAGGCGAATATTTCCGGTGAGATTGTGCCGAGCGGATCCGGCCCGAACCGGTTCGGTCCGTCGGTGCCCTTGGTGCAGTCCCAGATGAGCAGGATGATCCAGCCGATGATCGGGATCAGAACGAGGAAGTACCACCAGCCGCTGCGGTCGAGATCATGAAGCCGCCGTATCGACATGGCGAGCGTTGGCAGGAACATTCCGAGCTCAAGGAATCCCACGAGCGCATGGATTCTGACCACGCGCTCAATGATGACCAGCCCCACCGCCGCGAGAAAGTAGAACAACCTCCAGAACCAAAACTCGGACCGGCACGCCCGGCCCGAGAAATTGACGTAATTGGAAAACCCGGACGAAATCGCTTGCCCAAAGCCCATAGTTTTGCCCGCCGGATTTCGGTCAGCAAAACCTGCGGCTAGAGCTTGGCGCGGCGATCAGGCCGCGCGCATTTGCGGAGCGAGGCCACTGAGCGGGTCCGGCCCGAACCGGTTGGGACCGTCCGTGCCTTTGGTGCAGAACCAGATGAGCAGAATGATCCAGCCGACGATCGGGATGAACCACAGCAATATCCACCAGCCGGTGCGGTCGAGGTCGTGAAGCCGGCGCACGGCGATGGCGATGCCGGGGATTAGCACGGCGAGCCCGAACAAGGCGCTGGTCACCTGGACTCCGATCGCCGCATCGATCCCCACCGTGACAATATCGCCAATGATAACGAACAAGAACCAGAACCAGTATTCCGACCGGCAGGCCCGGTCGGAGAAGTTCACATAGTTCGAGAATCCGGACGAAATCGCTTGCCCAAAGCCCATGCTATCCCCCAAAGTTGGATGTCAGTCGATCACGCCGCGCGCATTTGCGGTGCCATGCCGGCCAGGCGATCCGGTCCGAACCTGTTGGGGCCGTCCGTGCCTTTGGAGATGAACCAGATCAAGAGGATGATGGCGCCGATCAGCGGGATCAGGGCCAGCAATATCCACCAGCCGCTGCGGTCCAGATCGTGCAGCCGCCGCACCGCAATGGCGATACCCGGAATCAACACAGCGAGACTGAACAGGCTGCTGATGATCTGGATGCCGATCGCGTAGTCAATTCCCAGCGTTACAATATTGCCGATGATCACGAACAGGAACCAGAACCAGTATTCCGACCGGCAGGCCCGATCGGAGAAGTTCACATAGTTCGAGAACCCGGACGAAATCGCTTGCCCAAAGCCCATGCTATCCCCCCAGTTGGATTTAGTCGCCACAGCCAGCGACGTTATAGCACAGGCAACGGAAAAAAAAGCGCGGCGAATATGGCGCCTTATTTCGCCGGGCTTGGCGCCGCCGCTTTTCGCGCCGCCTGGGCGGCGCGGGCGGTTTCGGCCAGCGCCGCCAGCTTGTTGTGCGGCTCCTCGCCAGGCTGGATGATGCCGGCGGAGATCAACAGCGACATCGCCTGCTCGACGGTAATGTCGAGGTCGATCACGTCATCCCGCGGCACGTAAAAGAAAAAACCGGTGGTCGGGTTGGGCGTGCAGGGCAGGAATGCCGACACATGCTCGGTCTGCGGCAGGTGTTCGGCAATCACCGAGCTTGGCGGCTGCGTCAGGAACACCAGCGACCACATGCCGGGCGCCGGGAACTCGACCAGCCCGACGCGGCGGAAACTTGACTGCGAGCTGGAGAACAGCGTCTCGAAAATCTGCTTGGTGGTCCGATAGATCGGCCGCACGATCGGCACGCGGCTCAACAGGCTCTCGCCGAAGCTGACCAGCCGGCTGCCGACCAAGTTGGCGGTGAGAAATCCCAGCAACGTCAGGGCGATGAAAGCGATGATCAGGCCGAAACCCGGAACCTTGATCGGCACATAGGTTTCGGGCCGATACGGCGCCGGAATAATCGGCCGCACCAGATTGTCGACCCAGGTGACGAACCACCAGATGAGGTACAGCGTCACCGCGACCGGGCCGGCGACCACCAATCCGGTCAAGAAGTAGTTGCGGATGCGGCTGGCCAATCCGGTCGTCGATTTGCCGGACGCAGATTTGGCACTGCCCGCGGAAAGTCCCGCGCTTTGGTCGCTGTCGTCGATCATCGATGTCGGTCGTGTGCGCCGGTTCGCGGCCTCTATACCGCGACGTGATGCCCTGGCACAGCGGAATCGGCCGCCTGCCTAGATATAATAGCGGCGCATGATCTTTGCCGAAAATCGGCTTGAACCCCTCGGGCTAAGTCCCATAAGCATTTAGGTAAGTGTGTTTCCCGGGCGCGACGCAGCACGAAGCGAAGCGAAGTGGTGCGTTGCAGACCCGGGATCGTTTCAAACTCAGAGTTTGCGACGGTCCCGGATCAGCAGTGCATCGCTTCGCGCTGCACTGCATCCGGGAAAAGCCGCTCGTCTTAACGCGACCTATTCGACCGTCACCGATTTGGCGAGGTTGCGCGGCTGATCGACGTCGGTGCCAAGCGCGACGGCAGTGTGATAGGCGATGAGCTGCACCGGAACCGCGTAGATCAGCGGCCCGACCGTCGCCGGCATGGTCGGCAATATCAGCGTCGTCAGCGACTGGCCCTCGGCGGCGGCCGCCCCCTTGGCGTCGGTGACCAGGATCAACCGGCCGCCGCGGGCGGCGACTTCCTGCATGTTGGAAACCGTCTTTTCGAACACGCGGTCGTAGGGCGCGATCACGACGACCGGCATGGTCTCGTCGATCAGCGCGATCGGGCCATGCTTGAGCTCGCCGGCGGCGTAACCCTCGGCGTGGATGTAGGAGATTTCCTTGAGCTTCAGCGCGCCTTCGAGCGCGATCGGATAACTGGTGCCACGGCCGAGATAGAGCACGTCGCGCGCCTTGGCGAGATGATCGCGGGCGAGATGCTCGATCTGCGGCTCGAGCGCCAGCGCTTCGGTCAGGTGCCGCGGCACTTCGATGAGCGCACGCACCAGCGCTTTCTCGTCGCTCGCAGACAAGACGCCGCGGGCGCGCCCCGCCGCGATTGCCAGCGCCGCCAGCGCCGCGAGCTGGCAGGTGAACGCCTTGGTCGAGGCGACGCCGATTTCCGGCCCGGCCAGGGTCGGCATGACAATGTCGCTCTCGCGGGCAATCGTCGATGTCGGCACGTTGAGCACCGAAAGCACGTGCTGCTTGTGCTCGCGCGCATAGCGCAGCGACGCCAGCGTGTCGGCGGTCTCGCCCGATTGCGAAATGAAGATCGCCAGCGCGCCGGGATCGAGCGGCACCTCGCGGTAGCGGAACTCCGACGCGATATCGACCTCGACCGGCAAGGCCGCGAACCGTTCGAACCAGTAACGCGCCACCATGCCGGCATAGTACGCCGTGCCGCAGGCGGCGATCGAGATGCGTTTGAGCGCGCGGAAATCGAACGGCAGCTTCATCGGCAGCGCCACGCGCTCGTCGACCATGTCGAGGTAATGCGCCAGCGTGTGGCCGACCACCTCCGGCTGCTCGTGAATTTCCTTGGCCATGAAATGGCGGTGGTTGCCCTTGTCGATGAGCATCACCGAGGCCTGCGACTTGAGCACGTCGCGGCGAACGACGTCGCCCTTGGCGTCGTGGATTTCCGCGCTGGCGCGACGGATGACGGCGCAATCGCCGTCTTCCAGATAGCTCACCGTGTCGGTGAAGGGTGCGAGCGCGATCGCGTCCGAGCCGATATACATCGCATCGTCGCCGAAGCCGACGGCGAGCGGCGAGCCCTTGCGGGCGCCGATCAGCAAATCCTCTTCTCCGGCGAACAGGAACGCCAGCGCGAAGGCGCCGCGCAGCCGCGGCAGCGCCGCGTCGACCGCCTCGACGGGGGAACGGCCTTGCGCGATCTGGTCGCTGACCAGATGCGCGATGACTTCGGTGTCGGTCTCGGTCGCGAACGTGACGCCCTTGGCTTTCAGCTCGCGCCGCAATTCGCTGAAATTCTCGATGATGCCGTTGTGCACCACCGCGAGCCGGTCGGTGGCGTGCGGATGCGCATTATTCTCGTTCGGCCGTCCGTGGGTCGCCCAGCGGGTGTGGCCGATGCCAATAACTCCGGCAAGCGGCTCGCGCGCGAGTTTTTGTTCCAGATTCTTCAGCTTGCCTTCGGCGCGGCGGCGCGTCAGCACGCCGTCTTCGAGCGTGGCGACGCCGGCGGAATCATAGCCGCGATATTCGAGGCGCTTGAGCGCATCGATCAGGAGCGGCGCGACCGGCTCGCCGCCAATGATTCCGATAATGCCGCACATCGATCCGGATCCTCTCCCCTGTCGTTTCAAGTTGCGCATGATCTTTATCCGAAAACCGGCTTGCACTTTTCGGGATCATGCTTTCACGCCTATCGTGGTTAACGGGTAAACGGCAATGCTAGCGGATACCAAATAAAAAAACGTTGCGGTCCGTAACAAGCCGAACGACACAGACATTATAAGTGCTTGAATTAGGGCGTGAACCCGTAAAAATCGCGAATAGTGACGGCGAGCTTTCCGGACTCAAGTCGGACACCTCCCGAGGTCCGCGAAGGGCCAATTCTAAACTCATGCACCGCAACGAATTGCCGTCGCTGCTTCCGCCTCGGGTCTGTTCACTCTTCAAAGCGTATGTCGAAAAGTATTGGAAAATCTTCGTCCTGTACCGAACGGACGGCGGCGACCTCTCCTATTTTTACGCCGAGCTGTTGACTTTTGGTATCGGTCATCGTGCTCGATCGCACAGCTTCGAGATCGGCATCGTTGGTCTCCATACCAAGCATCGAGCGTAAATAATGTTGCTCGATGATTACATCATATTTTTTGTACAGAAAAAGCGGGTTGGTCGGTAGCAGACAGTCCTTCATATCACCCAATTCGCTATTGATATTCCATGGGTCTTTCGAACTGCCCAAGGACTGCATTGTCATTACGTTCTTCACGATCGTGTCTTTGATAAGTCCGCGCAAAACCGGATCAGCCTCTGTCGGCTTTCCCAATTGTCTCTGTCTCCACAAACCGGAACCAACCGAAATCAGCAATAACTGGTCCGCCCCGGTCTGCCAATTGAGTCCGTAGGGCGGCAGGATCGCCGTCATCAGAAGATGGTAGCTAGGATCCGCGAGATCGCCCATTGTGCCGTCAACAAAGAGGGCGGAACCGGTGTTGCCTTGTCGATCATGGCGATTGCCCCTTGGTATGAGCAAGCGAAACTTCTCTATGCCGCCACTCGAAAGGCCGCGCTTTTCCTGAAAAGACCGATTGATCGTATCGAAGTTACCGCAGGTAAAGTTTTATTCTGGGCGGATACTAAAGTTGTATTCTGGACGAGGACCAAAAAGCTCGCGATCTCCTACCGATACGTCGCCAGTCAGAGCCCGTATCCGGGGGCCTCGCCGCAACTGTTGTTAGACGGCGAAGAGCCTGCCCGCTTTGATGCTGCGCCCCAGGCCGGCCACGCGGCGCTGCCGCCTTGGCGCGAGCGGGAAGAACTTCTCTATGCCAGCATTTCTAAAGCCACCTTGGTGCTACAGGCATCGATTGATCGTATCGAGGTTACCCCGGATAAGGTCCTACTCCGGGCGGGCAGCAAGGAGCTCGCGATCTCCTACCAGTTCGTCAAAAACCCCAAGGGGTGGCTGAAACCTCGGGGGTTTCTACTGGACGGCGAAGACCACTAGGAATGTTTCGAGTCTGATTGACGGTTTCACCAAAGTCGAATGCGATTGAGCCAGCATTCGGGAGGCCATCTGTGACGTTCTTCGACTTCCGCTTTTGGGTCATCAGCATCGTTTTAAGGCAAGCGCCCCGGCTCGGCGTGACGGCGATAACCATCGGCCGATTGCAGCGGCCGAGGTCCAGTTCGCCGGCCGTATGCCGCTAGGGGCCAAAAGTGAAAATTTAAGGGTGATTGGTTTGGTGCGAGCTCAAATCGTCGCCGCGTGATTTTGCCAAAGAAAATTTTTCGACCGGCTCCCCGTTCATGGCTGCAGATGACAGTCGGCCCGGATACGCCGGTCCTTTGATGCCGAAAGGAGCAAAGTCAGTCCAATCGTAATAGAGAAGTCGAGACTGGCTGGTAAAGCGGCCACAACACGTTAGTTCAAAATACGTCGTATGCTCGTCGGACGCCCACACCATCATATCAATCCACTCGGGGACCATTCGATCGCGCCATAGCAGGGAAACGACGCTCTCGACATCGAGTGGTCCGACGCGGCTGCCGTGTTTCTGGACATCGTCGGGAAAAACCACCTCATCGGGGCCTAGATCGCCGTCATAGGAACAGTTCAAAGCCACCCAGAAAGCGTGGGCGCTCGGCAATGAATTGATCACAAACTGCGTGGTGAACAGTCGGCAGCGCTCGCTCGCGCGCAGCAGCCGATCCACGAAAAGGTCGCGGTCCATTTTGCCAATCCCAGTTTCGACTTAACGCGCAAACACTCTACGCTGTCCGTTTCCTTTCGCCTTGGGAAGCGTGGAGCGTCAGGCCGATGGGTCAAATGCCCGCTTCGGGGTCAGTCTCGGTCATTGGGCGATTTCGGCTGAATGTCCGATTTGCCCAAAAGCCGGCACTTGTGGGCAATTTATGAGGGCACGTCCTAAGCCCGGCACTGAATGAGGCGCTCAATCGCGCGACGGCGCTTTTGTTTTGCCCAGCGATTTCAACGACCGCAAGCGCGCCGCCCAGTTCTCCTTAACGACTTGGCGCGCCCGCGCCAGAGCGAGCGCATGCGCCGGCACCCGCGCGGTGATCACCGAGCCGGAGCCGACATAGGCGCCGTCGCCGATCTCGACCGGCGCTACCAGCGCCGAGTTGGAGCCGATGAAGGCGTCCTTGCCGATGGTGGTGCGGTGCTTGGCGCTGCCGTCGAAATTGCAGGTGATGGTGCCGGCGCCGATATTGGCGTTGGCGCCGATCGAGGCGTCGCCGATATAGCTCAGATGATTGGCCTTGGCGCCGGCCTCGATGGTCGCCTCCTTGACCTCTACGAAATTGCCGACGCGCGCGCCTTCGCCGAGCCGCGTGCCCGGCCGCAATCGCGCGAACGGTCCGACCGAAACGTTCTTGCCGACATGGGCGCCGGCGAGATGCGAGAAGGCGTGAATGACCGCGCCGTCTTCGACCGTCACCTTCTCGCCGAACACGACATAAGGCTCGACCACCACATCCTTGCCGAATGTGGTGTCGGCGGAGAGAAAGACCGTCTCCGGCGCCACAAACGTCACGCCGGCGTCGAGCGCGGCGTTGCGCAGACGCTGCTGCACAATTGCTTCGGCCTCGGCGAGCTGCTTCTTGCTGTTGATGCCGCGCACGTCGTCCTCCTCGGCTTCGACCGCGACCGCGTCGCGCTTCATCGTGCGCGCGATCTCGATCGCATCGGTCAGATAAAATTCGTGTTTACGATTATGGTCGCCGATCCGCTGCAGGATGGCGAGCGCATGCGCGCCGGCGAAAGCCATGATCCCGCCGTTGCACAGGCGGATCGCCTTCTCGCTGTCGCTGGCATCGGCCTCTTCACGGATGGCGATGAGCTTGCCCTCGGCAACAACCAGCCGGCCATAGCCGGACGGATCAGCCGGGCGGAATGCCAGCACGGCGACGGCCGCGCCGTTGGCCAACGGCGCGCGCAGCCGCATCAGCGTTTCAGCGCGAATGAGCGGCGTGTCACCATAAACAATCAGAATGTCGTCGGCGCCGCGCTCGATCGCCGATCGCGCCGCCAGCACCGCATGCGCCGTCCCGCGCCGTTCCTGCTGCACGAAGCATTGGATGCCGGGCAGAACGCGCTCCGCCTCTGCAGCGACGACCTCCTGGCCCGGGCCGACCACAACGGCCGTGGCGGTCACCTTGGCAGCCTTTATTGCTGCGAGGACGTGCGCCAGCAGCGAACGCCCGGCGATTGCATGCAAGACCTTGGGCAAGGTCGAGCGCATCCGCGTGCCCTCGCCGGCCGCGAGCACAATTGCGAGGCAAGTCCGAGCCTTCATCAAGACCTCTGCGGCGCTCTCATAGCCGAGCCGGCCCGCCGCCGAAAGTGGCGATGCCGGCGCAGTCAATCAGCCAAGGCTCTGCCGCCGCTGCAAAAACCCGCAACAAAAATCTGCGAGCGGTCGAAATTGCGGCCTGGTCGCGCCGGCACGCGCACGACAAGTTGCCTGTCAGAGCGGAAGGCGGGTGGTGTGACGTCAGTCACCCTGACAGGCAACGATGGACCTTATCATCGGAGTCGATGTTCTCCATTCACACAGGAGTACTCACATGGCTCAAAATCCATCCAGTCGAAATCCACTCAAAGGCAGCGAGCGCAAGCCGCTGCGGGGCGCGAAAGCAATCGGCAAGGCCGATCCAACCGAAAGGTTGGAGGTCAGCGTCCTCTTGCGCCGTCGCAATGCCGACGCACTGACGGAACACGTCAAAAAGCTCGCGAGGCGACAAGACGCCGGCGGCCATCTGAGCCGCGAGCAGTTCGACCAGCAATTCAGCGCCGACGCCAACGACATCGCCGCAGTCAAGAAGTTTGCCGCGGCGCACGGCCTCGCCGTCGTTCAGGAGCATCCCGGCAGGCGCACCGTCGTGCTGTCGGGCACGGTGGCGCAGTTCAACGCCGCGTTCGGCGTGGACCTGCAGCGGTTCCAGTATGAGGGCGGCTCCTATCGCGGCCGGGTAGGCGCCGTGCAATTGCCGGACGAACTCAAAAACTCAGTCGAAGCCGTTCTCGGCCTCGACAATCGGCCGGCCGCCAAACCGCATTTCCGCAGCCGCCCATCGCCGGGCAACGTGCACTGGCACGCCAACGACGGTGGCGCGACCTCGTTTACACCGCTGCAGCTCGCATCGCTCTACGACTTCCCCGCCGGAACCGGGCAGGGAGAGTGCGTCGCGATCATCGAACTCGGCGGCGGCGAACGTCCGGCGGATTTGACCACCTACTTCTCGGGGCTCGGTATCCAGACAGCGCCGAACGTCACGGCCGTCTCGGTGGACCATGGCAAGGACCAGCCGACCGGCGATCCAAACGGACCGGACGGGGAAGTTATGCTCGACATCGAAGTGGTCGGCGCGATCGCGCCCGGCGCGACGATTGCCGTCTATTTCGCGCCCAATACCGACGCCGGGTTCCTCGACGCCATCACCACGGCGGTCCACGACACCACCAACAAGCCGTCGATCGTCTCCATCAGCTGGGGCGGGCCGGAATCGTCCTGGACGCAGCAGGCGATGACCGCATACAACTCAGCGTTCCAGGCGGCCGCGGCAATGGGCGTCACGGTCTGCGTGGCGTCAGGTGACAATGGCTCCGGTGACGGCGTCAATGATGGCGCCGATCACGTGGACTTCCCGGCCTCAAGTCCGAACGTCCTCGCCTGCGGCGGTACGCGGCTCCAGGCCTCGGGAACGACGATCACCGGCGAGTCGGTCTGGAACGATGGCGACCAAGGCGGTGCGGGTGGCGGCGGCGTGAGCAGCTTCTTCCCGTTGCCGGCGTGGCAAGGCGGGTTGCAGCTGACGCTGGCATCGGGTGGCACCAAGGCCCTGACCATGCGCGGCGTGCCGGACGTCAGCGGCGATGCCGATCCGGTATCGGGCTATGACGTGCGGATCGACGGGACGGATACCGTGATCGGGGGCACCAGCGCGGTGGCTCCGCTCTGGGCTGGCTTGATTGCCCGCATCAACTCGACCAAGGGCAGTTCTGTCGGCTACATCAACCCGCAACTCTATGCGGCAACCGCCGGCTTCAACGACATCACGACCGGCAATAACGGGACCTTTGCGGCGGCGCCAAAGTGGGACGCTTGCACCGGCCTCGGCAGCCCGGACGGCAGCAAGATCGCCACGCTGTTCCAACCGACTGGAGCCAGCGCGGCCAAAAGTGCTCCGGCTAAGAGTGCGGCGGCCTGAGTAGTGCCTAAGTCGGTCTCTCGCTGCTGTTGCCGTAACCCCGGCAACAGCAGCGCAGACGACGCAAAGCCACCCGGCGCTAACGCCGCCAGCATCTGAGGCACTGTCCCCCTGCAATCGAACCCCGTGCAAAAAAGCGAATCTGCTATTTTGTCTTTGATTCGCTGGAAGATGCGCGGGAGCAGAAACGGTGCTTGGTCGACCGCAGGGTCAGAAAGCGGCAGCGCGGGGCGCTGCGGCAAAAAGCGTGGCGGCAAAAAGACCGCTGACCATGGCCGGCCTTTGGCGCCAGGCCGGCTGGGGTCTGGCGGCCATCGCCGCCCTGTTTGTTGCCGTCCTGAGCACCCGCGACGACGACGCCATGCAGAGAGTCGGCACCCTTCTCGTGTCGTTGAACCTCATGCCGGCGCCGCCGGCCAAGCATCAGTTCGACGCCGAGTCCGCCGCCCGCCAGTTGGCGCAAGCGGTGCGTGGCCTGGTGGACGACCGCGATCGGCTGGCGACCCGGCTCACGACGCTCGAGCGCGACATGGACGATACGACCGGATCAATCAAAAAACAGATCGAAGCCGTTAAAACCGCAAAGTCCGAGGTGCCGCCATGGCCCGAGGGCGCGCCGCCGGTGCCGATGACGCCGGCAGACATTGCCGTAATGGTCAAAACGGTCTCGCCAGCGCCGGCCCTGGCCGCAGCGGCCAATGCGCCATCGCCCAGCGCGCCAGCCGGCGCCAATCCATCACCGCCGAGCCAGCCGACAGCCGCCGCAAGCCCCTCCCCCGCGGAAGCTGCCCCGCCGGCCGCCACGGCCTACGGCGCCGATATCGGCGCCGCGCTGACCATGAAAGCGCTGCATGCACGCTGGACATGGCTTCGTACCGCTCATCCGGCGCTGTTTGAGGGTTTGCAGCCTCTCGTGAGCCTGAAGCAGAACCCCCGCACCAACAAAACCGAGCTACACCTGATCGTCGGCCCCTACTCGAATGCCGACGCGGCCGAGCAATTCTGCGATTTCATCGTGCCGTTCCATCTGACCTGCCAGCCGGCGATGTTTGACGGCAGCCGCCTCGCGCTGCAGTGAGGGACCATCCTTAATGGTGCGAACGCACCGACCTCCGCTCATTCCCGCCCCCGATCAAGTCGGGCGTAAACTCCAGCGGGAGCCTGGGGCGGGTGCAAAGAATTGGGTCCCCGCCTTCCGCCTTCGCGCATTGCGCTTCGGCGGACTAAAAACCCGCCGAAGCTCCCTGCGAGCGTAGGCGGGTCGCGGGGACTAGCGGACGAAGTAGCCAATTCAAGCTTTGATGGAAGTTTCGTCCTATAGTGTCGGCCGATGCCGACATGACCATGCACCGCCCATTCTTTCTGCCGACCGCGCGCCAGACCAATTGGCTTCTGATCATCGCCTTTCTCGCGTTGGGCGAGGCGATGTATCTGCGCTATCAGGTGATGGAGAACGCGACGATGTCGCTTGCCTGCCAGGGCGGCCTCGATACCTGGCTGTGCGGCACGTTTCGGCTGGCGACGGTCCTCTACCCGTACCAAGTTTTCGGCGGGACTGCGCTCGCGGCGGCGTTGCTCAACCTGCTGCGGCCTTCGGTCGTCCTCGTCGCCGTATCGCTCGCCGCCGCCGCGTTCGGCGTGGTCCTGCACAATGCCGATCTCTCGGCGCTAGCGGCCGGCGTGCTTATTCTGAGCTTGGCGCGTCCCGCGCCGATTGCAGAATGACGGCAAGCCCGATCAGCCCGGCGCAGAACCATACCGACTGCCAATTGGCGAAGGTTTCGTTGAAGACGATGTAGAGCGGCCGAAAGCGCCAGCACGGCCGCGGCCACGGTTTCGGCCATCGCCCGCGATCCGGCGGGTCGCCTCGTCGTCAACAACAGCACCAGAAACGGCGCGGCGGCTCCGGTCAGCGGCGCGAAGGGGATGTCGCGGTAGCGCGGATCGAACACCAGGCCGAGCGCCGCCTCGACGGCGACCAGCATCAGCACGATCAGCGTGCCGCCGAGCGCCCAGTCGAGCAAGCCCCGCCGCGGACCGGCGCGGCCGAGCAAAGCCGCAAATGCCGGTACCGGACGGCCGGACGCGCACGCCGCGGCGCAGACGATCGGAGCCCCGGCCGCGGCAGCGGCGAAGGCGAGCGAGCGGACCCAACTGCCGGCGCTGAAGCTTTCGACCAGCACCGTCTCGATCGTCCAGCCGAACAGGATGGCCGGAAGAAGCGCGAGCGCGCCGATTTTAGCCCACAAATGGGCGGGAAACCCTTTTTCGCGGCCGCCGGCGAACGCCGCGGCGAACGTCAGCGCGGCGAGGACAATGCCGGCGAGTGCCTGCTCGGGCCAATGCGGATGGTCGGACACCCCGCCGCCGTCAAAACTGAATTTCGGCGCATTGGTTGCGCGATCGATAACGCCCCAATAGCCGCCGACAGCGCCTTCGAGCGCGCGTTTCCAGGGCTGGTCGAACGCCTCGATGATGTTGAGGCGAATGTTTTCGCGCTTGGCCGCTGCCAGCGCCTCGATGACGGCAACGGCCTGGTTCGATGGCGAGGGCCGTGCGCCTTCGCGCATGCGGCCGGCGCTCGGCCAACCGAACTCGCCGATGACGATCTCCTTGCCCGGAAACGCGGCGGCGACCTTGTTGCGGATGGCGACGAGATGCGCCGCCGCCCGCGACGCCGGGATCGGAAAATCCTCCCAGTACGGCAGCACATGAATAGTGACGAAATCGACCGCGTTGTGCACGTCCGGATAGCGCAGCCAAAACTCCCACACGTCGGCATAGGTGACCGGCATCGACACCTGCGCTTTGACGTCGCGAATGAGAGCGGCGAGGTCGGTCGCCGTCATCTCGCCGCGCAACAGCACTTCGTTGCCGACCACGATCGCGGTGATGACGTCCGGATATTCCTTGGCATAGGCGACGGACGTCGCGATTTGCCGGCGGGTCTTTTCCGGATCGCCGGAGACCCAGACGCCGTGCAACACCTTGAGGCCGTACCGCCGCGCGCTCTTGAGCACGTCGTCGCGGCCGTCGTCGACCGAATAAGTCCGGATGCATTTGGTGTATTTGGAAAGCAGCGCCAGATCTTCGTCGATCTGTTCCGCCGTCACCCGCGTGCCTTCCACCAGCGGGTCTTGCGACCCGCGAAACGGGGCGTAGGAAACGCAGCCCAGCTGTTCGCCGCCGGCGAGCGGCGATGGCGGCAATTTGACCGGAGCGCCGAGCCACCACCACACCACGCCGACCGCGAGCGCGGTGAGCGCAAACGCCGCAAAGGCCTGGCCAATTGCACGAAGGTCTTGTGCACGAAGGTCTTGCTCGCGGGACACGCCTTGCCATTAACCTTGCAGCCCCGAGATGCCAAGCTTTGCCGGCGCCGCGGCGCGGGGTGCTGGACAAAACGCTGTGGCTATTGTCATGCTGACCGTGCCGGGAAGACGCCTCAATGACGGCCCAATCCGGTGGCCTAGGAAACGTCCCTTCCCGGCTGTCGTCGGCCTTCGCAACTCAAGTTGAACCATGTTCCATCGCTTGTTTCGTGCTGCCCGCGGACCGTGCACGGCGCTGTTTGTTCTCTCGGCCGTCCTAGCCGTCTTTGGCACGGCGCCCCCGGCTTTCGCGGAGGACCCTAAAGCCGGCGACAAACCCGCGGGTCAGGAGCCGCCCAAGGAGACCCAGAAGGTCGACGAATACGCCGAGGCGCAGCATGAGATCGCGGGGCCAGCCGGCAATCCTGAATGCGTCTGGCTTGGCCGCCGCGTCGTCGGCCTGCTATGGCGCGACGACCTCGACACCGCCTTCCGCCATCTCGATCTCTACGACCGGTTCGGCTGTCCAGGCGCCCATATTCAGGCGTCGTTTCGCTGCATAATCCTGCACGGAAGCGGCATCGATCCGAAGGCTCGCCGACAGCCTTAACGGGCGCGTCCAGGCGTGCTGGATCAATCCGGCAAACCCCGCTCCGCCGCCGGCGCCAGCGGCGCCGCCGGCGACCGCGGCCAACCCGGCCAACAGCCATTAACCGCAGCGAATTTTCTTTCCGGCGAGCGCTGCCAAAAAAACTCCCAAAAAATCGCAGGAACAAATCCCGTTGTCTTGAATTTGCCACCACTGGGGGCTACCTATTATTTGCCGCTCACAGGTCGTCTCTTCCAGCCCAATTGTCGAACCTTGGGGACAGGTTCGGCTGTTGTAACATCGCCCCGCGTGGTTGATTTTCGATGCGCACCGTCGCTGCCGTGCTCGCGCTTGTAGCGTGCGTGCATGCCGGCTTGTGGGCTTTGCTACGGACCAAAGAAACGGCTCCCGATTTCATTGGGCAGCTGGCCAGCGTCTCCTACGCCCCCTTTGTCAATTCGTCGCACCCGGATTCCGGCGAGCGGCCGACCGAGGAGCAGATCCGGGCCGACCTGAAAGCCATCGCCCCCTATACCAAGGCCATCCGCACCTATTCGTCGACCGGCGGCGCCGAGCTGGTCCCGCCGATCGCCGCCGAGTTCGGCCTGAAGGTCACGGTCGGCGCCTGGATCGACAAGAACCAGGATCGCAACGAGCGGGAAATCCGCTCCGCCCTCGACCTCGCCCGCCGCTATAGCAACGTCAACGCCATCGTCGTCGGCAACGAGACGATGCTGCGCCAACGAGATCAGCGTCGACGCCCTCATCAAGCTGATCCAACAGGTGAAGCGATCGAGCCCGGTCCCTGTCACGACGGGCGAAGACTGGGACGTCTGGATCGATGCATCCAGAGCTCGCTTCGGCGGTGGATTTCATCGCCGCGCACATCCTGCCTTACTGGGCCGGCATCGACGCCTCGCAAGTGGTCGACCGCACCATCGAGCACTACGACGATCTGCGCCGGCTCTATCCCGGCAAGCGGATCGTGATCGCCGAGTTCGGCTGGCCGAGCGCCGGATACAACTTCCAGGCCGCCAATCCCGGCCGGATGGAGCAGGCGATGATCATCCGCGATTTCGTCGCCCGCGCCGAGGCCTACGGCATCGACTACAACGTCATCGAGGCGATCGATCAGCCGTGGAAGACGACCGAAGGCGGCGTCGGGCCCTATTGGGGCCTGCTCGATGCTTCGCGCCACGCCAAATTCTCCTGGACCGGGCCGATCACCGATCCCGATTACATCAAGCGCGCCGGCCTTGCGGTGCTGCTTGGGCTGCTCTTGTCCCTGCCCATTCTCGCGATCGGCGGCGTGACGTTGCGGCAAGCGCTTGACGCTCGCCACCGCGGCCAATCTGGCGGGCGCCTGGTTCGCCGCGATCGTCGCCTTCTGGAACGGCCACTATTTCGTCTGGGGCGCCGCCTTTGCGCTCGGGCTGGGCGTGTTGCTGCTTGCTGCCGCTCGTCGCCATTGCGCTGGCGCGCATCGACGAGATCGCCGCCATCGCCTTCGGCCGGCCGCCGCGCCGGCTCGCCGATTCACCGCCGCTGGCGCCCGAAGCATTTGCGCCGAAAGTGTCGATCCACGTGCCGGCCTGTTGCGAGCCGCCGGAGATGCTGTGCGCGACGCTCGATGCGGTGGCGAAGCTCGACTATCCCAATGTCGAATGCGTGGTGATCATCAACAACACGCCCGATCCGGCGTTCTGGCGGCCGGTCGAGGAGCATTGCCGGACGCTCGGCGAGCGCTTCAAGTTCCTCGCCTCGAAAATCACAAGGGCTACAAGGCCGGCGCGCTGCGCATCGCGCTCGAACATACCGCGCCGGACGCCGAGATCATCGGCGTGATCGACGCCGATTATGTCGTGCACCCCGACTGGCTCAAGGATCTGGTGCCGCTGTTCGCCGATCCGCGCGTTGGGCTCGTGCAATCGCCGCAGGATCATCGCGACGGCGACCGCTCGGTGATGCACCAGGCGATGAACGCCGAATATGCCGGCTTCTTCGATATCGGCATGGTGCAGCGGAACGAATTCAACGCCATCATCGTGCACGGCACGATGTGCCTGATCCGGCGCGCCGCCATCGAGGCCGTCGGCAGCTGGTCGAGCGAGACCATCGTCGAGGACGCCGATCTCGGGCTGACGCTGCTCGAACACGGCTGGCTCGCGCATTACACCAACCGCCGTTATGGCTACGGGCTCCTGCCCGACACCTTCGACGCCTACAAGCGCCAGCGTCACCGCTGGGCGTTCGGCGGGCTGCAAATCCTGCGCAAGCACTGGCAGCGCGCTGTTGCCGTGGTCGGACGGCCTGTCGCCCGAACAGAAGCGCGAATACGGTCTCGGCTGGCTCAACTGGCTCGGCGCCGAAAGCATCGGCGTCGTCGTCGCGCTCCTCAATATCGTCTGGGTGCCGGTGATCGCTTTCCCCAATATCGCCGTGCCGGATCGTATTCTGACCGTGCCGATCCTGGCGGCGTTCGCCGTTTCGGTCGCGCACTTTGTCGCGCTGTACCGGCTACGGGTAAAGGCGACGCCGGGGCAAATGGCGGGCGCCGTGTGCGCCGCCATGTCGGTGCAATGGACGGTGGCGCGCGCCGTCGGCATCGGCCTGTTCAAGGAGCGCCTGCCGTTCCTGCGCACGTCGAAAGGCGGCAACAGCCGCAAGGGTCCGGATTTCCCGGCCTTCTGGGAGGCCGTGCATTGCCGGCTTCTGCTCGCCGGCACCGCCACCCTGGTCATCACCAATTACAAGCAGGTCCGCGAAATCAATATCTTCGCGTTTGTCCTCGTGGTGCAGAGCTTGCCGTTCCTGTCGGCGGTCGCCATGGGCCTGATCGAAGGCAGCCGCTTCAACTCCTTCGCCTATTGGCGCAGCATCGAGGCGCGTTTCGCCGAATTCCTGCCAAGATCGAAAGTCATTTCCGAAGTCATTGCCGAGCAACCGAAGCTGCCGACCGAAAACCACGTCGAAGCGGCGCAATAAAGCTTGTATCCGAAAGCGCGAATCTGAAAGCTTGAACCTTTAAGCGGCGCAGCGCGTCCAAACTTGGCGGCGCTTATCTGACAGGTCGACGGGAGGCCACAAATGGTATTGTTCGGCTCGGGCGTAGTTCTGTTCTGGTTTCTGGTTTTTATCTTTCTGGTCGCCTGCCTGCTCAGCTTTTTTACCGTGAGCACGGCGCAGGTCGCGATCGTCACCCGGTTTGGCAAATTTCTGCGCGTCGCCGAAGCCGGCCTGAACTGGAAATGGCCGTTCATCGACCGGGTCGCCGGCCGCATGAGTCTCCGCGTCAATCAGATCACGTTGACCATGGAGACCAAGACCAAGGACAACGTGTTCGTCACCATTCCCATTTCGGTGCAAAATCGCGTGCGCCCGGAAAAGGTTTTCGACGCTTATTACAAGCTGTCGGACCCGGTGCAGCAGATCCAGGCCTATGTCGAGCAGGTCATCCTCGGCCACGTTCCCGGCATGACGCTCGACGAAGTGTTTGCCAGCCAATCCGGCATTGCCGCGGCGGTGAAGCTGGAGCTCGACGCCGACATGGCCGGCTTCGGCTACGAGATCGTCAATGTGCTGGTCACCGACATCGTCCCGGACGCGAAAGTGAAATCGGCGATGAACGACATCAACGCCGCGCAGCGCGAGCAGGTCGCCGCCAATGCCCGCGGCGAGGCCGAGAAGATTCTGGTGGTTAAAAAAGGCCGAAGCCGAGGCGCAAAGCAAGGCGCTGCAAGGTCAGGGCATTGCCAATCAGCGCAAGGCGATCATCGAGGGCCTGCAAGGCTCGATCGAGCAATTTCAGAAGACCGTCGGCGCCTCGACCACGGAAGTCATGCAGCTGGTCTTGGTCACGCAATATTTCGATACCATCAAATCGATCGGCGAATTGGACAAGACCAATACGCTGTTCCTGTCGCACTCCCCGGCCGCGGTGCGCGACATTTCCGACCAGATCCTGCAATCGATGCTGGTGGCGGACCGGGCGAAGAGCTGAAGTAAGCCGCTTTTCCCGGACGCGGTGCAGCGCGAAGCGGCGCACCGCTGATCCGGGACCGTCGAAAACCCGGAGTTTGCAAAGGTCCCGGGTCTGCAACGCACCACTTCGCTTCGCTACGTGCTGCGTTGCGCCCGGGAAAAGCACCTGCACCAGGCCTACCCCGCGAGCGCGGTCTCCGCCAGCCGCACCCAGTACGACGTGCCGACCGGGATCGCCTCGTCGTTGAAATCGTAGGCCGGATGGTGGAGCATCGCGCTGTCGCCGTTGCCGACATAGATGAACGCGCCCGGCCGCTCCTCCAGCATGTAGGCGAAATCTTCCGCTCCCATCAGCGGCGGCGCAGTCGCGATTGACTTTGTCCTGGCCGGCGATCTGGTCGGCGATCGACGCGGCGAATGCGGTGCGGCCCTCGTCGTTGACCAGGACCGGATAGCCGGTCCGGTAGGTCAGGTCGGCCGTTGGCGCCATGAAGCCGCGCCGTGCCTTCGACCACTTCGCGCACGCGCTCGCGCAGCTGTTCGCGGACCTTGGCCGACAGGCAACGCACGGTGCCGCGGAGTTTCGCGGTTTGCGGAATGACATTGTCGGCCTCGCCGGCCTGGAACACGCTAGATCGAGATCACGGCGGCGTCGACCGGATCGACATTGCGGGCCACGATCGACTGCAGCGCGTTGACGATCTGCGCCCCGACCAGGACCGTGTCGACGCCCATGTGCGGAAAGGCCGCGTGCGTGCCCTTGCCCTCGAGATTGATCATGATCGAGTCGGTCGAGGCCATCATCGGGCCCGGCCGGATGGCGAATTCCCCGACCGGCATGCCGGGATAATTGTGCATGCCGAACACTTCCTGGATGCCGAAACGATCGAACAGGCCGTCGCGCAACATCGCTCGGGCGCCGGCGCCGCCCTCCTCCGCCGGCTGGAAAATCATCACGGCGGTGCCGGCAAAGTTGCGCGTGTCGGCGAGATATTTGGCGGCGCCAAGCAGCATGGCGGTATGGCCGTCATGGCCGCAGGCGTGCATCTTGCCCGGCACGGTGGACTTATAGGCGAGACCGGTCGCTTCCTCGATCGGCAGCGCATCCATGTCGGCGCGCATCCCGACCACCTTGCCGCCGGCCTTGCGGCCGCGAATGACGCCGACCACGCCGGTCCGCCCGATGCCGGTCACGACCTCGTCGCAGCCGAAACTCTTAAGCTTGTCGGCGACCGAAGCCGCCGTGCGGTGCACGTCGTACTGGAGTTCCGGATGGGCATGGATGTCCCGCCGCCAGGCCGTGATCTCGGCATGCAGGTCGGCGACGCGGTTGACGATGGGCATGGTGCTGTCCTCGCTCGGTGGCGCAAGCGGCGGGCGCAGTGTAGCAAATCGCGATCCCGGTGCGACAGCGGCCGGCGCGGGCCTGCTCAGCGCGGTTCACATCGGCCGCATGAGCGCTGGCGCGCGCAAGGCTGGTAAAGCGGTGCGCTTTTGCGTATGGAGTGGCCGCGCGGGCCCGTAGCTCAGTGGTAGAGCAACTGACTTTTAATCAGTAGGTCGATGGTTCGATCCCATCCGGGCTCACCAATAATTTCAAGCACTTAGGCGAAACCGTGGCGCCCGAAATGAATTCAGGCTCCATAAAGCGGACCCGGAGCGGACCGCCGAGCCGAAATCAAGCGCGTCGCGTAACCGGCTGCGCGCCGCAATTCGTCAAAAGCAGGCGCCGTTCCTCGAATTCCTCGATCGATACAGTAGCACTCTGCCGGCAGCATCAGCCTAGCCGATCTAATCGTATTGAATGCGGCTTTGAGCTTCCTCTTTGCGCACTTGCGTGAAGCTCGCCGCCAGTTTGACGAAGAAGGAGACGCGGGCCGTCTTGGAGCGTTTACCGCCCTTGGTGCCCTGGTGCAGTTCATTCTTCTTTTCAAGAAGCCAAATTCTGAGACGCTCCATACGCCCATTTTGCGGTTGCAAGACGCGTTAGTTACCCTAGAAAAAAATTCCGTATTGCCGATCGTCGCACCTACGCGGCGTCGAGGACGCGGTGGATCCAGCCAAGCGCATTTGGCTCTAAAGGGCAACGCAGCAGCCACGGTGCGTCGCCTCGTTAGGTTGGGAGTTACTCAACCGGGCGCGCAGAAGAAGGTGGCAACGCTGCTTAGCCGCCTGGGTGTACGTGCGGAACGAGGATCCGGCCACGTGACGGCCGGAACGGTACGAAATTGGTGTAACGAAGTTTCCACTGACGTCAGCCGAAAAGGGACAGCCGCGCTCGTTTATGACCATATGTTTGCTGCCGCCGGGGAGCGGCAGTTCGCGACACTTTCAAAGCCTGACGCTCGAAGTTTTGCTCTTACTTTGCTTTCGAATTGGGTCCAGTGGCAGTTCCCCGAATCTCGAAAAACTACTTAAACGCATCATTTAACTAAGCGCCATCAGCCGTACTTTCGCGTCAATCGCCGCCACGAGCGGCTCGGAGACGCGAACATGCCCGAGACTGACCTTCTAACAGAGCTCGAAACGGCCGACGTTCGTCGGTGTTCCACGCGCAAATTGCAGCGCGATCGAGCTGAGGGACGCGGTTGTCCCTACGTTCGCATTGACGGGCGAATATTCTATAGGCGCAAGGATGTAGAGCAGTTCATCGCGGCTCATGTTCGCGGGTGTCCCCACACGGACGCAAACAATAAGTCGGCGCCTCGTCAACGCAAGCGACCGCAAGCAAGCCCAGACGACATGACCTCATCCGGGAACTCGCGCCCTCGAGCAGAGTGCGGCGATGATCGACAAAGTGGCGCTTCTCGACGGGCGCGCCCTGCAAGGGAATCCGCCAACAAGCCTCCGTCGCTTGAATAAGTCAAACCAAATCGCGAGGACGCGGCTGGATGACGAGATCGTTTTTGAAACCGCGGAGTAATACGCCATGACAGCTGAACCCAAGCCGCTCGAAACAGCCGAAGCTGAAGACCCCGCCACCCCGATCCCGGATGACCAGAAGGCGACTACCGAGCAACTCGATACCGAGGAGGCTGAATTCCGCGCCATCCGGCGCGATCTCCCCGGTGTCAAAGATGCTAGCGCCGCTGGCATTGTTGCTATCTCCGTCGGCAAGACACCGACCAAGAATGAATTCTTCCGCACCCACACGGAGTTTCGGCCGATCGTGCCGATAGTCGCCTCCGAAGTGAGTATGGAAAGGCAGTACTTTGCCGTCACCGCCGACATGGTGGAGCCCTTGAGCGCAATCGGCATCACCGTCGGTGATTACATCTTGTACCTCACCATCACGTCGCGGGGCGCGGTCCGCATCATACCGGTCCGCCAGGCGAATGCCGATGGTGAGCAGAATGAATACGACCGCACAAAGGAGATCGGCCTGGTACAGGGTATCGATGAATGGGTGCGCCTGTACACCGATCAGGAAAACCGCTGCTACAAGGTGTTTCCTGCACCGGCTGAACGCTTCGGCGAGCCTCAGTGGCCGGATCTGAAGCACGCGAAGATCTTCAAGCTGGCGTTCCGCGATAAGGGGCGACTGGTCGACAGCACTGAGCATCCGCTTTTTAAAAAGTGGGCCGCCCGTGACGCCGAATGATCTCCCTTTCATGGAAATCTGGCTGGGTGACTTCGAGTTCGTCGCGCGGCCGGGTGAACGACCTGAGGTCGTCTGTCTCGTCGCACACGAACTGAGGTCCGGACGCACATTAGGGCTCTGGCGTGACGAACTCGGGCCTGAGCCGCCCTATCGCACCGACTCCAACGTCTTGTTTGTTAGCTTCGTCGCCAATGCCGAATGCGCTTGCCACCTAGCGCTGGGATGGCCAATGCCGAAGCGGGTGCTGGATCTCAATCCGGCATTCCGCAATTGGATCAACGGCTGTCAAACGCCTGAAGGCAAGGGCTTGATCGGGGCCCTGCGTTATTACGGGCTGGACGCCATGACGGCCAAACAGAAAGACGCCATGCTCGAGCGCGTGATGGCGGGCCCGCCGTTCACAGCCAGTGAGCGGCAGCGGATCCTCGACTATTGCGCCGGCGACACAGAAGCCTTGCGGCGCTTGTTGCCGAAGATCCTGGCCGACCCGGAATTCGATTTCGGGGTGGCGCTCTATCACGGCGAATTCGCCGCGGTATCCGCCCTGATGGAGCATCGCGGCGTGCCGATCGACATGGAGGTTTTCAGCCAGTTGGCGGACGAAAAGATGTGGCGCGAAGTGCGCGACGCCATGGTGCCGGCGATCGACGCCCGGTATGGCGTCTATGTCCGCAATGCCGCCGGCGACTGGACCTTCAGTATGGAACGGTTCGCCGCCTACACGGCGCGCGAAGGAATCGCCTGGCCGCTTCTGGAATCCGGCAAGCTCAACATGCGGCGCACGACCTTCGAGGATATGTCGAAGGGCTTTCCGCAGCTTGAAGAATTGCGCCAGTTGCGCCACGCGCGCGACAAGATGCGCAAGGTAAAGCTTGCCGTCGGTGCCGACGGCAGGAATCGTACCGTGCTGTGGCCGTTTCAGGCGAAGACGTCGCGGACGCAGCCTAAGGCTTCGCGCTGGATCTTCTCGCCGGCAGTGTGGCTGCGATCGCTCATCAAGCCCGAGCCCGGCATGGCGGTCGCCTACATCGACTATTCGAGCATGGAGTTCTTGATTGCGGCGTCGCTATCGGACCGCCACTGTGGGCCGATCAACAACATGCTGAAGATGTATCAAAGCGGCGATCCGTATTTGAGTTTTGCCAAGGCCGTCGGCGCGATTCCGAGTTGGGGCAGCAAACAAACGCATGGCGAAATTCGCGACAAATACAAGGTCATGCTTCTGGCCTCGCAGTACGGCATGTCCACCGAAACCCTGGCGGCCCGTCTCGGCGTCTCGACGTTCGAAGCGCACGAAATGCTTAATCAGCACCGCGCGGCCAATCGATGGCGCGTCGATGTGGAGTTTCTGAGCGGCGCAACCCAGAGAATTTGGCTTCGTTGGAGCCCATGCAATTTCGGTGGCCACCGTCCATGGCTCGTCTGCCATCGGTGCAACAGAACGGTTGGCAAGCTTTACAATACCGGATCTTCCTTAAATTGCAGGCGGTGCCTCAGTCTTTGGTATGCATCGCAGCGACGCGGCGCGAAAAGCCGGCGGTACCTCCGAGCACTGAAGCTCAGGCTGCGGTTGAATGGGATTGCAAACCTCCGAGAACCCTTCCCGCCCCGACCCAAGCGCATGCACCGCAAAACCTATGTCCGTTTGCGTCGGTTGGGCGAACGGCTCGAGAAAGATTTGCGAGATAATCCGCGCTTCCGGGACCGAGAAACCGATTATGGGCCGCTGGTCCCCAAGTGATTTAGGGCGTTCTTGACGCTTCGGGAATAAAATTAACGGCTGCGACCTGAGCTTGTGCAATGGAATTGCGCAGGTACAACAAGCTCTTACCTCCTACGTCAGAAATGAAATTTATCCAATAAATATTCCCCGTGCCGGTGGCACTGTTTCTTGCAAAAACGAAAGCAGCGCAAATGGCACTGTTTCTCGGACGCCGACACTTTAGAGCGCTGACACTGTTTCTTGCTTCGTCGCGCCGACTCTGTTTGGCATTGATGCGGCAAGTAGGCATTTCGGGTGCGGTTGCGCTGGCGAACTAGTTGCCTGTCGGCGGTGCTATGGCTTGTCCTATGCAAGCCACAGCAGACGGCGCTGGATCGCGGCATAGAACAGTCGCGGAAGATCAGGATGAGACTGGGTGGGAGTGCCGACTTGCTTGAGCCGTTTCCGGGAAAGCCGAAGGGGATGCACAGACGAACCTTCCTGCGGCTTCGGGCCCGCGCGGAAGTGGTAGTGTTCAGCCGACGAATTTAGCCGGGCATCTCCTCTGGCCACTATTTTTTTGCTGAGCATATTCTGTAGGCCGCAGCATGAGTTCTCGGCCATTGCGGCATAGGGTGCGCCCGCGGCACTGTTTCCTGCCTGAAGTGAGCAGCACAAGTGGCACTGTTTTTTCGGGACGCTGACGCGGCACTGACGGCACAGTTTCCGCTCGTTCCGCTGATACTGATTGGCACTGGGATAAAGCGTAGCACTGTTTGACACCTGCACAGTTTGACACTGGGCTCAGCGCTTCAGGTGGCGTAATCTATTTTCACGGCGGAGCCTATGTATTGGGTGATGTCGATACGCATGACTGCTCATGCCGCGCTCTTGCTAATGAGAGCGGCTGCCGAAACTAGGGAGATAATGATGGCGCAAAATCAAAGTCAGAATCAGAGCCGCCAGCAAGGGGGTCAAGGTAGCCAGGGTAGTCAGCACCAAGGTGGTCAAAAAGGCGGCCAGGGTGGGCAGCAGGGCGGCGGTGGCAGTGGGCGTTCCGAACAGCAAAATCAGGACCCAAACCGTCGTGGAGGTCTTCGGAACAACCAGCATGACGATCCGAGGCACAATCAACGATAGTTCAACCGCCTTTGCGTCACCTGTAACAGCCTCTCGCTCCCTCGCGCTCTCTCCGACCCCCGACGCCGCCCAAGACCTCTCCGGGCCCCTCCAACGATGATATGCTCCAAGGCGAAGCTCGGGCGCCATCATGGACGTCGTGGTCTGGCTGCGGAGCCTTGGCCTTGGACAGTATGAGGCTGCGTTCCGCGAGAACGAGATTGACGAGACGGTCCTTCCGAGCCTGACGGCGGAGGACCTGAAGGAGCTTGGCGTCGGCATCGTCGGGCATCGCCGTAAACTCCTCGACGCTATTGCCGCTCTGCGTAGCGATGCGAGCGCCAAGGCGCCCTCCGCTGACGCAGCGACCACGTCCACTGCCCCGAGCGTCTCTCCCGAAGACCGCGCCGAGCGCCGCCAAGTCACGGTGATGTTCTCGGACTTGGTCGGCTCAACGGCGCTATCGGCGCGCATGGACCCTGAAGACCTGCGCGAGGTCATTTCGGCCTATCAGAAGTGCGTCGCGGAGACCGTGCAGCGCTTCGGCGGCTTCGTCGCGAAGTACATGGGCGACGGGGTCCTGATCTACTTCGGCTACCCGCAGGCGCACGAGGACGACGCCGAGCGGGCCGTGCGCGCAGGGCTGGAGTTGGTCGCTGCAGTAAGTGATCTGAAGACCCACGCGGCCCTGCAGACGCGTGTCGGCATCGCGACGGGACTGGTGGTCGTCGGCGACCTGATCGGGTCGGGCGCTTCTCAGGAGCAAGCCATCGTAGGCGAGACGCCGAACCTTGCGGCACGCTTGCAGGGCGTTGCGGAGCCGAACAGCGTGGTCATTGCCGAGAGCACGCGAAAGCTCCTCGGCAATCTGTTCGAGCTTGAGGACCTTGGGGCACAGGACCTCAAGGGCATCGCAGGGCCGGTGCGAGCTTGGGCGGCGCTGCGACCGGCTTCAGTGGAAAGCCGCTTCGAGGCTCTCCACGCGAGCGGCCTGACCGAGCTTGTCGGGCGGGAAGAAGAACTCGAACTGCTGCTGCGCCGCTGGTCGAAAGCGAAGACCGGCGAAGGGCAAGTGGTGCTGCTCTCCGGCGAAGCCGGGCATCGGCAAGTCTCGACTGACGGCTGCGCTGCTGGAACGCCTCGCTGCCGAGCCGCACACGCGCCTGCGCTACTTCTGCTCGCCGCAGCACACCGACAGCGCGCTCTACCCGATCATCAGCCAGATGGAGCGTGCCGCTGGATTTGCGCACGACGACACCGCGCAAGCAAAGCTCGACAAACTCGATGCCGTGCTGGCGCAGAGCTTTACGCCACGCCAGGACGCGGCACTCTTTGCCGAAATGCTGTCGCTGCCGAACGATGGACGCTATCCCACGCTCGAACTAGCCCCGCAGCAACGGCGACAGAAAACGCTGGAAGCGCTCACTGCGCAACTGGAGGCGCTGTCGCGGTCCAATCCGGTGCTGATGATTTTCGAGGATGTGCATTGGATCGACCCGACGAGCCTTGAAGCGCTTGGTCGGAGCCGTGGACCGGATAAGAACTCTTGGCGTGTTGCTGATCGTTACGTATCGACCGGAGTTCGAGCCGCCGTGGATTGGACGGCCTCACGTCACTGCACTCACCATCAACCGGCTTGGGGAGCTGCGAAATCGCCGCCATGATCGACCGCGTCACGGGCAACAAGCCGCTGCCGGCGAGCATCAGGCAGGACATTATCGAGCGCACCGATGGCATCCCACTGTTCGTGGAGGAAATGACGAAGGCGGTGTTGGAAGCAGAGAGCGAAGGCGACGCGCAGCAGACGGCTGCCGCCGTTCCGCCCTCGGCTCTGGCGGTGCCTGCAAGCCTGCACGCCTCGCTGATGGCGCGGCTTGATCGGCTCGGTTCGGCCAAGGAGGTGGCGCAGATCGGAGCGGCGATTGGGCGAGAGTTCTCTCATGCTCTGCTGGCTGCGGTGGCGCGCAAGCCGGAGGCGGAACTCCAATCGGCGCTCGACCGTCTCATGACGGCAGGTTTGCTGTTCCGGCAGGGTGTGCCGCCGCACGCGACTTATCTGTTCAAGCACGCGCTGGTGCAGGACGCGGCCTATGGCACGCTGCTGCGCGAGCCGCGACGCGCGCTACACGCTCGCATCGCCGAAACCCTCGAAAGCCAATTCGCCGAGATTGCCGAGAACCAGCCCGAACTGCTGGCGCGTCACTGCACCGAAGCTGGGCTGATCGAAAAGGCCGCGGGCCTGTGGGGCAAGGCGGGACAGCGGTCGCTGGAGCGCTCGGCGCTGGTTGAAGCTGTCGAGCAGCTCACCCGCGCGCTCGACCAGATCGCGACCTTGCCCGCCACGCCCGCGCTGCGTCGCGAGCAGATCAAGCTTCAGGTCGCGCTCATAACCCCTCTCATGCACATCAAAGGCTATGCGGCGCCGGAAACCAAGGCGGCGCTCGAGCAGGCACGCTGCTGATCGAGCAAGCGGAAGCGCTCGGAGAACCTCCCGAAGACCCGCTGCTGCTATTCTCGGTCCTCTACGGCTTCTGGGTCGCGAACTATATCGCGTTCAACGGCGATGTGATGCGCGAGCTTGCGGCGCAGTTCCTGGCGCTCGCCGAGAAGCAGAGAGCGACCGTCCCGCTCATGATCGGGCATCGCTTCATGGGCATGTCCTTGTTGTGCACGGGCGACATCGCGGCAGGGCCGAGCGCATTTCGATCAGGCGATCGCGCTTTACGATCCTGCCGAGCATCGTCCGCTGGCGACGCGATTTGGCCAAGACGTTCGGGTATCAATCTTGTCCTATCGGTCGTTGGCCCTGTGGTTGCTTGGCTATCCCGAGGCCGCGCTTGCGGACGCAGAACAAGCGCTCAAGGATGCGCGCGAGATCGGCCAAGCCGCCACTTTGATGTACGCGCTGTACCACGGATCGTTGACCCAGTCATCTGCTGCGGGAATTACGCGGCAGCAAACGCGCAAGTCGATGAAGCTGTCGCCTTGGCGGACGAAAAAGGCGCGTTGCTTTGGAAGGCGCTCGGAATGCTGAACCGAGGTTGCGCTGTTGGCCCTGACCGGCAAAGCCTCGGACGCAGTCCAAATGATCACCTCCGGGATCGCCGCATTTCGGTCAACGGGAGTCAACAGTGTGTGACGCCGCTCTATTTGTCGTACTTGGCGAGCGCCTATGCCGAACTCGGCCAATTCGATGACGCCTGGCGCTGCATTGGCGAAGCGATGACGGCAGTCGAAACAACCAAGGAAAGTGGTGCGAGGCCGAGGTCAATCGCGTTGCCGGCGAAATCGCGCTGAAGTCGCCCGAGCCGGATGCGGCGAAAGCGGAAGCATATTTCGAGCGCGCGCTCGCGGTCGCCCGCCAACAACAAGCCAAATCCTGGGAACTCCGCGCCGCCATGAGCCTCGCGCGCCTCTGGCGCGACCAGGGCAAGGTACAGCAAGCTCGCGAACTGCTCGCTCCGGTTTACGGGTGGTTCACGGAGGGCTTCGACACGCGCGATCTGAAGGAGGCGAAGGCGCTGTTGGAGGAGTTGGCGGCGTAACGCTTTGTTAGACGCGCACGAATAAGCCACTTCCGGGGTAAGCCTTCGACCGGCTACGATTGCCCCTCAGCCTACGGGGGGACGCGATGAAACGGCGCTCCAAAGCAGGCGGCAAAGCATCCAAAGCGCTAGGGCGCGGGGCGTCAAAGACCAAGCGCCGCGATGCGTCCAAAACTGCGTCCTCGTCTGCCCTTATAAAAGATGCAGAGGTCGCTCGGCTTACCCGCGAACTGAACGAGGCGTTGGAGCAGCAAGCGGCGACCTCCGAAGTGCTAGGGGTGATCAGCGCGTTTTCCGGTGAGCTTCAGCGGGTCTTTCAGGCAATGCTGGAGAACGCCACACGCCTTTGTGATGCAAAATTCGGGATGGTATTCCGCTTTGAAGGCGACGCGTTCGTGCTCGCAGCGGAAGTCGGCACGCCGCCAGCATTTGCCGAATACAGCAAGCGGCGCGGCCCGTTTAAACCGGTCCAAGGCAGTCACCTCGATCGCGTTATGCGAACGAAGGAGGTGAGCCACACCGCTGACTACGCCGCCGAAGGCATTGTGGCCCCGCCAGTCAAGTTAGGCGGCGCGCGTTCCACAGTTGATGTGCCAATGCTCAGGGGTAACGAACTGATCGGCGCTTTCTCTATCTATCGACAAGAAGTTCGTCCCTTTACCGAAAAACAGATTGCTCTTGTCACAAACTTCGCTGCCCAAGCTGTTATAGCCATCGAGAATGCGCGGTTGCTTAATGAACTGCGTCAGCGAACTACCGACCTTACAGAGGCCCTGGAGCAGCAGACGGCAAGCGCAGAGGTGCTCCGGGTTATCAGCAGTTCGGCTGGCGATCTGCAACCGGTCTTTGAGAGCTTACTCGCGAATGCGACGCGGCTTTGTGAAGCCAATTTCGGGTTTCTTTCTTTTTATGAAGGTGACGGGCTTTTCAGCGCAGGCGCGAGGCACAAGTTACCGCCTGCCTTCATCGAGGCGCCTGCCTTCCTCGAGGGCGCAGCAAAGGGCATGCCGACGTTTCGCGTTCATCCCTCAACGCCCCTTGCTCGCGCAGTCACGACCAAACAATTTGTGCAAACGCTCGATTACGCTGAGGAACAAGCCTACAAGGAACGTGATCCCGTCGCCGTAGCGATGGTCGAGCTTGGTGGGGTGCGCACTCTCATTGCGGTCCCGATGCTCAAGGAGAACGCTCCGATCGGCGCGATCAGCATCTTTCGCCAAGAAGTTCGGCTCTTTACAGACAAACAGATTGCGCTGCTCACGAACTTCGCCGCCCAAGCCGTCATCGCCATCGAGAACGCGCGGCTGCTCAACGAACTGCGCCAGCGCACCACAGACCTCACCGAGCGCACAGCCGACCTCACGGAAGCGCTAGAGCAGCAGACTGCGACGTCGGAGGTGCTTCAGGTTATCTCAAGCACTCCAGGCGATCCTCAGCCGATATTTGCAACAATGCTGGAGAACGCGGTCCGCATCTGCGATGCCACGTTTGGAAACATCTACCGCTGGGACGGTGAGACCCTGCAACTCATTGCGACGCTTAATACTCCCCCAGCCTTCGCTGAAGCACGTATGGGTTCATCGTTTCGTCCCAACTCGAAGAGCTTTACTGGTCGCATGTTGACGAGCAAAGCAGTTATTCATCGCGCCGATCTTGCGGCAGAGGAGACCTACCTTGAACGACACGATCCGGCAACCGTTGCCGCCGTCGAACTTGGAGGAGTACGAACGTTTCTGCTTGTACCAATACTGAAGGAGAACGAACTGATCGGTTCGTTCAACCTGTTCCGTCAGGACGTGCGTCCCTTCACCGACAAGCAGATCGAACTTGTCAAGAACTTCGCCGCTCAGGCCGTCATCGCCATCGAGAATGCGCGGCTGCTGAACGAACTGCGCCAGCGCACCACAGACCTCACCGCGCGCACCGCCGACCTCACGGAAGCGCTAGAGCAGCAGACGGCAACGTCAGAGGTGCTCCAGGTCATCAGTGGCTCTCCCGGGGATCTCGACCCAGTGTTTGACGCCATGCTGGAGAAGGCAGTTCGCATCTGCGATGCCGCGTTTGGAAGTATTTACCGCTGGAAAGATGAGGGTTTTCTTATCGTTGCGACGCACCACAACACACCGGCTGCTTTCGTCGAAATACAAGGGCATTCACCGTATATGCGTCCCCGTAATCCGGAAAGCATTGCCGCCCGTATGTTGGCGACTAAATCGGTCCTTCACGTCGCCGACCTTGCGGCACACCGAGATTACGAACGGCGCTCCCCGCCTGTCGTCGCAGCCGTCGAACTTGGAGGTGTGCGGACCTTACTGGCTGTCCCGATGATGAAGGAGAACGAAGTGGTCGGTGCGTTTGCCGTTTACCGGCACGAAGTTCGTCCCTTCACCGAGAAGCAGATCGCACTGGTTACGAATTTCACCGCCCAGGCCCTTATAGCCATTGAGAATGCGCGACTGCTAAATGAACTGCGCGAGAGGACCGGCCAGTTGGAGGTCCAGTCACAGGAGGTCTTTAAACTAAACCAACAACTCGAACAACGCGTCGCCGACCAAGTAGGCGAAATCGAACGCATGAGTAGGCTGCGGCGCTTCCTGCCTCCGCAGGTGGCTGATCTGATCGTCGCGTCTGGGACAGAGAAGCAACTGGAGAGCCACCGCCGCGAGATAACCGCGCTCTTCTGTGACCTGCGCGGTTTCACTGGCTTTTCAGAAAGTGCCGACCCCGAAGATGTGATGACGGTCTTGCGTGAGTACCATGAGGCACTTGGAGCGAGCATCATCAGGTATAGTGGAACACTTGAGCGTTACGCGGGCGACGGAGTAATGGTGGTCTTCAACGATCCTGTTCCAGTGGAGAACCCGGCGCTCCAAGCGGTGCTCATGGCCCTCGAAATGCGCGAGGCCATCGGAGCGCTAACCGAAACGTGGCGCCGATGGGGACACGACATTGGTTTCGGGATCGGCATTGCGCACGGCTTCGCCACGCTCGGCACCATTGGCTTCGAGGGACGCTTCGATTATGCCGCCATCGGGACGGTATCCAACGTCGCTTCGCGGCTATGTGATGAGGCCAAGCCGGGGCAGATACTCATCAGCCCCCGAGTGCTGACGAAGGTCGAGAGTGCCGTGACGGTCGAGCCGGTAGGTGAGTTCGAGTTGAAGGGGATCAGGCGGCCGCTGGCGGCTTACAATGTGCTTGCTGCTGTAGCCTAAACTTGAGGCGACGAACGCCAATATTCATGTTTTGCGAGGTGAGCGTGGCGTTCGCATGAGCGTACTTATTCACGAGCAGGCCGGACGGCGAATTATATTTTACCCAGATGATCGGCACTTGCGGCAATACGCCGTTTCCTGCCTGACCTTAATCAGCATCGAGATTTGGCCAGACGCCGCGAGCGCCGAAAACGCGCTTCGCGATGGGTTGGTTACTTGGGAAAATGACCCGGACCGATCTGAAGCCCCGGTCGTTTTCTAGCCGGTTTCGGAAACCGGACTGAGGACTATTAGGCGGTCGAGGGCGTGACGTACCCGGAGTTCTCGCGAAACGCCGCGCATTGCCCCGCATGCGATTCCGCCCGGAAGGACCCGCGTGCCCCGGCCGGGTTGAGCTAGGCGTCGGGGCGGCAGTGGAACGCGGCGCCTTACTGCGCTTGCCTCGCCAACAGAAGGGCCATCCGAAATCGTCTCGAAAACTGCCTGGAAAACTCTTGCTCGATCAGTGGGGCCAGTCAGCGTCGTCGAGCCATCCGGAAATAATTGATTTCGGATAGGGCGGGTGCCACATTGCCACCGTCAGGAGAAATCACAGAATAAAGCGCGCAGCCCTGTATGTCCGCGTCAGTACAGATCGGCAGACAGTGGAAAACCAAATTGCCCAACTCGCAACGATCGCTAAAGGCAGAGGCTGGCAGATAGTCCAGACTTTCAGCGACGCGGGAATTAGCGGAGCCAAGGGCAGGAACGAGCGTCCCGAGTTCGATCAAATGCTGAAGCAGGCGCAGCGGCACCGCTTTCGATGTGGTGATGGTCTGGGCTATCGATCGAATAGGGCGCTCGCTGATTGATCTACTTGGAACGATCCAGCATCTAAAATCGTGCGGCGTCGATCTGTACCTCGATCAGCAAGCAATCGATACCACGACCCCTTCGGGAAAGCTGATGTTCCAAGTCACCGGCGCCTTCGCTGAGTTTGAGCGTGCTATGATCCGCCAGCGCATACATGCCGGTCTGAGACGCGCAGTCGCCAACGGCAAGGCGCTGGGCAGACCGCTGAATAATCCTGAGGCGCTTGAAAGGCCCGACAAGCGCTTGGCAGCGGGATGGGAATCAACAAAGTCGCGAGGCAGGTTGGCTTGAGCAACTCTACCATTGCCCGACTTAAGGCCGAGATGGCGGCTTCAGCATAAGGCGCGCTTGGACCCGATTCCCGGATCATCCTTTAGGGCGTGCACTCATAAACCGATTTGGTCGAAGGCGGCTGGCAATGTCCGCTATTCCCCGGTGATCTCAACCGGTCGACGCAACACTTTATCTTAAAGGGAAAAGATCAATTATAGGCCGATAAGTCAGTGATTTCGTGGTGGTACGAGGGCGGCAGAGAAAATCTCGTTGTGGGATAGCTGGTTGCGGAGGGACTTGCTGAAAGCGTTTGGGCGAGCGTTTGGCAAGCCGTCATCGTTATTTATTGCCAACTGGCCCTGTGTTGCGTCGACCGGTTGAGACCGCCCCCTCAAAACAGACACTCGCTAAGGCGATTGGCAGGTCGGTTGAGGGCCAACCGCGGAAGTCGCGTGCCCCGGACTGTCCGCCTGTCCGCCAACGGGTTGTCCGGAAGCGATGGTAATCCTTTTGGATTAACCGCTCGCACCTGCATTCTGCGAAGGCAGCGTCCAGTCAGCCCGCACTTCCTAAGGCGGCAATACGATCAGCGATGTGGGCGGCATCATTCACCGCGCCCGCAACAAGTGCCGATCCAAGCGAGTAGGTTCGCCTGAGACCGAGGAAAAACAGTCCAGTTCGTTTGGTGACACCACGTTCATGTATGGGGTCGCCGTTTCCGTCCAATACAGGTAGCTTGATCCAAGAAAAATCGCAGGTGTAGCCGGTCGCCCACACGACGGATGATATCTCTACATTGCGAATGTTTAGCTCCAGCACTCCTCTCCGCTTACCATATTCCGATGTACTCGATGTCCGTTTGACTCGCTCCACAGGTAGCGGGGGATCGCACTTATCGGCATATCCCTCCATCTGGTGCCTGAACTCGTCGTACCACGCATCGGCCTCTATCAGCGTTCCTTCAAGATCGTCATGAAATACGACCCTCTGTTGATCCGCCGACTTGAGGCGCCCAGCCAGCACGATCCCATCCGACGCGTACTGCCTGAGATCCACGTCGTGCCCGCCATCAACCGCCGTCACGACAAAGCGCAACTTTTTTACATCTGGGGGCATGGACGCAAGCGGCGTGTGCCAATAGCCGAGCTTGTCGAACCACCAATAAAAATCGCGTCCTCTATACCGACGGGGGGTCTTGTGAAATCGGCCGACAGCGAGGATCACCTTGCGACCACTGCGATGAAGTTCCTCGGCGATCTGCGTACCGGACGCGCCGCTGCCTACAACCAATGCGGCACCTCGCGGCAGTTGAGAGGGCTTTCGATAGTCGCGCGAGTGTATCTGAAAGATGTCGGATGGCAGTTCGCGACTCAGCACAGGAATCTTGGGAGCCTGAAACGGTCCAGTTGCGACCACTACGTTTCTCGCCCGAATAACACCTCGAGCCGTTGCCAAGTCCATAGAGCAGCCATCTTCGGAATCACGCAAACCAAAGACCTCGGTATTGCAGCGCACTGGTGCGCGAATGTTCGAGGCGTAATCCTCTAAGAAGCGAATAAACTCGTCCTTCGACGCGTATCCGTCTGGATCGGGCCCTTGATAGGCGTAGTCGGGCAGTTGCAACGACCAATTGGGAAATTGGAAAACAAGAGAGTCCCATCGCTCTGTGCGCCATCGCTCTCCAACTTGTCCCCGTTCCAGAACGACATGCTCAGTCCCGTTGCGCAACAGATAGCAACTCAGCGCAAGACCCGCATGCCCTGCACCAATGACCACCGTGTCAATCACTTCGCCCACGGGACAGCTCGTGATGAATTAGTCGCTGCCAAGCTGCATCAATAACGACGGCATTGCAACTTCGACCGGTGCGGGTCATTTTGGACAGATCAACGATGTCTGCGCGATGTCCGCTTTCCACCCGACCGCGACCAAATTGCTGCATTACGACAAGTGACGTGATGGGCCAGGAAAAGACACATGCATTGCAACATAAGCGCAAAAACAAAGACCGCCTCCCGGTGGTCTTTGCGAAAGCTCTCAACGTGAATTTCCGATAGAACCGCGCGGAGATGACTTCGCCTTCCCCAGCACGCTGAGCTTGTCGGTGTTGACAAGGTCCTTCGCGGTCCAGCCATCGAGATCGTATTCGGCCATACATTTCTCGGCGAACTGCTTTAGGCGCACATCCGTGCCCGCGGCCATTGCGCCGAACAACGCATAGCGGCGGATCTCCTCGTGGCTGCCGCTATAGTTGATCTCGTAGAGCTCGTGGCGCCCGCCGAATTCGGACCCAATCGCATCCCACAACAGCTTCATGAGCTTAACCCGCCCGACCGCGTCGATACCCCCAGAGCCGCGCATGTACTCGTCGAGGTACGGGCGCAACGCTGGGTTTTTGAAGTCATTCACGTGTGAGTTGAGATATATGAGCCCACTCGCAACAGTCTTCTCAATCAAATTCTTGATCTGTGAATAGGCCTCGGGTGCTAGCACCTGATAGGCCGCGGCGGGCTCCATTCCGGGTAGTATCGCGCCGCTTTCCCACGGATCAGCCGTTTTCGCCATCGCGTCTGAAAGTCCCCAGATCATGTTTCGCCACGCGATCACCTCACCGATGTTCGCCTCAACGCCACGGAACGTGCGTGCTCCCGTGATCTCCGTCGCCTTGATTAAGAGGCCAGTGATGAAGTCAAGCTTCACCGCGAGCCTGGTGCAGCCATGAATAAGAGCACGCGGCAGAAAACCAGTGCGAGGGAAAAAGTTATTCGCCTTCTCCACATCGCCGTAGACAAATACATCCTCCCAGGGAACGAACGCGTTATCCAACACGAAGATTGCGTCGTTTTCGTCAAGACGGCTCGAGAGTGGGTAATCGAACGGGCTGCCGAGCACCGCTGCCCTGTATTCATTTGAAGTGCGACAGATCAGCTTTACGCCCTTGGCGTTCGTCGGAACCATGAACACCACCGCGTAATCTTTGTCCTGCACAGGAATGAGGCCGTGATGAGCTACGAAAGTGAAATGGGTTAGCGCGGAGCCGGTTGCCACTACCTTGGCACCCTTCACAAAAATTCCGCCGTCAGTCTCCTTGGTCACATGGCAGAAGATATTTCGGCCGCTGCCGGGCGCGCCCGGCGCGACATTCCGGTCAACCGGCGGATGAATGATGGCGTGGTTGACGAACGGCACACGCTCCTGGCTTAGACGATACCAGCGCCGCGCGTTATCCTGGAAAGGCGCGTAAAACTCGGCATTAGCGCCGAGCGTCCCCAGGAATGCCGCTTTATAGTCGGGCGAGCGGCCGAGCCAGCCATACGTGACGCGTGCCCACTCGGCGATCGCATCGCGGCCGGCCACTTGTTCTTCAAGGCTGGTCGGCGCCTTGAAATAGCGGTGCGTGAAGCCGCCCCATTCGGTCGGCATGGTCAGGACGTTCTTGCCGCTCTTGTGGTCGTCATGAAGCGCGTCGTAAAGGCGCGCGATCATTCGTGCGCAGTTCTGAAACGCCGGATGCTCGGTGATCTTGTCGACGCGTTCGCCGTAGATCCAGATCTCGCGGCCGTCGTCGAGGCTGTCAAGATATTCGCGGCCGGTGTACGGCATGGCCTTCGCGGCAGCGCCGACAGTGGACTTCTTGGCCGCAACGGTTGGCGACATGGAGTTCCTCCCGATTTTGCCTCGAGGTTTCGCTGCAAACTGGCGTCTCGATTGCATTTATCTTATCACTAGACGATGAGTTTTATCTATACAGTACCGCCCCGCAGCTTGAGCTCACAGCGTAGTTGGGTTGCGAAGCAAATTTACCATCCCGCGGCTGCTGCGCCGCGAGGACCGCTTCAGGGTCTAACTACGAATTAGCGTCTTCCGCGGGTCGAGTCCGTTCATGCCTCCATTTCAGACACAATGGCAGCGTCGCAAACGTCGAAGTGGCAAACACCTGAAATCGCCGCTGCTTCTACCGAACGGTTTAGCGCAATATCCGCTTTGCGACCCTCCTGGAGCCCTCGGGCTGGCAGACAGATGAGGTGCCGAGCATGGGCGTAGGCGTACTGATCGACGGCAAATGGACTGACGACGACGAGACCTATCGCAAGGGCGGCGCTTTCGTCCGGGCGACTACCGCGTTCCGCGCCTTTGTCACCGCCGATGGCAGCTCGGCATTTCCCGCCGAAGCCGGGCGCTATCATCTGTACGTCGCGCGCCCCTGTCCTTGGTGCCATCGCACCATGATCTTCCGCGCGCTGAAGAAGCTTCAAGACATCGTCTCGATGAGCGTGGTCGAACCGCTACTGCTCGAAGGTGGTTGGAAATTCGCCGTGCCTGATCCGATCACCGGTGCGAGTTTCGTGCACGAGCTCTACACCAAGGCCGATCCGCGTTACACCGGGCGTGTCAGCGTGCCGGTGCTATGGGATAAGAAGACGAGCACTATCGTTAGCAACGAATCCTCCGAAATCATCCGCATGTTCAACGGTGCGTTTGCCGCCTTCACCGACGAACGCACTGACTATTATCCCACAACACTTCGCTCTGAGATCGACGCAGTCAACGCACGCGTCTATGAGACGCTGAACAACGGCGTCTATCGCTGCGGTCTTGCCACCGGACAGGCGATCTATGAACAGGTTGTGACCGAGATGTTCGCGACGCTCGACTGGCTCGAGGCGCGGCTGGCCAAGAGCCGCTATCTCGTGGGCGAGATAATCACCGAGGCCGATTGGCGCCTGTTTCCCACGCTGTTGCGTTTCGACGCGGTCTATTATGCGCTGTTCAAGTGCAACCTACGCCACATCTACGAATATCCGGCGCTGTGGGGGTATGCACGGGCGCTCTATCAGATGCCGGGCATCGCCGCCACCTGCGACATCGACGAGTGCAAGCTGCACTATTACGGCAGCTTGCGCATGGTCAATCCGAGCGGAGTTGTGCCCAAAGGGCCAAAGCTGGATTTCACCGCGCGGCACGGGCGTGGGTGACCGGGCTTGCTCCAGGTCTCCTTTGGGTCGCCAACGGAAGTCAGATGCAATGTTCGGCACGTCTGCTTTTACCCGCATTTCGGACAAGCGGTGGACGCAACGCGAGGTCCGAGTAGGGCCAACAACGGACTCATGCGCCGCAACAAAAATCAAGGAGATTCAACGGGCCAATTACTTAAGTCACTTGCAAATATCCGCGTGCCCTGGCGACCGCAGACTCGATACCCATATCTTCCGCCATCATAAGTGCTGACTGAAACTGCGATCGTGCTTCGCTCTCGCGGCCGGCACGCAGGGCAACGGCCCCGAGACCGAGGCGGCATTCCACCAACAATGGTCGCATACTGAGTTCGTCGGCGATCGCGGCAGCGGTGCGATAGTGTTTCTCAGCGGCCGAAAGCTCAGGCGAACTATCGCTCATGGCGATATCGCCGAAAAGATGTTCCATCCACGCGACGTTTCCCCGCTCGCCCCGCAAATTTGCGCGTTGATGGGCTTCGCGAGCCTGGCGCAGGGTTAATTCGATCCGGTCGCTCTGGATGCCAATGGCGGCCAGCAAAAAATGCGTGCTCGACAGGAAGGAGAAATCCGCAATTTCGCTCGTAGCAATCGCACGGGCTTCCTCGCCGCGTCCGGCTTTAGCGTAGGCATAACACAATCGGCTTACCACTTGATCGAACACGGCTTCGACGCTGTGCAGCTTGATTTGCTCGTAGCCTCGCTCCAACACGTTGATTGCATCGGCGATGTGGCCTCGACGAAGCAATGTATGACTGAGGCCAAAGCTCGCAACGCCCATGCTGTATGCATGGTTGGCCTGAACGGCCAGATCAAAACCCATCCGACCGACGGTCTCAGCTTCGACGAATTCGCCGAGTTCCGCGAGGGCCCACGCGGCGAAGGACGCGCTAAAAGCAAGTACTAGCCCTCCGAAGCGCAGCAGCGTCCGTCCTGCTTCGTGGTCGAGCGTTGCAACACTTTTGCGCAAGTGATCGGCCGCGGTGATGTGATCGCCCAAAAACAGCAGCGCCGTGCCGACCCGGTAGTGTGCCAAGCCGCGCAATTCCCAGCGTCGAGTTCCTCCGCCGCCGCGAGCCCACTGCAGGCTCGTCTCGACAGCGAGGTGATGTTCGCCCTGGACCCAGTGGAAGCCGCTTTTGTAAAGCACCGCGAGCGCCATCCGCTCGCGATCGCCGATGCGTTCCGCCAGCGCTTGCGCCTTTTCAAGGTGCGGCAAAATGGGAGCCATTTCGCTCAGCACAAAGTGCGCGTCGCGCAATTCGAAGCGAAGATCGATGTTTTCGGCGATTGTTCGCGGTGTCTCGGGTAGATACTCAAGTGCGGCCAGCGCGCCTTGAAACGCTTCGAGCATCGCGCGATTGGCGGATTGCGCCGCCGCCCTGCGACCGGCCTGCACACCGAACGTATGTGCCTTCTCCCAGAGCGCGCCGCGCCTCGCGTGATAGGCTAAGCGATCCACATGTTCGGTCAAGCGATCGGCGTGCAGGCGCTCGATCGCCTCGACGATGTTCGCGTGCAGCAACCGCCGGCGCTCGGCCAGGAGGCCGCCGTACGCGACATCATGTGTCAACGCATGCTTGAAGGTATATTCCCGATCCGGGAACAGTCGGGTCTCGTAGATGAACTCGGCGGCTTGCAGGTTGGCGAGGCCGCGTTGCACGGTGTCAACATCGGCGTCGGCGATTTCGCCGAGCAGTCCCAACGCGAAATCCTTGCCGATCACCGATGCAGATTGCAGCAACCGCTTGTCTTCGGGCCCCAGCCGGTCAATGCGCGCCGCAAGCACCGATTGAACGGTTACCGGCAACGCAATGGTGGTGATCGGTGCCACCAAGCGATAGTTGCCGCGCTGGCCGTCCAGCGCGCCGCTCTCGATCAAAGTGCGGGCGCTCTCTTCCAGGAAGAAGGGGTTGCCTTCGGTGCGCTCAATAAGAAGCTGCTTGAGCGCGCGGAGTGAGGCATCGGCGCCGAGTTTATCCTGCAGCAACTCCTCCGAGCCCTTCGCCTGCAGGGGATCGATGCGGACGCGCGTGTAATAGCTCTTGGCGCTCCAACGGTCCTGAAACTCTGGGCGGAAATTCAGCAGTAGAAGGATCGGCGCTTTCGGCAGGCTCTCGATCAGGCTGTCGATGAAGGCGAGGCTCTCGCTATCCGTCCAGTGCAGGTCTTCGAAGACCACAATGGTCGGCTGCACCTGCGCTTCCCGGAGCAGCAGCGCACGGCAGGCATCGAGCGTGCGGCGGCGGCGCTGTGCCGGATCGCTGTCGAGCCAAACGGAATCATTGACCGGAACATCGAGCAGCGCCAGGAACGCCGGTAGTGTCGGGCGCAAGGTATCGTCGAGCGTCAGGAGCTTGCCGGTGACCCTTTCGCGGATGCGCCGCGCGTCGTCGGCGTTCTCGATCTGGAAATAATTTTTAAGCAGATCGATAAGTGGCAGATAGGCGGTCGCCTTGCCGTGCGACACCGTGCCGCTTTCCAGCACCAGCCAATCCCGCGTTCGATGCGAGTGGATGAACTCGTAATAGAGGCGCGACTTGCCGACGCCAGGCTCGCCGACCACGGCAACCACCTGCCCCAGGCCAGTGCTGGCGCGCTCTTGCGCCCCATTCAGCGCGTCCATTTCGCGCTCGCGGCCGACGAAACGAGTGAAGCCGGCGACGGCGGAAGCTTGCAGGCGCGAGCGCACGGCGGCCGCACCGATCAGCTCGAAGACTTCGATTGGCTGTACCAGCCCCTTCACCGGGATCGGGCCGAGCGGGCGAACCTGCACTAAGCCTTCCGCCAGGCGCAGCGTATCGGCGGTCATGCGGACGCTGCCGGGGAGCGCGAGCTGCTCCATGCGCGACGCGAGATGGGTGGTCTGGCCGATGGCGTCGTAGTCCATGGTCAGATCGTTGCCGATCGTCCGCACCACGACCTCACCCGAGTGCAGACCGGTGCGCACCTGTACCTCAACGCCGAAGTTGCGTCGGGTTTTTTCGGAAATTTCGCGGAGTGCGTTCTGCATAGCTAGCGCCGCATAACAGGCCCTGACCGCGTGATCCTCATGCGCTATCGGCGCGCCGAACAGCGCCATGATGCCGTCGCCCAATACTTTGTTGACGGTGCCTTCGTAGCGGTGCACGGCACCCATCATCGCCTCGATGGTCGGATCGAGGATGCGCCGTGCATCCTCCGGGTCGCTGCCCTGGATAAGCTCCATCGAACCCTTGATGTCGGCAAACAGCACCGTCACTTGCTTGCGCTCGCCTTCCAGCGCGCCGCGGCTGCGCAGAATTCTCTCGGCGAGTGGCTTCGGCGTGTAGCTCTCGGGCGCGGGCTGGGTCACCGCTGGTGCGGCGGCACCGCTCAATCGCGCGCCGCAACCGCCGCAAAACTTCGCGGCCGGGGCGTTTTCGAATCGACAACTGGGACAGATGCTGACGAGCCGGGCGCCGCACTCGCTGCAAAATCGCCAGTCAGGCGCATTCTCGGCGGCGCATCCAGAACAGCGCATCCTGCGCGCTCACTTTTTCAAATCCCGCGGCCATCTGGGGATGTCGGACAACTGTGTATCCGGGGACCCCTCGGTGCCCAAGCAGGAAAGATATTGTCCCCCCATTCAGGGGCACTTTGCAACAGAACACATCACCAGCCGACCAAGGCGCCGGGCGGCTCCCCTGCGGATCCGTCATGCGAGTCTTCAGCTGTTGGATCGCCGTAAGCGGTCTTTTGCCTCTCGGTTGGTCGCTACGAGGAGGACTCTGATGACGCAACATCGTACCGAAACATTATCCCGACTGCTGCGATGCACACTCCACTTCCGATAATGGAATGGTCCGGCCGTGCTCCTGCTCCGCCAGGGACGAATCTGGCAAGGGGTTCCAAAGACAAGGAGCACGCGATGTCCCAGAACATCAACAGCGCAGTTGCCGTGATCGGCATTGATATCGGTAAGAACTCATTCCACGTCGTAGGGCTGGATGACCGCGGTGCTATTGTGCTGCGTCAGAAATGGTCGCGTGGCCAGATCGAAGCACGGTTGGCCAATATGCCGCGGTGCCTGGTCGGCATGGAAGCTTGCGTCGGTGCTCATCACCTCAGTCGGAAGCTGCAGACTTTTGGCCACGACGCCCGATTGATGCCGGCGAAGTATGTGCGCCCATACTCGAAGGGACAGAAGAACGACTTCCGCGATGCGGAGGCGATCGCAGAAGCGGTGCAACGTCCGACGATGAAGTTTGTGGCAACGAAGACTGCCGAACAGCTCGACCTGCAGGCCCTGCATCGCGTTCGCGAGCGATTGGTCCGGCAGCGCACTGGCATCATCAATCAAATCCGCGCCTTCCTGTTAGAGCGGGGCGTGGCAGTTCGGCAGGGGTTACGGTTCTTGCGCACTGAGCTGCCACGCATTTTGGCCACTCCGCCCGATGTGCTGTCGCCCCGTATGGTGCGGGTGATCAGTGATTTGGCCCAAGACTGGCGCCGGCTCGATGAACGGATCGATGACTTATCCAATGAGATTGCCGTCTTGGCCCGGCAGGATGCTGGATGCGAGCGGCTGATGAGTGTGCCGGGCATTGGCCCGATCATCTCGAGTGCCATGGTGGCCGCCATTGGAACCGGTGATGCATTCGCCAAAGGCCGTGACTTCGCCGCGTGGTTGGGCCTGGTGCCTAAGCAGACCTCGACCGGCGACCGCACCATTCTTGGCAAAATATCGAAGCGCGGTAACCGCTACCTGCGCGTCCTGTTCGTGCAAGCCGCGTGGGTGGTACTTATCAAACCGACGAGTTGGGAACGCCATGGGCTCAAGCACTGGATCGAGGCCGCCAAAAAACGACTACACTGCAACGTCCTTGCAATCGCGCTCGCTAACAAGCTAGCGCGGATTGCATGGGCGTTTTGGCCGGCAGCCGCACCTTTGAAGCAAGTAAGCTTCAGGTCGCGTGAGATCTGAAAGAAGTTTAGTTGCCCGCCGAGGTCTGCGAGAGGATGAAACGAGATGGGGGTACGGTCTTCCCGGCGCATGCGAACACTGGTGACCCTAATGGCCCGTTTGAGGCCTGTCCGCTAACGAGGTCGCCGGCGCGCTGATATCCATGATGGCCCGGAGCTAAGCTCCAGTCAGAGGTCTGATACATTGATGCAAGACCGCTCACCACCAACTCGTCAAAATCTTCTTGCTACGCACGGCCGGACCATACATTGGGTCAAAAGCAGAAGTGACGGCTTTAATTTTTGACGTCTGTTTCACCCTTAACATCAGACATTCATTTGATAGTTCGGCAGGTCAGCTTCGGGCCAGGAACGGACTCATGCGCTGCAACAAATTCGGGGCGGTTTGGAGTTCTTGTTGTCACGCGTTCAACTCGTCGGGCAGCGCCTTCGCCTCCTTCAGATCGAGCGTGTTAAAGCCTTCCGAGAACCACCCGTAGACCGGAGCGAGTTAAAAGCTGGTAGCGCGGCCATTCAGTGACCCAGCCAGCGGCGCCACCAACTGCCGGACTGATAACAATGTTCCGATAACCGTTGCTGGTTCCGCACATCCCATTCATTATCCAGGCAAATTTTATTCCAATCGGCTCCAACGTACAGGCTAGTGGTCTGATTCATTCGGACGATTCCCAAATGGTCCGAAGCAGTTCAAGCTCTCGACATGAGAGCAGGAATTGTTGTGAACGTCACACGAGCCGACCGCCGTCGGCTTGAGGCGATCGTGTTGGATCGCAGCGCGCCGCAGAAGCACGTGTGGCGCGCCAACATCATCATCGCCACGGCCGACGGTTGCGGCACGGCCGAGATTATGCGGCGATCGGGCAAATCGAAGCCGGTGGTATGGAGATGGCAGGCGCGGTTCATGGCAGAGGGCGTCGATGGGCTGACGCGCGACAAGACGCGCAAGCCCGGCAAACAACCACTATCGACCGACACCGTGCAGCGGGTTGTCGACCTGGCGCTCGGACCGCCTCCGGGAGAAGAAACCCACTGGACCGGCCGAATGCTGGCAAAAGCGGCGGGAGTGAGCCTGCGATCGGTGCAACGTATCCTCGAGGCCCACCAACTCGCGCCGCATCGCATCCGCACGTTCAAGCTGTCGACGGACCCGAAGTTCGCCGAGAAGCTCAAAGACGTCGTCGGCCTGTACGTCGATCCTCCCGCCCATGCGGTCGTTCTCTCGGTCGACGAGAAGAGCCAAATCCAGGCACTCGACCGCACCCAGCCGGGATTGCCGATAAAGCCGGGCCGCGCCGGGACGATGACACACGACTACAAACGTCACGGCACCACCACGCTGTTCGCAGCCCTCAACATCCTCGATGGCACCGTCATCGGCCGCAACATGCAGCACCATCGCCACCAAGAGTTCATCCGCTTCCTCAATACGATCGAGGAGCAGGTCCCTGTGGGAAAAGTGATCCACGCCATCGTCGACAATTATGCGACCCACAAGCATCCAAAGGTGCGCCAATGGCTTGCGCGGCACCCCCGCTGGACGTTCCACTTCACCCCGACCTCAGCCTCCTGGCTCAACGCGGTCGAAGGCTTCTTCGCCAAACTCACGCGCCAGCGCCTCAAGCGCGGCGTGTTCCGATCTGTCATTGATCTGCAGGTCGCCATCAATCGCTTCGTCGCGGAGACAAACGTCGATCCCAAACCCTTCGTCTGGACCGCCGACCCAAAACGCGTCCTCGCCGCTGTCAAACGGGGGAAGCAAACGTTAAAGTCAGTCCACTAGCACTTGGGCCGCGCATGACCTCATCAGCGATTTTCATGCAGCTTTCATAGGTCTCAAGGGGAACAGAACATTCTGCCGTGAGGCTATAGCCAGCCGCCCGCATACACGGTTCAGTATACTCGGCCCGTTTCTGTAGGTTGGCAGCCCGTTCTGGCCAATTCTCAATACTCTTGTTGTCCGGAGCCGGATACAAACGCTCTGCCTCAAGTTCACAGCGCGCCAGCTCGCGGGCAACATCTGCGGCGCCGGCAGTTGTCGTTGCTAGTAACAGCATGACCGCCAAGCACGTTGGCACCTCAACTTTGAGCATGTCCATCGTCTGTGCTTCGGCTAAGTGATAAAGCCGCGTATTACTTTCCCCAGCGCCTTAGAAGGGGGGAAAGGGAAAGTGGAAACAGTCTATTCTATGCGGGTTTCGGCGGCGATTTCGCATTGAATGCGACGCAACTGATGATCTGTTGTCTCGGCCATCATGTTCAAACAGTGCTCGAAGTAACAGCGTAGTCTTTTTATTTGTCTTTTTTCGGCATCGTGTCGCGGCTTGGCAAAATCGCGACCCCGGAATTGGCGCCGACCTAGATCAAAGCCGGAAGCGGTTTCTCAATCGACGCTGGAATTAACCCATTGCCGCCGTTGAGACCCGGTCGATGACGCCAGGGGCTCCGCCTTTGGCTGTTGGACGCGCGCATTCTCAATAGCTGACGATAAGTACTGACATAATCTTTGGCCATTCTTGTGGCGGCAAATCGTTCTTCAAACCGTTGCCGTACTGCACGCCGGTCGTAAGACAAGAGTCCTGGCAGTGCCGCGACAGCTTCTTGCTCGCTGTCGACCGCTTTGCCAGTGATGCCAACTTCGATGACCTCGGGGATCGAGCCGCAACGGAACGCGAGCACCGGCGTGCCGCATGCCATGGCTTCAATCATCACGAGTCCGAATGGCTCCGGCCAGTCCACCGGGAACAACAGAGCGCCTGCCTCGCCTAGGAATTTTGTTTTCTCTCGTTCGTTGATCTCCCCGATGAATTCCACACTCTGGCCATCGATGAGCGGGAGTATTTCATCGCGGAAGTAGTCCTTATCGACCTTGGCTGCGATCTTCAGTGGCATGCCAGCAGCGCGCGCAATCCTGATCGCGCGATCCGGACGCTTTTCCGGCGAAATCCGACCCAGGAAGGCAAGGTAACTTCCCTTTTCGAACGATGGCCGGTGCAGGTCAGCCGGAAGGCCGTGGTGGATCGTCGTCATGAACTTGACGTTCGGCAACGGTTTGCGCTGGTCGTCCGAGATAGACACTAGCGGCATTTCGCCGAAGCGAGAGTAGAAGGTCCCAAGGTCCCCCAAATCCTGCCGACCGTGGAGTGTGGTTAGGGTCCGACCTGCCAACGAGCGGACAGTCGAGCGCCTAAAGGCCGAATCATCAGAGATGCACTCCAAGATAGCCAGCGACCACAATGACCACGACCACTACGCCGATGATGTAAAAGATATTCATCTTTTTTGTTCCGCTCGAAATAACCAAGGGTGTTCAAAGTCCCGGTTGCTGCTTGATAATTGCAAAGATTGCGACCTGGGTCTGAGCAAAAGTGCTCACCGGAGTGCGATCAGGTGAGCGGGCTGAGCTCGCAATCTCCGACAGCAAACGTTGATGCGATTCAAACACATCCACCTGATGAACAAATGTCGGTTTCGGGGCAAGCTGCGACGTGGCGGCATGTCCGCGCCACTTCCGTTCTTCCCCTCAAAAGCAGACTTTCGCTAACGCAACTGGTACGTCGGTTGAGGGTCGAATTCTGACGTGCGGTCAACGAATCTCACGCAAAAATCTCCTTGAAGAAATTCTGCATGGCGATCCAGGAGCGCCGATCGGCCTGCTTGTTGTAAACGGCGGGCGGCGGGCCGTCCTCCGGCATCAGCCAGTTGGTGAAGGTGTGGAGCGCTTTGCCGTAGGCCACGAACTCCCAATTTGCATTGGCATCGCGCATTTCCTTCCAGAACGTTAGGGTCTGTTCATCCGGCACGACCGGATCGTCGGCTCCATGCAATGCTAAAATCTTGCCGTTGTAGGTGTTGGGCTTGAGCGGCATCGGCGTTGCTAAAACGCCATGGAAGCTGACTACGCCGGAGAGATCGTTTTGTCCGTCGCGCGTCATCTCCAGCACGGCTAAGCCGCCGAAGCAGTAGCCGATGGCGGCCAGTTTGCCCAAATCGGTGTTCGACACTTTGCGCAGTTGATCGAGGCCGCAGCGACCCCGCTCCCGCAGCAAGGGTCGGTTGGTGGCGTATTTCATCATCTCCGCTTCGCAGGTTTGCGGTGTGTTCGGGCGGATACCCTTGCCATAGACGTCGACGACAAAAGCATTGAAACCAAGCTCGCCGAGCATTTGGGCGCGCGTATGGGTGTATTCGCCGACGCCGACCCATTCTGGAAACACCAGAATGCCCGGCCGCTTGGCGCCCGCCTCATCCCAGACGGCAAACCCCTCACAGAGATATCCGTCGTGCTTGTATTCGATGACCGCAGATTTCTGCATGGTTGCCTCCCGCATACCAATTTGCCTATACGGCGATGTACTCACACTTGGTAGGTTGCATCGACCGGTGCTGATTTACAAATTCAAACACTGCCAGCCGGCGAGGACGCGGTGCCAGCCGCTACTCGTCTCACCGAACATCTGCTGGCCGAACCCAGCACGCTCGGCATCTGGCTATTTTCGGCTCGCGAACGCTGCCTGATTTAAGCCTCCGAAATTTTCGGCCATGCGCCGTCTTTTGCGAAAGATTTCGCGGTGTCCTTTAATGTTTGCGAAGGGCGACGAACTTTGATCGTATGCCACGCCGGCTAAATGTCACCACGGCACAAAGAGCGAACCACATGAAAAGGCCCTTTGGCGGCAAAATCGGATTCCTTCTCCTCCTGCTCGTGGTGCTACTGGTTGGCCTGCCGGTCGCGGTGTGGCTTGACCTGACGAATTTTGCCGAAACGAACTTGAAGCGCCAAGCGAGCGACCTGAACTCCGTCATCAGCAGCGTTCGCGGCTACTATGCCAACAATGTGGTTGGCCGCATCCTAGCCGCACCTGGCGTCGCCACCCAAGTGCTACACAATTACGAAGACGTACCGGGCGCAATTCCCATACCGGCAACTCTTTCACTGGAGCTCGGCCGTGTCATCAGTGAGCGCCAGCACAACATCGTATATCGCTTCGTGTCGGATTATCCGTTCGCCAACCGCGCGCCCCACCCGTTGGATCAGTTCGAAACCGATGCGCTTCGCAGCTTGCGCGAGAACCCCAACCAAGTGCTCAGCAGCGACACGAGTTCTCTCTTCGTTGACCGCGTCCGCTTGGTGGCGCCGGTCATCATGGCTGCCGCCTGCGTCGCCTGCCACAACGCGCACCCGGAAAGTCCCAAACACGACTGGAAAGTGGGCGAGGTGCGCGGCCTCCAGGAAGTTTCGATCACCCAGCCGATTGGTGGGGATTTATTCGCGTTCAAATATCTGCTGGTCTACTTCTTCCTCGTCGCGGTGACCGGTTTTATCTTCATCGCTCTGCAGCGACGCCAGGCCGCGGTCATCCAACACATGAATGCCGACCTCGAAACAGCCAACGATTTCCTCGCCTCGATGTCGATGAAGATCTCGCGATACCTGTCGCCGCAAATCTACAAGAGCATTTTCAGCGGACAAAAAGATGTCACCATCCACACTGAGCGAAAGAAACTCACGATCTTCTTTTCGGACATCAAGGATTTCACGGCGACCACGGAACGGCTGCAACCCGAACAAATCACCGATTTGCTCAACGAGTATTTCACCGAAATGTCGAAGATCGCCTTGGCCCATGGCGGCACCATCGACAAGTTTATTGGCGACGCCATGTTGATCTTCTTCGGCGACCCGGAGACCAAAGGAGACGCGGAAGACGCCAAGGCCTGCTTGCGCATGGCCATCGAGATGCAGGAACGGATCGCAGGGCTGAACGCAAAATGGCGCAACGCCGGCATCGAATACCCGTTCCGCGTCCGCATGGGCGTCAACACCGGCTACTGCAACGTCGGAAATTTTGGCAGCGCCGATCGGATGGATTACACAATCATTGGAGCCGAGGCCAACCTGGCCGCGCGCCTGCAATCGATCGCCGAACCCGGTCACATCGTGATCAGTTACGAAACATACGCGCTGGTGCGCGATATCGTCGCCGCGCAGGAGTTGCAACCGATCACCATGAAGGGGATCAGCCGGGAGGTCGTCCCTTATGCGGTGAGTGGCATTCTCGGTGCCGCCGGCGAGACTATGCAGGTATTCAGCGAGCACGTGACCGGCTTGGACTTCTATCTCAACGCGAGCATGGTCGATGCCGACGCCGCAACGCGCGTGCGAAAAGTGCTGCAGGACGCGCTCAACGCACTAGACAAAAATGCCGCCACTAACACATCCTGAAAACTTCCAGCAATCACGATCGCGGACGATTGTCGTATTGACAGACCGAAATTGTGTGTCGCCCTGCCGAATGTCCGGCTTTGGTGAATTGCAGAAGCTAAAAGTATGTACGATCACGCCGGTGAGGGAGAACTACCCTACCGTAGCTTGTCGCCGGACGGTTAGGCAGTTCCGACGAACTTTGCGCCCACATCTTTTCCAAGGCGCCAGACAAACCTCGTATTGGCCACTTGGGGCAGGCGCGTCGGGCGCGAAAAGCGGTGCGAAGTCGTCTGGAATTTCAAAAGCTGTTGAGTTGAAGCCGCACGCCGCCGTCGGAGAAATCTCTAACGAGGCAGGTGTGTTCCTCGTCTTGCCCATCCAATGGTTTGACCTCAGACCAGTCAATCCTCAGGTCGCTCTTGCGCAATTGTGCGACCTTTTCAGTGTAGCGCTTTGAATATTCCGCCCCCATTGGACCAACCGTGACAATCCAATTCGGGTCGTCTGATTTATTCAATGGTCGTTCGGTAAACACAATGGCACACCCCTTTGGGGGTTGGACATGCCGGACCAATTCTTCCAAGACGGCTCGGGCGGGTCTCATGGGAATTGCAGTTTACGTCGTAATGGCCATCCAGATGCGTCGCCTAGTTCGTTGGTGCAGCCATATTGCGCCGCACTTCAAGGATGGTTTCCGCGACCTCGTTTGCAATCTTCGGCCCGTGTAGCCTCATTTCCGAAATTTCATACTCAGAAATCCGATCACGCAGGCCGGATTTAAATCCCGGCCATTGGCGTGCAGCAGTCCACCAGGATTCTACGTGTGGCCGGTCCTTAATCCAAAGATCAAGAAGTCCGAGAAAATCAAGCCGTGCTGCATATGGCATGAGATTTATGTCGGCCAACGACGGATTTGATCCGAGAATCCAAGGACCGCCGGTTTCGCCGAGCGTATCTTCCAGCATCTTGAGCGCACGTTCGTAAGCGGCGATACCATGCACAACAAAAGGAGATTTAGCGCCCAATTCATAGGTTGACTTGAAGCGATCTGTCCGGCGCGGATCGCCGACGTTGCGAAAGCGCTTTTCGCGTATCTCGGGCGGCATGTTCTTCATCCGCTCGCGGAACATTGCCGAAAAGCTGAGTTCGGTGACGCCGTCGTGGAGGCCCTCGTCTACCATCTTACTCCAGAGCCGCATGCGAGTTTGAAGCCAAGGATCGGCTGGAATTAGTTGCAGAGTTTGCGGAAACGTCTCGTCGATGTATTCGCAGATTAACGTCGACTCGATGACCGGCTTGCCGTCATGAACCAATGTCGGCACCACGCCCTTGGGATTGAGCTTCAGATATTTCGGATCGTATTGCTCCGTTTTGAATAGATCGACCTTGATCGGCTCCCAATCGAGCCCCTTAGCACATAACGTAATCCGCACCTTCTGACAGCATACCGAGTTGCCGAAATCATACAGTGTTAGCATTTGTCGCTCTCGATTCCAGATTGGCAGCCAGCACATTGTAAGCCGCCAAAGGCCGCCTGATCCCCTTCAACTCGAACTCACCGACCGGCTCGACCGTCACGGCATTCTCGACCTTCGTCAGCACCCGAGGACTGATCAAGATTTGCCCTGGCTTCGCTTCATCGCAAAGCCGAGAGGCCACATTGGATACCGTCCCGATAGCGGCATAATCGAATCGTCCCTCGAAGCCGATAGTGCCGAGCGTGGCAAACCCGTGCGCTATGCCGATGCCGAAACCAATCTCGTGCCCCACCGACGCCAGGTCTCCGTCAAAGCTCCGATTGCGTCACGCATTTCAAGCGCCATGAGTACAGCCTGGAGGGCCGGGTTCTCTACTGGCACTGGATCATTGAAGACCACCATCACGCCATCACCGGCATAGCGTTCGAGCGTGCCGCTGTATTTGATGATTTTCTCGCCGACTGTCGCATGGTAGTCGCGCAACAGGGCCATCACGTCTTCAGCATCCGCGCTTTCGGTGAAGCCGGTGAAGCCGCGTAGATCGCAAAAGAGCGCCGTTATCTCTCGCCGATGGCTCTCCAGTTGCTTCTCAGTCCCAGAAGCGACGATCAGATCAGCCACCTGCGGCGGCAGGAACCGACGCAGCCGCCCCATGCGTTCGATTTCGCCTACTTGGTCGGTGACGCGTTCTTCGAGTTGTTGGTTGAGTTTGGCAAGTTCCTGCGACTGCACTTGCAACTGTTCGGTTCTCTCGCGCAGTTCGTTGAGCAGTCGCGCGTTCTCGATGGCGATGACGGCTTGCGCTGCAAAGTTCCTGACCAAAGAAATCTGCTCGTCGGTGAATGGGCGAACTTCCTGACGGAAGATCGTGATGACGCCAGCCAGTTTGTCTTCATGTAGGAGAGGCACGCTGAGGGCACTGCGATAACCGCCGAGCGCGACAGCAGAGACGACAAACGGATCGCGCTCGATATAGCCTCGCTCCAACATCACATCGGCGATCTGGACAGCCTGCTTTGTGTTGGCCGAACGCCAAAGGCTAGAGCTAGGAGGCGGATGCACCACCCCGGCGCGCGCCTCTTGATAGGCAGGTGGCGCGTTGTGCATTGCCGTGGCGCGAAACCCATCACCCTCACTGAGGTAAAGCGCACCGAACTTGGCCTCGCAGATACGGGTGGCGTTCTCTAACATCGTCGCAAAAACGTGCTGAAGGTCGCCGGGTGAGCTTGAGATAACCTGCAGCACCTGCGACGTAGCCGTCTGCTGCTCTAAAGCCTCCTGATCCTGCCTTAGCTCGTTGAGCAACCGTGCGTTCTCGATAGCTATGACCGCCTGCGCGGCGAAGTTCTTGACTAACTCGATCTGCTTGTCGCTGAAGGGGCGAACTTCTTGGCGGGATAAGAAGAACGCACCGATCATTTCGCTCTTATTCAACAACGGAACGCCCAGGAGCGTCCGTAAGCCGCCGAGTGTGACGGCTGTGACTGCCACCGGATCGAGTTGTTTGGTATAGACATCCTCTGTCCTGACGTCACTGATATGAACCACCGTTTTGTTGGCCACCATACGGCCGATGGGAGAATTCGGATAAGGACGATACGGTGAACGCCGACGATCCTCGGCGAACGCTGGCGGCGTGTTGTGCGATGCCAGCATGTGCAGCGCTTCGCCGTCCCAGCGGTAGATATTTCCAAACGTGGCATCGCAGATGCGAACCGCGTTCTCCAGCATTGTCGCAAATACCGGCTGAAGGTCGCCTGGAGTGCTTGAGATAACCTGAAGAACCTCAGACGTGGCAGTTTGCTGCTCTAGCGCTTCGGTGAGGTTGGATGTGCGTTCAGTGAGGTCGTCGGTGCGCTGGCGCAGTTCGTTGAGCAACCGCGCGTTCTCGATTGCGATGACGGCCTGAGAGGCGAAGCTCGTAACCAGGGCGATCTGTTTGTCGGTGAAGGGATGAACTTCCTGACGATACACACTGAACGAACCGATCAGTTCGTTCTCTTTCAGCATCGGGATAGCCAAAATCGTCCGCACACCCCCAAGTTCGACAGCAGCAATGGAACCCGGATCGCTGCGGTCAATGTAGCCCGGATGTGCTGCCATGTCGGCCGAGTGAAACGCTGCTTTGTGCGCCAACATGCGACCAACCGGCGTTTCCGGAGGGGGACGAAGCGGTGAGCGCTTGCGAGTTTCGGCGAAAGCAGGCGGCGTATTATGCGATGCAAGTAGGTGCAGGACCTCGCCGTCCCAGCGATAAATATTTCCGAACTTGGCGTCGCAGATGCGGACTGCGTTCTCCAGCATTGTCGCGAGCACCGGTTCAAGATCACCGAAGGAGCTGCTGATAGCCTGAAGAACCTCCGACGTGGCCGTCTGCTGCTCCAGCGCTTCGGTGAGGTCGGCGGTGCGCTCGGTGAGGTCAGTGGTGCGCTGCCGCAGTTCATTGAGCAATCGCGCGTTCTCGATGGCGATGACCGCTTGGGCGGCGAAGTTCTGCACCAATGCAATCTGCTTCTCGGTGAAAGGACGGACTTCCTGCCTGTAGATGATGAGAGCGCCGATTAGCGCGTCGTCTTTGATCATTGGGACGCCAACGTAGGATCGCGCACCACCGAACCTAGCTGCCAAGCCCGGGACGTCATCGGCTGCGCGATCTGCGGTGTGGACCAACTGCTTCGTCCGAATTAGCCGATCAAGCAAACCACCAGGGGTCGTTAGATGCGGTCCGAGCCGTCTCTGAGCTTCGATCAAAGCCAACGGCGTGCCGACTTGCGCTACCGGCTGTAGGACCTTGCCGTCGAAGCGAAACAGGGTGCCGAATTTGGCTTCGCAGATGCGGGTGGCGTTCTCGAGGATGGACTGAAAGACCCGCTCAAGCTCCCCTGGCGACGCACTAATGATACCGAGGACTTCGGAGGTCGCCGCCTGCTGCTCCAAGGCCTCGTTCAGTTCACGAGTAAGCCGAGCGACCTCCGCCTCTTTGCCAGCAGAGGAAGATTTGGAACGTGCTACGGCCTTCGACGCATTGCTACGCTTCGGCTCGGGCGATTTACGACGTCGCCCTTTGATGGGTTCGCGGGCTGCTTTGGAGCGCTTCTTCATCGCGTCCCCCTTAACGCCAAGGGGCATCGTAACTGGTCAAAGGGCCAAACTGGAAGCGGCCTATTGAGCGCTCGTCTAACAAACCGCTACGCCGCCAACTCCTCAAGCAGCGCCTTCGCCTCCTTCAGATCAAGCGTGTCGAAGCCTTCAGTGAACCAGCCGTAAACCGGAGCGAGCAGTTCGCGAGCTTGCTGCGGCTTGCCCTGAGAGCACCAGAGCCGCGCAAGGCTCATGGCGGCGCGGAGTTCCCAGGATTTGGCTTGCTGTTGACGGGCGACCGTGAGCGCCCGCTCGAAATAGGCTTCGGCTTTTGCGGCGTCCGGCTGCGGCGACTTGAGTGCTACTTCCCCTGCAATGCGATGAACATCGGCCTCAAACCACTTTTCCTTGGTTGTTTCCACTAGGGTCATCGCCTCGCCAATGCAGCGCCAAGCGTCATCGAATTTGCCAAGTTCCCGATAGGCCGTTGCTAAATACGATAATTGCGTCGGCATAAACGCCGTTGCCCCCGTTGAGCGAAATGCCGTGGTCCCGGAGACGATCATGCGAGTTGCATTCGAGGCTTTGCCCGTCAGGGCCATTACGTCACCTTGAAGCATCATTCCGAACGCCTTCCATTACGGAGCGACTTTTTCTTCCGCCAACCCGGCGACTTCGTCGGCTTGCGCGATTGCTGCTGCATACCTTCCGCAGAAACTGTGCGTCGCCGACGCACAGGTCAGCGCTTGCATCAAAGTGGCCACTTGGCCAATCTCCCGCGCATCCGCGACCGCGCGGTCTGCGTCCGCGAACGCGGCCTCGGGATAGCCAAGCGCCCAAAGAGCCAACGACCGAAACGACAATATTGTCACCCGAGAGTCCTGGCCAAATCGCGTGGCCAAAGGACGGTGCTTAGCAGGATCGTAAAGCGCCAGCGCCTCATTGTAGTGTGGCCGCCCTTCTGCGAGGTCCCCCGTGAACGAGAACGAGGTTGCCATGAGGCGATGCCCGATCATAAGCGGGACTGTCGCCCGTTGCTTCTCGGCGAGCGCGAAGAACTGCGCCGCCAGTTCGCGCGCCAGATCGCCATTGAACGCTATAAAGCTCGCAACCCAGAAGCCGTACAGGACCGAGAACAACAGGAGCGGATCTTCGGGGGGCTCTTCGAGAGCTTCAGCTTTTTCGATCAGCAGACGCGCCCCTCCGCTGCCGCCTTGGTTTCCGGCGCAGCAAAGCCTTTGACATGGCCGAGCGGGTTTATGAGAGCGACCTGAAGTTTGATCTGCTCACGGCGAAGTGCGGGCGTGGCGGGCAAAGTGGCCATCTGGTCAAGTGCCCGGGTAAGGCGCGCAATGGCCTCAACGAGCGCCGAGCGTGCCTGCGACCGTCGTCCCGCTTTGGCCCACAGCCCTGCGGCCTTCTCGATTAACCCGGCCTCGGTGCAGTGACGCGCCAGCAACTCCGGCTGGTTCTCGGCAATCTCAGCGAACTGGCTTTCGAGAGTTTCTGCGATACGGGCATGGAGGGTCCGTCGGGGCTCGCGCAGCAGAGTGCCGTAGGCCGCATCTTGCACTAACGCATGTTTGAACAAATAGGTCGCGTGCGGCGGCGCACCCTGCCGAAACAGCAAACCGGCTGCGGTGAGACGGTCGAGTGCCGATGCCAAGTCAGCCTCCGCCTTGCGCGCCACCGTAGCCATCAAGGCATACGAAAACTCGCGTCCAATCGCTGCCCCGATCTGCGCCACCTCCTTGGCGGGGCCGAGCCGGTCGAGCCGCGCCATCAGGGATGCGTGCAGACTTGCAGGTACGGCCAAGGCCGAAGACGGAACGGTGGCGGCAGTCCGCTGTGCCTCGCCTTCGCTCTCTGCTTCCAACACCGCCTTGGTCATTTCCTCAACGAACAGCGGAATGCCATCGGTGCGCTCGATGATGTCCTGCATAATGCTCGCGGGCAGTGGCTTATTCCCGTGACGCCGTCGATCATGGCCGCGATTTCGCGCTCCCCGAGCCGGTTGAGCGTGAGCGCCGTGACATAAGGACGACCAACCCACGGCGGTTCAAACTCGGGTCGGCAGGTAACGATGAGCAAGACGCCAAGGGTTCTGAGCCGGTCCATGGCTCGACTGAGAGCTTCAAGGCTCGTGGGGTCGATCCAATGTACATCCTCGAAGATCATTAGCACCGGAGTGGATTGCGACAGCGCCTCTAGTTGCGCCGTTAGGGCTTCAAGCGTCCTTTGTCGCCGTTGCTGCGGAGCCAATTCGAGGGTGGGATAGCGTCCATCGTTCGCAAGCGATAGCATTTCGATGAATAGTGCTGCGTCCTGGCCTGGAGTGAAACTCTGCGTCAGAACCGCATCCAGCTTATCGAGCTTTGTTTGCGATGTGTCGTCCTGCGCAAATCGAGCAGCGCGCTCCATTTGGCTGATGATCGGAAAGAATGCGCTGTCGCTGCGCTGCGGAGAGCAGAAATACCGCAAACGCGTGTGCGCCTCGGTCGCAAGGCGCTCCAGCAATGCTGCCGTGAGCCGCGACTTGCCGATACCAGCCTCACCGGACAGTAGAACCGCTTGGCCTTCGCGGCCCTTGGCTTTCGACCAACGCCGCAGCAACAAATCGAGTTCTTCTTCCCGCCCAACGAGGTCTGTCAGGCCGGTCGCGTGCATTGCCTCAAAGCGGCCTTCCACCGAAGCCCCTCGCAGGGCCGCCCAGGCTCGCACAGGCCCCGCAACGCCCTTGAGGTCCTTTGCCCCAAGGTCCTTAAGCTCGAACAGATTGCCCACGAGCTTGCGGGTGCTTTCAGCAATCATAACGCTGTTCGGCTCCGCAATCCCCTGCAGTCGCGCCGCAAGGTTCGGCGTCTCGCCCACGATGGCTTGTTCCTGAGAAGCGCCAGAACCGATCAGGTCGCCGACAACCACCAGACCTGTTGCGATGCCGACACGGGTCTGAAGGGGGGCGTGCGTCTTCAGCGCACCTGCAGCGGCGACCAACTCCAGTCCTGCGCGGACGGCTCGCTCTGCATCGTCCTCGTGAGCCTGCGGGTAGCCAAAGTAGATAAGGACCCCGTCGCCCATGTACTTCGCCACGAAGCCGCCGAAGCGACCCACGGTCTCCGCAACGCACTTCTGATAGGCCGAAATGACCTCGCGTAGGTCTTCAGGGTCCATGCGCGCCGACAGTGCCGTTGAGCCGACCAAGTCGGAGAACATCACAGTGACTTGCCGGCGCTCGGCGCGGTCTTCGGGAGAGACGCTTGGGGCAGTGGACGGGGTCGCTGCGTCAGCGGATGGCGCCTTGTTGCCCGCATCGCTCCGCAGAGCCCCCGATAGCATCGAGCAGCTTCCGGCGGTGCCCCAGCGACGCGACGCCAAGCTCCTTCAGGTCTTCACCCGTCAGGTTCGGCAGGACCTTCTCGTCGATGTCGTTTTGGCGAAACACAGCCTCATACTGTCCGAGGCCCAGGCTCCGCAGCCAAACCACGACGTCCATACGGCGCCTCTACGCTCGTAACGGGTACGTTCTTGAGCCTCACCAATAGGGCTCACTCTGGGACATACTACTACAGGAAGGCTTTAGCGGGATTTGAAAGCAAATTTGCCGTTCGTACCGGTGTGATACAAACCTGGAGCCTGGGCGCGGCAGGGGTCAGCGTCAGCGGCGGAGGAGAGATCGTGCATATCTCAAATGAAAGCCTGCTGGTTATTTTGGTGGTCGGTCTTGTCGCCGGCTGGCTGGCCGGCAAGATCGTACAAGGGGCTGGCTTCGGGCTTATAGGCAATGTCGCGATTGGTATTGTCGGGGCGGGTCGCATAAGCCCTCATCAAACGAGCCGCCGCCGATCCGAAGGCCGCAGCTACGAACAAGCGCAATTTTGGACATGCCGGCCCCGCCGGTCTCTCGCGGCCTCGACGACGTAGGCGATCGGCCCTCAAATAATGCAGCCTACGCCTTGCCATCGTCGAAGGCTTGGACGTGCGCGACAGCCGCCTCCACAACTACCTCGGCGCTGGAACGGCGCGCCGAGCCAGGAGCTGTTGGTTAGCTGATCTGTTTGGCTTGCGATCGAGTACAGTTGCACCCTTTGCTTCGATCACTTTTGGACCCTCGGCACCATCAGGGAAATGTAATGGCCGTTTCACCGCGTCATTGATGGATTTATGCGATACATAGCTGCGACTCAGCGATCGGCCCCCGAAAACGACTTGCTGATTGAATCAAGTCGATGAACCGTGCCCAACGGCACGGGGACGCCCTTAGCGTCGAGAACAGCGGTATTCTGACAACGCTTGGAACTTTCTATTGTGCGACCGGAGTAATTGTCGAACTTTAAGACCTCACAATTTTGTTTATTGGTTTCAACCACGACTTTCCCGACACCAGTGTTGTTTGAGCTTGCAACTCGGCCCTCTTCGCTTGAAGTGGCTCGATAAAGCCGTGCCATTGAAAAGCTTGCGATCACTGCCAGGGCAACAAACATTGTAGTCACGCCAAGGGCGCGGAACAGAGCTCGGGGTGTTCGGGCGAAGCGACTATGGCGTCGTGCCGGCTTTTCGCGCGCTGGATAGGCCGAGCCTCGAACATTGCTCATGGTTACCAATTCGTCTTGTCGGCTTGCGACTACTGCTGGAAACCGACCCTCTTCGATTTACGGGAGTTGAGTTAACGCGTCGGTGGTGTCATGCGCTGGAGAAGGCCATTGTGGCATTGGATGTTGAACGTTCGCTTAATCGCAAAATAGATGGGGAGATGTTCTTGCAAACGTCCCCTTGAGGGTGGTGGCGAACGCCTGTTTTGCCTTGATGTTGCCCCGTAAGGCCTTCAGCAACTGATAAGAGCGCTGGCTCAGGTCCGTATAGAGGACGTTTGCACTGCAGTGGGTTGACCTCGATGCCGGCGATTGGTTCACCCGAACGCAAGATCGCTTGCACAATTTCTTCGACCTGCTCGAGTCAAATTACAAAACGGATTGAGCACTCGGTCGGACTAATTCTTCAGTCGATAGACGGTTTCCAGGTTAAGCGCTTTGATTATTGCTTTTGTCGGCCGTCTTTGTGTCCGCAAAACCTTGTTGATCATAGTTCGACTAATTCCGGTCTTTCTGTACCATTCGGTTTGTCCACCTGCTTTAGCTACTTCTTGCCGAAGCAATTGAACAACGTCTTTTTCATTCAAGATTTTTTGCATTCGCCCGCGCTCAGACAAGTTGGCAATTTTGACAATAGTAAAATAAAAAACCGTCTAACGAAAATCTACCGTCCAGGCCAGCTAATCCTGATCATCCTGCCAACATTGCCCGCGAACTCCCTAATCGCCTAGCTGGCAGAAAGGCGGCGGCGAGCCGAGTTCCTGCCTTCATGGCCCCAAATATGGGTTGCCAACAAATTCAAACCTTGCTGCCTTTCGTGATGAGCCTTGCGTGGAAATATTTGAAAACCAAATTTCTCTCGCGCCTTTTGAATGCCGTTCCGCATACGCGGCAGAGCGCCTTGTGGTTCACGACGCATTCACGATCGCGCATGGTCGGTTCATCCTCCAACGCTGGCGGGCATCTCCATTGCCATCATCGAGGTCCTGAACCGCCTTGGGACGAAGCCGAAGACCACGTTAAGTGCGGAATATCTTCTCTGCAATGTCATTCCGGTTCCTTGACAAGGGGCTCTTCTAATCGCGGTTCGTCTTCCCGTGGTGACGCCGCGATTACAGCCGCGAATGGTGGCGAACAGAGCATTGGCGGAAGGGGCGCCCGACCCAAACTGTCTTGACTTGGCAGCGCCTTTGATTAGTGCGTCATCAAACGGTCAATCTCTGTCTCAGATTTTTTGAGGATCGATTGCCGGCACCTCATTCGGCATCGGCGCAGAGCGTCGTCGCCCTAACCCGTTTCGGGACGCTACGAAGAGGTACAAAACGATCGAGCAGACCGCCGCGAAAAAACACCAGACAGAATAGCGCGCCGGGTTAAACACCAGAATTGAAGCGCCGAAAAAAACCAGTATCAAACATCCAAATATACGAAGATAAATATTTCGGTGCAGCAAAAGCGGACCTGTCACACAGGCGCCGTAGACGTAATCAAATACAAGGGGGTAGCGCTTGGTAGGAAGATACCGGATATGATTCGTTGAAAAATCGATTGTAAGCCCGGCAATTAGTACCCAAGCTGCGGCCGCGACCAGTATCGCGCCCAACAATAAGAAGCAAAGCATAAACATTCGCAGGCGAGAGTCGGTCTCGGACCGCCAAGCCGCGATAGGAACATAAAGCGGCCAAAGGCAAAAGGCGATGGTGGCATAGCTATAACCCGCACAACGCCCCGCGCCCTCGGCATGTGTTAGCCATACGAGACCCTCAAGCGCTTGATGCAGTGAAAAGATGATTGGAATAAATGCGAGCATCAGATCGGCTTTGCTCGCCCGCCGCACGGTCATAACGCCTATTCCCGCACAGACGGCAGCAGCAGAAAAGCTTGCAGTTGCAGAAAAGCACATGCCCAGCTCGCCGTTCAAGAGCCCGCCCGTTCAAATAACGAGCGGGCCTCGTTTGGAGTCGCTCTTGCGCCTTAGCTCCCCCGGTAAGCTAAAGGGCCGCAACTTTATGGCGCACTGGGCATGGTGTCTATCAAGGCCGCCACGTCCGAGCTGGGTTATTTTCGACCGATCAACGATGTCTGCGCGATGTGCGCTTTCCACCCGATCGCGACCAAATTGCTGCACTACGGAAGTGACGTGACGGGCCAATTGCGTCGCTTTGCACCGCAGAAAAACAGAGAGCCTTTTCGCTGTCCAAATCGTGCCCGGATGCGCCGCATAGCTAAGATATCGACGCGTTCATTAGGCACCAAAGACCGGGTCAAGGTCGTCCGCGGGGGCGCGTCGAGCAATCTCCCTGGCGACCTTTTCCAAGAAATGCTCCAAGCGGCTATTTCGCTGTCTGTGGGCGGTGTGGGCCGACTGCTGCGCCATTTGATAAGCAGCGTCCCCGTATTCGCGGATAAGCTTCTCCGCGTGCTCCCTGATCGCCTTTTTCATTTTTGTTTTCCCACAAACGAAGGCGGAGAAACATATACCAGCGACGCCGGGCACCGAAGGTATGGGCGTCACAAATCTTTTGATCCGAGGGCGGCTTTGAAACGGATCAATTTACCCCTCGGCCATTTGACTCGCTGGGAGCCGACGGTACTGACAGTTAATCCTCGTACCTGCCAAGGCCGAGGCTCCGCAGCCAAGTAGCAGCACATAAGTCGAGATTATCCAAAAACGCGTCGTTATTAGATCCGTTAGGCCATTCGGTGACTGCGGCAATCGCACTTAGCAATTGTCAGTTCATCTCCAGCAGAGGCGTGGACAGCCTACTTGACGTCTCAATTTTGTAAGCGGCAAACTAAAGTCCAAAGAAGTTTAAGTTGGCTCATTGGGTAGCCAAAGCGAGAGATGCCGATGAGCAGGGGACTGCCCGGATTGTCCCACGTCGACCACGTCGGGCTAACGGTGCCAAATCTTGAAACGGCCGTGCGGTTCTATTGCGACGTGATCGGCGGTTATGAGCTTTATCGGATCGGACCGTTCGACGCAGCGGAAATGCCGCGCATGAACGATGGGCGCGACTGGGCCGAGGCGCACATTAACGTGGCCGGAGCGCGGCTCACCATTGCCATGCTCAGCATTGGTCCAAACCTGATGCTTGAGCTATTTCAATACGATCAGCCACCGGAACGGCAGGGACGGCCACCGCGCAACTGCGACTGCGGCGGCCATCACATCGCATTTAAGGTCGAGAACATCGAAGCCGCCAAGAAGTATCTCGCCGATCGCGGCTGCAAAGTTATGGATGGGCCAATTGTTCTCGACCAGGGCCCATGCGCCACGACTTGCGTCAATTACGTGCTCGATCCCTGGGGCAATCAGCTCGAACTGGTCGAGTACACGATGCAGGCTTTCGAAGCGTCGGCGCCGGTCAAGATTTACCGGCCGCACAAATAGCGAGAGGGGCAATGCGGAACATCGCCATCATCGGTTCGGGTCAAGCCGGTCTTCTCGCGGCTCATGGCCTCATCAACGCCGGATACCGCGTGACGCTTTATTCCGATCGAACGGCCGACCAGTGGCTCAATGAGAGCCGGCCGACCGGCACCGCCGCGCGCTTTCATATCTCGCTGGAGTACGAGCGCGAACTTGGCCTCAATTACTGGGAAAGGGACGCGCCCAAAGGCGAAGGCGTGCACCTCACCTTCAGCCCCGCTAAGGACAATCGCCTTCTGACGCTGGCCGGTCGCCTCAAAGACTATTTCATCGCCGTTGATCTGCGATTGCAGAGCCATCGCTGGATGAACGACTTCGCCACAAAGGGCGGCAAGATCGTGATCGAGAACGTCACGGTGCCCCGGCTCGACGAGATTGCCGCTGCGCATGAGCTAACGATCGTGGCGGCCGGACGCGCCGATCTCTGCAATCTGTTCGAACGCGACGCAGCGCGCAGCGTTTATGATAAGCCCCAACGCAACCTCACTATGATCATCACGACCGGCGGCAAGATGGGCTTTGACGGCGTGCCGTTCTTGCCTGTTAAGTTCAATTTCTTTGCTCCCTTCGGCGAAGCCTTTTACGTCCCCTACTTCCACAAGGACCATGGGCCGACCTGGAATATGTTGATCGAAGCAAAGCCAGGCAGTCCGCTCGACCGGTTCGGCGCCTGTAAAAGCGGCGAACAGGCGGTCGAACTCTATAAGCAGATCATCAAAGAGGTGATTCCCTGGGACTATGACTGGGCAAAGAACATGCAGCTCGCCGACCCGAACGGCTGGCTAGTCGGCCGCCTCGCGCCGACGGTGCGTAAACCGGTCGGCCGTTTGCCGTCAGGCCGAATTGTCACGCCGCTCGGCGACACTGCCATGGCGCTCGATCCGATCGGCGGGCAAGGCGCAAACAACGGCAATAAGATGGCTCGCAATCTCGTGGAATCGACGATCGCGCGCAAGGATCAGCCGTTCGACGAGAAATGGATGATCGAAACCTTCGAGCGCTTCTACGCGCGCACCGGCGGTATCACCTACACATTCAACAACATTCTATTGGAGCCGATCACAACAGCAGGCAAGCAGATGCTGATCGCGCAATATGGCAGCGACGGCCGCGCACGGGGTTCCAGCGGCCAGCAGCGCATCGCCGACGCCTTCATTGAGAACTTCAACGACGCCAACGTCCTGACGGGTGCATTCCTTGACGCTAACAAGGCGCATGCCGTGATCTCCGAAAAAACGGGCAAGAGTTGGCCATTGGCCGTTGCGCGTGGCGCAGTCGGTGTTGCCAAGGGCCAACTTCGGCAAAAGCTTGGGCGCGACCCTGGCCATCCGGTGGTCAACTAACGCGACCCTAAAGACCTTTCCCAGACCGGCGGAAACGACGTCTGTTCAGGGTCACCGACGGAAGTCAGATACAATGTGCGGCACGTCTGCTTTTACCCGGCGGGATTCAACCGATCAGCGCAACACCTTCTAATCTTACGAGGTGAGGAGGTGTGCCATGGTGACGTCGGAGCGCGCCATTCGATCACTTCGTCGGCAGTTGCGACTAGCGTGCGCGGCATTTCGAGACCCATCGCCTTGGCTGTCTTAAGGTTGATGACCAACTCGTACTTGGTGGGCGCTTGTACAGGCAGCTCGCTCGGCTTCGCGCCCTTGAGGATGCGATCTACGTATATTGCCGAGCGCCTGAAGATGTCGATCGTATCCGGACCGTAAGAGGCGAGGCCACCGCGCAAGACGAAGTAGCGGAAAGCATGGATAGTCGGCAGGCGATGACGCATCGCCAGCGAATTGATCAATTCTCGATGGGCCGTAGCCGACGCGGATGCGGTGACAATCAAGCCGCCGTTCGGTTCCTGTGCGAATGCATTGAGCGCGCTCTCCATCTCGCCGGCGTCGCGCGGGTCGATCACGCTCAACTCCACCACTGATGACGGAGCCGAGGATTGGATCGCAGCGAATTGGCCGATCCCGGCGGCGATCGCGGGATCGCGAATGACCGCTACCCGCGTCACGCTCGGCACAATCTCTTTGAGTAGTTCGAGCCATTTCCCACCTATGCTGTATTCGAACGCCTAAATCCGGTGGTGTTACCGCCCGGCCGTGCCAAGCTAGTCACGTACCCTGCACCGACCGGGTCAACGACATTCGCGAACACAATTGGCACGCTTCGAGTGATCCGTTGCAGCGCCGCCACGCTCGGGCTGGCAGACGCGAGGATGACGTCCGGCCGCAGTCCCACCAATTCCTCTGAGTAGAGGCGATAGCGGTCGGCTTCGTCTCCAGCCCAGCGGACGTTGGTCGAACGTTGCCGCCCTCGTTCCACCCAAGTTTTTGCAACGACTGCGCAAACGCCGCTACCCGCGCCTGACCTTCCAGCTCGTCCGAACGAAAATTCATAAGCAAGCCAATGCGCCGGACGCGATCGGTCTGTTGCGCGCCAACAGCCAGCGGCCAAGCGCCGGCGGCGCCTGCAAGAAGGGTAATAAATTTCCGCCTTCTCACGGGCTCCCTCCCTATGAGAGGACCATGTCGTGCATGTTGACTATAGCATGTCGAGAACCGCGCCGCTCGTACGGGCCTAATGGGCCGCTAACGTCGGTTTAGGGTCCAAAGTGCGACATGGCGGCAAGTGCGCGCCACTTCCGCTCTTCCCCGGCGGTCTCAACCGGTCGACGCAACACAGGGCCACTTTTCCCCCTAAGATAAAGTGTTGCGTCGACCGGTTGAGATCACCCCCCCAAAGCAGACCGTCGCTAACGCGATCGGCATGTCAGTTGAGGGCCAGGAACGGACTCATGCTCTACAGCAAACAGCGTAGTCATTCGATCACCTCGTCGGCGCTGACTAAGAGAGCAGGCGGTACCGCAAGCCCAAGAGCTTTCGCAGTCTGCAGATTGACGATCATCAAATATTTAACCGGCAGTTGGACGGGAAGCTCAGATGCTTTGTCTCCCCGAAGGAGGCGATCCACATAGCGAGCAGCACGGTGGAATATATCTCCGAAGTCGGCTCCATAAGAAATCAAGCCCCCATCTCTTGCGCTTTCTGGTAGATGATAAATCGCAGGCACAGCATACTTAGCTGTCAGTGATATTATAAACCTTCGATGTATATCCATAAAATTGTCAGGCCCTACAATCAGAACTCCTTTAGGTTCACGAGCCATCGCGGCAATGGCTCCTTCAATTTCGGCTTCTGCTCGAACGGGTGCTGGTGTCCCCGCTATTTTCAAATGTTTGACTGAATCCTCGAACGACGGCAGAAGAAATGAACGGATGTAAGGAGCTGTGTCTGGATTGAACATGAACGTCGCGCGCGAGAACCCCGGCGCGATCTGAGATAACAAATCCAGCCATTTACTCGCTATTGACGCTTCAAACACACCCAATCCCGTGATGTTTCGACCTGGGTGACCTAAACTGGCAACGAAGCCCGAACCTATTGGGTCGCCAACAATTACGAATACGATTGGGATTTTCTGTGTCTCGCGCTGGAGCGCTACGGTGACTTCGCGTGGAATTGGCGAGGATCACGTCGGGATTTAGCCCGACCAGCTCTTTGGCGAATTTGTCCATCAAATCGACGTCGCCGCCGGCCCAACGGATATCCAGCAGGATGTTACCTCCATCAGTCCAGCCCGACTCCGCGAGGCCCCGCTTGAACTCGAAGAGCAATGCCTTCGCGCCGCGGTCGGCCTCAGACAACGCCATCAGCACGCCGATCCGCCGCATCCGCTCAGGTTGTTGCGCATGCGCTGCAATCGGATAAGCGAAGGTCGCACCAACCAGCGTGATGAAATCGCGCCGCCTCATTCGATCACCTCATCGGCGGTGGCGAGCAGCACCGCTGGCACGTCAAGGCCGAGCGCCCTGGCAGTCTTTAGATTGATGACCAACTCGAACTTGGTTGGCCGCACAACTGGCAAATCGCTTGCCCTTTCGCCCTTAAGAATGCGGCCGGCGTAGTTGCCCGTCTGGCGAAAGGTCTCCACCAGATTGGTTCCGTAGCTAATCAGCCCACCTTCAAGCGCGTATTCGCGCTGTCCGTACAAGGCAGGAATTGCATTGCGCGCCGCCGACGCGACGAGTTGAGCGCGCCGAGCGCCATCGAAATACTGATCGGCCATAACCACGAGCGCCACGACCCGCTGATCGACGAGAGTCGCAAAGGCCGCGTCGATTTCAGTCGGCGTGCTGGCGCCGACGACGAGAAGTGATCGGCCAAGCGAGCGCGCGGTGTCTCGCATCTCGTTCGCCCGCTCCTCGGCGGCAGGATTATTTGGATTCGTTAGATAGGCGAATGTCCCGGTCGACGGCACGAGCCTGTTCAGCAGATCAAGCTTCTTGGATTTTAGCGCTAGCGTGAACAGGTTCACGCCGGTGGCATTACCGCCGGGCCGACTGAGGCTAGCGACAAGGCCCATTTTGACCACGTCGCCGCCGCAATGAAACACGATCGGAATTGTCGCGGTTGCCGCCTTCGCGGCCAGCGCTGGCGGCGGTGAAATTGCAACGATAAGCGCCACCTGACGACGAACAAGTTCGGCGGCCATTGTTGGGAGCCGGTCAACTCGGCCGTCGGCCCAGCGGCGGTCAATCGTTAAGTTTTGGCCGTCAACGAAGCCGTTGTCCCCAAGCCCCTGGTTTAGGGCCGCCGTCAGATGCGGGTCCGCCTCAGGCGAAGAGTTGCTCAGGAATCCGATCACGGGCGTCGCGGGGTGCTGCGCTCGCGCCGCGAGCGGCGCCGCCACCATCGCGCTGCTGAGAAGGTATATGAAATCGCGCCGTCGCATTGTATGCCCAACCCTCAGGGGCGCGCCAATCGCGGATTTCAATTCAGGCAATCAGACCAGAAAAGTGCGACTAACGGAATAGGTTGTTGGTTCAATTTGCCGTGCGAAAATTCTAAGCTGCCTAAGTCGGCTATGGGTCTTCAGCGTCGGTTCGATGTCGGCGGCATTTCCGCTATTGCACCGATAGCTACCAAAATGTTGCGTCGCGACGAACGTCGAAAGGGGCCAACACCGGACAAGGTCAAAAATTCGCGGAGCGGATACGGTACCCTCGGCCGCGACGGCCGCCACGGCAGCTAATAACGGGGATACCGAGCGCTCGACTAGGCCCGAGCCTCAAGGACCATGTTGAACGGCCCCGCCGTCGCCCTTCGAACCTGCGTAAACCCGCCGTCGCGAATGACCTCGGTGAGCTTGATCTCACCCGCCTGCGCACCCAAGCCTTCGCCTACTTCCTGGTCTAGTGATGTGGGCACGCAGATCATAGTCGAAGCGTTGTAATAAAGTCGCCCAACGGGATTCATGTTGTCTTCCGGACGATTGCCCGCGATTGGTTCGACTAGCATCCAATTTCCATCCGCCTTCAGGATGCGACGCATATGACCCGCGCAACCTCTAGGATCACCCATGTCATGCAAACAGTCGAAGCATGTCACGAGGTCGAAGCCGGATTCCTTGATGTCCTTTGCTTTCGCTTCCTTAAAGCTTAGACGATCACCCAACCCATGCGCGACGGCATGTCTATTCGCCTCTTCCACGGAAGGCGCGTGGAAATCGTATCCGACGAACTGACTTTTGGGAAAAGCTTGCGCCATCAGCAGAGTCGAAAAGCCGACGCCGCAGCCAACATCGGCGACCTTGGCCCCCGACTTTAGCTTTGTTTCGATTCCGTCAAGGGTTGGCAGCCAGTTCTGTACAATGTTGTTCACATAGCCCGGTCGGAAGAACGCACCAGTTGCGCAGAACAGGCACCCTGCCGAATTGCCCCAGCGCACACCGGTACCCGTTCGGAACGAATTCTCGACCTTTTGCTCTCCCTCGATCATGGCGGCCACGATGTCGAACGCTCCGCCAGATAAACCGGACTGTCCTTTTGCAGACCATGGCCTGTTCTGGCGACAGACTGAATTTCTGCGAGGTCGCGTTTAATCGACGAAACCGTTCGCCGCTTGAGCGAGTGCCCACTCGCGGACATATCGCTCCGTCAGTCCGCCCGCCCGTTTCGCCAATTCATCGGACGTAGCTGGCCCGCCTTCGTGTAGAGCGTTGAATAAGCCAAATCTCAGTCCGATGCGGACCGTCGGCACGCTGAATGCACCACCGAGGTCACCCAGCATTTTGCCGACGAATTCGTGGAGTTTGTTTTCGTCAATTTGCGCCATGTTTAGTCTCCCCTGCAGATCACATCTGAAGTGGCCCTCGCCCCGCGTCAGAGGGGGAAGAAACACCAAGCTTAAAAGTCTTTGCAGCGGCACCGCCCCGGTGAAGCCCGAGCCGGCCAGAGCGACAATGCGGTACACGAGGCTAGGGTACACCAAGTCGTCGGGCAGGGGGAGGTTGATAATTACCGTAGCCGGACATGTCCGCCTCGGGTCATTCACGACCGATGCATTCAGTACCCGTGCCGATCAATGTCCGTTGTTACTCCGATAGATGGGGTAATCGGCCGGCAGCTTGTGGATAGCTGAAGATTTTGGGTGCTGCGCTTCAGGCTGATGGTGAAACGAGGTCCGTGGTTACGGCCTCAAGCATCAGAAGGAGAAGCGCAGCATGGACCATTTTGCTGGACTGGACGTATCGGTCAAGGAGACCAGCGTCTGCATTGTGGATGAGACGGGCAAGATTGTCCGGGAAATGAAGTTGGCGAGCGAGCCTGACGCGTTAGTGGCGGTGCTGAAGAACCCCTCCTATCACTTCAAGCGAATTGGATTGGAAGCTGGGCCGCTGTCGCAATGGCTGTTCAGCGCGCTCGCCGAAGCAGGCTTGCCAGTGATCTGCGTCGAGACGCGGCACATGCGGGCGGTGCTGAAGGCGCAGATCAACAAGACTGACCGCAACGATGCGCGTGGCATGGCACAGATGATGAGGGTGGGGCTTTACCGCCCGGTACATGTAAAGACGTTACGCAGTCAGAAACTGCGGATGCTGCTGACCCATCGCCAGTTGCTGCTGTCCAAGGCCATCGCCCTTGAGAACGACCTGCGCGGTACGTTGCGCAACTTCGGCCTTAAGGTCGGCATGGTGGGAAGGTGAAGTTCGAGGCGCGGATTAGGGAGCTTGTCGAGAACCTACCCGACTTGGCGGTTCTGGTCGAACCGATGCTCATTGTCCGGCGGGTGTTACGGGAACAGATCGTCATCCTGCATCGCCGTCTGTTGGCCATTGTCCGGGATGACGAGGTGTGCCGGCGCTTGATGACGACCCCCGGCATTGGCCCCGTGGTGTCGCTGACCTATCGCGCCACCGTCGACATTCCGGCTCGCTTCCGCAAATCCAAGTCCGTCGGGGCGGTGTTTGGGCTGACGTGCGCCAAGTATCAATCGGGCGAGGTGGATTGGGACGGCAGAATATCGCGCTGTGGAGATGAGATGATGCGGACGATGCTCTACGAAGCAGCTCAGGCCATGATGCGTTCCAAGAAATGGTCCTGGCTCAAGGCCTGGGCGATGAGATGCCAGGCGCCGCGGGACGAAAAAGGCGATTGTGGCGCTGGCCCGCCGATTGGCTGTGATCATGCACCGCATCTGGGTTGACGGCACCGAGTTCCGCTGGACACGGGAACAGGCCGCGGCAGCAGCATGACAACCGCACCGGATCAGATCCAATAGGAGGAAACTCGAGCTCCATCCTGCGGTGGAAAGATGTCCCTCGCGGGACGATGGATGAGGTGAGTTCGCAATGTCGCTTGGACCTGCCGTTCAACTGACGGCAAGGCCGTCTAATAGATTGTTCCACCTCGTCTTCGAAT
>CAWDQG010000059.1:0-124857 GCA_963804405.1 uncultured Alphaproteobacteria bacterium | reverse complement strand
AGAACTGTATCGAACTGTTCCACTTTACGTCAACCTGGAACGGACGTTACAGAAGTGTCGGCGCAATTATCATCTTAGCGCGGCCGCGCGCGGCGGTCCTCGCCGGCGAGTTTTTGCCTTCGGCGGAGCCTGCGGGAGCACGCTGCGGATGCCGCCGGCGATGAAATCCTTCATGAGCGGCCCCAGCAGGCTTAAGTCGCCCGACGAGAAATGCTTTTTCGGGGAAAGTCTCGATGCGGCCGGGTTCGGCAATGACCATGATATACGGCCCGATCACGAGCAGGGCGGCGGCCTGGATTTTTGCCGCCGGGGCCGCCGGATACAGTTCGTGAAGCGCCGCCATCGATTGACGGCGCCGGCTCATTGAAGAACTCGGTAATTTGCGGCGGCGGCGAAACCGGTGAACGTCACCTGTCCGATCAAAGAGAAGAAGTTTTTCCAGCCCACCGCCGCCGCTCTGGCTAAGCTCGAGCGGCGGATCGGCATAAGCCGCCACCAGCGCGTTCAAGCTTCAGGTCGCGGTTTGCCTTAAGCGAACGGGCCGCCTTGATCCGCGCGAGCCGCATCTCCCGCCAGCGGTTCGGCGCGACGCCGCAAACACTTCGTAATAGAGATTCTGCTTGCTGCCGAAATAGTAACTGACGTTGGCGACGCGCATTTTGCGCCAGCGAAGTCACGTCGCGGATCGAAACGGCGGCGTAGCCCCATCGCGCGAACAGATACTCGGCCGTATCCAGCAATTTCTTCTGGATGTTCGCCGACTTTTTATATCGAACGGGGGCGGGGTGACCGGACCGACGATTTCGGCGCCGACCTTGTAGCGGGAGTCACGACGTTCAGCGAGGATCTTGTCCTGTTTTTGCCCGAACGCGTCATCGGCGATTGTCCTCACGGGCAAGAAGATCTGCCAGATTTCGGACCGCTTCCGAGGGCCGACTCTGCCACTCCCGCACTTTTGCAAAAACCACATATCACGATTTGGAACGGTCACTCCAGATTACTCTTGGAACGATCGATCCAATATGCTAAGTCGTCCGATTAGCATGGCTTAGACCATGGTTTCGGCAAACCGCAGGGAGGTCGGCCGAAAAGCCGCGTAATGCCAGGCGTTCGGGCATTGCTCCGAATGAATTGTGGTTCAGCAGCACTGGTGCCGCCGCGGCGTGCGCGACGTTTTTTCCCATTGCTCCGGTCCATTTTGCCTGTCGCGGTATCGACGATATACTTGCGCAACAACCACCGGGAAAAATCCGGGACTTATCGCTTCACAAGGGAGGAGTAACGCCATGACCCGAAGATATTCGTGGGCGGGAATTGCGGTTTCGTTGACGGCGTTTGCCGTTTGGGGGCTGCAGGGCTCCGCGTTTGCGCAGGAGGAGAGCGGTACCAAGACGGCGCACGAATTGCGCGCCGAATACGACAAGGATCTCAAAGGCAAGACCATCGCCTTCCTGCCGATCGCCACCGGCGTACCGCTGATGGACGAATGGGGCCGGGTCATCAAGACCGAGGCGGAGTGGCGCGGCATGAAATTCATCGTGCGCGATCCGGCCCTCAACCCGGCTGCGATGCAGCAAGCGCTGACCGCGCTCATTGATGAAAAACCCGACGTTATCATTGTTCAGAATCCAAGCGTGACGCTGCTGATGAAGGACCTCAAGCGCGCCGAGGCGCAGGGCATTCATGTCGTGCAGATGAACATGTCGTCGAATTACAAGTCTGACGCTTTCGTCGGCGCCGACTGGTATGAGGTCGGACGCATTCTTGCCGAGGACGTCGTGAAAGTTTGCGGCACCGGCAGCGGAACCTCAGGCGAGGTGCAAATCATCCAAGGCGAGCTCACCGCCGCCGCCAGCGTCGATCAGATCGCCGGCGTCATGGACGTTCTCAACAAGGACAAGGCCATCAAGGTCGTCTCCAACCAGGCGGCGCTGTGGGATGCCAACAACGCGCTCAACATCACCGCGACGGTCATTCAGCAGCATCCCGACCTGTGCGCCAGCATCGGGTTCTGGGGCATTATGGAATCCGGCGCCGCCCAGGCCATTCGCAATGCCGGCAAGATCGACAAGGTGAAAGTCTATGCTTCGGGCGAAGGCTCGCAGCTCGATTGCGATCAGCTCACGCAAGGCAATTTCTACAAGTTCTTGAGCTATACGGCGACCGAGCAGGGTCACGATGCATTCGTCGCCGCCGAAACGCTGCTGCAGGCCGGCAACAAGCCCGGCACCAAGCATCAGGAATATTACACGCGGCCGATCTGGCTCGATAAGAGCAATGCCAACGGCGCCAACTGCTATCCGGTGCCGAAGCCGCCGACGTCGACGGCGTCGAACTAGCCAGCGAAGTTAGCAATCGCCAAGAAATCGCCGCTCCCGCCCGCCGGCGGGAGCGGCGAGCGGTGCGGAGTAGGGCCGATGTCCACAACCGCGTTGCAGACGTTCAGCCATCGGGCCCGGCGGCTGCCCTATCGCTGGTCGCCGCGGTTGTTCCTGTCCGAGCTGCTGCTCAAGCAATGGTTCGAGCCAATCATCCCATTCACGGTGATGATCGCGCTGGTCCTCTATTTCTCGCTGACAATCAAGGACTACGGCACGATCAGCAATGCGCTGTCGCTGATGCGGCTGTTTGCCGAATTCGGCTTCGTCGCGCTCGCCATGGCTTTTACCATTATTTCCGGCGGCATCGATCTGAGCGTCGGTGCCATTTTCGCCTTGTGCAATTTCACCGCGCTATTCTGCCTGTTCGTGCTCGGGCTACCGGCCTGGCTCGTGGTTCTCGCCACGCTATTGACCGGTGCCGTCGTCGGTGCCGGCAATGGCATCCTGATCGGCTACCTCAAGGCGCGGCCGTTCCTCACGACGCTGGTGACGCTGATCATCCTGCGCGCCTGCGTGAATTTGTTGAACGAGCGCTTTGCCACCGTGTTCGCCACCAATTCGGTCGAGAACGATGCCTGGGACTTTCTCGGCGAAGGCTCGATCCTCGGGCTGCCGGTCAACGCTGCGACGCTGATCGTCGTGCTTTTAGTCGGTCATACCTTTCTGAGCCGCTCCCGCTACGGCTGGCACCTCACCGCCATCGGTGCGAGCCGCAAAGCGGCGCGGCACGCCGGCATCCGCGTCAATCGCATGCTGCTCGTGACCTACATGCTGTCGGGCGTGCTCTGTGCCGCAGGCGGTGTTTTCTACGCGGCGCGCCAGGGCAGCACGGATTCGACCACTGGCGTCGGCTGGGAATTTCAGGCGCTGACGGCGGTGATCATCGGCGGAGCGTCGGTGCTCGGCGGCCGCGGCACCGTGTGGCGGGCGATGCTCGGCGCGATCATTATTTTCATGATGACCAACGGGCTCGTGCGTATCGGCATCCCCGGCTACATCACCTCCGCCGTCATCGGCATCATTCTGCTGCTCGCGGTCGGCATCGACGTGAAATGGGCGAAGAATCGCGGCAAAGTGATTCAGAAAATTTACGTCAATCCGGCGCCGGTGCCGCTTGCCTACGCGCCGTCGATCGCCGCAGGAGGCGGGTCGCCGTTCGCGCAAAACGATCGTCTGGTCGGCGCCGAAGCCATTGGCCTGGATCAGGTCGAGGGTCCGGAGGATGTGATCCTCGATCGCCACGACCGCGTTTATGGCAGCACCCGCGACGGCAACATCATTCGTTTTTCTGGCGAACGCTTTGAGCGTCGCGAAGTTTTCGCCCATATCGGCGGCCGCCCGCTCGGCATGCAGTTCGATAGGGACGAGAACCTGATTGTCTGCGTCGCGGGCATGGGTGTGTACGGCGTAAAGCCCAGCGGCGAAGTGTTCAAGGTGACGGACGAGACCTACCGGACCTGGACGAAACTCAACGACGATTTGCGGATCCGCATGGCCGACGATCTCGACATCGGGCCGGACGGCAAGATCTATTTCAGCGACTGTACGACCCGCTACGAGATGACGACGAATACGCTCGACATCATCGAGGGCCGGCCGAACGGGCGCGTCCTGTGTTTCGATCCGGCGACCGGCAAAACGCACGCGATCATCAAACGCTTCTATTTTCCCAACGGTGTCTGTGTCGCCAACGATGGGCGCTCCGTGCTGATTGCCTCAACCTCGGCCTGCCGCATTTTCCGTCATTGGCTCGTAGGTCCGGATGCCGGCAAGACCGAGATCTTCATCGACGAGCTGCCGGGCCTGCCGGACAACATCAACCGCGCCTCTGACGGCAATTATTGGTTGGCGCTCGTCGGCATCCGCACGCCGACCTTCGACCTCGTGTCGCGCAAAGCGGCGTTTCGCCGACGGATGGTCAAGCAAGTGCCGACCGACGAGTGGCTGTCTCCCGGACTTAATCACGGTTGCGTGCTGAAGTTCGACGACGCCGGCAACGTGCGTGAATCCTACTGGGATCCGAGCGGCGTCTCGCATTCGACGGTGACGTCGATGCGCGAGCACAAGGGCTACCTTTATCTCGGCGGGCTTGAGAATAATCGGATCGGACGCATCAAGCTGCAAGGCGCCGACCCGACCTGGAGTGGCTACGAGGCATATTGGGGCGACAAACGGCGGGTTTGATCGATGGGATTTCTCACCTATCTGCAGCGCGACATCGAACAAATCCTGTTCCCAGATCGCGACCCGCATGCCATCCCCTCGATGGACGGCGCGTTCAGCCCCAACGACCGGCTCGACGAGGCAACGCCGGTCGGCGATGCGCTTCCCGGCGCCGACGCGGTCGCGGAAGCGCCGGACGGTGCAATCGTCGTCTCCGGCGGCGAGACGGTGTGGCGGCTGAGCGGCGCCAACTATGCAAATCGGGCTGTGGTCGCGAACCTCGATAGCGAGGTCGGCGCGCTCGCTGTTCATCCCGATGGTCGGTTGCTCGCCTGCACGGCCCGCGGTCTCGCCGCGATCGAGCCGGCGACCGGTCGCACGATATTTCTCGGTGCAGCCGAAGGAGTATCGCTGCGCTGTCTGACCGCGGTCGCCGTCGCCCCCGACGGCAGCATTTTCGTCAGCGACGGCAGCGCGTGCCACGCCGCAAACGAGTGGTGCGTTGACCTCATGGAGCGCAACGCCCTTGGCCGCCTCGTCGCCTGCGATGCCTCTCTGCAGAACGCTCGCATGCTGCTGCGCGGACTGAATTATCCATGCGGCCTCGCGGTAGTCGACGGAAACCTGTGGTTCACCGAAAGCTTGGCCCATCGGCTGAGCCGCGCGCCAATTTCGGCTGCCGGAGCTATCGGCGCGCCGCAGGTCGTGATCCGCAACATGCCGGGCTATCCGTCCCGCCTCGGACGCAGCGCCAACGGCGGCTTCTGGCTCAGCCTCTTTGGCGTGCGCACCCATTTGATCGAGTTCGTGTTGCGGGAGGACGACTTCCGGGAAGAAATGATGCGGACCATTCCGCCGGAATATTGGATTGCGCCTGCGCTTTCGAGCAACGACGACTGTCTCGAGCCCATGCAGTTCGGCGGCATCAAGGCGCTCGGCATTCAAAAACCCTGGGCGCCGCCGCGATCCTATGGGCTCGTCGCCCGCCTCGATGCCAATGGCGAAGCGGTCGAATCGCTGCATAGCCGGGTGGGTGGCCGCTATCACGGCATCACCGCGGCGATCGAAACGCCTCAAGGGCTTATCGTCGTCTCCAAAGGCAGCGGTCGCATACTGCTGCACCGACGGGATGCGCAAACATGAACGAGATGATCGTTCCCAATCGTCCGGTCGAGATCGCGCAGCCGGACATGACGCGCCAGCCGGTGCTGAGCGTCAGCAAGGGCAGCAAGATTTACGGCGGCGTTCATGCCATCGAGGGTGTCGATTTCGACCTTTACGCCGGCGAGGTCCACGCGCTGGTCGGCGAGAACGGCGCCGGCAAATCGACCCTGTGCAAGGCGATCGCGGGAGCAATCAAACTCACGTCCGGCACCTATTGTGTCGACGGCAAGCCCGTCGCTTTCCAGTCGCCGCGCGACGCGCTCGCCTCCGGTATCTGCATGGTCTATCAGGAGACAAGCTTGGTGCCGACCATGACGGCGGCACAGAACATCGAACTCGGCAATGAAAAGCTGCTCACGCGCTTTAGTACCCTCAACATCCAGGCGCAACAGCTGCTGCAATCGCTCAATTTCCATGTCGACCCGGCGACGCCGGTGGCGTTGCTCGGCACTGCCAAACGGCAGATGGTGGAGATCGCCCGCGCCATCTACAACAAGGCGCGCATCATTATTTTCGACGAGCCGACCGCAAGCCTCACGCCCGAAGAAATCGTGCATTTTTTTAATCTGGTGCGCGATCTGCGTGCCCGCGGCGTCGCCGTCATCTATATCTCACACGCGCTCGAGGAATCGCTGAAAATTTCCGACCGCATCACGGTGCTGCGCGACGGCAAGCTGGTCATCACGGCCAAGACTTCGGAAATGACGCGCGAAAAGCTGGTGCGCTACATGGTCGGTCGCGACATCACGCAAACCTATTACGGCAGGCGCCGGAACGCGAATGAACGGCATCACGCGACCGAAAAGGTGCTGGCCATCGAGAACGTCACCATGGGCGCCGTGGTGAAGAACATGTCCTTCTCCGTCTATGCCGGCGAGGTTGTCGGCATCGCCGGCCTTATCGGCTCGGGGCGCACCGAGATTGCAAAGATCATATACGGCGCCCTGAAGCGCAACCTGATCAATGGCGGCATGATTTATCTGCGCGGCAAGCCGATCCGTTATCGCGTGCCCAAGCACGCGATCAACGACGGCATTTGCTACATCACCGAGGATCGCAAGCTCAACGGCTACTTCGAGACAATGCGCATCGACGACAACGTTTATGTGAGCAAGCTGGCGACCAGGCTGGGCTTCAGCTTCCTGCTATCGCGCGTCGCGCGCAGCAAGTTGGCGAACTATTGGGTCGAACGGCTGAAGATTGCCGCGCTCCAGCGCAAGGCGCGCATCGTCGAGCTGTCTGGCGGCAATCAGCAGAAAGTCGTGATCGCCAAATCGCTGGCGCAGGAACCGTCGATCATCATCTTCGACGAGCCGACCCGCGGCGTCGACGTCGGCACCATTCCCGAAATTCACGCCCAAATCCGCCGGCTCGCCGACGAAGGCAAGGCCGTCGTGGTGATCTCCTCGTACCTTCCGGAGATCCTCGCTGTTTCAGATCGCATTCTGGTGGCACGGCTCGGTCGCATCGTCGCCGAATTCGACGGTGCGACCGCGACCGAAGACAGGATCATGTACGCCGCCATCCATTGATCAACGTCCGCCCGACGGCAAGGAAGAGAGAGCGCGACATGGCGACCGTGACAACGACGAAGCCCGGCAAGACGGCGCCTTGGCGCGGGCTCGGCCGGCTTAGCCAGGAGCAGGTGGTCGCAGTCATCGTCGTGGTTCTCCTGCTCGTCTTCGCCCTGACTTTGCCGGGCTTCGCGACCACGTCCAATATTCTTGGGCTCGTCCGCAGCATTTCAATTCTCGGCATCCTCGGTCTCGGCATGGGGCTCATCGTCATCAGTCGCGGCATCGACTTGAGCGAAGTCGCGATCATGGCGGGCTCCTGGTGCGTGGCGCTGATCGCCAATCGGCACGGGCTGTCGCCGTTCTGGACTGCTGTCCTGGCGCTCGCGATTGCGGTCGGCATCGGGATGATCAACGGCGTGATGGTGGCGTTTGTCGAGGTGCCGGCTCTGTTCGCCACGCTGGCCACCACTTTCGTCGTGTACGGCGTCGCTTATTGGATCGCGCCGGTTTACGTTGTTTATGCTCCGCAGGACGCACCGGCGCTGCTGTTCGCCGGCCGCGGCACGTTGTTCGGCATACCGATGCCGATTTTCGTTTTTGCCGCGGCCGCATTGGTGATCTACGCCTTTCTGTCATGGACCTCGATCGGCCGCTTCATCTATGCGCAGGGCGACAACCCGGAAGCGGCGCGCTTTTCCGGCATCGCGCTGCGTCCGCTGATCGTGCTCGAGCACGTGCTTGTGGCCGCCATGGCCTGGCTCGCCGGTTTGGTCTGGATCGGGCAGACCGGCAGCATGCAGATGACGATCGTACAAGGCACGCAGATCTTTGACGTGATCCTTGTGGTCGTGCTCGGCGGCATCAGCCTCGTCGGCGGGCGTGGCGGCGTGTTCAGCGTCGTCGTCGGCTGCGCCCTCATCGGCACGCTGCTCAATGCCTTCACCATCATGGATGTGAACAGCGAGGTGCAAAACATCGTTCGCGGCATGGTGCTGCTTGCCGCCATTGTTGTGGACAATTGGCTGCACCCTCGTGACGAAGAGACCGCACGTCAGGGCGACTAAGGCCGCTGTTTCCATCGCGGAACTGGCGCGGGAACGCAGGCTTCAGTGCGATCGTTCAACCGGGCGTTTGCGCAACCGGCGTACCCCGTCGCCGGCTGTTGCAGCAGCCGGTGGAAAAGGCCAAGGACCTGCTTATCAGCTCCGCGATTCCGCCGCGAGTTCGCTCATGATCTGTTCGCGCATGACATATTTCTGCGGCTTGCCGGTCGCGGTTATCGGGAATTCCGGCACGAACCTGATATAGCGCGGCACTTTCTGGTGGGAAATTTGCCCGCGGCAGAACGACTGTATTTCCTCGGCGGTGGCGGCCTGATTGGGCTTGAGAACGATGAAGGCACAGACCTCTTCGCCGAGCCGGTGATCGGGCACGCCGAAGACCTGCACGGACTGTACCTTTGGGTGGCGGAGCAAGAACTCCTCGATCTCGCGCGGATAGATATTTTCGCCGCCACGAATGAGCATGTCCTTGAGCCGCCCGACGATGCTGCAATATCCTTGCTCATCGATAGTCGCGAGATCGCCTGAATGCATCCAGCCGGACGCGTCGATTGCTTCTGCGCTCCGTTCGGCATCGTTCCAATAGCCCCGCATCACGCCATAACCGCGCGTGCACAATTCTCCGGCGGTGCCGACGCGCGCGACCTTGCCGGTAGCATCAACGATCTTGACCTCGACGTGCGGAAGGATGCGCCCGACGGTCGCCACCCGCCGGTCGACCGGATCGTCGGTGCGCGACTGGCACGACAGCGGACTGGTTTCGGTCATGCCGTAGCCGATTGTGATTTCCCGCATATGCATGCGGTCGATGACCGCGCGCATCGTGTCGATCGGGCAGGGCGCTCCGGCCATGATGCCGGTCCGCAAGCTCGACGTGTCGTAATTGGCGAAATTCGTATGCTCGAGCTGAGCAACGAACATTGTCGGGACGCCGTGCAAAGCCGTGCATCCATAGCGGGCAACAGCGGCCAGCGTCGCCTCCGCATCGAAACTCTCGCCGGGAAAAACCATCCCGGCGCCGACCGCCGTGCAGCACAGCACGCCCAACACCATGCCGAAGCAATGATAGAGCGGCACCGGGATGCACAGGCGGTCGTCGGCAGACAACGCCATGCACTTGGCGGCGTAGCGCGCATTGTTGACGATATTGAAATGACTGAGAGTCGCGCCCTTCGGCGAGCCAGTCGTGCCGCTCGTGAACTGGATATTGATGGCGTCGTCCGGATCGAGCATCGCGGCAAGCGCCTCCAGGCGGCTGCGATGGCCCGGCCCGGCGAGCGACGTCAATTTCGCGAATGAGTGGGTGCCGTGCGGATGCGGTCCGTCGTCGAGGATGACGACGTGCTTAAGCTGCGGCAATTTTGCAGCTTGCAGGCTGATCGCGTCGCCGTCGATTTCAGGCGCCAGCGCGCGCAGCATCTCGACGTAATCGCTCGAGCGATGACGTGGCGCCAGGATCAGCGCTTTGCATCCGACTTTGTTTAGTGCGTATTCGAGCTCGGAAGTCCGATAAGCCGGATTGATATTGACCAAGATAGCGCCGATGCGGGCGGTGCCGAACTGGACGTAAAGCCACTCGGCGCGATTGGGCGCCCAGATGCCGACCCGGTCGCCGCGCCCGACGCCAAGCGCCAGCAGGCCAGCGGCGACGTCATTGGATCGCTCGCGCAGATCGTACCAGGACAGCGACGTGTTATTGGCGGCGAAGATCGCTGCGGTGCGCCCGCCATGCCTGGAACACGCGCGATCCAGCAACTGCGGAATGGTCATGAATTTGAGCGGCTCGTCGGTCGCGCCGGCGACGTAAGATAATGTACCGTGCGGCCGCAGATGATCGTCGCTACGGCTCTTCAGAAAATCCGAGCCGAATGGGTTGTAGGTGCTCACCGGCGCCGGCCGTCTGCGTTGCAGACCGACTGCAGATCAGAAATTCCGCCAATCTCCGAGTTGCTCGAATGCATGCGCCGCCCGATAGATCGTGGTTTCGGCATAATGCTTGCCAACCAGCATCATGCCGACCGGCAAGCCGTCGCTCAAGCCGCACGGAATATTCATGGCCGGATGGCCGGTTACGTCGAACGGACAGGTGTTCGGCAGCATTTCGAAGCCGCGCTGACACCACAAGGCCAGCGGCGCGTTGTTCGGCGGCAGCGGCGTCGCCTTCATCGGCAGCGTCGGCATCATCAGAAGATCGTAGCGCGCCAGCACGTCGTCGTAGGTTTTACGCAGCAGGCGCCCGAGATTCTGCGCCTTGGCGTAGAAGTGGCCGCGATGATGCTTGATGAAATATTCCCCGGCGAGCATGGAGATTTTCAGCGTGCGCGACAATTCGTCGGCGCGGGCCCGCCAATTGGCATGGGCGTCGAGGAGGCTCGTGGTGTAAAGGCCCTTCCAGTTAAAGCCCATGCCGTTGCCGTGCATCATCTGCGCGACCAGTCCTTCGAGCGCGATCGGCGTCCAGATGGCGCTGCCGTCGTGATGCATGGGAATCGAGACCGGCTCGACGATCGCGCCGACGCCGCGCAAACGCTCCGCCGCTTCGCGTACCTTGGCATCGACGTCCGGCTCGCTCGACGGCCAGCCGAAACCCTTCCGTCACCAGACCGATGCGCATGCCGGAAACGCCGCGGCCGAGCCCGGTCGTGTAGCTATATTTCTCGACCTGCACGTCGTACTGGCGCGGATCGAGTCCGTCGGCGCCGGCGATCACTTCCAGGAGCAACGCGTTGTCGGCGACCGTCGCCGTCATCGGCCCGGCATGGTCGATGGTCGCTTCGATCGGCATGACGCCGGTATAGGGCACGAGACCGTGCGTCGCCTTCATGCCGTAGCAGCCTGAATAAGACGACGGCATGCGGATCGAGCCGCCCTGGTCGCCGCCGATCGCCATCTCGACTTCGCCAGCGCCGACCAAAGCTCCACATCCCGACGATGAGCCGCCGGCCGAATAGCCGTGTTTGTACGGATTGTGCACCGGACCGAGCGCCGAGGTGTGGCTGCCGCCGGACAAACAGAAATATTCGCAGTGCGCCTTGCCGACGATGGTGCCGCCGGCATCGAGGATTCGGGTAACGAGCGTGGCGTCGATATCCGGCACATAGCCTTCCAGAGTGGAAGCGCCGTTCATCATCGGCACGCCGGCGAGGCAGATATTGTCCTTGAGCACGACGCGTTTGCCCGAAAGCGGTCCATGCGCGGCGCCGCGGACTTCCGTCTTCACCGCCCAGGCGTTGAGCGGATTCTCGTTGGCGCCGGGCCGGTAGCCAGGCGTGCGCGGATAGCGCACCGGCGGCAGATAGTCCGGCAATTGATTGACCCGGTCGTAGGCCTGGAATGTGCCTTCCAGCACATCGAGATATTCGGCGACTTCGCCTTGCGACATGCTCATATGCAGCGAATTGACGACGTCATGCATCTGCTCGAGCGTTGGCCGTCTGACGGTCGACATGGGTCCCCCCAATGATGTGGCAGCGGCCGGCATCGGCGGCGCCGAATTTCGCGTTGGCCCGTTGCGGGCGGAATTGCGTGAGTCATTCGACGCCCGCGCGCCGTTTGTCGCAGGACGCGGGCCATTCGACGCCAAGCGCGTCGGCCCATTCTGCGAAGGCGCACCGGGCGGCTGCGGACGGGGCGGCGTCACGACGCCGCCGGACGCGCCATAGGTGCTTCGCGCACCGCCTAGGCCGACCAGATCGGCAATGGCGCCGGCGCGCACCATTCCAGCATCGAGCTCGCGGGTGATACGACCGCGCTCGACCAGCACAATGCGGCTCGCAACGTCGAGCACGAGTTCGAGATTTTGTTCCACGATCAGCATCGAGAGGCGCTGCTTGTCACGCAATGACGCCAGAAGTTCGCCGATTTCCTGGACGATGGACGGCTGAATGCCCTCGGACGGCTCGTCGAGCAGGAGGAGCCAAGGCAGCGGCACCAGCGCGCGGGCCAGCGCCAGGATTTGCTGCTCGCCGCCCGAGAGCGCACCGCCGCGGCGTTCCAGCAATCGCGTCAGCCGCGGGAAAATTCCGAGTACGCGCTCGATCGCCCGTTCTTCGGTCTCGCCGGAATCCGGCGTCCAGGCCAAGCGCAGATTCTCGTGCGCGCTCAGGCCGGGAAGGATGCCGCGGCCCTGCGGCACATAGGCGATGCCGAGGCGGCTTCGCTCGTGCGCCGCCCAGGTGGTTACGTCGACGCCGTCGACCACGATCTTGCCGCCGCGCGGCGGCAACAGCCCCATGATGGTCCGCAGCAGCGTGGTCTTGCCCATGCCATTGTGGCCGACAATCCCGATGGCTTCGCCTTCCCACAGCTGCAGCGATACGCCGTGCAGCACCGGCACTTCGCCGTAGCCGGCATGCAGGTCAGTCACGTCGAGGACAAGCCCATCCGGCTCTGCGGCGTCGGTCGCGCCAGCCGCCAACGTCCGGATCGCGGCCTTCGCGAATACTCATGCGCGGTTCCCCAAATACACTTCCCGCACACTCGGGTCGGTCAGCACCTTTGGGCGTGGCCTTCGACCAGGATAGCGCCTTGATGGAACACCGTGATCAAGGAGTCGAGCGTCCGCACAAAATGCATGTCGTGATCGACGACGATCAGTGTCGCGGTTTGATTGATGCGCTTGATAATGGCGATCAGCCGTTCGGTCTCGACGTTAGTCAAGCCAGCGGCCGGTTCGTCGAGCAGAACCAGCCATGGCTTGTTGGCGAGCACCGTGCCGATCTCGACCAGTTGCCGCTGCCCGTGCGCGAGTTCGCCGACCGGCCGCCGCGCGATTGCGCCGAGCTCAAGCTCGGCCAGAACCTCGTCGACTGCGGCATCGGCGCCGTCATGCCCGGCGGTGCGGCGGGCTGAGAGCCAGAGATTTTCCGCGACCGTGAGTCCGTTCATCACCGAGGGCACCTGCGTCTTGATGCCGATGCCGAGCCGGACGATCTGGTGCGTCGACCAGCCGGTGACGTCCTGGCCGCGGATCAACACCCGGCCGCTGCCATTGGCGCCGCGAATTTGGCCGGTGATGGATTTGAAGAACGTGCTCTTGCCGGCGCCGTTTGGCCCGATCAGGCAGCGCAGTTCGCGTTCGCGCAGCAGGAAATTGACGTGATCGACCGCCAGCACGCCGCCGAAGCGCACCGCGAGTTCCTGCGTCTCAACGACCGGCTCACTCACTGCTTGGCTTCCTGCAGCGCGATACGACGGCGGCGCGTGCCGCGCGCCTGGCGTCGATGAACTTGCGATTGCGCAAAGCGCCGGCGCCAGGCGACAAAGCTCGGCGCGAAGCCGCGCGGGAGCAGCAGCACGACCAGGATCAGGATCGCGCCCAGAATCAGCGAATTATCAACGGTGGTCTGGTGGCCAAGCGCGAGCTTCAGCGAGCCGAGCGCGACGGCGGCAATCATCGGGCCGATCAGCGTGCCAAGCCCGCCGACGATCACCCAGATCAGCACTTCGGCGGTCGTCCCGAGGCTGAACACGCTCGGCGTCACGATCTCAGCCCAGTTGGCGAACAGGCAGCCGGCCAGCCCCGCCATCGCTCCGGAGACCGAAAAGATCGCGGTCTTGTAGGCCGGCACGTTGTAGCCCAGAAGCTCCATCCGTAGCTCGTTCTCGCGAATGCCAATCAGCGTGCGTCCGAACGCGCTGGCCAGGATCCAGCGGGCGATCAGATAGGCGATGAGCACGCTGACGATCACGACATAATAGTAAGCGGTGCCGTAGACCTCCATGTTCGGTTCGCCGGGCACGTTGAGCGTCGGGAACGCTGGAATGCCGTTGAAGCCGCCGAGCCGTGCGTTGCCGATCTTGTAGGCATCGCCGGCGGTGGCATTCATGAAGCGGTTGAGGATGAGAGTGACGACCAGCGTCATGACGCCGAGATAGACGTCGCTGATGCGGCCATAAAACATCATCGCGCCAATAATGGCGGCGACGGCCGCCGGCACGATCAATGCCAGCAGCAGCGGCACGGTGCTTTCGCCGATATTGACCGAAGCAATGGCGTAAGTGTACGCGCCGAGACCGAAATAGGCAGCATGCCCAAAGCTGAGAATGCCGGCGAAACCCCACATTAGCGCGAGCGATAGCGCAAACAACGCCCAGATCGCCAGCAAGGTCGGTGTACTGGTCTCACTCACCAGCGGCAGTGCCGCGAGCACGATGGCGAGCGCGGCCAGCCAGTTCCAGTGGATACGCCCGATGCCGAACGCCGCGCCGGTCATGTGGAGTTACGGAAAAACTGCCCGGTAATGCCTTGCGGCATCAGGCGCAGGAGGACGAGAGCGAGGACCAGCATGGCGATCTCGCCGAGCACCGGCGTGGTGGCGAAGGAAACGATCTGGTCGACGGTGCCAAACAGCGCCGCGGTGGAGAGGGTGCCGGAAATCACGGCGGCGCCGCCGGTGATCACGGTGATGAACGCCTTGGCGATGTAGGCGCCGCCGATCGAGGGCAGCAGCCCGGTGAGCGGCGCCATCACGCCGCCGGCCAGCCCAGACAGTGCGGCACCGACCGTGAAGGTCAGCATGTAGATCATGTTCGGATTATAGCCGAGCGCCGACACCACCTCCCGGCCTTGCATCGCGCCGCGCGCGATCAGTCCGACCCGGGTGTAGCGCAAGGCAAACCACATGGCGCACATCAGAATGGCGGCGACGGCGATCACGAACAGATTGTATCCGCCCATCTGATAATGGCCGATCCGATAGCCCGGGATCGGCGTCGGCACGCTGACTGGCGTGTTGCCGAAGATCAATGTCACGAGGCCGATCAGCAGCAGGCTCAGACCCCAGGTCGCCAGCATGACGTCGATCATGCGCCCGTAGAGAAAGCGGACGATCAGCCGCTCGACCACAAGTCCGATGATGCCGACGACGAGCGGCGCAATCACCAGCATGGCGAAATAGACATTGATGCCGGCCTTGGCGGCGGCGATGGTCGCATAACCGCCGAGCATCACAAACTCGCCGTGGGCGAGATTGATGACGCGCATCATGCCGAACACGATTGCCAGGCCCGCACTGATCAGCGCGAGAAAGGCGATCATGTAAAGGATTTCGAGAACGACGATCGCCGCGTAGTCCATTCCACAGGTCCGTTGGCGACGGCCGGCCGCTCATGCGGCCGTCCGTTCCACTTTGGCGTATCACGCCTCAGCTTAGATCTTGACCTCGTACTGCTTGTTGTCGTCCGGGTTCTTCTCCAGATCGCAATACTGGGCGGTGTCGGCCGGCGGCCGTTGCTTGGCCGTATCGATGATTGTGAGCTTCTGATCCTTGACGACCATGAGATGGATGTCGAGCGCGCAATGATGCGTTTTGGGCTCGACCGTCACCGTTCCCGCCGGCCCTTCGATCTTCAGACCGCTTTCAAGAACCTTCACGAGCGCGTCATGATCGACCGAGCCCGCCTTTCGCACGGCTTCAGCCCACAGCATGATGCCCTGATATTGCGAAACCGCCAATTCGTGTACCGGATTGGCATCGCCATAACGCTTCTTGTAGGCCGCCAGGAAGTTCTTGTTGGCGGGCGTGTCGATCTCCGGGCTGTAGTTGCCGGCGATGAGGATACCATCGCCTTCCGCCGGCGACAGCGCCAAATGCTCATTGCCGACGCCGAAGGTCGTCGATGTCAGCGGAATCTTCTTGTTCATGCCCGACGCCGCCCATTGGCGGAAAAACGAAATGTGCGCGCCGCCAACCAGCGCCGCGACGACGAAATTCGGCGCCGCGTCCTGGATCTTGGCGATGGTCGAGCCGAAGTCGGAGACGTCGAGCGGAAAGAAGCTGGTAGCTTGCACCGTGCCTTTACGCTCTTCGACATAGTGCGATACCCACTTGGCGGTGATCTGGCCGTAGTTGTAATCGGCCGCGAGGACGTAGGTTTTGTTGCCCCACTTCTTCATCGCGTAGTCGATGATCGGTTCCACCGCCTGAGCGGGCGTCGTTCCAGTGCAGAAACAATTGCGGTCGCAGACGCCGCCTTCGTAGAGAATGTTGTAGAAGTACAGCGTTTTGCCACGGCGGAAGGTTTGCCGTATCGCTTCACGCGAGGCCGAGGTGATGCCGGCATGAGCGACATCGACCTTGTCGTCGCGCACGAGCTGTTGCGCGTATTTGGTGTAGAGCGCGATGTCGGATTGGCTGTCATATTGCTTGAGTTCGATCTTGCGGCCGAGCAGGCCACCGGCGGCGTTGAGTTCATCGACCGCCATCGCGTTGACCGCCACGATCGGCTTGCCGTAGATGTCGAGCACGCCGGAATTGTCCTCGATGCAGCCGAGCTTGATTGGACCATCTTCGGCGCGCGCGCCGATGAGCGGCATGCCGGTCAACAAGGCGGTCGCGCCGACGGTATGGAGCAATGTCCTGCGGGATATGGTCATGGCGTGTTCCTTCGAGGTTCGCTGATGGTCAGGAAATGCAAGAGACGACGCGCGGTTATTTTTCGCTTTGATCGGGATCGCGCCCTTTCGTTCGCTCGACGACCGACGTGCCGGCTGGCCCGATAGCCGAAGAGAAGTCCAGTCCGATCGAATCGCCGATGCTCCGCAGCGCCGGCAGCTGCAGGGCCATGCCGAGAATGCTGTCCATGACCTGGTTGATCGGGGGTTTTTGCGCGGCGTCGCCGTTGCCGCCGGCGGCGCCCGGGGCCGCGCTGCCGAAGCCGGTAAGCTGGTGAATGCGGATCGAGTCGATCTTCTCCGCCGGCTTCATCATCTGCGAAACGATCTCCGGCAAGCGATCCAGCCGATATTGCTCGAGCTTCATGCGGATCAGCGCATCGGTCTGCGAATTCTCGGCCTCGATCACCGCGCGCTCGCCCTCGGATTGCGCCAATAGGCGCAGGCGTTCGGCCTCGGCCTTGGTGCGGACGCCTTCGGATTCGGCACGGATGCGCCGCAGCAACACGCCGGCTTCAGTCTCAGCCTTGGCCTGCTCGACCGCGCCCTGCTCGTTCACGCGCTTCATCGCGATTTCGTGCGAGCGGTCGGCCACAGCGCGATCGCGCTCGGTCTGGACGTGTTCCTCGGCCAGCACGACTTCGGCACGCGCCAGTTCCGCCTTCGCCCGCGACTTTGCCTCTTCGACGTGCTTGGCGGCGAGCTGAATGGCGCTGTCGACCTTCTTCATCTCCAGGCCGAGCTGCAACTCGACCTCGAGCTTGCGCAATTCGCTCTGCTTGGCGACTTCGGTCGCCTTGGTCTGCCGCTCGCGCTCGATGCGCGCTTCTTCCGAAGCGATCATCGATTCCTCGCGCGCCTTGGCGGCCTCGGCATTACTCGCCGCCCTGATCTTTTCGATCTCCAGATGCTGGTTGATCTGCGCCTGCTCTTCCTGCTGGGCGAGAATGAGCCGCTGCTTGGTGGCCTCGAGTTGAGTCTGCCGCACCGCGACGTCGGCGTCGGCCTCGATCTCGGCGCGCTTCTTGCGGTTGATCGCGATGATTTCAGCAAGTTTGCGCAGCCCGACAGCGTTGAAGGCGTTGTTCTCGTCGAACGAGGAAAATGCCGACTGGTCGAGACGGGTCAGCGATACTGAATTGAGCAAAATGCCGTTCTGCCGAAGATTTTCACGCAACAGATCCGAGATGCTGGCGACGAACTCGGCGCGGCCTTCGTGCAGGCTGTCCATCGTATTGCGCGCCGCCACAGCCTGCACCGCGTCGACAAAGCGGCCTTCCAGCAGGTTACGGATACCGTCGACCGTGAACGACTTGGCGCCGAGCGCCTGCGCCGCGGTGGCGATGCCCTCCTGGCTCGGGATGACGCGTACGTAGAATTCGAGCTCGACATCGACCCGCATGCGATCTTCGGTAATGACCGATTTATCGCCGGTACGGCGGACCTCGATGCGCAATGTGCGCATATTGATCTCTTCGACCTTGTGCAGGAATGGAAGCGCCAGGCAGCCGCCGGAAATGAGGATGCGCTGGCCGCCGAAGCCGGTTCGGACCAGGGCGATATCGCGGGTCGATTTGCGATAGAACCGGTTGAGGAACATCACCGCGATCGCAATCACGATGACGGCGACGGCAATGCCAAACACCCAGCCGAGGATAACCATACCCACCTCACGGTTCTCGCCCGGAACTATTTGAAAAGTGAAGTATCTTCTTGGGGCTGTCAATAGCGCGCCAGCACAACGGCGGCGGCAGTTCCGTCATCGCAAACAAATGACGAGAACGATGCGGCGCAGGCCGCAATCCGGCCGGCGTCCGGGGCCGGATGCTATGGCGCGGTGCGGTGGATCAGCTCGGACAACAGCCGCTTGAGTTCCTCAGTCTCGCGATCGCCATAGCCCTCGATGATCTCGGCTTGCCGCAGGTTGGCGAGGCGGCTCAATCGGTCATTGACCGCCCGTCCGCGCTCGGAGATGAAAATCAGCACTTTGCGGCCATCCTTCGGATCGGGACGGCGATAGACCAAAGCATCGGAGACCATACGGTCAATCATCTTGGTCAAAGTCGGATGATTGAGCAGCGCCGCCTGGGTCAAGTCACTCATTGGGCGCCCGTTTTTCTCGGCCAGCAGTTTCAAAATGCGCCATTGTTCGACCGGCACGCCTTCGTCGCGAAATTCCTCGTCGAGCTGCTGGTGAACCTGACGGTTTGCCTGCGCCAGAAGATAGGCAATGTGCTCGTTAATCGGGCGGTTGCGTGTCATGGCCTTGACGCTTGCTCCCAGAATCCGTTTCCACGGACCGCGCGTACCTGCTAGCATTTTCTCCGACAGATAACTATGCGCGGTTGTAGTGCCTGACACCAACTGTGCGCAGGGCGGCTGCATGATCGTCACATCAGCATCGACCGGGTTACGCGGGCGCTCGTACCCGCCAGGTATTCTGACCGAGCGCCATGACAGATTCGACCTCTCGTTGGCGGGCGGACGCAGCCGGTCGGATCGCCTGAAGATCGCGTTTCTCATTCCGCTCAGCGGTCCAGCCGGCTTGTGGGGACCATCCTGCCAGACCAGCGCGATGCTTGCATCCCGCGAGGTCAACGCCGCCGGCGGCATTCTCGGTCGCGAGATCGAATTGGTGTTCGCCGATGCCGGCGCCGACCCGGAGCATGTCGTCGACGAGACCATCGACCTGATTGCCGAACACCGAGCCGAAGCTGTGATCGGCATGCATATCAGCGCCGTGCGCGTCGCGCTGGTGCGCGCGTTACGTGGGCGCCTGCCATATGTGTATACACCGGTCTACGAGGGCGGCGAGCGCTCGCCCGGGCTGTTCATGATCGGCGAGACGCCCGCGCGACAGCTCAAGCCCGCGATCCATTGGCTCGCCGAGCGTCGCAGTGCGCGGCGCTGGTTTCTGATCGGCAACGACTACATCTGGCCGCATGTCTCGCACCGCGCGGCGCGCCGTTACATCAAAGACACTGGCGGCGAAGTGGCCGGCGTCGACTACGTTCCGTTCGGGTGCGAGGACCACGAGATCTACCTCGCGCGTATCCGCAAAGCGCGTCCGGATGTCGTACTGGTTTCGATGGTCGGCACCGATTGCGTCACTTTCAATCGCGCGTTTGCGTGCGCCGGCCTGGCGCGCGACATGCTGCGGCTATCGGTTGCCAGCGAAGAGAACACGCTGTTGGGGATCGGCGCCAGGCACGCGGAAAATTTCTACTTCACCGCCGGCTATCTGGCCGTCCTTGATACGCCGGCGAACCAGGCTTTCCTCGACCGCTATCACAATGCATTCGGCGGCGACGCGCCGATGCCCAACACCATCGGGCAATCGTGTTACGAAGGCATCCGGCTCTACGCCGAGCTTGCGCGCCGTGCCGGCTCGCTCGGCGTCGACGATCTCTCCCGCGTTTCCGAGGGGCTAAGCTACACCGGCGGGCGCGGGCGCGTGACCATGCATGGACGCCATCTCTTGTCGGACATCTATCTCGCCCAGGCCGACGGACTGAAATTTAGGATTCTTGCGCACTTCCGGGCGCCGTAAGAATTTTCACGCCGCGAAGGCGCTCCTCTGCTCTTCCAGCTTCCGGATCATCGCGGCAGTATTTTCCACTTGCGCAAAGGCGGCCTTCAGCGTTGCCAACACGATCGGCTGAATCTGATCGGCGGAGGCCTCCGGCGTGTTGAACGTCGCGGTGCCGTCGCTGACGAAGAAGACCTTGTAGTCTCGCATATTGGCTTCGCGCGCGGTCGTTTCACAACACACATTCGTGCAGATGCCGGTGATGATCACTGTGTCGATGCCACGGTTGCGCAGAATGAGATCGAGATCGGTGCCGTGGAAAGCGCCGTAGCGGGGCTTCTCGAGAATAATGTCGTTCTTGCCGACGACGATGTCCGGATGCAGCTCGGCTTGTTTATTCCCTTTGTTGATCAGGCCAGCGGCGATCGCCGGGATGATCACCCCCATCACGCCGGTATTGCTGCCGTCCGGCCGCACAAGGTGCAGCGTGTGAATGACCAGCACCCCGCGCCGGCGGCAGACGTCGGCAAGCTTGTTGATCCGCGGCAGGATTTCGCGGCCGCGCGGCGCGGCAACCGGGGAGTTTTGGACAAAACAATTCTGCATGTCGATATTCAGGAGCGCGGTTTTGCGCGGGTCAAATTTGAAATCGGTCATGGCGCGTTACCTCGGTCGCCAACAGGCGACTATGACGACGTGAATGATAAGAGCCGGACAAGTCAGTGTCTACCAAACGACCTCATTGCGCCGGCTCGTCAGCGGAAACGGAAGCCGGCACCCGCCCACGGTCGGGATTAAAGCGCCCGTCGATCGCGGACATCAAACGCGAGCAGCCGATAACTGCTCGGCTAGTTGCGCCTTGGAAATCTTGCCGGTCGGCGTCATCGGAAACTCCGCCACGATCTTTATGATCAGCGGTGACAAATCATAGCGCGGAAGTTTCGTTTGCAGACGCGCGCGCGCCGCGGCTTCGTCGATCTTTGCGTCGGTGGCGACGGTGACGCATCCGATCGGGCGGGTGCCAAGCGATGCGTCGGGCAGGCCGACGACCGAGGCCTGTAACACGCCGGAGATTTCGCACAGCGCGTCTTCGACGTCGCGCGGAAACCAGGTGACATCGCCGACTTTGATCAGCTCCGAGAACCGGCCGCGCATCGTCACATAACCTTCGCTGTCGACGAGCCCTGCATCGCCGGTGTGCAGCCAACCGCCGCGCAAGGTCGCCGCGGTCTTTTCCGGCCGGCCCCAATACCGTTTCATAAAACCGCCGCGCAGGCAGATCTCGCCGACCTGACCAATCGGCACCTCGTGGCTGTCGACATCCAAGATGCGCACTTCCTTGTCCGGTAGCGGCGGCCCGATCGCGCCCAGACGCCGATCCGGCTCGAGCGCGGGAAAACCGAGGCCGACGAAACCGCCCAGCTCGCTTTGTCCGTAGCTCTCGACCAGCGGCAAATGGAGCTCATCGCGCCACGCTTTCTTCAACGCCGCCGGCACCGGGCCGCCGCCCGACATGCCGTAGCGCAAACGTCCCGGCGTCCGTCCGCGCTGGCGTGACTCGACCAGCACCTCCGACAGCAATGTCGGATTGGCGGCTAACGCCGTCGCGCCAGTCGCGTCCATGGCATCCCAGCCGGCTTGCTGCGTCCAGCGGCCCATCACGCTGACCGTCGTCACGCGGTGCAATCCCGGCAGCAAATTGGCGACGAGCTGATAAGAGCTCGACAGCGCGGTCGGACCGAAGCAGGCGTCATCCGGCGTCAGTCGCAACCGTTCCGCAATGCAGCGCGTGGCGCGCATGGTCGGTTCGTGAGCGAGACACGCGCCTTTGGGCCGTCCGGAGGTCCCTGATGTGTAGGAGAGGTGGGCGATGGCGTCTTCGTCGCCCGAATCCGGCGGCGCCGCAAACTTGGCAGCCAGCAAATCGGGAAGACTTTCGGCGCTTTCCTGCGGGCCATCCATGCAGACGAGCGTCTCGACCGATGGACTTTGCCGAGCCGCCCGCCGGACCTCATCGCCCATGTCGTGGGTATAGATCACCAGGCGTGGAGTGTGGTCGTTGAAATAATATTCCAGCTCGTCGGCGAACCGGACGTTCACGAGGGCGGCGATGGCGCCGATGCGCCAGCAGGCAAAGAGGCCGATCAGATAATCCATGCCATTGTGCGCGAAAATCGTGACGCGATCACCGGCGCGGACGCCCAGATGATGCAGAGCGCCGGCGAAATGCTCGGTGGCCTCTACCGACTGCGCGTAGGTCAGCGTCTTGTTGCGATCCACCCAGCGAAACGCGACCTTGTCCGGTTCGCGCGCAGCGCCATCGGTCAGCAATTGATGCATCAGCACGGCGTGATTTCCTTCTCCGTCCAGTTCGCCATCTGCCAAGCAGTGTCGTGCGGCGGCACATCCGCTGCCGAGGCGAAGTCCGTGCACATTGCGCGAGCGATGATCATCGCACCGGGACGTATGTTCTCATCTTGCCAGGATTGCAGATCCCCAACGGGTCGACTTCGCGCTTGAAGCCCATGAGATCGGCGTCCGCGCTTTTATATCCGGCGCTGTCTTCCAGCATCCAGATATGCGGATCGGCAATGAACACTCCATGGCTCCGATAAATCTCCATGATTTCGTTGAGCCGCTCGTCGGTGGTGTATTTGATCAGCGGTAAACCCGAACCGGTTAATTGACCGGCATAGCGGGTGAATTCGAAGTGCTGGATCACTTCATCGGGCGGGAACAAGGCGGCCATCTCCACAACCTTCTCGATGAAGCCGACCGCTGGATACAAAGCCTGGAGGTAGGTGATGTTTCTGTCGACATTGAGCGCATGCAGGGTGGTGTGGTTCCAGGTGAGTTCGTAGAGCGGCCGCGCGCCCATCGCTTCGTCGGTCGGCTGCTGGTAGGTGATGTTGCCTTTGTGCGTGCTGGCGAGCGACAGGAACGGCTCGATCGAATGACCTGCGACCATGGCAACGACCGCAGCGCAGCCCTTGGGGAAATATTGATCCATGCCCGGGAAGTATGTCGGGATCGGCCACTCGAGCGGCGTCACCAGCTTTTTCACCACGCCGTCAGCCAGCGCGACCTCGTGGCCAAAACGAACGGCGGCCATGAAGTCGTCGAAGGCCACAATCACATCGATCCAGGTAAACGCCGGAGCCAACGGCATTTCCAGCGCCGTGATGATGCCGGTCGTGCCCCAGCCGTGACAGATTTTGAGTGCCGCGTCGCCTTTTAGTTCGAACGCACGCGGGCTTTCCTCAATACTGATCACGCGCGCGCCCATGATATTGCCGAGCTCGCGCAAGCCGCCGTACGTCACTGATCCGATGCCGCCCGAACCGCCGGCGGCGAAGCCGCCAATCGACGCCATGCGCTTGGTGGACGGATGCATGCGCAGCTCATAGCCCTGGTTGCGCGTCTCGGCGTCGATAAGATGCATTTTACGTCCGGCGCCGACGCGCAGCAGCGCGCCTTTCTGCCACTCGATGCCGCTGAGCCCGCTCATGTCGAGGACGACGCCACCCTGGACCGGGACGCATTGGCCGTAATTGCCGGTGCCGCCGCCGCGGATGGTGATCGGCATGCGGTAACGCGCCGCCGCGCCGGCGATGCGCATCACGTCGGCCTCGTCGCGCGGCATGACCACCAGGTCCGCGACCTTGTCCTGGAGCTGGCGCTTGAGCACCGGGCTGAACCAGAAGAAATCCCGCGATTTCCTGTGAACGACCTTCGGGTCGTTTTCGATCGGCACGTCACCCAAGGCGGCGACGAAGGCGCTCAAATCGTAGCCGCGGTCAGGGACTTTCGTCGGCGCGTTCATTGCCAATGTCTCCCGGCAGTCTGGCGCTGGCCCCGCGCAAAATCGCGCAACGGCAGGTCACCGGCCACGGCTCGATCGAAGTGGCATCTCGTCACCGGCGAGCAGGCGGCCCAGCCGCATATTCGACCGCCGCGGCCGCTCCTTCAAGCCTGTGAAGCGCGCTTGCCGATGTCCTGCATCTTTTGCATTTTGGTCAGCAGATGCTCGCCCGACGTGATCGGCGCATATTTCGCGCGGCCATTGTCGAGACACGTTGGCAGACATTCGATCAGGGCATCGTAGTTCGGCTGATGGAAGAAAATCAGCGACTGCCGGCGGCTGCCGAGCGACTTGTCGCGCGGCGGATTGACGACGCGATGCATGGTCGAGACCCAGCGGTCGTTGGTCCATTGCGCCATCAGGTCACCGAGGTTGACGACCAGCGTGCCGGGCACGATTGGCACCGGACGCCATTGCCCTTCGGCATCGAGCACTTCGAGCCCGCCCGGCTTGTCCTCGGCTTTGATGATGGTCATCGAGCCGTAGTCGGTATGGGCGCCGGCGCGGAGCTGCCCTTCGCGCAGTTCATGGGTCTGGTCCGGATAATTGCTGACGACGAAATTGGTCATGTGCCTGTCGACCTTGTCGTCGAACCAGTTCTCATCCAGGTCGAGAGCAAGCGCGAACAAGCGCATGAGATTGGACGCGAGCTTGTCCATCGCGTGATAATATTCGGTCCATGCTTCACGCAGCCCTGGAATCCCTTCCGGCCAGATGTTGGGCGCAAAGATGCGCTGGCCCAGCGGCGAGGTGTAATACGGATCGTTGGGATCGATCGTCACCCGGTTGATCGAAAAAAGCTCGCGATAGTCGGGCGGCGCGGCGCGATCGTCGCGGCTATAGGCAACCGCGTTGGTCTCGATCGCGTAGTAGCCGCGATAGATGTTCGGGTCGGGAGTGCCGAAGCGCTTTTTCACTTCGAGCGGCAGATCGAAGAAAGCGCGCCCGGTGGCTTCGGTCCGATGAATTAATTCGTCGGGAACACCGTGACCGGTCACGAGGAGGAACCCGATGGTGCGGCAAGCCTCGCCGATCTCCTGCGCGATGCGCTGCTTTTCGCTCGCCGAACCACCGAAATAGCCGCTGATGTCGATGACCGGAACGCTGCTGCTGGGCTTGACCGAGGCTTCTGAAACGAGCGTCATCGCTTATTTCCCCACCTTCTGGTTGACGAACTGCAGCGTGTAAGAAGATTTGTAATCAAGCGACGGCGCGTAGACTCCGGCCTTGACCATGGTGTCGAAGAATTCCTTCCAGCGCTCGTCGGTCATCGAGCCGATGCCCAAGGTCGCAGCGCTGCCGGATTCCAGAAGCCCCGAGCCGTTCATGGCCTCCACGGCTTCGGCGGCTGCTTTGTCGGTGTAGTCAGGATTGTCCTTCTTGATCAGCGCCACCGCCTTATCGTGCGGTCCATGCATGAACGTCGCATAACCCTTGATCGATGCCTCGACAAAGCGCTTCACCAGGTCGGGATGTTCCATCACCATCTTTTTCGAGCACATCAACAACTCGGAATACGAAGCGTAGCCGTAATCGGCCAGCAGAAAGACATCCGGAGTGACGCCGGCTTCCTTGACGCGAAACGGCTCGTTGGTGAGGTAACCTTGCTGAATGAGCGACTTGTCGACCAGAAACGGCGCGACGCTGAAACTATAGGGACGGATCTGATCGTCGGTGAAGCCGAAGGCGACCTTGAGGAACTTCCAATAGGTGTCGGCCGCATCGGTCGAGATCGCGACCGGACGGCCTTTGACATCGGCCAGCGTTTTGAGACCCAGTTCCTTGTGGGCCATTAGAATTTGCGGGTCCTTCTGGAACATCGAGGCAACCGCGACGAACGGGATATTCTCCCTGACCATGTTGACCGGAATGAAGGAGTTGGAAATCATCGCGAAATCCAGCGCTCCGGCGATCAAGAGTTGCGCGGTGTTGACCTGCGGACCGCCCATCTTGATCGTCACGTCGAGGCCGGCCGCCTCGTAATAGCCTTCCGCCTTGGCCTGGTAATAGCCGCCGTGTTCGGCCTGGGCGAGCCAGTTCGTGCCCAACACGATCTTGTCATTGGCCTCGGCGGCAACGGCGAAACTTGCGGCCGCAAAAGCCAAGGTTCCAGCGACGAACTTGTTTGATGCACGCATGCTCTTTCCCCTCGCTATCGCCCAGTGAGAACTGCAAACGGAACTGCAAAAAACGTGCCGATTCCGTGGGCAAAACAGGTCTTGTATTGCGGGAAAGAGGCGCGCGGCCGACGTTTAGCCGTCCGCTTGTACGCTACGGTCAGACATCGCGCAGTGCGGAGAGCGGATAGGCGTCGATCTCGCGCAGCAATTCCACGATGCGCGAGGCGACATGCTCGACGATCTTGTGGCCACGCTTGGCGTCGGCGTCGAGCGCATTGCCGCAGGCACCAGAAGTGTGCAAATCCTGGGTTTGCCAGCCGAAGCCGACACCGCGACCTTCGGGCCGCAAATATTTGTAGTCTTTGGCCATCGCGACCGAGGCGGGGATGAAATCGCGTCGCTCTTCCTCGCGCACGAGTTCTGGGCGCAAATGCAGCATCAGCGACGTCTCGCTGGAGCCTCCGTGAATGCCGTGCTCCGCCTCGGCCGCCGGAAACAGCCCCTCGGGCATGCCGACGGCCCAGTAACTCAGCGCCACGACGAACATCTTGAGCCGTACGCGCAGGTCGCGTGCAACGATATCCATAATCTGCGGTTGTCCGCCGTGGCCGTTAAGCAGCACGAGTTTGCGGATGCCGGCACGGGCGACGCTTTCGCCTATCTCGGTCCACAGCCGAATTAATGTTTCCGCCGATAATGTCAGTGTGCCGGGAAAGGCAATATGCTCGTTCGACTTCCCGACCGGCATCAATGGCAGGAAAGTCACCGGCAGGTCGTCCGGCGCGAGCGCAATGACACGCGCGACGACGCCGCCGACGATCGCAGCATCGACGCTGACCGGCAGGTGCGGCCCATGCTGCTCGATCGCCGCAACTGGCAAAACGGCAATGACGCGATCCCGGTCGAGGGTGGCGAAATCGGCCGTCGTCATGTCTTCCCAAAGCTTGCGCGGAAAGCGTGGCATGGCGGATATCCTGTGCGGAACGAGACTTCTCTTGCGAACGATGATCGTTTTCAGCATCAATGATGCCACAAACGATCTCCTGCCAAGCGCCCGCTGTCTTCACCGATCGAAGTGCCTTGTCGAGCCCGCGGTGTTGGACCTCGGCCGCCAGAACTACGGGGCAACTGCGTCGCGGCAATAGCGGCCGCTCAAGAATTGATCAGGGCGCTGCTGAAATTGCAGGCTGTTGCGGGCGAAATGCCAGAGAATGCATTGCCTGTCGATTTGCGGCCCGGCTGGTACGAGATTTGCTGCCTGACGTCATCAGCTTTCTGACGGAACCAATGATGGAAAAAGCTGTTGTCTCAACCGATTGCAGTTGTTCCTTTCAAATCGGCTTCCGGCATCGGCTTGATCGCGACAGGCCGACTTACTCTGTCAAGACACATCGACTTGCGCCACGGGCCGCGTGATGGCGAATACCGTTTCGGTGCTCGCGCCGAAGGCTGCGGTCAACGAAACGGGTGAGGCCAAGCGACCGCTCATCCGCATCGACGGCGTCAGCAAGACCTATCAGAACGGGACCGTGGCGCTGGCCGACGTCAAGCTCGACATCCGCAGCGGCGAATTCTTGAGCCTGTTGGGTCCGTCGGGTTGCGGCAAGTCCACATTGCTGCGGATGATTGCAGGCCTCGGCGCGCCATCGTCCGGCGTCATCGACTGGACACAGGCGCGTTACGACGTCAGCGGCGAGCCGGAGCGCAGCTTAGGGTTCGTGTTTCAAGAGCCGACCTTGATGCCCTGGGCGACCGTGTTCGAGAACGTTTATCTGCCGCTGAAGATCGCCGGCGTCAGCCGCCGCGGTGCTGCCGCGCGGATCGAGGAGGTGATCGGCATGGTCGGGCTGGAGAAATTCGCTCAACATTATCCGCGGGAATTGTCTGGCGGCATGAAAATGCGGGTCTCGATCGCGCGCGCACTCGCCGTGAAGCCGCGCGTGCTGTTGATGGACGAGCCTTTCGCCGCGTTGGACGAGATTACCCGTTTCAAGCTCAACAATGATTTGCTTGCTTTGTGGCAAGAGCAAAGATGGACGGTGATCTTCGTGACGCACAGCGTCTACGAATTGGTCTACCTGTCGAACCGCATCGCGGTGATGAACGCCCGGCCTGGCCGCATCATGACCGAGATCGCGATTGACGCACCTTATCCACGCGACGATTTCTTCCGAACCTCGCCCGTCTATAACGAGTTCTGCCGCGAGACATCGGCCGAACTGAAGCGGACGATGGCGTACTCCGAGAAGCCTTGATGGAAATCGAAGACACCAGCGGAGCGGCGGCAACCGGCGAGGCGACGTCACGCGTCGCACGTATTGTCGTGCCGGTCCTCATCGGCATTGTCTTTCTTGGCGTTTGGGAGTTTCTGGTCCGCTGGCTGGAGGTTCCGAAATTCGTGTTGCCGCCGCCCTCGATGATCCTTGACGCGCTGTTGACTGATTATGCGACCTTGAGCGCGTCGATGTGGAAAACGCTCCAAATCACCATCGCGGCGTTCTTCGTCGCGCTGGCGCTCGGCGTCACCGGCGCGATATTGTTCACGCAGTCGCGCCTATTCGAGATCAGCTTGTTTCCTTATGCCGTCGTGTTGCAGGTGACGCCAATCGTGTCGATCGCGCCCTTCATTCTGATCTGGGTCGGGCTCGATCATACCGAGCGCGCGCTGTTGATCCTGGCGACGATCGTGGCGTTCTTTCCGATCCTGTCCAACACCACGCTCGGCATGAAGAGCGTCGACCACAATCTCCTCAACTTGTTCGATCTTTATCACGCGTCGCGCTGGCAGCGGCTGCGTTACCTGCAGCTGCCAAGCGCGATGCCGTACTTGCTCGGCGGCATGAAAATTTCCGGCGGGCTGGCGCTGATTGGAACGGTGGTGGCCGAGTTTGTCGCTGGTTCTGGCACCGGTACGGGGCTCGCGTGGCGCATTATCGAATCTTCGAACCGGCTTAACATCCCCCGCATGTTCGCGGCGTTGCTGCTGTTGTCGGCGCTGGGCGTGACTATTTTTTTCGGCTTGTCAGCCGTGGAGCGCCTGATGTTGCGCAAGTGGCACGAAAGCGCGGTCGGCCGGGAGAACTAACCTATGGCCGTGGCATTGCCGCAAACCGCCTCGATGCGGACGCGCGACGGCGTGCGGCTCGACGCCGATGTTTACCGACCCGACGGCAAAGGCACATTTCCGGTTCTGCTCATGCGGCAGCCGTATGGGCGGCAAATCGCCTCCACCATCTGCTACGCTCATCCCGCCTGGTATGCCGATCACGGCTATATTGTTGTCATCCAAGATGTGCGCGGGCGCGGCACCTCGGAAGGCGTTTTCCGCTTGTTCGCCGACGATGTGGCCGATGGCGAGGATACGATCGCCTGGGCGGCCTCGCTGCCCGGCTCTTCGGGCGCGGTCGGCATGTACGGCTTTTCCTATCAGGGCACGAACCAGCTGCTTGCGGCGTCGTCGCGCCCGCCCGCGCTGAAGGCGCTGGCGCCAGCCATGATCGGCTGGGACATCGGCACCGATTGGGCTTATGAAAATGACGCCTTTTGTCTCGCTGCCGGACTCGGTTGGGCGACGCAGGTCGGGGCCGAGACCGCGCGGCTCGCCGGCGACCGCGAGGCGTTCGATGCTCTTTTTCGCTTCTCCCGCGCCATGTTTTTTCATTCGCCGATCGCGGCGCGGCCCGATTTTCTCGAGCGCTTCGGTCATCACACGCATTACCAGGCCTGGCTCGACAATCCGCTGGGCAGCAGCTATTGGCACGACATCTCGCCGGCATCCCGGGCGGGATCGGTGAACCTGCCAATCTTGTTCGTCGGCGGCTGGTACGATTCGCATCTGCCCGGCACGATCGCCGCCTTCAAGCATTTTGCCGCCAAACAACCGGAGCGGACACGCCTCACGATCGGCCCGTGGACGCATTTTCCGTGGACGCGCTGGATTGGCGGCCATGATTTTGGACCGCACGCTGTCACCGCTATCGATCAGCTGCAGGTCCGCTGGTTCGATCATTGGCTCCAAGGCAAGGACACCGGGCTGACTTCTGAACCCGCAGTGGCATTGTTTGACTTGGGAGACAATGCATGGCGGCGTTCGCCATCATGGCCCGCGAATCAGACGACGGAGTTTTTTTTGGATGGCAGTGGGCGTGCGTCGATCGATGAGAACGACGGCCAACTTGCCTTCGAGCCGCCATCGCAGGAAGCAACCGACTTCGTCGTGCATGATCCTTGGCGGCCGGTTCCTGCGGTCGGCGGCGCTTATGGGACGCCGTCAGGCCCGGCCGATCGGTCGGCGATCGATGCCCGCCCGGACGTGCTCACCTTTACGACCGAACCGGCTGTGCAGCCGATCACGATCGCAGGTGACGTCATAGCGGAATTGTGGCTCGCGGCGGATGCATCAAGCTTTGACGTCAGTTGCGTGCTCTCGCGCGTGGCGGTTCAAGGCGAGGCATTGCCACTGGCCCAGGGCTATCGCCTGGTCAAATCGGGCACGAGCCTGAACCAGTCGATCGCAATTCCATTGCGCGCCACATGCGCGACCATCAAACGCGGCGAGCGCCTCAGACTCTCGATTGCCGGCGCGTGTTTTCCCGCCTATCCGCTCAATCCCGGCACCGGACAGAATCCGACCGCGGCATCGGTTGCCGAGGCGCGCATCATCACACTCGGCGTGCGGCATGGCGGACGCTGTGCCTCGCGGTTGCGCATCGGCGTCTGCCAAGCGGCAAAAGTTGACGTCTGAGCATCTAAAAATGACGACGGTCTCCGCCCTGCCGAGTGCCGACTGGTTTCCGCGCGGCGACTATCGCCTGGTCAAGGCGACCATCCCGACCTGCCTTCTTGATCTCAAACACGGTGGCGACGCCGGATCGGATGCACTTGTGCCGGCCGCACTGACCATTGCCGGCGGAAAAATCCGCCAAATAGACATTGGCCCGCACGCCAACTTGGTAGCGGCAGACGGCTTACCGGCGATCGATCTCGATGCTGGCATGATCTGGCCGGTATGTGTCGATCTCCACACCCATCTCGACAAGGGGCAAACCTGGTTTCGCGCGCCGAATACGAGCGGCAATTGGCGCGACGCGCTCGCCATTGTCGCCAAGGATCGCGAGGCTAACTGGAGTGCCGACGACGTAACCGCGCGCATTGATTTTGCGTTGCGTTGCGCGTTCGCCCACGGCACTGGTGCGGTGCGTACGCATATCGACTCGATGGGTCCGCAGGCCGCGATCAGTTGGCCGGTACTGGCAAAGATGCGGGATCGCTGGGCGGGGCGCATCGCGCTGCAAGGCGTTTCGCTGGCGATGCTTGACAGTTACCTCGGCGAGGCGGGTGAGCGTCTTGCCGATCTCGTTGCCGACCATGGCGGCATTCTGGGCGCGGTGGTGATCGATGATCCCGACCCAAGTCGCGGGCTTGAACGCGTCTTCACGCTGGCGCGCGACCGCGATCTGGATCTTGATTTCCACGCCGACGAAACGAACAACCCCAACTCCAACGGGCTCGAAGCGATCGCCGAGACGACCATGCGGTTTGGCTGGCAAGGCCGAGTCACGGCCGGCCACTGTTGTAGCTTGGCGTGCCGTCCAGCGCCGGATGCACAGCGCACCATCGACCGCGTTGCGGCCGCCGGCGTCGCCGTCGCCTCGCTGCCGATGTGCAACATGTATTTGCAGGATCGTCAGGCAACTGGACAGACACCGCGTTGGCGCGGCGTGACATTGTTGAAAGAGCTTGCGGCCGCGGGTGTGCCGGTAGCCGTCGCCAGCGACAACATCCGCGATCCGTTTTACGCCTATGGCGATCTTGATCCGATCGAGGTTTTTACCCAAGCGGTCCGCATTGCGCAGCTCGATAGTCCGCTCGGCGGATGGGCACGGGCGATCACCGCTACGCCGGCCGGCGTGATGGGCACCGCTATTGGCGGCGTGTTGGCCGAGGGCCGAGACGCCGACCTGATACTATTTCGCGCGCGGTCCTGGTCGGAACTGCTGTCACGGCCACGCGGCGACCGCTTGGTCGTGCGCGGTGGCCGGCCGGTGACGGACGTGCCACCCGATTATCGGGAGCTGGATTCGCTCCGCCACCGATGAACCTGGCGCTATTCGTAAAGCGCGCGCCGCTACCATCCGCTTTCGTTCTGTTTCTCAAGTCCACTGTTGTCGGCGCCAACTCTCCCTCCGCCCGCGGACGTGCCGCCATCGCGCCCGCGGATTGGAGCACCTGTCGTTCGACGGAAGGTCGGTATTGAAAATCATCACTTCCGTACTTCGCGCACCAAACAATGCGAGTGGTTTGAGTCGGCATTGACTGCAAAGCGTAGGGCGCCGCGCGGCAGCCCCGAAGGTTTTGCGGAGGCGCACGAGTATTTCATCGCCGGCTCCAACCTGACTTCGACCAAAGCGCGCATGCTTCTGATGGCCTCATCCTCATCCATCGCCGCTATCACGATGCTCAAAGGCGGCGCTGAGCGCCGTGCGCTATTTGCGCCGCCGCGCTGGCCGCACACCCATGCGCGCTTCGAAAGCAACAGCAAACGCCGCTTCCAGTCCGCGTGCCAATGCGCCGCCGTCGCTGGCAAGGACGCGTCCGCCGATACCGGCATTGTTCGGCAGCTTCGATATGCCGGCAATGCAGCCGCACGCGGCGACGCCACGCTCCAGAAGGTCGGCGTCGCATTGTTGCGATCCGTCGCCGAGCACCAACACCGTTCCGACGGCGCGGAACGGCCCGAGCGGTGAGCTTGGCCCGATCATCGCCTCGCCCGGCAGGACGCCGCTGTCAGCGAGCAGGACCGAGCCGGCAGCGTCGCGCACCACGACATTATTGCTGTAGGACGCAAACGGTCGGCCGCGGCCCTCGGGATCATGATGCGCCAAGCCGTCGATCAGGATCGCACACCCGGTCGTTGCCAGGGTTACCTCGGTAAGGCAGCAAATCCCGGCGCCGGGAAACAGCACCAGCGGATCGGGCGTCATGGCGACGAATGCATGGTCGCCGACGTGCACATGGGTGCGCTGCACGACGGCGCGCTGGTGCGTCCGGTGCACGATCGTCGAGGCCTGGGTGGTTACATGCGCCGCCGCGTGCCTCTCGGCAACAATCGACAACCCAACGTCATCGCCGCGATAAAGGCCGCCGGAGGCTGATTGCAGATAGAGTGTCGCGATATCCCGACGTGCCTGGTCGAGATAGAACGCCCGCGTCGCATGGAACGGGTAGGGGATGCGCTGCCGGGCGAGCACCGTCCGCCCGCCGCCGTAGCAGAAATGCAGCGACGCTTCGACCGGGACGGAAACGCGCGCTGCATCGCGGGGCCTATTGGTGGTGTCCAGCACGGCCAGCCGCCTTTCGAAATCAGCGAAACAAAACCGCCTGGCTCATGGCATCGGCAACCGCCGCGACGCCGTCGCCGGTACGGGCATTGGTCGCCAAAATCGGCCGGCCCTCGCGCACCGCGCGGGCCTCCGCCAGCATGGCGTCAAGATCGACGCCGACGAACGGCGCGAGGTCGGTCTTGTTGATCACCAGCAGATCGCAGCGCAGCACGCCTGGACCGCGTTTGCGCGGAATATCGTCGCCGCCGGCAACGTCGATCACAAAAATCCACCAGTCGACCAGATCGAGCGAGAAGGTGGACGCGAGATTGTCGCCGCCGGATTCGAAAATGATCAGCTCGACGCCGGGAAATTTGCGCTCGAGCTCGTCGCCGGCCGAAATGTTGAGCGTCGGGTCCTCGCGGATGACGGTGTGCGGGCAGGCGCCGGCTTCGACGGCGGAGACGCGTTGCGGATCGATCAAGCCGGAGCGGCGTAGCCGCTCGGCGTCTTCTTTGGTGACGAGATCGTTGGTGACGACGGCGAGATCGACGCCGCGTCCGGCGAGAATGGGGATCAAGCGCTCGATCAGGGCGGTCTTGCCCGAGCCCACCGGGCCGCCGATGCCGACGCGCGCCGCGCCGACGGTCCGCGGCTTCGACGGCGTTGCAACAGCGACGCGATCATGCATGTCAGTCACCGCAGCATGTAGCGTTGCGCCAGCGGCAGTTCGCGCGCCGGCTCACAGGTTGCGATCTCACCGTCCACATAGACGTCGAAGGTCTGCGGATCGACGCGGATGTCCGGACAGGCATCGTTCCACAACATATCGGACTTCGACAGCTTGCGGGTGCCGCGCGCCGGCAACAGAGCTTTCGAGAGGCCGAGCTCAGCCCGAAGCCCGCGCTCGATGGCGAGCGGATGCACGAAGCTCGCCGACAAAGCAGGCGCCGCGCGGCCGAACGCGCCCCATTGCGGCCGCATCAGGATCGGTTCGCAGGTCATCAGCGACGCCGCTGAATCACCCATCGCGCCCCAGGCGATGAAGCCGCCCTTGATGACGAGTTCAGGCTTGATGCCGAAGAACGCCGGTCGCCAGACTACGACGTCGGCCATCTTGCCGTCTTCCAGCGAGCCGATGTGATCGGCGATGCCGAACGTGCGCGCGGCGTTGATGGTGTATTTGGCGATATAGCGGCGGATGCGGGCATTGTCGCCGAAGCCCGGACGCTCTTGCGGCAGTGCGCCGCGCTGATCTTTCATCTTCGACGCGAGCTGCCAGGTGCGGCAGATGACTTCGTGAATGCGGCCCATGCCCTGGCTGTCGGAGCCGAGCATGGAGATGGCGCCGATGTCGTGCAGTACGTCTTCCGCGGCGATGGTCTGCGCACGGATGCGGCTTTCGGCGAATGCCACGTCTTCCGGAATCGCCGGGTTGAGGTGATGACACACCATCGTCATGTCGAGGTGTTCGTCGAACGTGTTCACCGTGTAGGGATTGGTCGGGTTGGTCGACGATGGCAGGCAATTGGCGATGCCGGCGACGCGGATGATGTCGGGGGCGTGGCCGCCGCCGGCGCCTTCGGTGTGATACATGTGGATCGCGCGGCCGCGAATGGCGCGCGAGCGTATCCTCGACAAAGCCGGATTCGTTGAGCGTGTCGGTGTGCAACTGCACCTGAAAATCGAGATCGTCGGCGACGGCCAAACAGGCGTCGATGGTCGCCGGCATCGAGCCCCAGTCTTCGTGAATCTTCAGGCCGATGCAGCCGGTCTCCATCTGCTCGACGATCGAGGCCGGCTTGTGCGAATTGCCGCGGCCGAGGAAGCCGAAATTGATCGGCCAATGCTCGGCGGCCTGCAGCATCTTGCCGACATTGAATGGGCCCCCGGAATCGATCCCGACGGTGATCGGCCCGAGCGACCCGCCGAGCATGGTGGTGATGCCGGACGCGATCGCGTGCTCGCACAGCCCAGCGGAGTCAAAATGCACGTGCACGTCGATCGCGCCGGGCGTCGCGATCATGCCCTCGCAGTCGCGCACCGTGGTCGCCGCCGCGACGAGGAGGCGCGGATCGACGCCGTCCATGATGGCCGGATTGCCGGCCTTGCCGAGGCCGACCACGCGGCCGTCCTTGATGCCGAGATCGCCTTTGACGATGCCGATCACCGGGTCGATGACGAGGACATTGCACAGCAGCAGGTCGAGCGCGCCTTGGGCGCTGGTCACGCCGGCCGCAAGCCCGATGCCGTCGCGCAAAGTCTTGCCGCCGCCGTGCAGGCATTCATCGCCATAGACCGCGTGATCCTTCTCGACCACGGCGACCAGTGAGGTGTCGGCGAGGCGGACGCCGTCGCCGACCGTCGGGCCATACAACGCGGCGTAGTCGCTTCGTGCGATCGAGACCATGGCGGAGCCTCACGCGCCCTTGAAGCCGGCTTCGCGGGCGCGGCGCAGCGCCGCTTCGCGCACCGCCTGATCGCTCGCTTGGCCGTCGGTCAGCGCGTTGAGGCCGGAGAGTTCGCGACGGCCGCCGAAGCCGACGAGCGCCACTTCTTTGCGCTGGCCCGGCTCAAAGCGAACGGCGGTGCCGGCGGGAATGTCGAGGCGCATGCCGAAGGCGGCCGCCCGGTCGAAGTCCAGCGCCTTGTTCACCTCAAAGAAATGATAGTGCGAACCGATCTGCACCGGGCGATCGCCGGTATTGACCACCGCGAGTGTCGTGCGCGGGCGCCCGGCGGACAGCTCAATCTCGCCGTCGGCGGCGAGAACCGCGCCGGGCTCGAGCGTATCGGCCGCGGCGCCAGCTTCCGGCCGGATCGGCTCGTGCACGGTAACGAGCTTCGTGCCGTCGGGAAAAACGCCTTCGACCTGCAGGATCGGCAGCATGGCGGCAACACCAGCCATTACGTCGCGCGTCGTCAGGATCGTCGATCCAAACGACATCAGGTCGGCCACGCTCTTTCCCTCGCGCGCGCCTTCGAGGATTTCATCGGTGATGATCGCGACGGCCTCCGGATGGTTGAGCTTGAGGCCCTTGGCGCGGCGCCGCCTCGCCAGCTCCGCGGCCGAAAAGATCGTGAGGCGTTCCATCTCAGTCGGCGTCAGCAGCATGCGATCCCCCTAACTCGCAAATAAACGCAAATGCGCGCGTGAATGCCGCGCGGCCGCGGCGTCGACCCAGGGCATGAAGCTTTCGATTACCGCATCGGATCGAACCGGGAGAGCCAGCTCGTGAAGCACCGGCAATGCAGCCGTGAGCACGGCTTGCGCCTCGACCGCGCCGACGCATCCCAGACGCACGGCCGCGGCAATGAGGCCGGCGGCGGTCGAATAGCCGGAGACTGCGATTGCATCCGCTTCGCTGATGCCGCACGCGCACCAGACGAAACCCTGCACCACGGGCAAATGGCCGTGCGCCTTGCCGGCGTCGATCAGCGAGCGCAGCTCCGCGGCGCCAGGCGTGGCGAGGCGGGTATGAGCGGACAACAAGGCATTGCCGTTGCGCTTCGATCCGTTGCGCAGCGGTTCCGCCAACGTAGCCGCCTCGACCGCATGATCGATCTCGGCAACGTCATCCACATCGCCGCATGCACGGTGCGCGAGCACGACCGCGACGCGGTCCGACGTCGCCCAGCGATGACGCAGGAACATGGCGACAACGTCCCGCAATCGGCCGCGGTCGAGCGGCGTGTTCATCGCCGCGAGCCCTTCGATCCCGTTGGAGAAGGCGAAGCTGCCGCTTGGAAAGGCGGAGTCCGCGTGCTGCAGGATCGCGAGCAGATTGATCAAAGCGCTGTCTCGTCGGCGTCGGCCAGCGAAGAGATCACGCGGCGGTCGCGGATCAAGGCGCCGAGGCGGGTGAGATAGTCGTCCATCGGCGCTTCCAAGGCGACCAGCATGGCCTCACCCGCGAAACGCACCCGCCAGTGCAGATTGCCGGCGAGATACCCGAGCTCGATCGCGTCGGCGATGGCGTGCGGCTGCAAGCGCAACCAGCGTTCCTGCGCCACGCGGACAACCACGGCGCGGTCATGATCCAGCACCAGCACGGCGCCGTCGAACAGCCGCTGGTCACGCGGCAATGCGATCGCCACGTCGGTGCCGCTCTCCGTAGTCGCGCGGAAGCGATGTCGCGAAACGTCGGCAACCGGCATGGTCAACAGATCGACGGCGCCGCGATGCTCGAGCTCGTGAATCCGCTCGGCAAAAGCTGGATCAAGGCGGCTGCCGAGCACTTGCTCGATCCGCAGCATCGAAATTCTCCTAGACGAGCTTTATCGACGTCCGCTCTTCCGCCCGGCGAACTGGCCGCACTCTCCTGAGGACAACGCCCGTGAGGAGCAACGGCCAACCATATGATTCATTATGTCGGCATTCTCGTCCATCCCTTTCACGGCGCTGGCTCTTATGGCCGCACTCGGTCATTGAGGTCATTCGGTTATTCTTGAGGATTAAATTCGTGGCTGCGAATACCGCCCGGGACAACGAAGAGGACGTATTCGGGGCGATGTGCAGGAACGCAATTCTGGTCGTCGAACCAAAACAGCGGGAATTCAGCAAAGGTGGCGCGGGGAACCCGAAGCGGAAACGTTCGCGATCGCGACCGGCGTCCCGCGAAAAGGACCATTCGGTGACCCATACGCCCCGCCGATGTCGTGCGCTCGGACCAATGCGCAGGTCACCGGCGGCGGTTTCGCGGCGTCATCGCGCTCATTCCCTGCGGCATCGAGGAAGCTGGACAACTAATACATATTGCGTAACGCCAAAGACTTGGCTTATGCTTTCTGCTGACGAACGGAACATCGCGGCGCCAGCCTGGCGAGAGCGTTGATGTAGTTCGCAGGCGTGCGGCAGCGTTGCCGCGGATATCGGGCATGGACGCCCCACACCGTCTCCTTGCGGAGAAGGTTGGGGCGTTTTCATTTTTTGGCTCAACAGGAGGGAGATATGGGCATCACGCGCAGGAGAATCTTGAAGACTACCGGCGGAGGGCTAGCCGGCATTCTCGCAAGCGGCGTCGCCCCCTATCATTTTGTCAGAAACATCGCCAAAGCGGCGGAGAGCGACACGATCAAGGTCGGCATTCTCCACTCGCTGAGCGGCACGATCGCGATCATCGAGACGTCGCTGCATAATGCGGAATTGCTGGCGATCGAGGAAATCAATGCCAAGGGCGGCGTGCTCGGCAAGAAGCTTCAGCCAGTCGTCGAGGATCCGCAGTCTCTGGTCCAGGTCTTCGCCGAAAAGGCGAAAAAGCTTCTGCTTGACGACAAGGTCGTCGCCGTTCTCGGCTGCTATACGTCGGCGAGCCGTCAGTCGGTGCTGCCGATCTTCGAGCAATATAACGGCGTGTTGCTTTATCCGACCTTGTACGAAGCCCAGGAATGCAGCAAGAACTGCTTCTATACCGGGGCTGTTCCGAACCAACAGCTCGACGATTTCGTGCCCTGGATCATCAATACGCTCGGCCGGAAGAAATTCTACCTCATCGGCGCCAACTACATTTATCCCAAAGAGACCAATCGCGAAGTCAAGGCGCTGTTGCAGAAACACGGCGGAACGACCGTCGCGGAAGAGTATTCGCCGCTGGGATCGACGAATTCTCGACCAACATCAATAAGATCGCGTCGAGCGGCGCCGATATCGTGTTCTCCGATCTGGTCGGCGATCAGATCGTCGCGTTCTACAAGCAGTTCAAGGAGTTCGGGATCACCGCCAAAGACATCCCGATCTGCACGCCGATCACGACCGAGCAGGAAATCGCGGCGATGGGACCGGAGAACGCGGTCGGCCACTACACCTCGTTCAATTACTTCCAGAGCGTCGACTCGCCGCAGAACAAGAGCTTTGTCGAACGCTACAAGGCAAAATACGGCAAGAACGCCGTGACCAACGCGGTGATGGAAGCGGCGTATTTCCAGACTTACTTCCTCGCCCAAGCCATCGAGAAGGCGAAGTCGACGGACGCCGACGCGCTGATCTTCGAGGGCTTGCCGGGTCAGGAGTTTCTGGCCCCGCAGGGCAAGGTCAAGATTGACGAAAAGAACCACCATACCTGGCTGTGGGCGCGCATCGGCCAAGCCAACGAGCAGGGACAATTCGACGTGGTATGGAAATCGCAGGACTGGATCAGGCCGCAGCCATGGGTGCCTTATCTCTATCCTGACAAGACCTGCGACTTCACCGACAAGCGGGTCCTGGAGCGGCTCAAGAAACCGTGGAGCGAGGAGAAGAATTGGTCCGGGACGATCAATCTCTAGGCGGGCTCCTGCCGATGGACGCGCGACTTGCGGGGGCGCCGCGAAACGCCCCCGCGAGCGCACGAGCCGGCGATAGGCAGCCGACGATAAGCAGCCAACGATAAACAGGCGTTTCCTTTCGGGCAGGCGGAATGCTCCAGTCGATAATCACTCAGTTCCTCAGCGGGTTCAGCGTGGTTGCGATCCTGGTGATCGCGGCGCTCGGCTTGGCGATCATCTTCGGCGTTGCCGGGGTCATCAACATGGCCCATGGCGAACTGATCATGGTCGGCGCCTATACCGCCGCGGTGGTCGGCAAGCTCGGCGGCAATACTTTCATCGCCATACCGGTAGCGTTTGTGGTCGTCGGACTTCTCGGACTGATCATAGAACGCGGTATCGTCCAGTGGATTTATGATCGACCGTTGGAAACGCTGCTCGCCACCTGGGGCGTCGGTATCATCCTCCAGGTCGTGATCAAGCTCGTCTTCGGCCCCGAGCTCTACTACGTCGGTGCGCCAAAGATCCTGGAAGGCGGCTTCCGCGTGATTGGGCGGCTGCCGTTCCCCTGGTACCGCCTGTTTCTCATCATCATGGCGATTCTGCTGTTGGTTTTGGTGTTCTACGTGATTTTTAAGACTGACCTCGGTCTGAAAGTTCGTGCCGTCCGCCGCAATCGAGCGATTTCAGGCTGCCTTGGCATCGACACCGCTCGCGTCGACATGACGATCTTTGCCTTCGGTTGCGGCCTTGCAGGCATCGCCGGCGCGGTGCTGGCGCCGATCAAATCAGTCTCGACGACGATGGGATTTCCCTACGCGGTCGATTCCTACATGGTGCTCGTGCTTGGCGGCGTCGGCAGTCTGTGGGGCGTACTCACCGGCGGCGCTTTGATCGGCGAATCGGAGACCATTCTGTCGTTCATCTTCAATAACGTCATCGGCCGGCTGTTGGTATTTGTCTTCATCGTCATTATCATCCGCGTCGTGCCAAGAGGCATTTTCGGCTACTACGAACGACGCTGACGGATAAACGACTATGGCTGATGCTGTTGTTCGAGACGAGCTATCGCAGTTGCGCGCGGTGAAAGAAGCCGCGGCGGCGACACGCCGTCAATATCGGGCGCCGCCGTTCATACCGTTGTGGGCGCTGATTGGCGGCGCCGCCGTGGTGGCGCTGATCGGCACCTATCCCTATTACGGCAGCAACGCCTATGTGCTGTCGCTGCTGGGTAAATTTGTTTGCTATTCGATCTTTGCACTCAGCATTGATCTGATCTGGGGCTTCGCCGGCATCCTGAGCCTCGGCCAAGCCGTCTATTTCGGCATCGGCGCCTACGTGGTCGCCTTGTCGCTCAAGCTGAATTACGCGCTGACCCACCCGACCCGCTATGGCGGCAAGATTCCGGACTTTATGGAATGGAATAGCCTGACCAGCGTGCCGGACTTCATGACGCCGCTGTACAGCTTCCCGCTCGCCGTCATCGCGGCCTTGGTGCTTCCGACCTTGCTCGCCTTTCTGTTCGGTGTGATCACCTTCAAGCGACACATCTACGGCGTGTATTGCGCAGTGATCACGCTGGCGGAATCGCTGATCCTGCAAGACTTCATCGTCGAGTACCAGGCGTACACCGGCGGCTTCAACGGCATTACCGACTACTCGAACTATGCCACGCCGGAGTTTCTGTGGTTCATCCTGGCGGTTGCCGTGGCGTTTTTGATTGCGTCGCGCGCGCTGACCCATTCGCGCGTCGGCACCGTACTGAAATCGATCCGCGACAACGACGTGCGCGCGGAATTCATGGGCTATAACGTCGCCAATTACCGCATCTTCGTGTTCTGCCTTTCCGCGTTCATGGCCGCGGCGGCGGGGGCGATGTATGCCGCCTGGGTCGGCATCATCTCGTTTCTTGACGCCGGGCCGGTGTTTTCGATCGAAGGCGTGATCTGGACCGCGGTGGGCGGCCGCGGCACGCTCATCGGCCCGTTCATTGGCACTTTTCTGGTCAAGGGTGCCGAGTTTTTCCTCAGCGGCAAACTCGCCGAATGGTGGCAGATCATCGTCGGCGGCCTTTTCATCGTTGTCGTTCTGGTGATGCGCGACGGCATCGTCGGTACGATCGGCAATTGGCTGCGCCGGCGCAGGAAGGGCGCCACCATGCATCAAATCGTCGAAGAATCCGATCAGAAGGCCCACGACCGTCAGCTGGATTGGAGTCCGGGCGGCCCGCCGCAAGTCGACGAGCCGGTGCGCTGATCGCGCAACGCTTTCACGGCGAGGCCTTTCAAGAAACAAGGGGAAAGCTAAAGGGATGGCGAACCTCCTGGAAGTCAAGGGCCTGACCACCCGTGTGTCGGGCTTCACGATCCTCAATAATCTCGACTTAAGCATCGAAGAAAATGAGCTGCGCGTTTTGCTCGGTCCGAACGGTGCCGGCAAGACGACGCTGATCAGCATGATAACCGGCCAGTTCAAGCCTGCCGCCGGCTCGATCCACTTCGCCGGACGGGACATCACTGGCTGGGCCCCGGACGATATCTTCCAGGCGGGCATCAGTCGCAAGTTCCAGGTCCCCAACATGTACGAGACGTTGTCGGTGTTCGACAACATCATGGTCTCGCTGCAGGGTCGGCGCCGGGTGTTCGCCACGCTTTTTCAGCGGCTGAGCGGCGAGGAGCGGGATCGCATCTGGGAGATTCTTGAATTTGTCGATCTGGCCGGCAAGGCCAGTGATGCCGCGGACTCGTTGTCTCACGGCGAGCGGCAATGGCTGGAGCTTGGCATGCTGATCGCCTCGAATCCGAAGATGCTGCTGCTCGACGAGCCGACGACCGGCATGACCGAGGACGGCAAGCGCAAGACTGCGGAACTGATCCGCAAGATCGCCAAGACCCACACCGTTTTGCTGGTCGAGCACGACATGCACATTGTTCGTCAGATCGGCAAGCGCATCACCGTGTTGCATCAGGGGCAAACACTCGCCGACGGTCCGATGAACGAGGTCATGAGCAATGAAACGGTCCGCCGCGTGTATTTGGGAAAGGGCAAGTTCCAGTGACGCTGCAGGTTCGCAACGTCGATACCTTCTACGGCACCAGCCACATTCTGCACGGCGTCTCGCTGGAAATGGCTGACCGCGAACTGTTTGCCGTCCTGGGACGCAATGGCGCCGGCAAGACCACGCTGCTGCGCAGCATTACGGGTATCAATTCACCGGCTGTCGGGTCGATCTTGCTCGACGGCACCGAGATCGCCCACCTCAAATCACACCGCCGTACTTGGCTTGGCGTCAGTTACGTGCCGCAAGGTCGCGACATCATTCCTGACATCACGGTGGCGGAAAACATCTATCTTGCGCTCATAGGCAAGGGTCGCAAGCACAAAAAGGTGCCCGATTTCGTCTTCGAATACTTTCCAGCGCTGAAACCTTTGGTCGGACAGAAGGGCGGCACTCTCTCCGGCGGCCAGCAGCAGCAGTTGGCCATTGCCAGGGCGTTGGTTCAGGAACCGAAGCTGCTACTCATGGATGAACCGACAGAAGGTTTACAGCCGTCCATCGTAGAAGAGATCGAGCCGATCATCAAACGGATCCCGGTGGAACGTAACTGCGCTGTTCTGCTCGTCGAGCAGAACCTGGAATTTGTTCGGGCGATCATGCAGAAGTTCGCAATCCTGGAAACCGGCCGGATCGTCGCGAGCGGCGATATTGCGGAGCTTACGCCCGACGTCGTGCAGCGGCATCTCTCGGTGTGATAAGCTCCCAAGCGGCTGCCATCGCTGGCGAATCCCACGCGTGGCAATGTTCCCGGCGATCTGAGCAAGGCTGGCCGCCATAAGCGGTCTGTGCGGGCGCGGCGAAATTCCGCCTTGGCATCATTCCTGCATGGCAAATTGCGTCTGAGGCGCTTGCCATCTTGCCGTGGACGACATCTACTCGTCTACGGCACACTGTCGGTCGGCGCCCTCGAATGCGTCCGCGTTGGCCCACTCGGTGACGGAGGCGGCTTTGACGCAGTGCCAAGAAGGTCGTTCTGCACCTTGGCGGGTGGGAGTTCTGTTCTCTCAATCCGGCGTGCTGGCTGTAATCGAGGAGACACAGCTGCGCGCAACGCTGCTCGCGATCGATGAGATCAACCGAGCCGGTGGGGTGAACGGCCGCGAAATTGTGCCGGTCATCTACGATCCGCAATCCGAGGCCCAAGCGTACGCCTTGTGCGCCAAGCGGCTGATGATCGAAGACGGCATAACAATGATCTTTGGCTGCTACACGTCGAGCAGCCGCAAGGCGGTCCTGCCGGTGGTTGAAAGACTGAATGGACTGCTATGGTACCCGACCTTGTACGAGGGGTTTGAATTCTCCTCGAACGTCATCTACACCGGCGCCTCTCCCAACCAGAATAGCGTGGCGCTGTGCTCGTATCTGGCCCGAACCTACGGGCGGCGTTTCTATTTTGTCGGATCGGATTACGTTTACCCGCGTCAATCGAACCGGGTGATGCGCGAGTTGTTGCGCAGCCATGGCTGCACCGTCGCCGGCGAGACCTATCTCGATCTGCGCGCCAGGCGGGGCGACTTCCGACCGGTGATGCAGCAGATCAAGAGCGTCGGCGCCGATGTCATTTTTTCCACGGTGGTGGGATATTCCACCGTTTATCTCTACCAGGCGTTCGCCGAAGCCGGACTTGACGCGCGCGTGACGCCGATTGCGAGCCTGACCACGACGGAATCCGAGGTGCGCGCGATGGGATTTGATGTCGCCGCCGGCCACATCACGGCAGCGCTCGTATTTTCAGTCTGTCACCGGCGACCAGAACGACTCGTTCGTCAAACGCTACCGGGAGCGTTATGGCGACGATGAGCCCACGAACATGTGCGCCGAGGCGGCTTATTTTCAGGTTCATCTGTTTGCCAAGGCGCTGGCGCAAACCAATTCGATGGAAACCGATCTCATCAAACAAAGCGTTTTAGGTTCCGAATTTGATGCGCCTCAAGGGCGGATTTCAATAAACGCCGCCACCAGTCACACGAATTTGTGGTCTCGTGTCGGGCGTGCGGATGACCGCAGGCCAGTTCGAAATCATGCAGCAATCGACCATGCCGGTCTGGGCGGACCCATTCCTGATTGGCGCGCGTCACGCAGGCGGTCTAGGATTTCGCCATGAGCCAGCGGCAAGGCCAACCGTCCAAGTCCGAGGCCAGAGGGCAGATGCGGGAACCGCCCAATCCCGCATCGGAGATCTCGTCGCTCGACATCGTCGTGGCAGTTCCTCCGGACGAGGAAGGCGATATGCTGGCGCGAGAGCTTTCGCGGACCCGCAGCAGCGTGCGCCGCATCTGGCCATTTCCGCCGCGCTTTGCCGAGGGGCCCGACGTCTTGTTCTGCGAGCTCGCCCCTGACTTGCCGCAATGCCTACCGCTTCCCGGCCAGCCGTTCGCCGCGTTGGTGGTGGTGACGCACGCGATGCAGCCGCCGCAATTGAAGCTGTTGCGCAACTGCGCGCCGCATGCCGTGCTGCACCGTCCGTTTACCAGCGCCACCGTGCTGACGAGCCTTGCGATCGCGCGGGCGCAGTTCCTTTATGAACAGCGGCTGCGAGCGCGCATTGACAAGCTCGATGAGACTTTAAGATCGTTCCGCAGTGTTGAGCGTGCCAAGAGCATTCTCATGGAAAAGCGCAAACTGGATGAAGAAGCGGCCTATCATTTCATGCGGCGGCAAGCGATGAGCCAGCGTGTTTCAATGGGCGCGGTCGCGGCGGCTATCATTGACTCGCATGATATTCTCGGATAGGGTTTTTTAAGAGCTCCTGTTCAGGGGCGCGGCAATGGCGCCGCATAAATCCAACGGGCAAGGGCGCCCTGCTACGACCACGGCTGTGGGCGGAGCGGGTTTTTTTGTGCTTTTGAGCCATCGTCCTTTCAGCAGGTCATACAGCCCGAGCCCCAGCAAGCGGCCCTGAGCGCGCGAGCGAACGAAACAGCCTAGAGGAGATCAAACATGCTTCACGGTGACATCGGCAGCAGTAATGACACGATCGGCGTTGCCGTCGTCAATTACAAGATGCCGCGTCTTCATACCAAAGCGGAAGTGCTGGCCAATGCGCGTCAGATCGCCGAAATGCTGGTCGGGATGAAAATTGGTTTGCCCGGCATGGATCTGGTGATCTTCCCCGAATACAGCACCCACGGCATCATGTACGACTCCAAGGAGATGTACGACACGGCCGCAAGCGTACCCGGCGAGGAGACGAAGATTTTCGCCGATGCCTGCAAGAAGGCCAAAGTCTGGGGGGTGTTTTCGCTCACCGGCGAGCGGCACGAGGACCATCCCAACAAGGCGCCGTACAACACCCTGATCCTGATGAACGACAAGGGCGAGATCGTTCAGAAATATCGCAAGATCATGCCGTGGGTGCCGATCGAGGGCTGGTATCCGGGCAACTGCACTTATGTCTCCGAAGGTCCCAAGGGACTGAAGGTAAGCCTGATCATCTGCGACGACGGCAACTACCCGGAGATCTGGCGCGACTGCGCGATGAAGGGCGCCGAGCTGATCGTGCGCTGCCAAGGCTACATGTATCCGGCCAAGGATCAGCAAGTGCTGATGGCAAAGGCCATGGCATGGGCCAACAATGTCTACGTCGCGGTGGCGAACGCTTCGGGCTTTGACGGCGTCTATTCCTACTTCGGACATTCGGCGATCATTGGCTTCGACGGCCGCACGCTCGGCGAATGCGGCGAAGAGGACATGGGCATTCAATATGCCCAGCTTTCCAAATCGCTGATCCGCGATGCGCGCCGCAACATGCAGGCGCAGAACCACCTGTTCAAGCTGGTGCATCGTGGCTACACCGGCAAGATCAATTCGCGCGAGGATGTGCGCGGCGAGGCGATCTGCCCGTATGACTTCTATAAGAAGTGGATCACCGATCCGGAAGGTACGCGTACCATGGTTGAGGCTCTCACGCGTCCGACTGTCGGTACCGACGAGTGCCCGATCGAAGGCATTCCGAACCAGAAGACGGCGGCGCATCGCTGATCCGCGGCGTCTGCGCTCTCGCACTTTCCCCGCTTCGCGGCGGGCAAGGTGGAGGGCGCCGATCGCATAGGTTCCGACGGCATGGAACTAGACGAGTTCAGGATCGGCGAACAGCCATACTACCGCGCCATCGGCGATGAAGTGCGGCTGTTCGAGGCGGCTTACGCCGAGCGTATGCCGATCATGCTCAAGGGGCCGACCGGTTGCGGCAAGACGCGGTTTGTCGAGTACATGGCGTTCGTTCTCGAGCGGCCGCTGGTCACGGTCGCTTGTCACGAGGACATGACGGCTTCCGACCTAGTAGGGCGTTATCTGCTCGACGCCCAAGGAACCGTTTGGCATGACGGCCCGCTCACCATGGCGGTTCGCCACGGCGCGATATGTTATCTCGATGAAATCGTCGAGGCTCGGCAGGACACGACCGTGGTGATCCATCCGCTGACCGACGACCGCCGCGTCCTGCCGCTCGAAAAGCGGGGTGAGCTCGTTAAAGCCCACCCCGACTTTCAGCTCGTGATTTCCTACAACCCCGGATACCAGAGTGTTCTAAAAGACCTCAAGGAATCAACAAAGCAGCGCTTTGGTGCGATGGATTTCAGCTATCCGCCGACCGCGATCGAAGCGGAGATAGTCGCCCATGAGGCGAAAATCGATACCGCAGTGGCGGGAAAGCTCGTGGAAATCGGCCAGCGCTCGCGCAACCTCAAGGGCCACGGGCTCGACGAGGGCGCGTCAACGCGCATGCTGATCCAGGCGGGACGGCTGATAGCTCATGGCGTTTCGATCGAGGCTGCCTGTCAGATCGCGCTGGTGTTGCCAATCACCGATGACGCCGATATCCGGGGGGCGCTGACAGCCGCGATCGCCGCCTCTATCTAACGGTCTATGGCCCGGACCCTCTCAGAACAGCAGCAAACGCTGATTGCCTCGCTCGGCGACCAGCCCGAGCTTGCGGGAACGTTGGAGTTGGTGTGGCGACAGGCGAGGGCCAGCTTGCCGCCCGCGCTGCTGGACGATTGGGTGGCCGCATGCCGCACGATCAACACCCGCATCGGCCCCCACGCGGCAATGGGCTTCATTCGTAATTCCCCCTCCGTTGCCGCTGCCGCCCGGCCTGAGGCGGTGATGACGCTCGCGGCATTCGCCCCCGATTTCGCCCGTGTGGTGGGCCGCAATGCCGCCCTGACGCTGTTTGTCGCTGCCCCGCACGTGGCGCGGCGGCTCGGGACCAGTCAGGCCTTCGCCGAATGGCTTCGCGTTATCAGGCGCGTCGCCGAAAGCGCCCCCGAATCCGTCGGCCTCTTGCTGGAGCGATCGGGGCGTGTGCTCGACAGCCTCGATCTTCGCTCGTTTGAAACCTGGGCGCTCGGTGGCATCCGCGCCGCCGAGAACGACCCGGAACGCCGGCTGAAATTCTTCGCTCTGCTCGATACCCGCTCGCTGCACGCGCTTGAATACGGCGCCGAGGCGGTCGCCTTCACCGATGTCGAGCGCGAGCTCAAAAGCTTCGTTGCTGCGTTGTGGCGCACCACTCCCCCGATTCGCATTTTGCCGCCTGCCGGCTTCGACACGCCGCGGCGCGCCTGCTTCGACGGTGGCGTTGTCCGCATGCCGCAATCCTCTCGCGGCGTCGATGGGCAAAGCGGCAAGGATCTGTTCCGGGCGGCGCTCGCTCACGTCATGGCGCATTTTCAGTTCACGCCCGGCAAGTTCGCGATGGGCGGACTGAAGCCGGTGCAGATTGCTCTGGTTTCGTTGATCGAGGATGCGCGAATAGAGCAGCTTGCCATCGGCCGCTTTCCGGGATTGCGCCGGTTCTGGCTGCCCTACCATCTTGCCGAGGCGACCGGTGTGCTCACCGCGTCGGCGCTGATGGCACGGCTCGCCCGCGCTTTGCTCGACCCGAGCTATTTCGATCCCCACGCCTGGGTGAGCAAGGGCCGGGATTTATTCCTCGCCGAACGGGTGCGTTGGACCGATCCCGCGATCAGCCGCAGCATCGGCGGCCTTCTTGGCAATGATCTCGGGCAGATGCGCGTTCAGTTCAATCCCAGGACCTATGTCGTGGAGCCGGCCTATCGCGACGACAATCAGGGGCTTTGGGACTTTCCGGCGGCCGCGGCGGCGGCGGGTGAGACGTTATACGAGTTCGTGCGCTTCGAGCAGTCCGAGTCGACTGCCGCCGATCGGGAACGGGAACGGGAAGGGGAAGCCGGCGAAGCGCATATTTCGGCCAATTTCGCGCGCCTTGTCGAGGAGGATACCGAAGTCGGTATCCCGGTCGCACGTTATCCGGAATGGGATTACATGATCAGTCGTGAACGCAGCGACTGGACGACCGTGCTGGAATACAATCCGACGGAGGGTCAAGCCGAAGAAATCGAGGATATCCTCGAACGCTATCCGGAAACCGCCTATCGCATCGCGGCGCTGGTCGGCGCCGCCAAGGTCAGCCGCCCGGTGCGAATGCGCCGGCAACGCGAAGGCGACCGGCTCGACATCGAAGCGACCATCACGGCGGCGATCGACCTGCGGGCGGGGCTCACGCCGAGCCCGAACATCTATGCGCGCCTTGAGCGTCGCTGGCGCGACCTCTCGGTGCTGTTGCTGATCGATGCGTCGCAATCGACCAACGATGTCGTGAAGGGGAGTGGCCAGTCCGTTCTCGAGCTCGAACGCGACGCCAGCTCGCTGCTGGCGCATGCCATGGATGGCATGGGCGATCCTTTTGCCATCCACGCTTTCTGTTCCGACACGCGGGAGGATGTGCACTATTACCGGCTAAAGGACTTCGACACGACCTGGGGTACGGCGGCCAAGCGGCGGCTCGCTGGTGTGACGGGGCGGTTTTCAACCCGCATGGGCGCTGCGCTCCGCCACGCCGGGCGGTGCCTGGTCTCCAGTCAATCGTACCGCAAGCTTCTGCTTTTGATCAGTGACGGCGAGCCTTCCGACGTCGACATCGCCGACCGCCGCTATCTGGTGGAGGACGCTCGTCGTGCGGTTCTCTCGCTGCGCCATCAAGGCATTGACGTATTCTGCGTCGGGCTTGATGCGGGGGAGACTTCTATCTGACTCGCATATTCGGACGCTCCAACGTCATTCAGCTGGATCGGATCGACCGGCTTCCGGAAAAGCTTCCGTTTCTTTATTTCAGGCTGGCCGGGTAGCGAGTGCGCTTGCAACGGCGGCCTGCCGCGCTTCGCGTCGTCGCCTACTCCTGCTAGAGCGATGGGTCGCTCGGCAGAAATACCTGAAAGATCGATCCATGGGGCTGCGCGGGCACCACCGCCAGACGCCCGCCATGGTTTTCGATGATCGATCGGCAAATCGACAATCCCATTCCCATGCCGTGGGACTTGGTGGTGAAGAACGGCTCGAAGATGCTGTCGAGGTTTTTCGGATCGATGCCGGTCCCGGAGTTTTGCACCGCGATCAGGACATGATCGGTTTCATGGACCGCGGTCTTGACGCGCAGAAGGCGCGAACGATTCGCCTCGTTGTTCATGGGGTCGACATTCATGGCGTCAACGGCGTTGGTGACCAAATTTACGATGACTTGCCGCAACTGGACGAGATTGGCCGGGATTTGCGGCAGGTGGTCGGCCAGTTCGGTGCCAACCGTGATGCGGTGATTCTCGATGTCGCCACCGATCAGCGCCAGGACTTCGCGAATGAGGTTGTTGACATCGAGCAATGTCTTGGCCGGACCGTCGGTCCGAAACATCAGCCGAATGCCGTCGATCACCTCGTGCGCGCGATGAGTGTCGTTGACAATGCGCTTCAAAGCCGCGCGGACCTCGTCGAGGTTGGAGGGCGAGCCCGCCAGCCATCGCACGCCTGCATTGGCGTTTGCCGCGACCGCTGCCAGAGGCTGGTTGATCTCGTGCACGATGGAAGCGGCCATCTCGCCCATCGCCATCCGCTGCGTCACCTGCGCCACCTCGCCGCGCGCCAGGCGCAGCGCGTTGCGCTCAGTGAGGTCGCGCAGGCAGCCGACGAACAGTACGCTCCCGTTTTCTCGAACCGGCGAAATCGACAGCTCGACCGGAAATTCCTCGCCATTCTTTCGCAGTCCCGACACTTCGATGCGTCGGCCCAGGACTTGTCCTTTGCCGGTTTCGAGATATCGCTGCAGCCCGGTTCGGTGGGCGTCGTGGTAACGCGCGGGGATGATGAGGTCGGCCATGGTCCGCCCGACTGCCTCGTCGCGCGACCAGCCAAACACCACCACCGCGCGATCATTCCAATCCGCCACGACGCCGTCGGACTTCATGACCACGACGGCGTCGAGCGCAGTTTCCAGGACCAGGCGCAGAGCGTCTCGCGGCGGCGACGGGCGGGGAGGGCTTTGTTCGGCATCGCCAATGACTGACATGGTTGAACCAACTTGAAGTTGCCCGGCTTGCAGATGGCAGTATTCCTCTGAAATCCCACTCTATATCGCTGACGTTAACCGCCAGGATCACCCAGGCAGCACAGTATATCCACGTTAGCGGACGTATGAAACGTCCCCGTTGGAACCAACCGACGCGAACACGGAACGGCGCGCCATTGACGACGCAGCTTGAGGCGGGACGATTCTGAAACCCGCGATGCGCCTCGCCTCCGACGCGTTTTCCTGTTTCAATTTAGCGTTCCAGGTGATGCCCCGGTAAGCAGCTGCCAGAGTCCACAGGTTGCAATGCTCCGGGAGCAGGGGAACGCAACGACACCTGCCGCAATTGATATGCCGCCACGGCTGTACGGCTACGATCACACAGGCTAGGTTTTCCCGGTTTACTGTGAAGTGCGCCGGGAGTCGGCGGTGCGACCACATCGCAGGCGTCACAGACAGACCGTCGCAAGACCGGTGCAAAACGAGCATTCGTTTTCGTAAGGCGTTAGGCCGTTCATACGCGGCGATGAGGGTAGTCTGCGGGTATTGCGATGCGCGATACTGTTCCTGATCTGACAATCGGCGAGGCCTAGATTGCGATACCGCAGGCGAGCTTTTGCCTTGAGCGCGGCCGCGATGCTTGGCGGCTGCTCGGAGGGCGTCCTTGATCCGAAAGGCCCGATCGCGTCCGCCGAAAAAATCATTCTGTTCAATTCGCTCGGGATCATGCTCGCTATCGTCATCCCGACGATTGTCGCCACGCTTGCGGTTGCCTTCTGGTTTCGCTCTTCCAATACGCGCGCGCCGCACTGGCCGGATTGGGAATATTCCGGCCGCCTCGAGCTGATCGTCTGGTCGATCCCGGCCATGACCGTGCTCCTGGTCGGCGGCATCGGCTGGATCAGCGCGCACGATCTCGATCCGCGCAAACCGATTGCATCGTCGGCGAAGCCGCTCACGGTTCAGGTAGTCTCGCTCGACTGGAAATGGCTGTTCATCTATCCCGAGCAAGGCGTCGCCAGCGTCAATCGGCTGACCATTCCGGCGGCCACGCCGATCAGCTTCGATCTGACCTCCTCGGGCGTCATGAATAGCTTCTTCGTGCCGCAACTCGGCAGCCAGATCTACACCATGGCAAGAATGGTCACGCATCTGCAGCTCGCGGCCGATGCGCCGGGCACCTATCCGGGAATTTCAGCAAATTTCAGCGGCTCGGGTTTTGCCGAGATGCAATTCACGGTCGATGCCGTATCGCCGGAACAGTTTGCGCAATGGGCCGCGGCGAACCGCAACAGCGGGCCAACGCTCGATGCGACAAGCTACGCAGAGCTGGTTCGACCGAGCCGAGCAGTTTCGCCCTTTACCTATGGTACCGTCGCGCCCGATCTCTTCCGGATGATTGTCGATCCCGACGGAGCGATGGTGCATCCGCGACACACAGCTCACGCGGCGGAGGCGGGGAGGATCGAGCGTTGAACCTGCTCGGCAAGCTCAGCTGGGACGCCATCCCGTTCGATCAGCCGATCCCGATGTTCGCGTCGGGCTTGATGATCCTCGCCGTCCTACTCATTCTCGCCTGGATCACGCTGCGAGGGCACTGGCCTTACCTGTGGCGCGAATGGCTCACCTCGGTCGATCATAAGCGCATCGGCGTCATGTATTGCGTGCTGGCGCTGGTGATGCTGCTGCGCGGCTTCACCGACGCCATCATGATGCGTTCGCAGCAGGCCGTCGCCGCCGGCGCGGAGCAAGGCTATCTGCCGCCGGAGCATTTCGATCAGATTTTCTCGGCCCATGGCACGATCATGATCTTCTTCATGGCGATGCCGTTCATGATCGGGCTGATGAATTTCGCCGTGCCGCTGCAACTCGGCGTCCGCGACGTCGCCTTTCCGACGTTGAATTCGGTGAGCCTGTGGCTGACTGCGTCCGGCGTGCTTCTGACCAACGTGTCGCTGGTTATCGGCGAGTTTGCGAAAACCGGCTGGGTCGCCTATCCGCCGCTCAGCGAGCTGCAATTCTCGCCCGGCGTCGGGGTCGACTATTATCTGTGGGCGTTGCAAATCTCCGGCATCGGCACGTTGATGACCGGAATAAATTTCACCACCACGATCCTGAAAATACGCGCGCCGGGAATGGGCTATATGCGCATGCCGGTATTCTGCTGGACCGCGCTCGCCACCACCCTGCTCATCGTCGCCGCGTTCCCGGTCCTGACCGCGACTTTCGCGATGCTGCTGCTCGATCGCTATCTCGACTTTCACTTCTTCACGGTCGGCGGCCAAGGCAATCCGATGATGTACGTCAATCTGTTCTGGGTCTGGGGCCACCCGGAGGTCTACATCTTGGTTCTGCCGGCGTTCGGCGTTTTTTCCGAAGTGTTCGCCACCTTTTCCGGCAAGCCGCTGTTTGGCTATCGCTCGATGGTCGCCGCCACCATGGCGATCTGCGTCCTGTCGTTTCTGGTTTGGCTGCATCATTTCTTCACCATGGGCGCCGGCGCCGACGTCAACGGCTTCTTTGGCATCATGACCATGATCATCGCCGTGCCGACCGGCGTGAAGATTTTCAACTGGCTGTTCACGATGTATGGCGGCCGCGTTCGCTTTACGGTGCCGATCTTGTGGTCGCTCGGCTTCATGGTTACGTTCGTCATCGGCGGCATGACCGGAGTGCTGATGGCCGTGCCGCCGGCCGATTTCCAGGTCCACAACAGCCTGTTCCTGATCGCGCACTTTCACAACGTCATCATCGGCGGCGTCGTCTTCGGCGCCATGGCCGGGTACAATTATTGGTTCCCGAAGGCTTTCGGCTTCACGCTTGACGAACGCTGGGGCAAGGCGTCGTTCTGGTGTTGGCTGATCGGTTTCTATGTCGCCTTCATGCCGCTCTATGGGCTGGGGCTGATGGGAATGACCCGGCGCCTGCAGCATTACGACAATGTCAATTGGCAGCCGTGGCTGTTGGTGGCGGCGGCCGGCGCGGTCATTATTCTGGCCGGCATCGTGTGTCAGATCCTTCAGCTCGTCGTTTCGATCCGCACCCGCGAGCACCACCGGGATCTGACCGGCGATCCGTGGAATGGCCGCACGCTGGAATGGTCGACACCATCGCCGCCGCCGGCATGGAATTACCCGGTGCTGCCGCGGGTCGAGGGCAGGGACGATTATTGGCGCATCAAAACGAGAGCGCGGGTAGCCGGCGACGGGCGCCGTGAGCCGCGCGACTATCAGCCAATCGAGATGCCGGCCAACAGCGCCACCGGCTTTGTCACCGCGTTTTTTGCCGTCGTCACCGGCTTTGCCTTGATCTGGCATATCTGGTGGATGGTTGTGCTGGGCGCATTCGGCGCGTTCGTGACGACGCTGGTTTTCGCCTTTCGCGAGCAGGAGGAAATCGAGATACCGGCTGCGGAGGTTGCCCAGGTCGATCGCGCTTATCGGGCGGGGCTCGCCCCATGAGCATCGCGACAACGACATTCGAAGAGCCCGATGAGGCGATAGCAAATTCGGAAGCCGGCCCCGCGCCGAAGAGCATCGTCGTCGCCTACGGCTTCTGGATCTTCCTGTTAAGCGACATTGTGATGTTCTCGGCGTTGTTCGCCAGCTACGCGGTGCTTGTCAAGCGCCACCGCCGGCGGGCCGAGCGGTGCCGAACTGTTCAACCAAACGCGCGTCGCCATCGAAACCGCCTGCCTCCTTGCCTCGAGCTATACCTGCGGAATGATGTCGCTGGCGATCAGATCGCAAAATCGCCTCGGCACCTATCTCGGCGCCGCCGTCACCTTCGTCCTTGGCGCCGCGTTTCTGTCGCTTGAGATCAGCGAGTTCGCCGGCATGGCGGCGCAAGGCGCGACGCCGCAGCGCAGCGCCTTCCTGTCGGCATTCTTTACGCTGGTAGGCTGCCACGGACTGCATGTCACCGTCGGTCTGCTTTGGCTGGTGGTGATGATGGCGCAAGTCGCGGTCAGAGGCTTTCGCGCCACCGTGCAGCGTCGGCTGTTCTGCTTCAGCATGTTTTGGCACACGCTCGACATCATCTGGGTCGGCATATTCACGGTAGTCTATCTGATCGGAATCGTCTCATGACCGTAACCCACGATGATCGCAGCCAGCGTACGAAACAGCGCCGATGAGAGGCGAACGGAAATACGAACCGGCGTGCTGGTCTATACCATCGGCTTGGCTCTCGCCGTGATCCTCACGGTGACATCTTTCTGGGCAGCCAACACGTCGTTGCTATGGCACCCCGGCGTCCCGCTCGGGCTTGCCGTCCTCGCCATCGCTCAGATGGGCGTGCATCTCGTCTTTTTCCTGCACATCACCACCGGATCGGACAACACCAACAACGTGCTGGCGCTGGCTTTTGGCATGCTCATTGTCACGCTGGTGGTGGCCGGCTCGCTTTGGATCATGACCAATTTGAACGCCAACATGATGCTGTCGCCTGAGCTGATGAACCTGCATATGCAGCATTGACCGGAAGCATTGACTTATTTTTCTCGCGGAAATCCGTGTCGGACGCACCCGGATCCCGCGCCGGGCGAGGGGCCATCATGACGCGCATTGTGGCATTGGCCATGGCAGTCGTCGGAGCGGTCGCCGTGCCCGCCGCCGCCAAAGATCCGGGCAACGAGGCATACATGATCCGCATGTTGGTCTGCCAGAACGAGGACGCGCAGATGGAGTTGTACCTTCCGCAATCGATTGAGTTTGGGAAAACGCCAATTGCGCAAGCGCTGACGCGGCCAGTGATCGGCTATTATGCGCTCGATCTCAGCGGCGCCAACAAGGGCAAGCCGCTCGAGCCGGTGAAAATTTCGATGACGGCGGATGGCAAGACCGTCATCGTCAATCAGTATACCCGCGGCTTGCCGCCAACACGCATCCCGGTGGGCGGCGGCATCGTCGACTTCGATCAGCGTTTCGGCACCCAGGCCAAATGCGGCCCATTCCAGGCACAGGACCCGAACTACGGGCAATGACAGTTGATTTGGGCTTGCGTGCGATCGCGCCGTCGCTCGTCGGCGGCCGGCGGCAAATCGCAGCCGACAGCGTTGCCGTCGAAGTCATCAGAGCCGGCGATACCTCCGACCGCAATTTGCGATTTCTCACCGCTCCCGCGACTGTGTAGGCTTCTTGTCAAGAAACAATAATCAGCGGGGGAAAAAAATATGTACGAGCCGTTTCCTGGAAACTATGTGTGGAACCTGTCGGTCAATATTTGCATCGGCATGGGCGGCGCCATTGGGGAGATCGACAGAGCCAACGAGCGCGTTCGCGACGTTGCAAAACAGGGCGACGATGCCGGCACGGAAGCATTTTTCTCCGCGTGGATCAGCATGGCCGACCAAGTAGCCCGAGCTTGCCGACGAAGCTGCCGCAGCCGGCCATTTTCTAAGCGCCGCCGAAAAATATGGCCGCGCCACAGCCTATTACGTGACAGCCGAGCGCATGCAGAGCCGTCACTACGAGCCACGCAAGCAAGCCTATCGCACCATGCTGCAGACGATGGAGCGCACGATTGTCGCCGGTTCGCTCAACTGCGAGCGCGTCGAGATACCGTACGGCGACAAAAGCTTTCCCGGCTTTTTGTGAAGGGGCACGGCGCCGGCCCCGACCGTGCGTCGTATTTTGCAATGGCCTCGATAGCGTCAAGGAGATGATCTATCTCTCCATACGCGACGAGTTCGCAAAACGCGGCGTTTCCTGCCTGATGGTCGACCAGCCCGGCGTCGGCGAGGCGCTGCGTCTTAGCGGCCTCTGCGCCATCGCCGACAGCGAGCGCTGGGCGGCGCGCGACGCTGGATTATCTTGAAGACGCGCAAAGACGTCGACCATCGGCGCTTCGGCATGATGGGATGGTCGCTTGGCGGATACTACGCGCCGCGCGCTGCCGCGTTTGAAAAGCGCTTCAAGCTGTGCGTTGCCTGGGGCGCCAACCACAACTGGGGCGAATTGCAGCGGCGCCGTCTGGCCAAAGAAGGCGATCGGCCGGTGCCGCATTATTGGGACCACGTGATGTGGGTTTGGGGCAAGGACAGCCTCGAGTCCTTTATGGATTACGCGCCGCAAATTTCTCTGGTCGGCGTAGTTGAGAACATCAAAGTCCCGTTCCTGATCACCCACGGCGCCAATGACCGCCAGATACCTCTGGCCTACGCGCATCAAAGCTACGATGAAGCTGTCAACAGCCCGCTCCGCGAATTGAAGATCTTCACCGAGCGCGAAGGCGGGATAGAGCATGTCAGCGCCGACAATATGGAGCCGGCGCGCAGCTACATTGCCGACTGGATAGCCCAACGATTTAGCGAGATGTGAGCGTGACGTTGCATCCGGTACTGATTGTTCGACGCTTCGCGCCCGTTCAATCGACGCTGTCCGTGCATCGGAATACTCGGTGGCAAATACCGAAAAGGACCTTTCCAGGATCCGCGCCTTCGAGAGCGAACGACTTGCGACGGCCGATAAAGGCATCGAAACTGCGTTCCCCACACTTCGCGAACCAAGTCGAATGAGCCCTTGCCGAAACCGCCATCGTCGTGCCGGTCGTCACCACGACATTATCGATGTGGCGATCGACATGGGCGGTGTATATCGGGTCGAGCGCAAGCGCTGCGCTCTGTCTGTTTGACCTCGGCGCCGAAGGTCGGCGCCTTGGTTCTCTGGCGCTCTTCGAATGAAATCGAATCTTTTACATCGTCCGACAGACGGCGCGTGAAATATGATCGATGCCTCCGTCAGTACCATGATGTTGTGTGGAAGATCGTTGAACCGCGCCTCATCGGGACGCATGTATTGCAGGTATGACGGAACGGCGAGAAGGCGTTCAATGGCCGGCAATCCCATCAAACTTCAGTTCGATTACAGAGTCCCTCTCGAGTGCGATTTTGTATGGCGCCAAAGAGCTCGAAATCCTGTTCTGGCAGGACCGAATGGTTTTGCACGTAGCCGGGCACTGCGGCCAGCACGTCCGGGTACCGCTGGATCAGGGGCCAATGGATGTTGCGAAGATGATGAAAAAATTCCGGCCGGGACATCGTAGGATTGCGTCGGCAGGTGATGATCATCTTGAGCACAGATCGGCCTCTCCGCATAGTACATTGCTCCTGCAAGCTGCGTCCTTTCGGGAGCGCCGCCGATCGACAAAACCGCTAGGGCTATGAACTATATTCGGTCATGCGTTTCCGCTGGCGATGGGATGATCCAAAGGCCGAAGCGGCACGCTTGATGATGATCTTCCGGAACCATGCCAGGCCCGGGTCATCCTCCTCGTGGTAGTGCCATTCCAATACCTCCGTCAGCATCGGGAATGCCACCGGCGGAGCCAATATCCGGATCGGGAGCGAACGCGCGTACAGTTCCGCCAAGCGGGCATGGACCGTCGCAATGCGTTGCGTGCCGACGACCAGCCGCGGCGCCAGGGCGAAGGCGGGAACGATGACGGAAACGTTGCGGGAAAAACCGGCCTGATCAAGAAACTGCTGATCGAACGTCGTCTGCAGGGCGCCCCTGGAATATCTGCACAACATGCTGCGAGTTCTGATATTGCTCAAGGGTCAATAAATCTCCGATCTGTTTGTTCTCCTTCCAAGCGACGCAGACATATTTCTCGTCAAATAATCGTTCGTGGGGATGGCCCTCGAACGCAAAGCATTTCGGGATGATTCGCAGATTGATTTCGCCGCGGTTGAAACTTTCGAACGTTTCAGTGGTGTGCTCTTCCAACGCGATCTTGATGCCCGGCGCTTCGCGCGCGATATCGGTTACGAGATCGAGCATCAATATTTCGGTCGAGTAATCCGAGGCGATGATGCTGAGGCGGCGGTTCGACGTTAGCGGATCGAAGGTCGGCGTGGCTGTGACCAGCGACTTGGTTTTGAGCAGAATCTCGTGAAGCGGCTCGGCCAGCGTTCGCGCCAGCGGCGTCGGTTCCATGCGGCGGCCGATCGGAACCACGAGTTCGTCGTCGAAATGCTCGCGCAATCGCGCCAGCGCGCCGCTGAGCGCCGACTGGCTCAGATTGAGCTGCTCGGCGGCACGTGTGACGTTTTGGTGCGTCAGCAGTGCGTCCAGCGCGACCAGCAGATTCAAATCGAGACCGTGAAAACGCATCGTTCACCTTTGGATCGAGATTAGACCGGATGCGGTCTTTTGAACCCGGTCATGGCCGACGCATGTTCTCGTCATGACCGTTGACTGTCAGACGACATGCTCGACGCCAGGCGCTGCTCGCTGCACCGCACATTCCTATGCGCGCCGCCGATGGTTGGTATCGATTCATTCGATTTAGCAGCCTCGCGGGCCGGCTTCTATGATGCCGCTAATTGATGCGCGACGCGCGTCAAACAACGCAATAATAGCGAAATATCCGGACGGTTTCGCGGAGGAAACGATGGCGGCGGTAGAGCGCGTCTTGATTGTCGGCGCCGGGATCGGCGGCGTGACCCTTGCGATCGCGTTGCGTGAACGCGGCATCGCCGCCGACGTCGTGGAGATCGAGGCCCGCGTTGTCGGCGTCGGTATTACGCTGACCGGAACGACGCTGCGCGCCTTGGACATGTTGGGGTTTGCGGCGGGCTGCGTCGAGCGCGGCTTTGGCTTCAATTATTTCAAGGTCGGCGACGGTGCCGGCAACATTCAAGCTACCAATCCGCTGCCGCCCTCGCGACCGGGTTTCCCGGCGGCGATCGGCATGCAACGGCCGGTGTTCGCGGATTTCATGGCCGAAGACCGCGACGGCCAAGGGGGCTTCGATCCGCGAGGGCTTGACCGTCGAATCCATCAAGCAGGATGCCGACGGGGTCGATGTCCGCCTCACCGACGGCAGCAGTGGGCGTTACGATCTCGTTGTCGGCGCCGATGGCGTCTTTTCCAGCATCCGCAAGCAGATCTTCGGCGACGCCCATGAGCCGGCTTACGTTGGCCAGGGTGTCTACCGCTTCATGACCGAACGACACCCTTCGATCGATCAGATCGTTGTCTTTGTCGGGCCGAAGCTCAAAGCCGGATTTATTCCGCTGAGCGACGACTCGATGTATTTGTTCACAACCATGAGCTATCCGCCTCATACGCGGATCGACGAAAGCAAGACTCACGTCATTCTCAAGGAAGCCCTGAAGGACTTCACCGCGCCGATCGTCGTCGAAGTCCGCGAGCGCATGGGCTCGCCCGAGCAGCGTCGTCTGGCGCCCGTTCGAGAATACACTGGTGCCATCGCCCTGGTACAAAGGCCGCGTCGTCCTTATCGGCGATGCCGCGCACACCATGACGCCGCATCTGACCGCCGGCGGCGGCATGGCGATCGAAGACGCCGTCATCCTGGCGGAAGCGCTGGCGCAAGACCCGACGGTTTCGGCGGCGCTCGACAACTTCATGAAACGCCGGTTCGAGCGCGTGCGCGCGGCCTGCGATATCTCGCTAGAGATTTGCAAGCTCGAGCAGGCGCCGGAACCGGACGTGGCAAAAATCTACAGTTTGACCGGTCAGGGCTACGCGCTACTCGGCAAGAGTTTCTAAAACCGCCGCTTTCGGTCGTTTCGTGGCCGGTGCGCTGGCGCTGCAAGACAAACAAACGGAGAAGTTCATGGTCGAACGCTTGATCTCACAGCTGGCGCACGTCGAAGTCGTCACGCCAAAGCCGGAACAGTCGGCGGCGTTTTTCAAGAACGTGCTGGGGCTGGAAGAGTTGGGCCGCGCCGGGCAGTCGGTCTATTTCCGCGGCTGGGGCGAGTTCTTTCATCATTCGCTGCAGCTGACCGAAGGAGCGGCGCCGGCGATCACCCATACCGGTTGGCGAACGGAAGGACCGCAGGAGCTTGAGGCCTGCGTCAAACGACTGGAGGCGGCCGGCGTCGGCATCGGCTGGCAGAAGCCGGTGGTCGGGCATGGCGCGGCCTATCGGTTCCGCTCGCCCGGCGGCCAGCTCCACGAGGTCTTCTGGGAGTCGGAACGCTATCGCCCGCCGCCCGATCTGGCGCCGACCGTACCCAATCGTCCGCAGCGCTATATCACGCGCGGTGCCGGCGCGCGACGGATCGATCACGTGACGTTCAATACCGACGATCCGTTCCGCGACGCTAACTGGTTTCAGAAAACACTCGGCTTTCGTTCATGGAATTCGCCAAGCTTGATCACGCCGACGTCGTCGTGACGGCCTTTGTCTCATCGACCCCGATGTCGCATGACCTCGGGCTTGTGCTGGATGCGGTCGATCGCACCGGCAAGCTCAGCGGCATGCGCGGACGCGCCAATCATGTCGCTTTCTGGGTTGACAGCCGCGAGGACGTGTTGCGCGCCGCCGACCTTTATCGTGAGGCCGGATTGGAGATCGAATACGGCCCCGGCAAGCATGGCGTTGGTGAAAACTTGTTTCTCTATGTCCGCGAGCCCGGCGGCATGCGCGTCGAGCTGTTTTCGGGCGGCTACATGCTATACGCGCCCGACATCTTCCCATTCGAGTGGAAGGTCTCACAAGGATCTCTGAATGTCTGGAATCCGCATCAGGTGATTCCGGACGGATATTTGTTTGATGCCTTCCCGCCGCTGGAGCCGGCGGTGGTAAAAGAGCGCGTCCTTGCCGGCGACTACCGGGTGTGAGGCGGCTGCCGGTGTACCGTCCGGCCGGATTGGCGCCGGCGCGTGTATCTGCCGAGACGCCATGCCGTCGGCCGGGTCGTGTCGGTTCTTGACAAATGAGCATGCTCAATTATGAACATACTCAATAAAAATTAGAACCGTGGCAATCGCTCAATCAAGGGAGGAACAAATGAAAAATACTCGTCCGACCGGTAATTCGAAAAACCGACGAACCAACCGCCGCGACGTCTTGCGCATGGGCGGAGCCACCGGTCTGCCGCCGCGACCGGCTTTCCGCTCGTCAGCATCGCGCGGGCTGACTCGGCGACGCTTAAGATCGGCTACATCGGCTGCATGTCCGGGCCGCGCACCGACTTTGGCGCCGCCACGCCCTGGGTGCTCGATCGCGTCAAGGCGGCGGTCAAGGACGGGCTCAAGATCGGCGGCAAGAATTATGCCGTCGAATTCATTCTCAAGGACAATCAGTCCGACGCCAATCAGACCAATGTCGTCGCCAAGGAGCTGATCCTCGGTGAGAAGTGCGACCTGGTGTTGAGCGACGACGGCGAAAACATTGCCGGCGCCGCGGACGAGCTCGCCGATGCGCGCGGCGTTCCCCTGCTTTCCACGCTGTCGCCGTGGGAGGCTTGGTTCTTCGGCCGGCACGGCTCGCCGGACAAGGGCTTCCCCTTCACATTTCACTACTGCATCGGCGCCGGCGATGTTTTCAACCTCTACGCGGCAATGTGGAACACGGTGAAGACCAACAAGACGGTCGGCACGTTTTTTGGATTCGCCCGCGGGACGCGGTTTTGCCGATCCGCAACGCGGCCTGCCGCCGGTGCTCAAGAAGAACGACTACAAAGACGTCGCCACCGGCTTCTTCCAGTTGACCAACGACGACTTCTCCAACCAGATCACGACGATGAAGAGTGGTGGCGCCAGCATCCTCAGCGGCACCTGCTATCCGAACCATTTCGCCACGTTCTGGAATCAGGCGGCGCAGGCCGGCTTCAAGCCGGAAGTCGTCACCGTCGCCGGACCGTTCCTGTTCCCGGCCGGGTCGAGGCGCTGGGCGACCGCGGCGACGGCATGTCGACGGAGGTGCTGTGGAATCCGCACCTGCCGTATCACTCTTCGCTCACCGGCCAGAGCGCCCAGGAGCTCGCCGACGAATACGAGAAGTCGACCGGCAAGCAATGGACGGCGCCGCTCGGTATTTCCCATTCGTTGTTTGAGGTCGGCCTCGGCGCCCTCAAGGCCGCCGCCGAGCCGAAGAACAACAAGTCGGTGCGCGACAGCCTCGCCACGCTGAATATCGACACCGATCCTTGGTCCGCTGTATTTCGGCAAGTCGCCGATCAAAAGCGTGGCGGTGCAGCCGCTGACCGGCGGCCAATGGCGCAGGACGAAATCCGGCAAGTACAAATACGAGTTCTTGATCGTCAATAGCGGGACCTCGCAGGCCAAGCCGGACGCGGAATTCAAGCTATTGTCGCAGCTTGCTTGAGCGCGGACTTTGCCGTATCCGCGTTCCGGTCACGTTGACCGGAACGCGTCTTTGATCGCTTGCTTGCGGAAAATTCGCGTGACCATGGTATCGGAAACCTCTGACGGCCGGCCGCAAGAACAGATGGCCGTGTTGCTGGAGGTCAGCGGCCTCAGCAAACGCTACGGCGCCGTAATTGTCGCCGATGACATCTCGTTTTCAGCTGGATCGGCACTCTTGCCTTGGCTTGATCGGGCCGAACGGCGCCGGCAAAAGTTCTCTGTTCAATATGCTGACCGGCATCATTGCGCCGGACGGCGGTAGCATCTGGTTTCGACGGCCACGATTTGGGCCCGTTGGCGCCGCATCTGCGCGCCCGTCGCGGAATCGTGCGGGCATTTCAAATTCCGCGGCCGTTCACACAATTGAGCGTCTATGAGAATGTGCTGACCGCCGCCTTGTATGGCGCGGGCCTGACGGGCACGGACGCGCAGCGGCGGGCTGTCGAAGTCTTGGCGACGACGGGGCTGCTTTCGTTGGCGGAAACGGCCGCCGGCCAGCTGCGGCTCCTCGACCGCAAGCGGCTGGAATTGGCCAAGGCCATCGCTTCGAATTCCGAATTGTTGCTGCTCGACGAGATCGCCAGCGGCCTGACCGAACACGAGGTCGCGGCGTTGGTCGAGCTGATCGCCGCTCTCAAGCGCAACCACGCCATCATTTGGATCGAGCATATTCCGCATGCGCTGCGAGCGGTGGCGGACCGCGTCATGGTTTTGCACTTCGGCCGCAAGGTGCTGGATGGCACGCCGGCCGAGATCATGGCGAGCCCGATCGTGCGGGAAATCTATATGGGCCTCCGGCCGATGCTGCTTGAAGTCACGGGCCTCGATGCGTTCTACGGCGATTTCCAGGCGCTGCACCAGATATCCATCAGCATCGACACCGGCGAAAGCGTCGCCCTGGTCGGCGCCAATGGCGCCGGCAAAACCACTTTCCTTAATTGCGTGTCCGGCCTGCATCGGGCAAAAGCACGGCGCGATCACGTTCGACGGCGGCGACATATTGCGTGCACCGGCGGAAGCGATCACGCGGCTCGGTATCGCGCTGGCGCCCGAGGGCCGGATGCTGTTTCCGTCACTCAACGTCGAAGAGAATCTGCAGATGGGCGGTCTCAATCGCCGCCCGGGCCATTGGGACCTGCAGCAGGTCTATCGGCTGTTTCCGCTGCTGGCCGAGCGCCGTCCGCAAATGCCGAACACGCTATCCGGCGGCGAGCAGGGACTGGTTGCGATCGGCCGCGCGCTGATGGCCAATCCGCGATTGCTGCTTTGCGACGAAATATCGCTCGGCCTCGCCCCGGTTGCGGTTGATCGGATCTATGCATCGTTCGCAGCCATTCGTGCCGAAGGCACCGCGATCGTGCTGGTGGAGCAGGACGTCAAGCGCGCCGCGTCCGCGTCTGACCGCGTCTATTGCCTGCTGGAAGGAGCAGGTCACGTTGCATGGTGCGAGCCGCGAGCTTGACGCCGACCAGCTGACGCGCGCCTATTTCGGCACGTGAGGCCATCATATCGGGCACAAGGGAGCAATCGATTGGTCTGGGTCGGCACGATCATCAACGGCGTATTGCTCGGCGGCCTCTACGGCCTGTTCGGCGTCGGTCTGGCGCTGGTCTTCGGCGTCACCCGCATTGTCAACATCATGCATGGCGAGTTCATCGCGCTTTCGGCCTTTATCGCGCTTGGAATTTCCACGCTGCTGCCGAACGCGCACCCGTTGCTGCTGATTGCGCCGTTGGTCGTCGTTTCTTTCGTGCTGGGCTATGCGCTGCAGGCCATCTTCGTCAACCGCGCCATGCGGCTTCCCGATCCGGTCGCGCCGCTGCTTCTTACCTTCGGTCTGTCGGTGATCGTGCGCAATCTGATGGTGGAGGCCTTTGGCGTGAACCCGCGGAGCATCCGCCAGGGCGACTTCGCGCAACTGAGCATCGATCTATTCGGCATTCCGATCGGCGTGCTGCCGCTGGTGACGCTGGCGCTTGCCGTCGTGTTGTTCCTGGTGCTGCAGTTTGTGCTGCGGCATACCGAGCTCGGCCGTATCGTCCGCGCCACCGCCGACAACAGCGAAATGGTGCGGCTGATGGGCGTGCGGCCGTCCTCGGTCTACAACATCGTCATGGGCCTGTCGTTTGCGCTTGCCGGCGTCGCCGGACTGATGCTGGCTTTACGGACGACATTCACGCCGTTCTCCGGGGTCGAGCGTCTCCTGATTTCCTTCGAGGTCGTGGTGATGGGCGGGCTCGGTTCGTTTTGGGGCGCGATGCTGGGCGGTATTGCGCTTGGCGTCGCTCAGCTCGTCGGGCTTCGGCTCAACCCCAATTCCGGATTTCTCTACGGCAACCTGGTATTCTTTGCCTTCGTGATGTTGCGGCCCAATGGTCTGTTCGGATCACGGCAGTGAAACGCCTTTCACCGCCGACTGATCACCTTCGTTGCCTTTGCAGCCGCCGCAGCGGTGGCGCCCTGGATTTTAGGCGACGGCGGCATCAGCTTGCTCTTCGAGGTTCTGCTGATGCTGGCGATGGCACAGCTCTGGAATCTGCTTGCCGGTTATACCGGGCTGGTTTCGATGGGACTGCAGTGTTTCGTCGGGCTCGGCGGCTATACGACGATCTTTGCCGCCAACTATTTTTCCGTTTCTCCATATTGGGTGCTGCCGCTGGCGCCGCTGGTTTGCGGCCTTATTGCCGCCGGCTCGACGCTGTGCTGTTTCGGCTGCGCGATGCGTATTTCTCGATCAGCGACCTGGGTATTTTCGGAAATCGTCGCTGTCTTGGTTTTGATGATGCCCGGGTCTCGGCCACGTCACCGGCATGACGCTCGAGACCGCGCGCGTGACTCGACTACGAAACCTTCCTGCTCGCGAATTTTTGGATCGCGGCCGCCTCGCCGGCGGAACGACGCTCGGCATCTATGTGCTGATGCGCTCCCCGCTCGGTCTTGGCATGCTCAGCGTCCGCGACAACGAAATCGCCGCGACCAGCATCGGCGTCGACGTATGGCGCAATCGCTTTATCGCCTATTTGGCGGCGGCGGCCGGCTGCGGGCTTGCCGGCGGCATCAGCTTCATGGCGGCGCTATTCATCACCGTCGACGACGGCGTTCGATCTGAACTGGGTGGTGGCGATGATCTTTATCGTCATCATCGGCGGAATCGGCACGATCGAAGGGCCGATTGTCGGCACCGTCGTTTTTTTCGGCATGCGGGAGTTGTTTACCAACGTGTTCGCCCTCACCGGAAGCTGGTATCTGATTGCGCTTGGAACCGTCGCCGTGATCACCATGCTGGTTGCCCCGACCGGCATCTGGCCCTTTATTCGCGGCCGGCTCGGAATTGAATGGCTGAGCATCAGGCGCGAAGTGCCGTATGCCTTTGCCAAGCCGGCTTCTTAGCAGGATAGTCCGCCACCACGCGGTATCGGTCACGGCGACCGCGGTCGCGCTCCGCTTCCATTGAGCGCACTTTCTGGCAGTAACGGATCAGACGGCGGAGCGATGTCGGACCTCGATGCCATTATCATTGGAGCCGGTCACAACGGACTGACATGTGCGGCTTATCTCGGCATGGCAGGCTGCGGGTCCGTGTGCTGGAGCGCGCGGGCGTGGTCGGCGGCGCCTGCGTGACCGAGGAATTCCATCCCGGCTTCCGCAATTCCACCGCCGCCTACACGGTGAGCTTGCTGCAGGCCAAGGTCATTGCCGATCTCAAATTGCAGCAGCATGGTTTGCGCATCGTCGAACGCCGCGCCCAAAATTTCCTGCCGCTGCCGGATGGGCGCTACCTGCTCACCGCCGACGGGCGCACGGAAAGTGAGATCGCGAAATTCAGCGCCACAGATGCCGAACGTTATCCGGCTTATCAAGCCGAGATCGGTCGGATTGCAGCGGTTTGCGCAGCGCCGTGCTCGAGGCGCCGCCCAATCTGGTGCTTGGGAATATCGCGCATAGCGTACGCGAATTCGGCAAGATCGCGGCGGTCGGCAAAAGGCTATGGCAGAACGACGGCCTCAAGGCTGCGTTCCGCCTGCTCCGCAAGTCGGCCGGCGACATCTTGGATGGCTGGTTCGACTCCGATCCGATCAAGGCATTGCTCGGCTTCGACGCGGTCGTGGGCAATCTGGCAAGCCCCTATACGCCGGGCTCCGGCTATGTGTTGCTGCATCACGTATTCGGCGAAGTGAACGGGAAACTGGGCAGATGGGGCCACGCCATCGGCGGCATGGGCGCAATCACGCAGGCGATGGCGAGCGCGGCTGCAGCGCACGGCGTCCGCATCGACGTAAGCTCGCCGGTGCGCGAAATCATCATCGAGGGCGGCCGCGCGGCCGGTGTCGTTCTCACCGACGGCACGGCGGTGCGCGCGCGACGCGGTCATTGCCAACGTCGACCCGCAACAACTCTTCCAAGCGCTGCTGCCGCGGGAGGTGGTTCCGCCGGCAGTCGACGCGCGGATGAAAGCCTGGAAAGCCGGCTCCGGAACATTCCGGATGAACGTGGCGCTTTCGAAACTGCCGGATTTTTCCGCATTGCCGGGCGCCGGCGACCATCTCAGCGCGGGCATCATCCTGGCGCCGAGCCTCGCTTATATGGACCGGGCCTATCGCGATTGCATTCGCGACGGCTGGAGCCGGGCGCCTATTATCGAGATGCTCGTTCCGTCGGTGCTCGACGACAGCCTCGCGCCGGCTGGTGCTCATGTGGCGAGCTTGTTTTGCCAGCACGTCGCGCCGCGGTTTGCCGACGGCTCGTCATGGGAGCAACACCGCGAGACTGTCGCCGACCTGATGATCGACACGGTCGAGGCCTTCGCTCCGGGCTTCAAGGCAAGCGTGGTCGGCCGCCAGAGTCTCTCGCCGGTCGATCTGCAGCGCTCCTTCGGCCTGCCAAACGGCGACATTTTCCATGGCGCGCTGACGCTTGATCAACTCTATTCGCTGCGCCCGATGCTCGGATATGCTGCCTATCGCATGCCAGTCCCCGGCCTCTATTTATGTGGCTCCGGGGCGCATCCTGGCGGTGGGGTGACCGGCGCACCGGGTCACAACGCCGCGCAAGTGGTCATCGCAGATTTGCTGCCAAAATGAGCAGGCCGTTTCGTTTTGTGGAAGAGTCCGCGTGGGTCTTGCCATAGCCGCACCTTTTGCGGATGACATTAGAAGAATTTGCAGGAAGAAAGGTTTGCAGGGAATCTCGCGCAATGTCGTCTCGGCGCTTTCGCATTGGTCGTTCGGCTACCGGGCTTGGTCTTTTTGCCGTCAAACCCATCAAGCGGGCCGCCTATATTGCCACCTATCGCGGTCCGCGCGTTTCCACCGAGGAATCCGACCGGCGGGAGCGATTGGGCGCCAAGTATATGTTTGAATTGAACAGCCGCTGGACCATCGACGGATCGCCGCGATGGAATCTGGCGCGTTACATGAATCATTCCTGCTGGCCGAATGCCAAGCCGGTGACGCGCAAGGGACGGATCGTGTTCGTGGCGTTGCGCATGATCGCGCCGGGGGAAGAGATAACGTACAATTATGGACGGGAGTATTTCGAATACTTCCTGCAAAACAAAGGCTGCCGCTGCGCAGCGTGCCTGACCAAGGCAGCGGTTCGCCGGGGAAAACAGGTCGGGCGCAAGAAGCGGCAGTGACGTCTTAGACTACGATCCGATCAAATTGAATCGGAGCGTCGTCTAGGTGTTGCATTGGAGCATGATCTTGACCGGAAACCGGTTTCCACCCCGGATCAAGTCCGGGGCAGGCTTTTTCGCGATCGTGGTCTAAGCGAAGTCGCTATCGTCACCGCCAAAATCGCCGTCGTCGTCATCCTGGTCTTGGTCCTGGTCCTGATCCGATCGGCTTGGTCCTGGTCGTCCTGATCCTGGTCCTGGTCCTGGTCCCGCTGCTTCTCAGCCACACCGCCGTGGCCGACGGCGTCGATCCCGGCAGCATGCGCAACGCCGGCATGATCGCCGAACATCGAGCGGATGCTGTTGAGCAGGAGCCCGCCGCCGATCACCCCCGCTGCCGTCGATGCGGCCGTGCCGAGAAACGATCCGCCGGATCCAAAGGCCGGGCCCATGCCCGGACCCGCAGGATAGGGCGGCGTCTGCGGGGGATATCCTGACTGCGACTGATAAGGCGCGGCCGCGGCGGGCGAAGGCTGTGTGGCTTGGGTGCGCACATTGGGTACGGAACCGCGCGGGTCGCGCCGACCGAGCACGGCGTCGCGCATGCTGTCGAGGAAGCCGCCCGGTTGCTGTTGCTCCTCGCTGCCGACCTGCGCCTGCAGCTCCTCGATGCGCGCATTGGCGCGCTTGAGCGCCTCGTCCATGACCAGCGCCGTCTGCACCAGCGCATAGGCTGCGTGCGGCGCCCGTCTCACGCCGTCCGCGATGACGCGCTCGGCATCCGGGTCGCGGGGGCTATTTTCCAGTCTGGCCAGACGATCGAACAATTCGTCCACCAGCTCTCGCTCTTGCGGTGTCATGCGGCTCTCCCTGGCGTGCACCACCGCGGCTTATGTGGGTTGGCGAGTCCGGCGGTGGGAGAGGGGTCACGAAAATGTCGCGACGTCGGCAAGCTGTCCCAATTTACCCATAAAAGCTTCTTACGTTGGCCAAGCCCATATCGGGTAGGTCTGACCTTGGACGCTGACGAACCTTGATGCACGGGGTCGCTCCCCACATGTGCTGGTCAAGTAGCGCGTCCATTGTTAGGCGGAGGAGCCGGGGGTCGCTCCCCCGGCATCCTCTACGCTGCTGCATTCCGGCACCGTGCCCGCACTGACGCTGGCCACCGATTGCCGCGCCATGGTAATCGTTAAATGTGGAATCGATCGGACGCCATTTAGGGCACGCATGGGGATTGTCATTCAATTTCGCCGGCCCGTTGCCTCTCCCGAGGTGATCGCAAAGCTTGTGGAACTTGGATATCTGCGACCGACCAAGCGCCATAAAGCCGACGTGGTTGAAAACGCGGTGCAACGACTGCGACAGGATCTGCATCGCGATGGGGTGATCAGCGCGGGCGATCTGTCGCCCCCGCCTGCGGACGACGCGCCAGAGCATGATCGAGCGCCGCAGCCGATGTCGTCGTCAGATACGAATTAAATAGTTTTTCGTAGTAATAGCGAAAATTTCGGTAGTATTGGCGAAGTTTTCGGCAACAATCACCCCGAAAATCGCCTATCGCATATGGGCGACCCGCCGGAAGCCGGCGGGATCGAGGATCGTCAGCGAGCGGTCACTGATTTTGACCAGGCCGTTGCGGCGAAACTCGGACAAGACCTTGCTGACATGCACCGGCGTCAGGCCGGTGGCGTCGGCAATGTGATGCTGGCGAAGCGGAAATTCCATTTCCATTGGTTCTTTTTTGGTCGTCACGCCGCGCTCAGCAAGTCGTTCCCAAAGATTGAGAATGAGCCGAGCGATCCGCTCATCGGCGGTGCGGCGGCCGAGGTCGACAATGAGCTGATCGGCCCGGTGTTTCTCTTCGATCCAGGCTTTCGAAATTTGCTCCAACACGTCGGCGTGTTTGAGCATGGCCTCTTTCATCTCGGCACGCTTGAACATGCGGTAACGCACGTCGGTGATGGCCTCGATCAAGCAGTTGGGCCGCGGATCGAACAACAGAACCGTGGAGATCATGTCGCCGGGCAAGAGAAACGACAGGATCTGGCGCCTGCCGTCCGACAGCATCACCACGGATGCCGCCCAGCCATCGCAAATGATGGGAACGTCATCGTGCAGATCATGCTCGCGGAAAATGATCCGCCGAGCCGACGCGTGGTGCAAGGTGTTGCGGGCATCGAGAGCCGGATCGGCGTGCGCAATCTGCGACAGGCGCAGGTCATAGACCTCACAAATGGCGGAAAGCAGCTGATTGTTGGGACCAGTGTGGTACGACGCGCGCTCGGCTGTCGACCTCGTTTGAACGTTCATTTGAATTCCCAGTTTCCACGCGCGCGGGCATCCGCGAGAAATCCAATGAACGCCACTCGGCAGTCTACTGTTGCGTAAGTCCCGGTCTCCTTGCCGGATGCAGGTCACCTCATTTCAGTTTGCAACACGGCGACTTCTGCAGGCTGATCGGGTATGCGGCCACTTTTTTTATTTTTCGAATCAGCCACCAAAAAACGGTAGTTGAAGATGCACGCCGGTAAAAGCCCCACTTGTCATGACCAACAGTTGTATTTGCAGATTTCAGAGGGCGGTGTGCATCTTAAAGCTGCATCACGGTTCGGCGGCGCCTTTTTCGCGAGGCGTCCCTCATCCCAGCTGCATTGGCGGCGAGACCATTTGATGCCAAAGCCGACGGCGCTCGCTTCGGAAAAACCGGCCAAACGCTGCCGACGGGTGCCAGCAATTGCGTTTCGGAAAGGCGGCACCTTGGGTTCGGCTGGCGTCGCCGGAAACGGCAAACGTGGCACTTCAAGCAGATATTATTCTATTCTTGGGGTTCTACAAATAAACACCCAGTATGAGGTGACCTTGTTTGGCTGCCGTCCTGTGAAAGAAGCGATCGAAACCGTAGCGATCGCCGACCCGGGGATCGGTCTGATGTACACCTCCGTCCTCTTCACTGAAGACGGCGGTTGGTAACCGACAAGATCGTGTTCTGCTACGTCGACGGCCGGGCTGTGACCCGTTTGACGACCCGATGCAAACCTTCCGTCAAATCCGGCACCTGCTCCGGCTTCAAGTGCCGATAGGACGCCTGCCCAGCAAGAAGAAGAGATTCAATATGGCAGGTGATCGACTCCGTGTTGCATTCCCTGCCGGCTTGAATGGAATCCAGGATTTCGCATAGCGAGCCGGCAATAAAGGCGATGAGTTCAAAGCCCAAAGTTGTCGCGCTGTCGTGCAACTCGCGGCCGTGGAAGTTTGCGGTTTTCATCCAATCGGCGCCGGCCTTGGTGCCTTCGACTTTCCTGATCAGGCTCTCGAATTCTTTCAGTACGCCAGCAAGCCATTCGTCGAAGTGAGCCTTAGCTTCCTCGAGTTGCATCTGTGCCTGTTCGATGGCTTTGTCGCGCGGTATGCCGCCATCGCGTCTCGCCATTTTTTGGAAACGCGTCTCAAGCGCGAATATCCTAGCCTCCAATTCCTCAGCCAATTGTGCTTGAGCCGCCGCTTTCGACTGAGCCACTGCGTTTCTTTTGGACGCTTTTTTCATCAATCTTGTCCCGACCGCACCGCGGTGAATAAGCTGTCGATATCATCCTGCGCAAGTGCCGGAGCACTGTCCCGCGCTACCTCGGTCATATTGTCACCTTTTCGGCGGCCCATGCCGCTAGGATAGCCTTCGATCTTGAAACGCCGATCCGGTCCGAAATAAGTCGCGGTATCAACAAACTTGCGCGGTTTGAACGCAATCCAGGCTTGATCGATCGTAGAGGCGTGCGGGTGACAGCGGCTTGGCGATGACCATATTGGCACCCGCGTCGCGCGCTTGTTTGATCGTTGATTCGCGGGAATCGGCGGTCATTATTAAGATCGGAATGGTTCGATGCTCGTCGTCCGTCTTGCTGCGAAGGGTCCGTGTAAGCTGCAAGCCGCCATGCAGAGGAAGCCTTGCATCACAAATTAGAAGGTCGATGCGTTGGGCGGTCATCGCGTGATAGACACCGACGGAATTGCGAACCATGAGCACCTTGTTGGAGCCAAAGCCGCGCAGCATGCTATGGATAAGCGCGGACATGTATGAACTTGGATCGGCGAGAAGGATCACCAGATCGCGCAGGTTCATGTTAGGATTTGCCAAGCCGTCTCTCCCAACGAGATGAACGTCGCCGTGATCAGGCCTTGCCAATAAAAATGCCTAGGTTAAGACCCTCTGGCTGGCAGCCATGATTCGCTGATTCGCAGCAACTTGGCCTCAGTGATGTCGCCGTTGCCGCCAACGGAGCCTTGCGAGCGTCGCCGCGCCGCGGACTGCTCACCGGTCCCCAAAATCACAGAATTGAGTACACGACGCAATCACGTTACCCCAATTGACCCGATTCGCTGTCTTGCGCACAGGGCATTTTTCTTAGCCTAGCGCTATATTCGACATAGGGGGACGAGACGAAAATCGTCGCGACCGGACATCTTGCAGCAGCAGCCGCCCGATGTCCACTGAAGAATTCAAGGACTGATTCGCGAACTTCTTGCAACGTGGTTTTGAGCACGACTTCCGCGACGGCAGGCGCTGCAGTTCGCGCCTCCCGCCGCTTTTGGACTGGCGGCGCGAGCGCCGCGTCAGTTGCGATAAGCCGATCTTTCGCGCCATCGCCTCGACCAGATCAATCAGCGAGGCGCGCAGTTCCTTGTCGGAGATTTTGACGAACGCCTCCGCGATCCGAAACGCCTGCGGGTCGAACGCCACCGACTTTGTCGCGAACGATGTACGAGCTGGTCTCGGCCGCGCCGGCGAAAAATTCCGAAACCGGAACGTCGAGCGCGGTCGCCACCAAATGCAGCCGGCTCGCGCCAACGCGATTTTTGCCGTTTTCGTATTTCTGGACTTGCTGAAAGGTCACGCCCAGCGCTTTGCCAAGCTCCGCCTGGCTCATCTTGCGCCGTTTGCGCAACAGCCGAATCCGCGAACCGACCAACATGTCAACAGGATTGGGCCCCTTGGGTCGCATGCCATCCTCTGTACAAACAAAAGACAATAGCGGTTTTTTCAGCGACTGCAATGTTAACCCAGTTTAACAAACGAGGCGAGCCTCCAGCCGACCCTCGGAAAAGAAAGTCTCCGTGAGTTCCGCCGGCTTTCAGCGAAAAAAGGCCAAGCTTCCCCGCCGATCTACAAAAACCAAGACGTTTTACGGTTCCCGGCCGCCAACAAAAATTTGGCAACATGCGGCGCCGACCAGGGAGCGTTGTGCGACGAGACCTAAGGTTCAAAAAAATCCGCGCACGGCGCACCTCTGGCGACGGCGTAACGACGCGCGTGCCGACATATAATGTCGGTCGCCAACGTTTGACACATAATGTCAGTCGCCAACGTCTAATGTCGATCGCCAACGTCAAGCGAGGAGTTGCCGCGATGGTACACCGTTTGTTGATCGTGATCGCCGTGCTGTTCGTTTCGCCGTTAGCCGGCGCCGCGGTCGCGCCATTCCCGCCGGGACTTCGCGAGATGGAGATTGCATCGGGCGACGCGACGCTGCACGTTCGGGTTGGCGGCGAGGGGCCTGCAGTCGTCATGCTGCACGGCTTCGGCGACACCGGCGACATGTGGGCGCCGTTGGCGAGCGATCTCGTTCGGGATCATACCGTCGTCATTCCCGACTTGCGCGGCATGGGCCTCTCGTCGCATCCGCAAGGCGGGTACGACAAAAGGAACCAGGCGGCCGATGTCGCCGCTATTCTCGACAAGCTCAACATCCAACGCGCCGAGCTGGTGACGCACGACATCGGCAATATGGTCGGCTATGCGTTCGCCGCCCTGTTTCCGGATCGCGTCACCCGTTGGGTGGCGATGGACGCGCCGCTGCCCGGCATCGGCGACTGGGAAAAAATCACGCAAAGCCCGCTGCTCTGGCATTTCAATTTCCGCGGACCGGACGTCGAACGTCTGGTGCAAGGCCGCGAGCGCATTTATCTGGATCGCTTCTGGGACGAATTGTCCGCCAATCCGAAAGCGATCGACGAGGCGACGCGCGAACATTATGCGGCGCTCTATGCGCGGCCCGGCGCAATGCATTCCGCGTTCGAACAGTTCGCGGCATTTTCCCGCGACGCCGTCGACAACAAAGCCTTCGTCGCGAACGGCAAGTTGACCATGCCGGTGCTCGCGATCGGCGCCGAGAAATCGTTCGGTACGGCGATGGCCGATGAAATGCGGTTCGCCGCGCTGGATGTCACCGGCGCGGTGATCGCCAATTCCGGTCACTGGCTGATGGAAGAGCAACCGGCACTGACCGTGGCCGCCATCACCGCATTTCTGCGACGCCCGCCGCAGACTGGCGAAAGCAAGCAGACGGCTGACGCCCGCCGATGTCGCCGGCTTCTCGCATGTCGCCGCCGGCGCGGGAACATCGGGGGTCGAGAGCATCGAAACCACCGTGCTGCTCGGCGATCCGACCAAGCCCGGCATCTACACGATCGCGCTGCATATTCCCGCCAACACGGTGATCCTCGCGCACACCCATCGCGACGACCGCGTTGCCACCGTCGTTTCCGGTACCTGGTATTTCGGTTACGGCAGCCGTCACGATCCGGCGGAGCTCAAATCGCTGCCGGCCGGGAGCTTCTATACCGAGCCGGCGGGCGAGCCGCATTTCGCCGAAACAAAGGCCGAGCCGGTCACGGTCTACATCACCGGCCGCGGACCGACCGACACGATCTATGTCGAGGATGCCGCGCGATCGCCAGCCAACAAATAAGTGCCCCGCGGCACCGGCTACGCAGCGCAGGTTTGGTTTACAGGATCTTGATTTCGGTCCGGCTAAAGCGATGCACTTAGTCAATGAAACGTTGACCCTATTCACGATTAACCGAACATATTTTACCGATATGCAAGCGCAACCGGCAAGAATTGCTGCCCGAAAAGATCTGCTTAAAAATAATCGAGGCGCTTGGGAGCAAGTAGATCAATGCCGATGATCCGCGCAAATGGCACGGCGCTTTACTACGAAGATACCGGGGGCTCCGGCGCGCCAGTCGTTTTCAGTCACGGACTGCTGTGGAATACCACGCTGTTCGCGCCGCAAATCGCTGCCTTAAAAAACCGTTATCGCTGTATTGCCTACGACCATCGCGGCCAGGGCCGAAGTGCCGATGACGACGGCCGCACAATCGACATGAAGACCGTAACCGACGATGCCGCCGCGCTGATCGAAGCGCTGGGCTCGGTCCGGTGCATTTCTGCGGACTCAGCATGGGCGGCATCGTGGCGATGCGCCTTGCCATCAGCCGGCCCGATCTCGTCCGCTCGCTGGTTCTCTTGGACACGACTGCCGATCCCGAGCCGTACAAGCTGAAATACCAGATGTTGAATCTGATCGTTCGGTGCTTCGGTCTCGCCGCGGTGGTCAAGGCCGTCATGCCGGCGCTCTACGGGAAATCCACGCTGAAGGATCCGGCGCGCGCCGAGGAGGTGCTCGAGTGGCAGCAGCAGCTGGCCGCCAACCGGCGCTCGATCTGGCGCGCGGCCGCCGGCGTGTTCGAACGCAAGAGCATTCACGGGGAGCTCCACAACATCGCCGTGCCGACCCTGGTCGCGGTCGGCGACGAGGACGTCGGCACGCCGCCGGCAATGGCGGAGCGCATTGCCAAGGCGATCGCCGGCGCGAAACTCATGGTTATTCCTGGCGCCGGCCATGGCTCGACGGTCGAGCAGCCAGCCCTTGTTTCGGCAGCGATCAGCGCGTTTCTTGATGCGCAAGAGCAAGCTGGGGGCGCGGGCAGGATCGCGCAGCGCGGCGGCGTAAGGTGCCGCTACCTTCGCAGGTGCGGGCCAACGGCGTCGCGATCGAACCCGCCGGTGCGGCCAAATCGACGCCAGACCTGGCGTCTTGTGCAAGATTGCACACTCTCCGCCTGTTAAATATCGGCCGCGCTGCTGGTGGTGCGGCGGCGCCAGCGGCCGGATTCCAGTTGGCTTGCCAGTGTGCACGGCAGCCGATGAATTGATCAGCTGCAAACACTTTAAAATGCCGGGTTTCGCACTCCGCATGCCGTTGCCGCATGCCTTCGATTTTCCAAAAAAATTGTCTTGTTACCAGCGGTTGTATCGGTATGTTCCACATCTTCACGGGGGATTGTCCGCGATGTCCGAACAGTCGTTGCCTTACGTCATTCACAGCGATGAAGAGTGCGAACGTCTCGAGTTGCAGGCGCGGCTGGCCAACATCCAGGGGCATTTGCGGCACCTGCCGGTATCGCCCCATAGCCGCGTGCTTGACGTCGGCTGCGGCTCCGGGTCGATGTCGAGGCTTATCGCCCGGTCGTTCCCGCAAGCGGAAGTCATCGGCGTCGATGTGCGGGAGCAATATCTTGATTTCGCCAGGGCGCGGGCGCGTGACGAGGGCATCCGCAACCTCACGTTCCAGAGCGGCGACGTATTTGCGCTGCCGTTTCCCGACGCCAGCTTTGACCTGGTGTGGAGCAAGTATCTGCTGCAGTGGTTGCGAGAGCCGAGGAACGCGCTCGCGGAGATGAAGCGGGTGACCAAACCGGGCGGTTTTGTTGTTTCCTGCGATTATGTCGGCTTCGGCATCGAGCATTACCCAATCGCACCTGACTTCGAGCGTGAGATTCGCGACGTCATGGCCGCGCTGGTCGATGTCAATATCGGGCGCAAGGTGGCGCCATTCATGATCTCGCTCGGCTTTCGCGACGTGAGCGTCGAGATGGAGACCGACACATTATTCACGGTCATCGGCAGCATTGACGCGGAAAGGCGACAAAATTGGCAGACGCAATTTCAGGCCGCCCGTCCGCATATCGCCCAGATCGTCGGATCGGAAGCGAAAGCGGACGCGATCATCGATCGCTTTCTCGCGCACTACGATGATCCTGCGACCTGCAGCTACACGGCTTTATATTTTACCCGCGGCCGCGTGGCCTGACGGCGCGATGATCGGGACGAGCCTGTGTCTCATCGTCCGTTCGCGTCAGCGCTCGTAACACTAAAAATCATTGTTATTTCAGGCATTTAGCCGAGATGGCTCAGCCGTTGTATTCGCTTCTACACAACGAGCGGCGTTAGCCGAATATCGCGCGTATGATCTTGAGTTTAGCCGCGATTGTTGCGTCAGGCGCAGGAATGCTCACGCGTCGCCAAGCTCAGCGCGAACGAACCAACACACCGTATTTCGCCGCCGCCGCCAAAAGCCATTCGCAAAAGCTTGCGGCAAAGCTGCGCGGCACGGCGAATTCGTAGGCCGGCGAGCGGTCGAGCTGCCAAAAATGCACGTTGATATGGCCGGCCAGCGTCAATGCGGTATCGCCTGGGCCGAAGACCCGCGGATCGACGTCGATCGGAAGGCCGTGTGCGAGCACGTCGTGCGCCTTCGGTCCGCTGATTTGAAAGACGCTGCGCCCATCCGCCTGGTTCGCCACCGCGGCGAGACCCGATAGCTCGCCGCGCAGCATCGCCTCGAACGCGGCCGCCGTTTGCGTTGATGTGCCGGCGAGCCAGCGTCCAGGGCCGGCCCAAACAAAGCTCAAGCCATTTTTTTCGGCGCGTTGAGCGGTCAACGGTAACGTCAAATCAAAGCGATCTTGCACACGCCGGCGCAGATCTTCGGTCTTACCGTTGCGCGCCATCACCAGGGCCAGCGCCAGATCGGTGCGCAACGTCACAATGACGCCCGGCGCATCGCGGTGGGCGCCGTGAGTGCCCGGGATAAGCACGTGCTCGAGCCCCGAGCGCGGCGAGAGGGCAAAATCAGGCACGGAGCCGCTCTCCTTTCGGGTCGACAAAAACCGGCGCGCAGACTTCAACTTCGATAAAGGTGTCGCGCATGAAGTCGACCATCATGATCGTTTGGCCGATCCTTGCGGTGCCGCCGGCGAGCAGACCAAGCCCAACCCAGTGATGCAAGCTCGGCGAATAGGCGACCGACGTGATCACGCCCTGGTCGTTGTCGGCGACAAAAGCGGCGCCGACCGGCAGGAGATGGGCGCCGGCATAAAGCCGTTGGCGCCGATCGCGCGGCCGCAAACCCACGAGCTTGGGGCGCTTCGGATCGAGCAAAGCCGGCCGCGCCGCCATGACCCGCCCGATGAAATCCTTCTTGGCGGACATCATCCGGCCAAGGCCGAGATCATCCGCCGTGGTGCGGCCGTCGATTTCATTGCCCGAGACGTGGCCCTTCTCGATCCGCATCACGCTGAGCGCCTCGGTGCCGTATGGCGTTATGCCGAAGGCCTCGCCGGCCTGCATCAGTGCGCCGGCAAGCGCCTCGCCGTAACGCGCCGGCACGCCGATCTCATAGGCAAGCTCGCCGGAAAAGGAGAGCCGATAGAGACGCGCCGGGATGCCGCCGCACACTTCCAGTTCGGCGACGGCCATGTACGGAAAATCAGCGTTGGCGATGCGAAACGGCGAGTCGACCAGCTTGGCCAGCGTCTCCCGAGCTTTCGGTCCAGCCACGGCGTATTGCGCCCATTCGTCTGTCGCCGAAACGAATTGGACGTCGAGCTGCGGCCACAGCACCTGATGGCAGAATTGCATGTGCTGAAAGACGCGGCCGGCATTCGCCGTGGTCGTGGTCATGAAATAGCGGTCTTCCGCGAGACGCGAGGTGGTGCCGTCGTCCAGAACGAAGCCGTCCTCGCGCAGCATGACGCCGTAGCGCGCGCGGCCAACCGGCAGGTTCGAGAACGTGTTGATGTAAAGTCGATCGAGGAAGACGCCCGCGTCCGGACCGTGCACCTCGATTTTGCCCAAGGTCGAGACGTCGCAGAACCCGACCGCAGATCGAACGGTCGAAACTTCCCGCTTTACGGTTTCGAGCCAGTCCGCTTCGCCGGCGCGCGGAAAATATTGCGCCCGCAGCCAGGCGCCGGTTTCAACGAAAATCGCCTTTTGGTCGGCCGCCCATTGATGCGAGGGAGTCAGCCGCGCCGGCCGATAGTGCTTGCCGCGGTGATGACCGGCGAAAGCGCCGATCGCCACCGGCACCTGGGGCGGCCGGTAGCGGGTCGTGCCGACGGCCGGCAATCGCCTGACCGGTCAGCGCCGCCATGATCGCGAGACCGTTGACGTTGGAGAGCTTGCCCTGATCGGTCGCCATGCCGAGCGTGGTGTAGCGCTTGAGATGCTCGACCGAGCGGAAGCCTTCGCGTTCGGATAGCGCGACATCGTCGACGGTGACGTCGTTCTGGAAATCGACGAACGCCTTGCCGCCGCCGACGTGCCAGAACGCGCTCACGGCAAAGGTCTCGTCGTCAGCGGTAGGAAGCTTTGGCGGCGCCGGCCGCGAAGCCCGTGTCCGCGGCCGCGGCGCGGCCCAGCTTCGGCGCCTTCCGACGAGACAATCGTGCAACCGCATCCGCCCGTTCGCCGCGCCGACGGCGGCAAGTCCGGCCGGCATCGGTCCCGGCAGGAATGCGGCCGATTGCTCATTCCACACCGGGCGGCCGCCGTGATGGCAGCAGAGCCCGATATCGGGATTCCAGCCGCCGGACATCGAAAGCGTATCGGCGGCAATGCGCTCGGTGCCGCGGCGCGTGGTGACGGCGATCTCGCGCAGCAAAGGCGACGCTTTTGTCGCACTCACACGCGCGTCAGTGATGACGCGGACGCCCGGACAGTGCGATTTCAGATTGCTGAGCCACTTCGGGCCGGCTGTCGATGACCGCGGCGATCTCTATGCCGCGCTTGCTGAACGCCGTCGCGGTTCGCCAACCGTCGTCATTATTGGTGAACAGCGCCACGCGTTCGCCCGGCCGCACGGCGTAGCGATTGAGGTAGCTTCGCACCGCCGACGCCATCATGACGCCGGGCCGGTCGTTGCCGGGAAAGACCAGCGGCCGCTCGATGGCGCCGCCGGCGAGAATGGCTCGCTTGGCGACGATCCGCCAGAACCGCTGACGCGGCTCATGCGGCGGCGGCATCGGCAAGTGATCGGCAACGCGCTCGAGAGCGCCAAAGGTATGGCCGTCGTAAATTCCGAACACGCAGGTGCGCAGCATCAGCCGCACGTTGGACTGGCCGCGCAATTCGGCGATGACATTGTCCGCCCAAACATGTGCCGGGCGCGCCGTCGATTTCGCGGTCGTCGGCCAACAACCGCCCGCCGACGCGAAATCCTGCTCGCACGAGAATGACGCGCGCGCCCGAGCGCGCCGCGCTTTGCGCGGCGGCGAGCCCGGCGGGTCCCGCAGCCGATGATCAGGATGTCGCAGAAGGCGTAGGCTTGCTCGTAGTGATCCGGATCGGGCTCTGCCGCGGCGCGGCCCAGTCCGGCGGCCGAACGGATCAGCGGTTCGTAGACGCTCTCCCAGAACGCGGGCGGCCACATGAAGGTCTTGTAGTAGAATCCGGCCGGGAAGAACGGCGCCAGCAGGGAATTGAGCGACAGAAAGTCGAAGCGCAGCGACGGCCAGCGATTCTGGCTCGTAGCCTCGAGCCCATCGAACATTTCGATCGTCGTCGCCTTTGTGTTGGGCTCGCGGCGAGCGCCGCCGCGCAATTCGACCAGCGCGTTCGGCTCTTCCGGTCCGGCGGTTAAGATGCCGCGCGGGCGATGATATTTGAAACTGCGGCCGACCAGCCGCACGCCGTTGGCCAGCAATGCCGACGCCAGTGTATCGCCGCCGAAGCCGTCGATCTCGCTGCCGTCAAAACGCGCGCGCAAGCGTTGCGAGCGGTCGATCAAGCCCGCCGCTCAGCCGGTGCGGTTGTGCAGGTTCGGGGGAGGGCGACGCGACCACGCTCATGCGCCGGCCTTGTAGGAGCGAACGCCGGCAATGGCGTGCGTGCGGGTATCGCGCTCGACAGCGAGCCACGCCTGGCAACCGGCGCCGTGATACCAGAGCTCGCGGTGCGCGCCGGCCGGATTGTCGCGCAGATAGACGTAAGTGTTGAATTGATCGGCGGCGTCGGCCGCGTTCGGATCGGGCCGCTCGCGGCGCCGCGTCACCCAGATAGGTGAACTCGCGCACGTCCCGAAGGCCGCAATGAGGGCAGGGGATGCGCATGGCCGGTCAGTGCAGATTGGGCTGCGGGCCGGCGCCGCGTTCGTCGATCACGTCGCCTCTGGCGTACCGATCCAGACGAAAAGCGGACGCCGCCGGGTGAGGCTCGTCGCGCGCGATCAGATGCGCAAAGCACCAGCCTGACGCCGGCGTTGCTTTGAAGCCGCCGTAGTTCCAGGCGGCGTTGAGATAAAGGCCCTCGATCGGCGTGCGATCGATGATCGGCGAGCCGTCCATCGACATGTCGACCAGGCCGCCCCATGAGCGCACAATGCGCAAGCGTCCGATCACCGGCATCAGCGCCACGCCGCCCTCGCAGACATCCTCGACGGTCGGCAAGTTGCCGCGCTGCGCGTATGAATTGTAGCCGTCGATATCGCCGCCGAAGACCAGGCCGCCTTTGTCGCTTTGGCTGATATAGAAGTGGCCGGCGCCGAAGGTGATGACGTGGTCGATCAGCGGCTTGACGCCTTCGCTGACGAAAGCCTGCATGACGTGGCTCTCGATCGGCAGGCGCAGGCCGGCCATGGCGGCAAGCCGCGAGCTGTTGCCGGCGACGACAATGCCGATCTTCTTGGCGCGGATGGCGCCGCGCGTCGTTTCCACGCCGACGGCGCGGCCGTTCTCGACTTTGATCCCGGTCACTTCGCAGTTCTGCACGATGTCGACGCCGCGGTCGGAAGCCGCGCGCGCATAACCCCAGACCACGGCGTCGTGCCGCGCCGTGCCGGCGCGCCGCTGCATCAGCCCGCCGTGAATTGGAAAGCGCGCATTGTCGTAGTCCAGATAAGGCAGCAGCGCGCGAAGCTGCTCGCGATTTAAGAGCTCGCCGTCGGCGCCGTGCAGCCGCATCGCGTTGCCGCGGCGGGCAAAGGCGTCGCGCTGCGTGTCGGAATGATAGACGTTGATGATGCCGCGCTGGCTGACCATCGTGTTGTAGTTGAGATCCTGCTCCAAGCCTTCCCAAAGCTTCATCGACCATTCGTAGAAGCGCTCGTTGCCGGGAAGCAGGTAATTGGAGCGGATGATGGTGGTGTTGCGGCCGGCATTGCCGGAGCCGATCCAGTTTTTCTCCAAGACGGCGACGTTGGTGATGCCGTGCTCTTTGGCGAGATAATGCGCCGTGGCGAGGCCGTGTCCGCCGCCGCCGATAATGACGACGTCATAGGACGCCTTCGGCGCGGCGTCGCGCCAGGCCGGCCGCCAGTTCTTGTGACCGGTCAGCGCGTTCCACGCGAGGCTCCACCCCGAATAATGCATTCCGGCACACCACGCGCTCAGCAGTCGAGCGTCGTCTGGCGCTCCCAATCTGTCAGGTGGCGGGAATAGGCGTTCCAGTCGTCAGTCTTCAGCTTGATGTAGGAGGCGAGCGTTTTTTCGCCGAACGCCTCCTTGAGCACGGCGGATTGCTCGAGCGCGCGCAGCGCGTCGAGCAGATTGAGCGGCAGTTTTTTCGCGCCTGCCGCCTTGTGCCCCTCGGTGTACATATTGATGTCCAAACGCTCACCGGGATCGCGTTTGTTGCGCATGCCGTCAAGCCCGGCGGCAAAAACTGCAGCGGGCAACAAATAAGGATTGGCCGCACCGTCGGCGAGCCGGAGTTCGAAGCGGCCGGCATCCGGGATGCGGATCATGTGGGTGCGATTGTTGCCGGTATAGCTGACCATGTTCGGCGACCAGGTCGCGCCGGAGAGGGTGGGCGGCGCATTGATGCGTTTGTACGAATTCACCACCGGGTTGGAGATCGCGCACAACGCTTCCGCCGAATGCATGACCCCGCCGATGAAGCAATAAGCCTCGGCTGACAAGCCGAGCTCACCCTTGGGATCGGCAAAGACATTGCGGTCGCCCTTCCAGAGCGAGGTGTGCATGTGGCAGCCGTTGCCGGTGAGATTGGCGAACGGCTTGGGCATGAACGTCGCGCGCAACCCGTGCTTCTCCGCGATCGACTTCACCATGTATTTGAAGAATGCGTGCTTGTCGGCGGTGCGCAGCGCACTGTCGTATTGCCAGTTCATCTCGAATTGGCCATTGGCGTCTTCGTGGTCATTTTGGTAGGGCTTCCAGCCGAGGCCGACCATCGCGTCGCAGATTTCCGCGACCACGTCGTAGCGCCGCATCAGCGCCTGCTGGTCATAGCAGGGCTTGCTCTGCTGATCGGCGCTGTCGGAAATGCCGGAGCCATCCGGCTTGATCAAAAAATATTCGCATTCGACGCCGGTTTTCAGATCGAGGCCGCTGGCATCGGCGCGGGCCAAAACGCGTTTGAGCACTTGCCGGGGATTCTGCTCGACCGGCGCGCCGCCCATGATCAGATCGCCGGTAACCCAGGCGACTTCCGGTTTCCACGGCAATTGGACCAGCGTGTCGAGCTCGGGAAAAACGAGGATGTCCGGATCAGCGGGCGTCATATCGAACCACGTCGCGAAGCCGGCGAAGCCGGCGCCGGCCTCGGCGACGTCGTCGATGGCGCTCGCCGGCACGATCTTGGCGCGCATCGTGCCGAACAGATCGACGAACGAAATCAGGAAATAACGGATGTTTTTTTCTTTGGCGACGTTGCCCCAGGACGGCATCACTATTCCCCCTATCAGCTCGCGGCGGCGCCGCTACTCAACCCTTGCTCCGTCCCGGTATCCAGTCAGTGCCGGCCAGCGGCACGCGCGCCATGGCGGCGGCCTCGATCGTGAGCGCCACCAGGTCCTCGGGCTCGAGATTGTGCACGTGCGACTTGCCGCAGGCGCGCGCCAGCGTCTGGGTTTCGAGCGTCAGAACCGACAGATAGTTGGCGAGCTTTTTCCCGGCGATCACTGGATCGAGCCGGGAGGCGAGGACAGGGTCTTGCGTCGTGATCCCGGCCGGATCGCGGCCCTCATGCCAATCGTCATAAGCGCCGGCGGTAGAGCCCAGCGCGCGATACTCGTTTTCCAGATGCGGATCGTTATCGCCCAATGCGACCAGAGCCGCCGTGCCGATCGACACTGCGTCGGCGCCTAGCGCCAGCGCCTTGGCGACATCGGCGCCGTTACGGATGCCGCCGGAAACGATGAGCTGCACCTTGCGGTGCATGCCGAGGTCCTGGAGCGCCTGGACTGCCGGCGGAATGGCGGCCAGCGTCGGAATGCCGACATGCTCGATGAAGACTTCCTGCGTCGCCGCCGTGCCGCCCTGCATGCCGTCGAGCACAACCGCATCGGCGCCTGATTTGATGGCCAGCGCCGTATCGTAGTACGGCCGCGACGCGCCGACCTTGACGTAGATCGGCTTCATCCAGTCGGTGATCTCGCGCAATTCCTGGATTTTGATCTCGAGGTCGTCGGGCCCGGTCCAGTCAGGATGCCGGCAAGCCGAACGCTGGTCGATGCCTTCCGGCAGCACACGCATCTCTGCAACGCGTTCGGAGATCTTTTGCCCGAGCAGCATGCCGCCGCCGCCGGGCTTGGCGCCCTGGCCGACGACGACTTCGATGGCATCGGCCTTGCGCAAGTCGTCCGGATTCATCCCGTAACGCGACGGCAAGAGCTGGTAGACCAGGATGCCGGAATGTTGGCGCTCCTCCGCGCGTCATGCCGCCATCGCCCGTGGTCGTCGAAGTGCCGACGGCGGTGGCGCCGCGGCCAAGCGCCTCCTTGGCTTGCGCCGAGAGCGAGCCGAAGCTCATGCCGGCGATCGTGATCGGGATTTTCAGCTCGATCGGCTTCTTCGCAAACCGCGCGCCGATCGTCACGTCGGTCCCGCATTTTTCGCGATAGCCTTCGAGCGGATAGCGGCTCATCGAGGCGCCGAGAAACAACAGATCGTCGAAATGCGGCAGCTTGCGCTTGGCGCCGCCGCCGCGGATGTCATAGATGCCGGTGGTGGCTGCGCGGCGGATCTCCGCGAGCGCGAATTCGTCGAACGTTGCCGACCGCCGCGGCGGCGTGTGGATCCAGCGGTCCGGCGGTTCCATCAGTACGATCCGACGTTATCGATGTGAAAATGATAGAGCTGGCGCGCGGAGCCGTAACGGCGGAACGAGCCGGGATCAATGGTGCCGTTCAAGCCAGCCGCTTCCAACAATTTGCCGAGCTCGGCTTTGTGACGCTCCTCAAGAGTCTTTTCCACGCAATCGGCGCCAAGACTGCTGACGCTGCCGCGGACAAAAAGGCACGCCTCATAGATCGAGTTGCCGAGCGCCTCGCCGGCATCGCCGAGCACGACCAGTTTGCCCGCTTGCCCCATGAACGCCGACAGATGCCCGACCGATCCTTTGACGACAATGTCGATGCCTTTCATCGAAATGCCGCAGCGCGCCGAGGCGTTGCCGTCAACCACCAGAAGCCCGCCGCAGCCGGTGGCGCCGGCCGCCTGCGAAGCATTGCCTCTCACATGCACCCGCCCCGACATCATGTTTTCGGCGATGCCTTGGCCGGCATTGCCGTGCAGCACGATGGTGGCCTCCTTGTTCATGCCGGCGCAGTAATAGCCCGCATGGCCTTCGATCTCGACCGTGATCGGAGCGTCGATGCCGGCGGCGATCGCGTGCTGGCCGCGCGGGTTGAGCACGCGCCAGTGCGTTTCGTTGGTGTCGGCGCGCAAACGATGCAGCGCCGCATTGAGCTCGCGCAGCGATGTCTGGGCGAGATCGACGGTGCGCATCAATGCAGTTCCCACAGATACGCTTTCGCCGGGACCGGCTCCCATACCGTCGCCGTGTCGATGCCGGGCAAATCCACCAGCGCCCGATACTCGGTGCCGAAGGCGACCCAGCGGTCGTTCTCCGCCATCACCGCCGGCTTGCACGCGATCGGATCGCGCAGCACGCCGAACCCGGTCTCGGTCCCGACCACGAACGTATAGAAGCCGTCGAGCGCGGCCAGCGACGAATTCAGCGCTTGCTCGAGCGAGTCCCCTCGCGCATCCGCCAGCTCATGTAGCCGGCGGCGACTTCGGTGTCGTTCTCGGTCTGGAACGAGAAGCCCCGTCGGCTCAACTCGCGGCGCAAGGCGTTGTGGTTCGACAATGAGCCGTTATGCACCAGACACTGGTCCGGGCCGGTGGTGAACGGATGCGCGCCGTCGGTCGTGACCGCGGACTCGGTCGCCATCCGGGTGTGGCCGATGCCGTGCGTGCCCGACATGGTGTCGAGGCCGAAGCGTGCGGCGACGTGATCGGGCCTGCCGACCTCCTTGAAGATTTCCATGCGGCGGCCGCTGCCGACCACGGCCAGTTCCGGCATGATGGCGAGCTCGCGGCGCACCGCGGCTTCCTGTGCCGTCGGTACGGCCAGCACGAGGTGGGTGTCGCGAACGATGTAGGGTATCGGCAGCCCGCCGGCTTCGAGGCGGGGAACGATGGCGGCATAGTCGCAGCCGCGCGGGCCTCGAACCGTCAGCTTGATCGCGCCCGGCGCAGCGGCGCTGTAGACGGCGAAACCGGCGGAGTCAGGTCCGCGGTCGCCCAACGTGCCGAGCATGCCGGCGAGCAGCGCGCCGAGTTCCGGCTCCAAGGCGCGGTCCTTCAGATAGAGTCCGACGATGCCGCACATGGTCGAAAGTTCCAGTAATATCGAGGCCGGTTGCCAAAACTTAGGTGTACTCCGGCGTGCGGTCGTGTCAACCCTCACGCACCTTTTTTTCTCCAGAGGAAAAACCTCGAAACCGCGATTGCCCGCGCCGTGTCGACGCGGCCGCGGCTTTTTTCCCTTCAAAAAAACAATGATATAGGTTCAGCGAATGTGCAGCCGGAGATCGCCGGCCAGTGTCAGTCAGCGTGCCATTCCGGCGACCGTCCCGATCGAAAACCGCAAAGGCAACCCGATGGCCCGGCGAAACAAAGCGAGACAGCGTCCGGCCGTCAGCCGGCTGGTGCGCAAGACAGCGCGCCGGACGCACGAATTGGAAACGGACAACAGTCTGCGGACCGGTTCGCGGGCGCCGAGCGAGCTTTCTCCCCGCGCGCTCGAGGCCAGCATCGGATTTGAGGTGCGGCGGCTGCGCAAATCGATGGACTTGACCGTTTCTCAGCTCGGGTTGATGGCGGAAATAAGCGCCGGCATGCTGTCGAAAATCGAGAATGGCGCGATTTCGCCGTCGCTCTCGACGCTCAACGCTTTGGCCAAGGCGCTGAATGTGTCGATGAGCAGCCTGCTCGCCGAGTTGGAGGAGCGTCGCGATTGTTCATTCGTCAAAGCCGGGCAGGGCGTGCGGATCGAGCGGCGCGGCACCAAAGCCGGTCACCTGTACGATCTGCTCGGCCATTCGCTCGCCGGCAATATCGGCGTCGAGCCCTTCCTGATCACGCTCAGGCGCGACGCGCAGCCCTATACCAACTTTCGCCATGCCGGCGTCGAATTCATTTACATGCTCTCGGGCAAAGTGCGCTACCGCCACGCCGACGGCACCTATGTCTTGGAACCTGGCGACGCGCTGTTCTTTGACGCCGCGGCGCGGCACGGGCCGGAGGAATTGATCGAAGCGCCGATGCAATATCTCTCGATCATCATCTATCCGCGCCAATAAGGCGCCGTCGTTGCCGCATGCTCCTGAAATCCGCGGATCGCTAGGCGCGGGACACTCAACGGCCGTCCGGCGTGCGCAGACCGAACCAGGCGTCGCGCACCTGCTGGTAGTGCACCATCGGATCGTAGATCGATACCGGCAGATGCAGCTCCTGCGCCGATAGACGGCCGACCGCCGATACGAGAGCTGTACGACGCGACGACGCGATCGTGTTGCGCCACGATCAGGCTGACGCGTGCATTGACCAGCGCCTGCTCCGCATTGAGGACGTCGAGGGTGGTGCGCTGACCGGCCTGCGCTTCGTTGCGAACGCCTTCGAGCGCGCGCTCGGCGGCGTCGTTCTGGCGGACCGCGGCCTCGACCTGCGCCTTCGCCGCCTGCAGCTGGCCCCAGGATTGAACGACGTTGGCCTGGGCCTGGTCGCGAACTTGATTGACGTTCAGCCGCTGCTGCCCCTCCGTCTCCTTGTTCAGACGGATGGCCGAGTATTCCGCGCCGCCCTGATAGATCGGAACCGAGAGATTGAGCGCCACCGTGCCGAGAAACAAATTCGGCGTGAGGATATTGGAAAAGGCCTGCTGCTGGACGCTGCCCTGCAAGGCAAGCGTCGGCCATAACGCACCCTCGGCGATCTTGACTTGCAACTGGGCGACGTCGACGCCGTACAAGGCGGCGGTCACCGCCGGGTTTTCGGCAAGGCCGACCGCGACCGCGGCATTCAGCGTCGTCGGCGCCAGCCGATCGACCGGCGTCGCCGGAGCAAGGTTGGCCGGATCGACGCCGATGATGCGCCGATAATTGGCCTTGGTCGTCATCAGCGTCGATTCTGCACCGGCCAAGGTCGCTTCACCGGCAGCCAATTGCGCCTCCGCTTGGGCGACATCGGTCGGCGTCACCTGGCCGGCGGTGAAGCGGTTGCGGGTATCCTTGAGCGTGCGCTGCAGGACGCGAACGTTGTTCTGCTGCACCTCGAGATTTGCGGTGTCGCGCGACACGTCCATGTAGGCGGTCGCGGCCGAGAGCAGCACCGACTCTTCCATCAGGCGCAGCGTCTCGCGCGCGGCGGAAACCTGGCTTTCCGCCTTGCGCACGTTGTTGGCGGTTTGCTGGCCGTTGAACAGCGTTTGCCCGCCGTTGACGCCAACCGAGCGCGGCGTGGTGTAACCTTTGACGTTGAAGTTTATGCCATTGGGCAATTGCGGCGGAACCGGCGGGAATACGCCCTGTTCGTTGGTGTACTGTTCGCCGACCGAGGCGGTCGCCGAGAGCGTCGGCCGATATCCGGACAGCGCTTGTGGGACGCCTTCGTCGCTCTGGCGAACGATGGCACGTTGCGCGTTGAGCTGCGGATTGCCTTGATAGGCGCGCGCCAGCGCCGATTCCATGGTCTCGGCGGCGAGTTCGGCGGGCGCCGCAAGCACGAAATACCGAAGCCGCCATCGCCGTCGCCGCGACCGCGCTCTGAACCCGTGCTGCCGACGACGATTGCGACTGCTTTAAAGCCCCCGAAACGAGCACTCCGCGCGTCACAACCAACCCCACTCAGAGCATGATCCCGAAAAGTGGAAGCCGGTTTTCGGATAAGATCATGCTCCGCTGAACATCTAAATCATGATCCGATTCAACTTGATCGGATCATGATTTAGCGCAGCGAAAACCTTAACGTGGGGGTATCCGCCTTACAAGGTTTGGGGTTCCGTTAGCACCATCATTCGGGCGCGCCGAGGCCGGGCGCGCCAGGAGATAAAGCTCCCGCAAGCCGAGTGAAAATGTAGCCAACAACAGCGGCAACACGAAATAGAGCGCACGAAACGTCAATAACGCCGCCAAAAGCTCTTCACGCTGGAATTGCGGAAGGCCGACGAGCATCGTGACCTCGATGACGCCGAGGCCGCCCGGCGCATGGCTGACCGTCCCCAGGAGCGTGGCAGTGAGGAAAGTGACCATCATGGTCAGAAACCCGACCTGGCGGATTCGGCGGCAGCACGGTATACATCGCCAAGCTGATCAGCGTCAGGTCGAGCGCGCCGATCCCGATCTGCACGAGGGTGAACCGCAGATTGGGCAACACGATGCGCCATCCGGAACGGCCGATGACGCGCGGCCCCGGCGCCAGCCAAAGCAGATAACAGGCGATGGCGAACAATGCGGTCAGTCCGATGATGCGATTGATCCACAACGGCAGGTGATCGACGGCGGCGGCCGCTTCCGGCATATAAGCGGTGGCGCCGCCGAGCAGGAACGCGTTGCCCAGCCAGAAAGTCATGCTGGTGATGAACGCGATTTTGGCGATGTCGATGACGGTCAGGCCCCAGGCCGAATAGATGCGAAATCTGATCAGACCGCCGGTGAAGACCGCCGCGCCCAGGCTGTGACCGATCGTGAAACTCGTGAAGCTTGCCAGCGCAGCGATGGTGTAGGGCACTTTATGCCGATCGATTGCGCGGAGCGCGAAGTAATCGTAGAAGGTCAGCGTGACGTAGCCCGCAATCACAAAGATGCCGGCGGTCGCGATTTTCTGAAATGACTGCGCTTTGAGGGTCGCAACGACTTTGGCAAAATCGGCGTCGCGCAACAGCTTATAAAGGATGAAGGAGGCGACAGCCAAGACTGCCAGGCTGATGGCCGCGCTGATCGTGCTGCGGCCAAGCCTTGATGTAAAAAGCCTTGATGCAAAAAGCCTTGATGCAAAAAGCCTTGATGTTAAAAGCTTGGAATTGACCGTCTGCGCGATGGCGCTTGTCACGTTTGGCTTTTGCTGAGGGGCGATATAATTCAAGAAAAAAACGCCCCCACGCGATTCGCTGCGGAAATTGTCATTCGAGTGTAACAGCAATGTTACAGCTCGAAGGCATTTGGACGGCACCGCAGCGTCACCGTCATACGGTTGAGATAAGAAATGGCAATGGTTGTCGCAAGCGATTTGTTAACAACAAGGGGCGGTTTTTAGCCGCAAGCCCGATGAAGGTTCTTGTTGCCACCGATGCGTGGCATCCGCAGGTTAACGGTGTAGTGCGTACATTGGGCTCGCTGGCGCGTGCGTCGAGCAAACTTGGTGTGACGATCGAGTTTCTGTCGCCGGAGGGCTTTCCCTCCTTTCAGCTGCCGACCTATCCCGGTTTGCGCCTCGCCATTCCAAGCCGGCGCGGCATTGCCGAACGCATCGAAGCGGCAAACCCCGACGCCATCCATCTCGCGACCGAAGGGCCGATCGGGTTCGCCGCGCGCGCCTATTGCCGGCGCCGCGGGCGGCCGTTCACGACCAGCTACACGACGCGCTTTCCGGAATACATTTCGGCCCGATCGCCGATACCGGAAAGTTGGATCTACGCGGTTCTTCGACTGGTTCCACGCCGGCGCAACGGTGACGATGGTGGCGACGCCGTCGCTGACGAGCGAGCTCACGCAACGCGGCTTCGAGCATCTGGGCATGTGGACCCGCGGCGTCGATGTCGATCTGTTCCGTCCCGATCGCGCCATCGATCTCGGCTTTGAGCGTCCGATCTTCATGACCGTCGGGCGGGTCGCGGTCGAAAAAAATCTGGAGGCGTTCCTGTCGCTCGATCTTCCCGGCACCAAGGTGGTCGTCGGCTCAGGGCCGCAGGAAGCGAAACTCAAGCGCGACTTTCCCGACGCCAAATTTCTCGGCCCGCTGGAGAACGGCACGCTCGCCGCGCATTTGGCGGCGGCCGATGTTTTTGTTTTTCCAAGCCGCACCGATACCTTCGGCATCGTGCAGCTCGAGGCGCTGGCGAGCGGCGTTCCGATCGCCGCCTTTCCGGTCACCGGTCCGAAAGACGTCGTCGGCGATCGGCCGATCGGCGTTTTGGACGAGGACCTCGGTCGCGCCTGCATGGAGGCATTGCAGCTCTCGCGCGACGCCTGCCGCAATTTCGCGCTGAATTACTCCTGGGAAAACAGCGCGCGGCAATTCATCAGTCACGTCCGCAAGGTGGCGAGCGGCAACAGCCGCGAAGTCGAAACCGCGATGACGGTCAGCGAAACCGTTGCCGGATAAAGCGGGCGGAGCGGATTTTTCATGACAGGGTGGCAACAAAGGGACTAGCTATGACCAGCCTCTCGAATGTGGATCTCGACAAGCACACAGTCACCAAAGCCTACGATCGCTGGGCGCCGGTCTACGATCTGGTATTTGGTGCGGTGTTCGAGCGCGGGCGCGACGCCGCCATTGAAGCCGCCGAACGCGTCGGTGGACGCATTCTTGAAGTCGGCGTCGGCACCGGCATTGCACTGCCGCACTATTCGAAGAACTGCCGGCTGTGCGGCGTCGATATTTCCGAGCAGATGTTGCGCAAGGCGCAGGAACGGGTGACCGAGCTCGGGCTCACCAACGTCGAAGGGCTGTGGGTCATGGACGCCGAGCGTATGACCTTTCCCGACAACTCATTCGACGTCGTGGTTGCGCAATACGTGGTCACAACCGCGCCGAATCCGGAAGCGACGCTTGATGAGTTCGCGCGGGTGTTGAAGCCCGGCGGCGAGATCATTCTGGTCAGCCGGGTCGGCGCCGAGGCGGGGATGCGCCGCGCGCTGGAGCACTGGTTTGCGCCGGCGGCGCGCAAGCTTGGCTGGCGCACCGAATTCTCGTTCGAGCGCTACGCCAAATGGGCAGAGCGGACCCCCGGCGTGCGGCTCGTCGAGCGCCGCGCCATGCCGCCGCTCGGGCATTTTTCGCTCATCCGCTTCGCCAAGGACGGCGGCGCGGAGGTCGGACGCCCGCGCTTTGCGCAAGACAATTTTGCGTCGGCGCGCGCCGCCTCCTGATCACGGCACACTCGCCTCGGTGATCCCGTCAGGGGAAGTTTGTTTGCCTGTCATCTGGGATACACCGAATCGCCATATCCAGAACGGATGACCTCATGACGGGGGACTATAAGATGGACGGCTTTCGCGAGGCTTTGCGCATCCAGCGCTGGGACGATCATCGCTACTATCATCACAGCCGGATCAACCAGTCGCTGCACTTTGTCAGCGCGCTGAGCTTTTTGTTTTCCTATGTGATGATCTTCAAGGACCCGGCCATCTCAGCGCTCGCCGGCTGGCTCGTGGCGATGACCACCCGCCAGTGCGGTCACTTTTTCTTCGAGCCCAGATCCTACGACACCGTCAATCACGCCAGCCATGAATACAAGGAAGATATCAAGGTCGGCTATAACCTGCGGCGCAAGGTGGTGCTGCTGACGATCTGGGCGCTGTCGCCGCTGGTGCTTTATTTCGATCCGACGCTGTTCGGCATCTTCACGCCGGCCGCGGGCAAGATGGATTTCATCCGTCAGGTTGCAGCAATCTGGCTCGTCATCGGCGGCGGCGGCGTGCTGTTCCGCACCGTGCAATTGTTCTTCGTCAAGGACGTGCAGACCGGGCTGGTCTGGGCGACCAAAATCCTCACCGACCCGTTCCACGACATCAAGCTTTACCACAAAGCGCCGCTGGCGCTGATGCGTGGCGAGTTGATCGACCCGGGCATCGGCGTCGAAGTCGCCGAGTGGGAAGAGGAAGAAGAGGCCGAGCCCGAAGAGCTGCCGCGGCTCACGTAAGTACGCGCGGTTTTCCGTCATCCTGAGGCGCGCTCCACGCATCTCAGGGTGACCGAACAAATGTTTCTGCAAATCGCGTCAGGAAAACAGCCGGCGGGCGATCGTCTCTTTGAGGATCGCCCGTCTGATGGATTTGTTGGTCAGCGCCGGATCGCTCCACCACCACCCATCCTGCTGCATGGCCTTGGCGGCTGCGATGAAGCGGTCGGCGACAGCGGCAAAATCGACCTCGGTATAATCAAGGCTGAAAATCAGCCGCCCGGTTCCGATCCAGCTCAGCGCCAAACCTTCGGCCCGCAGGTAATATTGGAACATCCAATTATAACGCGACGGCCGGGTGTAGAAGACGGTCCAGATCGAGGACATGTTGGCGACCTCGACCGGCAGATTTTCGGCACGGAGGCGTTCGTTGAGCCGCTCCGCCCGCTCGTTCCAGATCCGATCGAGGTCCCGATAAACCGCTTTTCCCTCAGGCGTCTGCAGATGGCGCAGGAATTCGTTCATCGCCGCCATCACATAGGGGTGCGAATTGAACGTGCCGCGGGCAAAGCAGACGTCGGCCGGGCGATCGTCGCGAAAACGCTTCATCAGTGTCGTGAGCCGCCGCACACCACGCCGATCGGCAGCCCGCCGCCCAAACGTCTTGCCGTAGGTGACGAGATCGGCGCGCACCCCGAAATATTCCTGGGCGCCGCCCGGCGCGAGACGGAAACCGACGAAGACCTCGTCGAAAATGAGTACGATGTTGTGTTCCGTGCACACCGCGCGCAGCTCCTTGAGCCACGCGGTGTAGGCGTCCTTGTCGAAGTGCGCGCTGCGACCGCTGTCGAGCAGGGAGGCATCGCTCGGCGCCGAGGCGTTGGGGTGCAGCGCCTGCAGCGGGTTGATCAGCACGCAGGCGATGTCGCGGCGGCTGCGGATGACGCGCAGCGCCTCGGCCGACATGTCCCGCAGCGTGTAGGTCTCATGTGCCGGCACCGGGTTGCCGATGCCCGGCTGCACATCGCCCCACCAGCCGTGATAGGCGCCGCAAAACCGCACCAGATGCGAGCGCCGGGTGTGATAGCGCGCCAGCCGCACCGCCTGCATGACCGCTTCGGTGCCGGACATGTGAAACGAAACTTCGTCGAGGCCGGAAATCTCTTTCAGGAGTTTCACGTTCTCGACGATCAAAGGATGGTAGGGGCCAAGCACCGGACCGAGTTCGCGCACCCGTGCTGCACCGCGCTCGATGGCGCCCTTGTAGAAGTCGTAACCGAGGACGTTGACGCCGTACGAGCCGGTGACATCGTAGAGCCGGTTACCGTCGAGATCGGTGACGATCACGCCGGCGCTCGATTGCATGAAGGCGCCGGACGGCAGATGCTTGCGGACGTAACGGCTATATTGAAACGGCACCCGATAGGCGTCGGTGAATTGCAGGTCGGAAATGCTGTCGGCGGCTTCTTGCGTGCGCCGGATGGTCTCGGCGAAGCGCGTCTTATAAAGCGCCGACAGGCGCGCGAAGCCGGCGCGGCGGCATTGTGCAACGTCGGCCGGCGCGCCGTCGGAGCAAAAGAACCGCGCCTCGTCATATTCGTAAAACGGCAGGAGCGCCGCCAGACGCCGCGCCATGCGGGAGTGGCCGGCAAGCGACCGATGCTTCGCCTTCGACAGCTCGTAACGGCGTCGCAGCTTGAACAGCGAGGTCGCGACCGCCGCGCCGCCCACCCCATAGAGCGCCACCGTTGTTGCCGCCCAGGCTGTCATGGCTCGTCCTGACCCAAAGCGTTTCGACCTAAGTCGTTGTGGCCCCAATGGTTCCGGCCATCATGGGCGAATCGCGGTGTACGCGCCGGAGTTGACAATCCCATGACGGTGCGTTCCCAGCTGCTGCGCCTGTTCGAGCAGGAGGACATCAATTTCCTCCTGACCAACCGCATCCCGCGCCGATTCGCTACGCGGTTCATGGGCTGGTTCAGCCGCATCGAACAGCCGCTGGTGCGTGACTTCTCCATTGGCGTGTGGCGGCTGTTTTCGGACCTCGATTTGCGCGAGGCGAAAAAGACCCATTTCCGCAGCGTGCACGATTGCTTCACCCGCGAGCTCAAGGAGGGTGCGCGCCCGATCGATGGCCGCACGGACATCTTGGTCAGTCCTTGCGACGCGATCGTCGGCGCCTGCGGCAGCATCGCCGGCACCGAGCTCTATCAAGCCAAGGGCTTTCCCTATTCATTGGAGGATCTGCTCGGCGATCGCGACCTGGTCGCGGCGTATCGCAATGGCTGTTATGCGACGCTGCGACTGACCTCGAGCATGTATCACCGTTTCCACGCCCCGCATGACTGCCGCATCGAGCAGGTGATCTACATTTCCGGTGATACCTGGAACGTCAATCCGATCGCGCTCAAGCGCGTCGAGCGGCTATTCTGCAAGAATGAACGCGCCGTGGTACGCGCCAAACTCGCGGCCAACGGTCAGCCCGTCACGCTCGTGGCAGTGGCCGCCATTCTGGTCGCCAGCATTCGCCTGCACTGCCTCGACGCACCGCTCAATCTTCAGCGTCGCGGCCCGAACGTCATGCCTTGCACCGCCGATGTCCGCAAAGGCGACGAGCTCGGCTGGTTTGAACATGGCTCGACCATCATCGTCTTCGCGCCGGAACGTTTTGCTCTGTGCGACAATATCCGCGACGGTGTGCGGGTCCGCATGGGCGAGCCGCTGATGCGGCTGCCCTAGACTATTCGCGCACGTTGAATTGGATCAGAGCCGCTGCTCAGCTTGCCGCCTGGTGTACTAAGGCGTCGTCGAGCTCTCGCGCACGTTTGTAAGCCGGACGACCGCTCAGCCGCGCGACATAGCGTTCGAACGCGGGACGCTTGTCGATCGTGCCGAACATCATGCCGAAGGCGAGATGGGAGCCGACATAGACGTCGGCGGCGGTGAACTTGTCGCCGACCACATAATCGGCCTGCGAGACCGCTGTCTCCAGGGTCCGCAGTGCGCGATCGACGTTGCCGTATCCCATCATCGGCTCGCGCTCCGGCGGCACCGTAAAGCCAATTGCTTTGTTGCTGACCGCGAACTCGACCGGACCGGCGGTGAAAAACATCCACCGATAATAAGGCGCGCGCAGGCGATCGCCCGGCGGCGGCGCCAGGCCGGCCTGAGGAAACGCGTCGGCGAGATAAGCGCAGATGGCGGCGCACTCGGTCACCACGGCGTTGCCGTGCGCCACCGTCGGCACTTTGCCCATGGGATTGATCGCGAGATAGGCCGGCGCCTTCATGGTGGTGCCGAAATCGAGCACTTCGGTGCGATAAGGCTGCCCGACTTCTTCGAGCATCCAACGCGCGATACGGCCGCGCGACCGTGGATTGGTGTAGAGAACGAGCTCCTCGGCCATGTGCTGCTTTCCTCCTGCGTGCGAATGTCCACCCGATATCTGGCTATATGGGCTGCGGTCCGGCGCGCGGCAACGCTGCCGCGTCGGTCAATCAATCGGCAGTCAGGGTGCGGTAGATTTCCGCCCCGTCACGGGCCCGCCGCAAAGCCGCCATGATGGCGGGGTCGCGCAGCTTGCGCGCGATGCAGGCGAGCGCGCCAAGCCCTTCGCCGTTCGGCGCACTCGGCAGCAAGAGAAGCACGACTGTGTCGACCGGCTGGTCGTCCACGGCGTCGAACGCGATCGGTCGTTTGAGGCGAACGAGCATGCCGAACGGCTTGCCGACTTGATGAAACCGCGCGTGCGGTATCGCCACGCCGCCGCCCATTCCGGTCGATCCTAGTTGCTCGCGCTTGACCAGCTCGGAGAGGATCAAACTCGGCTGCACGTCGACGATCATTGCGGCCCGGCGCGCCAGGTCTTCCAGCAGTTTTTGCTTGTCGGCGAACGCGACGTCGGTGATCACATCCGCCGACGACAGGAAGTCTGAAACTTTCATGGCATTACAACAGTGCGAAAGATGAAGCGGCAATGACGGCGCTCAGTCGGGAGCGCGCAGCCGATAGCCGATACCGGTCTCGGTGAGAATATATTGCGGCTGCTCCGGGTCAGCCTCGATCTTCTGCCGGAGCTGGCGTACATAGACCCGAAGATACTGGGCGTCGGTCAAATCGTCCCATAATTCGCCGAGCAGCAATTTGTGCGTCAGCACCTTGCCGGCATGCTGAACCAGGACCCGCAGCAGATCGTATTCCTTGGGTGAAAGCTTCACCTCCCGGTCGCCGACTTTGACGATCCGGCGGACCAGATCGACCGAAAGATCGCCGACCCGGAACACCGGCCGCTCGCCATGGGTCTGCAATTGGTGACGCAGCGCCGCGCGCATCCGCGCGAGCAGCTCGTCCATGCCGAACGGCTTGGTGATGTAGTCGTCGGCGCCGAGATCGAGCGCCTGAACCTTGCCGGCTTCGTCGCCGCGGCTCGACAACACGACGATCGGAACGCTCTCATTGCGGGCGCGGATGGTGCGCAGCAAATCGAGGCCCTGGGTGTCGGGCAGACCGAGATCGAGAATGATCAAATCCGGCGATTGGCTCAGAAGATCGAGCGCCGCCTTGCCGTTCGGCGCTTCGAGCGTCTGATAACCTTGCGCGGTCAAGCCCATGCGCAGGAGCTTGCGGATCGGCGGCTCGTCGTCGACCACCAGCACGCGGAGCGGGGCGGCGCTCATGCGGCGGCGTCCAGGTTTTGCCGCTCGCGCGGGATCGGCAGGGTGATGGTGAAGGCGGCGCCGCTGCGGTCGGTGCGGTTGGCCGCGGCGATGGTGCCGTGCATGGATTCGACAAAGCCGCGCGAGATGGCGAGGCCCAAGCCGGTGCCGGCGCGAACCTGATCGGTTTTCTGCGCGCGATAGAACTTGTCGAAGATATGGTCGAGGTCGCCGGGCGGGATGCCGCTGCCTTCGTCGAGCACGCGCAGGCAAACGGATTCCCGCGTGCGCCAGCTCTGGATCCGGATCGTCGTTTCGGTCGGCGCGTATTTTGCGGCGTTGTCCAGCAGGTTGAACAGCGCTTGCTCGAACAGCACGGCGTCGACCTCGAGCATCGGCAAATCCGGCGCCAGCTCGAGCTCGACGTGATGACGCGACAGGATGCGGCTGGCGCGGCGCAGCGCGCTGCCGACGATCTCGCCGATATCGTGCAGCGCGACGTTCGGCGTCACCGCGCCGGATTCGAGCTTGGTCATGTCGAGCAGATTGGCGATGAACCGGTTAAGCCTTTCTGATTCGTCGATGATCGTCGCCAGAAGATCGGCCTTCTCGGCGTCGCTGAGCTTGGGGCCGATGTCGCGCAGCGCACCGGCGGCGCCGAGCACGGCGGCCAGCGGCGTCTTGAGGTCATGGGAGATGGAGGTGAGCAGCGCCGAGCGCAGCCGCTCGGTTTCAGCGACGCGTTCGACCCGGTCCATATCCTCGACCAGCCGCACGCGCTCGATGGCGAGCGCGCCTTGATCGAGCAACGCGTCGAGTAGCCGCCGCTGGTCGGGCGTGAACAACGGCCCCGGCTTGTCGCTGTCGATCCCCATCACGCCGATGGCGCCGCGTCCGGTATGCATCGGCAGGAACAATCGCTTGGCGCCGGGCAGGGTGTCGGAGCCACGCCCGGCGGCGCGATCGTTTTCCCACGCCCATTTGGCGGCGGCGAGATCGGCGTCGTCGAGGATATCCTCCGGCGGGTAGCCGGCGCGCACCGCGATCGTGCCGTTCTCCGGCAGCAGCAGCATGACCCGCACTTTGAGCATCAGCGCGGTCTGATAAGCGGTGGCCCAGAGCACGTCGTCGAGCGTGCCGGCGCCGGCAAGCTTGCGGCTGAAAGAGTAAAGCGACTCGGTGACGCGCGCCCGTTCGGTCGCCGCATTGGCCTGGGTGCGGCCGCGCGCCGCGACGCTGGAAACGATAATGGCGACGAGCGTGAAAAGGCCGAAAGCGACGACGTTGGCGGGGTCGGCAATCGTGAAGGTGTAGATCGGCGGCAGGAAGAAAAAGTTGTAGGCGACGGCGGACGCGAAGCTTGCCAACAACGACGGCAACAGGCCGAGCCGAACAGCCACGGCGACGATTGCGGTGAGGAACACGAGATCAACGTTGCCAACGCCGACCCACCGTTCGATCAACAGCCCGAAGCCAAGCGCAAACGCCACCGCGACAAGGGCTGCCAAGTAGGGCCGGGGATTGAAAGTGTCGTCGCGCTCGGCTGCACGCACCGATTTTTTCGAGATCGGCTCGCCGGCGACGGTATCGCCGGCGATGACGTGGACGCTGATATTGCCGGAGCGGCGGACGAGGTCATGCACGACGGAGCCGTGCAGCATCTCGAACCAGCGCGTCCGCGCTGACTTGCCGATGACGATCTGCGTCACATTGTTCGCTTGCGCGTAGCCCATCACGTCGTCGGCGATATTCCTGTCGCTGGTGGGAAGGGTAATGGCTTCGCCGCCGAGTGTTTCAGTGAGCCGCAGCGTGTCGGCGATGCGGTCGCGCTCTTCGTCGGACAGTTGCAGGCTGCGCCGGCTCTCGACATAAAGCGCAATCCATGGCCCGTGCAGCCGATCGGCAAGCCGCTTGGCGTAGCGGACGAGGCCGGCGCTGCGCGGATCCTCGCTGACGCAGACCAGAACGCGCTCGCCGGCGGCCCATGGCCCCTGGATGGCGTGCGCCTGCATTTCGGTGAGCAATTGCTCGTCGACGCGGTCGGCGGTCCGGCGCAAAGCAAGTTCGCGCAGCGCCGTGAGATTGGCCGGCGAGAAGAAATGCTCGAGCGCCCGCTCGGCCTGTTTGGGGACGTAAACTTTGCCTTCTTTCAGTCGTTGGATCAGATCGTCCGGCGTCAGGTCGACCAGTTCGACGGCGTCGGCACGATCGAACACGGCGTCCGGCACGGTTTCGCGCACGCGCACGTGGGTGATCTGCGCGACCACGTCATTGAGGCTTTCGATGTGCTGGATGTTGACGGTGGTGTAGACGTCGATGCCATGGCTCATCAGCTCTTCGACGTCGAGATAACGCTTGGGGTGGCGGCTGCCATCGGCGTTGGTGTGCGCGAGCTCATCGACCAGCACGATCTGCGGATGCCGGGCGATGATGGCATCGAGGTCCATTTCCTGGAGCGATTGGCCTTTGTAGTCGATGTGTTTGCGCGGGATGATCTCAAGCCCCGCCAGCAGCGCTTCGGTGTCCTTGCGGCCATGCGTTTCGACGACGCCGACGACGATGTCGTAGCCGTGTTTCTGGCGCGCGTGCGCTTGCTGCAGCATCTCGTAGGTCTTGCCGACGCCAGGCGCCGCGCCGACGAAGATTCGCAGCTTGCCGACGCGGCCGTCCTCGCGGCGCGCCGCTTCAAGCAGCGCCTCCGGCGAGGGCCGATGTTCGGATGCGCGTCGTTGATCCGCCATCAATGATCAGAATCTCGTCGACGTTGCGGCTCCACTGCCCTAACCGGCCGACAGGCGGTCGAGCGCCAGGTTAAGCAGCAGCACGTTGACGCGCGGCTCGCCTAAAACGCCGAGAAAGCGCTCCTGGACGTGATCGCTGACGAGCTGCCACACTTTATCTTCGGCCAAGTTGCGTGCCTTGGCAACACGGGGAACCTGAAAGTACGCCGCCTCCGGCGAGATATCCGGATCGAGCCCGCTTCCGGACGTTGTCACCAGATCGGCCGGTACGGCGGCCGACGGGTTTTCCTTCTTGAGTCTGTCGATGTCGCCCTGGACGCGGTCGATCAGCGCCTTGTTGGACGGGCCCAGGTTCGATCCGCCGGAATTGGCGGCGTTGTAGGGCGCGGGCACGGATTTGGCCGAGTCGGCCGGATCGGGCGCGGTAGTCGCCGACGGCCGTCCATGGAAGTATTTGTCGCTCGTGAATTCCTGGCCGATCAGCGCCGAGCCGACGACTTTGCCGTCGCGCTCGATCAAGCTGCCTTCCGCCTGACGGTTGAAGACGACTTTGGCGATGCCGGTCATCGCCAGCGGATAGACCAGGCCGGTGATGAGCGTCAGCGCGACCAGGACGACGATCGCCGGACGGATCTCGCGCAACATGTGAATCCTCTCCTTAAGCGAGGTGCAAGGCGGTGACCACAAGGTCGATCGCCTTGATGCCGAAGAACGGAACGATGACGCCGCCGACGCCGTACAGCAAAAGATTGAGCCGCAGCAGCGCGGCGGCGCCGATCGGACGATAGCGCACGCCTTTGAGCGACAGCGGAATCAGCGCGACGATGATCAGCGCATTGAAGATGATGGCCGAGAGGATGGCGCTTTGCGGCGTCGCCAAGCGCATAATGTTGAGCGGGTCTGTAGCTGCGGGTAAAAGGCGACGAACATCGCCGGGATGATGGCGAAATATTTCGCCACGTCGTTGGCGATCGAGAACGTCGTCAGCGCGCCGCGGGTCATCAACAGCTGCTTGCCGATCTCGACAATCTCGATCAGCTTGGTCGGATTGGAATCGAGGTCGACCATGTTGCCGGCTTCGCGGGCGGCCTGCGTGCCGGTATTCATGGCGACGCCGACGTCGGCTTGCGCCAGCGCCGGCGCGTCGTTGGTGCCGTCGCCGCACATGGCGACGAGCTTGCCCTTGGCCTGCTCGTCGCGGATCAGCTTCAGCTTGTCCTCCGGCGTCGCTTGCGCCAGGAAATCATCGACGCCGGCCTCTGCCGCGATCGCCGCGGCGGTCATCGGATTGTCGCCGGTGATCATGACGGTGCGGATGCCCATGCGGCGCAGCTCGGCAAATCGCTCGCGGATGCCGCCCTTGACGATGTCTTTGAGATGAATGAGGCCGAGCAGCCGGTTGTCCTTGGCGACCGCCAGCGGCGTGCCGCCGGATTTGGCGATCGTGTCGGCGATCGCCTGCACTTCGTGCACGATTTCGGCGCTTAACTTCGGCCGCAGCGCCTGCACCGCGCCGCCGGTGCCGACGGCGGTCGGCGAGCTGCGGAGGTAGTTCAGGATTGCATCGACCGCGCCTTTGCGCACCCAGGACGAGCCGACTTCGACGCCGCTCATCCGGGTCTGGGCGGTGAATGGGATGAAGTTGGCATGCATGTCGGCGAGCTCGCGGCCGCGGATGCCGTATTTCTCTTTCGCCAGCACGACGATGGAGCGGCCCTCAGGCGTTTCGTCGGCCAGCGAAGCCAATTGCGCCGCGTCAGCCAATTGCTGCTCGCTGACCCCTTGCAGCGGCTTGAATTCGGTCGCCTGGCGGTTGCCGAGCGTGATGGTGCCGGTCTTGTCGAGCAGCAGCGTATCGACGTCGCCGGCGGCCTCGACGGCGCGGCCGGACGTGGCCAGCACGTTGAACCGCACCAGGCGGTCCATGCCGGCGATGCCGATGGCCGACAACAGTGCGCCGATCGTGGTCGGGATCAGCGTCACGAACAGCGCCACCAGGACGACGACCGAGATGGTGCTGCCGGCGTAGGCGACGTAGCTCGGAATGGTCGCGGTGGCGAACACGAAGATGATAGTCAGGCCGACAAGCAGAATGTCGAGCGCGATCTCGTTCGGCGTCTTCTGCCGCTCGGCGCCTTCGACCAGCCGGATCATGCGATCGAGAAAGGTCGAGCCCGGCGCCGCGGTGATGCGCACGCGGATCCAGTCGGAAAGCACCTGGGTGCCGCCGGTCACCGCCGAGCGGTCGCCGCCTGAACTCGCGAATGACCGGCGCCGATTCGCCGGTGATGGCGGCCTCGTTGACTGACGCCATGCCCTCGATGACTTCGCCGTCCGAGGGGATCAGGTCGCCGGCCTCGACCAGAACCAGGTCGCCGACTTTGAGGCCGGTGCTCGGCACCAGCCGGTAGTTCTGATGATCGCCGTCGCCGGTGATGAGCTTGGCCTGCGTTTCCTTGCGCTGCCGGCGCAGCGTTTCGGCCTGCGCCTTGCCGCGGCCCTCGGCGACCGCGGTTGCGAAGTTGGCGAACAGCAGCGTGAACCACAGCCACAGAATGATCTGAAATTCGAAGCCGATATTGGCGCCGCCGGTTATCAGATCGCGAACGAGGATCACCGTGGTCAGCGCGGTGACCACTTCGAGCACGAACATCACCGGATTCTTCATCAGCGTGCGCGGATTGAGCTTGACGAAGGCGGAGCCGATCGCGGGCACGATGATCTTCGGATCGAACAGCGCCGATACCGGTCTGGCGTTGCGTAGCGTCGACGATTCCATGGCCATGGTTCCGAGTTAATGCGCCGCGCGTCAATTCGCCGAATAGAGCGTGCCGGCATTGATCGAAAGCTGCTCGACAATGGGGCCGAGCGCCAACGCCGGGAAGAAGGTGAGGCCGCCGATAATGATGATGACGCCGACCACCAGGCCGACGAACAGCCCGCCGGTGGTCGGGAACGTCCCGGCCGACAGCGGGATCGATTTCTTCGCCGCCAGCGAACTCGCAATGGCCATGGTCGGGATGATCATCCAGAACCGGCCGACAAACATCGCGACGGCGCCGGTGAGATTGTAGAATAACGTGTTGGCGCTCAGCCCGGCGAAAGCGGAGCCGTTGTTGCCGGTCTGCGACGTGTAGGCGTAGAGGACTTCGGTAAAGCCGTGCGGCCCGGGATTGTTGGTGGCGGACACTGCAGACGGCACCAGCATCGCGACCGCGGTCCAGCCGAGGATACATCAGCGGCAGGACCAGAATGGCGAGCATCGCCATCTTGACTTCCTTCGCTTCGATCTTCTTGCCGACATATTCCGGCGTGCGCCCGACCATCAGGCCGGCGACGAAGATCGAGAGGATGACGAACAGCAGCATGCCGTACATGCCGGAGCCGACGCCGCCGACGATGATCTCGCCAAGCTCGATATTGATCAGCGGAATCATGCCGCCGAGCGCGGTGAAGGAATCGTGCATGGCGTTCACGGCGCCGCACGACGCGGCGGTGGTGATGACGGCGAACAGCGCGGAGGCGGCAATGCCGAAGCGGGTTTCCTTGCCCTCCATGTTGCCGCCGGTAAGGCCGAGCGCGTTGAGTGCATCGTTGCCGTGCGCTTCGGCGGCGTAGCAAGCGGCAACCCCGCCGACGAACAGCACGCCCATCACCGCAAGTACGGCCCAGCCCTGGCGCTGATTGCCGACCATGCGGCCGAAGACGTTGGTCAGCGCCGCGCCGAGCACGAAGATCGAGAGCATCTGCACGAAATTGGAAAACGCCGTCGGGTTTTCGAACGGATGCGCCGCGTTGGCGTTGAAAAATCCGCCGCCATTGGTGCCGAGCATCTTGATGGCGATCTGTGAAGCGACCGGGCCGACGGCGATGGTCTGCTTGACGCCTTCCAGCGTCGTCGCATCGACATAGTGGCCGAGCGTCTGCGGAATGCCCTGCCAGATCAGGAACAGCGCGTACGGCACGCAGATCGGCAGCAGGACGTAGAGCGTGCAGCGCGTGACATCGACCCAGAAATTGCCGACGGTACGCACTGAATGCCGCGCAAAGCCGCGGATCAGCGCCACGGCGAGCACAATGCCGGTTGCTCGCCGACAAATAGTTCTGATGCGTCAGCCCCAGCATCTGCACGAGATAAGACATCGTGCTTTCGCCGCCGTAGTTCTGCCAGTTGGTGTTGGTGATGAAGCTCACCGCCGTGTTGAACGACAGATCCGGCGCGACGGCAGGCTGGGCTTGCGGATTCCACGGCAGCACCGCCTGCGCGCGCATCAGCACATAAAGAATAAGGAGACCGCCGGCATGGAACAGCAGCATGCCGATCGTGTAGGTGACTGCGTGCTGCTCGCTCCGCTCATTGACGCCGGCAATCTTGTAGATCGCGACTTCGACCGGTCGCAGCAGCGGCGAGAGAAACGTGCGCTCGCCGGAGAACACATGAGTCATGTAGCCGCCGAGGAGCGGCGTCGTGGCGACAATGATGGCGCAATAAATCAGAATCTGCACCCAGCCGAGGACGGTCATGGTCGCGGCCTCCTCAAAACTGCTCGGGCTTGAGCAGCGCGTAGGTCAGATAGATCAGGAGCCCCGCGGTAACGAGGCCGGCCAGCGCATAGTCGAAGATCATGGCGGCTATCCTCAGAGCAGGTCGCAGGCATAGACGTAGGCGATCGACAGCGCGAAAAAGACGCCCCCAATCGCCAGCACGACGACGTCCATCATGGGAAGGCTCCGACTTTCGGATTCTATAGTTGCCAGCAGATGCCCGCGGGCAGCGCGCACCTTTGAGTTACTTTAAAACACGCAAGGATTTCTGGCTGTTTCACCGACGATTAGCTGTCACGCCTCGCATAGGAATTCGAGAGGGCGAGAGGCGAAAACGCATAGGAATTTTATAAAGATCAGCCGCCGACCGCCTCGTGACCAAAACGCTTAAGCAGCTGAAAAAACTGACCGAATGATTTGATCGATCGTAACGATGGACAAAATGGGAAGAGGTCGGCTTTGCGTTAAGTGTCACGATGCCGTGTATGTGTGCTTGATCTTCTTGTGGACTTTGGGAGTCTGTTGTTGCGGCTCTTGGCCAACGCCCCCTGGCTTTTGCGGAGCGCTCGTTGGCCCCATTGCCATCTCGATTGCTACAGGGGCTCGTTGTGGAACGAGCGCCAAGATCGGCGCGCTCGCAAAATCTTGTGCGGCGATGCTTTCGCTCGCCGTCGCAAGGCTCGACAGCATCAGGGCCATCGAAAAAATAAAAATAAGATATTTCATCGCGCTGCTCCGGTCGCAATTTAATTTAGCAAATCGGCTTCGGCTTCGCACTCGCTGCGGCCGGTTTTGTCTTCAATAAAGCGTTACGTGCGAGAGCTGCATGTTCTCGGCCGCTCCACCCCGACACTCGCTCCCGATTTTCTTCGTTAACGCTCCTATGCCGGCTTTATGCTGGCGCCAACTGCGTCCGTCTCGAATTCATACGCGAGCAAGAGCACATTCGGTGCCAGCGAAATGAAAAAGGAGAGACCTCGATGAGCGTCCTTCCTATTGATGAAAGGCCCAGCGCGGCCGCGGCGCAGTGAAGCCGGAAGGCTTCTGGCAAAGGCTTGGGCAAGCGCTGGATGCGTATCTGGTCGACCGATCAAGGCGAGCAGTGCCTGCGGCCGTACTGCGCCGGTCCAAACACGACATCGATCGGTGCCGGCGGCTGATGCACCAAAGCTCCGCGATCGCGGCCGCGGCAACGTCGAGAAGCCGCCGTCTCGCCGGGATCTGAGCGCGATCATGGCCCAGACCGTCGCACTCCTCGGGGCGGATCGTCCGCTGTTGCGCGGCATATGCCTTGTCGTGAAAGGCGATCGGGCAGCCGGCGATCAAAATCGCGGGTCAAATCTCGATCGAGTCGCTGATCGCGAAAGCGGTCGGGCACCAGCGGAACGGTCGCCGAATTTCCGCGCCGGCCGGATTGCACGGTGCTGAGCGAGACGATTCCGTTCTTCTTCATCGGGCGAAACCAGCGCGGACTGTGGATCGTACGCGAGGCCGAGGGGCGAACCGGCGGCATCTTTCATTTCAAGAAATCGGCGCTGCGCTTTGCCGCGCGGGCCAGCGCGCCAATCGGCTACGCGACCATGCTTCTTGCCGAACGCTTCGAGCTCGATGTCGAAAACCGCGGCAATCCGCTGGCGGCTTGGCTCGACAAAGCGCTGCGCAATGCTCGCCGAGCTGATACCGGCTTATCCGCCGCCAATTCCAATCGAGCGTAAAAACTTCAAATGGGAACGTCGATGAAACAAGTACAGCAAGACCGAACCTCCCTCGTTGTTTCGGCCGCCGGTTTTCATGATCGGTCAGGACCGCCGCGGCAATTGGGTGGTTCAAGACCAAAAGAAAATCGCCGGCGGCCTTTTTGTCACGCGGGATGCGGCGCTGCGATACGTGCGCTCCGAGGCCGGATATCAACCGCGTGCCGTGGTCATGGTTTCCGGCAATCTCGAGCTCGACATGAGCCGCAGCCGGGGGCGCTACTGCTAATCGCGAAACTGCCGGTCTCCTGCAGCGCCGGATCGCCTGACGGCGATGTCCAGCATCGGCCGGCACATTGCGAAATTGTCGGGATACGCGCCGGCGTTGCCGACGCCATTCAACGACGAAGGAAATATCGATGCAGCCGCCTTCGAGCGGCTTTGCGATCTGCAGATCGCCGATGGCGCGACTGCTCTGGTTGTCTGCGGAACAACGGGCGAAGCTCCGACACTGAGCCCAAGCGAACATAGGAGCTCATCCGCATCGCGGTGGCGCGTTCGCGCGGTCGCATTCCGGTCATCGCCGGAGCCGGCGCTAACGCCACCGCGCACGCCATTGAACTGACCAGAGATGCCGAAGCCGCCGGGGCCGATGGTTCTTGTCGGTGGTGCCGTACTACAACAAACCGACACAGGTGGGGCTTTACGCCCATTTCCGCGAAATTGCTCAATCCACCGGCTTGCCGATCATCCTCTACGACGTGCCGTCGCGGACGGCGTGCGGCCTTGCCGACGAGACCGTCGCGCGTTTGGCAGAGCTGCCGCGCGTCATCGGCCTCAAAGACGCGACGGGCGATGCGACGCGCCCGGCGCGGCTGCGCCCGCTCGTCGGCACGGACTTCAGGCTTCTATCCGGGGACGATGCTCTTGCCTTGGCCTATTTGGCACAGGGCGGCGACGGCTGCATTTCGGTCACCTCCAACGTCGCTCCGGGGCTGTGCCGCGCCATGTTTCTAGCGTGGAAGCAGGGGCAATGGCTCGGGCGCAGCGGTTGGCGCGGCCGATCGCGCAACTAACTGCGGCGCTGTTTCGCGAGACCAATCCGGTGCCGGTCAAGTATGCGCTGGCTTTGCTCGGGCTCATGTCGCCGGCCGTTCGTTTGCCGCTGGTCGAACTGAGCAATCAAAGCCGGGCCGAGCTCGGCGAAGTGCTGCTGCGCCTGTGTGATGAGTATGCGGACTGTATGATCGGTCGTGTCGGCAATTTGGCGAGGCACGGCCCGCGACCTGGCGGCCACGTGGCTAATCCGGCTGCGGCGGGAAGAATATCTCGAACAGGCCCTCGCGGCGCTCGACCACGGGTCTAGCCTCGCCGGTGCCGACATTAAGTGTCTTTTCCGGCGGCGGCACGGCGCGATTCCACCAGCCGCCGCCGAGCGCGGTGAACAGAGCCGCCGTGTCGGCAAGCCGCGCCGCGCGCGCCTGCACCACTTGATTGACCGCCTGCAAATAGGTCTGCTGAGCCGTCAGCAGGATCAGGATATTGGCGTTGCCGGCCTGCATCTGCTTCTGCGCAAGGTCCAGGCTGATCTTGGCGGCGCGCTCGAAATCGCGCGCCGCCCTCAGCGCGTCGGCATCGTTCTGCACGGCGCGCAGCGCATCGGCGACGTTCTGCACGGCGCCGATGACGGTGCCGCGATAGCCCCAGGCGGCGGCATTGTAAGTGTCCTTGGAGGCTTGCAGCTGATGCATCAGAATGCCGCCGTCGAATATCGTTTGCGTGGCGTTGCCGGCGACGGTCCAGAACAAATTCTCCGGCGCGAATCAAGTCCGGCCAGCGCGTATTGGTGTAACCGCCATTGGCGGCGATGGTGAAATTCGGCAGCATGTTGGCGATGGCGACGCCGATCTGTGCGCTGGCCGAATGCAACAACTCTTCCGCCGCGCGCACGTCCGGCCGCTGCTCGATCAGCTGCGACGGCAGGCTGACCGGAAGCTCTTCCGGCAAATGCAGGTCGGCAAGCTTGAACGTCTCGCGCGGCTCTTGGCCCGGATAGGCGCCGAGCAACGCCGAGAGCGCATCGCGCTGAATCTGCAAAGCCTTGCGCAGCGGCGGCAAGGTCGCCTTGACCTGGGCGAGCGCGGCCTCCTGCAGCGCGACGTCGTTGCGGTTGGCGTAGCCCGCTTTCAGTTGTCGTCTGCAGGATGATCGAGCATCTTGGTATTGATCGAAATCAGCTCGTTGGCGGCGTCGATCTGGCCGCGCAGCGACGCTTCGTTGATTGCGGCGATGACAACATTGACGTCAACATCAGATACGCCGCCTCGACCTGGAATTGCTGATCGTCGGCCAGCGCCTTGAGCGATTCGACCGTCACGGCGATTGAGACCCCAGACGTCGAAGGTGTACGAGACCTCAAGCTGCGCCGTGTACAAGGCGAAAGGATTGGCGCTGCTATTAAGAACCGGGGTGACAACGCCAGGAGTCCGCGTTGGTAGGTCGGGTTGAAATTGGCGCCGACCAGCGGGAAGAACTTGCCCTCCTGCGCGTACACCGTCTGCCGTGCCGCGCGCAGCGTCGCCATCGCCGATTGCAGCGAGGGATTGTTGTTCAGCGAGCGCTCGATCAGGGCGTTGAGCGCCGGCGATCTGAACAGCGCCCACCACTCTTGCGGAATGTCGCGGCCCTGCACGAAATCGCTGCGATCGTCCGGTTGGCGCGTCGCTCGACGAGGTCCGCGACGTCAGCGGCTCCTTGGTGTAGCGGGCTTCCTCGGGCGGGGCGGGTTTGAGAAAGTCCGGGCCGACCGCGCAACTGGCCAAAAGCAGCGCCGCGGCGAGAGCGGCCGCGCCTGCGTTCAAACCTCTGACCGACCGACCGCACATATTCGACTTACAAACATTAGAAATATGGAAGCGACGCGTGACAGCGGTCTGCACGTGACTGCCGTCTTTATTATTGACGAACCGGTGCTTGTTGGCTGTGCCCACCCGGCCACAGTGTTGACGATTTAGCCCGGATTTGCACTGGTATCTTTCACAGTGGTCATCGAGATTTCACACGTCCCGACAGTGGAGCGGGCGATCGAGCGTTATTGACGAGAAATAGCGAAATAGTATCGGGATGATAAACTGTGATGAGTCGCGATGCACCGGCGATTAATCTAAACGCCGATCCGGTAATCAGTCGAAGTCTGTGATTAATGACAGTAGACGGCGAAGCCGGGTGGTGGCCATTTCGCTGCAATCCCGACGAGTTTGGACGCGGTTTCACGCATGTTTTCCCGCATGACCAATGGCCGAGTTGCGATCATCGCACTCATCGCTATCGCGGCGGCGGCCTATGGCGCATGGCGGTGGTACGAGGGCGGCAAGCATGAGGCCGGCGCGGCGACGCGGGCCAATGCCGAGGTGAGCAAGCCTGCACCGGCGTCCGCGCCGGATAAGGACACCGTGGACCTTTCGGATTCGCAGCTCGCGTCGGTGAAGGTCGAGCCGATTGAAGACCGCGATTTTCCGCAGGAAAAGGAGGCGGTCGGCAGCATCGACTTCAACGAGGATATGGCAGTGCAGGTGTTCACCCCCTATCAGGGGCGCATCATCGGGCTGTTTGCCTCGATCGGCGACGACGTGAAGAAGGGGCAAACGCTCTTCACCATCGACAGCCCCGATCTGCTGCAGGCGGAATCGACCTTGATCGCCGCGGCCGGCGTCCTGGAGTTGACCACCCGCAGCCTGACGCGGCTCCGCGAGCTCTATAAGACGCTTGCGGTGGCGCAGCGCGACGTCGATCAGGCGACGTCGGATCAGCAGACCGCCGAGGGCAACTTGCGCGCGGCGCGCGACTCGGTGCGGCTGTTCGGCAAGTCCGATGCCGACATCGATCGCATCATCGCCGGGCGCACTGCCGATCCGACGCTGATCGTGCCCAGTCCGATCACCGGGCGGATCACGGCGCGCAGCGCGGCGCCGGGGCTCTTCGTGCAGCCGGGCAATGCGCCGGCGCCCTATATCGTCGCCGACATCAACACCATGTGGATGCTAGCCGATGTGCCGGAAGCCGATAGTCCGGCGTTTCGCCTGGGACAACAGGTGCAAGTGAAACTGGGCGCGTTTCCGGGCCACGTGTTCGACGGCAAGATCACGACCATCGGCGCGAGCGTCGACCCCAATACGCGCCGCGTTCTGGTTCGCTCGGAAATCGCCGACCCGCAGCACGAGCTGCGCTCCGGCATGTTCGCCACGTTCGTCATCACGGTCGGTCCGCCGGCGCGCTCGCCGGGGGTGCCGTCCGACGGTGTTGTCCGCGAGGGCGACGGCACCATGACGGTGTGGGTCACCGCCGATCGCCGCCGGTTCAACCGGCGAACCGTCAAGATCGGCCAGATTCACGACGGCTACCGGCAAATCCTCGAAGGCGTGAGGGTCGGCGAACTGGTCGCGACCGAAGGCGCGCTGTTCCTCAGCAATGCGCTCGCCACGGCGTCAGCATCGGACTGAGAGATAAGCCCGTGCTCAAAGGCGTGCTGCAATTCGGACTGACGCGGCGTCCGATCATCTTGTTGGCTTTGCTGGTATTCGTCGGCGCCGGGACTGATTGCCTTCACCAAGCTCAACATCGAGGCCTATCCCAACCCGGCGCCGGTGATCCTGGAGATCACCGCCCAGGCCAACGGCCTCTCCGCCGAGGAGATGGAGCGCTACTACACGATCCCGATGGAGGTCGGGCTCGCCGCCACGCCCGGGGTCGATATCATCCGCTCGACCTCGTTCTACGGCCTGTCGTTCGTGCGTGTGACGTTCAATTACGGCGTCGACTATTATTTCGCGCTGACGCAGGCGGCGATCAGCCTGCAGCAGAACGTCAACCTGCCGGGCAGTACGGTGCCCTCAATTCAGGGATCGAGCCTGGTCGGCGAAATCTATCGCTATCAGGTGACCGGCCCGCCGCACTTCGGTCTGACCAACCTGCGCACCGTCGAGGACTGGATCGTGCAGCGCCGCCTGCTGACGGTTCCCGGCGTCGTTCAGGTCAATACCTGGGGCGGCACGACCAAGGAGTTCGAGGTCGAGGTCGACCTGCATAAACTCGACGCCTACAACGTGACGCTGCCGCAGATCATCGCCGCCGTCGGCAACGCCAACGTCAATGTCGGCGGTCGCACCATCAGCTTCGGCCAGCAATCCGTCAATATCCGCGGCATCGGCCTCTTGAACAGCGGCGGCAATGAGGACCTGACCCAGGGCTACCACGTCGAAGACATCGAGAACATCGTGCTGTCGCAGACCAACGGCGTGCCGGTGAAAGTCAAGGACGTGGCCAATGTCCGCGTCGGCTACGTGCCGCGGCTCGGCAAGGCCGGCCGTGACAAAGAGGATGACGTGGTCGCCGCGATCGTGGTGATGAACCGCACGCTGCATACCAACGACGTCGTGCCACGCATCAAGGCTGAAATCGAGAAAATCAACAGCGACGGCACGCTGCCGCCCGGCGTGAAGCTTGTGCCGTTCTACGATCGCACCGTGCTGGTTTCGGTCACCACCAAGACCGTGCTGCACAATCTCATCTTCGGCTGCATCCTGGTGTTTTTGATCCAATGGATCTTTCTCGGCAACCTGCGCAGCGCGATCATCGTCGGCGTCAACATTCCGTTCGCCCTGTTCTTCAGCATCATCATTCTGGTGATTCGCGGCGAGGACGCCAATTTGCTGTCGGTCGGCGCCGTCGACTTCGGCATCATTGTCGATTCAGCGGTCATCCTGGTCGAGAATATTTTTCGAAATTTTCAAGGCAGTCCGCAGCACCGGCAGCAGATCGTGCGCGACCTCGCGGAGGGTCGTTACGGCGAAGATCCGACCCGCGGCGGAGCCGACAGCCACGCTTGGACCGACCGCTTGCGTATTATTTACGCCAGCACCTTGCAAGTGGACAAGGCGGTGTTTTTCTCCACCGCGGTCACCGTCGCGGCGTTCGTGCCGTTGTTCACCATGCAGGGCGTCGAGGGCCAGATTTTCAACCCGATGGCGCGCACCTACGGTTACGCGCTGTTCGGCGCGTTGCTGGCGACCTTCACGGTCACGCCGGTGCTGGCCTCCATTCTGCTTCCCGAGCATATCGAGGAAACCGAAACGATTGTCGTCCGGGCGCTGCGCTGGGTCTATTCGCCGCTGCTGCGCTGGTCGCTGGCGCACCGCGGCCGTCATGGTCATGATCGCCGTCGCCTTGCTGGCGGTCTTTGGGCTGTTGCTGACGCGGCTCGGAACGGAGTTTCTTCCGGCGCTGGAGGAGGGCAATCTCTGGATTCGCGCCACCATGCCGCCGACCATATCGCTGGAAGCCGGCATGCCGCTGGTCAACAAGATGCGCGCAATTCTGCTGCGCCATCCGGAAGTGATCACCGTGGTGTCGCAGCACGGGCGGCCGGACAACGGCAGCGACGCTTCCGGCTTCAACAACGCCGAGTTCTTCGTGCCGCTCAAGCCGTTCGACGAGTGGGCGCCCGGAATGACCAAGGAAAAGCTGGTCAACGACCTGCAGAAGGAATTTGCCAACGAGTTCGCCGGCATCGGGTTCAATTTCTCGCAATATATTCAGGACAACGTCGAGGAGGGCCTTTCGGGCGTCAAAGGCGCCAACTCCGTCAAAATCATCGGGCGCGATCTGGCCAAGCTCGAGCAGATTTCCGACCAGGTGATGAAGGAGATGGCCAAGGTCGAGGGCGTGACCGATCTCGGCGTATTCCCGGTGCTCGGCCAGCCCAATCTGAACGTCAAGGTCAACCGCGAACGAGCGGCCCGCTATGGGCTCAATTCCGGCGACGTCAATACTGTCGTGCAGGCGGCGCTGGGCGGCACATCGGCGACGACGCTGCTCGAGGCCGACCGCCAATTCAACGTCACCGTGCGGCTGGCGCCGGAATATCGCGACGTGGTCGATACCGTTCGCAAGATCAAGGTCGGCTATTCGACCCCGGCTGGCACAAACGCCTATGTGCCCCTGAGCGAGCTTGCCGATATTTCGCTCGATACCGGCGCTTCCTATATCTATCACGAGCGCAACGAGCGCTTCATTCCGATCAAGTTCAGCGTTCGCGGCCGCGATCTCGGCGGCACCGTGGCGGAGGCGCAGCAGCGGATCGCGCAGGCGGTGAAGCTGCCGACCGGCTATCGCATCGTCTGGGCCGGCGAGTTCGAGGAACTGCAGCAGGCCAAAGCGCGTTTGGCAATCATCGTGCCGATCAGCCTGTTGATGATCGTGGTGCTGCTCTATGGCCTGTTCAATTCGCTGCGCGACAGTCTGATGGCGCTCGTCGGGCATCCCGTTCGCGGCCGGCGGCGGCATCGTGGCGCTGTACTTTTCCGGCCTGGATTTCAGCATCTCGGCGGCGGTCGGTTTCGTGTCGTTGTTCGGCGTTTCGGTGATGAACGGCATTCTGATCATGACTTATTACAATGAGGTCAAAGCCGGCGGCATGGGCACGGTCGAGGCGATGTTCCAGGCCGCCGAGCAGCGCATGCGGCCGATGCTGATGACGGCGTTGTCGGCGTGCATCGGCCTGTTGCCGGCGGCGGTGTCGACCGGCATCGGCAGCCAGGTGCAGCGGCCGCTCGCCACCGTCGTCGTCGGCGGCATGTTCATCGGCCCGATCATCCTGCTTGTCGTGGTGCCGGCATTGCAAACGTTGTTCTTGGGCGGAAATCGTCCGACCCCAACGCCGCAGGCCGCGCCGAACGCGGCGCCGGCAAATGAGTAGCGACAATGTTGACGTGGCGCCGCAGATTGAAGATCAGCGTTCACCTTGCAGCGATCGTGCTGCTCGGCACACTGATGATGCGACCTGGCTTTGCCGAGGACGCGGGCTCCGGTGCGCACGGCGACGGCAAGGCGTCGCACGTCGGGAGAGTCAAACGCCGGGCGAGCGCCCGCGCAGTGAGGGCGGAGGCGGTGGCGCGGCAAAGCCGGATGCTCACGCGCCGCGCGGCGACGAAGGCAAAGCTCACGACGGCGCGCCGCCGGCGGGCAACGAAACGGTGAAGGACGCCAATCCGTCGGCGCCAGGTGGAAAGGACACGGGCGCTATCGACACCAACATCGCGCCGTCGCGCCATCTCGACAAGAAAAACAAGATCGGAGAGGGCAAATCTGCGATCCAGTCAGCGCGACGCGCAATCTTCATCGCCGCATGTTGTCGGTGCCGCACCCGCCGCATCCGGCGGTGCGCAACGCCATCGGCGTTCCGGTCCCGCAGCACAAGGATGCGGAGCGGCACGACAGCCTGCGTCCAAACTCTCTCGCCGTTCCGCATAACACGCCTGCCGGAACGGCGGTCGTGCCGGGAGCCGCCGGCAGCCATCTCACCAAGGTCGAAGGGGGCGTCGATCACCACGTCCCGAATGCAAATCCGGTCATCACGCCTCCGGCCGCCAAACGCGGCGCGATCACCGGCACTGGACTGACGCATCACAATACCGGTCCCTCTCAGATCGGCGGACCGAAAGCGGCCAGCGCCGGCGTCAACGGAACGACGATCCGGCCGAAGCACTGATTCCCCTGATCGGCCGGCAAGCCGGCCAAACAATCGATATTGCAGCGCGGAATTGCGCGGCGGCGCAGATTCATAATCCGGGCCCCACCGGCGCTGGTGCCAGCCAACAAGGCCAGCCTATTTTTCGGGCAAGGCCGTGTGCAAATGCTTGGTTTGAAAGCGCTTCCGACGAAAATCTTGCTGGATCAAGCCATCAGGCTTTTGAGCAGGTTATGTTTTTTATACGCATAATGCGTCGCATCTATATGGGTTCTATATTTTGTCGGCCAAAGGGACTTATATTGCGCTTACAAGGGACTTCAGGTTCGAGCCCCGAAAATAACCATTGGAGGAAATCCAATGACCGCGCTGCCAATCGAAGGGGCAAAACGGTTGGATGCGCCGGCGCCGAAGGCGCCGGGATCAGACATTCCGTTGAGCCTGCGTGTGATCGGCTCCGTGCTACGGATCGTGTTTATTGCGAGCCTGTTGGCGATCACGGTTCGCGTGGCATTGCCGCAAAGCGAAACGATCTGGACGGTCTACGACACACCGGGCGATCTGGTGAGGCTGGCGCTTGGCCTTGGCGTTTGTATTTGGGTCGCCGTGCAGCTTTTCTGGGCGCCGAAAGACAGGAACGCCTATCAGACCTGGGTCTATTTCGGCCTGGCGGCGACGCCGTTCGCGCTGATCTTCCTGATTGCGATCTGGTGACGTTCGGACGTTGCCGCCGACTCGGTCATAAGAGTCTTACGACAAAGACGTCTTGAGAGACGACTTGCAAACCGACGCTGACGGATGATTAAACTTGCCTGCGTTTGAACGCGAGGCAAGCCGTGTATCTTTGGCTATCAGTTTTAGCGGCGCTTCTTCTTGCTGGCTGCGCCACCCATTCGCCCGAGGCAGAAGCGCAGGCCCAGGCGGATGCGGTCGCGAAGGACGCCGCCAAATGCCAATCCTATGGCTTGCAGCCGGGAAATCCCGAATACGAAAAATGCCTGACGCAACTCGCCGACAAACGCGCTCAGGCAGACACCAATAACCGGGCCGCTCTCGGCGGGCGGCTGCAAGGCCAGCCGCCGCCATGGGCGCGGTGATCATGCTGCCTCGTTTAGCTCTGCGCGCCGGTCGCTGTTAGGTAAGGACTTCCGCAAATTCGCGGCGAACACCGATTGGCGGAAACAGGTATAGATCCATCAGCCACGTGCGCCGCAGCTGCGGCAGCTCGCCCAGCACTTTCTCCGCCTCGCGCTTCGCCGCCGGAAAGCGTTTGCCCCAGCCGGAGAAGTCGCGCGCCAGTACTTCCAGCGACACGATCGTGGTCGCGATCAAGAGAAACGAGGCGTTGGCGCGTTTGGCGCCTCTCGCTTTCGAGGCTTTCTTGAAAACGCGCATCAGATCGCGATGACTTTCGATGATGTCGCGCGCGTCGGAGAGCCACAGCATGTCGGGCAGGCCGACATAGCCGTAGATCGCATGGTAGCTCTCGATCAATTTGCGGCACTTGATCGCGAGTTCGCGCGGCACGAAGCGAAAGCTTGCGCTTATTGGCGCGCCGCCTTCCGCCGGCGCGGCCTCTGGTGCAGCTTGCAAAATGGTGTCGGCGATCGACGGCATTTGACGGTCGCGGCGCGCTCACGGGCGCCCCTGGATTCGCCGCCAATCTAGCGGCAGGCGCCGTATTTATTCGAGATTAGTTCTCGTGCACCGAGATATATAAAAAATATCGCGGCGCTTGCTGGTCAATTGCCCATGACAATCAGTCGATTGCAACGCCCGGTGCAAGAAATCGACTTAATTTTGGCTACTGTGTCCGAAGTGTCACATCGCGCTCTTTTGCGATCCCAAACAGACGCGCTTTCCACTGCAATCGCTTGCAGTTCTGGGCGAATTCGCGAGACTATTGCTCGTCGTGAATTTGCCGAGACGATCCGTCGATCGCGATCGCTGCGTTATTGAGCTTCGGCAAGTTCAATTGAGCGATATCGGTGCAAAATCGCGCTGTGGCGTCGCTGAAGCTATTTTTTGGCTACTAAAAATCGGCTCGGACAATATCGACTTCCGTTGGGTTCACTGCGAAAAATCGCAGGTGTCGGGGATCGGTGGCTGAGAAGTCTTACTGGGGCGCGTGAGCCGACGTTACGTTTCTCAGACACGATAAGAAAATGGGGGATGGGGTCATGAGAAGAGTGTTTGTGTTCGGCATACTGCTGTTGCTGGCAGTCGCCGCATCAAACCGCGCGATGGCGGCGGACGCGTTCGGCGCCTGGACCAACGGACTGCCGACCGGATGGGTCGAGGCGCCCGGCCTGCGATCCGTACGTCGATTACAATTGCACGCCGAGCAAGGCGATCATGGCGCTCAAGTCCAGCGCCTATGGTCCCTGCGATCCGTACGTCAATTACAAATGCCTCGACGACTATCTCGGTGACAACGTCGCGATGCGGTTCCTCCGCTACTATCAGCTCGAGTGGGGCAAGGGCGTGGCGCCGTCCGATCCTTCCGCGCCGCCCGGGCGCCGCTCCGACGCTGCTTGGCCGCCGACGCCGCAATCCTCGCCGCCGATGCCGTTCACCGAATGGCCGTACGGCGGCACGCAGAATATCGGCGTGACCCGGCCGAATTCGGTCGACAGCCCGCTGATGGTGGCGATCGCCAACACCGCGCTTGGCAAGGCGATGAGCGACGCCCACGTCCAGGTCTACGGCTGGGTCAATGCCGGCGGCAACATCAGCACCAACACGGTGAAGCCGGGCGGCAACGCGCCGGCCGCGTATGACTACACGCCGAACACCGTCCAGCTCGATCAGGCCGTGGTCTATATCGAGCGCCTGGCCGACACCGTGCAGAACGATCACATCGATTGGGGCTTCCGCTTCTCGGCCCTGTATGGCGAGAACTATCGCTACACGACCGCTTACGGCCTGTTCAGCGATCAGCTTCTCAACCACAACCTGGTCTACGGCATCGACTTCCCGATGGTCTATACCGACATCTATTTCCCGGTGATGCAGGGCATGGATGTGCGCCTCGGCCGCTTCATCTCGATTCCGGACATCGAGGCGCAGCTGGCGCCGAACAACTACACCTACGTGCATTCGCTGACCTACACGTTCGACAACTACACCAACACCGGCATCGAGGTGACGACGGCACTGACCAAGAACTGGATCCTGCAACTGGGCGTGACTGTCGGCAGCGACACCATGCCGTGGAACATCAGTCAGAATCTGACCAACCTTATGCCGGGCAATCCGCTTTATCCCGGCGCCACCTTCCCCAAAGATCCCGGCGCCGTGCCTTCGGTAACGTTTGGCATTCGCTGGACCAGCGATGACGGCAAGGACGATCTTAACCTCGTTGCCGATGCCATCAACGGCGGACAGTGGGGCTACAACAATCTGCAATGGATCGGCGGTACCTACTATCACAAGCTGAACGACTACTGGCACATCGCTTTCGAGTCCTGGAATATCCACGAGAACAATGTGCCGAACCTCAACAACCCGGCGGCTGCCGCGATTGTCGCCGGCGGCGGCACGCCCTTCAGCCCGCAATTCATTCCGTTCAATGCGCCGAACGCGGCGTTTTGTCCGAACGCAGCTGTGCTGACTTGCAGGGCCGACGAGCAATCCTTCCTGCTCTACGTCAACTATTCGCCGAACAAGTTGAACAACTTCTCGCTCCGCACCGAATGTTTCGACGACCATAACGGCCAACGCACCGGCGTCGCGACCCGCTATGTTGACGTCGCGGCAAGCTGGCAGCATTGGCTTTCGCCGCAGATCGAGGTCCGTCCGGAAATCGCCTACTACAAGTCTCTGGACGCGCCGGCGTTCAATGGCAACGCCAATGCCGGAATCGCTCCGAACCGGAGACTATGCGGTCATCGGCGCCGCCGACGTGATCATCCACTTCTGAGCGGAGTGGATGCCGTCGACGCCTTGCGACGCAAGCCTGCGTGCTTGCGTCGCAGGGTCGAAAGAGTCGCTTCTTCGCGGAACAGGCGTGCACAATAAATATTCAGAGCAAATGTTCCACGGAATTAAATATGTGCAAAATGCCACGTTCGCGGCTCTGGACATATATGATTTTTATATTTTTTAGACCTGAAATCATCTCGACTTCCTATGGCGACGTTGGGAAAGTTCACTGTGACAAATGCCAGCCGGGTGCGTGCAGAGGAGGCCAACTGAGCGCTTTCGGAAAGGCAATACAGGTGTCAACTCTTCAGGAACGACGCGGCCTGCGCGATCTGGCCGTACTTCTGCCAAAAAGCGGCGATGAGGTCGGGCGAGCCAGCCGTCAAGCCTATTGGCTGAACGTGGCCGCCGCCAACGCCATGCCGGTAGGCGCGACGTTTGCGCTGGTCTGGCTGGCGACGGTCAGCCTTGTCGTCATCAACTACTTCGTCCCATTCAATCTCGTTTCGCTCATCTACATGCTGCCGGTCGTGGTGGCGGCGACGCAATGGGGAGTCGGACCGGGAATCCTGGCCGCTTTTGCCGGCGCGGCGGCCGCGGATTTCTTCTTTTATCCGCCGCTCTACTCATTCTGGATCCGCGATCCGCAGAACGTCGTCGATCTCATCCTTTTCCTTCTGATTGCGCTCGTCACCAGCAATCTCGCGGCGCGGCTCAAGAACGAGGCGGTCGCGCTACGCCGTCGCGAAAAGGAGATCGGCGAGCTTCACGCTTTCTCGCAAGGCCTCGCCACCTGCCTCACCGGCCGCGACCTGATATTCGCGGTGCAGGATTACCTGTCCAATACGCTGCGCTATCGCGCGGTGCTGATCGCGACGGCGCAGGACGATCATGCCGTCGGCGATACCGCCGCCGTTCCGGAGGAAATTCGCCAAGAGGCGGCGAAGCTGATCGCGGCCGGTGCGTCCGCAGCATCGACCCTGCGCGATCCGCGTAGCGGCCGCGCCTGGCTGGTGCGCCTCATCACTCCCGAAATTCTGGGCTATGGCGCCATCGCCGTCGAACTGGGCGATGGCGCCGGCGAGCCTACGGAAGCTCGTCGCGCGCCGCGTCGAAACGCTGCTCGAGGAAGCGACGCTGACGCTCAAGCACCTCAAGACCAAGGAAGCCATCGAGCAGGCGACCATCAATTATCAAACCGAAATCCTTCGCGACGCGCTGGTCGGCGGCGTCTCGCACGAGCTGCGCACGCCGCTCGCGTCGATCCTCGGCAGTTGCAGCGTGCTCAACCGCATGCCCGCAATTCGCAACGATCGCCAGTCGCGCGAACTGGTCGAGGCGATCAACGAGCAGGCTGGTCAGCTCGACAACGAGATTCGCAATTTGCTCGATGCCGCGCGGATCAGCGCCAAGGGCGTCCGTCCGCAACTGATATGGACCGACCCGACGGATATCGTCAGCGCCGCGCTCAAGCAGAAGGAGCGCAAGACTCGCCTCGCATCGGGTCACTGTCGACGTCGCCCGCGAGGTTCCGCTGGTCCACGTCGATACCGTTCTTGGTCGAACAGGCGTTCGGCCAGCTTCTGGAAAATGCGGCCAAATACTCGCCGCCTGGCAGCGAAATCAAAATCAGCAGCCGCTGCGAGGACGGCTGCGTGGTCCTGTCGGTTCAAGATCAAGGCAGCGGCTTGACGGCCGACGAGAAAGGCCAGCTTGGCCGGCGATCTTTCCGTGGCCGCGGCCATGCGGTCGGCGCCGGCGGCTCGGGTCTTGGGCTGTGGATTGCCAGCACCTTCATTGCCGCCAATGGCGGCAGCCTGCACGCGGAAAGCCTCGGGCCTGATCTCGGCACGACCATGTCGCTCCGGCTGCCGACGGTTTCCGCCGACACGCCGGAGCTCGTGGGCGCGCTGGATGACTAAGGTATTGGTCATCGACGATGAAGCGCAGATCAGGCGCTTTCTGCGCGCCGGCTTCGAGCTTCACGGATTTACCGTGATCGAGGCCGAGAACGCCGCCGCCGGGCTCAAGGCCGCGACCATGAGCGCGGTCGACCTGATCATCCTCGACCTCAACTTGCCGGATCTGGAAGGCTCCGAGGTTCTCGAGCGCATTCGCTCCTGGTCGAACGTTCCGGTCATCGTCCTGTCCATCCATACCGACGAGCATGAGAAAGTCCGTCTGCTCCGCTTGGGCGCCGACGACTATGTCGTCAAGCCGTTCGGAATTTCGGAGCTGTTGGCGCGCAGCGACGCGGCGCTGCGCCGGCATTTGCGCAGCACCAACCGCGACCCGGTGGTGCGGGCCGGTCCGCTGTCGATCGATCTGGTGTCGCGGGTCGTCACCCTTGACGGCAAGCGCGTTCAATTGACGCGAAAGGAATATGCGCTGCTGCATGGGTTGGCGACGCATGTCGGGCTCGTGGTGACACATCAGCAGCTGATCCGGGAAATCTGGGGCGGCCATGCCGGCAACATTCAGTATCTGCGCATTCTGGTGCGCAAGTTGCGGCAAAAGATCGAAGCCGACGCGACGCAGCCGCTGCTTGATCGTCAGCGAGTCCGGCGTCGGCTATCGGCTGGATCAGGGCGAGGCGGCAACCACGCCCCGCCGGCGGGGCGCTTCGTCGGATACCTTTTGCGCCTGACGGTGGCGGAGTAGCCGGTTACGGCTCGATCAACCTGCCGGTGGTGGCCTTGATGACGGCCTCGGTGCGCGTCGCGGCGCCGAGCTTGGCGCGCGCATTGTCGATGTGGAAATCGACCGTTCGCTTGGTCAAACCGATAATTTGCGCGATCTCCACCGAGGTCTTGCCGCGGGCGACCCAGGTCAGCACTTCCACCTCGCGATCGTTGAGCTCGACAAGCTTCGGCCATAGCCCGGTGCGCGCGACGCCGGCGAGCCGCGCGGTGATGATGGTGTCGAGCACGTCGAAATCGATCGGCTTGGTGACGTAGTCGTCGGCGCCCAATTGCCGCCCTTTCAGCTCGTTGTCGCGGTCGGTCAGGGCGGTGAGAAAGACGAACGGCATTTTGGCGAACCGCGGCGCCAGATCGATCAGGCGTTCGAGAAGCTCGAACCCCGACATCAGTGGCATGCTGATATCCGACAGCACCAGGTCGGGCATGGTCTTGAGAATGGCGGCGAGCCCTTCACGGCCGTCGTGCGCCACCGTGACCGCATAGCCGCGATCGACCAGCTCCTCGGCGATCAGCGCCGCGGTTTCGCGGTCGTCCTCGATGCACAGTATTTTCCTTTGCACTTCGGTCATCAAAAAATCCGCAAGTTCGCCCGCCGCCTGCGCTTCCGGGTTCCCGGCCCGGCTTCGTTCATATATAGAGCAATCCGATAAAATGTATTGCATTGGACCGGCCCCAGAGGGCTTTAAGGCGCCAAAACCACCGACGGTCGATCCCCATGCGGCAGCCGCATTCGATCCGATTTCACCTCACGGCGGTGTTCCTGCTGTTCTTTCTGCTGGTCGTCGTGCTCGGCATGTTCAGCATCTGGCGGCTGAGCAACTTCAACCGCGCTGTCCGCCGACGTCGCCGAGGTTTGGCTGCCGAACACCCGTGTGCTCGGCGATCTCAACAATTTCACCTCCGATTTCCGCGCCTTCGAAGGCAGCAATCTGCTTGTCGTCGGATCCCGCCGAGATCGCGGCGACCGAACAGCAGATGGCGGCGCTCGACCGCTCCATCGCCGAGGCGGAACGCAGCTTCGAGCGGATCCGACGCGACGCCGCCGAGAACGAATTGTACGGCCGCTTCAAGCAGCACTGGAACGACTACCGCACCTACGTCAACCAGATCGTTGCGCTGTCGCACGCCAACCGCAAGACCGAGGCGCTGGCGATCTACGCCGGCGCGTCGCGCGCGGCCTATGATGCGGCAAGCGACACGCTTGGCCAATTGACCGACCAGGCCGTCGCCAACGCCCAGGCGGCGAGCGATCGTCTCGGCGTCGCCTATCGGCAGGCGTTCTGGCTGATCCTGCTCGGCATGGTCATCGCCGGCGTCATGGTGGTCGCCGCGCTCATTCACATCAGCCGCTCGATTTCGGCGCCGCTCCTTCACCTCGCCGACCGCATGCGCCGGCTGGCGGCGAACAATACCGACATCGACATTCCGGAGACCGAACGGCGCGACGAGATCGGCGAGATGGCGCAAGCCACCGTGGTGTTTCGCAACAACGCCATCGAGCTGATGCGCAGCCAGCGCACGCTGGCCCGCCAGGCGGCGATGCTCGAGGAGCAATTGGCGCAGGAGCAACGGCTGGCGCTGGCGCAGCGCAATTTCGTGTCGATGGCGTCGCATGAATTCCGCACGCCGCTGACCATCGTCGACGGCCACGCGCGGCGGCTGGAAAAGATGCGCGACGGCGCGGCCGGCGCCGAAATCGGCGAACGCGCCGGCAAGATTCGCGCCGCGGTGCTGCGGCTCACCCACTTGATCGACAATCTGCTCAACTCCGGCGCGCCTGATCGACGGCGGCGCCGAGCTCTATTTCGATCCCGCCGGGATGGATCTGACGGCGTTGCTGCGCGAAGTCTGCCAGCTGCACCGCGAGATGGTGCCGGGCGCGCGATATCGCCGAGCGATTTGGCGCCGCGCCGATGCCGATGGTCGGCGACGCCAAGCTGCTGTTCCAGGTTTTCAGCAATCTGCTGTCGAACGCGGTCAAATACTCGCCGAACGGCGGCACCATCGAGGTCGAGGCGGCGATCGCCGCGCAACGAAGCGGTCGTCGCCATCGCCGACCGCGGCATCGGCATCCCCGCCAGCGACCTCGATCGGCTGTTCGAGCGCTA
>CAWDQG010000058.1:0-99400 GCA_963804405.1 uncultured Alphaproteobacteria bacterium | reverse complement strand
TGACGCTGGCATCGACGGCGAAGCCCTCACCTTTAGCCAGACCAGCATCCATGCAGGCCCGTACCACCGCTTCAAAGACCTGGCGCAGCAGGTCGCTGTCGCGGAAACGGCCATGGCGGTTAACCGAGAATGTCGAGTGATCAGGCACCTTGTCGTCAAGATTGAGCCGACAGAACCACCGATAAGCCATGTGCATTTCGACTTCCTCGCACAGCCGCCGCTCGAAGCTGGATGCCGAAGCAGTAGCCGATGATCAACATTCGGATCATAAGCTCGGGATCAATCGAAGGCCGGCCAATGTCGCTATAGAACGGTGCCAGCTTCTCCCGCAGCTCAACCAGTATCCGGGTCACAACCGGATTAATCCGGCGCAACAGATGGCCCGCTGGGATGCGCCTTTCCAGGTTGAACAGGTAAAATAACTGGCTCTGATCGCCCGTTTGTCGACCCAAGCTCATGAGTCAAACCTCCGTCGCTCAATGCAGCCAGCAGACGGAAATCACTGTTCGCCAAAAATCACGAGCCTTTTTTCAACGCTATCGGTGGTGATCGTCGGAAAGTCAGGCAAGCACTGCAAGGACGATCCGCACTGCTTCAACCGCTATCACTATGCGATCAAGCCGGCTGCGCATGTCAATCCGGACAGCTCTTCGTCCTTGAGACCCGCGATGCGCTCAATTTCGGATCTCACTTTTGATTCCAAGCCGCAGGACGTAGCGGCAGTCAATCTCAACCTGGTGCATCCGCTGACCGGGCCGGTCTATATCGAAGGGGCAAAACGCGGCGACGCACTCGCGGTGACCATTATCGACATCGCGCCCGATGATTTCGGCTATACGACCATCGTGCCCGGCTTCGGTTTCCTGCGCGACGTTTTCCGCGATCCCTTCATTGTGCACTGGGAGCTGAACCGGCTCGAAGCGCGTTCGAAGGATCTGCCTGGGATCGCCGTCCCGATGAACGCGTTCATGGGAACGGTCGGAGTGCTGCCGGGCAAGCCGGAACTCGACAAATGGCTGAAGCGTGAGAAAGCGCTGGCCGATGCGGGCGGTGCGGTCTTGACCCCGCAACCGGTCGATGCGCTGCCGGCCGATCTCTGCGGCACCAACGGCACGGCGAAGGACGAGTGCGTGCGCACGATTCCGCCGCGCGAGAATGGCGGCAACCTCGACACCAAGGAAACGGTGGTCGGCACCACGCTGCTCTTCCCGTGCTTTGTTGACGGCTGTGGCCTGTTCGCCGGCGATGTCCACTACGCCCAGGGCGGCGGTGAAGTGTGCGGGACGGCCATCGAGATGGGCGCGAAAGTGACGATGCGGGCCAAGATCATGCCGGGCATGGCGTCGTTGTTGTCGACGATGCATTTCGAAGGCGGTGCGCAGCTCAAGCGACTCGCGCCCGGAAGCTTCTACGCGGTCTCCGGGCTGCCGCTGAAGCCCGAAGGCGAGCTACCGGTGTTCGCGACCTATCTGGGCGGCCAGAAAATCGCGCCGCTCGCCAACCTTTCCGAGGATGTGAGCCTCGCGGCGCGCAACGCCACGCTCAACATGATCGACTTCCTGGTCAAGGAGAAAGGGCTCAGCCGCGAGCAGGCTTACGTGCTGACCAGCGTGGCCGTTGATCTCAACATCGCGCAACTGGTCGATATACCGAACCTGGGTGTCACGGCGATCCTGAACCGCGACATCTTCGTGTCGCAGTAGGACGATGCGGGAAGCGCGGCGGCATTGTCGCCGCGCTTTGTCTTCTCAGTATGAAACGGCGTGCGTTGCTGACATTGGGTGCGGGGGCGGCGGCGCTTGGGCGTTGGCCGGGGACCGGCCGGCACTCGCGGTTTTCGCTGACAGGCGCGAGGCGCGGGCAGACCGCGGCTCGCTTGCCGGCAGCTCGCTGATCTCAATCCCGATCGCATGTGGCCGGTGTACCGGCGCTACCATCTCCTGATCGTCGGCCAGCGCGACGATGAGCAGGAGCGGGGCCTTAACTGCGGCGGTGGTTGATGTGCTGTCGCGCTATCTGCCCAGTTCTCGTCCGCAGCTGGTCCGCGCCGCGGACTCCCGCCGCATCGGCGTGCTCATCGCCACCGATCAGCAGGATGTCGCGGTCATGCAGGCCGAAAGCGCCGAGGCGCTGTTTCTCGCCAAGCCGCCCTTCGCCGATATCCCGACGCGCCGCTGCGAGTCATCGTCTCGTTCGGCAGCCAGTTCTGGTTTGCCGGCCGAATTTCATGGCGCGCCACGCTATCTGCTGGCAAGACGCTGGCCGACATCGAGGGCGCTGCCGCAGCCGGCCGCGCCCGACGGCGTGTCCCGGCGCATCCGGGACGCCCGCGTTTTTCGCCGGCGACGAGATGCCGAATGATTGAGCCCGTCCGGCATGAGCCGCGCTCTGCGCGTGACGCTGTTCCATGGACCGCGCGCGCGATCGCGGCGCGGTTTCACTCTTTGCTCTGATCCTTTTCGCGAGCGAGCCGGCGAACGCGGCTCGCGCACGACACGATCGACACCGAGTGAACGCGCTCCTCGCCGCCACCGATGCTGCAGCCGCGCGCGTCAACGCGCCGGTTCGCGCGACGAGGCATGAAGCGCATGTTTCGCTCGGCATGTGCAGGTCGAGCGACCGCCTTCCTCATCCGCGATCTTGCGGCCACAGCGGGCGGCCACTTTCAAGGCGAAACCGCTCTTAAGGCGCTCGCCCATCGCGACCTGGCGCCCGCTTCTACGATGCATCGGCGCTACCGCTGCCGACAGCGCCGCTCGAGCGGCGCTTCGCCTCGCACCAGCGTCGCCGTTACCGCCGAGAGCTCGGTTCGCGCTTCTCAAAGCTGGCTTCTACGAGAGCTTCGTGCTCGGTCCCTTCCAGCTGGTGGCATGGCTTCGCGATCTTGACGGCAGATCGTCGAGGCCGAAGCGCTGCCGCGGCGCTCGCGAGTCCGACGACGCCAGAGGCGCGTTCATTCATGCCATCGACCTGGCACGGGCTGCGCGATTGGCGCGCGATGCAGACGCCATGCGCGCGCTATGGCGGCCAAGCGCGCTCCGCGCTTGCCGCGTTCGCCCAAGCCTATCCGCAAAGCATGCGCGCGGCCGTCCGCCGCCGTCATCCTCAAAAGCCTCGGCGGCGCCGAATGATCAGCGGCCGATACCAATCGTGCTGACCGGCCGAGCGGCACGCCGCGCGCTGATTCGTCGCAGGCCTGGCGGCGGCTTGCCGTGATGCCGTGCCGGCGCATGCGCACAATGCCGGCGTCAGCACCTCGCGGATCGTGATCCACGGCCGCACCATCGACATCGAGATCAACGCACTTGCTCGTGATTACGAAATCGCAACCGGGGTTCGCATCGCCGACAAGGGATCAGGAGAGGTCAATCCCGTCGCGCTGGCAGTGATGGCGCCGGCCATTGTCGCCTACGTTAGCGACCACGTTGCCGTTCTGGCCGCGGGTCAGCGCTGCACAGCCGGGCCCGGAACGGCGCAAGGCAGCCGACACCCACGTGCTGGTGACGATGGCTGGAATTGCCCGTCCGACGATGACCTGCGCTATCGCGTGACGCTGTTTCAGGACGCGGATCCAGCGGCGCGGCACCTTGCGCTGATCGCGAGCGAAGGCGGCGAACGCGAGCTGGCGCTCGACAAGAACGCACCGGAAGTCCCGCTCTCCGGCGCCGGCTCGTCGATGCTGCAGGTCGTCGGCCGGTTCGTCCCGGCCGGCATCGAGCACATCTTTCTCGGCTATGACCACATCGCGTTTCTCATTGCCGTGATCCTTTGGGGCCGGCGCTGTGGCCACTGATCAAGGTGGTGACCGCCTTCACCGTCGCTCATTCGCTGACGCTGTCGCTTGCAGTTCTCGATATCGTACGGCTGCCGGCATCGCTGGTCGAGCCGCTCATCGCCGCCACGATCGTCTTTGTTGCCGCCGAGAACTTCTTTTGTTCACGACATTAGCAACGGGTGGCGAGCGACTTTCCTGCTCGGCCTGGTGCACGGCTTCGGGTTTGCCGGCGCGTTGCGCGAATACGGTCTGCCGCAGGGCGCGCTGGTGCCCGCTCTGGCGGCGTTCAACATTGGCGTCGAGATCGGGCAAATCGCCATCGTAGCGCTCATCTTCCCGCTGCTGCTGCTCTCCGACCGAGCCCAGCGCCGCGGCGCAGGAAAGGGACGGAGCCGGCTTTGGTCTACACCTGTTCCGCGGTCATTTTGGTGTTCGGGCTTTACCGGCTGATCGAACGCACCGTGTTCGCGTAGCTCGCCGGGCATTTTTTAGTTCGTCTGGCGCCGCGCGGCTCGTCAATCGCGTCTTTTGTGGCTCAGTGCCAGCGAACGCACGTATCTGAGGTTGGGCGACCGCCCCGTTTTGATGGATCAGGCGTGGCCCACAACCGAGCCCAAAAAACAGACCGGCACGCTGCTGCCTTACCTGCTGCTGTGCGCGTTCATCCAGCCGTCGTCGTGAGCGTTTAGTCAAAATCAACTGAAAGACTGCTTCGAGCTGATATCCGCCGCCCAAGCGACGCGACGGCGCAGAGGCGGCTTGGCCTGCCTGGTCCGGCCGCTTATCTTGCCACCAACGCGCGAGGTATGGCCGCAATGGAGCGGATTGCGGACTGGCTTGCGAAGCTCGACCTCGGCCAATACGCGCAGCGTTTTACCGAGAACGCCATCGATGTCTCCGTACTCCACTATCTGACCGACGAAGACCTTAAGGAGCTTGGCCTGCCGCTCGGCCATCGGCGCAAGATCCTGGCGGCCATCAACCAGTCTGCCGAATCGATCGAGGCGCTCGACGCCGCGGCAACGCGCGTCGAAACAAGAGCCCAAGAGGCGCCGGAGCGGCGCCACGTCACGGTGCTGTTTTCCGATTTGGTCGGCTCGACGGCGCTGTCCGCGCGCCTCGACCCGGAAGACCTGCGGGAAGTGATTTCCGCTTACCAGAAATGCGCTTCGGAGACCGTGCGCCGCTTCGACGGGTTCATTGCCAAGTTCATGGGCGACGGCATCCTGGTCTATTTCGGCTACCCGGAGGCGCACGAGGACGACCCCGAACGGGCGGTGCGGGCCGCCCTGGAATTGATCGCCGCCATCGGCAACTTGCAAATGCACGCGCCACTGCAGACGCGCATCGGCATCGCGACCGGCTTGGTGGTGGTCGGTGATCTGATCGGGTCGGGGGCCGCGCAGGAGCAAGCGATAGTCGGCAAGACGCCGAACCTGGCGGCGCGGCTGCAAGCGATAGCCGAGCCGAACACCGTCGTCATTGCCGACGGCACGCGGAAGCTCCTTGGCAATCTGTTTGAACTCGAGGACCTGGGTTTCCCCGATCTCAAGGGCATTTCAGGGACCGAACGGTCCTGGGCGGTGGTGCGGCCGAGTTCGGCGGAAAGCCGCTTCGATGCTCTCCACGCCGGCGGCCTGACCGAGCTGGTCGGGCGTCAAGAAGAACTCGATTTGCTGATGCGGCGCTGGTCGAAGGTGATCGCCGGCGAAGGCCAGGTCGTGCTGCTGTCCGGCGAAGCCGGCATCGGCAAATCGCGGCTGACGGCGGCGCTGATGGAGCGTCTTGCCACCGAGCCGCACACGCGGCACCGCTACTTCTGCTCGCCGCAGCACACCGACAGCGCGCTCTACCCGATTATCAATCACATCCAACGCGCCGCCAGATTTACCCAGAATGATGACGCTCAGGCGAAGCTGGACAAGCTTGATGCGGTGTTGATGCAAAGCTTCACGCCGCTGCAGGATCGGGCGCTGTTCGCCGAGCTCCTGTCGCTGCCCAACGACGGCCGCTACCCGACAATCGACCTGACGCCGCAGCAGCGCCGGCAACGGACCTTTGAGGCGCTCACCGCGCAAAGCTTCGCTCTCGCCGAGCAAAGTCCGATGCTGATGATCTTCGAGGATGTGCATTGGATCGACCCGACGAGCCTGGAGGTGCTCGGCCGCGGCATCGACCGAATGCGGGCCGCCTGCATTTTGGTGATCATCACCTACCGGCCGGAATTCGAGCCGCCCTGGGTCGGGCGGCCCTATGTCACGACCCTGACGCTGAACCGGCTCGGCGAACGCGACATTGCCGCGTTGATCGATGGCCTCGTCGGTAACAAGCCGCTGCCCGCGAGCATACGGCAAGACATCATCGAGCGCACCGATGGCGTTCCCTTGTTCGTCGAGGAGATGACCAAGGCGGTGCTGGAGGCGGAGACCGAAGGACAGGTGAGGCTCACCACTGCCGCAATTCCATCGCCGAGCCGGGCGGTGCCGGCTAGCCTGCACGCTTCTTTGATGGCGCGGCTCGACCGGCTTGGCGAGGCCAAGGAGTTGGCGCAGATCGGCGCGGCCATCGGCCGGGAATTCTCCCATGCCCTTCTGGCCGCAGTCGCGCGGAAGCCGGAGGAGGAGGTGGCGTGGGCGCTCGACCGCATCGTCGCTGCCGGCTTGTTGTTTCGGCAAGGCGTTCCGCCCGATGCGAGCTATTTGTTTAAGCATGCGCTGGTGCAAGACGCGGCCTACGGCGCGTTGCTTCGCGAGCCCCGACGCGCGCTTCACGCGCGCATCGCGGAAATCCTTGAGAGCAAGTTCGCCGATGTCGCCGAGAACCAGCCCGAATTGCTGGCGCGCCATTGTACCGAGGCCGGATTGATCGAGAAGGCCGCTGGCTTGTGGGGCAAAGCCGGACAGCGCTCGCTGGCGCGTTCGGCGCTGGTCGAGGCTATGGAGCAATTTTACCGGGCCCTTTACCAGATCGCGACCTTGCCTGTCACTCCGGCGCTGCGTCGCGAGCAGATCAAGCTTCAAGTCGCGCTAATAACCCCGCTATCCATGTGAAAGGATATGCCGCGCCCGAAACCAAGGCCGCGGCGGAGCGGGCACGTCTGCTGATCGAACAAGCGGAAGCGCTCGGCGAGCCGCCCGAAGACCCACTGCTCCTGCTCACGGTTCTTTACGGCTTTTGGTCAGCGAACTTTGTGGCATTCAACGGCGACGCGTTCGTGAGCTTGCGGCGCAGTTCCGGGCGCTCGCGGAGAAGCAAGGTGCGACAATCCCGCTGATGATCGGGCATCGTCTCATGGGCGTGTCCTTGCTGGAAACGGGAGACATCGCGGAAGCCCGAGAGCACTTACGATCAGGCAATCGCGCTTTACGATCCTATCGAGCATCGTCCGCTGGCGACGCGTTTGGGCCAAGACGTCCGGGTGTCAATCTTGTCCTATCGGTCATGGGCTTCGTGGATGCTTGGCTATCCCGAGGCCGCGCTCGCAGACGCCGAGCGCCATTGATGCGCGCGCGATCGGCCAAGCCGCGACTTTGATATATGCGTTGCTGCTTACCAATTATTCCATATCTTTGCGGAGATTACCAGCAGCAAACAGCGATTTGATGTCGGCTTTCTGGCGGACGAAAAAGGTGCCTTGTTCTGGAAGACAGCGGAATGATTTTGCAAGGTGTTTTTTTGCCCTGACCGGCAAAGCTGCGGACGCAGTCCACACGATTACTACCGGGATTACCGCATATCGGTCTACAGGAGCAACGGCAGCTGTTGTCAGTTGCGTATTTGGCCAAGCCTATGCAGAACTCGGCAAGTTCGATGACGCTTGGCGCCGCATCGGCGAAGCAATGGCGGCAATGGAGACGACAGAGGAAAAGCTGTTCGAGGCCGAGGTCCATCGCATGGCCGGTGAAATCGCGCTGAGGCGCCCGAGCCGGACGCGGCGAAAGCGCAAGCCTATTTCCAGCGTGCGCTCGCCGTCGCCCGCCAGCAGCAAGCGAAATCCTGGGAGCTGCGCGCCGCCATGAGCATGGCGCGGCTTCTCCGGGATCAGGGCAAGCCGGGCGAGGCGCGCGAACTGCTCGCCCCGGTCTACGGCTGGTTCACCGAAGGGTTCGACACCTCGACCTGAAGGAGGCGAAGGCGCTGCTCGACGCTTTGGCCTCGTAAATCCGGTTCCCGGCAGGCGGATTTCCGGGGGGCGAAAAACCCTCGCCGCCGTTGCGCCGCCCGGTCCTTTTTGGCAATGTCCGCGCGAATTTGCGACGGACCTATGACTTTGGGTGCCGCGCCTTCCTCTCCTTATGGGCCGGATTAACCGCTGGCCCCCATCAACCGGGGTTCCTTTATGACGACGACGTTGTGGCTCATTGTTCTCTGTGGCGTTCTGGCGATCGTTTACGCCATCTGGGCCACCAGTTCGGTGCTTTCGGCCGATCCCGGCAACGAGAAAATGCAGGAGATCGCCGCGGCGATCCGCGAGGGCGCGCAAGCCTATCTGCGGCGGCAATACACCACCATCGCCATTGCCGGCGTCGTGATCTTCCTCATCGTCGGATTTTTCCTCGGCTGGCTGGTCGCCGTCGGCTTTGCGGTCGGCGCGATCCTGTCGGGCGCCACCGGCTTTATCGGCATGAATGTGTCGGTGCGCGCCAATGTGCGCACCGCGCAAGCCGCCATCGGCTCGCTTGCCGGCGGGCTTGAAATCGCCTTCCGCGCCGGCGCCATCACCGGGCTCCTGGTCGCTGGTCTCGCGCTCCTTGGCGTGACGCTTTACTTCATGTTTCTCGACCAGCGGCCTGCACCTGGCGCCGGATGACCGCGTCGTCGTCAATTCCATGGTCGCGCTCGGTTTCGGCGCCTCGCTGATCTCGATTTTCGCCCGCTTGGGCGGCGGCATCTTCACCAAGGGCGCCGACGTCGGCGGCGATCTGGTCGGCAAGGTCGAAGCCGGCATCCCCGAGGACGATCCACGCAATCCGGCAACCATCGCCGACAATGTCGGCGACAATGTCGGCGATTGCGCCGGCATGGCCGCCGATCTGTTCGAGACCTACGCCGTGACCACGGTCGCCACCATGATTCTCGCCGTCATCTTCTTTAGCGGCACGCCGGACACGGTGATGAAGATGATGACCTATCCGCTGGCGATCGGCGGCGTTTGCATCATCGCCTCGATCATCGGCACGTTCTTCGTGCGGCTTGGCACCAACCAATCGATCATGGGCGCGCTCTACAAAGGCATGCTCGCGACCGCCATTCTGTCGCTGATCGGCATCGCCGGCGTCACGAATTATGTCATCGGCTTTGGGCCGCTCCCCGGCGTCAATTATTCCGGCGCTGATCTGTATTATTGCGGCGTTGTCGGCCTGGTGGTGACCGGGCTGATCATCTGGATCACCGAGTATTATACCGGCACCAACTTTCGCCCCGTGCACTCGATCGCGCTTGCCTCGGTAACCGGCCACGGCACCAACGTGATTCAGGGTCTGGCGGTGTCGTTGGAATCGACCGCGTTGCCGGCGATCGTGATCATCGCCGGCATTCTGATTACTTTTAATCTTGCCGGCCTGTTCGGCATCGCCATCGCGGTGACGACCATGCTGGCACTCGCCGGCATCATCGTCGCGCTCGACGCCTTCGGTCCGGTCACCGATAATGCCGGCGGCATTGCCGAAATGGCCGGGCTGCCGAAGGAAGTGCGTAAATCGACCGACGCGCTCGACGCGGTCGGCAACACCACCAAAGCAATCACCAAGGGCTACGCCATCGGCTCGGCCGGGCTCGGCGCGCTGGTGTTGTTCGCCGCTTACAGCCAGGACCTGAAATACTTTGTCGCCAACGCCGACAAGTACCCGTATTTCCAGGGTGTGGCGCCGGACTTCTCGCTGAGCAATCCCTATGTCGTCTCCGGTCTGCTGTTCGGCGGCTTGCTGCCGTACCTGTTTGCCGCGCTTGGCATGACCGCGGTCGGCCGCGCCGCCTCCTCGATCGTCGAGGAAGTGCGCCGGCAATTCCGCGAGAAGCCGGGCATCATGCAGGGCAAGGACAAGCCGGATTACGGCCGCGCCGTCGATATGCTTACCCGCGCCGCGATCAAGGAAATGATCGTGCCGTCGCTGTTGCCGGTGCTCTCCCCGATCGTTGCCTATTTCATCGTTTATTTCGTCGCCGGCGGCGGCGCGGCGGGCAAGTCGGCGGCGTTCTCGGCGCTCGGCGCCATGCTGCTCGGCGTCATCGTCACCGGCCTGTTCGTCGCCATCTCGATGACGTCAGGCGGCGGCGCCTGGGACAACGCCAAGAAATATATCGAGGACGGCCACTACGGCGGCAAGGGATCCGAGGCCCACAAGGCGGCGGTGACCGGCGACACAGTCGGCGATCCCTACAAGGACACCGCGGGCCCGGCGGTCAACCCGATGATCAAGATCACCAACATCGTGGCGTTGCTGCTGCTCGCCGTGCACGCGCATTGAAGTAGCGCGCAGCGCGAGATCGTTTCCCGGGCGCGGCGCAGCACGCAGCGAAGCGAAGTGTTGCGCCGCAGACCCGGGATCGTACCCACACTCCGAGTCTGCAACGATCCCGGATCAGCTGTGCACCGCTTGCGCGCTGCACCGCTGATCCGGGAAACGCTTGCTAAATCCTTTCGGATTTCAAAACTGCGTTTCCTGAGCCTGTGGCCCGGATGAGCGAAGCGATCTCCGGAAACGACGATGAACGGCGAGACTGGTCGCGCACGTCGCTCGCGCTCATCGCGCTACGATGGCGCTAGAACGGCAGTCCCATGTGGCCGTTCTGGATCGTCGACATCAGCTGCTTGATGAAATTCATGTCCGAGCCGGCGGTCGGCGTGGTGCGGCTGATGAAGTCGAAGATTTTGCCGTCCTTGATGCCGTAAGAAGCGACGCGCTGAACGCGCCGATCACGGTCGAAATAGATCGCCACCACGCGCTGATCGGTGATGGTCGTCGGCATGAATGAAGCGGCGCGCGTGGCCGTTTGCGAGATGTAATAGAACGCCTCGCCCGACACCGTGGCGACGGTCGAGGGCGTGCCGAGCACGATCAGCACCTGCTCCTGGGATGCACCGAGGCGGATTTGCTCGAGCGCGCCTTCGGGCAGCACATAGCCGCGCTGGAAGGTCTCGCCGAGGCAGCCGCCGAGCGACAGCGCCAGCGCCAAAACGAGCGCATAGGCCGCAAAGCCTCGCCGTTCGTCTCTCTGCCCCCGGTTGCCCCGCATACCCGGCATGCCCGTCTTGTGTCCCAGCGCCGTCTGCCGTACCCCCGAAACCTGCTTTTGGCAATTTAGCAGAAATCCGTGAACGGCGACTTGCTTTAAGGAAGTGAGCTATCTCTATGATCTTGAGTGCGTTTCGGCGCGGACCCCACAACCGCAATATCCAGATTCTCTATGGCGCTATCGTGGCACAGGCGCGCTCCATTGCGTTCTACACCGGTTATGGGGTTTCCGACAGCGTCGAGGGCCGCTTTGAACTGATCGTGTTGCACCTGGTGTTGGTCCTGCGCCGCCTGCGTGGCGAGCCGGAGGCCGGTCCGGGGCAGGGCTCGGCACCAACATCCGGGCGCCCGATTGGGCAGCAATTATTCGACCTGTTCTGCCGCGATCTCGATGACAATTTGAGGGAAATGGGCGTTGGCGACCTCGCCGTGCCGCGCGAGATGCGGAAGTTCGGCGAAGCGTTCTATGGCCGGCAGGCGGCGTATGGCGCCGCGCTCGGTGCAGCCGATAATCGGGAGCTTGAGAAGGCGCTGGCGCGCAATATCTTTGGCATGATCTTGAGCACGGCGCTGACCAATGAAAACGCGGCGCGGCTGGCGCGCTATACGCGCATAGCCGCGGAGCAGTTGGACGCCGAGGCGGAAGAAGAACTTCTAGCGGGTAGGATAGTTTTTCCGGACCCGGAGGCCTTTACGGATGCCTGAACGACACAAGCCGGCGCCGTCGCCTGGGCCGGTTACTGGACAAGTCGCTGGGCAAGTCCCCGCTCAAGTCCCTTGGAAGGTTCCGGTTGCGGTCGAGGACGTGGCCGAAGAGGGCCGCCACTTCGACCTCATCGCCGACGCGGATACCCGCGCCGCCGTGGCGCGGGTCGCGGGCCTGCGCGATCTGCCGCGGCTTCAGGCAGAGTTCGACGTCAGGCGTCACGGCCGGGGCGGCCTGCGCGTCGCCGGGCGTGTGTCAGCGACGGTCGGGCAGTCGTGCGTGGTCACGCTGGAGCCGCTCGTCAACGAGGTGGCGGAGGACATTGATCTCCTGTTCCTGCCGCAATCAGTCGCGCCAAAAGGTGACGAAGAAGCCGGCGCGCGCGAGCGGAATGCGAACGAAACCGAGCCGCTGATCGGGGGGACAGTCGATCTCGGCGCACTCGCGACCGAGTTCCTGATTCTCGGTCTCGATCCCTATCCGCGTAAGCCCGGCGCGATCTTCCAGCCGCCCGCCGACCTAAAGCCGGAGGAAGGCCCGTTCGCCGCCTTGGCGGCGCTGAAGAAGGGCCAGGGCGTTTAAGAAGGCGGCCAAGAGGGGTTTAAGGGGGCGCCTGATCGAGGTTGTTTCCGGGCGCCGAACCGCTATTCTCCTGCCGCTTTTACCGCCCCCTTGTTCGGACCTGGAGCATTGATTCCGAAAAGTGGAAGCCGGTTTTCGGAAAGGATCATGCGCAATCACGAAAATCGGGACCGCGATCCGGGCACGTTGAGTTGGATCAAGGCCTAGGATTGCGGTCAGGCAATGTCGCAAATGGTCCGCATTGCTCTCGATGCGATGGGGGGAGACCATGGCCCTGCCGTGGTCGTCGCCGGCGCCGAATTGGCATTTGCGCGCCGTCCGGACTCTACGTTCCTGTTCTTCGGCAACAGCGTGCAGCTCGAGCCGCTCCTCGCCAAGCATCCGGCGCTGCAATCCGCCTCGCGGGTGGTGCACGCCGAAATCGCGGTGCGCATGGAGGACAAACCGAGCCAGGCGCTGCGCCACGGCCGGCGCAAATCCTCGATGTGGCTCGCGATCGACGCGGTTAAGAAAAAAGAGGCCGACATGGCGGTATCGGCCGGCAACACCGGCGCCCTGATGGCGATGTCGAAGTTCGATCTGAAAATGCTCGCCGGGATCGAGCGGCCGGCGATCGCGGCCTTGTGGCCGACCCTGCGCGGCGAATCGATCGTGCTCGATGTCGGCGCCTCGATCGGGGCGGACGCCGACCATCTGGTCGATCTCGCGGTCATGGGCGCGGCCACCGCCCGCATTCTGCTTGGACTGAAGCGGCCGACGGTCGGTCTTCTCAATATCGGCGTCGAGGAAGTGAAGGGCCTCGAGCCGGTCCGCGAAGCCGGCCGCATGCTGCGCGAACGGCAAATGCCCGACCTCGATTATGTCGGCTTCATCGAAGGTGACGACATCGGCGCCGGCAAAGTGGACGTGGTCGTCACCGAAGGCTTTGCCGGCAACATCGCGCTCAAGACCGCCGAGGGCACTGCCCGTCAGATCGGCGAGTATTTGCGCACCGCGATGCAAAGCACACTTGGCACCCGCATCGGCTATCTGTTCGCGCGTTCCGGCTTTCGCCAATTGCGCGAGCGCCTGGACCCGCGCCGCGCCAATGGCGGGGTATTTCTCGGTCTCAACGGCATCGTCATCAAGAGTCATGGCGGGACCGATGCCGAAGGCTTCGCCGCCGCCATCGAGCTCGGCTACGACGTGGTGCGCGACGAGCTCCTCGCCAAGATCACGGCGGCGCTGGCGCGGCCGGGCAAGGGGCTACAGCCGGCCCTCAGCGGAGCCGCCTCGTGACCGTGCGTCGTTCCGTCGTCCTCGGCTGCGGCAGCTATCTGCCCAACCAGGTCCTCACCAACGCCGATCTCGCGCTCAAGGTCGACACCTCCGACGACTGGATCGTACAGCGCACCGGCATCCATGAGCGGCGAATCGCGGCGCTCGGCGAAACCACCGCACAGATGGCGGCCAACGCGGCCCGCGCGGCCTTGGCGCATGCGCACCTCGACGCGCAGGCGATCGATCTGATCGTGCTGGCGACGTCGACCCCGGACAATACCTTTCCGGCGAGCGCGGTGGCGGTGCAAAACGACCTCGGCATCCATCATGGCGCCGCCTTCGATCTGCAGGCGGTGTGCTCGGGCTTCGTCTACGCGCTGGCGACCGCCGACGCGCTGTTGCGGTCCGGCGCCTTCGCCCGCGCGCTGGTGATCGGCTCGGAAACGTTCTCGCGCATCCTCGACTGGACCGACCGCACCACCTGCGTGCTGTTCGGCGACGGCGCCGGCGCCGTCGTCCTCGAGGCGCAGGAGCAGCCCGGCGGCCGCGAAGACCGCGGGGTGCTCACAGTGCGGCTGCGCTCCGACGGCCGGCATAAATCCAAGCTCTATGTCGACGGCGGGCCGTCCTCGACCGGCACCGTCGGCCATCTGCGCATGGAAGGCCGCGAGGTATTTCGCCACGCCGTGGCGATGATCGCCGACGTTGTCGAGGACGCCTTCAAGGAGGCCGGCTACGGCGTCGCCGATATCGACTGGTTCGTTCCGCACCAGGCCAACAAACGAATCATCGACGGCTCGGCGCACAAGCTCGGCATCGACCCATCGAAGGTCGTCACCACCGTCGACCGCCACGGCAACACTTCGGCGGCGTCGATCCCGCTGGCGCTCGCCGACGCGGTGGCCGATCGCCGCATCAAGCGCGGCGATCTCGTTCTGCTCGAAGCGATGGGCGGCGGCTTTACCTGGGGCGCGGCTTTGGTGCGCTGGTGAGGTAAAGCCTGTGGAAAGGCCGTTGACCGTTTGGCGAGAAGCTAATATCGTTGATAATTCAAAACGATACGATGATCGATTGGCATTGATCGCCGAGAGCGGGGCTGGCGATGACGAGAAAGACGATCACACGCGCTGATTTATGCGAGGCGGTTTACCAGAAGGTCGGTCTGTCGCGCACCGAATCGGCGACACTCGTCGAGCTGGTTCTCAAGGAAATCACCGATTGTCTTGAGCGCGGAGAAACGGTGAAGTTGTCGTCGTTCGGCTCCTTCGTCGTGCGCAAGAAAGGGCAGCGCATCGGCCGCAATCCCAAGACCGGCAAGGAAGTGCCGATCTCGCCGCGGCGGGTGATGGTGTTCAAGCCGTCGGCGATCCTCAAGCAGCGCATCAATTCCGATGCGGACGGCGGAGACCCGAACGGTCAATAATCAAAGGCGGGGGTAACTCCTGGAAAAAGCGCCAGACGCATTCCGCACCATCAGCGAAGTTGCTGAGGAGATCAACGTCCCCCAGCACGTGCTGCGCTTCTGGGAGAGCCGCTTCACCCAGATCCGCCCGCTCAAGCGCGGCGGCGGACGGCGTTACTACCGCCCGGATGACATCGACTTGCTGCGCGGTGTGCGCCACTTGCTCTACGGCGAGGGCTATACGATCCGCGGCGTGCAGCGCATCCTGCGCGAAGAGGGCCTGTCATTCGTTCAGGATGTCTGGCGCGACGGCGCCGACCAGCCGCCGCCCGAGCTCGACGAGGATGACGATGACGGCGCAACCGACGTGCAGGCGACGACGCGCTCGCACGAACCGTCGTTCTTCGCTCCCGGACCGCAGTTCGATGACGGGCAGGGCGATCGCGAAGCTTCGCGCCGCGAGCCAAGCCTGATACCGGCTGTAGCGACCGCGCCGGCAGCGCCGCAGCTTGCCGCCGACAGCGAAGGCCGGCGCAAACTGCAGACCGCGCTCGACGACCTGATCGCTTGCCGCAGCCTGATCGAAGCGGCGCTGGCCGACACTTGATCGCGGGAAAGTCGCCGGAACGACGTTGATCGACGGAAGCGCGATCGCGCGTCGCCGGCTAAACGCTGCGCTCGAATTTCGCTAAGCCACGACCGAGGCTACCGGTCCGCGCCATCACCATTATGGTCCGCAACCACCTGTCGTGATAGTTTTCGCCGGGCGAATGAGAGTGGGTGGGAGGTAGCGACGTCATGTCATCGGTGCCGGTAGCCGATCAATTGCCGCCGGTCATTGCGCCGGTTGATGCCAAGTCCGTGTCCGAGTCCGTTTCCGCGTGCAAGTGCTTGAATCAACGTGACCGGCACCTGTTTTGTCCCGGCCCCAAACGCCTGCTCGCGCTCGACGGCGGCGGTGTGCGCGGCGCCATTACCGTCGCCTTCCTTGAGCAAATCGAGAGCGTTCTGACTGAGCAGTTGAAGAAGCCGGTCCATCTAGCCGATTGGTTCGACTTGATCGGTGGAACGTCGACCGGCGCCGTGATTGCTGGCGCGCTGGCGCTCGGATACACGACCGAGGATATCAGAAAGTTCTACCTCGAGCTTGCGCCCAAAGTGTTTCGCCGATCGCTGTGGCGTCTCCTGACCGTCAAATCGAAATTCGACGCCGAGGCCTTGCGCACGGAAATCGAGCGGGTCGTCGGCAAACGCAAACTCGGCAGCGGCGATTTGAATACCGGCTTTTGCCTCATCGCCAAGCGGCTGGACACCGGGAGTCCGTGGATCCTCGCGAACAATTCGCGGGCGCCTTACTGGAAAACGAAGAACGGTGAAGATGGATACATCGGCAACAAGCACTATCCGCTTGCCAATCTGGTGCGCGCGAGCACCGCGGCGCCTTTCTACTTTGATCCGGAGTGGATGGAGATCGTTCGGACCGAGAAGCCGGGCTTGTTCGTCGACGGCGGCGTGACGCCGCACAACAATCCCTCCGTGATGCTTTTTTTGATGACGATCTTGGAGGCCTTCAACATCCGCTGGAAGGCGACGCCGGACGATCTGACCATCGTCTCCATCGGCACCGGCAGCCACCGCGCCCGCGTCGTGCCTGAGGAAATCGGCATGGGATGGATGTTAAGAATGACCTATCACGCGCTGATGTCGCTGATGAGCGACATCCAGACCTTCGCCCTCATGCAAATGCAGTATCTCGGCGAAACCCTGACGCCCTGGGTTATTGATTCCGCCGTGGGGACGCTGGCAAGGGAGCGGCCTGCCAGCGGAAAAATGTTTCAATTCTTGCGTTACGACGTTCAGCTCGAATTGCCGTGGATTGAGAAGGAACTTGGTGAGGAAGTTGAGGCGGTGTTCGGGCGGAAGCTTACAGAAACCGATGTCATCCGAATGCGGAGCATGGATGATCCGACGATCATCCATGACATTTACGAGCTTGCCAAGATCGCGGCCAAAAAGCAGGTCAAGGCGGAACATTGGCTCGGCGAATTTGCTTGCTGGTGTGACGGAAAGCGGCCTGCGGCCAAAGTGCGGACAATGAAGCCTGAAGAGCCGACGTCACCCCCAGTCGACTATGTCGTCTGGTACGACCTGGCGAAGAGGTTGAGTTATTTGCGCAGCAAATTTGCTCGACGCGGAATTCGTTGAACGAACGCTTTAGATGTGTTTCGCCGCCGCGCTGCCCGGCTTGTGGTGCTGGATACGTTGGGTTTGCACGCGCACGCAGCCATTGGCGCCGCAGACATTGGTGACGCGTTGAACAAGCGGCCCGTTGCCATCGCTCATGATCGGTGCCGGCGCAAGCGTCGCCGCTACGGCATCGCCGGCGACCGATCCGCTCAACGCAATACTGGCGACGACAAGGCTTGAGACAAGAATTCCGCGCATGTGTGGCCTCATTGAACGTCGCCTCCATGTGGACCGTTCAACGCACGAGCAACTTGCGCCGAATCGCCGGGCGACGCGGCATCATACCTGATCTTCGCAGGCGCCGCGCCGGGCGTCACCGCATCATGCGCAGGCCGTCTGGCAAACCAGGGAATGACCAGCCGGTTTTTCAGTCGCAACGCGTATCGCTCGACGAACAACGCCGACAGCAGCGCCAGGGCAAAAGTAATGACGGCCGAGAACACGAGTGCCGGCCAAAAATCGGTGAACAGGGTCGCGCTGAGTTGCTGGATGGGGAAGGCGTAAAGATAGAGGCCGTAAGACAGATCGAGCGGCAGCCGCAGCCGCTTTGGCAGCGTGATGCATCCGATCGCAATGACGATCGCGGTCAACAGCAATTGCCAAGCCAGAATCTGCTCGTCGATGCCGGCGAATACCAACGCCACCGCGGCAAGGGCGCCGATGGCGACCGGCAGCCCCGCCAACGCCTTCGCGCCGGCTACGACCGAACCGGCGAGAAACATGGTCGAGAACACGACCCAAAAATTATTCCGGGGCAGCGCCGGCAACAGTCCGGCAGTTCCGAACATGGTGATCACGCCGGCGCCGGCGAACACGATGATCGGCAGTGCCGAATTGTAACGCGCGGCCGCCAGACACAGCGCCAGCACGACGTACATTTTCACTTCAAAGGGCAACATCCAGAGCGAGCCATTGAGCGCTTCGGGGAATGCGTTGCTTTCGAAGACGCCCGGCACGCCCATTTTGACGCCGGAAAACAACGTCACGTTCTTGGCGATGTAGGAGAGGAGCTTCACGCTCAAGTAAGCGTCGCGGTCGGTGGCGGCGAAAAAGCCCAGGACTACCGTAAACACGACGCAGACTGCGAGCGCCGGATAAATTCGTAACGCGCGGTTGAACAAAAACACCTGTACCGAACGATGCTGCGCCAAGCTCTCGGTGTTGAGGTAGCCGCTGACGGCAAAGAAAATGTAGACCCCCAGACCGCCGAAGCTCGCACCCAAGACGTCGACGAAAGGCTCGTGCAAACCCATCAGCGCATGCTGATGGGACCAGAGCACCAGGCCCGCGGCAACGAGCCGAATGTGATCGAAGGCATTGGTGTGGGTACGCAACGGCCCCATGCCCGGACATTTATCAGGTCGCGCTCCTAAGCGCACCCGGCCGTCACGGCAGCGAAGTTCACGTTTTCGGGCTTTATGCGGACGTCCGGCGCGGTCAACGCCAGGACGGGCGGCGCAGCATGAACTCGATGTCGTAACGGGTAATGCCGATATCGCGGAGCTCGCGGTCGGTGAGCTGCGCCAGCTCGCGGCGCTGCCTCGCTCTTTCCGCCATGGTCAAGCCGTTACGGGCGCGCCGTTGCCTCGACCATTGGGCCAGGTAGGCGAGGCGCCGCCGAACAAACGCGAGAGCGTGTTCGGATAGATGCGCGATCTGCCGGGCAAGGGGCCGGATCGAGGCAGATGAGGGCAGTGAACCGGTAAGTCGGACGACATTGTCGCGATCGGTTTGAATAAGCGCCATGGTCACACCATTCTTGTTGTTGATTTAGACATGCGGCGCTGGTCGCATTTCGGCAAACGAGAAAATCTGCGCGGCGAATGAAATACATTCACCGGCGCCGGTCCGGGGACGCGTCGCTCTGCCGCCCATCCGGCGAAGGTTTTCGCCGCGGCTCACTGTCTTGCATTCGTCGACTTGCATTCGTCGACTTGCATTCGCCGCAAGCCGCCGTAACCTGCGGCCATCGCCGCCGCGAAGGGTGCAGGAATGGGCTTCAAGCTTCCGCCGTTGAGCTCGGTGCGCGTATTCGAGGCCGCCGCTCGGCACGGCAGCTTCAAGAACGCGGCCGAGGAGCTCAACATCACCGCGAGCGCGGTGAGCCACGCCGTGCAGAATCTGGAGGATTGGCTCGGCGTCGAGCTGTTCCGCCGCGGCGGCGGCAAGCTTGAATTGACCGAGCCCGGCACTGCCTACGCGACCGCCGTCGGCGAGGCGATGCGATCGATTGCGGAAGCCACCGCGCGATTGCCGGGACGCCGGTCGCAGGGCCGGCTGTCGATCAACAGCGCGCCCGGCTTCGCGGCGCGCTGGCTGATGCCGCGACTGTTGCGTTTTGCCGAACGGCATCCGGAGATTTCCATCGATCTGGAGACGTCGCCGGAGCCGGTAGACCTGCCGATGCAAGGCGTCGATGCCGCCATCCGGATGGCGCCGGCGGCGCGGTCGATGCCGCATTGGACGCATCTGCTCAAGGACTCGTTGATTCCGGTCTGCTCGCCGGCGTTGCGCAAGAAGTACGCCGGGCTATCGGGCCTGGAGGTCATCGCCAAGGCTGACTTGATTCACATGACCGCCATTGCCGATGACTGGGCGGAATGGTTTCGCATCACCGGAGCACAGCAACCCGCAGACGCCCGCGCCGGGTTGCGCGTCGACACCATTCATATGGCGATCGAGGCGGCGAGCCGGGGGCTTGGCGTGGCGCTCGGCCGCGCGCCGCTTGTTGACGCCGAGATCGAGACCAGCCGGCTGGTCCGCCTCTTCGACGACGATGTGCCGAGCGGCCTGAGCTATTGGCTCGTCACCATGGATGCAGATTTCCAAAGCCAGGACGTCAAGGTTTTCCGGCAATGGCTGTTAGACGAGCTCGGCGGCCAGGCGCACGACGGCAAGAAGCAACGCGCGCGGCGAAAGCTGGTGCACAGCGCGACCTGAACAAAACGGAGCTACTGATTGCCGGGCTGATAGCCGGAGCGGGCGCCGTTGTTATTGAAGTAATTGACGCCGCCGTTTGGGGTCGGCACGGCATAGCCGGCCCGGTTGCCGTTGCTGTCATAGACGCCGTTGGCGTTGTTGTAGTTATTGCCGGTGTTCTGCCAATTCTGCGGACTGTTCTGCCAATCCTGCGAACTGTTGCGCCAATTCTGCGAACTGTTCTGCCAATTTTGCTGACTGTTCTGCCAGTTCTGCGGATTGTTCGCCCAATTCTGCGAGCTTTCCGAACCCTGCCGACTTTGCGGGCCGTTCGCGTAGGTTTGCGCGAAGCTCGCCCCACCGACGCAAGCCGCCGCCAGCATCGTGCCCGCGCCCAGCGCGGCTTTGAGCCAAACGTTCATGCCTGATCTCCTGATATTGCGCAGAAAAGTCCGCGCCCGCATCCGCAACTCGCCTACGACTCGAACGTTAATTCTTTCAAATGCTTGTCCCCTCACTTTGCGACAAACGCAGGCGATCGAAGGCGAAGCAATGCTAGCTGCGCTCGGTGAAACTCCTCCTCTTTGGAAGGGGCGAGGGTCGCGGTGACTTGAGCGGAACTCAGCCGGGGATGAAAAGGTCGCGCGTGCAATGCGTGGCCGTTGGTGCTCAGCTGGCCGCATGAACCGGCTCGACTTCGATAGTGCTGCCCTTGCGGGTTACCTGCCGATTCCTCTGGTCGTGCCGTGGAACTCTTGGCCAGACGGCGATATCGGCGACGACCGGACGATGATCCTTGTCCCGCCTTTGCGCGAGACCGAATGGGCCATGATCCGGGCGTTTGTCAGAAAGACCGATCGCGACGATCTGCGGCTGCGGTTCGGCCAATGGCTGGATTTTCAAAACGATGCGATCCTCAAACGTTTTTTCGATATCGACGGCAGGGTTGGTGAGCTGGTGTGTACGCTGGACCAAGCCGGAGATATTTCGGGAATTCTGCATCGCGTGCTGACATCGCCGTGCGAAGCCGAGATCGCGTTGATCGTCCGCTCGGACCTCAAGCGCACCGGCATTGGCCGCAATCTGTTGCGCGCCGCGGTCGCGCGGGCGGCGCAGCAAAATCTGAAAGCGCTGCGCGCGACGATCCTTCGTGAGAACAACGCGATGCTGCGGCTGGCAAGGAAGGTTGGCGCTGTGGCGCGCGAGCCTTCGGGATTTTCCGTCGAAGTGGAATTCGATCTCAGATCGAAGCCGAGCGCGAGCCCAAGCCAAAGCCCAGGCCCAAACTCACGTCAAATACCGAGCCGGCTCGGCGAAGCGCTCTAGCCGAACCGGATCGCGCATCACTCGCCGGCGGTGACTTTGAAGCTCTTGATCTGCACCGCCGGATTGGCGTCACTTAATTTTTCGACCTCGGCGAGGGCGCCGAACGCCAGTTCGCCGCTCGGCGTCTGCGCCCGGATGACCTTGATTTGCTTATCGCCGACAAACAGCGTCAGCTTGCCGTCCTTGACGATGACGCGGAGCGTTGCGTTGCTGCCCGGCTCCAGCTTGCCGGCATTATCCGAGAAAATCCGCGTCCATTTGTTGGCGACGAGTTTGTTGAGCTGCGTCGTGCCGTCGGTATAGATCGCCCACAAATATTCGTCGGCGGCCGAGACCTGCCAAAACACCAGCCCGGTCATGAAGTCGTTGTCCGCGGCCACCGGCTTGGGCACGATGAATTCCATGCAATAGTCGCCGTCGGTGGCGGAAAATGTTCGCACTGTCGAATTGATGTTGCGCCCTTTCTCGCTCATGCCGCGCGGATTGGGGCGAAGCCACAAGGCGCCATCCTTGATCTCGGTATCCGGCGCTCCGAGCTGCCAGCCGCCGCTGTCGTCAGTGAAGGTGTCATCGAAGATGACTTTGCCGGTCTGGCCGGGGCACGCCATCGCCGCGACGTTTAGCAACAAGAGCGCCAGTGCTGAAAAAAGTAAACGCATATTCTCCTCCCCGCATTCCGGCCCGTTGGCTCTTCGCGCTCAATTTCGACGGAAGAAAAGCGTTCGGCGACATCAGGCTGGATGACGGTAGAATATCAGTTCCGAATTGACATCAAAGCCACGCTTGATGACGGCTGAATGTCCCGGCTGCAACGAGGCCGGCGTTCGGCGTCTGCCGGCGCCGCCGGTCATCGCTCGTTACTTTGGCGCGCTCGCTTGCCTGCATCCAGTGCTTTACCCAACGCCGTACCGCGCTTGTGCCGCAGAAGGCCGCTGACTATAGTCCGGCCGCATCGGCGGAGCGTAGCGCAGCCCGGTTAGCGCACCAGTCTGGGGGACTGGGGGTCCCGAGTTCAAATCTCGGCGCTCCGACCATTAAATGCCCCACCCAAACAAAGACTTTCTCGCACTTTTTGCCGGCGGATCGGAAACCGCGAAAAGGTGAACAAATCAGGAGTTTCCGGGGGTGTTTGGTGACATAAACCCCCGGAGTTTCCCCGGTATTCATCGCGCTTTGTTCTCGCTACCGTCCACACGTAAATTGATCGTCATGGGATGCAGCATTTGCGATGACGGCGGATGAGTTTGCGAGAACCATCCGGACCGGCCGTGGCGCGGCAGTAGCCAACGCGCCGATGCGTGCGAGTGCGGCCCCGGCATGCCGTGCGAGGCTTGCAATCCCTGCGGCGGCATTGACGAGCCGCCGGCGAAATCCCCGATCGCGCGGTGACGCTCGATCGGGACAAGGGGCCGCGTCAACTGATGGCGCTGTTCGGACTGGTCGCGCCCGCTGCCGCGCCCGCTCGTCATTCCGAAGGTCATGACACTCACCACGCTCGGCGACGTGCGCACGCTCATTGACAAGCATCTGCCGCCGCACTTCCGCGATAAGCTGTCGTGGCGTCACGTGGCGGCCGAACTCGACAAAGCCGCCGCCGGCGGCGACGCGGCGGATGTTGCCGTCGCCCTACGGATGGCGCTGTCGCTTGAAGGCGTCGAGTGCCGCCCGCGGTAAAGCGAAAGACCCCAGCGAGGCCTCGCTGGGGTCTTGTACGCACGTCTACCGCGCGGGCGCTTGGGGGGCGGGGGGCTTGGAAGCGCCCGGCATCTGTCGACTTTGAGCCGGGTCGCTTTCGGAATCTGTATCAAATAGCTCACAAGGATTGCATGGCTGACTTGTTATCTACAGACCGGGGAAAGTGAGCCGTTTTGCACAGTTCCACACGGGAACAAAGCGTATTCAGGCACATCACCGACAGCGCTCGGTCAGGCGTCGGTGGCTGAGAGTTCCGGTACTCCCGCCTGCAAACAGGGAGTCGCAAAATGACATTTACACAATACAGGCCTGAAAACAGTCCGATTATCCTACGACCAGCGTGCCCAAAATGTTCGACGCAAATGCATCTGGCGCGCATTGAGCCGGAGAAGCCGGGGTACGACCTTCGGACCTTTGAATGTCCGAGGTGTCAGCATGTCGAGACAGTCGTTGTGCAGTTCAAATCAGCCCGAAAGGTGACTTTCCGTGTCCGCATTTGAGCGTCTATTGGTGCCCGGCTGCACTGAATTGCCCGCATGTCGGTGCGGGAAAGAAATGCAAATCGCAAGCCTCGAATGGCTCCCGGCAAGAAGCGACGCGGGTATCCGGGTCATAGCTGCCGCTCATGTCACCATGAGATGCGGCTTACTGTTTGGGCGACGGACGACAATCAAGCTGCTCGCGGCAGAAGCAAAGGCGATCCGGTCGAGTTAGCTGAAAGCCGAATGCGGAGCGAATAACAATGGTTGGGCGATTGGAACTTCAGGACGTTTTCAAAGAACAGGCTGAATGGCGACGCGAGAAGGCGAAACAGTATCCAAACGAGGTACACAACCTCGAAGCTGCCGCCATCTTTGATCGGCTGGCCGCAACGGTCGATGCAATTCCGCAAGACGTTTTCGTAGCCTGGTCCGAACAAGGAAACGTGCACGATCCTTCTGGACGTGGAACGGTGGACCGAGATGCTATGCGACGTCGCCTTTAGCTCCTCACCAGAAACCGCCGAAGACTTCGTCCGATCCTTTATTGCGGATCGAACGGTGCGATGCGGATAATCGGCTCCATCCCCGCTGCCCGCCACTTTGGACGACGGGAACGCTCACTCCTCATAGGTGTAGCTGTCTAAACGATGACGCCAATGCGAACCGTGCGTGGTTGAAGGCATGAACGCTTCATCAAATTGGCCCCGCAATCGGCTTTTGCTCGCGCTGCCCTCCCGCAATCTCAAGCGGCTTATGCCGGAGCTTGAACAAATTCGCTGCCAACGCGCGGAGGTCCTGATGGACGCCGATAGCTGCGCTCGACCATGTCTTCTTCCCCGATAGCGGTGTCGTCTCGGTGGTGGCGGTGTATTCGGACGGCAGCATCATCGAGATGGCGACGATCGGAAGGGAGGGCTGCAGCGGCGTGCAAGCCATCTTCGGTGCCAAGCGCTCCTCGGTCCAGCTTCTCGTCCAAATCCCGGGAAGCGCCGCAAAGATGTCGCGCGCGGCGTTTATGCGGGCCATGCAGTCAATGCCGTCCTTCCGAAGTCTCATGGATGCTTACGTCCAAGCCTTTCTCGAACAGGTCATGGTGTCGGTCGCGTGCAACGGTGCGCACAGCCTCAAGCAACGGCTGGCGCGCTGGCTGCTCATGATGCGTGACCGCGCCGATGATGACGCGCTGCCGATCACTCAGGAGCCTGCTCGCCGAAATGCTGGGTGTCCAAAGGCCGACCATCACGAATGCCGCCCGGGAGTTCGAACGTGCCGGCTTGATTGAGCGCGGCCGACGGCAAGTCACGATACTCGATCGGCAGGGCCTCGTGGAGGCATCTTGTGAATGTTATCAGTTGGTCCGGGCGCGCCTCGCTTTTCACCTTCCCAAGACATACGAGTGATATTGTCGCTTCCGCCGTTCGGTAATGTACATTACCGACAGCATCCCCCAAACCGACTTAAAATCAGGCCGCCCAGGCAGGCTGACGACGGAGTGCCTTCTCTCTAGCAGATGCTGTCGAGGATGAGCCCCGTCATCACAAGGTGCGCAGGAACCGGCCTGTGAGCGAAGTCATGACCCCTGGATCTCGGTAGAGACGATCCGCGCCTCGTACGATCTACGCGCGTTTGGGGTATCCCTCGCGATAAGGAGGGCCTGCAATGGAACGCAAAGAAAGCTCCCGTTCGATCCCAAAGTGTTTCTCTCGAAGGTAAATGGCGGGCGAGCCGTTCACGATTATCGGAAGGATAAAATCGTCTTCAGGCAGGGCGATCCTGCAGACGCCGTTTTTTACATCCAGAAGGGCAAGATCAAGCTCACCGTCGTTTCCGAGCGGGGCAAGGAAGCAGTCGTGGGAATTCTGGAACCCAGTCACTTTTTCGGCGAAGGATGTCTGAATGGCCATCCGCTGCGTGTCACGACGGCTACGGCAATCGAACAATCCCTGATTACACGCATCCCCAAAGCAGAAATGATTGCTACTTTGCATAATCAGCCGGAGTTTTCTGAATTGTTCATGGCGGATCTGTTAAGTCGGAACAGTCGAATTGAAGAGGACCTCATCGATCAACTATTCAATTCAAGCGAGAAACGGCTGGCGCGTGTCCTTCTGCTTCTGGCGAATTTCGGCAAGGAAGCCACGGTCGAGCCGATCATTGGGAAGTTTAGTCAGGAAACCCTCGCGGAGATGATTGGCACCACCCGATCGCGCGTGAGCTTTTTCATGAATAAGTTCCGCAAATTGGGCTATATCGAATACAACGGAAAGCTGGAAATCCGTAACTCCCTGTTGAACGTGGTCTTGTACGACAAGCCTGAGATCAGGAAGAACGACGCGAGCAACGGGCCGAGATAGTTTCGATCGCCGCCAACATCGCCAAGCCGGTGTTACTGCGGCGGCCCGCGCCCCTTTGATAGGGCAACCGAGCTTACTCAAACACCTGCATCACGAGCGAAGCCGAGATCGCGCCGCGTGTCGCGATGACGCCAGCAAACCGCAGTCGTGCGTTACCGCCGGGGGTCTTCGCTCAAAACCGGGGGTCCGTGCGGCCGCCAGCTGAGGCGGCATAAGCCTTGTAGTTCGCAGTGAAAAATTGGAATGCGCTATTGCTGAGTTTGCTCTCGTCTCGCTCGCCGTGCTCGGCCAAATTGAAGATATGTTTGGCCATCACTTCGCGCATCATGTTGGCATAGCCCGGTCGAGCCAACCGATTGCCTGATGTTTGAACCTTGCGCCACGCCTGTTCGAAGGCATCGCTGAGAAGATTTACGGTCTCTGGGTCGAAAGAAGCGTTGGAAGGAATGACTTGAGCCATGAGATGTGCTTCTCCGTACAGACGGGAGCGCTGCTGGTCTCCCGCCACCGACGCCTGAAACGACGCCTGTCGGTGATGCAACAAGATACTATTTGCTAGCGAGCGGGATTGTGCAAAACGGCTCACTTTTGAAATTAGGGCAAGTGAGATTCAAATTAAGACAATGCTAGAACGCGCCGAGCCTGCTCGAACACCCGAACAATGAGCGAAGCCGAGATCACGCTCGACGGTCTCGTGGATGACGGCGAGCTTCCCTTCGTCAACGTCGGCCGCGCCAAGAAACGCCCGCGCCGCGCATGTTCGACGAAGCGGACCTCGACGAATTCATTGAACGGCGGAAACGCAGCGGATCGGGGCGTACCTCTATAGAAACGACAAGTCGAAATTCTTCCAGGCGGAAATCTGGATCGCCGGGTGTGGCATGACGTGCGCGGCCGTGCCGGGCTCAGCGGCGCGGCGCGCTTCCGCTTTCATGACCTCCGCCACGATCTGGCGAGCAAAGTCTTGTGCGACACCGGCAGCCTGAAACTCACCGCGAAATTGCTCGATGACGCCAGCACGGCGACGGTCGACAAGACCTATGCGCATGTGGCCCGCTCCGATACGGCGGCGGCGCGCCTGCAAAGTCGGAGCAAAAACGCCCGGACTTCCCTCCGGACCGGCAAGCTGAAAGCGGTCTGAAGCGACGGCCGCGCAACAGCAAATCGTTTCCAGCGCGCCAGCCTGGGGGACTGGGGGTCCAGAGTTCAAATCTCGGCGCTCCGACCATCGAAATCACCGTGTTCCCGCAAAAGCTATTTTCCGCACACCCGGAGGTTCACTTGCTGCCTCGGCTGATGGACGGCCGGAACGTTGAATATCGCCGGTGCCCGCAGCCGAATAATTTGCTATGGAGTGATGCCGTTATCGACCGAGCTGCCGGTGCGCAGACTTGCGCTTAAATCATGGAGGTCAACGATGAAGCGTCTTTTGGTAGCCACCCTTATTGGGTTGACGGTGGTTGCAACAGTCTCGACGTCGGCGTCGGCATTTCGGTGCCTGGCCCGCAGTACTAATGGAGTATCGACGTGGGGCTATGGCATCTTTTTTAACCGGGCCCAGAAATTTGCCCTGCGCCACTGTCGCGCGGCGGGCGGGGACGGTTGTCATATCGTCTACTGTCGGTAAGGGGCGTCTTCGCGGCGTTGGCCCATAGCGGCGATCCGCGGTCGGACTGAGCCACAACCAGCGCGACGGCGGCGTTGTCCTGAGATATGAGCAGCCGGCCCGGACGGGGGCGGTCCCGGAACCCAGTTGGGGACCGGGAGCGCTTGTTCAGGTCACGTCGCGTCGACCATTAAAATAAGCGCTTTTCCGCAAAGATTATGTTCCGCACAAAGCCGCCGGCCACTGGCCGGCGGCACCAGCCGGCTCGCGCGAATCTGTGGCATCGCGTAGAGTGGCTTGCCTTCCTGCGACGACCGCTCCACCGGATCTCAATTGTGAAACGGATTTTCAGCGCGACCCTGAATTCGCTGCGGGGCTTGCGTTACGGCTTCAAAGCCGAGGCGGCATTGCGCGAGGAATTGATCCTCCTTGCCGTCGGTCTAGTGCTGGGTCTTTTTATCGCGCCGACCGTGGCCTGGTACGTCGCGATGATTGGGGTACTTCTGGTACTTTTGGGGATTGAGTTCCTCAACACGGCAATCGAGAAGCTTGCCGATCACGTCACTCCTGAGCACCACATCGATATCGGCCGCATCAAGGATTACGGCTCGTCGGCGGTGTTCTGCGGCATCTGCCTGGCCGGAATTATCTGGCTGGCGGCGCTGGTGCTGCGACTTGGCCTGATCTGATGTGGCTTGATCTGATGTGGCTTGGGCTGAGGCGTTGAAGCCCCGTTACCGCGCCCGACATTGCGGCTGATGTTTTTTGCCATGCGCCGCCAGCGGGGCAGGGGCCTTCATTTGCGCCTTTCCCCAGCCAGGGCGGCTTCCTGATCCCGCCAAATCAGGCCTCGCGAATAACGCGATCTTAAGGCTGAAACGGCTAACAAGGCGAAACCGTCACCGGCAGGTCTCGGCGTCTTTCAGGGTTTAGTTGCACCATGGCGTACACATCGGCCAATCCCGGGCAGGCGGTCGGCGCCGGTGGGCTCAGCCTCGATCGGGCGCTGCGCAGGCTTTTTCCCTCGACGTCCAAGCTGACGTTCAATCCGCTGTTCCGCGCCGCGGTGAATGCGTTCGACGTCGTTCCGCGGCTGGTGTTTCCGGAATTCCGCGCGTTGCCGCCCAACCACTTGCGCATTCGCATCGGCGTCGGCAACCGCCTGTTCAACAATCAAAGCGATTTCCTGATCCACGCGCGCGATTTCTGGATGTTCGCGTTCGCCGAAGGCATCGCCAACATGCATTCGGACATTCTCGATATCGGCGTCGGCTGTGGCCGCTGGGCGCATTGGCTGCGCGATTACAACTTCCGCGGCCGGCGTTTTGCCGGCAGCTATGTCGGCATCGACATCGACGAGGAAGCGATCGCCTGGTGCCGGAAAAACTATGATGCCGAGCGCTTCCGTTTCCACGTGTCGAGCGACTCGAGCGTGTCGTACAATCACACCGCCGCGGCGCCAGCGGCCTATCGCATTCCGCTCGCCGCCGCGGCGTTCGATCTGGTGTTCTCCAATTCGCTGCTCTCGCATCTGCTTGAAGCCGAGCTTGAGAATTATCTGCGCGAGTCCTACCGGCTGCTGAAGGCCGGCGGCGCCATGATGCATTCGCATTTCAACATCGAGCATCCGCCGGCGACCTACGGCAAGCGGCACACGTTCCGCCATCGCCTCGGCAACGCGATGATCGAATCCGAAGCGCAGCCGGAGGCGGCGGTGGCCTACCACACCGATTTCCTGTTCGACCTGTGCCGGCGGATCGGCTTCGCCTCGAGCGAGATCGTGCATATGCCGGGCGGCGCCCAGCACCAGCCGATCCTGCTCGCCCGGAAGTGAGTGCTCCCGGACCAAAACGCCGCCGCGCTATTTGGACCGGGTCTCATAAAAGACGACCTCTCGGTCGGCAAACACGAAATCCGTCTTAGTGGGCTGCCATCAGCCCGCATAGCGCCGCCGGCGCAGCGGGGGGCGCGCCGGATTGCGATACGACGAGCTTCAGAGACGGCTTATCGACCATGCAATGTCCTGTCGACGTGAGGCATGCGCCTTTGTCATCCAAGAGCTTGGTCGAGCGGAGACGGCTTATAGTTCAAGCCAGATCGCTCGTCGACCTGCAATCAGGAAACGGTTCGTTTAATCTCGCGAAACGGCTACAATCTTCGAGCAGCGCAGAAATGGCACCGGGCAGGTTCTGGAGCGACAATGGCCAGCGATGAACAACGGCCCGGCGAGCCATTCCTCTATGACGCTTTCATCAGCTATCGACACGTTGAACGCGACCGCAAGTGGGCGGAATGGTTGATCAACGCGCTCGAGCGCTATCGCGTGCCCAAGGCGCTGCGCGACAAGGGACTGCCGCCACGGCTGCGCAAGGTTTTTCGTGACGAAGACGAGGTGCCCGCCTCCTCCGATCTGAATGATCAGATCAAGGCAGCCCTGATCGCGTCCCGATTTCTCATCGTCGTCTGCTCCGCTTTCACGCCGCGCTCGAAATGGGTCGAGCGGGAGATCGAGATGTTCAACGAGCTTGGACGCAGCGACCAGGTCCTGGCTTTGTTGACGGAAGGCGAGCCGGGCGATTTATTCCCGAGCGCCATGCTGGTGGGCCCTCGCCAGGTGGTCGATCCCGACGGTACGACGCGGATCGTCAAGGAGGAGAAAGAGCCGCTGGCGGCCGACGTTCGGCCGCGCAAGGGCCAGTCGGCCGAGAAGCTCAAGCATCTGGCTCTGCTGCGATTGGTTGCCGCCATTCTTGGCGTCAAATTCGACGATTTGCGCCAGCGCGACCAGGAGCGTGAGCGCTCCGGCAAGCTCGTCTGGGGCGCCGCAGCGGCCGTGCTCGCCGTGCTGATGGCCGGGCTTGGCATTGCCTACTGGGAGATGATGCGGCCGTCCACGGCTTATTATCACCAGATTGTCTGGCGCCGGGGCGTCCTGGAAGGACTGGGCGCGTTCGATGAGGATGTGCGCCGGCATGCGGCGGCGAGCTACGGCGTGACCGTGCGGCGCGCCAGCATCACGGCGAGCCCGCGGGTGGTCGAGGTGCGGCGCGAAAACAGCGCGGGGACCCCGGTCGCATTCAACTCATTGCGCGGCGAGGCGCGCTGGGTGATCCGCTACCGTGACGATGGCTCGGTGGAAAGGATCCAAGTTTTTGACGCCACCGATCGTCTCGTCACCGAGGAGGTGCTGCGGCCCGAAACCGGCAGCGGCCGATTCGTCATCTTGTTCGAGCGCGACAATATTCCGATCGCGCGGGACGGGCGCTCGAACCGGATCGTCGAACCCTTGAATGTAGGACGACGGGATGCTCTGGAGGGACGAACCGAGATCACCCGCGAAATAGTGACCTTGGACGGCAATGGGTTTGTCGCCGAGCGCCGTTATCAGGACAGCTGGGGCACGCCGCGGCCCGACGCCCAAGGCAGCTTCGGCCAGCACTTCACCAACTCGCCCGAGGGCCTCGTCCTGCGCAGCGCCGAGATCGACACGGGCGGCGCGGAAATCACGCTCAAGGATGGCGTGCGTGCCGTGGTGTCGGCCTACGATCAACACTACAACCTCACGCGCTACACGCTGGTCGGGGTCGATGGCAAGCCGATCATCGGCCCGAGCGGGTTTGCCTATTACGAGCGACAAACGGACCGTTGGGGCAACGATGTCGCTACCAGCTATTACGATGCCGACGGCCGCGCCACGCTGCACAAGGACGGCTATGCCCGCTACGCCGCGGCCTACGACGATCGCGGATTTGAGATCGAGCTTGCCTACTACGATCTGCAAGGCGAGCCCGCGGTTGCGAAGGAGGGATTCGCCAGCTTCCGCCGGATCAATGACGATCGCGGCTATGACATCGAAGAAGACTATTTCGGTATCGACGGGAAACCGACGGTCATCAAGAACGGCAGTGCGCGGATGAAGCAAGCCCGCGACCAACGCGGTCGTCTGGTCGAAGAAGCCTATTTCGACGTCGCCGGCCAGCGGACGCTGATCAATACCGGCGAAGCAATTCTCCGGCAAACGTTCGATCGACGGGGCAACCTCGCCGCCAAATCCTTTTTCGGCGTCGACGGTGAGCCGATCACCATCAAGGACGGATTTCAAAGGTGGAATTAGCCTACGACGATCGCGACAATAACATCGCAACGCAGTTTTTCGACGTCCATGGCAAGCTCACTTTGGCCAATGTGGGCGCGGCCAAGATCACGCAATCCTTCGACGCCCGGAGCAACCTGGCGCGGGTAGCCGCTTTTGGTGTGGACGATAAGCCGGTTCTGGTGAGGACCGGTGATTTTGCCGCCGCCGAGCTTACCCGCGACGACCGCGGTAACATGATCGGAATGCAGTTTTTCGGCGTCGATGGCAAGCCGGCGATTGTGATCAGCGGCACTGCGGGCTACCGCGCGACATTTGACGACCACGGCAACGAGATCGAACGAAACAATCTCGGGGTGGACGGTACGCCGAAACCCAATAACGAGGGCGTAGCCACGTACAAATACGGCCGCAACGCGCGCGGCAATATCATCGACGGCGCTAATTTCGGCGTCGATGGCAAACCGACGCTCAGCGCGATCGGCATTGCGGCGTGGCACAACCGTCACGACGATCGCGGCAATCGTATCGAGCTGGAGTATTTCGGTCTCGACGGCAAGCCGATCTTAAGCAATGAGCGTATCGCCCAGGTCCGTTATGCCTACGATGCCCGCGGCCACGAGATCGAGCGCAGCTTCTTCGGCGTCGACGGCAAACCGACTCTCAGCTTGACCGGAATTGCCGGTTTTAGGCAGGCCTTCGATGCCCGCGGCAACAAGATCGAGACCGACTATTTTGGCGTTGATGGCAAGCCGATACTCAACAGCGGCGGCATCGCCAGGGCCAGCTCTACGTATGATGCCCGCGGCAATGAGATCGAGCGCGCCTTCTTTGGCGTCGACGGCAAAGCGACGCTCGGCAACTCCGGATTTGCCAAGATCGTGTGGGATTACGATACGCGCAGTCACCCGATCGCCGCGTCTTATTCCGGCGTCGATGGCGAGCCCGTCATACTTCCTCGCGGCGGTTATGCGAAAGTGACTTGGGCGTACGATGCGCGCGGCAACCTCATTGAGGAGTCCTATTTCGGCGTCGATGGCCGCCCGGTTACGAACGGCTGCGTGAGGATTACCCATGCCTTTGACAATGTCGGCAGCGAGATTGGCGCGACCTGCTTCGACGCGCAGAACCGCGAGAGGCAGATCGAGATCGTGGTCGGCAAGATTAGTCCGGGCTCTGGCGCAGCGCGCGCCGGTCTGGCCGTCGGCGACAGGCTTCTCACCTATATGGGCCAGAACGTAACGTCGATCCTGCGCCTCCGGGATCTTATCGCCAATCCGATTTCAGGGTTCCGCATACTCACCGTGCGTCGCGGTTCCCAAATCCTGAACTTGCCGGTGCCTGCCGGCGACCTCGGCATCGAGCTTGTTGTCGTGCCCGTCGATCCGGCAGAGGTGACCGCGCCCGCGGCGCAAGCCAACTAAGCTGTGAAAACGGCTTTCGATCCGAAACGGGCCACCTGCGCCGATTTTGCAGCTGCTCAAGCGTTTCGGGCATGGTTCAGGGAATGGACGCGCGATCCGGAGCGGCAAAGGGCTTGAACATGTTTCGTGCTCTCGGCTGGAGCACGACGCGTTTTCAGCGCGGCAAAAGATTCAGAGGCTGCCCATCTCGCCGGGCGACAGAGTTGGGGGCCCGCCTGAAGAGAACCGCTTTGGCTTTGGCGCGGTTTGCGTGCGACGCTTGCTTTTTCAAGTGTGAGCGGTCAGCGGGCAAAGCGGTGCGCTCGGCGGACGGAATTGTGCCGGTTGCGCTTCTGGTTTGTCCCGCGTGCTTCCTCTGGGCGGGCCGGTTCACCGCCACGGACGCGCGCTTGGGCGCCTTGGCTTTGTGCGCCGCGCTCTTTGTTTGGGAAGGGTGTGGTTCGGTTGCCCGCTGGTCTGCCGGCGCAGCGGGGGCCATGAAGGCGTTACAGGCGGCGGATATCACGTCCTTGTGGGATGCAAGACACTGGAACACCCGTTCACGATCGGGAATGGCCTGTTGGCAAAACTTGAACGCGTCTTGCATGCACGCCTGTCGTCCTTCCTCGGTCTCCGCAAGCGCGACCGAGGTTCCGCTCAAGGCGACGGCAATCACCAGCACGAGTCGCTGCTTCATTGGCGTATCCCCGGCAGCCAAGAACGTGCCGTAACGACACCGGCGGCGGCGCGTCGGTAACGAAGCAAACGAGCGTAGCAGACCGATCATGCCGGCAGAAGAATTACGTGGCCTTTTTCCCGCCGCGCGCCCGGCGCGCCACAGACGGCGCTAGCATAGTCTCGTTAGCGACCTGATCCCAGCGACGTGATTGGCGTGCACCATGGCCGGGATTTTGGAACGGACCGGCTTTACGGGGTCAAACCGCCGCGCTGCAGCCTGACAGCGCGCAGCATTTCCGGGACGTACCAAAAACTCGGAACAAACAAATTTTCGAAGCGTTGATCCGAATAAAAGCTCGACCCAGCCTCCGTGCTTTGAAAGGTCGACGTCTTCACGGGAGGACTGTCATGCGTAAATTAGCTTTAATTGGCGCGAGCATTCTGGGCGCCGTGGTCCTTTCGGCCTCACCAATGTCGATTCATTGGTCGGCTGAAAGGAGTTTGTCCGTCTCCGCGGACCAGGCTTTCGCCGAAGTTGGAAGGCCTGGCACGCCGGGAAGCGTGGCTGGTGTTCACCGAAGGGTGGAACGGCGGGCGGTGCGGCGCTGCGCGGCCGGCGTGACCTGCCCCCAATACTAGGTTATCGCGCCTGACGGTGGTGTGGCGGATCCGGCTTGAAAGCCGGCAGGTGATGATTGTGCCGTGTTCGCGCAAACGCGTTGCTGCGTAAGAACGGTTACGCGACGCAACGCCCAGGCCGTCGCCGCAGGCTTAAGATAGAGGTTGATGGATCGGTCGGTGGCGGCGGCTCTCTTTGAAAAAGGCCGCCACCCCTTGCTGTCACAAATAGTTCGTCCGCTTGAGCATGTTTCCGGACGCACACTGAGCGCCTGCAACTGAGTGTGTGCAACGCGGACGTCTCAAACCGCGTGCGCCGACCCGCGCCAGCGGCTCGGCCGTTAGTTCCGCGCCTTTTCCGTCGATTTGGTGGTCGTGTCGGCCACCCCGGCATTGCCACCCGACATCGACGTCGAATGCCCTTGCATGCCCTGCACCGCGCTCCCGCCGGTGGGAAGGGCCGCCGCGTTCGATTTCGACGTCACCGCGCCCGGCGACGCTTCCTTGTTGGCCTGAGCCAGTGCCGTCGTTGAGCTCGCTGCACCAAACGCCATTGCGACCACAGCCGCTACCAGTGCGCCTTTCATCCGAATCTCCTTTTGGGGTCCCATGCCGCCCATTCGTTGCGTCTAATTCCAGATTGCGGCGCAAGGTTGTTCCAGGCGTCGCCGCAAGCTGGCTTCGTTAATGTAGCAAAATGTACCGGAGCACGTGCAACATCTTGACAGCGGCATGCTCTTGCCGCCACAATTTCGCCGTGCCCTGTCCGGGGCAGGTTGTACCCTTTATTCACCGTCAGGAGAAGACTCTTGCGCAAAATAGCAGCCGTTCTCCTTTTTCTGTTCGCACTTGGCGTCGGTCTCGATACCGGAAGTGCTCAGGCACAAAACGGTCTCGCGACCTTCAATATGACCAACAACGCCAAATACACGATTTTCCTGAAATTCTTCTCGCAAAATCGAGCCTATGTCTGGCCGGGCCCGTCCGACCACTACACCCTCAGCGACAATGGGGAACACTCCTTCAAGCTCGCTTGCAATAGCGGCGAGCAGATTTGCTATGGTGCCAGCTATTCCCAAGACGGCAGCGGGACCTACTGGGGAGTTGGCTTCAACGGCAATCAGGGTTGCTCCGGGTGCTGCCTGGTTTGCGCCGGCAATAATCCGACGCACGGCTGGAGCTTGGACGACTGAACTGACGCGCGGTCGTCCTCAAGCCCCAGCTACTCGTGCAGCTCACGAGGTGTTGACAAATTGCGTAGGTAGAAAAACCTGCGCAATCTTGGTATTTTAGCGCAATGAAAATGCGGTCCGCCGTCGCTCGCGTCCTCGCGGCTCTCGCCGTCGCAGGCTTTGTGCTGGCGCCGATCGTGCGACCCGCCATGTCCGTGGCCATGCCCGTGCCCATGCCCATGTCCGTTGCGACGGATATGCATGCGGGGATGGGCAAGGCGATGGCGGCCGGTTCCGTCATTGCCGACGCGGCAGATGACATGCCGTGCTGTCCGAGCAAGCCCGTGGTGCCGGATTGCAGCAAGGATTGTCCCTTGATGGCGCTGTGCGTTACGGCGCCGCTTTATTTCGTGTCGCAGGCCAGCTTGGTTGTCCCTGTTACTTTCGTCAGCATCGTTTTTCCGCGCGATCAGTCTGATCTTGTGAGCGTCGCGCAAACTCCCCCGCGAAGACCTCCCAAAATCTAGGTTCGCCGCCGTCAGCTGAGCCTGACGGCGGTCATTCCGCCAACTTTTGCTTGGCCAACGCGCGCAGCCGGCTCCGCCGCTGTGCGCAAACGGCCCTGGCGTTGAACCTGGGAGATTTGCGATGACCATCCTAACGAGACGGTCTGCCCTGACGGCAGTATCGATCGCCTTGTTGTCAATAGCTCTCAGCGCGCCGCTATACGCCGGCGTGCAGGACTACGAATTCCAGCTTGTCCAAGGCGAAGTGAAGAAGGGCGACGGCGCGATCATTGCCGTTCGCCTCGTCAACAAAGGCTCCGGCAAGACGGTGCCAGACGCGGTGATTTCCGCCAAGCGCATCGACATGGCGCCGGACGGCATGGCCGACATGGCGGGTCGCATCGAACAATTGCCGTCGACCGAGCCCGGCGTCTATCGGTTCAAAGCAAGCTTATCGATGCAGGGCAGCTGGCAGCTCTCGCTGGCGGCGAAGGTGCAGGGCGAGATTGGAACGGTCGAAAGCAAGCTCGTCCTCAAGGTCGTGCCGTGAAGCGCGTCGCTTGGTCAGCGCTGGTCCTCGCCGCGTTCATCGCGGCGGGGATTGGGGGCTATCGGATCGGCCGGCACGATCTTGCCGAGACTTCGATCCCGGCCACCGCGGTGGCGCGCGCCGGCGGTAACAGCAGCCCGGTGATTTATTATCAGGACCCGGACGGCAAGCCGTTCTATTCCGCCGAACCGAAATCAACGTCTGATGGCCGTCCGTGGCGCGCGGTTCACGCCAACGAGGACATCAGCTTCGACGGCGAGGACAAAGTTGAGCCGAAAGCGGTCGCTGAAGCATCGGGCAGCCGGAAAATTCTCTACTACCGCAACCCGATGGGCCTTCCCGACATCTCCAACGTGCCGAAGAAGGACCCGATGGGGATGGACTACATCCCCGTCTACGAAGGCGAGGACGAGGACGGTACGACGGTCAAGCTGTCGGCCGGCAAACTGCAGCGCATCGGCGTCAAGACGGAACCGGCGGCGCGGCGCGTCATCGCCGAGCCCGTGCGCGCGCCGGGCAGCATTCAGCTCGATGAGCGGCGCATTGCCGTGATCTCGTTGCGGGCCGAGTTCTTCATCGAATCGGTCGAAGACGTCACGACCGGAAGCGAGGTGCGCAAGGGCCAACCGCTGTTCCGGTTCTACAGTCCCGCAATCACCGCCGCGGGCGCGCAATATCTTTCCGACACCACTCGCGCCGGGCTCCGCGCAGCGCCTGTTGAACTACGCCGTGCCGCCACAGCTCCTCACCGACATCGAGCGCACAAGGCAGGTCCCGACCTCCATCACCTGGACCGCTCCGCGTGACGGAATCGTGCTTGGAGCGGAATGTCGTTGAGGGCATGCGGGTGATGCCGGGCGACGTGCTGTTTCGCATCGCCGATCACTCCGTCGTGTGGGCGATGGTCGATGTTGCCGAACGCGATCTGGCGGCGGTCCGCGAAGGCCAGCCGGTCATGGTCCGCGTGCGCAGCTATCCGGATCGGACTTTCCCCGGCACGGTCGCGCTGGTCTATCCGCATCTCAATCCGGCAACCCGCACGGTGCGCGTGCGGATCGAACTTGCCAATCCGCACCTGCTGCTCAAGCCGGACATGTACGCCGAGGCCGAGATCGACACCGGCGGCGGCAATGCCGGTGCTGGCGGTGCCCGACAGCGCGGTCATCGACAGCGGCGATCGTCAAATCGTGCTCGTCGACAAGGGAGAGGGACGCTTTGAGCCACGCGCCGTTCAACTCGGCCGGCGTGGCGGCCGGTTATGTCGAGATCCGCGACGGACTGAAGGACGGCGAAAACGTCGTCACCTCAGCGAATTTCCTGATCGATGCCGAGAGCAATCTCAAGTCGGCGCTCAAATCCCTGAGCGCCGCGGAGATGGCGCCATGATCGAGCGGATCATCGCGGCGTCGGCCCGCAACCTGATGCTGATCCTGATCGGCACGGTGTTCGCGGTCGTCGCCGGCGTCTATGCGGTTCTGCATACGCCGCTCGATGCGCTGCCCGATCTCTCCGACACGCAAGTGATCGTCTACACGGAATATCCGGGCCAGGCGCCGCAGGTGGTCGAGGATCAGGTCACCTACCCGCTGACCTCGGCAATGCTGACGGTGCCGAAGTCGCGCGTGGTGCGGGGCTTCTCCTATTTCGGCGTTTCCTTTGTCTATGTGATCTTCGAGGACGGGACCGACATCTATTGGGCGCGCTCGCGGGTGCTTGAATACCTAAACGCCGCGGCGCGCAGTCTGCCGAGCGGCGTGACGCCCGAGCCTCGGCCCCGATGCCACCGGCGTCGGCTGGGTCTACGAATATGCGCTGATCGCCAAGGAGCGGTCGCTGGCCGAACTGCGCTCGCTGCAGGACTGGTCGCTCCGCTACGGCCTCTCCAAGGCGGAAGGCGTTGCCGAAATCGCCAGCGTCGGCGGCTTCGTCAAGCAATACAACGTGGTGATCGATCCGCAACGCCTGCGCAGTTTCGGCATTCCGTTGTCCAAGGTGCGCGGCGCGATCCGCGCCAGCAACATGGATTTCGGCGGCCGCACCGTTGAGCTGTCCGAATTTGAATTCGTCGTGCGCGGCCGCGGTTACCTCAAAGGCATCCCCGATCTGCAAAAGATCGTGCTGAAGAATGACGGCGGAACGCCGGTCCTCCTTCAAGATGTGGCGCGCGTCGAGCTTGGCCCCGACGAACGGCGCGGCCTCACCGAGCTCAACGGCGACGGCGAGGTCGCCGAGCGGCATTGTGTTGCAACGCTTCGGCGCCAACGCGCTCGACGTGATCGACAACGTTAAAAAGCGGCTTGCCGAGCTGGCGGGCAGCCTGCCGAAGGGCGTAGAGATTCAGCCGGTCTACGACCGTTCGACGCTGATCCGCGCCGCGATCGACAATCTCCAGCACACCCTCCTGGAGGAAGGCGGCATCGTTGCGCTGGTCTGCATCGTGTTCCTCCTCCACGTGCGCAGCGCGCTGGTTGCGATCCTCATGCTGCCGGTCGGCGTGCTTGATGGCGTTCGCGGCGATGAAGGCGCTCGGCCTCGGCTCCAACATCATGAGCCTCGGCGGCATAGCGATCGCGATCGGCGCGATGGTCGATGCGGCCATCGTGATGATCGAGAACGCGCACAAGCATCTCGAACGCGCACAGCCGGGGACGCTCGCGCATTCAAGTGCTGATCGCGGCGGCCAGCGAAGTCGGGCCGTCGCTATTCTTCAGTCTGCTTGATCATCACCGTGTCGTTCCTGCCGATTTTCGCGCTTGAGGCGCAGGAGGGGCGGCTGTTCAAGCCGCTGGCCTACACCAAGACATTTTCAATGGCGGCCGCCGCGCTGCTTTCGGTGACGCTGGTTCCGGCGCTGATGATTATTTTTGTCCGCGGCCGGATCATTCCCGAGCAGAAAAACCCTTTGAATTGGCTGCTGATCTGGCTCTATCGCCCGATCATCAAGGCGGTCCTGAACGCCAAGGCGCTCACGATCGTGCTCGCGCTTGCGATCGTCGCGGTCACGCTCTGGCCCGCCAGCCAGCTCGGCTCCGAGTTCATGCCGAACCTCAATGAGGGCACGCTGTTCTACATGCCGACGACCTTGCCGGGCATTTCGGTGACCAAAGCGGCGGACCTGCTGCAAATGCAGGACCGCATCATCAAGTCGTTTCCCGAGGTGGTTTCGGTGTTCGGCAAGGCCGGCCGCGCCGCCACGGCGACCGATCCGGCGCCGACCGAAATGTACGAAACCGTGATCAACCTGAAGCCAAAGGACGAGTGGCGTCCCGGCGTGACCATCGATTCGCTGATCGCCGAAATGGACAAGGCGCTGCAGTTTCCCGGCGTGTCGAATGCCTGGACCATGCCGATCAAAGCGCGCATCGACATGCTTTCGACCGGCATTCGCACACCGGTCGGCGTCAAGGTGTTCGGCACTGATCTTGCCGAGATGGAGAAGGTGGCCCGCCGGATCGAGCAGGTTCTCAAAACCGTACCGGGGACTTCGAGCGCCTATGCCGAGCGTGTGATCGGCGGCTATTACCTCAACATCGCCGCGAACCGCGATGCGCTCGCCCGCTACGGGCTGATGGAGGGCGACGTTCAGGAGACCGTGGCAACGGCGCTGGGCGGCGAAGCGATCACCACGACCGTCGAAGGGCGCGAGCGCTACACGGTGAATGTCCGCTATCCCCGCGATCTGCGCAGCGATCCGCGATCGATTGCCAGCGACACGCTGATCGCGCTGCCGAATGGCGGCACCGTTCCGTTGGGCGAAGTGGCATCCGTGACCTTGGGGCGCGGCCCGACCGCCATTCGCACCGAGAACGGCCAGCTCGCGGTCTATATCTTTGTCGACATCCGCGACCGCGACCTGGGCGGCTACGTTGCCGACGCGCAAAAGGCGGTAGCGGCGAACGTGCAGCTTCCGCCCGGCTATTACGTCACATGGAGCGGCCAATTCGAATATCTGGAGCGTGCGAAGCGCGGCTGAGAGTGGTCGTTCCGGTGACGCTGTTGATCATCTTTCTTCTGCTCTATTTGAATTTCCGCCGCTTGACCGAGACGCTGATCGTCATGCTGTCGCTGCCGTTTTCGGTCGTGGGTGGCGTCTGGCTCCTATGGTGGCTCGGCTTCAATCTTTCGGTCGCCGTGGCCGTCGGCTTCATCGCGCTGGCCGGCGTGGCGGCGGAGACCGGCGTCGTGATGCTGATCTATCTCGATCACGCGTTGCGCGAGCTGAAAGAAAAATGCGCCGCCGAAGGCCGGCCGCTTCACGCGCACTGATCTTCAGGAGGCGATCATGCTGGGCGCCGTCGAACGTGTGCGCCCAAAGATGATGACCGTGGTCGCCATCATGGCCGGACTGTTGCCGATCATGTGGAGCACCGGCACCGGCTCGGAGGTCATGCAGCGCATCGCGGTGCCGATGATCGGCGGCATGCTCTCATCGACGGTTCTGACGCTGATCGTGATCCCTGCCGTGTACGGCCTGATCAAGGGTTGGGGATTGCAGGACGCGCGCGAGGAAACATTGAGGGGACCGCGCGAGGAAACCGCTGCCCTGAACACGGAGATGATGCGATGACGACGGGGAATCGACTAAAGACCCGCGGGCACCTGTTGCTTGCTATCGCAGCGATCGCCTTGGCACTAGCCGCCACGGCCGTCCTCGCTCATTCGCCGGCAATGCATGAGCCTGCAGATTTCGGCGAACCGGGTGATCCTGGAAAGCCAACGAGGACGGTTGAGATCGCCATGCGCGAGGACGGCGCGCGAATGCTGTTCGTTCCCGACCGGGTCGAGGTTCGCAAAGGCGAACAGATACGCTTCGTTTTGACCAATGAGGGGATGGTCAACCATGAATTCGTGTTGGGGACCCAAAAAGAAATCGAAGAACATGCGAAAATGATGAAAAAACATCCGCATATGGAGCATCAGGACGCGCATTCCCGAACGCTGGGAATGTACGGGAGCGACGAACTCATCTGGCGCTTCACCAAAGCCGGTCGTTTTGTTTTCGCCTGCCTTATTCCAGGGCATCTAGAGAGGGGGATGAGCGGCACGATCATCGTCAATGAATAAGTAACTGCTTGAACCGGCAGAAGTGCTACCGCCCCTCCGCAGCCGGCAACAATACGCCCGCATCGTCTTCAAACGCTTCCCGCAGCTCACTTCGCCGCAAATTGATCGACGCCGCGGTCAAACCCCACACCAGGCCGAGCAGCAGAAAGAAATGGCGCCAGTGATCGGTGTCGACGATGAAGCCCTCGAAGGCTTCGCCGGCGAATGCCGCATAGGCGGCGATCAGATAGGCCTGCCAGGGCGCCGCGATCAGCGCCGAGCGCAGCCCGATGGCGAGCGTCACCATCACCAGCGTGAAATAGGCGACGCCGCCGACCCAGCCATAGACCAGAAAACCCTGCATATAAACGTCGTGCTGCTGGGTGCCGTACTTGCGGAAGAATTCGAACGGCCCCAAGCCGTTCGGGTGATCGAGAATGACGCTGAGCGCGAGCTTCTGTTCCCAGAACCGTCCACCGGGACCGACATCGTAGGGCTGGATGACCTTGGCGCGCTCCAGAAACAGATCATGCACGGTGGGAATCAACAACAGCGCGATGACAAAGAGCGCCATCGCCAGCAAGACCGCGACGCTGAACAACAAGATCCGCCGGCGCATGTGCTGCTCCGGCGCGGCGACAAACAGCAGCAGCACGGCGACAGCGCCGGACACCGCAAAATGCACCCACGCGCCGCGCGAGAACGACAGCACCAGGCCGCCGAACAGAAACGTCATGATCGCGAGATCCAAGAACCGCATGCCGCGCGTCATCAGCCCGATCAGCAACAATAGGAGTGGGAAGATCAGGAACGGGCCGTAGACGTTCGGGTCCTTGAAGGTGGCGCTGACCCGGTCGTTGAACAGGAAGATGTCGGAGCCCGGCAGCAGGTGGAAAAAGCCGACATAGCCCGCGGTCGTCGCGATCAGCGCGGCGATGATATAGGCGCGCTGCAGGATCGTGAGCCGCACCAGACTGCCGTCGCAAAACAGGCAGGCGAACATGATCGCGGCCAGCACCAGATAGGCCGACGTGCCGACATATTGCAGCGTCTGTTTCTGATCGAGCACTGGGATGACGGAGAAGAAGCCGCCGAGCAGCCAGACGATCAGCAGCAGCATCAGCGGAATAAGCTTGCGGTCGAAAGGTATGCGCGCGGCGACGCACGTCGCCAGAAGGATGAGCATGAGGCCGTCATGCGGCGACGGCTCGATGAAAGCGATCGAGCTCAGCATCACGGTGACGAACAGGACGATATTCAGAAGCCGCTGCGCCAGCGGAGCCGCTGTGGAATAGCCCTCGTCCTCGGCGAACGCCGCCGGGCTCGCCAACCAAGAGTGCGCCGTGCTCACCTTGACCTGACCTTCCGCTCATTCCCGCGCAAGCAGGAATCCAGGGGCGGGTGCAAACAGCTGGGTCCCCGCCTTCCGCCTTCGCGCTGTGCGCTTCGGCGCGACCAAACCGCGCCGCAGCTCGCCAAGCGAGCGTAGGCGGGTCGCGGGAACGAGCGGACGAGGAGTAGTCGACGCGGTTCAATCCGACTGCGCTCGAACTCGCTCAATACACATTCTCCGTGCGCAACAGCGCGAACGGCGTTTGAGCGACGATGTAGAGATCGAGCAGGATCGACCAATTCTCGATGTAATAGAGGTCGTGCTCGACGCGTTGCTGAATTTTTTCCTGGCTGTCGGTCTCGCCGCGCCAGCCGTGGATTTGCGCCCAACCGGTGAGCCCCGGCTTGACGCGATGGCGGGCGAAATAGCCATCGACGGCCTCGTCGTAGAGCCGGTTCTCGGCCTTGGCCTGCAGAGCATGCGGACGCGGACCGACCAGCGACAGATTGCCGGCGAACACCACGTTGAAGAGCTGCGGCAATTCGTCGAGGCTGGTCTTGCGGATAAAGCGGCCAACGCGGGTCACCCGCGGATCGCCGACGGTCACGAGCTTGCTGGCGGTGGCGTCGGCCTGATCGGCATACATCGAGCGGAATTTGTAGATCTCGATCAGTTCGTTGTTGAAGCCGTAGCGCTTTTGCTTGAACAGCACCGGGCCGCGGCTTTCGAGCTTGATGGCGATCGCAACGATCGCCATGATCGGCAGCGCGCAGACGAGCGCCAGCGAGCCGACGATCTTGTCGAACAGCCATTTCATCACGACGTCCCAGTCGGCGATCGGCTTGTCGAAGACGTCGAGCACCGGGACGTTGCCGACATAGGAGTAGGAGCGCGGCCGGTAGCGCAGCTTGTTGGTATGCGCCGACAGCCGGATATCGACCGGCAGCACCCAGAGCTTCTTGAGCATCTGCAGGATGCGGCCTTCGGCGGTGATCGGCAGCGAGAAGATTACAAGGTCGACGCGGGTGGCGCGCGCGAACGCCACCAGATCGTCGACGGTGCCGAGCTTGGGCACGCCGGCGCACGTCGTCGGGCTGCGTTCGTCGCTGCGGTCGTCGAACGCGCCGATGATGTGCACCTCGAAATCGCGCTGCGCGGCGAGCGAGCTGATCAGCAATTCACCGTTGCTGTCGCAGCCGACCACGACGGTGCGGCGGTCGAGCCGGCCCTCGTGGGTCCAGCGGCGGACCACAAGAAACAGGCCGCGGCGGAAGGCGATCAGCGCGAACAGGCCAAGCACATAAAATGCGCCGAGCCAGGCGCGGGAGAATTGGTCGCCGGCTTTGGCGAAGAACGAGACACCGATGGCGATGAGAAACACCACGGACCACGCCGAGGCGAGCCGCATATATTGCTTCTCGTGGCCGCGGAAGGCCTGGATCTGATAGATATCCGCCACCTGGAAGGCCAGCATGGCGAGAACGGCGATGCCGCCGATGGCGGCGAAGTAGTACCAGGCGAAGCCGTAGCTCGGCACCACGTAGCAAACATAAACCGTAAAGCCGACGGCGACGATCAGCGCCACTTCGATGGCGCGGACCAGTCCGGCCAGCACGATCGGCGAGTAGGCCGGCTCATAATGCTCCTCGGTCAACGCCTGCGCGGCGGGGGAAAGCTGCCGCGGCTCGGTCGGTGGCGCGTCGTTCGCCGGTACCGCCGAGACGGCGGAAAGCATCGCCGAACCGGGGCCGAAAATGCTGGTGGGTTGGGGCCTGGACATTTTGATTGCGCTTTCGCTGCCGCAATTGTGGCGCGGGCATGCCCGCGGCCACTCGCGGCTGCGAAGGTAGTAAACAAAGGGAAAAAATTGGTTATGCGAACTGCGCGAGTTTTCGGAGCGCAATCGCCTCGCGATAGGCCGCGAGCCCGCCATCGACCATGGCCGAGAGCGAAAACTCCGCCTGGACGCGCCCTTTGACCGATTCGGCAATTCGCCGCAGCTCGGCCGGCGCGTCGAACGCGCCGCCGATGGCGCCGGCCAGCGCGCCGACATCGTCGGGCGCGATCAGGTGCCCGCTCTGCGGCCCGAAGATTTCCGGAATGCCGCCGACGCGCGTCGACAGGATCGGCACGCCGGCTGCGGCGGCTTCGAGGATCACGTAGGGCAGCGACTCGGCGCGGGAGGGGATGACCATCATGCGCCCCATGGCGAAGGCCTCGCGCGCCGGCCGATAGCCGACAAAGCGGACCTGGTCGGCGACGCCACACTGCTCCGTCAAGGCTTTCAGCTCCGCCGCGTCGGGCCCTTCGCCGGCGATGGTGGCGCTCACCCGCCGGCCTTGGGCTTTGAGGAGCGAGAGCGCCTCGATCAGCACGTCGAAGCCTTTGACCGGCCGCAATTCGCCGACGCAGACGATGTCGGTCGCGTCCGGCCGCGGCACGAGGGCCACGAATTCGGTGTCGCCGACGCCGTTATGGACGACCCGCACGATCCCCGGCGGGTGGCCGATGTCGGCGCGGAACAGGCCGGCGATGTAGCTGCTCTCGAACAGGAACAGATCGGTGCGCCACTTCAGAAACCATTCCAGCGTCCGGTAAAAGCCGCCGCCGAGCGTGCCGGGCCGGTAAACCAGCGAGCCGCCATGCGGCGTATAGACCCGGACGGCGTTGGGCGCGCTTAACGCCAATCGCGCCAGCGCCGCGCCTTTGGCGCCATGGCCGTGCAGCACGTCGGGCGCCACGCCCTTGATCCAGCGCGAGACGAGGCGAAGCGCGGTAACGTCGGACGGGCTGATTTCGCGGCTGATGGCGACGCGCTGGATGCCGAGCGCCAGATGCGGCGCCAGCGCAGCCAAAGCCGCGTCGGCGCGCGCGCCGCCGGTGATGGAATTGACGATCAGGCCGACGCGATGACCGCGGGCGGCCTGACCCTGCACCAGGTCGATCACATGGCGGAACAGGCCGCCAAGGGGGGCGCGGAAAATATGCAGGATATTCAGGGACGACGCGGCCTGCGCGCGCACCACACCGGCGGTTTCGACGTCCAGCTCGGCCTCGACCGGCGCGGCAAGCGCCACGCCGAGCCCGCTGGCGGCTGTGCGCATAGCGGCGGGCCGCCCGTCACCCATCGGCCTGGATCCTCAATACCCGCGGAGGGAACTTAAGGCAGATTGAGCCCCGCGGCCGTTAAGAAAGTCCTCATCGTCGCTTCGCGCGATGCAAAGAAACTCTTCCTCCCCCTGAAAGGGGGAGGATAGAAGGGGGGCTGCGGCCTCACGGCTCGCGCTACGCGGGCGACGACGACCCGGCTACGTCGCCGCGTCATGGCCGTTTCGAGCGAGCGGCCCGCGACCCCCACCCTGACCCTCCCCCTTCCAGGGGAAGGGAACCGCGCGCCGACTGGGCCTTAACCGTTCAGCAACCATAATCGTTTGTGACGATTTATGGTTGATAACACCTTGTCATAACGGCGTATTTTGATGGGGTTTTGATTTTTCGGTCCCGGCAAGGTCCCGAGCGAACTAGATGAAAGTGGGGCCTATTTCGCAACGCATACGGCAGATACCGTCGGGATAATTGGGTTGGAGATAATCCCCTGTGCCCGCTTCCTTGCCACCTCGATATCGGCTTCGGACTTCAACCTAGCAGCATCCTCCAACACGGCATTTCGCGCGGTCATACAAGATTCCATTGATGCAAACGCAGCCTGCGAGCTTACCGGCGGGCTGGCCGTAGTAAAACCATGTGACCATGAGAATGAATGCTTTCACTGTTGTCCCCCCCGTCAGCCCCGAAACACCTCGCAGACAGCGACAGCGAAGCTTGCCAACGCGGCAGCGCAGGCGGTGCCGGCCGCCCAAGTGTTCCAACGTCCAGCGCGCTGGAGGCACTTTATTGTTGCGTTTGCACCAGGTATTGCTGCATTGCACATAAGGCCGGGGAGTAAGGTTTAGAAACAGCGTCCATTGCAAATCTCAAAGTGTATGCGGCGGCTCACCAAGCAATTTGAGCTTAGCGGCCAATGCCGCGATACGCAGATCCGCTTCGGCGCGCGTGAGGTTGGGCTTATATGCGTCTAGCTCATAAGCGGCTGTCGCCAACCGCTTGAGCGTTGCAGCCTGCTCGGCTGTCATTGGCTGGACGTCGTCCGGTGCGCGCTGCATCGCTGCATAATACCCGATTAGACGCGGCGCGGCGAAGCGGTGTTCTTCAGACCAAAGGCTTTCAGCCATTTGCCGACGACTTTAGCGCTTCAGCATCTCCGGCAGCTTCGCGATGTTTTTGCCGCGATGCGCCGGACCTCGTCGCGGGTGAGCAAGTTGGCGGCCGTGCGACGGCCTGCGTCATCCTCGAAATATACGTAGGCGAGTGCGTGCCCGTTCTTGTCGCGGACGATGAAGCACGCGTCGTTTATCTCCTCGATCGTCCACGGCGGCGGGAAGCGGCGAGCGGGCATCGCCTAGAATGCGCGGACCACGACAACAAACCCAATCACGACACCGACCGCCGCTAGGCCAGTCCACAATCCAAGCCGCTTCTCGATGATGTTGCGCGCGCGGGCGCCGTAGCGGTTAAGCAAAAAGGCCTCGGCGAAAAAGCGTGCGCCGCGCGTGATCAGCGATAGGATGACGAATAATGGGAGATTGAAACCGGCGAAGCCCGAGGTGATGGTCACCAGCTTGTAAGGGATCGGCGTCAATCCCTTGAGCAGGATGATGAGCGCGCCATATTGCGCATAGCCTGCGCGGAAAGTCTCGACCTTGTCGCCGTAGCCGTAAAGGTGAACTAGCCAGAGGCCGACAGTGTCGTAAAGTACGGCACCGATGAAATAGCCGAGCAAGCCGCCGGCGACCGACGTCAGCGTGCAAATGGTCGCGAAGAACCACGCGCGCTCCGGCCGCGCCAGCGACATCGGGATGAGCATGACGTCGGGCGGGACCGGAAAGAATGAGCTCTCGGCGAACGACATAGCGCCCAGAACCCACGCCGCATGCGGTTTGCCGGCGGTGTCGATGCACCAGTCATAAAGGCGGCGGAGCATGGATAGCCTTCTTAATTGTGAGGGGAAGGCATGTCCTACACACGATAAGCTTACGTTTGGCGCCGAAATAGCGCTTAGTCTGAGACAGGCTTCGGACCATAATCTAGCCGATCAATCTCAGATGCTGTGTACACCCGGCCGCCGATCATCTTAACAGTCGCTCGTATTTTCTGCTCGGGCGCCAACCTGTGCCAAGCCAACACGGCCTCTTGCAACGTGCGGCAATCGGTTTGCTTGCCAGCGCCATTGTTCAGCGTCGCGGGCTGCCCGGCGTCGACGTAGATTTTATCATCGTCGCTCATCGGCGCCCCCAATCTTCTTCCGCCTCGCGCTTCACGGCCGGCTCCGCCGGCTCGCACGTCAAGGCGTCGGCGGCCGCAGCAGCTTCGGCAGCTTGGCGATGTTGACCGCAACGCGCCGTGCCTTGTCGCGCCATGGATAAGGGGAGCCCCAAGCGCGGGAATCGGCTTCGCGCGCCTGGGGCCCAAGACGGACGTCCGGGTACGCAACGAAGACGCGCCGCCTCGTCTAACCGAAGCACGCGTTGTCCGACGATTCCGTCGTGATCGCGGATTAACGTTACATCGATACCGGGAAGTACCGGCGTGCGCGCCCGCAACTCTAAATCCAATTTAGACCGAGTAGAGGCTGCAATTTGTTCAGGATCGCGACACCGCCAACAGTTATCACCAAACATTTGCATAGAACGGCCAGCGGACCATTGCGCTCATAGTGATGAATTGCCAAAAACAAAATGGTGGCGAGAAAGTCGATGACGAATATCTCACAAAACACGAAAAACATACGCGGAGCAAAAAAGGCTGAACCCGGCGACCTCTTTCGTAGCGCAGATGTTATGACAGCGGTGAGACATTTTGCGGCTGAGACCGGCACGCGTCGTTGTGGTCCTCGACTGTCCACGGCGGCGGGAAGCGGCGGCTTCGGCCGGTATTTGATGCTCCCGGTGGCAGGGCTATCCATAGACGGGCGATCGGCGACTGGCTTCCCATCGCGCGGATGGAGCGATTAAAGTAGCGCGGACTCGATAGGACGAGCCATGGGTGCTGTCCTTCCATTTCGGCGTCGCGTCGCATCGCGTGCGAGTGAGCCCGCCGCGCTGGGTACCCGAGCGTGTGTGGGCTGCCGCGTAACATCGTGCGAATTTCCATAACGCTGAAACGGAACGACTCAGCTATTGTCGTTGTTGCGCGGTCAGGGCAGACACTCACACAATGGGACGCGTGGCGACCTTAGCGCTCACGCTGACGATGCTTGCGACTGCAAGCCAAGGGCAAACCGAAGAAAGCCGCGGTAGCGCCGACTACTTGGTACTGCTTTGTCGGTCCTGGCTCGATTTTGTTGAGAGCGACGGAGACACCCTCCAAACCATGGGCAGGGTGGAGCAGGTTCGCTTAGCAGCCGCAGGAGTTTGCGTCGGTGCCGTTTTCGGCGTCTTAGAATCTTTGCGATCAATCAAGCTTGTCTGCCCGCCCACGGATATAACAAATCCAGAACTTGTCCGGACGATGCTCAGCGAAATCGAAAAGCATCCCGAACGAATGAAAGAGGATTTCGTCGTGCGCGTGCGTGTGGCTATGGTGAAATCCTGGCCCTGTCGCAGGAAGAAAGATCCCGACCGTGTCACCCAATCGGTAAGTGGCGGGCAGCACTAGCGGTTATCGCCTACTTCGTGACCGCCCGGCCGATTTAGGCCAATGACGCATGCACCATCTGAATGACGATGAGCGCAACTTGCTCCGGCATTACGCCGAGCGCGAACACGTCCTACCAAGACGCCGGGTCATTCGCTTCTGGAACGGTATCGCTGACAACCTCCCAGCGAAGAAAATTACAGGCCTTGCGAAGTGCAGTTGCATTGGGATTTCGAAAGAGCACCAGATCTTCCGGTTGCAGCACAATAACGTAATCCTCTTGGTCGCGTCGCATCGCTACCTTTCGCCTCGACGGGCCAACAAAACCATCAATCGCTACTGACATGGAACGCCCCCCAACTCTGAAAACCCGGTGGGGACGCGGGATGTGCGAGGGCTGGTCGCTTGAGATCGGTGCCGCATTTCGCGGTGCGGTCGTGCCGCCCGCCGCACAATCTCCAGCCGCGCTACAACGTCTGCCCCACGGACCCGATCGACGTTGTGACCGAGCAGGACGGCAAGCGCGATTTCGTCCGAATGCGCTGGGGCCTTGTCCCGCGGTGGTGGTCGAAGCCGCTGAAGAAGCTGCGTGCGGCAACCTTCAACGCGCGGGCGGAGACGGTCGAAACGAAACCGTTCTTCCGCGATGCATTCAAGCGCACCCGCTGCCTGATCCCGATGTCCGGCTACTATGAATGGCAGGACACGCCTGGCGGCAAGCAACCTTGGTATTTCACAGCTCGCGATGCCTCGCCAATTCTCACTGCCGCTGGACTGTGGGATGAGTGGAAAGATCGCGAGACGGGCGAGCGATTGAAATCCTGCACGATGATCATCACCGAGCCCAACGACATGGCTGCGCAAATCCACGACCGGATGCCAGTGTTTTTGACAGAGCAGCAATTCGCGCCGTGGCTGAGCGGGGAGGCGGGGGCTGGCATCCTAAAGCCAGTCTCGAACGACTTTGTGCAACGCTGGCCGGTGTCGAAGAAGGTCAATAGCTCAAAGGCTGATGCGGATGATCCGACGCTGATTAATCCGGCGGAACTGGCAACCGCGTAAGCGTGACTACTTCGCAGCCCTGACGCGCAGGAAGGGGCCCTGGTACGCAGAACTCACCCAGAGCCCAATGCAGATAGTCAGCGCCGACACTATCGGTCATTGGTATTTAAAGATCGGTTACACTTCGGTAGCCACAACCCCCTAAAGATTGGGGGATTGCCGCGATACCATTCGGCCAGCATCGTTGCCAGTCCGAGGACGAGTTACCCGCGAGGAGGCTGACAACGTCGCTTGTTTCCGCTCTTGCTCGCGATGGCTGGACGCAGACGCTAGTGAAGCGCGGCTACCGCATACGCTTTGCCCGCGAGCGCTATCGGATCATCGACGCCGAAGGCAGGGAGGTTCGGCGGATCGTGGTTCTGCGCATGTGAGATTGGCTGCGGGGTTGGCGAATGGCGAGCAAAAAGGGTCCGGGAGCTGTTGAGTTAAGGCGCTCCATACAATCAATGTGGGTCAACCGCGCCGTCGACCCCGGTCACAGCAACGAGGGGCCACAACCCTCTTAGGCGCCCCCTCAAATGAGGGATTGGCGTGGCGGAAGAGCCAGCGTTTGATGCCGAGAGAGGATCGAGTTCTGCCCCCTTTGGTCCCGACGGCATTCAACGCCCGCGTCGGGACCTTCTTTTTGGGCAGCCGTGCTTCTCGGAAACCCTTTCGCGCTTCCGGCGTTCGCCTTTCGGGACGGCCCAACTGAGTGCTCTCCAAAGCCCCCTTGGATGTCCGTCCTGGAGCCTCTGCATGGACCGTGTGTGGCGACAGCTTTGGATACCTCCGAGAACCGCGGCGACCGCTGCTGCCATAAAGCTGAGATCGAACCGGATTGCGCCGACTAACATCGCGGCAAGCGCAAGGCCGCCGCCGGCGACGGCAATCCGTGAGGCTAAGATGAATTTCCGACAGCTCTCGATTTTGGCGTAAAGCTCTTCGATGTGCTCCTCAAGGCGCGCGATCTCTTCATGCGGCTCATTGTGGGCAAGCAAATCTCAATACTCTAGGCCCGCTTGAAGCATGTGTCGGCACCAGCTCTCCGCTGCGTTCCCTCGCGTGAGAAACGCGGGCGACCCTGGCCGTGGCACGCTATCAGAGTGGCGTAATGCGGGTGAGGGCACTGGCTGCCAATTGTGCCACGAGGCCACACTGCGGTCATTAGAGCAGCAAAGCGGAAACGCTGCATGCTGATGTCCAGCTTTTTTGACGCCGACGCGGGGGCATTCCGGCGCTCGGCTAGCTTTACCTCCGATTAGGGGGGCCGTTCGGTGTGACTGACACGCCACACACGCAGACAAAACGGACCGACCGGCGAAATTCCGGTTGAAAAGGCCGATCGGGGCCATCAAGACGGCCCGCGAGCTGGCTATCCTTAGGGAAGATATACAAAAGGCGGTTGTGAAATGAGTAGTCAGTTGCGTGGCGATGCATGCGCGTCAGAGTCCGTCATTCCGTTTACGCCGGCCGCGAAAACCGCCTCTCCACCTGATAGTGCCGATCAACTCGATATAGCAGGGAAGACCATCCTGAGGTTGCTTCAAAAGGCCGCCGGCGTGGCCGAAGCAAATAGTCAGCAGGCCCTAGAAATGGCGCAGAAGCTTTCCCATCAGCTTCGAGCGGCCGAAAATCGGATCGCGGAGTTGGAAGCTGAGGTTGGTATTTATCAGGACAAGGCCGACCGCGCGGAGCAGTGGCTGCACAAGGTCTACACGGAGATCGAGGATCGATTTCTGCGGCAAGACAACGCTCCCCGAGGTATGACAGGCTCCCTGCAACGACGCCGGGCGTAAAGATTTTGCGCTCAGTACATCTGAAGCGAGGAACCCCAAGCGCGAAATGGGCTCACGCGCTTGGGGCCCGAAGCGAGACGGCGGGACAGGAGCTTGGCGGCCTCTGGCGCCGTCTCACTCGCGAACATTAGAGCACGCGTCATCCGGCGATTCCATTACGTCAGTTGCTTATTTGTTACGTCCGCTATCCTGTCCGCGCGTAATTTCTCGTGTAGGGCGCTAGAACTTTTAAGGTGGCGACTTGCTTATTGAGCCTGCCAAGATCCGACTGTGCTTTTCTCACAGCTTCCCATGTCTGATCCAGATCTGATGTGGTCATAGTGATCGCATCAACGATGCGACGCATCTCTTGCTTAAGGGATTCGATTTCCTTCAGAACGTCGTCCCATTCGTCGGCCATAGTCCGACTTATAGCTGAGTTGTCTGCCAGACGTAGCCACTAGCTGTGCGAGGCTCGTTATAAATTATTGGCCCGGCAATGAAGCGCATGGTTCCTCTCCTACATGCTCGCAGCGGAGAGAAATGTCGCGGCCGGAACACCGCGGGAAGCGATGTCGGTCACAGGATGCGCGGTTAAAGCTTCGGCACCTTGGCGATATTGGCCGCTATCCGGTCAGCCTGTCCGCGGCTTTTTTTGGCGCACAACAACTGGCTTTGCCCGCTGTGAGCCTTGACGCGCCCGCGGATCGGGGCGAGCTGGCTCACGCAAGAGAAAATATTTGAGTACGACACTTCCTTCCCGCGCAGCGAGCGGCGCACGACAAACGCGGCAGGCTATCTCGGAATTGACGGTTTCCGGTCCTGCCTCGGCTTTGATCAAGTAATAAAGCGCGTTGCAATTCGGACAGTTGAAATGATCTGTCGACACTGCGCCCCCCGTGTCTTGCCTCCAACAAAGCTTCGTGCGGGCGGTTGGCCAGATGGGCGATGGTCATTTTGTCGTCGGTATATCCCTGTAGACATAACCCCCTGTCGGCGAAGGAGGCGGGTCTCGGCGACGCACACACACCGCGCCGAGACCCCATGTGGCTAGGGCGCCTTGCGGCTTTGGGAGCTTGGGGGCGTGCACCCGGCCACAGTTCCACTGTTATCGCCGCGTCGTCCGCGCCGGACAGCTTACATATCAGCGTGCTGAAATTCCCCGATTCCGACGGCGTTAATGCACTCGACCGCAAATTCGTTCCCGCTAGTTTGCCGCTAATGCCGCGGCCGTCCCAGTAGGCCCTGGGAGCTTGACGATATTGGCGATGCGCCGGGCTTCGTCGCGCACTCAGACTGGAACCTTGGGAGGCTCTTTGGAAGAATATTCTCGGGTTGCATGAAAGGCATATTCCCAACCATCCCCCAGCGATGGATTGGGGCGTTGGCTGCAACTACCCGCACTGTCTCATCGTTTGGGGACTTGGCCGCGCGAAGGGCGACTAGGGTTAGATAGCCCAGGGAGGTGCCGAATATTAATCCGAGCAGAATGAATGCGGCGAGCGTCAACCGAGTAGTCCCCACTGTCAGCCACCTTGAGTACTCCTTCCGAGATTGAGTTGCGATAGGGCCTTCCCAGAACCCTTAAGTGAGCACGCCCAGCGTGATTGCCAAAAATTAAGCCAGCGGCCACGTCGCGGTAAGCTGGCACCTCATATCAACTGCGCCCCGGGTTTTGGCCGAGGGCAGTTGGACTGTCGTGTCATGTTTGAAAAATGCGCTAACAATTCCGCGCCTAAGTCGCCGCGTCCGCCGTTGTGCTTCGGCTGCGCTCGGCCGATGCACCTCGTTCGAAGAACGTCGAGATTTGGCAGACTACCCGATCTGCATACGTTCGAGTGCCGAGCCTGTGGCGTGTGTCACATCGAGGAAGGCGCCGCATCCGAGGATCGCCTGGCCGATCCTGAAGCAGTTCTGGCTGCTTAGATGCGTTGGGCGGCGATGGGCGCCTGAACCCGCGCGCTGGACCGTTATCCACAATGCGCTGCACTGGCGACGTGCCGCTCCGGGCATTCCAACGAATCAGTTATACTGTTTGGGCTAGCGCGAGACTTTTCCTCCGCGCGCTGGCGGCACTAATGTCAGCAACTAAAGCCCCGACGGTCGGGGCTTTTTTTGTTTGTGCCCGTAGACGATTTCTAGCCCAAGCGCTTTGAGGATCGATTTTGTTAGCGGTTCTCGTCCCTGCAAAACTTTATTGATGAGACTTCGATGAACGCCGGTTTTTTTGGACCAACCGGTTTGTCCGCCAGCTTTGGCTACTTCTCGCCGGAGAAGTTGAACAACATCTTTTTGTGTCAAGATTTCTAGCGGCACAGTTTCAATCTAACCCAATGACGCTGAGTTGTTTTTTAGATCGCGTCACAGCGGTTTTTGACAAAGCTTGCATTCGCGCGCACGGTTCAAAGCGCCGGCGACCCAGGTGTGTTGCATCCCTGAGCCGCCGACTTGCCACAGCGCACCGGAGCACGACGCGCCATGACCGAGTCCATCATACTGAACAACGCCGGCCATCCATTTCGTGGCATAAGTACGCGGCACTAACAGGAAGCGCACTGGCGCGGGGCGGCCCGCGGTGGCGCTGTTTACCGATCCGCCGGGTGCAGCGAACCTTGCGTTTGTTAACGGAACCTCGACTTGGCGCCCTCGCTCGTTGCGGCGGCGCCATTTTGTTTGTGTTGCCGGTTGCGACGTGCGTCCCGCGCCCTACGGGCCGATCAAGCAGATTGCTTCGGGACACGGCTGTGGAGCAACCCACTGCGAGGAAAACGCGCTAAACCCGAAAACACCGAAACTCAACGCCGCTAGGATAATCAACTTTGTCATGGGAAGCCCTTTTGCGAATGCAAGCGTGCCGTCCGGAAAAAATTAGCCCGACTGGCTGTGTAAATACCGTGACCAACGTCACAAAACTTTCGATCTTTTTGCGCGCTAGTTGAGTGACGGCCGCGGCCGGCTGCGATGCTCGATCACGCTCATTAACCGACCGGCCGTGGTGACGGCGCCTTGGCTGTTCTAGAAGAAGGCTTGAGCGCCGGATATCCTACCGGCGGCCTTTAGCTGCTTCAAGAGACTCCACGTCTTCGCGCTTAAAATCATTGTCTGTGCGAGACCTTCCCGAAAATTTCGTCCGGCAATTCCATTGGTCGCGCTTATTTAGATCGGCATCGTTTCAGGTTGATCGCTGCGGGCGATAACGCGAGCTCGGTCACACAGCATCACCAGCCGGTTCGGATGGTTCATGACCGCGTGCCAATAAAGCGAGTGCGCCACGTCGAGGCGTTCGTCGCTATCGACAACGGCGACTATCCCCCCGCTGGATATTTCGATCCTATAGCGCCCCGCCAAACCCATGGCGCATCATGCGCCAATTCGTTCCACAACGAAATGCTAAGCGCGGTGGGAAGCGGCCTGCGGACATTGCCGCTATTTGGCACCCAAAGTCTTTTAGGACAAATAGAGAACACGGACCTGGAAAGATTACTCGGTTCCCCCTCAGGATAGGGGACAGTCATTCCGCCGTTATTATAATCGTTCTAGAGTTGGCGGGCCGGATCAAGCGCGCCATGCGCGAGCGGTTGAGTGGGGGGTATCACAACCAAAGCTATTTCATTGTGCGCGACAATAACGGAATGGCGCTCGCTTATGTGTACTTTGAAACCGACGCCGGAAGGCGCACGGCGGCGAACCTACTGACGCGCCATGACGCAAGGCGTATAGCCGCGAATATCGCGAAGCTGCCGACGTTGCCGGTTAGGCCGCAGTATTGAGCCACGCTGCGTGATGGTCGTGTTCTGGACAGTTGCGTCGGTTATTTTCGTGGTCTTCGTAGCCAGGCGCTACGCCTCGGTGCTGGAGCGGCCGTGCGTGAGGCCGTTCCTCAATCCCCCTCGCCGGTCCCACGTTGAGCCCGCCGAGCCTGAATAGGCGAAATTCTTGGCGCTCTTGCATTTTGTCGGCATTGGCTTGGATTCCATATAGTTCGGCCGGCTGAACGGGATGGCGATTGGCTAGTCTTACCAGAGAGACCGTTTCAGTCTGTACTCAATGTCGCGATTGAAAGCTTGCCCCTTGGATACGGCATCCTGCCAAATCTCTGAACGATATCGGCCCCTAAAATGGATAGCATCGAAGGCAAGAAGCAGCACCGATATCAAGGTCAAAAACAGTAGGTTTCGCATACGCGATCTAGTTCAAGTGCGATTAGACCGACGAAAACGTTGTGTTGAGTTTGCGGCGGGCATCTGAAATATCAGTTAAATAAATCCTAGAAACTCAAAGCTCCGCGCCGCGCAATGTGGCCCGCTACGCGCTGGCTTCGCCTGTCGCTTCTCTTGGTTCAATAGGAGCAGCAGCACTTCTACGCGCGTAGAAAATTACGCCGTATTAACTGCTTATCCGTAATGACGGGCCTTCACCGAAAATTCTCTTGGGAGAGCCCAAATGGATTGGCGAGTCACACGCTACCGTCACCCGATTATCTTCGTTCAGCATAGCGGGGGTGAGATAGTCGAGTTCCCCGTGAGCGACGATGGCGCGGTCGAGCACAACGGGCGGTTCGATCTCGGCGACGCGAAACGCGCCGCGATCAACTACTTGGCTAAGCGGAAAGCAGCCAGAGCGGCCCACGAGGCTGATATTCAGGGATAGGGGGCTGCGGGAAGCGGTGCGTCACTGGGACTCTATCTTGATGCCGATCACCTGCACGGCCTTCTGTTCCTTAGGCTGAGCTTGCCGTAGGTGTTGAGTTACTCGCTCAGCGATTTCCTTGAACAAGAGCTTCCGATCAGCTTCGGTAAGTCGTTCGCATGTTTCAAATGCTAACTCGAAGCGGCGACGGGCTGTTCTGTAGTCGAGCTTTGCTGCGAACGATCGCGCGTCGTCCATTTTTCTACCGCCTCCGGTCTTGGTTCCCGCTTCGCGGTGGGGCGTCACTTCATCAGGCATTCAACCCCTTCGAGCGCTAGCACCAAGCGAAGCGATACGCAGATTTCCAGCAAGTCCTTCTCGCCTTGAGCGGCCTTGGCGATCTCGGTGGAGACATGCCGCCAGGTAGCCTTACGACGATAGGGTGCGGGCAAGTGTTTCTCGACCAAGTCCCGCACATCGGCGAGGGTCTGGAGCTTCATGACAGCGGGAATGGTCAAGGGGCGCGGTAATGGGCGCGACCAGTAAACGCTAGACAACGCGGTAATCCTACACAGAACAGGGGGACGACTGATGTCCCACTAAATGGAAGCCCGCACCGTCGATCTTCAGGGAGCATTATTGCGATCGACGACGCCGGCGAACAAGCCAGTAAACGCCGTAGCCCACGGCAAGAACCGGCAAGCCCGCGCCAGCTATCGGCCCGGGGACGCCGCGCGATACGGTGAGGGGCGCATTCTGGAAAGTGATGGTGCCGCCGCTCGACGACGAACTGAAAGTTACGGTGCTGCCGCTCGACGACGAACTGCCCGAACTACCGGATGGCAGGGTTGCCAAATAAGCCCCATACCCAAACGCAACAAGAACGGGGGCGCCGAACACAAGATAAAGCGCCACGATCAGTTTGAACATTGCCGCGTCACCCTCGATTTCGAAGGCAATGCTTACAACCTGCCGGAAGAAAGTCGAGTGACCGTGGTCACTTTTGATTGACTGCTTAATCTCTGCTTTTGGACGGCAGAAAGTGCCCCAGTTTCTGGGCCCTCTTTGGAACCCCGGCCACTGGCCGGCCACGTTACACTTGACATACCTGACCCATGATGTGCGGCCTCACCCACCATTGATGCAAATCCTCAATTATTTGTCGGCTGCGGTGACGGGAGCAACGGATATTACGCCGAACAACCAGAGCACGCGCTGGCCTTAGTGCGCCACGAGCGAATGCCGTAACGCAGCATTGAAAATTTGGAGCCCGTGAAGGCCCGCGACTTAAATACGGATCGTGGTTACGTTGGTGCTGTCTCATGTGGTACGGCTACGTATTTGAAGCGATCTAGACCGTGCTCGGTACGGCGTTGTTCGCAACCGTCCTCGGCATACTGATCTATCACTGATCTGACGCCAGACGCGCAAGCGGGCGATCGAGCGGCGAGTGACCATAGACGGTCGGCAAGCCTGACGGGCGCCGACGCTATTATTGGCTAAGAGCAATCGGCGCCCGGGAGCCAGGGGATATTTGCGGATACCGGTGCCCGTGCCCACGCTATCGTATCACAGTTAGAATGTGCGGCCGGGGTCTTCAGTAAGATCAATCTCGCCAGAATCCCTTGAAGCGATCGGGTGCCAGCGCCGTGTACCGCGTCGTATTCTGGATATTGCGGTGCCCCAGGTAAGCCTGGAGTGACCGGGTATCGACGCCGTCATTCGCCAGCTTAAAGCCGCAGGCGTGGCCAGAGCACCGGTCTCCAAAACAGGCCGGTTTGCTCGCCTTATCAAACGCCGTTCTGAAAGAACTCCAAAAAATCACCTGTTGTCTTTCAATGGGTTGACTAGCGTTTCAGAACGCGGCGTGCGCAGAGGCGCTGTCGCACCAATGGACCGCCTCTGACAACGAACCGGAATTTTCCATCGTACCGCAAAACTTCGTTCTGCCCTGTGACGCCGTTCACAAGCAGGACGTCATGGATCTTGTAGACTGAGCAGGTGCAATGCCTGCAGAGGCGGCGGAATGGGAGGATGCACCATGGACGCTTTGACGAGATGGACGCGGTTCGAACTCCGAGAAGTTCAAGATCGCCGAGAAGAATATGCCGGAAGTGGTCGCAGATGAGGCATGCGGGGAAGCGTGTCCCAATAAAGACGGCGGCTACTGTATCAGGGGCAAGGGGCACTCCAACCCCCCCGACCATTGTTGCAACAAATGCGGGTACTTGTGGTGAGCAGCGCCGAAGCGAAAGCCAGGTAGACGCCGCGGCGTTGGCCAACCGCCATCACTTAGTACCAGGAAGAAAATTGGGCACATCCGGCAGTGTGAAATGACCCACCAAGAAGCACAGAGATTGGCTATAGCCGCTGGAGCCTTAGAGCCGCAGGGTATTGCTGAAAGAATGGCGGATGGTGTCAACAAGCACAGAGATTGGTCCTTTCAATGGTCGCAAACTCCGGTGGCGCAGGAACGCCTCGCACGTTGGACCCAGGCGATACTGAACGGTGTCGCCCCAAGCAACCTTCGTCAGCATGTCGGATAGTCTAATTCGCAAGCTACCGTTCGCCTAAGCGGTGTTGAAGCGAAGGCTAAGTAAGGGAGCTTCGATCATGCAACTCAACGCTCGTCCCGGTCAGACCCCGGAGCGGCAGATCTGGTGCGGGCTCGGGCCGTGCCGCCTCTGTTCCTGCCCGGCGTTCCGGGGCCCTCCCCAGGGGAACCGTTGCGAGGATTGCGGTCACCACTACGGCGACCACACTACGAGCCTGGGTCTCGTGCGGGCGTCACGCGCGCAAACCTCCAGTGCAGGCATGGGGCCGGTGACGAGAGGAGTGAACCGATGCCCGCTGACATAATGGGCGCGTGGTTGGACGACGGCACCCTGTCGCGCCTCGCCAGCCAAGGGGTTTGCGACCCGTCGATATGGGAGCAGCGGTACGATCCTACTTGCCCGAGCGAGTTCTACCGGGGCTATGCCACACTTCTCACCCGGATCGGCGATACGTTCCGGGCGAATGCGAACGTGGCGGCCCTGGGGCAGCAGATCGACGCCTTCGATCAGGTAATCAAGGCCCTTCCCGCCAACGAGCAACGAAACGGAGCGAGCTTCGCTCTCATGAACGTCGCCAGCTACGCACAGAGGGGCACGGTGCCACAGATTTCGGCGACACTGGCTGGTGAGCTCACGTGCATTGCTCGGTGCTTCCTCCAGAATCAGGCCAGCGGACTCTGAGCCACGTTCCCAGAAAATCCAAATTTTCTTGGATTGGAACAAACTGCGGCCTCTTGGTTCGGTCTGATTATTGCGAGCGCGCAGCCGAAGTTATACGCTAGAGTTCTGTGGTTAAGCGTGGGGGCGTATCGTGGTGACCGGCAGAGTGATGTTTCATTGTCCGAACTGCAATGCACAATACCAACTTGTCAAAGTGGAAGCCGGACCTGAGACGATCAATCGGGAAATTCATTGTCGGTCTTGCGGCGCCCCGCTTTCGGGGCGAGAAGGCAGCTTTGTGATCAAGTATTTCATGCTGCGCAAGGGCGCCCGGCGTGGAAGTGGAGGAGGGTTCAACCGAGAAGAAAGGCCCCGCGTTGCTGCAAAACTCGACAGTGCGTTAGTTTGAGTTTTGCTCTTGGTTCGCCTCTTTTGTCCTTGGCTGCTTTCCTCAGCCTTTCCTCGTGGGCGAGAAGGTGCAAAAGGGAGCTTACATACATTCGCAAAGCTCCGTCGGCCTCGTTCGTTGGTCGTCCGTTAATTCGAAGCTTCTCTAACAACGCCTGTTGCGCCTCTATAATTCGTCGAGCGGCGGCAACCCGCTCGCCAGCAGTAGCTAGCTTGGGCCTTTTCCTCGGCATATCGCCCCGGATCAAATGGCAATGGGAATTGGAAGGCGACAATTCATCTTAGCACTCGGCGGCGTGGCTTGGCCGCTGTCGGCGCACGCACAACAGTCGTCGATGCGGGTGGTGGGCTTCCTCACTAGCCTCACCTCCGCCGCTTCGGCACAGATGACCGCGGCCTTCCTCCAGGGAATGAATGAAAGCGGCTTCACCGAAGGCCGCAATGTCGCAATCGAATACCGTTATGCTGAGGGTCATTATGACCGGCTGCCGGCGCTGGCGGCCGATCTGGTCGCCCGCAAGGTGGACGTGATCTTCGCTAATGCCGGGAGCGCACCGGCATTGGCGGCCAAGGCGGCGACAGCGTCGATTCCGATCGTATTCGAAACTGGGGGCGATCCGGTCAAGGCTGGTCTCGTCGCAAGCCTCAATCACCCCGGCGGCAATCTCACCGGCGTGAGCTGGACAGCATCGGCGCTGAGCGCGAAGCGCCTCGACTTGTTGCATCAGCTGGTGCCGAAGGCTTCGGTGATCGGCCTACTGGTGAACCCTAACTATCCGGAAGCCAGTCTCCAGGTGCGCGATTTGGAGGACGCTGCCGGCGCCCTTGGGCTGCAAATCAGCGTGGCGAATGCCGACACAGAAAATGGCGTCGACGCGGCGATTGCGAGGCTTGCACGGCAGGGTGTCGGGGGTCTTCTAGTCGCGAACGACCCGTTCCTCACCACCCGGCGCGCCCAGATCGTTGCGCTGGCGGCGCGCTACGCGCTGCCGGCGAGCTATTCGCTGCGCGAAGACGTCTTGTCGGGCGGCCTGATTAGCTACGGAACGAGCTTGGCGGAGCAGTTTCGCCAAGGTGGCCTTTATACCGGGCGCATCCTCAAGGGCGCTGCGCCAGCCGATCTTCCGGTCACGCTGCCAACCAAGTTCGATCTCGTCGTCAACCTAAAGACCGCCAAGGCGCTCGGCCTTACCGTACCGCCGACACTGCTCGCCATTGCCGATGAAGTGATCGAGTAATGCTTTTGCACTGCGGTAATTGACAGCGGCGAAATGACGGTCTGGGTCATCAGCGTCGTTTTAGGCGCGCGCCAGCCACTTCCGCTTTGCCCCCGATTTCAGACATATTGCTGTCTCGCAGCAAACGACGCTAAGGGCCAAGAAGCGACATCGCGGAACTATTCGATGACGTCGTCGGCAAGCGCGAGCAGGTTCGACGGCACGCTTGCTCCGAGCGCCTTCGCGGCCTTGAGATTGATCACTAGTTCGAACTTGGTTGGCTGGAGGACTGGAAGGTCGGCCGGCTTGGCTCCCGCAAGGTCCGAAGTCCGGTTCGGCTCACGAGCGTCCGAGGCAACCAGGGTCCTACATTCACGCGCGTCCGCTCTTCACCAAAAGCGACGATCGGTCGTCAAAATGCGGTCCGCCGCTTAGGGCCATCGGAGACAAGGTCACTTGCATGGACAATTGATCACATGACAAGCTGACACTACGCACGCCAGAGATAGTGAGTACGGTTATGCCCGGTCAAAAAGCCGTGGGCACCATAACTTCCGAGCGTGAACACTGAACCACGGACGTGAACGGCGCAGTTCCGGAGCCATTGTCTCGTTAGGGGTCATATGCCGATCTTGTTGAAAGTCCTGCTCATCAGCCTCGGAGTATTTATCGTCGTCGTGGCGGTGGCGGGTGGCGGATATTGGTGGTGGCAGCAGAACGGCGACGCCCTGAGAGCCGAGGCTCGATCGGCCTCGGCGGAAGGCACCCGGTTCGCGGTCGGCAACGACGAGCAAGCCTGCGTCGACGAAGCGGTGACCCGCGCGAAGGGGGCCGGAATGACCGCCGCTTTGAAGGCGGCGTCATTCTTGACGACCTGCCTCAGGGCCGCTCGGCCGGTCGCGGGATTCTGCGATGGCGTGCCCCGGCCGGACGAAGTCCTCAAGTCGGTATCCTGGAACGCACAGCGCACCTCGGACTATGGGCTCAGCTTCTTCCGGGCGCCGTTCGTGGTGCAGACGATCCAGCGCTTCTGCGCGAGCGCCGCGCCGAAAGCGGCCGCCGCGCCCGCCCTGGATTGCTCAGCATTCAAGCGCGTGAACGGGGAGTGGCAGGCGACCCACGACACGATCCTCATCATCAAAACCGCGAATGGTGATGCGACCCTGCGGCTGCAGGCCGGATCGTTGCTCCACCGCAGCGCCTTCCGCATGAATGGAATCGATCCCGTCGACGTGCTGGACCAACACTGCCCGATCTAGCGCATGTTCCGGCGAAGTGGATGCCGGCGAGAATGGTTTCAAAGCAAGCCTTGTTAGCCCTCGGTATACGTCCGCGTTACGTCCGTTTATCCCTCAATCGCAGACATGATGTTGCGGCGCCGCGAATGACGCGAATGGGATGGACCGGCCGCGCTCCCGCCCCCGACGGCACGCAGAGTGCGCGGGGGGCTTGTCAGGAGAAGGAGCACCGCCATGCCTCGTACGTCCGCCGTTCACGCAGTGACCACCATCGGAATAGATATGGGCAAGAACACGCTTCACATGATTGGCCTTGATGCGCGCGGCGGCATCGTGTTGCGAGCGGACCGCGGTGATCAATCAAATTCGCGGCTTTCTTCTGGAGCGCGGCATTATCGTCCGACAAGGACTGCGCTTCCTTCGCCAGGCGCTGCCCGACATCCTGGCCAAGCGGAACGTTCTGTCACCACGCATGGTGCGCATCGTTGCTGATCTTGCCGGTGACTGGCGGCAGCGTCGCACTAAATGACGTAAAGTGCCAAAAGCAGACCTTCGGTAATGGCATCGAGCCGTTTAGCGTGCCCTGTCTGTTGGCAACAATATCATGTGAAACGCAGTGCCAAACGATTGCTGTGGCGCGGCCCAGAGTCGTCCGCCGTGCGCCTCGACGATCGAGCGGCAGATCGACAGACCAAGTCCCATTCCGTCGCTTTTCGTTGTAAAAAACGGCTCGAAGATCTGGTCAAGTTTCTCCGATTCTATTCCGCTTCCCGTGTCGGCAATGGTAAGGGTGATTTCTGAGCCGTTAGTGCTCAACTCAATCGTCAAGAGTCGCTCGCGATCATTCACGGCGCTCATCGCTTCAATGGCATTCATGATGAGATTGACGAAAACCTGCTGAAGCTGCACGCGGTCGGCCAGCACTGCTGCGAGATCGCCGCGCACATTGTTCCTCACCGCTATCCGGTTCGCTTCCAGCTCACGCTGCGTCAGCCCCAGCGCCTCATCGGTCAGCAAGCGGACGTCGACCGAATGTTTTTCGCTGGGCTTTCTGCCGAACATCGCACGGATGCTGGTGATTACCTCATCGATCCGTTCACTGTCCCTGATGATTCGATGCAAGGCTGCTTCCGTCTCGACGAGATTGGGATCGGCTCGTTTCAACCACCGCAAACCGGCGCCAGCATTCGCGGCGATGGCGCCCAGCGGCTGCTTGAGCTCGTGAGCGATCGAGGCAGTCATGGCGCCCATCGTCTCGTGTCTAGCTACTTGCGCAAGCGCGTTTTGCATCGTGTGAAGCTGATCTTGTGACTTTTTGAAATTCGTGATGTCCCTGGCGATGGCATAGACCGATGATCGATCGGACATGGCCCGCCACGACAGCCATCGATACGAACCGTCCTTGCAGCGTATGCGGTTTTCAATGTGCGGGCTGGGCAGGCCGGCCTGCGGATTTGCCAGTTCGGCGAGCGAACGATCGCGATCGTCCGGGTGGATCAGCCAGGCGCCAGGCTTCCCAACCAACTCATTAGCGGGCCACCCCAACGTCGCCGTCCATGCGGGGTTGACATTGAGGATTGTTCCTTCGGCGTCGGTCACGACGAGGAGGTCCTGAGAAAGCCGCCACAGTCGCTCCCGCTCTTGCGCTTGCGCCTCCACACGCTCGGCCAAGGATTCATTGAGCTGCTGCAACTGACTTTGCATCGCTGCGCGTTCGGCGTCCGCCCTCTTGCGTTCGGTAATCTCCTCCGCGGCTACGTTAATTCCGATAACGTCCCCATCAAGGTTCTTCAGTGGATGCCAATAAGTGATCCAGACGCGCTCGACATTCGATCCGTCGGGTCGCTGGCCGTTGACCTCGATGCCGGTAATCGGTTCACCCGAAAGCACGATATGTCGAACGATCTTTTCGACCTGCTCAGCGACTTGCGGAACCATTTCACGCACGGTGCGTCCGAGGTGATTTGCGATCGAAATGCCGCAAATCTCCGTTAGATGCTGATTAATCATCAGATAGCGGCAGTCGGTCGTGAGGAAGGCTAGCCCGACAGGCGCCGTGTCGTAGACCAGTTGAAGCCCAGGCGAAGCGCTTAGAATTTCCGTCGCATCGAAACTCGGTTCGCCACCGCCAGATGATACAACGCCGCTTTCGCGCAATGGGCTCCTCCCGTCACCGAGAGCGCATTCCCCCGCGACCGATAGCATATCGACAAATCGCAGCTCTGAAAATAACGGACGTGGAAGCAATTTTATCCATCGCGCCTAAGCGGACGCGCGTCGTTTGGCGGTGGTGCATGCCCTCGCCGGCGATCCGCGTCTGTGCGCGGAGTACCCGGTACTCCGAATTCAACGCCTATAACGCGGCCTAAGCAAACCGGCGAGCGCTGCGCTCAGTTCCGGTATCCGGCTGCGTACCAACACCGCGGCGTTAGGGCTCAACTATACCTTCGGCGGCGCGCCGTCGTCGGTTCCGGCACCGCTCGTCGCAAAGTGATGGCGCGTCCGTTACGGGTCATGAGCGTAGCTTTTGACCCGCCCGAATTTCGTCCGCTTTCCCCAATAGCGATCAAACAGCGGACATCTAGCGAGGTCAGAGATGGGCCAAAACCGGAAGTCGTGGCTAACGCCGCTCACGATCCATGTTGTGGATTTATCTACGCCCAAAAGCCCCTATCAGAGCGACGTGGGAGGCAAAAGAGTTTTGGCTGTTTAGCTCTTCATCGAGTCTATTCTTCAAAGTATTCAAGTCACCTAAATGACCAATGGGCAAACCCCTGGAAGTTATATTGGGCATGAGGGCCGCAAGGAGCTCCGGTAGTAGGCTCCTGAACTCCGGGCTATTCCCTACCGGCAACTCGACACGCAACTGCGGAGCATGTAGTCCAGCAGCAATGAAGCCTTGGTAGAGTTGCTGCTCCATTTCGGTGCTGGCATCGCCAGCCTGGAACGCATCACGCGCTGCTCTTGTCACGGACAGGCGCAAAGGTAGGTGGGCTGTATACGTCAGCCACAATTTCCATGTCGGTTCCTGTAGCGCCAAGATGCCGCCCGGCCGCAGCATTCCAGAAAGGCGCTTGACGATCGCTATCGGATCAGGAAGAAATTGCAGGACCAGCCTCCCAATTACCGCATCGAACGGCTCGGGGGGCGCGTATGCAGCGATGTCAGCACAATTGAAAGAAGTATTTTCGAAGCCGAACGCTGCGGCGCGTCTTTGCGCAGTTTCAATTGAAGCCTGATCGAGATCAATGGACGTGACTTGGCCAGCGGACCCAACAAGTTGAGCAGCAATCATAGTAACATCGCCCATGCCGCAGCCGATATCCAGCACGCGCATTCCTGAAGAAATGCCCGCATCACGCAAGAAGCGTTCAGTCAGCGGAGCCAACACGCGAGCTTGGCGGATTAGCCTTTGCTGCTCCACGCTCGTATGTCCAAGAACATAATCCGCTTGTTGTGATGCCATGATGGGACGCCCCGGTGTGCGCCAACTCAGTCGTGAAGATATCATATTCCTATGAAGACGATCGCCATCGAAGAACACTTCAAAATTCCCGCCATCATCGAAGCCAACTCTGGCGGCGCTCAGGAGAAGGCTTTCAAGCTCTTCGGTAGCACGGGAATCTATTCCACAGGACAGGACGGTGAAGTCCCGGCGGGCTCATTGGATATTGGAATAAAACGCCTGGCGGCGATGGACGCCGGTGGAATCGATGTTCAGGTTCTGTCTCTCAATCAACCCGCCACGGAAAACCTGGAACCTGAACTCGCCGTAAAGCTGGCTGCGATGGCCAATGACAAGATCGCTGCGGCAGTGACTACGCACCCGACGCGATTCGGAGGGTTTGCCACGCTGCCGATGCCTAACCCCAAGGCATCGGCGGCGGAGCTCGAACGCATGGTGACCAACCACGGCTTTCTCGGTGCCCTGATCCATGGGCATATCCGCGGCCGCTACCTGGACGATCAATTCTTCTGGCCGGTTTTCGAGATGGCCGAAAAGCTCGACGTGCCCATCTATCTGCATCCAAAGCGCCCACCACAGGCGGTGGAAGATGCGTGTTACGGCGGATTCGAGACGATGGTGTCCGAAATTCTCGCAACCACGGGGTGGGGGTGGCATGTCGATACGGGCCTGCACGTGCTCAGGCTCATTCTTGGTGGCGTATTCGATCGCTTCCCTAAGTTACAGATCATCATCGGCCACATGGGTGAAGCATTGCCGTCGATGATCTGGCGTGCAAACTCGGAATTGGGGCCGGCGGCGAAGTACCTGAAAAGGCGTGTCATCGACTATTTCCAACAAAACATTCATGTGACAACGAGCGGCTACTATGCGGCGCCCGACGGGTCGATCGACTATGCGGCGTTCATCGGCCTGCTGCATGCGATCGGAATCGACAGAATCCTGTTCTCCGTCGACTATCCTTACAGCGACAACCGGGCCTGCAAGCGCTTCCTCGAAAATTTGCCGATCAGCCCGGATGACAAGGAGAAGGTGGCTCACCTGAACGCCGAGCGGCTCCTCAAATTTAAGCCGTAGCCGCGGTACGGGGCACTGGAAGGGGTTTGAACAGAGCTCGGGCCCAGCGTTCAGCGAGCCGTTAATGTCTCAGATGGGTCGCAAGCAGAATTGACGGCTCTTATTTTTGATGTCTGCTTCACCCCCCAACATCAGACATTCGTTTGATCGTTCGGCACGTCGGCTTCGAGCCAAGAACGACCGTTTGCACTGCGGAAAACAGCGAGCCCTTGCGCCGGTCACCCACAACTCCGTCTGTCAATATTCAATATCCGCGAGAATGTGGACGCCGCCGTTGCCGTATCGGAGTCGGTCAGTCGGCACAAAGGGATGCGCTGCAAGACATGTCCTTGTTGGCCAAACGCGAGCGCGCCGCGCAGCCTGCCGGGGTTTCACTTCAGCGGTTGGTGGGCGGCGGTCCAGGCGGCGATGCCACCCCGATACCAATAGACTCTGGCAAAGCCGATATCGATCGCGCGTAGCGCAGCATTATAGCCCTCCCAATCTTTGGCATCGCGACCGAAGAATACGATTGAAATATCCCAATTGTTGCCGCTCAACTTCTTGAGCGCCTCCCAAAACGCTTTCCGCGCCTGCTCGTCCATGGTGCCTTGCCCAGCGGTGGGAAGTCTGTTGGCGCTCGGGATGGTAGTGGGATGCTGCTCGCTCGAGACATCCACCAGGACGATGGTACCGAGCGATTTGTTTGCGATCGCCTCCCATAGCTGCGCTGTCGTTAGGACCTTTCCGCCCGGTATGACCGTGGGTGTCGGTCCATTAACTTCTTTGACGGGCTCGTTAGGAGGATCCACGCCGAATGACTTCGTTTCGTCCGCATAGGTGCCGGTCGGCCGCGGGCCGAGGTCTTTGGCCGCTTCGGCCGTCTTTTCTTGGGCCTTTTCTCGGGCCTCCTCCTTAATCTTCGCGTCTTCCTCCTTAATCCTCGCGGTTTCTTCCTGCGCGGCCACCATTTTGGCCAACGCAGCTTGCGCGTCTTTTTTTGCCTGTTCGGCGTCCGCTTTTGCCTGTTCGGCGTCCGCTTTTGCCTTTTCGGCCTCCGCCGTTTTTGCGTCCGCTAATGTCAAGGCGTTTTTCTGCTTAACCAAAGCGTCTTCCAGCTTGTAGTTCTCAATGACCGCATAAAGCGAAAAGCCTCCCAAAAAGACGCCCAATGTGCCGACGACGGCGGCGGCGAGGATGTTTCTGCGGCGGCGGCGTTCCTGTTCGGCGCGCCGGATGGCTTCGAGGCGCTGCTGCTCGGCACGCTCGCCGGAATCGAGGAAGCTCATCGCCGCGTTGAAATCGCCGCCATAGCGTTTGGCCCATTCGGCGTTCGGCTTCATCTCCTCCTTCCAGGCGACCAGTGCGGCCAGTTCGCGACCCTGCAAGAGGTCGCCGTCGGCCATCCGATCCCTGAGCCGGCGCCAGTGTTGGGCGGCGCGCGCCTCCTGTTCGAGCCAGCCCGACAATTTGCCCCATTGGCGGATCAGGCTCTCGTGGCTGATGTCGATGAAAGTGTCATTGTCGAGCGGCTTGGGATTCGCAGAATCAAGCTCCGGGGCGAGGAAGTTGACGCCAGCCTGGCGGAATGTGTCCACCACGTCGCGCACGGCCTGCTCGTTGCCGCCCGCCAGTTTGACAAGCTCGCCGAACGGCCTCGGCCGCCGCACCGCCTCGGCAACGGTAGCCCCGGAGACGAGGCCGCGAAACACCGACTCGACGACGCTCTCCGGCGCCTTGTCTGCCAAATCCTTAAGCAGCTGATCGGCATGCTCGTTGAGCGCACCGCGCAGTCCTCCGATCGCCTCGTAATCGGCGAGCCGCAACACGAGCGGACGGCCGTCTCCATCGCCGTCGCCGCGGCGCTGGCGTGCCCGCAGCCACATACGGTTCATCGTATATTGCAGCAGCGGCAGCTGATCGGCCCGGCGCACCAGCTTGTCGAGTTCGTCCCCGGTGCCCTCGTCGTCCCACGAGGCGAAGATGGCGAGATCGTTGAGCAGCTGGTTGACCAACGGCAGGTCGGTCTGGATTCCGCAAACCTTGGCGGGTCCGACGATCGCGGCCCGGCATTGATCGCGGGTCATGCGCGGGATTAGGACCATGCCGTGGCTGATTGCCTCCGCCAGGCCTTCGATCAAGGCGCAGGCGCCGAGATATTCCGAGCGCATGGTGATGGTGACGTAGATCGAGAATTCCGTGCTGCGTGCGCTTTCCAAGAGCAGCTCGACGAGCGCTTGTGTTTCCTCGCGCCGGGCGTAGTCCTGGTAGCGAAATAGCTCCTCGAACTGGTCGGCGAGCAGTAACAGATTGGTTCCTGCAGGAAGATTGCCGTCACGGCACCATTCGATGATGGAGCGCGGCCCCCGCGCCAGGAAGCCGCGCAGCATATCGAGGTCAGCGGCGGTCGCGTGCGGCTCGTCGGTGAGCAGCGCGCCGGCCAAATTGCGCAGCGGGTCGCTGCCGGGGCGGAAATCGGCGATGCGCCAGCTCGATCTGGCTTTCCCCATCAGGCCGAGCTCGAGCGCATCAAGTAAGCCGGTCTTCACCACCGAGGATTTGCCCGTTCCTGAGGAGCCGAGCACGGCGAGGAAGCGCGTCGCTGCCAGCCGGTCCACCATCGTGGTGACGAAATCTTCGCGGCCAAAGAATAGATCGCTCTCGTCTGGACGGAACGAGCGTAAGCCGGGATAGGGGGCGCGTAATGGGGCGCCCAAGGTCGCGACAGGAGCTGCCTGGCCTACGACCGAAGCCGTCTCACGCGCGACTGCAGCCAACTCATTCACACACGGATCTCTCTAATGATCTTGCCCACCCACTCGGCCGTTGCCCCCTCCCGCCAATCGACCAGCTCGAAACCTGACACGCCGACGTCCGGCTTCGCCGGCGGCGGTCCGCAAAGAATGGACTTGACCCGCAGCGGCTGTAGCCGCTGATTTTCGAGCTTGATAGTGCGGCGGATTTGTGCGCGCACCCATGCAAGCGACGCCCTTCCATACACGAGCAGCAGGGCCTTGCAGTCGATGAGATTGGCTGCGAGATCGTCTTCCAGCTCCTTTGCGGATGCGGAACTGTCATCCATCGGCATGGCCGCATAGCAATCGTTGTCGCTGAAGGTCTTCATCAGGCTCTGTGCCAGCTCCTGGTCGCTGCGATCGGCATTGATGAAGATGAAGTCGCCTCTCGCCGATTTGGGCTCTTTTTGCCGCTGGCGCAGGTTGCCCACCGCGGTGCGTATTTCTTTCATGAAGTCCTGCAGGCCCATCACCCGAACATCCGGACCTTGCAGCAATTGTCGGTCCCAGTTGGTTGCCGGCAACTTGTCAGGATTGACGTCGGGATGGCGCCACTGCAGGACCGGAATACCGCGCTGCTGTGCCGCATCGTGCTGGAACCGCGAATAGCTCTTGGCCAGCTCGCCTTCGGCGCGAAGATCCTCCGGCTTTGGGGATCGAGCACGCCCTAGCAATTGCACAAACAGGTCAGCGTACTTGAGATCGGCAGCCACGGCCTTGAGGAATTTGGACCCACTTTCCGGATATTCCCCTTGTGGCACGACTTTCACGCCGTAGTCCTCCAGGTACGCCGCAACTTTCTGGCGTTCGTCGTAGACGTCATCGGTCACTTGCGCGAGCAGCACGGTTGCTGTCGGAGCACTGGCGCTCGCGACCGGCGGGGCTTGGACGTCGGAGGCGCGACCGGTCTGAATATTTTCGGGCTCCCTCTCGGGTTGAGTCCGCTTAGGCTCCTTCTCGATTTGAGTATGGTCGGGCTCCTTCTCCGCTAATGCTCGGCCTCGTAATTCGCGCAGCAACAGTACTAAGTTTTGGGCGAACTGCTGCAATCGCTCATTATACAGAAGCGGCTCCGACGCCGGCGTCAGCGCCAAATCCGTGCCGGAATCTTTGACGGTGGTGTAGAATTGGGTGCGCTTTAGGTTCTCCAGTTCGGACGGGAGGTGGCTGGCTTCGACTGGAAGAACTTCGATGGTGACAAGGCGATTCGGCTCGCCGGAAGCCTTCGTTACTGCCTGGAACGCCTTGAGCTCATCAAGTGTCCATTCTCGCTGCACATAGCTCGGCGAGCAAACCGCCAGGAAAATCGCTGAGGTGCGTACATTCTTGAGCAGCTGTTCGAGCTCGTCATAAGCGCGAAGACCGGACTGATCGAAGAAGATCTCGAGATCCTTGCCAAGCCGGCGTCGCAAGGCCGTTCCGAGGTCGTTGTGAAACCGGCTGACCCAACGCACATCCTGCGCGTCGGGCTCGTTGTCGACGCTCGCGTAGCTAAGGAAGATGTCGTTGGTAAAGCCGGGAAGATAGGGCATGGGACAACCAATGTTGCAGCCCCATCGTACCGTTTCTCCAAGATGTCTCAATAGCTAGATGAATGGCGGCTCACAGGCAATAGGCGACCGCCCGCGTTGCCTCAGGAAAAGCAATCTCCGACAGATCGGCTATGCGAGACTTGCACCGGAGGAAAAAGCGGGCTTAAATATTGGAAATCGTCGCAGGGGGGCGTTCCATGCGGGCCAGTGTTCCTGTCGCCGCTCTCGGGCTGGCCTTGTTGTTGGCACCCGCGTCCCTGGCTCAGACAACCACACCCACACCCACACCCACACCCACGCCGCCGCCGGCACTCTTTACCACATTCAAGCCTGACGAATTGGCTGCGATATTGCGCGGCGCCGGTTATCGTGCCGAAATTGTCCGCGTCAAAGATGAGTACCGCATCTACACTGGGATGAGCGGTCGTAAGGTCACTGCCTTTCTTTATTGTAACGCCGACGGCGACTGCTTGTCGCTTGATTGGGACCTGAATTACATTGCAGACCCGGATTTCACGCTGACCTTGGCCAACAAGTGGAATAGGGATAAGCGTTACGCCAAGGTCTTTATCGGGACCGACGGGAGCATCTTTCTCGAATACGGGGTGTCGTTCAGCGGCGGAGTTACGGGCGACACGGTAGCGGCATCCGCCCGCCTGTTCGAGAGGCTGATCGGCGAGTTCGACAGCGCTATCAAGACCAAGTAAGGAGTGCGCGCCCCCAGAGGTCGATCGTGATCCGAAGAGAGATCGACCTACAGCTGCGGCATTTCACTTGGCGAAATGCGCGGTCGTGTAATTTGCGAAATTGAAAAATCGGCGATGCGGCTACATTTGCATCGACCAGAATGCCCATCAGCTCTCCACGCGCCACCGTCACCAAGCATCGCACCGACGCCACGCCGGGCGAACGTTGCAAAAGCCGTCTTAATGTCGCGGTCTCTGCCGACATCGAGAATGATGAGTTGCTACCCGACCGCCCCTACGGCCCGGCGTTCGACCGTATTCGCTGCTGCAGAGCCGTGTATGGCTGTCGGTGGCGTGCCAATAACGATGAGGCCCGACGACTTCGGCAAGTTCATCGCCGATGAAACCGAAAAGTGCCGCGAGGTGACCGGGCTGTTCACATCAAGCCCGATTATGGACGATCGTCGCCACGCGGTGCGAGGATAGCTGCACGCTTTCGCATGTTGCCTTGCACCCAGAGTCGCAACAAAACGGTCGAGGTGGGTCATTCGCGTCGTTTTGAATGCGCGCCAGCTACTTCTGCTCTTGCCCCAAGAGCCGACATTTGGTCGCAACACAGCATCTGTCGCTTTGGGCCACAAGCCGACATTCCCGAACCTTAACGTGGAATTCAGTTTGGCCAGAACAATCGTTTCGACGAGAGAGTTGATGGGCGCCGCTCGCGCATCAACCGTTGCTTCAAACGGTGTTCGAGCCGATCACCGACCTCCCTGTTCTCGAACAGCATCTTTCACCAGGCGAGCTATCGCCTGTCTGCTATTGCATACGTGAAGAAAGAGTTCATGACCCCAAACCGGTCATTCGGGATCGGCGCACGGGGCGGGCGCAATGGCCAATTGGGCACTGGCCAGTTTTAAAAGTGGTCGATTTTGAACAGACTTCGCCCTTAGAGGGTGCGACAGATTTCGACGTGCGCGGTTGTAGAGACGTGCGCGGTTGTAGAGTTGTGTCGGAGTGGTCATGGCAGTTCCAAAGAATAACACGCACAAGGATTACGTGCGTTACGCCGAGCATTGCTTGAAGATGGTGCCTCTGGCACCAGATCAGGAATATCGCAATGTTCAACGCGAGATGGCGGCCGAATGGCTGAAACTAGCGGATGCTGTCCTGCATCCGCCAAAGCGGATTACATGATCAAGGTGATTGTCCTGAGAGTACGCCGCGCTACGGCCTCTTCCGGTTTGCCCGGTGGCCCCCGAAACCGGACATATCGCTGCGCCGCCTAGGTGACGCTAAGGGCCACACGGAGACATCCGTCGCCACCGCCGGTTCAGAGTGAGCAATTTTGCTCAGACACCGCTCGGGGCGCGCTGATAGTAAACAGCGGCTCCGCACCCCATATGTGAACGTGATCGCGCACAACCAAGGTCGTGCCATGGCGATTAAACGCCAACCGTCATTCAATTCGACATCTTTTCTCGCCAAGGTCGGCAAGGGCCGGAGCATGGATAAGTACCGCAAAGGCCAAGTCGTCTTTTCACAGGGTGACGCCGGTGATGCGGTTTTCTACGTCCAGAAAGGCAAGGTGAAGGTCACCGTCGTTTCGGAGCAAGGGAAGGAAGCGGTCGTCGCAATTCTTGGAACAGACGAATTCTTCGGCGAAGGATGTCTTGCCGGGCAGACGCTGCGTATATCGACGGTCACGACCATGATGGACTCCGTCATCGCCCGAATAGAAAAGGCGGCTATTATCCGCGTGATCCATCAGGAACCAACGTTCGCCGAAATGTTCATTGCCCATCTTCTGGGCCGAAATATCCGCGTTGAAGCGGATCTGGTCGATCAGCTGTTCAATTCGAGTGAGAAACGTCTTGCCAGAATGCTCCTGCTGTTAGCGAACTTCGGCAAGGAAAGCAAACCGGAACCGATTATCGCCAAGATCAGCCAGGAGACGCTTGCGGAGATGATCGGAACAACCCGGTCCCGCGTGAGTTTCTTCATGAACAAATTTCGAGAACTGGGCTTCATTGATTACAACGGCAGTGGCATGGAAATTCACAGCTCATTGTTGAATGCCGTTTTGCACGACCAGCCGCAAATCAAGACTTAATGCAGCGGTTTGTTTGACGATGCGAACGATCACGCCCTAATTCCTTTCGCTCGAAGATGGCAATGTTGAGCAAGTCCGCTTCGGGTCCCTAACGGACGTGCCGAACTATCAAACGAATGTCTGATGTTGGGAGTGAAGCAGACGTCAAAAATTAGAGCCGTCACTTCAGCTTTTGACCCATTTCGGACCTGGCCATTTTGGACATTGGCCAACGCGTGGCACCACTGCGAGCCCCTTCCAAGACCAGGCGTTGAGCCGTTACGATGCGCCGTTTTCGGCCATGGGCTTGAATATGCGACGACGGGAATTCATCGGCCTTCTTGGCGGTGTTGCCGCTTACCCCCTTGCGGTACGAGCGCAGCAGCCGAAGATGCCGCTGGTTGGCTTTTTGCAGCCCGGCGCACCTGAGAACGCGGCGCATTACGTTGCGGCATTCATTCAAGGCCTGCGGGAGCTTGGATATGTCGAGGGTCAGAATGTTGCAATCGAATATCGATGGGGCGAGGGCCAATACGGACGATTGCCCGCCCTTGCGCAAGACCTTGTGAATCACCAGGTCGCCGTCATCGCTGCTGGCGGTCCTCCATCGGCGCTCGCTGCCAAGTCTGTAACTTCAACTATACCGATTGTCTTCATTGGCGGCGACATCGCCAACGCGGACACGCTCGCCCTGGTGGGCAGTCTCAAACACCCCACGGGCAATCTCACCGGCATGACCGTGTTTGTCACTGCTGAAATGTGGTCTAAGCGCCTTGAGTTGTTGCGCGAGCTGATACCAAGCGCCGCCTCGGCCACAATGCTCATAAGCCCGAGTGAGCGTGAGGAACCAAACACAAAACAGATGTTAGCGGCGGCACAAACACTTGGAATGCAGTTGTCGTTCGTGACAGCGGAAACGGACACAGAAATCGAGGAGGCTTTCAAGACGATGGTGGACCGTCGTACTGCAGCATTTCTTATCAGCGACAAACCCTTCTTCACGGTACGGCACGATCATATTGTCATGCTGGCTGCCAGATACGCGGTACCGACTGTTTATGCTTGGCGCGAATACGTCGCAGCGGGCGGACTGATCAGCTACGGTAGCAGTCTTTCTGAAGCCTGGCGTAAGGTTGGCACCTACGTTGGGAGAATTCTTAACGGCGAGAAGCCTGCCGATCTGCCGGTCCAGCAGCCGACCAAATTCGAGCTTGTCATCAACGTGAAGACAGCGAAGGCGCTCGGCCTCAACATTCCAGATAAATTGCTTGCGATCGCCGACGAGGTGATCGAATAGAGACGCTGTTTGCTGCGGTGCGAGAGTCCGTTCCTGGCCCTAAACGTCGTTTGCGGCGAGACAGCAATACGTCTGAAATTGGGTGGAAAGCGGAAGTGGCGGGCGCGCGCTCGAAACGTCGAAACCCGAAGGCGACACAAACACGGTGGTTGAGGCAGCAAATATTCCGCGGTGCAGCAGGCTGCTCTGCATTCCTTCGGTCACTCACGCCTCCGCCATGAGCGCGCGCACACGGGCGACAAGCGCAGGATCGCGATAGACACTACGCGGTTTAAGCAGGTTCATTACCTCCATCCTGAGCTTGTGAACCTCCGCATCGCGAGCAGCAAGCAGTACAATCGCCTGGCCAAATTTTAATGTGGTCTCAAGACCAGGCGGGCGGGCGCCACGGGTTTCGGGATAGACGAAATCAGAGACTGCGGCCGAGGCCCATGGTGTATCTAGCACCTCCCGGATCTCGACAAAAAACGCTTGCGCCAATCCATCGAACGGATCGCTCGCCGATGCGCGGCCTGCTAGGAGATCTCGCAGGACTGTCGCCTCTTTGGCTGCAACCGTCATGCCTTGTCCGTAGACCGGATTGAAACGGCAAATACTGTCACCAAGCGGAAGAAGACCGCGAGGAAAGGAGTTTAGACGTTCGAAATGCCGCCAAACGCTTTCTGGAAACGCAAATCGCACCACGCTGCCCACCAGTTCCGCGTCCTTAATGGCACGATAAATGGTTGACGTGCGCAGCTCCTTCGCAAAGGTGAGAAATCCATCGAAATCTCCGGGTGGGGCATCACCATGCGCACTACCAAGACTTGAGAATCCAGCGATGCTGCTCGATAGGAAACATGATCGCCCCGCGCTTTACCTTCGGCGGCGCTGGAAAGGTGTAGACGCCCTTCCAATGACGTGGCGCATCGTCAGGAATTACGAACACGCCGGTGGCGTAGGCCATATCTATACCAACGGTGCTTTCCTCCGGGAGCGGACGGCTTGTCGCCTTGAGCGCATCGAGCGTGAGCGCCCCGCGACTGGAGGCGTCAACAACAAGGTCTGCTGTCAATGTATCGTCTGGACCAGCACTATCAGTCAACCGCACGGCGCTAACGGCACCATTCTTATCTGTCGTAACCAGTCGGGTAACCCGGCACTGATCTCGCAGCGTGATGTTCGGGCGTTCGAGAAGCTTTTGTCGCACTGTGTATTCAACGAGCGATCGCGACATGGAATAGCCGTCCCAACCAAGATCGCGTTGCGGGAAAGGGTCAAAGCCGGGGAGCTCAGATAGAATGTCCAAGCCCATGCGATACGTCGCCGCGCCGGCCTCCTTAAGCGCTGTGGTAAAGCCCGGAAAGAGGGACTCAAGCGCCCGCACGCCTCCACCCAAGAGCACATGCGTGTGCTGTGCCTGAGGCGTCCCAGCGCGAGGGGCCGCGCGCTCTGCGAGTTTGTCACGTTCCAAAACAATTACGCTTTCAAAATAGTCGCTGACCGCGCCAGCGGCGGCAAGCCCGCCTATTCCCGCGCCAATCACAACAGCCTGTTTGCCAAGCAATGCCGGCATCGGAGCCTCCGTTGGGACTTGTTAGATGCATCGCAACACGTTCGCTCTAGGAAAATGCCGAAGCCGAGTGCGAATGTCTATGATTGCCGGATAGCCCCGCCGGACGGAGGTACGTCGTTGCCTAGGACTTGCAGAAAGTCGGCAATCCCGATTTCGAACGGGGATGTCGGAGTTTGGCCCGAAACGGACGTGCCGAACGATCAAACGAATGTCTGATGTTGAGGGTGAAGCCGACATCAAAAGCTAGAGCCGCCATTTCCGTTCATGACCGATAGCGTTGAAAAAAGGCTCGTGATTTTTGGCGAACAGTGATTCCGTCTGCTGGCTGCATTGAGCGACGGAGGTTTGTCATGATGGGTCGACAGACGGGCGATCAGAGCCAGTTATTTTACCTGTTCAACCTGGAAAGGCGCATCCCAGCGGGCCATCTGTTGCGCCGGATTAATCCGGTTGTGACCCGGATACTGGTTGAGCTGCGGGAGAAGCTAGCACCGTTCTATAGCGACATTGGCCGGCCTTCGATTGATCCCGAGCTTATGATCCGAATGTTGATCATCGGCTACTGCTACGGCATCCGCTTCGAGCGGCGGCTGTGCGAGGAAGTCGAAATGCACATGGCTTATCGGTGGTTCTGTCGGCTCAATCTTGACGACAAGGTGCCTGATCACTCGACATTCTCGGTTAACCGCCATGGCCGTTTCCGCGACAGCGACCTGCTGCGCCAGGTCTTTGAAGCGGTGGTACGGGCCTGCATGGATGCTGGTCTGGCTAAAGGTGAGGGCTTCGCCGTCGATGCCAGCGTCATGGAGGCCGACGCCAGCCGTTATCATGGCAAATCACCCGGTGAGATCGATTGGTCCCTGCCGGAGCGGCAGACAAGGGCTGCCGCGGAGTTCCTTGGCGGTCTCGAGGACGAAGATCCGGAAGCCAACCGTAAGCTGCCGAAGGCGATCTCTCCAAGTGACCCATGCTCAGCCTGGACCGCGAAGGCGAACAAGCGGGTCCAGTTTGGCTACGGGCTCAACTACATGATCGATGTCGAGCATGCAGTCGTCGTCGATGTCGAGGCAACGCCAGCGCGCACCTATGACGAGGTTGCGGCAACCAGGACGATGATCAATCGAACCGAAACGATCTTCGGCCTGAAGCCCCGACGGCTCGCGGCCGATACCGCTTATGGGACAGGCAAGCTGCTGGCCTGGCTCCTAGACAGGGACATCACCCCGCATATTCCGGTGAAGGAAGGATACGAGCGGACTGACGGCATGTTCCCCCGTCTCGACTTTGCCTACGACGCTGCGCGCGACATCTATATCTGTCCCAACGGTCGACCGTTGAGGACATCGGGAACCGTCCATGATGGCCGAGCCAGGAATTATTTGTCCCACCCAGGAGACTGCCGCGTTTGCAAACTCAAGAAACAATGCACCCGCGCGCCATTCAGGAAGATCGCCCGCGACATCAACGAAGAAGCACGCGATTATGCCCGCTCACTTACGGACACCCCTGAGTTTGGTCAATCGAGCAACCAGCGCAAAAAAATCGAGATGCGCTTTGCGCACCTGAAAACCCATCACCGTTTCGAGCGCATGCGTCTACGAGGACTCTCCGGTGCACGCGACGAGTTCCATCTCGCGGCCACTGTGCAGAACCTCAAGACCCTCTCGAACTATCTCTAGCCATGTACCGCCGAACAGGTCGGCCGCCGTCGTTTACCCAAGTACGTGACTGTCGTACCTCGTCCGGTAAGTGATGTCGCCGCCCGCCAACGGCAGCAGCAACCAAATCCGACCTGCACATCTCCAATTCAACACAGTACTTTATCAACGGTATCGACCCATCTGCGACATTGGCCATCGGCATTAACTCCAGAGTTCCTTGCTGGCGAGCTTTGCGCCCGCGGACAACGCAGTAAGCTTCGCCCATGCCAGCTGCCGATGGATGCGCCCGCCGAGGCCGCAATCGGTGCCGGCGATCACGTTTTCACGACCGACAACTTGCGCAAAACGAACGATCCGATCGGCGACCAGTTCGGGATGCTCCACAATGTTGGTGGCATGGCTGACAACACCGGGGATCAAAAGTTTGCCGTCCGGAAGCTTGACGTGCTTCCAGACTTTCCATTCGTGCTCGTGACGGGCATTAGCAGCCTCGACCGAGTAGGCTTGCGCCTTCACCCTGAGCAACAGATCCGCAATCTCCTTGAGCGGCACGTCCTCGCTATGCGGGCCGTGCCAGCTCCCCCAGCAGATGTGGAAGCGGACTCGGTCCTCGGGGATTCCCCGCAACGCGTGATTGACCGCCTCTACTTGAAATTCGGCCCACTTGCGGTAGCCGGCCATGTCACCCTTGAGCGAGAACCACCAGTCCCAGATGTCGACCAAAGCCGGATCGTCGATCTGCAGGATGAAACCGGCATCGACGATGGCCTTGTATTCTTCGCTGATCGCTTCCGCCAATGCCCACGTATAGTCCTGCTGCGTCTTATAGTGTTCGTTGGCCAGGATCTGCAGCGTCGCCGGCGACACTGCAGTGATGAACGCCTCTTCGATCCGGCTGCCGCGAGTGGCTGACGTCAGTAGATCGATATCGCGCTGGATCGCTCGCTGCCCAACATATTTGACCGGCCCGGTGCAGGTGAGGCCGAACATCCGGGAGCTGCTGCTGCCGGTTTGGGCGTTGCCCATACCGCCGTCCTCAGCATAGAATTCGGCGAATTCCTTGCGCTCCTTGCTGCCGATCGTCCACGCCGCCCGGCCTTTCTCGGCAGTTTCCGTTCTGACCTCAAAGCCCGCCAGACGGTCATACACGTACGACCACCAGGCGCCGAAATCGACCGCCCGACGCATGGCTTTGCCGAATTCCCCGTCATTGACGATATCGATGCCGGTATCGGCTTGCCGTCTCGACACATCAGCGACCGCCGACTGAAGGCGCGGCAGCAATTTGGAGTCGGGAGCGTTGTCCCGATATAGCTCCATCAAGTCCTCCGGACGCGGCAGGCTACCGGCATGTGTGGTGAGGATGCGATCGATGCTTCGCTTCACGTTTTAGTCCTCCCTTAGGGCGATTACGGCCGCAGTTTTCTTGCTTGCAAGCGTTGCGCCTTCTGCCAATGCTGCAGGCTTGGCTCACGCGCAGCAGCCGTGGCGGCGCAAAGGTTACGTTATCTTACTTGCCCCAGAGCTTGCGGCTCGCCAAAGCCGCCCCCTGATTGAGAGCGTCAAGTTTTGCCCAGGCGATCCGAGCATGGACGCGTCCACCGAGGCCGCAATCGGTCGAAGCGACGACACGTTCTCTGCCCAGGATATTGGTGAATTGAAGAATGCGCTGAGCAACGAGCTCGGGGTGTTCCACTACGTTGGTCGCGTGGCTGACCACGCCGGGCAAAATGAATTTGTCGTCGGGAAGCGCTGCGTCCTCCCACACCGTCCACTCGTGCTCATGGCGGACGTTTCCCGCCTCGAAAGAGTATGCCTGTGCATTGACGGCCAACATGACATCGACAATGTCACGCAAAGGAATATCAGTGGTGTGCGGGCCGTGCCAGCTACCCCAGCACAAATGGAACCGAATCCGGTCTTGGGGCAAACCCTTGATGGCATGATTGAGGGCCTCAACCCGGACCATTGCGAACTTTTTGTAATCCTGCACCGCCGGCTCGGGATTGATCATGTCCCAGTTATCCGCCATTGCCGGATCGTCGAGCTGAAGGATCAGGCCGGCGTCGACGATGGCCTTGTACTCTTCGCGCAGCGCGTCTGCGTGAGCGAAGAGGAGCTCTTCATCGGTCTTGTAATACAAGTTAGCCAACCGCGCGGCGCTCCCAGGAGCCACCGAGGTCATGAAGCCTTCTTCAATCCCGCAAGCCTTGAGCGCCGCCTTGAAATGGGCGATGTCGGCCTGGATCGCCGCGTGCCCCTTGTACGAGATCGGGCCGACGCATATCGGCCAATGCGCCGCTCGCGGTCCCGTATACACGCTGCCGTCGGGATCGCCATAGACTTCGGGGAATTCTGTTCGATCGCGGCGATCGGCGGGGCCGGTGAGCACGATCTCACCCGGGCGGGCTCGTTTTGGCGGAGCGTCGTATAGACCAGGCCCGCCCAGATCGAGTCCACTGAGACGATTGAAACTATAGCTCCACCAAGCGCGGTAATTTACCCGATGCCCCATCGACTTGCCGAACTCGCCATCGCCGGGAACGTCGATGCCAAACGTCTGCTGCCGTCGCACCACGGCCGAGACAGCCGATCGCAACTGTTCTTGGAAACGCTGCTCATCGTCCGTTGCGCCGGCCTCGCGGGCGCGATTAGCTTCGATCAACTCGTCGGGACGCGGCAGGCTGCCGGAGTGACTCGTCAAGATGCGGTCGGCGCTCATTCTCATCACAGCTCTCCCTAGGGGGTCCAGCATTCAGCCCTGGACCATTTGAGCGTTCTTTGTCGTTGGCTATGCTGCTCTCGCGGCGTACGCGACGCAAACCCCTGCAATAATTTGTCCGCGCTGTGGACGTGCATCAGTTTGACCGGCGAAGTTTCAGCCACGATGGCCAGGAGCAATACGGCGCGTTCGCTCGGCGTGCGGGTCGGTCCGCGGACTCTCATGCAAGCGGCGTTGTACTGCCGGCCGCTGCTAGGCAACTATCGCCGGCAGTCTCGTCACCGCGGCCGGCCAAGGTGGCACGGTGATCAATACGACCTCGCAAGGCGAGCAGCCGCTGCTGAAGCACCCGCATGCTTGACGACGTTGAACGCGCAGACGGCAAGTTCGACGCCGATTAACTGCGTGGCTTGGTAACTTCCCAAAGTGGCCCGAAACTGACCTGCCGAACTGTCAAACGAATGTCTGATGTTGGGGGGTGAAGCAGACATCAAAAATAAGAGCCGTCAATTCTGCTTGCGACCCAACTGCGACATTGGCGCTCCAATTGTCGGTGGAGCCAATGACATGGACAGGGCTAGTACCTACCTGAAGGCCGTCAACTGAGGCGACACTTTCAGAAATCCGCCATCGGTTATAGCTCTTACAGCGGAGTTGCGGAGTACGCGAGTTATGCACGTAGAAACGACGGATTTCCTAGTCGATCTTGCCGACATCAACCGCACGAAGACAAGCTTGTCTCGTTGCTCCACTAGGGAGGGCGACGTTCTGGTGAAGGTCGAACAATTTGCATTCACGGCGAACAACATGACCTATGCCCTGATAGGGGGTTCGACTGGGTGGTACTGGGATTTTTTCCCAGCACCACGGGGATGGGGCCGGATTCCGGTTTGGGGGTTTGGCAAGGTCGTCGCCTCGGAAGTCGACGATGTGGAAACTGGCGAAGACCTATTCGGCTACTTTCCTATGTCGACGCACGCCCTCTTGAAACCGGGCAAGATCAGAAGTGACGGGCTGCACGACGCCAGCGAACACCGAGCACATCTGTCTTCAGCCTACAATTATTATGTGCGCACTTTAGCCAACCCCGCTTTTGACGCCGGAAGCAGACGTGAAATCATGTTGCTGCGGCCTCTGTTCTTCGCTTCCTTCCTAGTGCATGATTTACTCGTGGAACGAGTAGGCCCCAATGCAGACACGATAGCAATCACGAGCGCGTCGAGCAAAACGGCCATTGGTCTCGCCCATTTATTGTCAACCTCTCAGGTCCGTCCTAGCCATATCGTTGGACTGACGTCGGAGCGAAACCTTGATTTCGTTCGCGGCACTGGCGTGTATGATCGCGTCCTTGCATACGACGATCGCGAAATTATTAACTCACGTTCAGTCGTGGTTGCTGATTTCTCCGGTAATTCAACGCTGATTCGACAACTGCAAGATGCTCTGGGCGATCGGGCCGCGTTCTTTTGTTTAATCGGTTATACGCACTGGGATCGTCGCTCGTTGGACATGGTCGAGGATGCAAAAATGATGCGTTTCTTCGCGCCCGACCGGATTCGCAAGCGAGTGCGTGAGTGGGGTGCTCGCGAGTTTGATCGCCGTTACAACGAGGCACTGCAGGCATATATCCGTCATTCGCGCGGCTGGCTTCACATTGTTGAGGGTTTCGGACCAAAAAAAGTCGGCGAGGTGTTCGAACGTGTCTCTCGAAACCAGGTCCGCCCCGACGAAGGGAACCTCCTCTCTCTGCACGCCCCAGAAAGCTAAGCGGATGTGCTTGGGCGCGACTTGCAACGGCGGCCGCATTTTGCCGGCAGCGTTGTGGCACTCAACTTTCGACTTTCGTTCCCTGTCCAACCATGTGGAGCATAAGTTAGCGCCTCAACGGACTTCCTTTCTTGGGAGTCAAGCGGACATGCCGTGGACATCGCCGAAGGACCGAGTTTGACCCGACTGAGACATCGCCAGCTAAGTTTGCTGTGATGCACAATACGGTGCTCAATCAACGATGTGGTAGGGTGTGATCCTCGACATGAGGGGGAGTCCGTGAGACGACGCGAATTCATCGCCGTTGTCGGCGCGGCAGCGACGTGGCCGCTCACGGCACGCGCGCAGCAGTCAGACAAGATGCGGCTGATCGGTGTGCTGCTGGCCGGAGAGGAAGGCGATGCGGCAGGTCAGGCCCGGCTTGCGGCATTCCGATCTGCGCTCGCGAAGCTTGGGTGGACGGAAGGCAGCAATCTTCGACTCGAAGTTCGCTGGGGCGCTGATCCCGCGCTTGCCGCTCGCCACGCCGCCGACCTAGTCGCACTCGGCGCTGAGGTACTCGTGGGCGAGGGGGGCAACGCCTATCAGGCGCTACGGCGGCAGACGCACACGATTCCGATCGTGTTCGTCGGTGTCTCTGATCCGATCGGCCAGGGCCTCGTCGCGAGTTTGTCACACCCCGGCGGCGACATCACCGGTTTCAGCCTGTTCGACACGCCAATGGCGGGCAAATGGCTGGAGATGTTGACGCAAATCACTCCACCCGTGGCGCGCGTCGCGGTCTTATTTGATCCCGCGACAACGCGCTATGCGGACCTGGTGCTTCGCTCCTGCGAGGAAGCGGCCAAGTCCCTCGCGTTGGCGGTGCGGAGTGTGCGGGTGAATGACGATACCGAAATCGAGACCGCGATGGCGGGGGTCGCGCGCGAAGAGCGCGGCGGTGTGCTGGTTCTGCCCAGCGTCTTCACCTTCACCCATCGCGATGCCATCGTCGCCATCGCCGCCCGACACCGCGTGCCTGCAGTCTATGGCGTCACCTTGTTCGCCGCGAGCGGCGGGCTGATGGCCTATAGCACCGACATTACTGACCTGCTCCGTCGTGCGGCGGATTATGTCGATCGTATCCTGAACGGTGCCAAGCCTGGCGATCTGCCGATCCAGCAGCCAACCAAGTTCGACCTGGTAATTAACCTGAAAGCTGCGAAGGCGCTCGGCGTCACTATCTCACCGACGCTGCTCGCCACCGCCGACGAGGTGATCGAATGATGGAACGGTTTGCTGCACTGCTTATGTCGCAGTTTGGCCCATCGCGTCACTTCGCTGCGCCGAACAATGATGTCGCTATTAGAGTAACAACGGACATTAATCGGCACGGGTACTGAATGCATTGGTCGTGAATGACCCATAAGAGACGTTGAGAGGAATTTGGGCTTTGATATCCTTCACAGACTAGGCTGGGGAGGGTCTCGTGGCCGAGGAGGCCGAACACCAACAAGATGTTGAGCCAAAGGCTTGCATCTTCATCTCCTATTCGCGCAAGGACATGGCCTTCGCGGATCGGCTCGAAACTGCCCTCAAGGCGCGCGGCTTCGAGCCGCTGATCGACCGCACCGAAATCTATGCCTTCGAGGATTGGTGGAAACGCATTGAGGCGCTGATCGGCAAAGCCGACACGGTCGTGTTTGTGCTCTCGCCCGATGCGGTCGCCTCGGAGGTAGCGCTCAAGGAAGTCACGCACGCGGCCTCGCTCAACAAGCGCTTCGCGCCGATCGTCTGCCGGCGCGTCGAAGACCGCGCAATCCCCGAGGCGTTACAGCGGCTCAACTTCATTTTCTTCGACGATCCGGCGCGTTTCGATGCGAGCGCCGACCGGCTTGCCGAGGCGCTGCAGACCGACATTGGTTGGGTCAGGCAACACACCGAGTTCGGCGAAGCTGCGCGGCGTGGTCGGCGGCCGCCCGCCCGGGCGGGCTGCTGCTGCGTTCGCCCGTTCTGGAGGAGGCCGAGCGGTGGATCGCCTCGCGCCCGCGCGGCGCGCCGGAGCCGACCGCGGAGACCCAAGCATTCGTCGCCGCGAGCCGACGCGGCACCACGCGGCGGCGCAACATCCTCACGGGCAGCCTTGCCGCTGGGCTCGTTGTCGCGCTCGCGCTCGCGGGTCTCGCCTATTGGCAGCGCGGAATTGCCGTCGAGCAGCGGCAATTGGCCGAACTGCAACGCGACAGCGCGCCGAAGCGACGCTTACCGCCGCAACAAAAACCGCCAACAGTCTGGTCTTCGACCTGGCGCAGCGGTTCCGCGACACGGCGGGAATTCCAGCCGAGCTAATCAAGGACATTCTCGGCCGGGCGCGGGCGCTGCAGGAGCAGCTTATCCACTCCGGGGAAGTGACGCCGGAACTTAAGCGCAGCGAGGCCGCCGCCCTCATTGAAACCGCCACGTCGCTGCTGGCGATCGGCGACACGGCGGGCGCACTCGCCGCCGCCGGGCAGGCCCGGCAAATCATGGTGGACCTGCTCGCCAGCAATCCCGGGAGCACGGATTTCCAGCGCGAACTGTCGATGTCGTACGAGCAAGTTGGCGATGTGCAGGTTCCGCAGGGCGACCTTGTCGGCGCGCTCAAGTCCTATCGCGACAGCATCGCCATCGCCGAGCGGCTGGCACAATCCGATCCCGGCAACGCCGGCTGGCAACGCCATCTGTCTGTGTCGTATGAGAAAGTTGGCGATGTGCAGGCGGCGGAGGGCGACCTGGCCGCCGCGCTCAAGTCCTACCGAGACAGCCTCGCCATTAGAGAGCGGCTGGCACAATCCGATCCCGGCAACGCTGGCTGGCAGCGCGATCTATCGGTGTCGTACGATAAAGTTGGCAACGTGCAGGTGGAACAGGCCGACCTTGCCGGAGCACTCAAGTCCTACCGCGACGGCCTCGCCATCGCCGAGCGCCTGGCGCAATCCGATCCCGGCAACGCTGGCTGGCAGCGCGATCTGTCGGTTTGGTACGGGAAAGTTGGCGACGTGCAGGTGGCGCAGGGCGACCTGGCCGGCGCGCTCAAGTCCTATCGCGACAGCCTCGCCATCGGCGAGCGGCTGGCGCAGTCCGATCCCGGCAACGCTGGTTGGCAGCGCGATCTATCGGTGTCGTACGAGAAGGTTGGCAACGTGCAGATGGCGCAGGGCGACCTTACCGGCGCGCTCAAGTCCTACCGCGACAGCCTCACCATCGCCGAGCGGCTGGCGCAATCCGATCCCGGCAACGCCGGCTGGCAGCGCGACCTTGCAGTCAGCTATGCCAAGCTTGCCCGAGTGTACCGTCAATCAAATGATCTTGAGAAAGCGTTGGCGGCGCTGCGACAGGGAAAAGCGATCATAGATGGCCTCGTGAAGCTCTCGCCGGACAATGCCAGCTGGAAGCGCGATCTCGCTTGGTTCGATCGACAGATCGCGGCGCTAATGGAATAGGCGACTGCCTTCGAGATTTTTGCCTTCTTTTTGTCGAGCATGTCGCTTGTTGGCCCGTAGCGTCGGCTCGCTGCGTCGCAGTGATACGTCCGTAGTTGGGGTGAAGCAGACATGCCGAGATCGCTCATACGACGCGATTGACCCTTCACTGACATGGGGCTCTCCAAGGCTTTTGCATTTGCACCCGATCATCCAAATGCGTTAAACGCTTGCCGAGTGACGGCGATTTTGGCTTAATGGGATTGGGAGACGTGTGAGCCAGAGGGACCGCCATGGCAGCGGATGCCGTACGCGCCGGACCATCAACCCGAAGCTAAAATCTTCATCTCCTATTCGCGCAAGGACATGGCCTTCGCGGATCGGCTTGACGCCGCGCTCACACGATGCGAACTCCGAATGAGGCGCCATCAAAAGGGAGGTTTGCGATGCCCTACCGCATAGACAACATCGACCCAAGGACGACAGTCATGATCGTCGTCGACATGCAGAACGACTTTGTCGCCGAAGGCGCGAAGCTGCAGTCGGCGCAAGCGCACGCCATGGTGCCAAAACTCGCCGCGACACTCAGATTTTGTCGGGAGAAGGGCATCCGCGTTGTCTACACGGCACATGTCCATCGCCGCGACGGCTCCGATATGGGACTATACGACGATCTTTATTCGGTGGTCGCGGATCGCTCGGTGTTGGTCGATGGATCGCCGGGGGCCGAGATCTACAAAGACCTGGCGCCGGCGCCGGGCGAGCACGTCATCAAAAAACACCGCTATAGCGCGTTCTTCGCGACCGACCTTGATTTGATATTGCGGGAATGGGGCGTCAAAACCGTAATCATATCCGGCACGACGACGGAAAACTGCTGTCACGCAACGGCACGCGACGCCATGTTCCGCAATTATCAAGTCGCGTTCCTTTCGGATGCGACGGGAACATTCGATTATCCGGACGTCGGTCAGGGCGCACTGTCGGCGGCCGATGTCCATCGGGCCACATTGACTATACTTGCGTTCTCGACAGCCGACGTTATGACCGTTGACGAATTCAAAGCGCGCGTGGTCGGCGCCAATGTCGCCGCGGCGAACAAGGCGGCGTAACCGGCAGAGCAAGCGGCAAGCAACCCGGATTTCGTAGAGCGAAATCCGGGGAGGAAGCCGACTGTCAACGTCTTGCTGCATCTGCTCAGGTCGCTTTCTGGCCCCTTTCGTCCGTCGCCGTGATGCAGCAAATCGGCAGCGATGGGAGGGAAAGCGGACATCGCGCAGACATCGTCAGTCGGTCGAAGATGACCCATTACGGAAGTCGCCTAGCAGCGACGGCGAGACAGTGAGGCCGAGCGTGATGGCCCGTTCGAGTACGACATCAAGGTGCGGGTTAGTGCAGCTGGCCCGTGAACGAAAGTCTTCTTTCCACTGACTTCGGCTAGTTCTTCGGGGTTAAGAGCGAAGCTTGATGGTTAGATTACGGCGCGATTTTAGCGCTTGTGTGATGCCTGCGCCAATCGACGTAGCCGCCAATTGCAGGGCGTGATCCTCATCTGCGATCGTGCTGAGCAGACTTCTGTCCAAGGCAATATACTTTTGCCCAAATTCAGCATTGCTATGTCACGAGCTCCTAGAGCTGACGTGATCCAGCGATGGCGAAGCACAAGCCGCCAAGCGAAGAAAAGCCGTGGTCAACAATGGATCTGGTCGATTTGCGCCATGCGATCGAACAGGGCAAATCCATTGAATTGACCGCTGCTGTTCTTGGTCGACGGGTAGAAGATGTCCAGCGCAAAGCGGAGGAATTGAACCTGATCAAAAATAGCGACCGCTGACACAACGCGGACCGTCGCTCAAAGACTAGCAGGCGCGCCATGAAGGTATTGAGTACCGTATTGACGAGTGCGCTTCTCCTCTCGGGATGCAGTCAGATTAGCGAGCATTTCTATTCGAAAAGGAACTTCAACTCGCAATCCTTCGAAGCCGAAATCGCCGAATGTAAACGCCAGGACGCATCATTCATGGCATTGCAAAGTCCGGCGGCTGAAGCCAAGGAACGGGCCGACGGCGCCATGGTCCGAGAGTGCATGAAGGCAAAGGGCTATACGATCGAGACAGAACCTGCGTCGTCGCATTGATTGATCCTTTCTGGGCATCGCATCGTGTTCTCTCCGGACCGCGAAGGCGCTTGGGTTGAGCGCCATGAGGTGGCCGCCGACACATATGATTGTGTGTAACTGCACCCCGCCTCCGAACGGCTCAACCGAGTTCTGATTCAATTTTTTCCAATATGGGACGCCGCACTTCAGTCAACGCTGCCCTGGCGCGGGCATATTGTTCATCGTCCAGCGTCCACGCCCATTCGACAGGCTGAACAGGCACGCCAAAGAGCACCTGCGGCAGAGGAAGATCGGAGGGCCAAGTTTCCTTAATGCGCTCCAACACGATTTCGCTGCGTTCCATTGACGCGACACTCCATACACCGGGCTCGGAAAAAGCACCGAGCCCGGCGAGCTGGTAAAACCCGCGAGCGATCGCGACTAGCTGTCGATTCGCATCTGCTCTTCAGGACCCACGGCCGCAGGATCGGAAGCTGGGGTCTCTTCGGCGATGCTCGGCGCTTCTGCTACTTTGGCGACATGGGACATGCCGTCCGACACGATATTAGTCAGCTGCATCACCGACTGACTCAATGAGGCAAATTCCACAATATCGTGATGAATTCGCGCCGCCTCATCATCTAATTTTTGCCGAACGTGGCTCAGCCCGCCGATCAGATGATCGACCTCGCGAGTAGCATCACCCGAGACGCGATTCACCAGGGATGCAAGCTCGCGAGCCGCGTCTTCAGAGTTATTGTTTGATTGGCGAACGGCGCTGCGTTGTCGGCGCACCAAGTCCCGAATGTTTCCTTCGACCTCGGCTGGCTTATCACTCCGCTGCAGCCCACGCGGTTTCAGAATACTCATAACGCCACCCCTCACTAACGATCATTTTCATGACCAAACAAACAAACGCTATAGGAGTGGGGCGTGCGAAAATGTGGCGGTTTTTTGGTGATCGTCGCCACATTTCTAGGATTGTTGTTTGTTTGTAGGCAACTAATCAAGGCTTCAGATAGCAGCGTCACAAATCCATCCAAATTTAGAAACCCTTCGGTAAAAAAGGGAACACGGCCGCGCGGGTCACGCTGTACATGAGTCCGGGGATAGCCGAAGGTAGCCCTTCCAGTCCGCGCGCGGCCCTTCGATACTCCTACATACGAGGCAGTCACTTGCCGTAATGCAGCAATTTGGTCGCGATCGGGTGGAAAGCGGACGTCGGGCAGACATCGTTGATCGGTCGAAAATGACCCTGAACAGACATAAGCTGGCAAGCAAGCACAGGCGAGACTGTTGGCAGCGATTGTTGTCAATGTTTCCAGACAGTCTCGGCGACGGCGGAAACCAGCTCGAGTTTGCGCCACTGCTCCTCCTCGCTCAGCGGATTTCCGCGGCCCGAGGACGCAAAACCGCATTGCGGGCTGAGCGCTAGTTGCTCGACCGGAAGGTAGCGCGCGGCCTCGTCGACGCGCCGCGCTATCTCGTCCGCTGTTTCCAGTTCGCCGTGCTTGGTGGTGATCAGGCCGAGCACGACGATCTTGTTCTTCGGAACAAAGCGCAACGGCGCGAAATCTCCCGCTCGCGGACTATCGTATTCGAGCAGGAGCCGATCACAACGCAGCTCATTAAACAGCTTCTCCGCAATCTTGTCGTAGCCGCCATCGGCAAGCCACCGTCCCATGGAGTTGCCGCGACACAGATGCACGCCGGTCGTCGCGGGCGCGGCCGCGTCGAGAATGGTGTTCTCGGACGCAATCGCCTCCGAAAGGAAGCGATCCGTGTCGAAGCCCGCTTGCTGATACTTTGCCGTCAGGGAAGCATCTGCCCAATGCGTATACACTGGCGCGTCGAGCTGAATGTAAGGCGTGCCCTCATTTGCTAGGGCCCGCGCCTCGCAGGCTAGGATTGATGCCGCGTCGGTCAGAAAGTCGCCCGGTGTGGGATACGCACCCTCGCTGACAGCCCCGCCGCCAAAAGATCACAGCAAAATTGACCGGACTCGGCAGCGTTATCTTGAAAGGGCCGGGCGCGTGCTGTTTGAGGAAATCCGCCTCGTTTTTGGCAATGCGCTTTTTCGACCTCAGGCGGTGGCCGATCACCAGCTGTGTATTCGGAGAAGGCCCCTCGTTACCGGCTCCGCCCTTCCAGGCAATCGGCGTGTAGGCGTCCTGCACGAAGCCCTCCACGCTGTCAGGGAAGCCGGTCATAAACCCGGTCCGTCGAAACTCGCCGTCCACATACACCTGCTGATGGGTCGCTGATTGTCCTCGCAACGCCGCAAGGATAGCTTCGTCTTCAAGCTCGGTAAGGGCTGCATCGCTCAACCTGCCGGCCTGTCGTGCCTGCCGCGCTTCTAGGAGCGATGGCGGCCGCAGCAGGCTTCCGACCTGATCCGCCCGCACCGAACTTATCGATTGCATAGAAGTCGCCACGACAACCCTCCCGCTCGTCATCCTCGGCACAAAACAAAATTCGAGTAAATTCCGTAACAGGCTACGCTAAGTCCAGGCCCCCTGTTTGTCACGACTAAGATCGCCCCCGGCCCATTTGGCGACTGGGGACGATTATCAGAACGTCGGATTCTTTGTTTAGTTCAATGACGTGCAGTCGTGCCAACTTTCGGAGCTGTGGTGGATCTCTCATCCTCAGCTACTCTTTAGGTTCGTTGTCCGCGGGCTATCTGCTCCTCGGTTCCTACTAAGCGTCGCTCAAGCGCAACCCGATCCATACCGCGTCAAATATGCTCTATTGGGCATCATGTGTGATTTGGTCATCGCTGGCCCACTTTGAGGTTGGTCGTCAGTTCAAGTCCATCTGATCAAATACCAATGCTCGCCGCCGGATCCGCCTGCGTAAAGGCCGGCACTTGGCTGCCAATTCCGGCGCCTGGTCACCACAGGCGCTGGGAGGCGAGTTGCGCGCCCTCGACGAGCGCCCGCAGCTTCAGCCACGCCGCCTCGGGATGGCAAGGATGGAAGCCGACGAACGTTGCGAAGCCACAATCCGTGGCGGCGATGACGCGCTCCTTGCCGACGATATTGGCAAATCGCTCGAGCCGTTCCGCGACCAGCTCGGGATGCTCGACACTGTTGGTCTTGGTGTCGATCACGCCGACGATGAGCGCCTTATCGTCCGGCAGCTTCACGTCCTTCCAAACGGCCCACTCGTGCTCGTGGCGCGGATTCGCCGCTTCGACATAGATGAATTTGGCTCGCGACTTGAGAATCAAGTCGACGATGTCCTTCAACGGGACGTCCTTATGGTGCGGGCCGCGATAGTTGCCCCAGCAAACGTGGTAGCGAATCTTTTCCGCCGGCACGCCGGAAAGGACATCGTTGAGAACCTCGATCCCAGCCGCCAGGTGCGCTGCGGGGTCGGCGAGATCGCTGCCCTGTGTGCTGCAGTGAAACGCCATTGCGGCGTCGGGCGAGTCGAGCTGCAGATTGAATCCCGCCTTGACGATCGCCTTGTATTCCGGAGCCAATGCGGCCGCGGCCGCCTCGATGTACTGCTGGTGTGACTTATAATAACGGTTCGGAAAATTGAACGCGACCTGCCCCGGCGTGACGGCCGGGATAAAAGCGCTGTCCGGCGATGTGTTGCCGAGAGCAGATTTAAAATCGCTGATTTCCTTATCTACCGCCTTGGTGTCGCGCATCTCGATCGGTCCGTTCAGCACCGGCAAGCGCAAGTGCTGTGAGCCTTCGCTGCCGAATGCATCCTGGGCGACGCCGGGAGCGTCGGCAAAGTCGGCGGCCATGAAATCGGCCTTGCCCTCGAAGCCCGACATCCGTTGCAGCACGTAGTTCGAGAAGCCGACCTTGCCGAGTTCGCCGTCGCTGATCACATCGATGCCGATCTTTTGCTGACGCGCAACCACTTCGGCAATTGCCGTGCGGACGCGCGCGTCGAGCGCGGCCTGATCAACCGGCTTCTCGTCGAGCAGGTCGTAAAGCATTCGGGCAATATCCTCCGGCCGCGGCAGGCTGCCCGCATGAGTCGTCAGGATATGTTCGGTGCTCAGCTGCATAATTCACTCCCTATTGGACGGCGCCTCTGGTTCAGTTTTGTGAGCGTCAAGAGGCGTTTACTATCGCGCACGCGCGCAGTTTCCGTGTACGACTGCGCTTATCTCACATTAGGCGTGCGTCGAAACTATAGGAGGGTTTGACCGGCGCCCCTAAATCCAATGTATAGATGCCTAGTATCGGCGGCACGCATAGCAAGTATAGCAAACGATCTGACGCCGAAAATGCGGCGGCGACCCCGACTATTCAGTAGCGGTCGCGTGGTCGCACCCGACACTGATGAGTTCAACTGCGCTTACACCAACTGCGAATGTCCATTCGCGGCCCCAAGTGGAAGTCGTTTTCACTTTATAGCTTCGCCGCGCTTAGGCGTCGGGATCCAGCGTAAATAGCTCCTGAGGATGCGACACTCCGCGCAGGGCATATCGTCCAACCGAAACGAGGCGGCGCTTGATGTCCCCAACACGCGCGAATGCCGCCGACGTCAGAATGGGCTGATCGAGCGAACGGCACATCTCCGCGATGCGGCTTGCCTCGTTAACGGCCGGGCCAACGACGGTAAAATCCAGCCGTTCGCGGCTACCGACATTGCCATAGAAGACTTTGCCGATATGCAAACCGAGATACATGTCGGTCACTGGCTTGCCGTCCGCCGCCCGCCGCTTTTTCAACTCGGCGACACCGCGGCGCGCGGCGATCGCTGCGGACAGTGCCGCGCTGCAGGCGTGCATGCGGTCTTCGGCGGTGAAGATGGCAAGCGTGCCGTCGCCGATCAACTTGAGTACTTCGCCGCCTTGCTCGTGGATCGCTAAGAAGATCGCATCGGAGTAGTCGTTCAGCAATGGAATGACCTGTTCCGGCGCGGTGTCGGTGATCCGCGTGAAGCCGCGCAAATCGTTGAACCACACGACGGCGTCAATTTGCTCCGCAATGCCGCGCGTGATGCGTCCGCCGAGCACGCGCTGGCCGGCGTCGCGGCCGAGATAGGTTGTCATCAGCGTTGAGGTCATGCGCACGAGCGATACCGATTTGATGGCGAGCGCGAGATACGGCGCGATACGCTGAAGCCCCGCGATTTGCGCGTCGTTGAAGCCGTCGGGAGCCCTGGTTGCCCATGCTGAATAGACGCCATCCATCTCGCCGATAGTACCTTCGGCGGCGAAGCGGGCGATGATAGCGACATAGTCGGTCATCCCCGCTGCGAACATGTCTTCTAGGAACGCGAATTCATCCTTGGTCGCTTCGTTCAGCCGGCGGCGCAGCAGCGAGTCGCCGGTTTGCAGCATCCGGTAGAATGGGCTACGCCGCCAGCGCTCGGCGGCCGCGACTTCCTTGGGATCGGAGCCGGATGCAGCGAGCGCTTCTGGGCTGGTGCGGCCGTATTCGAGCAGCGCAAATTCGTCGGAGCTGTGTCCCCAGCGGAACAGGCGGCCCTCGTGCACAGGATGGAGCGTGTCGATAAACAGGTGGGCGCGGTCCAGTGGAAGTCCAGCTGCGACGCAACGATCGCAGAATCCGGACACGATGTGGGATTCGGAGGTGCCGGCGAGCCCTGCCTGGGTCAGCCATGCCGACAATGTAATGAAGGAGGTCTCGTTCATATCGACAATATATATACAGCTCTGCGTGGCCGGGCCGACGCGGTAAGTCATAGAGTTGGTGCGATGTCTGGCCGGAAGCTGCCGAGCCGGAATGTCCGCTATTTCGTCGCTACGGGAGGGAAAGAGACGTGACCGGGCACCGCAAAAACGGGCGTTCTTGAACCCATAGCTGACGTTAATCCGACGTGTCATCGGCGTAAGCTTCTTCCCTTAGCGGCCACGTGGGTGCCATGAAGAACACCGCGAGATCCCGTTCGAGAGCGCGAAGCGCATGCCTCTGACGCAGGAATTTAACATGCCTCAGATCTCTGACACGTCTTCAAACGCCGCGCAGATCGAATATTGGAATACGACAGCGGGCGAAACCTGGGCACAGTTTCAGGAGGCGTTGGACCGTCAGGTTGAACCGTTGGGTCTTGCTGCCATGGATGTGCTTTGCCCGGGAGAAGGCGAGCATATCATCGACATCGGCTGCGGGTGCGGCCAGACCTCGCTGGCCCTTGCTGCCCGAGTGCGACGAACAGGCTCGGTCGTGGGTGTCGATATCTCGGAGCCCATGCTTGATGTGGCCCTCCGCCGACCGCGCTCGGCTGACTTACAGGTCGCCTTTCGAAAGCTGGACGCACAAACCGGCGATCTCGGACATGGCCTTTTCGACGCGGCTTTCTCTCGCTTTGGCGTGATGTTCTTCAGCGATCCTGTGGCTGCGTTTGCCAATATCCGTGCATCGTTGAAGCCTGACAGCCGCCTAGCCTTCGTCTGTTGGCGGCCTCTCAATGAGAACCCGTGGATGCAGGCCCCGCTACAAGCCGCACTTCCACTCCTGCCACCCGTTGCGCCGCCCGATCCCACGGCGCCTGGACCGTTTGCGTTTGCTGACCCGAGCCGTGTGCGCTCGATACTGGCTGACTCAGGGTACACCTCAGTGACGATCAACCCGTTTAACGCTGATATTGGCGGCGGAGACCTCGAGGAGACATTGAAGCTGGCGTTGGGAGTTGGACCGTTAGGCAGAGCGCTTCGTGAGCATCCCGAGCTTGCGGACAACGTCGTAGACGCAGTTAGAGATGTGTTGTCAAACTATCTCACTTCGAACGGCGTGCGAATGCCTGGCGCTGTCTGGATTGTTCTGGCCCGTACTAGCTGAGTGCGGTGACTTTGAAGACCGCACTCACTGCTTATGGCCCGAAACGGCCGGTGCAGAATTGTCCGCTATTCCGTCGCTGTCGGAGGGAAAGCATGAATCGGACATCGCGAAACCGCCGTTCTTGACCCATTTCAGACATTGCGTCCTTTCACAGTTTCCAGGCGCCGATGAGTGCTTCATTATTGCTTGCCATAGTACGGCCCGTAAGGATTGCCAGCGAACGGCGGGCCCCGCTCCATTACACGGCCAGTATCTCCATGCCTGAGATCAAGACTGAGTTTTTGTTCACGATGGACCTTGAGTTTGAAGTCTCTATTCTCGGCAATACGCCCTATGGCGTCCGGCGTATCGCAAGGCTTAGTACCGGCAGCTTCGGGGGACCGAAGCTCAAGGGCACAGTGTTGCCCGGCGGCGGCGGCTGGATGCTCATCCGCCGCGACGACGTGCTAGAGATCGAGGTGCGGCTGACCCTTGAGACCGACGACACGCAGCAAATCTACATGAACTGGAAGGGTCTTCGCCATGGTCCGAAGGAAGTCATTCATCGCCTCTATCGCGGCGAGACCGTCGATCCCCGGAGTTACTATTTCCGTACTACGCCGTACTTCGAGACGAGTTCGGAAAAGTACAGTTGGTTAAACCGCGTCTGCTCGATCGCCACCGGTTCGCTTGCGGCAAGCGAGCGGACTTTCCATGTGTTTGAGGTGTTGTAACAGACGCGGCAAATGCTGTTTGTGGTCCTAAACGTCGCTTGGTGCGAGACAGCAATACGTTTGGAATGGGGGCAGAGCGGACGTGCCAGGCGCGTGCTCAAAACGTCGCTGATGACCCCATTCCGGACATTTCCCTTCGGCGGACCAACGGCCGCTGGCCTCCATTTGACCGCCGGTGTCGCAACGGCCAATTTTAAGGGAATCTCAATTCGATTGGGCAAGAGCGATGGCTAAGCCGGAAGACCTGTTCGGGACTTGGACAATGTTGTCGTGGCAAAAGCAAACAGTCGCTACCGGTCAGACTGTTGATGCCCACGGTCCTAATCCGATTGGCTACAATCACTTACTGCCCGGATGGCAGGATGCATGCAATCGTCGTGCGCAGGGATCGAGCGACACCCCAAAATCTCCCACCGACAGTTGCTGAAAAGCTGCGCCTTTTCGACAGCATGCTTGCCTATGCTGGCAGCCACAGTCTCGAAGAGGATAAGGTTGTCCACCATGTTGATACATCGTGGAATCAGGCATGGACAAACACAGACCTGATACGGTTCTATAAGTTCGAGAATGGACTTCTTACTATTACAGGTGCTCCCGCGGCTGATCCCTATTCAGGACAGGAAGTTGTTCACCGAATGGAATTTCGGAAGGTCTAGAGCTGACTGCCGTGCCGCCTTCGCAATTCAACACGGCGACGTCGCCTCATGGCCCGTTGCGTCCCTCAATACGGCGCAGTGATATGTCTAGTGTCGGGGGACAAGCCGACATTGTGCAGACATCGTGAATGTGCCGAGCTTGACCTATTTGAGAGGTCGTGCCTCAGCTCTCGTCGGACTGAAGTGTGCGAGGAGCGGACCCGCTCGAGGCGCATTCAATTGGCCAAGAAACAATATATCAGGCCGGCGCCTCCTGTACCTTTAAGGGCCTCCTGGCTGCAACCGCGCGAGCCATGTGAGGAGTTCCAGGAGTTCATGTGTCTGGTGTCTTTGAGGCCGGTACGGTCATGGTGGCCCACAATGGCCGATCCGTCGCTGTTCTTCGTCCAGTTCCCGCAGGTGGTGTCGCCACCGGCCGTAGAATAAAGCCCCTGCGGGTCTGAGCCGGTCAGAATGTCGTGCATGTTGACCGCGTCGCCGCGGCCGCTGACGATTTCGCCTTTCTCAGTCAGGGCGGTCTGTTTGTTGATGTTGTTGGAATCTGAATGGAGATCCTCCACGCTCTTTGCCACAACAACGCCCTTAGCATTCTGCCACGGGCCCTTTCCGATGCGGTCACGCGCGTTGACGCCTGCGACGCCTCCCGGTTCAGTCGTGCTTAGATAGGCATGCCAGTTGGTTTCGGTCGAACCCGCAGCTTTGGCGAGCACCTGACAGTGTGCATCGGCGCCGGCGAGACCACCAAGGTCGGCGCCATCGCCCTTGCCCATGCTGGTCACAAAGAATGACATGGTGACCTGTTGCGCATGCGTGGGAGCCGTCAAGCTGAGTCCGGTCAACACAACGGCAGCTAAGACAGGTAGCCTGATCGCAAACATCATGAGGACGCTCCCGTTCGGCGGATTGCACGTCAAGGATAGCCGCAAAACGCGATTTGCGCGATGCACCTCGATGGCGAAGGGGTCGCACCGCTAGGACAAGACTGGCGTGGGACAATTTAGTCGCACGCGGGATCGTGCCAAACCAGCTTACGCAACCTCAACAAACGCTTCGATCTCGACCGTCATATTGAAGGGCAGTGAGGCCATTCCGACGGCGCAACGTGCATGGCGACCGCGGTCGCCGAAGACCTCGACGAACAGGTCCGAGCAACCGTTGATGACCTTTGGGTGGTCGGTAAACTCCGGCACGGCGTTCACCATGCCGAACACTCTGCCGAAGCGAACCACCTTATCGAGACTACCGGTGGCTCCCCGCAGCGCGGCGAGCAATTGCAAGCCAACGTTCCGCGCGTGTTGATTGGCCTGTTCGAGCGTCACGTCGCGCCCAACCTTGCCCTGCGGCCGAGAGCCATCGGGATTGAGTGGCCCCGTACCCGCGAGGAAGATTATGTTTCCGAGCCGCGCCGCCGGTACATAGTTGGCGACGGGCGCAGCTACCTTTGGCAGTTCGATCCCCAATTGACGCAGCCTCGCCTCTGGGGAACCCGCAGGAGCATCCTCTGCAAAGGCGCTGGTGCTCGAAATGAGTGATGCAGATGCAAGTCCAGCAACGAGTGCGGCCCGGCGATTGATGGTGTTCACGGCCTCGTCCTTATTGGTTCGGTTCATGGTGTATCTCGCTTCGATGGTTGAGATCATAGTGTGCCCCTTCGTGACGTTGGAGAACGTCCTTAAGAATTGCTGCGCAGGTCGTGTATCAGATTTATTTCGGGATGTTCGCCCGTCGAAGGACGCCGATGCTGCTTCATGCTAGGACTTCGGCACGTCCCTTTTAGTAACTCTTCTCATCACACTAGCTTTTTGCACGGGCCTCTGGAAGGAGCGTGATGTCGGCTCGTGGCCCAACTCGGACCTCGCGTCGTGTCCATATCGGACATGCGAG
>CAWDQG010000057.1:0-104556 GCA_963804405.1 uncultured Alphaproteobacteria bacterium | reverse complement strand
ATGCTGTCGTCCACGGTCCTGACGCTGATCGTGATCCCCGCGGTGTACGGTTTGATCAAGGGCCGGGGATTGCAGCACGCGCACGAGATCACATTGCGGGGATCGCGCGAGGAAACCGCTGCGCTGAACACGGAGGTGATGCGATGACGATGGGGAACCGACTGCGGAGGCGCGGACACCTGTCGCTTGCTACCGCAGCGATCGTCTTCGCATTAGCCGCCACGGCGGTGCTCGCTCATTCGCCTGCAATGCACGAGCCTGCAGATTTCGGCGAACCAGGCGATCCTGGGAAGCCAACGAGGACTGTTGAGATTGCCATGCGCGAGGACGGCGCGCGAATGCTGTTCGTGCCCGAGCGGGTCGAGGTTCGCAAGGGCGAACAGATACGCTTCGTTTTGACCAATGAGGGGATGGTCAACCATGAATTCGTCTTGGGGACTCAAAAAGGAAATCGAAGAGCATGCGAAAATGATGAAAAAACATCCGCATACGGAGCACCAGGACGACCACTCTCGAACCCTCGGAATGTATGGGAGCGACGAGCTCATCTGGCGCTTTACCAAAGCCGGCCATTTTGTATTTGCCTGCCTTATTCCAGGGCATCTAGAGAGGGGGATGAGCGGCACGATCGTCGTCAATGAATAAGTAGCAGCTTGAATTGGTAGAAGTGCTATCGCCCATGCACAGCCGGCGACGGCGCCTCGGCGCCGTCCGGAAATGCGTCTTCCATCTCGCCCTTCCACAAATTGATCGTCGCCGCGGTCAGCCCCCAGACCAGGCCGAGCAGCAGAAAGAAGTGGCGCCAGTGGTCGGTGTCGACGATGAAGCCCTCGACCGCTTCGCCGACGAAGGCCGCATAGGCGGCGATCAGATAGTTTTGCCACGGCGCCGGATCAGCGCCGCGCGAGCCCGATCACCAAGGTCACCGCGACGAGCGTCAGATAGGCGGCGCCGCCGAGCCAGCCATAGACCAGAAATCCCTGCATATAGACGTCGTGCTGCTGCATGCCGAAGATGCGGCTGAACTCGAACGGCCCCATGCCGTTCGGATGATCGAGGATGACGCTGAGCGCGAGCTGCTGCTCCCAGAACCGGCCGCCCGGCCCGACGTCATAGGGCTGGATCGCCTTGGCGCGCTCGAGGAACAAATCGCGCACCGTTCGATCGACATCATCGCCACCACCAGCAGCACCATGCCGACGCGTGGCGGCGACGCTGAACAGCAGAATGCGCGCGCGCATGCGCGGATCGGGCGAGGCGGCGAACAGGAGCGCCACCGCGACCGCGGCCGACACCGCGAAATGCATCCAGGCGCCGCGCGAGAAGCTCAGGAACAGGCCGCCGAGGAAGAAGGCATGATGCGAGGCCGAAGATACGGATGCCGCGCGTCATGAGCGCCGACCATCAACAGCAGCAGCGGAAAGATCAGGAACGGACCGTAGACGTTCGGGTCCTTGAAGGTCGCGCTGACGCGGTCATTGAACAGGAAAATGTCGGAGCCCGGGCAGCAGGTGAAAAAAGCCGATATAGCCCGCCGTCGTCGCGATCAGCGCGGCGAGGAGGTAGGCGCGGCGCAAAATCGAAAGCCGCGCCGGATCGCCGCCGCAGAACAGGCACGCGAACATGATCGCCGGCCAGGCCAGATAGAACGACGTGCCGACGTACTGGATGCGTCTGCTGCTGGTCGCCGCACCTGGATGAGCGACAAGGAGCCGCCGACCAGCCAGACGTCAGCAGCATCAAGAGCGGAGCGAGCTTGCGGTCGAACGGCACGCGCGCGGCGACGCACATCGACCAGCAGCACGAACATCAGGCCGTCGTGCGGCGAGGGCTCGATGAAGGCGATCGAACTCATCAGCACCGTGATGAACAGGACGAAATTCAGCAGCCGCTGCGGCAAGCGGCGGCGGGCCGGCGTAATCCGGCCGGCGGCAAGGCCGCCGCTGCGGCGCGGCCGCGCTCAATACGCGTTCTCCGTGCGAATCAGCGCGAACGGCGTCTGCGCCACGATGTAGAGGTCGAACAGGATCGACCAGTTCTCGATGTAGTAGAGGTCGTGCTCGACGCGGCGCTGGATTTTTTCCTGGCTGTCGGTCTCGCCGCGCCAGCCGTTGATCTGCGCCCAGCCGGTGATGCCCGGCTTGACGCGGTGGCGGGCGAAATAGCCGTCGACCGCCTCGTCGTAGAGCCGGTTCTCGGCCTTGGCCTGCACGGCGTGCGGGCGCGGGCCGACCAGCGACAGATTGCCGGTGAACACGACGTTGAACAGCTGCGGCAGCTCGTCGAGGCTGGTCTTGCGGATGAAGCGGCCGACGCGGGTCACGCGCGGGTCGCCCTTGGTGACGAGCTTGCTCGCGGTGGCGTCGGTCTGATCGGCATACATCGAGCGGAATTTGTAGACCTCGATCAGCTCGTTGTTGAAGCCGTAGCGCCTCTGCTTGAAGAACACCGGCCCGCGGCTGTCGAGCTTGATGGCGATGGCGACCGATCAGCATGATCGGCAGCGCGCAGATCAGCGCCAGCGAGCCGACGATCTTGTCGAACAGCCATTTCATCACGACGTCCCAGTCGGCGATCGGCTTGTCGAAGATGTCGAGCACCGGGACGTTGCCGATATAGGAATAGGAGCGCGGGCGGAAGCGCAGCTTGTTGGTGTGCGCGGAGAGGCGGATGTCGACCGGCAGCACCCAGAGCTTCTTGAGCATCTGCAGGATGCGGCTTTCCGCCGAGATCGGCAGCGAGAAGATCACCAGATCGACGCGGGTGTGGCGGGCGAACTCCACGAGATCGTCGACGGTGCCGAGCTTGGGCACGCCGGCGCAGCTCGCCGGGCTGCGCTCGTCGCCGCGGTCGTCGAACACGCCGATGACGCGGACGTCGGAATCGCGCTGCGCGGCGAGCGAGCGGATCAGCGATTCGCCGTTGCTGTCGGCGCCGACCACGACGGTGCGGCGGTCGAGCCGGCCTTCGCGCGTCCAGCGCCGCACCAGCAGAAACAGCCCGCGGCGGAACGCGATCAGCGCGAACAGGCCGAGCACGTAGAAGCGCCGAGCCAGGCGCGGGAGAATTGGTCGCCGGCCTTGGCGAAGAACGACACGCCGATGGCGATCAGAAACACCACCGACCACGCCGAGGCGAGCCGCATGTATTGCTTTTCGTGGCCGCGAAACGCCTGGACCTGATAGATGTCGGCGGCCTGGAACGCCAGCATGGCGAAGCAGCGCGATGCCGAGGATGGCGGCGAAGTAGTACCAGGCGAAGCCGTCGCTCGGCACCACGTAGCAGACATAGACGGCGAAGCCGACGACGCGACCAGCGCCACTTCGATGGCGCGGACCGTGCCGGCGAGCACGATCGGCGAATAGGCCGGCTCTAATGCTCTTCGGTCAGCGCCTGCGCGGCGGGTGACAGCGGCCGCGGCTCGCTCGGCGGCGCGGTCGTTCGCCGGTATCGCCGAGACGGCGGAGAAGACCGCGGACCGCGGTGTCGAAAATCGCTGTTGGGCTCGGGCCTGGACATTGTTGGCTTGCGCTTTCGCTGCCGCAATGGGCGCGGGCATGCCCGCCGGCCATCGCGGCTGCGAAGGTAGTGAACAAAGTTCAAAAATTGGTTATGCGAATTGAGCGAGTTTTCGCATCGCCATCGCCTCGCGATAGGCGGCAAGCCCGGCATCCACCATCGCCGCGAGCGAAAACTCGCTGCGCACGCGCGCTTTGACCGCCTGCGGCGACGCGCCGCAGCTCCGCCGGTCGTCGAGCGCGCGCGCCGATCGCGCCGGCCAGCGCGCCGACATCGTCGGGCGGGATCAGGTGCTCGCTCTGCGGCCCGAAGATTTCCGGGATGCCGCCGACGCGCGTCGCGATGATCGGCACGCCGGCGGCGGCCGCTTCCAGCACCACGTAGGGCAGCGACTCCGCGCGCGAGGGAATGACCAGCATGCGCCCCATGGCGAACGCCTCGCGCGCCGGCCGGTAGCCGACGAAGCGGACCTGGTCGGCGACGCCGACCGCTCGCGCCAGCGCCTTGAGCTCCGCCTCTCGCGGCCCTTCGCCGGCGATGGTGGCGCTCACGCGGCGGCCGGCGCTTGAGCATCGCCAGCGCCTCGATCAGCACATCGATGGCTTTGACCGGCCGCAATTCGCCGACGCAGACGATGTCGGTCGCGTCCGGCCGCGGCACGATCGGCGCGAACTCGGCGTCGCCGACGCCGTTGTGCACGACGCGCACCATGCCCGGCGGGCGGCCGATCTTGGCGCGGAACAGGCTGGCGATGTAGCCGCTCTCGAACAGGAACAGATCGGTGCGCCACTTCAGCAGCCATTCCAGCGTGCGATAGAAGCCGCCGCCGAGCGTGCCGGGCCGGTAAACCAGCGAGCCGCCATGGGGCGTGTAGACGCGGATGGCGTGCGGCGCGCTCGGCGCTAAGCCGCGCCAGCGCCGCGCCCTTGGCGCCGTGGCCGTGCAGCACGTCGGGCGCCGCGCTTCTGATGCGCGCGAGACCAGACGACAGCGCGCAGACGTCGGACGGGCTGAGCTCGCGGCGATGGCGACGCGCTGCGATGCCGAGCGCCAGCTGCGGCGCAAGTTCGGCCAAGGCCGCGTCGGCGCGCGCGCCGCCGGTCGTGGAATCGACGATCAGGCCGACGCGATGGCCGCGCTCCGCCTGGCCCTGCGCCGAATCGAGCACGTGGCGGAACAATCCGCCGAGCGGCGCGCGCAGGATGTGCAGGATATTCAGCGACGCCGCCGCCTGGGCGCGCACCACGCCGGCCGTTTCGACGTCCGGTGCCGCTCGACCGGCGCGGCGAACGCCACGCGAAGCCCGTTGGCGGCTATGCGCAATGCGGCGGGCCGCCGCGTCACCCATCGGCCTGTTCCTTAATACCCGGCGAGGGAACTTAAGGCCGATTGAGCCCCGCGGCGTTAATAAAGCCTTCCGAACGCGGCTTTAACCGGTTCAGCAACCATAATCGTTTGTTATCGGCGTTGGCCTTTTCGCCAGTCGATAGAGTCGTTTAGAGCATGATCCGGAAAAGCTTGCCCGGGACACCGATCCGGGGTGGAGGCCGGTTTTCCGGACAGATCATGCTCCACTAAGGCAGAGCTTTTTTGCGCGCTGCTCGGTAGGAGCCGCGAAAGATGAGTTTGGCGTCGCCATCGGCCCGGCCGTCGCTGCGAGGGCAGTTCATCGACGCCGATTTCGACTTCGCGAGCCTCGGCGCCGCGCTGTGGCGCAAGCGCTACGCGATCCTGCGCCCGACGCTGATCGTGGCGCTGCTCACGTTCGCCGTGGTCGATGCTGATCCCGCCGAAATATCAGTCCGAGGCGCGCGTCCTCATTGTCGGCCGCGACAACGTGTTCCTGCGCCCCGACGCCGACAAGGACATCCTCGACCGCGGCACCGTCGATCAGGAAGCGGTGACCAGCCAGGCGCAGCTCATCCTGTCGCGCGATCTCGCCATCGAGGTGATCAACAAGCTCAAGCTCAACGAGCTGCCGGAATTCGATCCAGGCCATCGGCGGCGTGTCGCTGTTCAAGTCGCTGCTGGCGTTCGTCGGCATCACCAAGAACCCGCTGAGCATGACGCCGGAAGAGCGCGTGCTCGACGCCTATTACGACCGGCTCACGCGTCTTCCCGGTGGAGAAATCGCGCGTCATCGTCATCGATTTCCTGTCGGAAAATCCCGAGCTCGCCGCGCGGGTCGCCAACGCCATCGCCGACGCATACCTGCAGCGCCAGCAGCGAGGCCAAGCAGGAGCAGGCGCGCAGCGCCGGCCAATGGCTCTCCGGCGAGATCGAGACGATGCGCAAGAAGGTCGCGGACGCCGAGGCCAAGGTCGAGGCGTTCCGCGCCAAGTCGAATCTCCTGGTCGGCCCCAACAACACCACGCTGTCGGCGCAGCAGCTCGGCGATCTCAACGGGCAGCTCGCCGCCGCGCGCGCGCAAAAAGCCGACGCCGAGGCCAAGGCCAAGCTCATCCGCGAGATGCTCAAGATCCGGCGAGCCGATCGAATTCTCCGACATCCTCAATTCCGAGCTGATCCGCCGGCTGTCCGAGCAGCGGGTGACCTTGCGCGCGCAGCTTGCCGAGCAATCGTCGTCGCTCCTCGGCAATCATCCGCGCATCAAGGAGCTGCAAGGCGCAGATCGCCGACCTCGACAAGCAGATCCGGCAAAGAGGCGGAGACCATTGCGCGCTCGCTGGAAAACGACGCCAAGCTCGCCGACGCCCGGGTCGAGGCGCAGCTCGCGACCTTCGACCAGCTCAAGAGCCAGGCGGTGACCACCAACGAGCACGACGTGCAGTTGCGCGCGCTCGAGCGCGACGCCAAATCGCAGCGCGATCTGCTGGAATCTGTATCTCGCCAAATACCGCGAGGCGACCGCGCGCGACACCATCGCCTCGGCGCCGGCCGACGCGCGGGTGATTTCGCGCGCCACGGTCTCGAACGTGCCGGCTTATCCGAAAAAGCTGCCGACCGTCTCGATCGCCACGTTCGCGACGCTGGTGCTCTTGTCCGGCCTGGTGCTCACCCGCGAACTGCTGGCCAGTCCGGCGGCGGGCGCCGGTCGCATCGCGCCGCAGCGCCGGGCATCCGGCTTCGGACGCGCGCCGAGTTCAGGCGCGGTAACGGTCGCGCACCCGCGCCGACTGCCGCTGCCGCGCGCCGAACACGCCGAGCGAGACAGACGCGGCACGCGCGCCGCTGTCCGCGCGCGCTGCGCGCCATCGTGCAGGCGTCGCGGGGCACGCCGCGGCTGCGGCGGCGCAGCCATCGTTCAGAAGGAGCCGATGCCGATCGGCGTGCCGGTGAGCGCCATCGAGGAATTCGCCCACAATCTGCATGCGGCCGGCGTCGAGGGCAGCCAGATCGCTTTCTTCGCCGCCGCGCCCGCATCTCGACACCGGCGGTGTCGCGGTCAAATTCGCCCGCGCGCTCGCGCGCGACGCGCGCGTGGTGCTGGTCGGCCTTGGCGCCGGCGACGCCGCGATCCGCGAGATTTCCACCGATCCGGCCACGCCGGGTCTGGCCGAACTCGCCGCCGGCACCGCCTCGTTCGGCGACATCATCACCAAGGACCGCGCCTCGGCCTCAACCTGATCGCCTCGGGCCGGGCGGCCGCCGAGCGCGCTTTTCGCGCGCGCCCCGGCATGAGCCGGCAACTTCACGGCTCTGGCGCATGCCTATCCGCATGTCGTGATCGACGGCGGCTTCCTCGGCGGCCCCGACATGCCGCGAGCGCCCTCGCCCGCATCGCCCCGCACGCGATGCTGTTGGTCGAGACGCTCGTCCGCGCCAGACCACGCAAGCGCGCGACCGCTGATCGAGGCAGGCTTCGACAACGTCACCATCGTGATCGCCGGCCGCCCCCGCGACATCGTCGCTCTCCCGCCGATCCCCGCCGCCGCGGCGTAGCGCGGCGACAAAGCATTTCCACTCGTCATTGCGAGGCAATAGGGCGTTCACGCCATTTCGACGGGCCATGGCGACGAAGCAATCCAGGCTTCAGCGCTGCAACTGGATTGCTTCGCTTCGCTCGCAATGACGAAACCCATCCGCCCCCGCGAAGCGGGGGAGGGGGACCACGCGAAGCGTGGTGGAGGGGGCATGCGGCGGTTCGGCATCCCCGGACCGACGGTGCAGGCCTCGCGGCCGACGCCCCTTCCACCACCCTGCTCGCAGGGTGGGTCCCCTTCCCCGCTACGCGGGGCAGGATGGTAAAGTGTTCGAAACTCTTTCAGCCCCGCCGCGTCATCACCAAAGCCGCACCAGGGAGAACCGCCCATGCACACGCCGCCGCCCGCGGAAAAACTCGACCAGCTCGCCCGCACGCTGACATCCGCACCAAGGACCTCGTCATTGCGGGGTTCACGCCCGCGAGGGCGGGAGAGAATCCAGAGTGGTTGTTCGTCGTGATACGAGGGTGTTCCTGGATCGGGGACCGGACCTCTCCGATTTCGCCGCCACCCGCCGCGGGCTCCTGTTGGCGCCGCTTCTCGCCGCCTTGCCGGCCGCGCTCTTCGCCGATCCCGCGCACGCGGTCGATCCGGCGCAAACCCAGGTGCAATTGCCCGATCAATATGTGTGGAAGCCGGCCCTGCCAGCGCGCCGCCGCAATCGGTCGAGACGGTGGCGGTATTCGGCGCCACCGACAAGCCCGGGCCGTTGTGGTGCTGATCAAATGGTATCCGGGCTTCATGAGCGCGCCGCACACCTACGTCACTGACCGGCTGTGCTTTGTCATCTCCGGCACCTGGTGGGTGAATTCGGGCGAGGATTTCGAGCCGGAGGCGACCGTGCCGGTGCCCGCCGGCGGCTTCGTCCGCCGCGTCGCCCACACCCCGCACTATGACGGCGTGCAAGAAAGGCGGCAACGCGCCCGCCGTCATCGGCATTTTCGGCGAGGCCCCGATCCAGTTCAAAGCCACCGATCCGGGAAAGCCGCTGGTGCGGGAGGTGTAGGTGAGAACCGCCGTCGATATTTGCCGGTTATCAAAACGCCTTCGGTATGCCCGCCTGCCGCAGGATAGCGTTGGCCGTATGGCGGCTCGGAATTCCGATTGACACGGCGAAGTTTCGCTTCGTAATTGGGCTGTGCCAGATTTCGTGGCTACCCTTGCCCTGGCGGATCAGCACGCAACCCGCGGCGCGCAACAGATCGCGCAACGCCTTGTCGAATTGCGGTGCCACTATGCAACCGCGGGCTCGGCTTCACGCAGCGCGGTGATTTGCAGAAATAAATCTGCCGGATCGATCTCAGGGTGATTGTCGGGCAACAGATCGAGCGCCATTGCGGAAATTTTCGCCAACAGCTCGTCGAGTGTCGGCGCATCTGCGGCAGCGGGAATATCGTCGCAATGCCCGGTCCAGACCGACGCCTCGTCGTCCCAAGCGGCGGAAATCGTGAAGATCACCGGTCTGGACATGCAACAGCTCCCTTGGCCTGAAAATACGCTCTCACTCGCCTATTTCAAGCACGCACCTGGTGGGTGAATTCGGGCGAGGCTTTCGAGCCGGAGGCGACCGTGCCGGTGCCCGCCGGCGGCTTCGTGCGCCGCGTCGCCCACACGCCGCACTATGACGGCGTGAAGAAAGGCGGCAACGCGCCCGCCGTGATCGGCATTTTCGGGCTGCGCATGATCCGGAAAAGTGGGTACCGGTTTTCCGAAAAGATCATGCGCCATTGTTAAAAAGCCCCGATCCAGTTCAAAGCCACCGATCCGGGGAAGCCGCTGGTAAGGGAGGTGTAGCGCAGACGAGCGCTCGCAGCGCTACTCCCTCTCCCGCTTGCGGGAGAGGGTCGGGGTGAGGGCCACGCGTCACTTCAATTCATCGTCGGGAATTTCCGCAAGCTTGGCCAAATGACGGAGCAAGCCTGTCTTGAGCGGACGGTTGGCGTGAATGGGTATAGATAAGCGCACCACGCTGCCGGCTTTGCCGTAGATATGATGGCTGCCTGACGCGCAGCAATCGCCAGCCGCGCCGCTCCACAATACGCGCGAAGTCGCGTCCGGAAATCGCCTTCATACAGCGATTTCGAGAATGCGCTCCTCGCCGCCGGGCTTGGGCGTTGCGACGTCGACCGCGAGGCAGCCTTCGATGGCCTCGTGGAGGTTGCGTATCAGCTCGTCCATGGTCTCGCCCTGCGTGGCGCAGCCGGGAATGGCGGGGACCTCGGCCCAAAAGCCGCCTTCCTCCGCCTCATGCACCACGACCTTGATCTTCATACTGACGCTCCCGTTGGCCGAAATGAAAATACGCCGCCAGTGCCAGAATACAAGCGCCGCGCTACTCCGTCTCCCGCTTGCGGGAGAGGGGAAGGGCGATCTAATTGTGGCGCGCCCCACCGCAGCGCGGCAGTATCGCGAGGACCCGATACCATGAAGGACGAATACGATTTCTCGAAAGCGCCGCGCGGCTGTTTTTATCGGCAAGACGCAATTTTGGTCCCGCCGGTGCATCTCGACCCCGAGGTGCTGGCGTTGCTCAGCGCCCGCGCGCAGGCGCGCGGCGTATCCTTGAATGATCTCGTCAATGCGCTGCTCAGGAAAGATATTGAGATGATCGAGGCGGCCGAATAAGTGTGCCGCCGGCGGGTTCGTCCGCCGCGTCGCCCACACGCCGCACTATGACGGGGGGCGTCGCAATATTCGAGTCGGTTTCCAATTCTGCGCTGACTAGGAAAATTCAATGACCTCTCAAACCAGAGATTTCGTCGGTTGGAAGAGCGACGCCGATTCTATTATGCTGAAAATTTACGGAATTGACACAAACGATGCCGATCTCGACGATGAAAGGTTGAGAAGTCATTGGATCACAGGGGACACGCCGGACGCATTCGTTGAATGGTTTGCCCAAAAATATGATCTCAAGTCAAAACGTGAGATGGGAATAGAGGGCTGGTAACCTAGCCTTTGAAGGTGTGCTCGCGATGATACCGGAGATAGTGTGGATGAGGCCATAAGTTTCGATCTGTTGGCGTAATGATTTTTCCATCTGCATTTAATAGTGCGCGAATTTGATCTGGAATTCTGTTTTGGGCGAGCAGAATTCGATGATCGTCGTCTATGGAAATAAGCCCGCGATCAAAAAGCCAGTGGAACGTCGCCGATAAGGCAAGCCCATTTCGAATTGAACCTGGCCCCGTATCAGCGACAGGCTTAATGTGCGCGGCTTGCACTTCTGGGCGTCCGCCGCCATTGATCAAACAGAGCCCGGTTAGTGCGCATCGATTATTGTAAGCGTCGCGAACCGCACGCTTGAAAGCTTGGTCGCGAAAGGGGCGAGAAACTGTCAATTCCACAATCGGGCGTGGTAGGTAGCGGCCTGGTTCATCAAATCCCGCCGAAGGAACATTCGGACCATCCTCGAATTCTGGTTAATTCCTTTGCAAAGCCTGCTGTCAGTATACGATCAAATTCGCCTTCAGAAATTGGTCGCACGGCGCGACCAAATGCGCCTTTATTTGTCGAGCCGTCATTTTTTTGCAACGCGCTCTCGTAGTACGCGCCACCTTCTGAAAATGGAACTAGGTGATCGAAGCTAAGAAAACCAGAGATCATTGCGTAGTAATGATCCGCACGCCTCTTATCTTCGACGATTGCATCCACGCGCGCCGTTGCAAAATATGCCTGCCGTCCACCACGGCTCGAATCAGCAAGAGTTGAACGGCGCGGCTCGTAATAGATCGCATGGTCGCCTACTGCGTTACGAGCTTGACCAAGGTAAGTGCTCGGAAAATGGTAATATTCTTCCGGCCTATCGTCGTAGCTGGACGAGCTTTTCGTTGTGAAGATCACTTTACCCATGGGAGGGTAAGTATTGCACTACCGTACTTTGTCGCTCCAATTTTTTTGGCCCGTTGGAGCTGTGATAATTCTGTCCGTAAGGATCGTCTCCAATAAAGAGACCGCCCTTGACAATCGTCCCCATTACAGTTACATATAGCGCAACTCGCTCACTGAGGCGCTTGTCCGGACGGCATGCCTGAAAAGCGGAGCGAGGCGCGGTGCCTGCGGGCGGATTTGCCATCCGCTCCCGGGCGGCTCTGGGCCACCGCTCGACCGGCATGACGACCGGTCTCCGAGGAGCTCGGTAGACTTGTGACAGGCAACAACGGGTAACACCCGTCGAGCCGGGTCTCAGGAAACGCGGGAACTGGAGCTGAGCCAATGGCGGATGCGTTCGCCCTGGCGAGTGCCGCAAGCGTGAGCGCCGAAAGGCGGGCGCGCCCCCTCCCTGACCCTCCCCCGCAAGCGGGGAGGAAGGAGGAAAAGGCTGCGCCGCCGCGTAGCAGATGAGTTGCGCAAGTTCGCGTAAACTTGTCTGCGATCCGCGGACATTGGTTGGACAATGCGCCTTTCGGCGCTCCGCTCCCTCTTTTGTTGCCGGGGGCGAATTTATTTTTGGAATGGCGTCGTGGTGGTTGCGCAAAACTCGGGCGCCGATGCGTCGCGAGAACGATTTTCCATGTCGTCATTGCCGGGCTTGACCCGGCAATCCATGCAGAACGCCGGCGTACTGAGTTTTGTCGCGCCTTTGATTCGCTGCACGTCGGCATGGACCACCGGGTCAAGCCCGGTGGTGACGATAGAGTGAGCGGGGCGAGGCGCGCCGTTTCCGCCCCCGCGTAGCGCAGCGAAGCGGGGGAGGGGGGACCGCCCGAAGGGCGGTGGAGGGGGCGTGCGGCGCGGAGGCCGCCCCGTGGGGCCGAGGCCCCTTCCACCGTCCTGCTGCGCAGGACGGTCCCCCTTCCCCGCTGCGCGGGGCAGGATGAAAATGCAAAGGATTGTCAACCAAGCGCTAGGATAGTGGGGTGGAAATCTAGCATCTGTAGCGGCCGCGACGGAATGGTTGAGATTGCACCCTTGATTCGTCATGGCCGGACTTGTTCCGGCCATCCACAGCTTTATGTCGGCGCAGCATGCAAGACGTGGATGCCCGCGACGAGCGCGGGCATGACGATGCTTGATAAGCGACGACACGAATCATGGCCGGCTTGAAGCAAACCATCATCCGCGGCGGGCTGGAGTCGCTTTATTTCTCCGGCGCGCACATGGCGTTGCAGCGTTTCGTCGGCGGCGTCGGCGCGATCCTGACGCTGCATCATGTGCGGGAGCCGCGGCCGGATCGCTTCCAGCCCAACCGGCTCCTCGAAGTCACGCCGCGTTTCCTCGCCGGCGTCGTCAAGCTGCTCAAGCGCTCGCGCGTCGACGTCATCTCGCTCGACGAGATGCACCGCCGCATGACCGCGCGCGATTTCGGCCGGCGCTTCGTCTGCCTCACCTTCGACGACGGCTATCGCGACAATCTGAGTACGCCTATCCGATCCTGCGCGAGGCCGGCTTTCCGTTCGCCGTCTACGTGCCGTCTAGCTTTCCCGACCGGCTCGGCGAATTGTGGTGGCTCGCGCTCGAGGCGGTGATCGCCAAGCAGCAGCGCATCGGCCTTGTCATCGCCGGCGAGAACCGCACCTTCGATTGTGCCACGCTCGCCGAGAAGCGCGCGCTCTACGACGAGCTTTACTGGTGGCTGCGCGCGCGCGAGACCGAGGCCGAGATGCGCGCCATCGTGCGCGACCTCGCGGTGCGCTATCAGGTCGACGTCGCCGCCTTCTGCAAGGACCTGTGCATGAGCTGGCAGGAGATCGCGCTGCTCGCGCGCGATCCGCTGGTCACGATCGGCGCCCACACCGTCAATCATCTGATGCTGGCGAAGCTTCCGGAAAAAGCCGTGCGCGCGGAAATGGATCTGGGCCGCACCGTGATCGAGGCGGCGCTCGGCACGCGGCCGGCGCATCTGTCTTATCCTTACGGCGATCCGGGCTCGGCCGGCGCGCGCGAATTCAAGATCGCCGCCGAGCTCGGCTTTAAGACCGCGGTGACGACGCGGCCGGGCGTGCTGTTCCGCAGCCACGCCGAGCACCTCACCGCGCTGCCGCGCATCTCGCTCAACGGCGAATTTCAGCAGCTCCGCTACGTCCGCGTGCTGCTGTCGGGCTCGGCGACGGCGATGTGGAACGGCTTTCGCGGCCAGGAGGCTGCGTAAGCCGGGGACGGACGACAGACGACAGATAAAGGAAGAGAAATTTTCTTATGTCCGTCCTCTGTCATCCGTCCTCTGTCCTCCGCTTCTGCTCATCCACGTGACGATCGGGATCGCCGGCAAGCACCAGCCGATGCCGGCGATCACGTAATAGGCGATGGAAATAACGGCGTTGTCGCGGATCGCCGGCATTTGCGCCAGCGCCATGGCGACGAGCGCCCAGACGATGACCAGGACGAACAGTAAGACGGCGCCGATGAATTTACGCAGGCGAAGCGGCATGAGAAACACGAACCTACTTTCCGTCTCCCTGAGGTGCGCAGCGCGTTGCGCCGCGCCTCGAAGGGCGACGGCCCGAGCGCCTCGCCGCGTCCTTCGAGTCTCGCTCCGCCGCACCTCAGGATGACGGCATGTATGCGGTGCTCCAAGCGACGTCACACGGGCGATCATCCTGCCGGGCAACCGTTGCGAGGGCAGGGGGCAGCACTATATGGTCCGCGCGCCTGCGACAAGCGATCCCAAAATGATCGAAAGCAGATGACCGAAACGCCCGCCACGACGCCACCCGCGCGCCATCCGGCTGTGGCTTTATGCCGTCGCCGCTCTGGTGCTGGCGATGGTTTTGGTCGGCGGCGCGACGCGGCTCACCGAATCCGGCCTGTCGATCACCGAGTGGAAGCCGGTGATGGGCGCCCTGCCGCCGCTGTCGCAAGACGCCTGGCAGGCGGAGTTCGAAAAATATCAGGCCATTCCGCAATACCGCGTGATGAACAGCGGCATGAGCCTCGACCAGTTCAAGACGATTTATTGGTGGGAATGGACGCATCGGCTGCTCGGCCGCGTCATCGGCGCCGCATATCTCTTGCCGTTCCTGTTTTTCCTCTGGCGCGGCTGGGTGGCGCCGGCGATGCGGCCGCTCTTGTGGTTCATTTTCGGCCTCGGCGCGCTGCAAGGCGCCGTCGGCTGGTGGATGGTGGCGTCGGGCCTCGCCGAGCGCGTGGAGGTCTCGCAATATCGCCTGGCGGCGCATCTCCTCCTCGCCTGCCTGATCTATGTCGCGCTGATCTTCACGGCGCAGCGCATGGGCGAACGCAAGCCAGCGCCGATGCCCGGACGTGTTCGCGCCGGCGCTGTTGGGCTACTCGTTCTGGTGCCGGCGCAAATCTATCTTGGCGCGCTGGTTGCCGGACTGCGCGCCGGCTACGCCTACAACACCTGGCCGCTGATCGACGGCGCCTTCGTGCCCGACGCGTCGCGGCTGTTTTTCAGCACGCCGCTGTGGCGCAATTTTTTCGAGAACATTCTGACCGTGCAGTTCGATCACCGCATGCTGGCTTATGCGATCTTTATTGTCGCACTGCTGCATGTGATCGACGTCGCGCGCAATGTGAAGGAAGGTCCGCCGCGCACCGGCGCGTTGGTGTTGTTCGCAGCGATCGTGCTGCAGATGGCGCTCGGCATCACGACGCTGATCTGGGTGGTGCCGCTGCCGCTTGCGCTCGCACATCAGGCGATGGCGATGCTGGTGCTCACGGCTGCGACCGTGCACGCGGCTTTCGTCATTCCGGGGCCGAGCGCAGCGAGGAGCCCGGAATCCATAACCACCGATGGGGCAGAACTGTCGCTAAAGAGAACAAATTGAGAGGATAGTGGTTATGGATTCCGGACTTGCCGCTGCGCGGCAATCGGAATGACGCGGGGTCAATCAGCCAGCGCCTGCTCGAGGTCGGCGATGATGTCGTCCTTGTCCTCGATGCCGATCGAGAGCCGGACTACGTCGGGACCGGCGCCGGCCTGGATCTTCTGCGCGTCCGTAAGCTGCCGGTGCGTGGTCGAGGCGGGATGGATAATCAGCGAACGGGTGTCGCCGATATTGGCCAGATGCGAAAACAATTTCACGTTCGACACGAGCTTGACGCCGGCTTCAAAGCCGCCGCGGAGTCCGAAGGTGAACACGGCGCCGGCGCCGTTCGGACAGTATTTCTTGGCGAGGTTGTGATAGCGGTCGCCAGGCAGGCCCGGATAGCTCACCCAGGCGACCTTCGGATGCACCGCAAGCCATTCGGCGACGGCGAGCGTGTTGTCGCAATGCGCGCGCATGCGCAGCGGCAAGGTCTCGATGCCGGTGAGGATGAGGAAAGCGTTGAACGGCGACAGCGCCGGGCCGATATCGCGCAACGCCAGCACGCGGCAGGCGATGGCGAAAGCGAAATTGCCGAACGTCTCGTGCAGCACGATGCCGTGATATTCGGGCCGCGGCTCGCACAGCATCGGATAGCGGCGCTCGCGCGACCAGTTGAAGGTGCCGGCATCGACGATCAGGCCGCCGATCGAGTTGCCGTGGCCGCCGAGAAATTTGGTCAGCGAATGAATGACGATGTCGGCGCCGTGATCGATCGGCTTGCAGAGATATGGCGTGGCCAGCGTGTTGTCGACGATATAGGGCACGCCGGCGCGCTTGGCGATCTGCCCGACCGCGGCCATGTCGGTGATGACGCCGCCGGGGTTGGCGATCGACTCGGTGAAGATCGCCTTGGTCTTCGGCGAGATAGCGCGCTCGAACGAAGCGACATCGTCGGGATCGGCCCAGACGACATTCCAGCCGAAATTCTTAAACGCGTGCGTAAACTGATTGATCGAGCCGCCGTAGAGTTTCTTCGACGCGACGAACTCGTCGCCGGGCTGCAGCAGGCAGTGAAACGCCAGCACTTGCGCGGCGTGTCCGGAAGCGGTGGCGAGGCCCGCGGTGCCACCCTCGAGCGCGGCGACGCGTTCCTCCAGCACGGCGGTGGTCGGGTTGCCAATGCGGGTGTAAATGTTGCCGAATGTCTGCAGCCCGAACAGCGAGGCGGCGTGATCGACGTCCTCGAACACGTAGGACGTCGTCTGATAGATCGGCGTCGCCCGCGCGCCGGTGGTCGGATCAGGCTGGGCGCCGGCATGGATCGCGAGCGTGGCGAAGCCCGGGATGCGTTCGCTCATGTGCCGTTCCTTTGGGGCGATCAGCTGCGGGAGAAAGGCGCGACTGCAAGAACCGCTTCCGGTTTAAAGGACCGGCCGCAGCCGTCAAGGCGGGCCAACGCCGTCCGTCTAGCGCGCAGCCGGTGCGCCGCGGCGCGAAGATCGGGCGTTATTTCTGCGGTGAAGTTTGGTTGGTTACCGGGACGTGCACGAGCAAGAGGCGGCAGGACTGCGAGATGCGTTCACTATGGGCGATCAGACAATTGGCGATCTGTTCGCGGTCGGGAACGAATTTCGCGCACATGGTCAACGCATCGTACATGCAGGCTTTGCGGCCCTGCTCATCGTCGTCGGCCTTGGCGATAAGCGGTGCGAGAACAAGACCAGACAGCACGAGCGCAAGCGCTGCGCGAATTTTCATCGCTCACTCCTGACGGTTCGCGATGCCTGATAAACCGTATTTCAAGGCATCGTGTGGAAGTCGAAGCGAGCGCTAGATTAATCGGCAAAGAAATAAAAAAGGCTCAAGAAAGTTCATGAGCATTTTAGCGACAGGTATTTTGCAGTGCGGTCGCGCGGTGTGGCAGCGTCCGCGTCATGATTTGCGGTCTTCGCGCTGCGCGCGCTCGGCCGCCAACGTCGCGCCGCCGGGCGCCGACGCGCGCTGCAGCGACAGCCGCTGGATGCCGCCGGTGAGCGCCGCCTTCTTCGAGCTGATGGTCCGGGTATTGACGCCCATCCAGGCGATCTCCGAAGACAGCCGGCCATATTCGATCTTCGGACAGCGGTTCATCACGACTTTGATGCCATTGGCTTCGGCGAGGGCCGCCGCGTCGTCGTTGCGAATGCCGAGCTGCATCCAGATGACCTGCGGGCGCGGCTTGAGCGTCAGCGCCTCCTGCACGATGGCAAGTGCATATTGCGCGGGCCGGAAAATGTCGACCATATCGACCGGCTCGGTAATGTCGGTTAGCCGCGCGTAAATGCGCTGGCCGAGCAACTCCTGCCCGACATGTCCGGGATTTACCGGGATCATGTGAAAGCCGCGTTCGAGCAAATATTTGAAAGCGAAGTAGCTCGGTCTGATCTCGTTAACCGAGGCGCCGACCATCGCGATGGTTTTGACGGTGTTAAGAATGCCGCGAATGTAATGATCGGAATAAGAGTTGTGGTTCATCGTAGGCCGAACGTTAGCGGTCTTCCCATTTAGGCGCGCGCTTTTCAAAGAAGGCGCCGATGCCTTCCTCGGCGTCGCGCGCGAGCATGTTCTCGACCATCACCTCGGCGCTGTATTTGTAGGCCTCGGCAAGCGGCATTTCGAGCTGGCGATAGAACGCCTCCTTGCCGACCTTGACCGTCAAGGTCGATTTCGAGGCGATCTTCTTGGCAAGCTTCAGCGCTTCCTCGCACTCGCTGCCGGGCGCGACCACGGCATTGACGAGACCGATGCGCGCCGCGTGCTCGGCGGTGATCATGTCGCCGCTCAGCAGCATCTCCATGGCGTGTTTGCGCGAGACGTTGCGCGACAGCGCGACCATCGGCGTCGAGCAGAACAGGCCGAGATTGACGCCGGGCGTCGCGAACTTGGCGTCGCGCGAGGCGACCGCGAGATCACAGCTTGCCACCAGCTGACAGCCGGCGGCGGTCGCTGTCGCCTGCACGGCGGCGATGACCGGCTGCGGCAGCGAGACGATCTGCTGCATCATGGCGCTGCAGATCGTCATAATGTGCTTGAAATAGGCGCGGCCGCGATCCGTCCCGGAGCGATGACGCGTGAGCTCCTTGAGATCGTGACCGGACGAAAATGCCGGTCCGTTGGCGGCGAGCACGACTGCACGCACGCTCTTGTCGTGCGCGATCGCAGTCAACGCGTCGCCAAGCGACTCAAGCATCGCCTCCGAAAGAGCGTTGCGAGTTTGCGGATGGTTCAGTGTGAGCATGGCGACACCGCCAAAATCCTTACGCAGCAGGATCAGCGAAGCAGGCACGGTTTTGGCCGCGGCAGTAGGTTGCGCGTTCATCGATCCGTCCTCAAAATCCCGGCCGCTCGGCGCGGATTGGCAAGATGCTCCATGCATTGTATCCGAACCTTAACGTGGGGAGCAGGGGCATGAAAGAGAAGGCGAAATTATCGGCAGAGGAGATCGAGCGCCTGCTCAATGTCGAATTTCCGCAAATGTTCAACCCGCGGGGCGGATTTGCCATTGACGAAGTCTGGTTCGGCGGTTGCCGGGTGCGCAAACGCTTCGATCCGCAATCCTTGCGGCCGGGCGGGACGATCGCGGGAACGACGATGATGGCGCTCGCCGATCTCGGCCCCTATGTCGCGATCCATGCCAGCATCGGCTGGTCGCCAATGGCGGTCACCACCAATCTTTCCATCAATTTCCTCAAGCGGCCGGCGCAAAAGGATCTTTTGGCCGAGACGCGATTGATCAAGCTCGGCAAACGGCTCGCCGTGGCCGACATCGCGATCTGTTCCGAAGGGGAGGATGAACTGGTTGCACATGCGACTTCGACCTACTCGATTCCTTCCTCGGTAAAATAATACCTCTAAGCCATATCGTTGAAATGTTTTAAAAATGTCAGGCCGGTGGTGTTGACCAGCTGGGCGCTTGCGGATAAATAGCGGCCGACGCGCCGGGCCTCTGCCGGCGCGCTTCTGTGTGGATGCAAAGATGAAGACCTTTTCGGCCAAACCCGCCGAAGTCGACAAGAAGTGGGTCATGATCGACGCCGACGGCTTGGTCGTCGGCCGGCTGGCCTCGATCGTGGCGATGCGGCTGCGCGGCAAGCACAAGCCCAGCTACACACCGCATGTCGATTGCGGCGACAACGTCATCGTCATCAACGCCGCCAAGATCGTGCTGACCGGCCGCAAGGTCGAGCAGAAGATCTATTACAAGCACACCGGTTATATCGGCGGCATCAAGGAGCGCTCGGCGAAGTCGATTTTGGCCGGGCGTTTTCCTGAGCGGATCGTCGAGAAGGCAGTCGAGCGGATGCTGCCGCGCGGGCCGCTCGGCCGGCGTCAGCTTGGCAACTTAAGGGTTTATCCGCAAGCCGAGCATCCGCACGCGGCGCAGCAGCCGGAGCAGCTCGATGTTGCCGCAATGAACCGCAAGAACAAGAGGACGGCGTGATGGCCGACACCATTCAGACGCTGGAAGAGCTTTCCACGCTCAAGCCGGCGGCGGCGCCGCAGCCGCCGAAATACGTACAGAAGCTCGACAAGCAGGGCCGCGCCTATGCCACCGGCAAGCGCAAAGACGCGGTGGCGCGGGTATGGATCAAGATGGGCGGTGGCAAGATCGTCATCAACGACCGGCCAGTAGAAACCTATTTCGCCCGCCCGGTGCTGCGCATGCTGATCCAGCAGCCGCTCGTCGCCGCCAACCGCCAAGGCCAATACGATGTCGTGTGCACCGTGTCGGGCGGCGGGCTTTCGGGGCAGGCGGGCGCGGTACGCCACGGCCTCTCCAAGGCGTTGATGCGGCATGAACCGGATCTGCGCGCCGTACTCAAACGCGGCGGCTTCCTCACCCGCGACTTGCGCGTGGTCGAGCGCAAGAAGTATGGCCGCGCCAAAGCGCGCCGCAGCTTCCAGTTCTCGAAGCGGTAAGCGGTCAAAACTTCGCGCCGCCCGCGGTCAACGCGGCGGCGCGAACGCCAGATTTTCGCGCGTATAGGTCTCGTCAACTTCCGCAATCGGCTTGAGATCGGGCGTGTAGAGCAGCGCCCGGTGCTCGAGCAATTTCGGCGGGATTTGCAATATTTGCTCCGGGTGATCGGCGGTCGGCGCGCGCTGTTCCCAGCCGTCGTCCAGCGGGCGCCACAAAATTTCGACGGCGAAAGTCTGGCGGAACGGTTTGAGGTCCGCCACGGCGCGACCGAACGGCGTATCGGTGGTTTCCAGGAGCCGGTTCATCTCGGCGGTCAGCCGCGACGGCACATACCAATTGTCCGCTTCCGATAGGACGCGTTCGCCGCATGTCAGCTCGACGTGACGGAATTTGACCGGCTCGTCGTCGTCGATCTGCAGCCGGCGGCGCTGTTCTCCAGCTATTGGCTTGCCGACGTCACGCAGCAGCCGGGCGCGGATCTTGGTCTCGCCGCCGAGTTTATGATCTGCACACCATTTATCGAGCGCAAAAGTGGCGCTGCGCGCGGCCAACAACGTGGCATTGAGCGTCTCGATCAGCGCCAGCGCCTCGAGGCGCGCCAAAAACGTATCGGGCCAAGCGATCGCCCCCTGTGCGAACGCAAAACACTGGAAAATAGCGGGGCAGAGCAAGACTAGAGCGATGACCGATCGCTGACAATTTCGTCGTATTTTCAGTTCTTTTCCGCAAAGCTTTTGCAAAAACTGCATCATAGGTCACACACTTGGCAAACAGGTCGGCCCTACGCTCAACGACGGATAGCACGGTTGGGAGCATCCGTTCATGGCGAGCAATCTCGCCGCGGCCCCGGCATCGCTTGATGTCGGAACGCTGTTCTTCATTGCCATTTGCGTCACGGTTCTGCTCGGCCTGTTCCTGCTCTATGCTTGGACACAGGAGCGCATCCGGGCGCTTGCCTGGTGGAGCGTTGCTTATTTGATCGGCGGCGCCTCGGGGGCGCTTTGGCGGTTCGGCGACATCATTGCTCCCGGTTTGCCTTCGAGCACCCCCACAGCGTTGTTGTTCGTCGCAGTTGGGATGATTTGGAGCGCGGCGCGGGTCTTCCATGGCCGGCCGGTACACTGGATCGCGACAACCTTTGGCGCGGTGTTTTGGCTGGTCGCGTGCTACGTTCCGGCCGTTGCCGGATCGGAGGCTTCACGTATCACCGTGAGCGCGCTGATCGTCGCCGGCTACACGTTTCTAACCGCCAACGAGTTGCGGCGTGAGCGGCGCAAATCGGTCATCCGGCGCTGGCCGGCCATTTTCGTGCCGATGCTGCACGGCGCCATTTTCCTGTTTCCGGTGGCGCTGGCGACGCTGTCGGCGAGCGGTGACGGCATCCACGGCGTGGCGCGCGGATGGATCGCGGTGTTTACGATCGAAATTCTGCTCTACATCGTCGGCACTGCCTTTATCGTGCTGATCCTGGCGAAAGACCGCACGGTCCACATCTACAAGACCGCGGCGACGACCGACCCGCTGACCGGCCTGCTGAACCGCCGCGGATTTTTTGAAGCTGCCGGCGCGCTGATGACGCATAACCGCCGCCGCATGGCGCCGGTCAGCGTGCTGGCCTTCGACCTCGATCACTTCAAGTCGATCAACGACCGCTATGGACACGCGGTCGGCGACGCCGTCCTGCAAATGTTCGCCAAGGTGGCGCGTGAGACGCTGCGTGCCAGCGACATCGTCGGCCGTCTGGGCGGCGAGGAATTCGTCGCCGTCCTGCCGAGCACATTGGCCGAGGCTGGCATCGCCGCCGAACGCGTGCGCGCGGCCTTGGCCGCGGCAAGCATTGTGCGCAGCGGCCAGCGTGTGACCGCCACGGTCAGCATCGGCGTGTCGTCCGGCGCGCCGACGATCGCGGTGGACTCACTTATCACCCGCGCCGATGATGCGCTCTATCGCGCCAAGGCGAATGGACGCAACCGGGTCGAGACCGCGGCCCAAGAGACAACGGCTGCGCCCGCCGCCGCACCTGATCAGTCAGCCGAAGCCGCCATGCGCAAAAGGCGAAAAGAAAAGGGCACCGTCAACAACGGCGCCCCGGAAAGTTGCATCGCCTAGGCGATGCCGGGAGGATGTTACGCCGACACACTCTGTTTGAGCATCATCCGTGTGCCCCGATAATGCTCTATGCCGAATAGTACATCTCGAACTCGACCGGATGCGGGGTGTGCTCGAAGCGGATGACTTCGCTCATCTTCAGGTCGATGTAGGAATTGATGAAATCGTCGTCGAACACGCCGCCGACTTTGAGGAACGCACGGCCCTTGTGGAGCTCCTCGAGCGCCTGGCGCAACGACCCGCACACGGTCGGGATCTTCTGCAACTCCTTCGGCGGCAAATCGTAGAGGTCCTTGTCGATCGCCTCACCCGGATCGAGCTTGTTCTTGATGCCGTCGAGGCCCGCCATCAGCATGGCTGCGAACGCCAGATAGGGATTGGCGAGCGGATCGGGGAAGCGAACTTCCACGCGTTTGGCCTTCGGATTGGTCGTGTACGGAATGCGGCATGATGCCGAACGGTTGCGGGCCGAATAGGCGAGCAGCACCGGCGCCTCAAAGCCCGGCACCAGGCGCTTGTACGAGTTCGTCGTCGGGTTGGTGAAGGCATTGATCGCCTTGGCATGCTTGATAACGCCGGCGATGTATTGCAGGCAGGTCTCGGAAAGATCGGCGTATTTGTTGCCGGCGAACACCGGCTTGCCGTTTTTCCAGATCGACTGGTGGCAATGCATGCCGGAGCCGTTGTCGCCGTAGACCGGCTTGGGCATGAAGGTTGCGGTCTTGCCGTAAACCTGCGCGACCTGCTGGATGCAATATTTGTAGATGATCAGCCGGTCGGCCATCACCGTGAGCGGCGCGAATTTCAACCCGAGCTCATGTTGCGCCGACGCCACTTCGTGGTGATGTTTCTCGACCACGCAGCCCATGCGCGCCATGGCGGCGAGCATTTCCGAGCGCATGTCCTGCGCCGTATCCTGCGGCGGCACCGGGAAGTAGCCCTTCTTGGTGCCGATGTGATGGCCGAGATTGCCGCCCTCGTAGTTGGTATCGGAATTGGTCGGAAACTCTAACGAGTTGAGCTTGAAACCAGTGTTATAAGGCTCGGCGCTGTACTTCACGTCGTCGAACACGAAGAATTCCGCCTCGGGGCCGAAAAACACCGTGTCGCCCACTCCCATGGACTTGACCATGGCCTCGGCGCGCTTGGCGATTCCGCGCGGGTCGCGGTTGTAGGGCTCGCCGGTCGTCGGCTCGAGCACGTCGCAAATCAGCGACAGCGTGGTCTCGGCGAAGAACGGGTCGAGGCACGCGGACGCCGGATCGGGCATGAGGCACATGTCGGATTCGTGGATCGCCTTCCATCCGGCGATCGACGAGCCGTCGAACATTTGGCCTTCAGCGAAGGTATCCTCCTCGATCATCGAAACGTCGAAGGTGACGTGCTGCCATTTGCCGCGCGGATCGGTGAAGCGGAAATCGACGTATTTGACGTCGTTATCCTTGATCATTTTCATGACATTCTTCGGCGTCGTCATGGCAGGCGTACCCTTTCGTGCTGTGGATCAATGCCTCTGCAACACTGGTCGCAGCGCGGCTCCACGAAAAACGTGGTCCGTCGGACCAGCCACTCAGATGGCGTCTATTCCGGATTCCCCCGTCCTGATCCGGATGGCCTCTTCGACGGTTGAAACGAAAATTTTCCCGTCGCCGATCCGACCGGTCTGGGCGGCGCGACGGATCGCGTCAATTGCCTTTTCGACCATCTCGTCACCAAGGACAATCTCGATTTTCACTTTGGGTAGAAAATCGACCACATACTCGGCGCCGCGATAGAGCTCGGTATGCCCCTTCTGGCGTCCGAAACCCTTGGCTTCGGTGACCGTTATGCCTTGCAGTCCGACTTCCTGCAGCGCCTCCTTCACCTCATCGAGCTTGAACGGCTTGATGATTGCCTCGATTTTCTTCATCGCGTTTCGTCTCCCGGCTCCGACGGAGCACGGCCACCGCTGGAACCGAGCCTTCGTTAGCAGGTCCCGTGCCAAGGCCTCAAAGGCTTAAGAAAACGAAGGTAGATCAGGCCGCTATGGTGCAGTTCCCAACCGAGCACAGAGGCTTGATAGAGGCCGCCGCTGCCAAACTGGGCATACTGCTTATTATCGCGCCAAGTGGTCGCCGCCACAAGATCGGCGATGCGTGATGCGGCCCGCAATAGCTATCGTTGCAGCATGATTGAGCTTCTGGGCAGTGCTGAAATGGCAGAGGCCGACCGGCAGACCATCGCCGGCGGCGTCGCCGGTATCCGCCTCATGGAGCGAGCGGGCCACGCCGTTGCCGGCGCGCTGCGCGCGCGCTTTCGCGCGGAAAGCCGGGTCCTCGTCGTCGCCGGGCCCGGCAACAATGGCGGCGACGGCTTTGTGGCGGCGCGATTGCTCGCCAAAGACGGCTATGACGTTGCGATCGCGCTGGTCGGTGAGGTCGCGCGGCTCAAGGGCGACGCGGCACTCGCGGCAAAAGATTGGACGGGCCCCACTATCGCCGCCGACGCTCGCGCCCTCGACGGCGCGGACGTCGTCATCGACGCCCTGTTCGGCGCCGGGCTGGATCGGCCCGTCGACGGGCTCGCTCGCACGATGATCGAAAGCATGAACGCGCACGCTGCGCCGATCATTGCCGTGGACCTTCCGAGCGGGATCAATGGCACGAGCGGCGCGATGATGGGGACGGCCATTAATGCGGCGCGGACGGTGACGTTTTTTCGCAAGAAGCCCGGCCATCTGCTGCTGCCCGGACGGGCGCATTGCGGCGAGATTTCCGTCGCCGATATCGGGATACCCGATACGGTGCTGACGTCGATCGCGCCGCAAACTTTCGAAAACGTCCCGCCGCTCTGGCGCCTGCATTTCCCGCATCCGCATGAGGCCGGCCACAAATACGACCGCGGCCACGCCGTCGTCGCGTCCGGTCCCTCTTGGTCGACCGGCGCAGCACGGCTCGCCGCCCGCGGCGCGCTCCGTGCGGGCGCGGGGTTGGTCACGATCGCAAGCCCACGTGAGGCTCTCGCTGTCAACGCGGCCACCAATCTTGCGATCATGGTGCGGCCGGTCGATAACGCCGACGAGCTGACGCTCTTCCTTGCCGACCGTCGTTTCAACGCCTTCGCCATCGGCCCCGGCTTGGGCGTCGGCGAGAAGACCTGCGAGCTCGTTTTGGCTGCGCTCGCGGGCGAGCGCGCCGCGGTGCTGGACGCGGACGCCATCACCAGTTTTTCTGACCAACCGGCGCGACTGGCGGAGGCGCTGCGGCGGCGCAAACAAGCCACCATTCTCACGCCACACGAGGGCGAATTCTCTCGTTATTTCGGCGCGTTGGACCGGCAAACTCAAGTCGGATCGAAGCTCGAAAGAGCGCGGGTCGCGGCGCGGCTGACGGGCGCGATCGTCCTCCTCAAAGGGGCCGATACAGTTGTCGCCGCCCATGACGGTCGGGCGGCCATCGCGGCGAATGCACCGGCCTATCTCGCCACCGCCGGTTCCGGCGACGTGCTGACCGGCATTGCGACAGGATTGTTGGCGCAAGGCATGCCGGCATTCGAAGCTGCCGCAGCCGCGGTGTGGCTGCACGGGGAGGCGGCGCGTGTGTTCGGCCCAGGCCTCATCTCCGAGGATTTGCCGGAAGCCTTGCCACACGTGTACCGGGCGCTGCTGACGTGATCGCGGCCGCGCGGCGGGATGCCGTGTTGCCGGCCTCGCATTCGTGCCTATTTTTCTAGTGGTGCGGCGGAGTTCGCGTGATATAAGCCGCGCCGCCGGGCCGCCCTCCTGTCGCGGGCGTGGCGGAATTGGTAGACGCGCGGGATTTAGGTTCCCGTGACGAAAGTCGTGGGGGTTCGAGCCCCTCCGCCCGCACCAGCAGGGCGGGTGCTTTTTTTCTTAAAAATGCGGCCAGGACGTGCGCGACAACAAGCCGTGACGAGCGATGCCAATGCAAGTGACTGAAACTTCGGCCGCGGGCCTCAAGCGCGAATATCGCGTCGTCGTCCCGGCGACCGATCTCGAGGCGAAGGTCAACGAGCGCCTCGACGATCTCAAAGGCCGCGTGCAGCTGCGCGGTTTCCGGCCCGGCAAAGTGCCGGTTGCACACCTCAAACGGCTCTACGGTAAGTCGGCCATGGCCGAGGTGATCGAAGCCGCGGTCCGCGAAGCCAATTCCAAGATCATCACCGATCACGGCTACAAGCTCGCGATCGAGCCGAAAGTGGTGCTGCCCACCGAAGAAGGCCTCGTCAACGAGCTGATCGAAGGCAAATCCGACCTCGACTACACGGTGGAGATGGAGATCGTCCCGTCGATCACACTCGCCGATTTCAAAACCATCAAGCTCACCCGGCTCACCGCCGAAGTGAGCGACGAGGAGGTCAATAAAGCCCTGCAGACAATCGCCGACCAGAACCGCCCATTCGTGGCCAAGAGCGAAGGCGCGGCAAACGGCGACCGCGTCACAATCGGGTTCGAAGGCTCACTCGACGGCAAGCCGTTTGAAGGCGGCACCGGCGAGGACGTGCCGCTCATCATCGGCGCGGGCCAATTCATCCCGGGCTTCGAGGGGCACCTGGTCGGACTCAAGGCCGGCGACAACAAGACCTTCGACATCAAATTTCCCGATGACTATCGGGCGAGTGCGCTGGCCGGCAAGGACGCCGCGTTTGCCGTCACCGTGAAGGCGGTGGAAGCCCCCGGCTCGGTTGCGATCGACGATGAATTCGCCAAGACGCTCGGCCTTGAGTCCCTGGCTAAGCTCAAGGACGCGGTCAAGGAACGGATCGCGCGCGAGCATACCGTGGCGTCGCGCCAGAAGCTCAAGCGCGCGTTGCTCGACCAGCTCGACGAGCGTCACAAGTTCGAGCCGCCGCCGAGCCTGGTCGAACAGGAATTCAACAACGTCTGGTCGCAGATCGAGGGCGACCTCAAGCAGCAGAACCGCACCTTTGCCGACGAAGGAACGACCGAGGAGAAGGCGCGGGAGGAGTATCGCGAGATCGCCGAGCGCCGGGTGCGGCTTGGTCTCGTCATTGCGGAGATCGGCGAAAAGAACAATATCAAGGTCACCGACGAGCAGTTGCGCGCCGGCGTGATGGACCAGGTCCGGCAGTTTCCCGGTCAGGAGCGGCAGATCTGGGAATACTACCAGAAGAACCCGAACGCGCTGGCCGCTTTGCGCGCGCCCTTGTTCGAGGACAAAGTGGTGGACTTCCTGGTTGAACTGGCCGAAGTCACGGAAAAGCCGGTTTCGCGGGAAGAGTTGTTCAAGGAAGACGACTAGCCGGGAGGGACTTGGCAGGAGGGATTTGGCGTGAGGGACTTGGCACGGTCTGTCGTTGCGAAGACGCGCAGCTGGGTCGGACACCCCAAGCTGACCTGTTCGTTCTGCGGCCGCGACGAAACCCAAGTGTCACGTCTTGTCGCCGGCAGTTCCGCTCATATCTGCGATAGCTGCATCGCCGAATGCGTGGCGGTGCTCGAGAAGCACGGCGGTTTCGACAGGCCGGCCCCGACTCAGTCAAACTAGGCAAACACGCCCCCGGACAGGTGACCCATGCGCGACCCGAAGGACACTTACATGAACCTCGTCCCCATGGTGGTCGAGCAGACCAATCGGGGCGAGCGCGCCTACGACATCTTTTCGCGGCTGTTGAAGGAGCGGATCATCTTCATCACCGGCCCGATCGACGACGGTGTGGCGTCGCTGGTGGTGGCGCAGTTGCTCTTCCTCGAGGCGGAGAATCCGAAAAAAGAAGTGTCGATGTACATCAATTCGCCCGGCGGCATCGTGACGTCGGGCCTGGCGATCTATGACACCATGCAGTTCATCCGCCCGCCGGTGTCGACGCTGTGCACTGGGCAGGCGGCGTCCATGGGCTCGCTCCTGCTCGCCGCCGGCGCCAAGGACTTGCGCTTCGCACTGCCCAACGCCCGCATCATGGTGCATCAGCCCTCCGGCGGGTTCCAAGGCCAGGCCACCGACATCATGCTTCATGCTCAGGAAATCCTGAATCTGAAGCGACGATTGAACGAAATCTATGTCCGGCACACCGGCCAGCCACTGAAGAAGATCGAGGACGCGCTCGAGCGCGATATGTTCCTGACCTCCGAGATGGCCAAGGATTTCGGTCTCATCGACAAGGTGATCGAGAAGCGGCCGGAGGAGCCGGGGCTGAAGACCGAGCAGCCGGTCCTCACCAAGGTATGAGTTCCCGGAACCGACAAATCGGCGGGCAAGCCGAGGCGGATTCCGGCGTCAAGTGGGGCGTTTTGCGGTGTGGTTAGGAAAACACACCGCATCAAACTCGTGTTATCGTTAATGGATTCTTGATTGGCACGCCATTAGCATGCACGCTTGTACTGCCTCGTAGTGTGTTGTCACAGTAACGTCTTGTTCGGGCTCAGGACACAGAAAGTGCTACGGTTTTTTAGCCCGACAGTTGGTAAGGTGGCGAGGATCTGAACGGCTCCTCGCGGCGAAGACGGAGACGGGAATGAGCAAAGTCGGCGGCGGCGATTCCAAGAACACGCTTTATTGCTCGTTCTGCGGCAAGAGCCAGCACGAAGTGCGCAAGCTCATTGCCGGGCCGACCGTCTTCATTTGCGACGAGTGCGTCGAACTGTGCATGGACATCATCCGCGAGGAGAACAAGTCCTCGCTGGTGAAGTCGAGGGACGGCATTCCGACGCCGCGGGAGATCCGCAAGGTTCTCGATGACTATGTGATCGGCCAGGATCACGCCAAGAAGGTGCTCTCGGTCGCCGTCCACAATCACTACAAGCGGCTCAATCACCAGAGCAAGCATAACGACGTTGAACTGGCGAAATCGAACATCCTGCTGATCGGTCCGACCGGGTCGGGCAAGACGCTGCTGGCGCAGACGCTGGCGCGCATCCTCGACGTGCCCTTCACCATGGCGGACGCGACCACACTAACCGAAGCCGGCTATGTCGGCGAGGACGTCGAGAACATCATTTTGAAGCTGCTGCAGTCGGCCGACTACAATGTCGAACGCGCCCAGCGCGGCATCGTCTATATCGACGAAATCGACAAGATATCGCGCAAGTCCGACAATCCCTCGATCACCCGCGACGTGTCGGGCGAGGGCGTCCAGCAGGCGCTCCTGAAGATCATGGAGGGCACGATCGCCAGCGTCCCGCCGCAAGGCGGCCGCAAGCATCCGCAGCAGGAATTCCTGCAGGTCGACACCACGAACATTCTCTTCGTCTGCGGTGGCGCGTTCGCCGGCCTGGAAAAGATCATTTCCGCGCGCGGCCGCTCAACCTCGATCGGGTTCGGCGCCAGGGTCATGGCGCCGGAGGACCGCAAGCAGGGCGAGATTTTCCGCGAAGTCGAGCCTGAGGATTTGTTGAAGTACGGCCTTATTCCGGAATTTGTCGGCCGGCTGCCGGTCGTCGCGACGCTGGAAGACCTCGACGAGCCGTCGCTCAAGCGCATCCTCACCGAGCCGAAGAACGCGCTGGTGAAACAATACCAGCGCATGTTCGAGATGGAGACGGTGGATCTCACGCTCGCCGATGAGGCGCTCTCCGCGATCGCGCGCAAGGCCATCGATCGCAAGACCGGCGCCCGCGGCTTGCGCTCGATCATGGAGAGTATCCTGCTCGACACCATGTTCGATCTGCCGAGCCTCGAAGGCGTCGAGGAAGTCGTGATCTCGCGCGAGGTCGTGGAAGGCGCGGCCCGACCGCTCTACATTTATGCCGACAGGTCCGATCGCGCCGGCGATGCCGGCGGGGCGAGTGCCTAAACGGTGCCGCCTTCCGGCATCCTCAATTCGGTGCGCGGCGAACAGCCGCGGCCTGTCGGCACGGTTCTTCCTGCGGAAAATCAGGCTTTCTTGACACGCCGGTGCGACGACGCCACCTATAGTAGACGGCCAACCGATCGCTTGAGCGGCCGCAGACTACTCCGGGCAGGGTGCCACACCCGCCCTTTGGGTGCGAGCAGGTCACCGTTCGCTAATCCCTCCCCGGCCACACGGCAGTCCGTCGCGACAGCGCATCCTGCGGGTTGCGAGGGAGGTGTACAACAATAAGGAAGTGGGGCCATGACAAGTGCCACCAAACCGAAGCCATCGCTCGTGACCGGCGAAAGCCGGGCCTATCCGGTATTGCCATTGCGGGACATCGTTGTGTTCCCGCACATGATCGTTCCGCTGTTCGTCGGGCGCGAGAAGTCGATCAAGGCGCTCGAAGAGGTGATGCGTTCGGATACGTTCATTCTGCTGGCGACGCAAAAGAACGCCTCGGATGACGATCCGGCGACCGACGCCATCTACGGCATCGGCACGCTCGCGAGCGTGCTGCAACTGCTCAAACTGCCCGACGGCACCGTCAAGGTGCTGGTCGAGGGCGCCGCGCGCGCCGAGGTGAAGCGCTACACCGATCGTGAAGACTATTATGAGGCCGACGCGGTCGTGATCGCGGATTCGTCCGGCGATCAGGTCGAGGCCGAAGCAATGGCCCGCTCGGTCGTCAACGAGTTCGAAGGCTATGTGAAGCTTAACAAGAAAGTATCGCCCGAGGTCGTCGGCGTCGTCCAGCAGATCGACGACTATGCCAAGCTCGCCGACACGGTGGCTTCGCACCTCGCCGTCAAGATTCCCGACAAGCAGATGATCCTGGAGACGCCGAGCGTCACCGAGCGCCTGGAGAAGGTGCTCGGCCTGATGGAGAGCGAGATCTCGGTGCTGCAGGTCGAGAAGCGCATCCGCACCCGCGTCAAGCGGCAGATGGAGAAGACGCAGCGCGAGTACTACCTCAACGAGCAGATGAAGGCGATCCAGAAGGAGCTTGGCGACGAGGACGGCAAGGACGAGCTCGCCGAGATCGAGGAGAAGATCAAGCGCACCAAGCTCTCCAAGGAGGCGCGCGAGAAGGCGCAGCATGAGCTCAAGAAGCTGCGGCAGATGTCGCCGATGTCGGCGGAAGCCACCGTCGTGCGCAACTATCTCGACTGGCTGTTGTCGATCCCCTGGAACAAGAAGTCCAAGATCAAGAAGGATCTCACGCTCGCCGAGCAGATTCTCGATGCCGATCACCATGGCCTCGAAAAGGTCAAGGAGCGCATCGTCGAGTATCTCGCGGTGCAGCAGCGCGCCAACAAGCTGACCGGGCCGATCCTGTGCCTGGTCGGTCCTCCAGGCGTCGGCAAGACGTCGCTCGGCAAATCGATCGCCAAGGCGACGGGACGCGAGTTCGTCCGCGTCTCGCTCGGCGGCGTGCGCGACGAGGCCGAGATCCGCGGCCATCGGCGCACTTACATCGGCTCGATGCCTGGCAAGATCATCCAGTCGATGCGCAAAGCCAAGACCTCCAATCCGCTGTTCCTGCTGGACGAGGTCGACAAGATGGGCGCCGATTTCCGCGGCGATCCGTCGTCGGCGCTGCTTGAAGTGCTCGATCCCGAGCAGAACCACACCTTCAACGACCACTATCTCGAGGTCGACTACGATCTCTCCCACGTGATGTTCATCACCACGGCGAACACGCTCAACATTCCGCCGCCCCTGATGGACCGCATGGAGATCATCCGCATCGCCGGCTACACCGAGGATGAGAAAGTCGAGATCGCGCGCAAGCACCTGATCCCGCACGCCATGGTCAAGCACGGCCTCGAACCGAAGGAATGGTCGATCGACGACGCTGCGTTGCTCACGCTGATCCGCCGCTATACCCGGGAGGCCGGCGTGCGCAACCTCGAGCGCGAACTTTCCACGCTGATCCGCAAGGCGGTGAAGGAGATTACGATCTCGAAGAAGCTGTCGGTGGAGGTTACCGACGCCGTGGTCGGCGACTATATCGGCGTGCCGAAGTATCGCTATGGCGAAGTCGAGGACGAGGATCAGGTCGGCGTGGTCACCGGTCTCGCCTGGACCGACGTCGGCGGCGAGCTTCTGACCATCGAAGCGGCCATGATGCCCGGCAAGGGCAAAATGACCGTCACCGGCAACCTGCGCGACGTGATGAAGGAGTTGATCTCGGCGGCGGCATCCTATGTGCGCATGCGCGCGGTCGCGTTCGGCATCGAGCCGCCGTCATTCGACAAGCGCGATATCCACGTGCACGTGCCGGAAGGCGCGACGCCGAAGGATGGACCGTCCGCCGGCGTCGCCATGGTCACGGCAATCGTGTCGGTGATGACCGGAATCCCCGTGCATCGCGACGTCGCCATGACCGGCGAAATCACGCTGCGCGGCCGCGTCTTGCCGATCGGCGGACTGAAGGAGAAGCTGCTTGCGGCGCATCGCGGCGGTATCAAGACCGTGCTCATTCCGGAAGAGAACGCCAAGGATCTTGTCGAGATCAACGACAGCATCAAGAGCGGCCTCGACATCATTCCGGTCTCGCGCATGGACGAGGTGCTGACGCGCGCGCTGGTGCGCAAGCCCGAGCCGATCACGTGGGAGGAGTTCGACCGCCAAGCCGGTCGATGTCCCCGACGCCATCGAGGAAGAGGCGTCCGGCCTGACCGCGCACTGACGCCGGCCGCAACTTTAAGGCAATCGCGAAGTTCAAGGCGGCGCCTTCGGGCGCCGTCTTTTTTGTTGTAAACCCAGGAGCGCAAATGGTGTTCGTGTTCCACAAGCCACAGCACGGCGAAATTCCGCCCGGCCAATTGGCGTGCTGCGCCGCCTTGGCTACAGTTCCGTGACCGGCGTCGGGGCGTCAATAATTGAGGGTTTCGTGATGAAAATGATCTATCCGTTGATCGGCTGCGTCACTTTAGCCCTGACTGCCGGCGCCAGCGCCGGTCCGCTTCCCGACGACTTTTGGCTGCTCGGCAATTTCACTCAGAACGTGGCCTGCAAAGGTGACGGCAGCGATCCCGAAGAGCTTAAAGTCAAGGTCACGACCGACGAGATCGATTCCAAGGTCGGCGTTTGCAAGTTCCTTGACGCCAAGCTGGACGGCAAAAGCGTCAACACCCATGTCGAGTGCCAGTTTCCGGCCGGCCCGCTGATGGGCGATATCACCTTTACGCTCAAGCCGAACAATACGATCTATTTCGTCGATCGCGACAAGACCTACACCGCCACGCTCTATCGCTGTCCGAAGTGATCGCCGGGTCACTGTTCGTAGTGACTTGCGGAACCAACTTCTCGACGGGTCGAACTAACTTTGGCCGAAATTGCCGGCGAACGGCGACAAGTTTGGTGCTAGGATGGCGCGGGTCGCACAACGGGGGACACGCCATGGTTCGTTACGCTGTCGCCGCCGCGCTGTTGGCGGTCGTGCTGCCTTGTGCGCCTTCGTACGCGCTGTCGTCAAAAGACAAAATGGCGACGTGCAAGTTCGGCGCCGACGATCAGCACCTTGAAGGCAAGCCCCGCGCTGCCTTCATGAAGAAGTGCATGTCAAACAAAGACGAGCCGCGTGGCGGGTCGGCGCAGCATTGACGCCTGCCGCCGTGATCGAGTTCTTTCTTCACCGCCGTGGCCACTCGATTTTTCTGACAAGAGGAAACATTCGATGAGACTGATCGCTTACCTTCTGGCCATCATCTGCATCATTGCCGCCGTCATGTACTTCGTCATGCCGGCCGGCCAATTGCCGACCTTCATGCCGGGTTACCAAGTGGGCTCGGCGCACATCCATATGACGCATGCGATCATCGCGCTGGCGGCGGGCGTCATTCTGTTCCTCATCGGCTGGTTTGTCGGGCGGCGGTGATACCGGCGCGGCCGCACTTGCCGCGCGCGTTGCGGCGCGATGGAATGCGCCGATGAGCCTGCCGCCGCTGCGAACGTTGTTCTTCGAAGACCTCTCGGTCGGCCTGACCGAGCGGTTGAGCAAAACCGTGGCGTCGTCCGACGTCGTCGGCTTTGCGCAACTTACCGGCGACCGCAATCCGATTCATCTCTCCGAACACTTCGCTGCCAAGACGTCGTTTCGCACGCGCATCGCTCACGGGCTTTACACGGCGAGCCTGATTTCGGCGGTGCTCGGCACCCGGCTTCCGGGTCCGGGCGCGGTCTATATCTCGCAGACGCTGAATTTTCGCGCGCCGGTGAAGATCGGCGATACAGTCGTCGTCACGGTGACCGTGGCCGAGTTGATCCCGGAAAAATCCCGCGCGCGATTGTCGTGCCTCTGCGAAGTCGACGGCGAGGTGGTGCTGGACGGCGAGGCGCTGGTGAAGGTGCCGAGCGAGCACGCCAAGGGCAAGCGGCCGGTGATGAAGCTGTAAATCGGCGCGTCCGGCTCGCGCTTATCCGCGCCGTTCAAGTGATCGACATCACCACGCCGCCGTCGGCCCGAACCGGCGAGCCGGTGATGGCGCTCGCTTCGCGCGAGCAGAGGAAGGCTACCACTTCGGCGACTTCTTCGGGGCGTGCCAACCGCTTGATGATCGAGCTTGGCCTGCTTGCATCGATGAAAGCGCGCTGGGCCTGCGGATCGGCGGCAGACTGACCCATGGACTTGAACATGGCGTCGACGCCCTCGGTACGGGTCGGCCCGGGCAGCACCGCGTTGACGGTGACGCCGCTTGCGGCGAGCGCCTGCGCGAAGCCGCGCATCAACGCCAAATCCGCGGCTTTGGTAAAGCCGTAGTGGATCATCTCGGTCGGAATTTGCACGCCGGATTCTGAGGAGATGAAGATGATGCGGCCGAACCCTTTGTCGCGCATGCGCGGACCGTAATGTCGTGTGAAGCGCACACCCGACAGCACGTTGATCGCAAACAGCCGCTGCCAATCCTCGTCCGGAATGTCGAAAGCGTCCTTGATTTCAAACACGCCGGCATTGTTGACCAGAATATCGACGTCGCCAGCGGCCTTGATGGTGTTCGCGACGCCTTCTGCGGTGGCGACGTCGCCGGTCGCGGCCAAGAGCCGTGCTTTCGGAACGGCCGCGCGAGTTGCAGCAATTGCGTGCTCTACATCCGCTGGTTTGCGGCCGTGGATCACCACCTCGGCGCCGTTAGCTGCCAGCGTCTGCGCAATGGCGCGGCCGATGCCCTTGGTGGAACCGGTGACCAGGGCGCGAAGTCCGGAAAGATCAACTTGCATGCAACAAACTCATTGCTGGTAGCTGGCGTAGCCGCTCAGATGATGGTTGTTCCAGGTAGCCGCCGTAGGCACAATGTAGGGAAGGGCAGCCGCGACGAAAGCCCGCGCAACGAAGTCGTCCAATGCTCGCGTCGCAGGGCTCAATCGGGCGGCGAACAAACGGGGAGGAAATCATGCCAGTTGTTGATCCACGCATTGCCGGCAAGCAGGTTCCACGCATTTCGCGCGATGCGATGGAACGCGGGCACGTGGCACGCGCCAGCGCCAGAGGCTCGAACCTCGCGTTCCTCGACCAGCGCCTGCCGGCGTATGAGCGCGAGATCATCAATATGGTAGGCATGGGCGTCACCGAGAATCCGGCATTGCGGCCGCACGTGAAAGCAGGCGCCGACGGCTTTTCCATCACTTACGTGCGTGCGCCGAAGGGCAAGGGCGCGGCGTTGCACCGCCATGCCACCGAGGAAGTGTTTCTTCCGATCCGCGGGCGCTGGCAGGTGTTCTGGCTCGAGGGCGACGAGGAGCGCACGCTCGATCTTGACGAAGGCGATCTGTGCAACGTGCCGATCGGCATCTTCCGCGGCTTCCGCAACATCTCCGATGATCCCGACGCGCTGCTCATCGCCATTGTCGGCGGTCCCGATGCCGGCAAGGTCGACTGGCACCCTTCGGTCGTGACCGAAGCGCGCAAGACCGGGCTTTCGGTCGACGACGACGGCAATCTGATCGTCGAGAAGCCGGCGGCGTGACTTTACGCGAGGAGGTCGCGCACGTCCGGGTGCTGGTCGACGTAAGCCTTCACGAACGAGCAGCGCGGTACGATTTTCAAGCCGCGGGCGCGGACCGCCTGCAGCGCGCCGGCGATGAGTTGCGAGGCGATGCCGCCGTGCCGGGCCTGCGGCGGCACTTCGGTGTGGGTGAAGGTCATCACCTTGCCGTTGAGCTGATAGTTGGCCACGGCGGTGACGCCGTTGACGTCAAGCTCGAAGCGTGAAAGGGCAGGGTTGTCGTGGACGCCAGCGGCCATGGCGGCAATATGGGGCGCTTCGGGCGATTTGCCTATCTCGCGTGCTAAGCTTTCGCCGCACGCACCATGAAGATCGCCACCTTCAACATCAACAACATCAACAAGCGTTTGGCCAATTTGCTGGCGTGGCTGCAGGCCGCCAAACCGGACGTGGTCTGCCTGCAGGAGCTAAAGGCGACCGAGCGCGAATTTCCGCAAATCGCGATCACAAAGGCCGGCTACGGCGCGGCCTGGCGCGGCCAGAAGTCGTGGAACGGCGTCGCCATTCTCGCCCGCGGCAGCGATCCGATCGTCACCCGCAAAGACCTGCCCGGCGACGCCGACGACACGCAGGCGCGTTATATCGAGGCGGCGGTCAACGGCGTCCTGATCACCTCGCTCTACGCGCCCAATGGCAATCCGCAACCGGGGCCGAAATTTACCTACAAGCTCGCCTGGATGGACCGGCTCGCGGCGCACGCCGCGGATCTGCTTGCTGCCGACGTGCCGGTCGTGCTCGCCGGCGATTTCAATGTCGTCCCGACCGATCGCGATATCTATCCGACCAAATCGTATGACAAGGACGCACTGCTGCAGCCGGAAAGCCGGGCGCGCTTTTCCGGCCTTCTTGGCCAGGGCTGGCGCGACGCCATTCGCGATCAGCATCCCGGCGAGCCCGCTTACACCTATTGGAGCTACCTGCGGAACCGCTGGTCGCGCGACGCGGGGCTGCGCATCGATCATCTGCTGCTGAGCAAAGAGGCGGCTAAGCGGCTCGTTGCGTCCGGCATTGATCGGACGATTCGCGGCGAGGAGAACGCCAGCGATCATGCGCCGGTCTGGATCGAACTGCGCGATTCCGTCCGCTCTTCCCAGCAGCGACAGGGACCCACCCTGGATTCCGACTTGCGCGGGAATGAGCGGAAAAGGCCGACGGCAAAGCCGGCGCCGATACGAAACACACCGCCTGCACGGCTGACGAAGCAGCCCGCAAAACCGCACGCCCGCCGGCCGCTGCTGGTGATCGACGGCGATTCCTTCGCGCACCGCGCCTATCATGCGCTGCCGAAGAATATCCGGCGAAACGGCGACAAGCCCGCCGGCGCCATTCTCGGCTTCGCCAACCTGCTGCTGCGGCTCTATCGGGAAGAAGAGCCGCGCGCCGTGCTGGTCGGCTGGGACACCTACGAGAAGGCGACGTATCGCCACAAAGCCTTTGCCGCCTATCAGAGCGGGCGGGAATTCGACGACGATGTGCTGGAGCAACTGGCGGTGATCCCCGACTTCGTCGCCGCCTGCGGCTTCGCCAGCGCCAAGCGTGCCGGCTTCGAGGCCGACGATTTCCTTGCTGCGGCGGCCGCCGCCGAGGAGCGGCGCGGCGGCACGTTAGTGGTCGCCAGCGGCGACCGCGACACCTTTCAGCTCGCTTCCGACCAGACGACAATCCTCTATCCGATCCGCGGCGGCGGCGTCGAGCGCATCGGTCCGGCCGAGGTCCGCGCGCGCTATGGCGTCGAGCCCGCGCAAGTGCCCGACTTCATCGCGCTGCGCGGCGATCCGTCGGACAAATTGCCGGGTGCGCCCGGCGTTGGCGCGAGCGGCGCCGCTTCACTGATCCAGAAATACGGAAGCCTGGCGGCGATCCTCAAGGCCGGCCGCTTTGCTCAGCAGGCCGACGAACTGCGTCTCTACCAGTCGATCGCCACCATGGATCGCAAGGCGCCGGTGCCGCGCTTGAAAGACCAGACGCCGACCTGGGGCAAGGCGGCGGCGCTGGCGCGCAAGTGGCAGCTTGCGCAACTGGCGGGCCGGCTCGAGGACTTGCAAGCGAATAGCGAAATGGCGAAGTAGCGAAGTAGCGAAGTAGCGAGTAGGGGAGCCTCCCGCTCTATTCGCCATTCGCTACTCGCTATTTGCCGAGCATCACTTTGCCGGGTCGAAAATGACGACGCGGATACCTTCGTTCTGATCGGGCGCGACGCCAAGAACGGTTGGTTTGCCGGCGGTCTTCTCGTCAATGCCGCAAAAGGCGACGATCGCGTCGGGTTTTGGTTTCTGCACCGACAGCGTCGCGGCCGGGCTGTTGAGCCAACGGGCCGGTGCGTCGTCGGTCAGCGACATGTCGGTCACGTTCCAGGCGCCGGTACCCTTCAGTCGGGCCTGCAGCACGTTCAGCACCTGTGGCTTCAGGCAGAGCTCATCCTTGACGTCGTTGAACGAGTCCTCGTCGCCCTTCATCAGGCGGTAGTGCGCGACGACCGGCACGAATTTGATCACGACCGGCGTGGTCTTGCCGGCCGGCAGAGCCAGACGCCAGCTGCGCACCACGTCGAGCGACCAGTCCGCGGTCAACGGCGCCTTCGGCTGCGCCGGATCGCGCGGCGAAACAATGCCGAGCGCGGCGAGGCGGTCGGCGGCCTCCGGCGAGAGCGCGGCGAGCGCCTTGTCGACCTCGGCACCGAACGGGATCAGCGGCAAATGTTCGGCCTTGATCTCGGCCTGACGATCGATGCCAAGGGCGTTGGCCCGTAGCTCGGCTTTGGTCGCCACCGGCGCACCGCCGGCGGTGATGGCCAGGTCAACGAAATTCTCCGGGTCGTTTTTGGCGAGCGTCCAGATCTGGGTGCCGTCGGTGCTGGCGGTGAGCTCGGGCAAGGACAACGACGCCGCAACGGTAATCTCTGCGGTGCCGGTATTCTTGAAATAATACGAATAGACGACGCTGTTCGCAGCCACATTGATGTCGAAGCCCGCGACCTCGAGATTGGCGACCGAGCCGATCTGCAAAGAGCCTACGGCAAGTGAAGCTTCCGTCGGCGCGCTTGGCGTATCTTGCGGCTCGGCCGCGGGCGCCTTGGTTTCGGCCAGCGCCGGCGCGATCGCGAGAGCGAGGCTGACAATGGCGAGTGATACGACAATACGCAGATGGCTCACGAGGTGATCTCCCTGATCGGTCGGCATCAGTGTCGAACGGTAGTCGGAATTTTTCGGCCCGCGGCGAGCCACTCGTTCCAGCTTTGCATGCGCAGTCCCAGCCGCTCGTAATATACCCGCAGATAGCCGTCGCTGCCGCGGACCACCGCCTCGGGCACCACGGCTTGGACCTCCTGCGCCATCACGCCGACATAGGCCTTGTCGCTGCCGTTATAGCTGAAACGATAGAAGCCGAGGCCGTTATCGAGCCGGCCGAGCATGACGATGCCGTGCTTCAGCCGGATGTCGGAGTGCCGGCCGCCGCCATGCCCGCCGCCACCGTGTCCGCCTCCACCATGGCCACCGCCTCCACCATGGCCACCGCCGCCACCGCCGCCGTGGTGTCCACCGCCGCTGAAATGATGTCCGCCGCCGCCGCCGAAGTGATGAACGACCGCGGCGTGGTGGCCGCCCCCGCCCGGATGACCACCGCCATGATGGTCACCTCCGGCGTGATGGTCGCCATGATGCTCGCCGTGATGGCCGCCATGGCCGTGGCTGCCGTGATGATGCCAGCCGTGCCAGCCTTCGTGGCCGCCGAAGCCGAACCCGCGGCGGAATTCAAAGCCGATGATGTACCAGCCCGAGCCGTTCCAGCCGTCGTCGAACCAGCCGTAGGTATCGCCATCGACGGCGTATTCGTCGCCGCCCTCGACAGCGGTCGGCGCGCCGGCGCCGACATATTTGATCTGCAGCCGTGACCAGCCGTCGCTACCCTCGACCGGGACGAGCCGCCACAGCTGACAGGCCCCGCCTTCCGCGGTCGACACGTCGCTCAGGTGGACGTCGTCGCTGCAATGATCGGCGTCCAGGAACTTGCCGTTGCGCTTGAGCATCACCCGTGACCAGCCATCGGCGTCGGGGACGAACTTCCACAACTGGCAGGAGCCGTTGTCGAAGCTCGAGCCCGGATTCATGTTGAGCTGATCGGTGCATTTCCTGGCGTCGAGATATTTGCCGTTGCGCTTGAGCTGCAGCCGCGACCAGCCGGCCTGGTCGGGAACGAGCCGCCACAACTGGCAGGAGCCGCCGTCATAGTCCGATCCGGGATTGAGATTGAGCGCGTCGGTGCAGTATTTGGCGTCGAGGAATTTGCCGCCGCTTTCCTGCGCCGAGGCCGGCAGGCAAAAAGCCGCCAGCGCCGCCGATCCGAGCAGACCCAGCATCAGGCGGCGAAGGCTTGACGCGCGAAGACTAGACGCGCGAAGGCTTGGCGCGCGGTGCTTCACCGCGGCTTTTGTTGTCTGGCGGCGCATCGTGTTCTCCCGTTTATGAGACCGTTGTCGCCCCGCCTGCTACTGTCTCCTAGCGCGCTCGTTCGTCGGCACTGCAACCAGGGAGACATCATCGACCTCGCCTGCAATGATGAAGACAATGCCGAGGAAGATAAAGGTCAACGCGACGAAAATCATGAGCGGCGGCGGATCGCCGCCGGTGATCGCGACTTTGATCAAAGCCGCGGCGCACAGCAAGAGGCCGATGACGTTGCTGACAAATCCGCAGCGGAGCCAATGTTTCCGCCGCGCCAGCTGCTCCCGGCGCAGGTTTTCCAGCTCGGCAATCAGGTCCTGCGACGTCATGGCGTCCTTCCGTATTGACGTTGCGGCCGCATCCGGTATCGACTAAGCCGCGGCCGCGCCGGAGCCGGTTCAAACGTCGTTTGCCGTTTGTCGAGAGCGCGACCAGCGAAACGCCGTCGACCGGCCGGCGTTGATGAAGGCCAGGCCGAGAAACATGGTGCTCAGCACCACGAAGATCATCGGCGAGGGCGCCTCGTCGCCGGTGATCGCGACCTTGATGATAACGACGACGCACAGCAACAGGCCGATGCCGTAGCTGGCGAAGCCCCACCGCAGCCAAAGCTTTCGCTGCGCGATCTGCTGCCGCCGGAAACTCGCGATCTCGGCGCTCAGTTGTTGCGCGGTCATGGCACGCTCCGTGTTACGCGTGGGCCGGAGGCCCGCTTTGATTAGGTCGCCGCGGCGCGGGAGAAGGTTCAAACAAAACTTCCCTCTCCCCGCTCGCGGGGAGAGGGTGGGGTGAGGGGGGCTTTCGCCTGGGCTGACCCTCGCGCGCAAAATCTGCAGCGCCGCTTTGCTAACCACCTCGCTCAGAATCGTTGAGAGGCCCCTCACCCTCGGTCGCCTTGCTTCCTCGACCTCTCCCCGCGCGGCGGGGAGAGGTGAACACACGCTCGTCATTGCGAGCGAAGCGAAGCAATCCAGTTCGGCGGCGCGGTTCTGGATTGCTTCGTCGCTTCGCTCCTCGCAATGACGAAATAGAAAATCGTTCTCGCGACGCCTCATGCGCCCGAGTTTTGCCCACCACCACGACGCCATTCCCAAGAATAAACTCGCCCCCGGCAACAAAAGGGAGGCGAAGCGCCGAAAGGCGCATTGTCCTACCAATCGCCGCTTGCGCGGCGGCGCATCCATCGCTGGACGCGCCCGCCTTCCGGCGCTTCACCGCGGCACTCGCCAACGGCTCTTACCCCGATGGCTCAGCCCCAGAACCGGGTTTCCCGACATCTCGAGCTCGCGGGTGTTTTGCCCGCTTACATCCTAGCGTCGGGTAAGCGCGCTCCGCGCAGACCGGTCCTTTTGCCGGTCGACCGGTGCCCCAGAGCCGCCCGAGTGCGGATTGGCAATTCCGCCCGCGGGGACCGCACCTCGCTCCGCCTCTGCGGCATGCCGGCCGGACAAGCGCCCTTTAAGGTGAGCGAGGTGAATGGGCATGTAACTATGCCAGTGACGATTGTCAATGGAAGTGGGACGAAATTTTTCGTCGTGACGGCCGACCCTGCGCTGATGTGCTAGGCAGGTTTTTCGGGTCGGGCTGCGACATGGAGGAGGCAGAAAAAGCATGAATGGCCTCCTGCGCGTCTGCTTGGCTGTTCTCGCCGCCATGCCGTTTGTGCTCGCGCGCGCCGCAGAGGCCGAAACGATGATGCTCGACGTCGAGTTCAAGCTGACCGACCCGGATTACCAGCCGCTTGCCGGCGTGCCGGTTCGGCTGGTGCTTGGAGTTCGCAGACTGGCAGGCGCGCGACGCCGGTGTCCGGATCGTCACCGGCAATGACGGCATGGCGCGCTTTACGACCGAAGCAGCGATCGACCGCCGCTGGCATTGGACCAATGCGGGCTTCACGCCGCTTGCCATTCCATCCCGCGTCGATCACCTCGCGATCGCGGTCGAGCTCGAACGCGTGCTGCCGCGCAAGGACGGAGGCGAGGCGCTCCATCACTGGCTCTACACCGCCGACGTCTACCGCTTCAACGACGGCGATTGCAGCACCGACGACATCGATGACATCTACCAGGCTGGGCCGGACGGGCGGTTCACAATGTTGCTCGGCAGCGGTGCAACGGGTGCGGATTTCAAGATGATGGTCGACGGCCTCGTGCTCACCGGCGGCGGCTACAGGCTGTGGGAGTTCATGCTGAGCCGGCCCGAGAGCGACGCGACGGGCGGGCATTGGCACCTCAAGCTCGGCCTCATGCGCCTGCCGAAGCCGGTGCTGCGCTGAATTCCTTAGCGCTCGCGCCGGTGGCTCCGGTGCGGCAGCCACAGAATGTCCCAGCGCGACCGTCCGGCGGTCGTAAACGCCAGTCCGAGAAAGACGTAAGTCAGCACGATGAAGATCATGAGCGGAGGCGGAGTGCCGCCGGTCACGGCCGTTCTGATCAGCACGGCGATACACAGCGCAATGGCGACGACGTTGCTGGCAAAGCCCCAACTGCGCCAATGCTTTTGCTGATCGACCTGCTGCAGCCGCAGAATCTCGATCTCGGTATTCAGCTCATGCGAGGTCATGGCATTTCTCCCGCAATCGCCGCAGGGCAGGGCTTGCCCTGATTGGTCGCGGTCATGCGATGCGAGGTTCAACGCGATCGCGAGGGGTTGAACCGACATCAACGAGCGGTGGGGCCGCCCATAATGGCTGTTGCGCCGAGTTTGCGGTTTTGGCCTAATGGACGCGGAGACGTGTGAGCCAGAGGCCCGCCGATGACCGCGGATACCGCGCCCGCCGCCGACGTCCAGCCCGAAGCGAAAATCTTCATCGCCTATTCGCGCAAGGACACGGTCTTCGCTGACCGCCTTGAAGCGGCGCTTACAGCACGCGTCTTCGGACCGCTGATCGACCGCAGCGAAACGGATCCGTCGATTAAGGGGAATTCACGTGAGATAATGAAAGGATCTACATCATGGCTACAGTCGAATATAAATCCGGAGACTACCAGATCGGTCCGTCTTCGACCCAGCAGTTCACCTTCTGGTGGGGCTCAGACATTCATGAAGGGACCGAATATTTCAACGTATCGATCGCACCCGTTTTCAATCCCAATGTTGCATCGCAACAACTTCCTCTTGTCGAAGAGCAACGCGCTTATCTTTGGGATATAAGCGAAGGCACCGCACGCTCGGTCCTGCTTCTGACCTTGCGCAATGACAATAATTCCACGGTCTTTTTCGTCGCGAACCATGTGCGGATTTACTGAACAAATCGCTATCCTCGCGCCGGCGGCATGCGATTTTCGGTGATTGCAGGTAGGGCGGGTTAGCGGCGAAGCCGCGTAACCCACCGATACCGCACGGTGGGTTTCGCTTCGCTCAACCCACCCTACGAAGATTCGCTCCCCGCAATGACGGCGACGTCGTGTAGGGTGGGCAAAGGCGCAACGCGCCGTGCCCACGCGCGCTAACCGAAAAGTCCGCGTGGGCTCCCTGGCGCTCAGCCCACCCTACGCTGCCGATGAACCTCCCTCGCTTGCCGCACGACCAACAGGCAAGCGAGGAGGCCCATCATGTCCCTGCAAGCAACAATTTCAGTCGACCGCCTGACGACGCGGATTGCGCAGCTCGAAACCTCCAATATGGCCCTTTCCGGCGTCGTGGCGACCGTTGTCGCGATCGCCATCTTTGTCGTCGCCGTCATGACGGTTCCGCACCTTCCGCGGTCGAACGGGGCGCAACAGAGCGTTTCGTCGTGCGCGACATCCAAGACGACCGGCGCGCCGTGCCGGGCGCGGAAGCTGCCGCTGGCCGAGCGGATCATCAGCGCCTGATGTCCAGTGAAACTTCGTAGGGTGGGCTAAGGTGCGAAGCGCTGTGCCCATGCGCTTAGGTCGCAAGTCCGCGTGGGCTTCGCGGAGCTTGTCATCGGGCCGGCCACTTCGGGCCGGACCCGTTGGCTCAGCCCGCCCTACGGTTGCTACACCGAGCCAGAAAACGGGTGTCGCAGCGCTCGGTGGCCGGGGCATAAGCGGGCCGCAGCACAGCGCGAGGCCCTCATGATCACTGCCTATTACAGCACCGTTCTTGATCATCCCGTCGATCGCGTCTGGTCGCTCATCCGCGACTTCAACAACTACCCGGTTTATATCGACGGCGTGACCGCGAGCGTCATCGAAGACAACAAACGCGGCGATGAGATCGGCGCGGTCCGCTGCTTCAAGTATGGCGAGAACTGGATTCGCCAGCGCTTGAGCGACCATTCCGATGCGCGGCGAACGCTCAGCTATGTCGGCATCGAGCTGTTCGCCTTTCCGGCCGGGCGAATGGCCGATCCGCCGACACCGGTCCGCTATGAAGGGACCATCCACCTGCTGCCGATCGTCGACGACGATCGCACATTCATCGAATGGCCGGTGACGCTGCATACGACGCCGGGCGAAGAGGAGCCTTGGCAGGAGCTTTTCATGTCGTGGATTCCGGAGTGGACGGACTCATTGCGGCGGGCGTTGGCGCGGCAATAACCGCACGGTCAGCCGCATCGTCATTGCGAGCGCTAGCGAAGCAATCCAGGGCGGCGCACCCGGTTCTGGATTGCTTCGTCGCCATAGCCCGTCGAAGACGGGCGTGAACGCCCTATTGCCTCGCAATGACGAGCACCCATGGCTACGCTTGCTCGTCATTGCCGGACTTGATCCGGCAATCCATAGTGCGGTCCCCGGCAACATGGACCACCGGTGAACCACGGTGGTGACGCCCTCATGAGCGACACGCCCCCTCGTCTCGATCAGCAGACCATCCCGGCCGAAATCAACCGCTGGAACTGGGGCGCATTCCTGCTCAACTGGATCTGGGGCATCGGCAACCAGACGTACATCGCGCTGCTCGCGCTCATTCCCGGCGTCGGCTTCATCATGCTGTTCGTGCTTGGCGCCAAGGGCAGCGCCTGGGCCTGGCGCAACGGGCGATGGGACAGCGTCGAGCATTTCAAGCGCGTGCAGCGACGGTGGGCGCTTGCGGGTGTCGCTGTCTGGCTCGGCGCGCTGGTGCTGGGCGGCGCAATCGTTGGCGGCGTTTTCCAGATCCTCAAACATTCCGAAGCCTACCAGATGGCCGTCGCCAAGCTTGAGGCGAGCCCGGTCGCGACGAGCATGCTCGGCAGCCCGATCTCGACCGGCACGCCGTTCGGCCAAGTCTCCATCAATGGCGCGTCCGGCAGAGCGGAGCTCAATTTTTCGGCGACCGGCCCGAAAGCCGCCGGCGTCGTCTTTGTCGAGGCGATCAAGAGAGACGGCGTCTGGTCGATCACGCATCTCACGCTCAAGCTCGATGACAGCGGCAAGGTGATCGATCTTGTCGGTAGCTCGAAGGCGGATACGACGTGATGATGTAGCCTGGATTGAGCGGAGCGAAATCCGGGGACGATCCTCAACGCTGCTCTCGGCTTTTGCTTTGGTTAGGCTGGGCTACGCTTGCTGCGACGATCGCAATGTTCGTGCGGCCCGAGAATGATCATGGGGAAGTATCGTCGAAAGAACACGGCTTTCGAGTAAATCACCGCTGGCCGCGGCTGCTGTTCTTCTAATCGCGCCCGCTTTTGAGAAAATTACTCGGCTTGAATTTCAGATCGAGTTTGAATTGATCATGAAGCGCTTTTACCCGCAGTTTCGTATCTACTAGCGATTTATTTGGGCGCACGCGCCGTGCTCACGTGTTCATTACAAAAAATGTCCGTGGGTTTCGCTGGGCTCAGCACACACTACGCTTGCTGGAGTTCTGTTTTTTGAGCCTCAGGCACGATGCTAACAGTCACTAAACCCGACTTTTCATCTCTCGACAGGACCATATTCGCGGGTCGGCCCTCGATCTCTATTTGGGCAACCGCCGCCGTCGTTATCGAACGGGATTTTGCTCGATCGAAGTAACTTCGAAACTCAAATGGAACTGACTTTCGATCGATCGAATATGTTGGACTGAAAACCAGTTCCGTGGCTTGAATACGCCCTCCGGGGTGCTCAATGAAAATTGCCGGATTTGAACTCGACAAAATTGAAGGTGTGATTTCCAGTTAGCTCATTGCGGTTTGCAATGTAGTTGTGGAACGCTTGGCGCGCCCAATTGCGCCATATTTGCTCATTCAATGCGCTCCCGTCTGCCAGCACTAATCTGCTGCCTTCGCCGGGGTTATGCTGAAAGGTCAATCGGACGCTCAGAGCTACTAGGTCGTGATCAACAACCGAGACGCCGGGAGTTTGGCACCAATCAAAGCGCTCTACTTCATCAAGAGAGAGACAGCCTATGTTTTGAGTATTTGCCTTAGAGATCGCAGTCCTAGTAAATCCTTTGGCCGAAACGATAATTCCTAAGCTTATCCCCGTTCGCTGACATTTAGCCCAAAATGCCTCAACGTCAGGGACGCCAACCCGTCTCGAACGGTCTCTGCACTCCAAAGCAACCGATAACTCGTGATGCCCTTCAAGGAACGTCAAGACAATGTCGTGCTCGCGCAAACGGCCTGTATCTTTATCAACCAGTCGTTTTGGCGATTCGATTTTCACTTTATCACTGGCTTGCAGTGTGCTTTCGATCGCATGGATAAGGCGTTGAAGGTCTCGTCCGTCCTTCAATTTCCCGCACCTCGTGAGTTGAGAATTGTCGCGTGACGAGATGACAACCATTTACTCCGCCGCCTCAATCCGCTTCCGCCGCCGCCCGCCCGCGCTGTCCGCCCCCCGCGCCAAGACGGGCTTGAGAAACGCCCCGGTATAACTCCGCTTCTCGCGCACGATGTCTTCGGGCGTGCCGGCGGCGACGATTTCGCCGCCGCCGTCGCCGCCTTCGGGGCCGAGGTCGATGATCCAGTCGGCGGTCTTGAGCACTTCCAGATTGTGCTCGATGACGATGACGGTGTTGCCGGTCTCGACCAGCTCGTGCAGCACTTCGAGGAGTTTGGCCACGTCGTGGAAATGCAGGCCGGTGGTCGGCTCGTCGAGGATGTAGAGCGTGCGGCCGGTGGCGCGCTTGGATAATTCCTTGGCAAGCTTGACGCGCTGAGCTTCGCCTCCTGACAGCGTCGTCGCCTGCTGGCCCACATGGATGTAATCGAGGCCGACGCGGTGCAGGAGATTGAGGATGTCGCGCACCCGCGGCACCGCCTTGAAGAATTCGAGCGCCTCCTCGACCGTCATGTCGAGCACGTCGGCGATGGATTTGCCCTTGAACAGCACCTCCAAGGTCTCGCGATTGTAGCGCTTGCCCTTGCAGACGTCGCAGGTGACGTAGACGTCGGGCAGAAAGTGCATCTCGATCTTGATGACGCCATCGCCCTGGCAGGCCTCGCAGCGCCCGCCCTTGACGTTGAACGAGAAGCGGCCGGGCTCGTAGCCGCGCGCCTTGCTCTCGGGCAGGCCGGCGAACCATTCGCGGATCGGCGTGAAGGCGCCGGTATAGGTCGCGGGGTTGGAGCGCGGCGTGCGCCCGATCGGCGACTGGTCGATGTCGATGACTTTATCGAGATGCTCGATGCCTTCGATGCGGTCGAACGGGGCGGGGGCTTCGCTGGCGCCATTCAGCCGCCGCGCCAGCGCCTTGTAGAGCGTGTCGACCAGCAGCGTCGACTTGCCGCCGCCGGACACGCCGGTGATGCAGGTAAAGAGGCCGAACGGGATTTCGGCGGTGACGTTTTTCAGGTTGTTGCCGCGGGCGCCGATGAGCTTGAGCGTGCGCGCCGGGTTGATCGGCCGCCGCTCGGGGATGGCGATCTCGCGCGCGCCGGTGAGATATTGCCCGGTGAGCGATTTCGGATTGGACATGATGTCCATCGGCGAGCCCTCGGCGACGATCTCGCCGCCATGGACGCCGGCGCCGGGGCCGACATCGACGACATAGTCGGCGATGCGGATGGCGTCCTCGTCGTGCTCGACCACGATCACGGTGTTGCCGAGGTCGCGGAGCCGCTTGAGGGTGTCGAGGAGGCGCGCGTTGTCGCGCTGATGCAGCCCGATCGACGGCTCGTCGAGCACATAAAGCACGCCGGTCAGCCCGGAGCCGATCTGCGAGGCGAGCCGGATGCGCTGGCTCTCGCCGCCGGACAGCGTGCCGGAGGCGCGGGCGAGCGTGAGATAATCAAGCCCGACATCGACCAGGAATTTCAGCCGCGCGCGGATCTCTTTGAGGATGCGTCCGGCGATCTCGTTCTGCTTGGCGTTGAGTTTTTCCGGCAGCTCGGCGAACCAGACCGCGGCGGCCTTGACCGAAAGCTCGGAGATTTCGCCGATATGCTTCTCGGCGATCTTGACGCACAGCGCCTCGGGCTTGAGGCGATAGCCGTGGCAGGCCGCGCACGGCACGTCGGTGAAAAAACGGGCGATCTCCTCGCGCGCCCACTCGCTGTCGGTCTCCTTGTAGCGCCGCTCGAGATTAGTGATGACGCCTTCGAACGGCCTTTTGGTCTCGTAGGCGCGCATGCCGTCGTCATAGGCGAAGCGGATTTCGTCGTCGCCGGAGCCATAGAGGATCGCCTCCTGGGTCTTCTTCGGCAGGTCCTTCCATTTGGTGTCGAGGGTGAACTTGTAGTGCTTGCCGAGCGCGGCCAGCGTCTGGGTGTAATAGGGCGAGCTCGACTTTGCCCATGGCGCGATGGCGCCCTTGCGCAGCGTGCGCTCCTTGTCGGGAATGACCAGATCCGGATCGATATGCTGCTCGACGCCGAGCCCGCCGCATTTCGGGCAGGCGCCGAATGGATTGTTGAACGAGAACAGCCGCGGCTCGATCTCGGGGATGGTGAAGCCCGACACCGGGCAGGCGAATTTCTCCGAGAACACGATGCGCCGCGCGTCGGACGCGGCGGCGGCGGCGAGTTTTGTTTCCTTCTTTCCCTCAGCCGCGCTCTGGCCCTCGCCCGAACGCTTCGCGTTCGTCCTCCCCCTTCAGGGGGCGGTGAAGATCGCGCGACTTCCTCCCCCGCTTGAGGGGGAGGGCTCGGGGCGCCCTGCGCCCCGGGGAGAGGGTCCGCCAGCTCGGCGACCGCAAGTCCGTCGGCGAGCTTGAGCGCCTGCTCGAGCGAATCCGCAAGCCGCGTGGCGATGTCGGGCCGCACCACCAGCCGGTCGACCACGACGTCGATGTCGTGGGTGAATTTCTTGTCCAGCGCCGGCGCCGCGGCGATCTCGTAGAAGGCGCCGTCGACTTTGACGCGCTGGTAGCCCTTTTTCATGTAGTCGGCGAGCTCCTTGCGGTACTCGCCTTTCCTGCCGCGCACCACCGGCGCGAGCAGATAAAGCCGCGTGCCTTCCGGCAGCGCCATGATGCGGTCGACCATCTGCGAGACGGTCTGGCTCTCGATCGGCAGTCCGGTCGCGGGCGAATAGGGCACGCCGACCCGCGCCCAGAGAAGCCGCATGTAGTCGTGGATCTCCGTGACGGTGCCGACGGTCGAGCGCGGATTGCGCGAGGTGGTCTTCTGCTCGATCGAGATGGCCGGCGACAGGCCGTCGATCTGGTCGACGTCCGGCTTCTGCATCATCTCCAGGAATTGCCGCGCGTAGGCCGACAGGCTCTCGACATAACGGCGCTGGCCCTCGGCATAGATCGTGTCGAAGGCGAGGGAGGATTTGCCCGAGCCGGACAGCCCGGTGAACACCACGAGCTGGTCGCGCGGCAGGTCGAGATCGATGTTTTTGAGATTGTGCTCGCGGGCGCCGCGGATCGAAATCGTGCGGCCGTCGCGCACATCTTTCACGCGCCCATCCTTGACGCCGTCTTTAACGCCATTCTGGCGGCCGGGAGTTTTATCCGAGCTGTCGAACAGGTCGTTCATGCGAAATGGGCACGCGTTGCTCGCCGAACATAGTGAGAACGCGAGGCCTTCGCCAGTGCGCGCCGCATGTCATACCCAGGGAAAATACCGCGAAATCGCCGCGGAACTTGCCGCCGCGGCACCTGCCCCGCCGCTTCGCGCCGCCATCGCGGCCCTGTATAAGGGGCGCGCGTTGGGGACGATTGACGGCGGGATGATGCGATTTCTGTGTGTGGTGGGGACACGGCCCGAAGCCATCAAAATGGCGCCGGTCATTCTCGAATTGGCGCGGCACGCTGACGTCACCACGCTTGTGCTCCGGCCAGCACACCAAGCTGGCGCAAGAGCCGCTGCAATGGTTCGGCATCACGCCGGACGACGCCATCAAGGTCGCGAAATCGCGGACGCTGGCGACGCTGACCGGCGCCATGCTCCCGCCGATGGAGCGGATGATCGTCAAGCACCGGCCCGATGTGATCGTGGCGCAGGGCGACACGACGACGGTGCTGGTCGCGGCGCTCACCGCGTTCTATGCCGACGTTCCGTTCGCGCATGTCGAGGCCGGCCTGCGGACCGGCAAACTTACGCGCGCCGTTTCCCGAGGAGTTCAACCGCGTTGCCGCCGACCGCCTGGCGCGCTGGCATTTCTGCCCGACCCGCGGCGCGCTCGCCAATCTGCGCGGCGAGGGGATCGAGCCGGCGCGGCTTTATCTCACCGGCAATACCGGCATCGACGCGCTTCGGCTGGCGCTTGAGCGCATCGCCGGCTGCAGCAGCCGGCAATCGCGGCCGGCGCCGGATCCTGTTGACCGCCCATCGCCGCGAGAACCAGGGCAGCCGGATGGAATCGATCTGCCGCGCCGATCATCGCGCTGGTGCAGGAATTCGACGACATCGAGTTTGCGATTCCGGTGCATCCGAGCCCGGCGGTGCGCGCCACGTTCGAGCGGCTGCGCGTCGCGCATGACCGCGTCAGCCTGCTGCCGCCGCTGAGCTATCCGCGCCTCGTCGCCGAGATGGCGCGAGCGCACCTGATCGTCACCGATTCCGGCGGCATTCAGGAAGAGGCGCCGTTCGTGAAGAAGCCGGTGCTGGTGATGCGCGACGTCACCGAGCGGCCCGAAGCGGTCGAGCTCGGCGTCGCGCGCCTCGTCGGCACCGAAACCGCGGCGATCGTCGGCGCGGTGCGCGAGCTTCTCACCGACGAGAAGGCGTACGCGAAAATGGCCGCCGGCGGCTCGCCCTATGGCGACGGCTATGCGGCCGAGCGGATCAGCGCCGCGTTCGGGCTTGGCAAGCGGGCGGCGAGCGCGGCGGGATGAAAAAGACCGGCCGGCGCTCGCGCTTTTTTTCCTCAAGGCCGCGATCACGGTGTCGCTGATCGTCGTCATCTGTCACCAAGATCGATTTCTCCGCGCTGGCGCGGCATCTCGACGGCAGCGGCGCGGCCTATCTTTTTCTCGGCACGCTGCTGCTCGCGGCCAATGTGCTGCTCGTTGCGGCGCGCTGGTGGCTGCTGCTGCGCCGGCTCAATGTCGAGGCGCTGTCGCTCGGCTACGCCATCGCCGGCACCTATGCGTCGGTCTTTGTCGGCCAGGCCACGCCCGGCGCGATCGGCGCCGACGCCGTTCGCGGCTGGCTCTGCTACGGCCGCGGTGTGCCGCTGCGCGTGATCCTCATGTCGCTCGTGACCGACCGCTTGCTGGCCTTGCTCGGCCTCGCTGCCGTCGCCGGCGCGGTCTGGTACTGGCAATTCGGCGCACTCGATCACAGCGTCGGGCGGCAGGTCGCCGTTCTTGCCGCGATCGCGATCGTCGCCGCGGTCGGCGCGCTTTGGTTGCTGCCGGCGCTGCTTGGCGCGCTCGCCGCAGCGCTGGAAGCTTCTGCATCGCGTCAACGACCTGCTGGCGATCTTCCGTGTCACCGCGTTGTCCGCGCGCCGGCGCGCTGGGCCTGGCCTTGAGCTGCATCGTGGTCGCCTTGACCGTGAACGCGGTGATGCTGTTCGCCCGCGGTTTCGGCATCGCGCTGCGCCGTCCGTGGCCTTTCTGATCGTTCCGGTCGCCATTCTGTTCTCGTCGCTGCCGATTTCGGTCGGCGGCTGGGGCGTGCGTGAGGCGAGCCTTTCCTACGGCCTGGTGCTGTTCGGCATGGCGCCGATGACGCCGCCTTGCTCGGGCTTGCGCTCGGCATCGGCCTCCTGCTGGCGTCGTTCCCCGGCGGCATCGTCATGCTGGCGCTGGGCGCAGCAGGTACGCCCGGCAATGCAGCGCGCCCGCACCGGCTTTGTCGAATAATCCTCGACAGCAAGCGAAGCTGAGCGCCGCGCCGATGGCACCGACCCGCCGGATCTTTATCGGCCTGCCCGCCTATAACGAGGAGATCGCGCTGCCGCGTCTGCTGGCGCGTATCGCGGCGTTGCCGCAAATCGCCGCCGAACGCGATCACGGTGGTGCTCTACAACGACGGCAGCACCGACAATACCGTGCCGATCGCGCGCGAATGGCAAGGACGTCTGCCGCTGGTGATCATCGACGGCGTCGTCAACAGAGGGCTTGGGCGCGGGTCTGCGCGCGCTGGTCGAATACGCTGTCGCCAACGCGGACGACGACGACATTCTGGCCGTCATGGATTGCGACGATACCCACGACCCGGCACAAATCGCCGACATGATGATGCGGCTCGCCGAAGGCGCCGACGTTGTCGATCGGCTCGCGTTATGTCCGCGGCGCGCTGGTGCATGGCGTGCCGCCGCTTCGCCGCGTCACCGCGCTCGGCGCCGCGGCGTTGTTCAAGCTCTCCATCCGGTGCGCGGCGTCTGGGACTATACCTGCGGCTATCGGGCGTATCGGGTCGGGGTTTGAAAAAGGCGGCGCGCCGCTATGGCGACGCCTGATCGCGGAGCGGGGCTTTGCCTGCATGGCCGAGCTTTTGTTGAAGCTCAACGCGATCGATGCGCGGTTCGCCGAAATTCCCTGCAGCTGCGCTACGATCAGAAACCGACCGCGACCAAGATGGGTGTCGGCAGCAATATGCGGCGCCTGTTGCTGCTGCTCGCCCGTTGGCGGCTGCGCGGCTTTGACAAAGCTTGACGCTGCGGGACGTGGCCGTCACCGTGCGCCCCAGCGGCGCCCGTAACGCCAACGCCCGCTGACAAATCGCAGGATGAACAGCAGCACGATCGCACCGACCAGCGCATTGACGATCAGTGCGACGATCCCCGAGCCGAGGTGAATGCCAAGCCGCGGCAACAGCCAATCACCGATGAACGCGCCGATGAGACCGACAATAAGATCGCCGATCAGACCGAAGCCGCCGCCTTCCATGATGCGGCCCGCGAGCCATCCGGCGATAATACCGACCACGATGATGACCAAGAGGCTTTGGTTGGAAAGATACATCGCAATTGTCCCCGCGCGCCGACCGCATAACGCGCCGCAGCTTAGCCGGTTCCCGATGCAATGTATTGTCAGCTCGTCAGGCGCCGCCAGCCCCGCTCGATCTCCACGCCGGCGTTGTGCCAAAGGATTTTCACGTCGTGCCAGTTGTCGCCGACGACGTCCCAATTGACCATCGGTGGCCGGCCGCCGGCCGCGCTCGGTTCCAGTCCGTTGGCGCACGTCCGCTGACCGTGTCGTAGGCGAAGGCGCAGCCGACGGCGATGAGAATGCCCAGAAACATGCCAAGCAAGACCGGCATCGGTGTCCTCCGTCCGCAACACTGTCCAGACTGATAACTCGATTGCGCTAGTCGCGTTCCGTCGCGCCCTTGACCAGGGCGCCAACGAGCCGATGATGCACACCATTGTCGAAGGGAGCCGGCTCATGTCCAAGGACAAAAAGCTCAAGATGCTGAAGAAGGCGGCGAAAAAGGCCGCCAAAAAGGCTGGAGGCAAAGCGTCGAAGAATGCCAAGGTCGATCGCGCGGACCCGTCGACAAAACCGCCGTCGTTTTCGACGTGACGCTTGGTCTCGGCTTGCAGCGGCCGCGGTGCGCGCCCTGTTGTTTGCGCAGGCAAGCCGAAGCGATCCGGAAACTGGGGCGTGTACTCATAAATAAGAGGTCGATGGATCACAGTTGGTCAATTTCCGCTTTACCCCCAAAGCAGACGTTGATCGGCGCTTTTTGCACGTCGGCTCCGGCCATTAACGGAAGTCGGCTAAAGTCGCTGGACTAGCGCGCTTGGACTCGCTGTTAGTCGCTCGCGATTTATCGGGAGATTCCCTGCGACTATATATCTGCGGTATGATCGTCAATCTGGCCGTCGGTTCGCGTTCTCGCACGCCAGATTCGCACACCGCTGCGCTCGCGCCACGTCTGGAACGTGACATACAGCAGCGGGATCACGAAAATGCCTACTACGCTCGCGGCGATCATCCCGGCGAAAACCGGCGCGCCAACGTCGTGCCGGCTGATCTGAGCGGCGCCCCGGGCGATGATCAGCGGATAAACTCCGAGAATGAAAGCACACGAGGTCATCATCACGGCGCGAAACCGCATCTGCGCGCCGAGCACAGCAGCTTCCTTGATGTCCTTGCCCTGCTCACGCTGGTTCTTGGCAAATTCGACGATCAATATCCCGTTCTTCGCCGCCATCGCGATCAGCACGACGAGCCCAATCTGGGCGTAAAGGTCGAGCGAGAGATGAAAGATCAGAATTCCGAGAAATGCTCCCAGAACGCCGATCGGCACTGACAGCAATACCGGAAGTGGAATGATCCAGCTCTCGTAGAGGCCCACGAGAAATAGGAAAGCGAACAGAATTGCGAGTCCCAGGATGGCACCGGTCTGGCCAGATGCCGCGGCCTCCTGATACGCGGTCCCAGTCCATTCGTAGCCGTAGCCCAACGGCAGCGTTGCGCTCGACACGTTCGTCATTGCCGCAAGCGCAGTGCCCGATGAAGTACCCGGTGACGGGCTGCCTTGTATCGGGATCGCGCGATAATTGTTGTATCGCATGATCACCTGCGGCCCGACAATGATCCGGGCGTCTGCAATCGAGCGAAGCGGCACGCTGGCGCCGAACTTGTTTCGAATATAGATCTGCCACAGGGACGAGACGTCGCGGCGGTCGCTGGGCTGGGCCTCTATATTGACCTGCCAGACTCGCCCGAACAGGTTGAAGGTATTGATGTAAATGCCGCCTAGCGTAGCTTGTAGTGCGTTGAAGACATCATTCATGCTAAGCCCGAGCGCCTGCGCTTTTTCGCGGTCTATGTCGAGAAATATCGACGGGTTGCCGGCGGTGTAGGTTGAGAAGACGCGCGTGAGCCGGGGGTCTTTATTGGCGTTGGCCACGAGCCCCTGCATGACCCCATTCATCTCGGCAGGCTCTTGCCCCTCAAGTCCTTCGAGCTCGTACTCGAACCCGCCGGTGGTGGAGAGACCGATGATCGGTGGCAAGTTGAATGCGATCACGTTGGCGCTGCGGATCTGTTGTCCTTCCGCGAAAACACGGTCGATCAAGGCCTGCGCCTCATCAGCCGCCTTCGCGCGATCGGCAAACGGTTTAAGCAGCGGGAGGATGAAACCCGTGTTCGGTTCGTTGACATTATCTATGAACGAAAAACCGTTAATCGCTAAAACCGTATCGACTTGTGGCATCTGCATCAGCAGCTTAGTAACGCGACTGACGGCTTCCCCTGTACGGTAAACTGAAGCGCCATCCGGCAATTGCACTGTCACGAAGAACGCGCCCTGATCCTCTTCTGGCAGGAAGCCTGTTGGCGCGCGAAGTGCGACAGCCCAGATCGCAGCGGCACTGGCCGCGATCAGCACAATGCTGATTACTGAGACCCGTACGAGGCGTCGCACGATCGCTGCATAGCCGTCACGGACATTCTCGATGCGCCGCAATACCCAACCCATCGGGCCGCGCCGCGCGGTTCCGTGGCGCAGAAAAATCGCACAGAGTGCCGGCGATAAAGTTAAAGCGTTCACCGCCGAGATCAGCATCGCGACGCTTATCGTCACCGCGAATTGACGGAATAACTGCCCTGAGATCCCGGGGATAAATGCGACGGGCACAAACACGGAGAGTAACACCAGCGTGATGGCAACAATCGGCGCTATGATCTCGGTCATCGCGTGTTTTGTTGCATCGGCGGGGGACCATTGAGGATTTTCCGCGATCACCCGCTCGACGTTCTCGACCACGACGATGGCATCATCGACGAGAATGCCGATCGCGAGCACCATCGCCAGCAGCGATACTGTGTTGACGGAATAGCCGACCGCCAGCAGTACCGCGAAAGTGCCGATCACGCTAACAGGTACCGCAACCGCTGGAATGATGGTTGCGCGTAGGCTACCGAGAAATAAGAAGACGACGAGTACGACCAGGACGAAGGCGATCGCTAGCGTGAGCAGTACATCCCGGATCGTCGCGCGCACGAAGGTCGTCGTATCATAGTTGACGACGTAGTGGAGACCGGGCGGGAACCGCTGACTGAGGCGATCCATCGTCGCGATGACGGCTGAGGCGGTGGTCACCGCGTTCGCGCCAGGCGACAGGTAGAGGCCAATCGCTACAGCGGGCTTGTCGTTGAAGCGGCCTTCAATGTCCTCATTCTGAGCGCCAAGCTCTATCCGCGCTACATCACGCACACGCAACCGGGAGCCGTCGGGATTTGCGCGAAGGACGATATTGCCGAACTGCTCTGAGGTCGTCAGGCGACCCTGGGTTTGAATGTTTAGTTGAAACTGTTGGTCCCGCCCGATCGGGCGTGCACCAATGCGACCAACCGGCGCCTCAACATTTTGGGCCTGGATCGCGGAAATGACGTCAGCGGGTGTTAGTTGCAGATTGTCGAGCCGCTGGGTATCGAACCAGACGCGCATCGAATAGTTGAGCGCCCCGAAGATACGCGCCTGACCGACGCCTGGAAGCCGCGACAGGACGTCCATGATGTTGATGATCGCGTAGTTGGTGATGAACAGCGGGTCCTGCTGGCCGTTGTCGCTATAGAGGGATAGGAACTGGAGAATGGCGGATGATTTCTTCTGAACGGTCAAGCCTTCGAGCTGGACCTCAGCAGGCAATTGCGCGAGTGCGGTTTGGACGCGGTTGTTGACGCTGACAGTGTTGATATCGGGATCGCTCTCGAGCGCGAAGCTGACAGTCAGGTTGTACGAGCCGTCGTTTGCGCTGGTCGATTTCATGTAGAGCATCTTGTCGACCCCGACCACCTGTGCCTCGATCGGCTGAGCCACACTCGCTTCGACCACTGCTGCCGAAGCGCCCGGATATGTGGCCGAAACCTGAACCTGCGGCGGCACGATGTCGGGCAACTGCGCGACGGGGATGCGGGTCAGTGCCAGCAGTCCGGCAATCGTGATGACCGCCGCGACAACGACCGCCAGGCGCGGGCGGTCGACAAAGAAGGCAGAGATCATTGCTGTGCCCCTGCCTCAGGAACTGGTTTGGTGGCACCGTTGGGTGGCGAGGCTCCGTTGGCGTTACCCTGCGCCGCCCTCGAAATGCTCGGCGACGGTGTGGCGGGTCCCGGGGACACCGCCTCACCGGGACGAGCACGCTGTACGCTCTCACTGATGACCAGCTCGCCTTCCTTCAGTCCGCTGATTATGACGGCCACGGTAGGGGTCGATTGGCCTTGCTGAATGCGACGGATCTGCGCTTTGTTCTGCGCATCAACGACATACACATAATCGCCCTGTTGATCCGACAGCACTGCAGCTCGTGGAACAGCTAATACCGTGACCGGCTGCACGCCTTCCAGCAGCACGGTTACGAATTCCCCATCCCACAATTCGCGAGAACCGGGCTGCCCCGCAGTCATGCCTGGAAGCACCGGGTTGGGAATTTTTCCGCGCAGGACAATGGTATCGGTATTCTCCGCGACGCTGGGCGAGGTATAGTCGAGCTTTCCCTGTTGCTCGTATATTCGCCCGTCGGGCAGGCGCAGCTTTATTACCGCTGCATTGTGGCCGCCTTTGTTTGCGTAGCGCGCCCGTAGATCCAGACCTTCACGCAGCGAAATTGAGAAACGTGCGGACATCGGGTCCTGGCTGACGATCGTCGCCAGGGTACCGCTCGTGGGCGATACCACATTGCCTTCGGTGAGAGCGGTCTCACTGATCTTACCGTCGATCGGCGCGCGGATTTCGGTATAGCCGAGATTGATCTGGGCCGCTTCCAGCTGCGCTTGGGCACCGGCGATCTGCGCCGCTAATGCACGTTCTGAAGCGAGCGCGGCATCAACATTGGATTGCTGTCCGGCCGGCGTGTTCAACAGAATCTGCGCGCGTTGCAAGGTTAGCTGAGCGTTGCGATGCTGCGCCTTCATTTGGTCTACGGTCGCTCGCGCGGCATCCACGGCCGCTTGGAAGGGCGGCTTTTCGATCTGGTATAGGAGATCGCCCTTCTTGACCTCCGTGCCCTCGGCGAAAAGCTGCTGTTCGAGAAAGCCCGTGACACGCGCGACAAGCGCCGCCCAATTCACTGCCTGGATCCGACCGATAAACTCGTCGGTTTCCGTAATTTGTTGCCGCTCGGCGCGAACAACGCCAACGGCCGGCGCGATCGGCCCCGCCTGCGCTTCCACTCGGGTCGGCAGCAGCGTCAGCGCAAGGGTCACAAGGAGGCACCAAGACCCTACGCTTTGAGTCATTTCGGCCCCCTCAAAGCTGCTGTTCGAGGAAGCTAGTGATCCGCGCGTCAAGCGCCACCCCGATTCACTCCTGGATCCGAACGATAAACTCGTCGGTTTCCGTAATTTGTTGCCGCTCGGCGGAACCTGCAGCACGCAGTCTTCAGTATAGAAGTCCTCAATGGCGGCGCGGCGGCCGGGCCCCGTCACCTTCGCCAAAGACTTCCTGAAGATTGCGGTACAGAAGTTCAATGATTCGATCATCCATAGTTCTATTGTCGATCTCACGTTCAACCGAGTATCTGGCTGCGAAGCGCACGATTCTCAGTGACTCAAAGCGGCGTCTAGGTTGTTCAAGACCCCGAGCTGAGCAAAGATGATCGACCCCTCTGGGTAACAGTCGAAGCGTTTGATCTTGCCGTCTTCGAGTTCGAACACGTCGCAGCACGGTGCGTCCATTTTCTTACCCGTGGCAGGCAGCTCGCCGAAGGGAAGCTGCAGCGGGCCATCGTGGGTGCCCTGCAGGGCCAGTTGCACCACGACGACATTGCCATCGGCATAGACGCGATATAGCTCGCGGTGCATGTTGGAAAACGCCGTACCGTAGTTGCGGACCGGGTCGGCGAGGGCGCGACCACGGTAGGTCGCACCCACCGAATTGTCGATGAACACCCCATCGGGCGTGAACAGGTTGATCCAGCCCTCCAGATCTTTCCGTTCGGCAACCGCATAGGCGTTACGAACAGCGGCCACATTGTCATTTTTCATGAGTTGCTCCTGTCACAACAGTGCGGATTCGATTGCGGATCGGCCAAAGACCTCCTGCGGGTTTCGGTGCAAGAGCTCGTGAATTCTTTCAGAAATTCTCGTCTCGATAGAGGCTTGCAGAGAATGAAAAATGTGGCGCCAGCTATCTTTTCGAAATAGAAATAGGTGAAAGCCATCGTTGCAGGATTGTCGATGTCAAAATTGCCGGATTTCGAGGGGCTTGCGATGTTTGCCAAGGTTGCGGAAGAGCGCTCCTTCGCCGCAGCGGCCCGCGCCACGGGCGTGTCCGTAGCGACCGTTTCGCGGGCTGTGAGCCGCCTGGAGGGGCGACTTGGTGGGCGCCTGTTCAACAGGACATCGCGGCGACTTGGGCTGACAGACTATGGCCACAGGCTGGCCGAGCGAGCTTCAAGAATCTACTCGGAAGCGGAGGAGACGGAAGACTTCGCTCGCGAAACCTCAAGCAAACCGCGAGGTCTTGTGAAGCTCGCTGCACCACTGTCCTTTGGCGCACGCTGGGTCGCACCGATTCTGCCGGCCTTTTTTCGACAGTATCCGGACGTCGCCATCGACCTCCATCTTACAGACGTTCACACCGACCTAATTGGTGATGGCTTCGATGCGGCGCTTCGCATCGCGGTTATGGAGGAATTCGTCGCTGGCAGCACGCCTCATCGTGCCGGTTCGCCGATTTCTTGTGGCGTCGCCGAACTACGTCGCTCGACATGGCCGTCCACAGCATCCGCACGATCTAGGAGCCCACCAGTGCTTGAGTTATGCAAATAGAGCGAAGCGCGACATCTGGCGCTTTACCCACCAGGCGAGCGGCGAGGAATGTCCAATTAGGCCGATAGGGCGACTCCGGGGAACAAGCATCGAGGCATTGTTGCCGACTGTACTTGAGGGACTCGCCATCACGGAGCTACCCGAGTTTGCCGCGACCCAATACTTTCGCGAGAAACGCCTTGAGCCGCTCCTCACCGACTGGCGCATGCCCGAAGGCGGACTGTATTTCGTGACGCCGACTGCTCGCGCGCGTCCAGCCAAGGTTTCTGCCCTGGCCGATTTCTTGATCGCAAAGCTGACGGATGCACCGTGGAGCGCCGAGGTCGTTATGGGATGGAAGCCGCCGACGCAGCGTAAGAAGCAGGCAAAAATCTCGAGATGACGCGGACGATCATCCTCTTTGCGGATACCGCGCGCGAATGTCATTGCGCGATAGCAAAGTCCGGCGTGCGCATCACTTTTGCTCTGCCCAGGCGCCAGCTAAAACGACGCACGGCTGGGCCGCATGGAAACGTCCGGTTGGGGTCAGAAGGAGACATGGCGGCTCCAATTTGGGATGTCTGCTAACTCTTACGAAAGCGGACCTTGCGCTACGCGTTTTATGAGTACGCGCGCTAAAGGATGCAGCCGATGGACGAGAAGGATCGCAGCGCGAACAATTATTCGCTTGACGACGACGTCGATCGGCTGGTGAAGCAGATCGTTGACGCGATCGCGAAGGCCGGCGATGGCGAGCCCGATTTCGGCGGACTGCAAATTCAAAAAATGCGGAAGATAGCGACGGTGGCGATGAAGGCCGATGCCAACAACGCCAAATCGCGATTCCGGCCCGGCAGCCGCTTGCGGACCTATACCGGTCTGCGCAATCCCGATGGCACGTTGCAAGACGAGACCTACGCCGGCGAAGCCTATCTCACGAATCAATCGACGATTTACCGCAACGTCGAGCCGGTTCGTTATTCCGACACCGATCCGGATGCGGCGCGGCGCGGCGCGGCGATCAAAGGGCGCTTCGAGGCCGACGGCACATTTGTCGAGGACGGCGCAGGGCCGGAAATGCTTTACAACGAATATGCCACCGAGAGCGTCGAGCATCCACGGAAGAAATACGGCATCGAGCCAAAGCCCGGCGTGTGGACACAAGGGTTGTCGCGCATTCCAAGCTATGTGGTGCAAATTCCGCCGGAAAAGGGCGAGGTGTTGGTGAGAGCCCCCGGCGACAAGCTCATTGCCGTCAAGGGCGGCGACTTCATCGTGGCGGATAGGCTCGACCCGAAAAATGTCGGCGTGCAGGCGATCGATCGGGGCAACAAGGAACGGACCTACCGGCCGTGGGAAGCAGGCTCGCCGTAGGGGTAAAAGGGGAAATATCATGCCGCGTTACTATTTTCATCTCACGGATGGCAAGCAAGTGCTGAGCAATCACAACGGCATCGACTTGCCGGGTGATGCCGCGGCTCGCACCGATGCTTTAGAGCTTGCGCGCGAACTCAGTCACGGCCGGGTTATGCCGGGCTGGGATTGGAAGGGTTGGGTTGTCGCCATCGTCGATCAACATGGCCACAAGATCGACGAGGTCCCGATCGGGGCTGTTTGACGCCTGTCAGGCATCAGCCATCAATGAGCGCCGGGGAGGGGACGTTGTGAAACCGTTTTCGGGGAACTACCCGCTCCAGCATCGCGCCGGCGAAATTGAACGTCTGCACGTTCAGTCCAAGGCAATGGCGCCCGATGCGGTTGCGATGTTGGAGCGGTTCGGGCCAATGACCGGCTGGGTGTGTCTCGACCTGGGCTGCGGCCCTGGCGGCATTACCGATCTTCTCAGCGCTCGCGTGGGGCCCGCGGGCCGGGTGATTGGCGTCGATATGAACGCAGGGTTTCTGGAGCACGCGCGCCAAAGCGCGGCGGGCAATGTCGAGTTTCGGCTGGGTGATGCCTACGGCTCGGACTTGCCTGCCGGAGCTTTCGACCTCGTACACATGCGATTTGTCGCAAGCACGGCCGGAAGCCCGGAGCAGCTTTTCAGTGAGGCAAAGCGCCTGGCCCGGCCGGGCGGCCTTGTCGCGCTCCAGGAGCCGGATGGCTCAACGCTGAAGTGCTATCCGCCACATCACGCGTGGGACCGGCTCCAATCCGTCTACTTGGCGGCATTCAAAGGCGTCGGCGCTGATCTCGAGCTGGCGCGGAAGCTCTACTTTTTGGCAAACCAAGCCGGCCTTGGCGATGTCCAATATCGAACCGCCTTGCTCGGCGTGCGTTCAACCGACCCGATGGTCGACTATCTCCCGTCCACGGTCGAGTCGCTGCGTGCCGCCATCCTGCGGCTGAATCTTCTCAGTGAAGACGAGCTTGACACCGCCTTGGCCGAGTGTCGCAAACACCTCGCAACGCCCGGGACGGCATTCACGATGTTCACGCTGGCGCAGGTGTGGGGCCGGACACCATAGTGTCGCCGCGGGCTCCCGAAGTTCTATCAGCGGGCGGTTTCGATGAGATCCAAGGCTTGGTGCTCACGCATGAAACGCAAACAGCCAGAATTTTTTCGCCCGGCGCCCGGGGCAGCGCGCCTCTTGGCCGGCGTTCTGCTTGTGTCTTTGCTGTCGCCCGCAACCGCGCAGGACATTCGCGGCATGGAAGTCTGCACCGCCGAGAAGCAGATGGATCGCCGCACCGCCTGCCTGCAAGCCAATGTCGAGTTTCTTCACCAAGCGTTGCTCAAATTATCCCGCGAAACCGAGGAAAAGATCGCCGCGGCCGATCGCAATCTTGCTGCCGCCCGAGCCGAGATTGCGGCATTTAAATCGACAATTGAGAAACTGACGAACGAGCTGGCGCAAATAAAAGCCAAGGGCGAGGCGAGCAGCAAAAAATAACGACCGCAAAAAGCGGCGCCGTGGCCTACCGGGCTCGCCTGGGCCGGCGGACGGCTCTAATCTTCCCGCTGCTGCTGCCGCCGCAGAAGAACTGATCGCCGCCATCGGACTCCAGCCCCGACACTTTGACGCCGGGCGGCATATCGAGCCTCGCCAGAACCTCTCCGGTTCGAGGATCTATTCGCCTCAAATCGCTCTCGTCGTTTTCCCACGTGCCGTGCCACAGCTCGCCGTCGACCCAGGTGACGCCGGTGACGAAGCGGCTGCACGGGATGGTGCGAAGTATCGCTCCGGTTTGCGGATCGATTTGATGGATCTTCCGGTCGCGGTATTGCCCGACCCAGAGGGACCCTTCGGCCCACGCGAGCCCCGAGTCGCCGCCGCCGCCGGGCGACGGGATGGTGGCGAGCACAGTGCCGGTGTGCGGATCGACCTTCTGGATGCGGTCCTCGGCGATCTGGTAGACGTATCGGCCGTCGAAGGCCGTTCCCGCATGCGCGACCATATCGATCGAGCGCACCGTCTTGCCGCTCGCCGGATCGAGGACGTTGAGCTTGTCTCCGGACGCAAACCAGACGTGCCGACCGTCAAAGGTAAGCCCGTGCACGTCGTTGACGCCCGGAAAGGGTCCATATTCACGGACGATTTCGGCGGCTGATCTGATCATGTTTTCATCCTGGCGTATGTTCGGGCGAAGCGGGTACCGGTTCGCCGACAAGACCATGCGTCAATCAATATTCACTCGGCAGGGGAGCCGGGAGTAACAAGGTCGTCGTGAATCCCGGCACCGGCGGGGTCACCCAGCGACGCGCTCGCCCGCGACCAAACGACTGCACCTTGCCGGCAGTCGCAAGCTCATCGAGTGCCCGCTGCACGGTGCGCTGGCTGGCGCCAAGCGCCAGCGCAAGCGCCGAGCTTGACCATGACTCACCGTCGGCGAGGAAGGCGAGCACCGCCGCATTTTCCTCCTCGACCGGCCGCGCCAGCACCACGACCTCGCCCGCGCCGCGCGGCATCAGCGCAAACCCTCGCTTCGTCGCGCTCACATCGGCAAGCGTCCGCAGCATTCTGCGCAGCCGCCCGACTTCGACCCGCAACCGCGCGCGATGCAACTCATCGGCGTGCTTGCCGCGAAATGCCCGCGCGACCAGAGTGTCCCTCGTCACGTCTGCCGGCCACGCTTCGGCGAGCGCGCGTGCAAGCGCGAACAACACCGGACGCCTGACGAGTGACACCACCGTGCCTGCGTCACGCACGACATGACGGCACGCGTCAACGACGAGTGCTTTCGAGCCAAATAATGCCTCTACCTGATCGAGCCGGAGAAGGCGTTCCTCGCCATGCGCAATCAGGCGCGCCGCGGGCGTGTTCAGGACGAGGGACGCGCTCTCGACCTCCGCCGTCAGCGCGGGGATACCAGCGCGTCTCGCGGCGCGCCCGGCCCGAGCGAGGGCAGCGCGCGCCGGCTTCGTCCGCAGCCGTCGCATCGCAATCCCGGCAACGACCAGCTCGTGCGCGGCCCGCGACGCCGGCGGCAAGGGCGTGGGGTCGAGCTCGGCGAGTGTACGCTCAGCCTGGTCGAGGCGCCCGATCAGAAGGAGGCGGCGGACCTCGAGATAGCGCGCATGCGCTGCATTCACCCGGTCGCCGTGCTGTTCGAGCGTTACCCGCGCCGCGTCGAGCGCCTTCGCGGGCCAGCCCAGATCGCGCGAGACGAGCGCGATTTCGGCCTCAGCGACGACGCACCGCGCGCGCGCCACGGCTTCTTTCGGACCGAAAGCGCGCGCCGCGCTGCGCAGGAGAACCTTCGCGCGATCGAGATCGCCGAGCTGCGCCATCGCGATGCCGCGAAGCGCGAGCGCTGGCGCGTCGCCACGAAGCGCAACCCGGTTCAATGCGCCGAGGGGATCACCCGCGGCGAGCGCACGCGCTGCGGCCGTGATCAGGGAGTCCATCGCAATCCCGCCAAACTTGTCACTCCCACCATTCGATACCCCGTCACTAACTTAGCATGACCAACAACGAGCGATCGGCAGCGACGAAGTCGGCTTCAGCCCGAGGGCCCGGGAGCTCATTCAATTCGGAGGTAGCAACACCATGACTAAATCACCTGAGAACGGCAGGAAAGGCGGACAACTCGCCATGCACGCGCCACCGATCGTTTCGTCGCAAGCCTGGCAGGCTGCGCGCGAGCAACTGCTCGTGAAGGAGAAGGCCCAGATGCGGGCCCATGACGCTCTGGCCGCGGAACGCCGCCGAATGCCGTGGATGGCGGTCGAGAAGGCGTACGAATTCGAGGGGCCGCAGGGCAAGGTTAGCCTGCTCGACCTGTTCGAGGGCCGCCGGCAGTTAATCGTCTATCGTGCCTTCTTCGAGCCCGGGGTGTTCGGCTGGCCCGAGCACGCCTGCCGTGGCTGCTCCCTCGGCGCCGATCAGGTCGCCCACCTCGCCCATCTGAACGCCCGCGAAACCACACTCGCGTACGCCTCGCGCGCACCGCAATCGGACATCGCGCGCCTGAAGGCGCGGATGGGCTGGGAGATGCCCTGGTACACCATCACCGACAGCTTCGACGCCGACTTCGGCGTCGACGAATGGCACGGTCATAACGTGTTCTTCCGCGACGGCGAGCGCGTGTTCCGCACCTATTTCATCAACAACCGCGGCGACGAGGCGATGGGGACCACCTGGAGCTACCTCGATATGACGCCGCTCGGTCGTCAGGAGACTTGGGAGGACTCGCCAGAGGGTTACCCCCAGACCCCGCCGTACAAATGGTGGAACTGGCACGACAACTACGACGCCGAGGCCTCGCCCAACGCGAAGTGGGTCGAGGTGTCCGACGCTGGAGAAGCCGCCTTCCGAAAGCGCGACGCAGAGGACGCGAAGCCTGTGTGAAGCAACGGACAATGGAGATGCGCCGAGATGATCTCCGACATGATCGAGTTAGTTGATTCTGGCATCGCGCGAGGTCGGAAACGGACGAAAGCGAGCGCGGCCTGTTTGCTATCTCTCGCGGCCGCGCCGACCTTCGCCATCATGGCGCTGTTGACGGGCGTTCTCGATCGCCCGCCTGACATGCTCTGCTCGGCCGCACACCATGCGTCACCACTGAACGGAATGATCCTGATGTACCTGCTGATGAGCGCCTTCCATTCGGCACCCTGGCTGAAGGTGATCTCAGAGCAGCGGCGTCGTCTACCACACCTCTTCGACCTGCGGACGCGGATTTGACCTCGTCGATCCTTTAGAAGATCGCGCAACCGGATCGCGAAAAAAGCCGTCAACGATCGATGAGTTTCAGCTGCGCCGCTTTTACTTATCAGAAGGGAGCGCGGGAAATCTGAGCGACATCGCCGATGTCGCTGCAGAAAGGAATGGAGAGCGAGCCATGCAAGATTACACCACGACCTTTTCAGTGGACCAGACGCCGAAACAAGCCTTCGACGCCATCAATAATGTTCGTGGCTGGTGGTCGGGAGAAATCGAAGGCAATACCAACAAGCTCGGTGACGAATTCAGCTATCGCTACAAAGACATCCATTACAGCAAACAGAAATTGGTCGAAGTCATCTCTGACAAAAAGGTCGTCTGGCTCATCGTGGAGGCCACTTTGAGCTTCGCGCAGGACAAGACCGAGTGGAACGGCACCAAAGTTGTTTTTGAAATCGCCAACAAGGGCGGCAAGACGGAAGTCCGCTTCACCCATCAGGGCTTGGTGCCGCAATTTGAATGCTTCGAAAATTGCTCGAGCGCGTGGAGCTTTTACGTCAACGGCAGCCTGCGCAATTTGATCACGACAGCTAAAGCCGGCCCCAACAAGAAAGAAAGTTGAACGGGAGCCCCGATCGTCGCGAGTTGGCAGAGCTTCGACTTTTTTTGGTGCGCGAGCGGGTATGCGCCGCAGCGGCAGCTGTTTCCCGCCAATCCCGCGCACGCCGACGAACGCCAAAAAAATTCGTCAGGCACCGATGAGTTTCAGCGGCCACGCCGGTTCTACATATGAGGCCGGACCAGCCCGGCGGTAGGAGAGCAACATGCTTCCATTGGCAGGCAAGACCATGGTCGTGATCGGCGGCAGCCGCGGAGTAGGGCGGCGGATCGTGGAGGCCGCCATCCGCAATGGCGCGCGCGTGCTTGCGGTGGCGCGACAGGAGGCGCCGCTCCGGCAATTGGCCCAAGAGGTCTCCGGCGCCGAAGTTCTGTCGCTCGATGCAACGGATGAAGGTGCGCCGTCGAAAGTATTCGGCGTCCTCCAGCCCGATATCCTGGTTCTGTGCGGGGGCGCGTTTCCGCCGGCCGCGCCGCTGCACGAGCAGAGCTGGCAGGAGTTCGCCGTCAACTGGGAGACCGACGTCAAAATCGCGTTTCACTTCTGCAAGGCGGCGCTGTCGCGGCCGCTGCCCGCCGGCGCCTCGGTCGTTCTGATCTCCAGCGGCGCCGCTCTCGCCGGCTCGCCGAATTCGGGAGGCTATGCCGGCGCCAAACGCACGCAGATGTTCATCGCCAACTACAGTCAGAAGGAATCCGATCGTCTTGGGCTCGGCTTGCGATTCATGGCGCTTGCGCCGCGCATCATGCCGGACACCGAGCTCGGAAAGCATGCGGTCGCGGGCTATTCCCGCTATCTTGGCATATCCGAGGCCGACTTTATTCAGAGCATGGCTTCGCCGCCGACCTCATCCGATGTCGCGACCGCAGTCATCGAGTTGGTCACGAACCCGGATCGCTCCAAGGGAAATGTGTTCATCGTCTCCGGCAAAGGCCTCGAAGCCGTGAGCTGACGATGAAGGCCATTGAAGAAGGTCAGCCGGAGGTCCAATGTCAATTGCAATGACAGCGGCGGAACCATCACATCAGGAGCAAGCCTCGGAGCGTGCAAACCAGGCGTTTGAACGGCTCGCCGAACCGTTCCGCCGCGAACTCAAATTGCATTGTTACCGCATGCTTGGCTCCCTGCACGAAGCCGAGGATCTCGTGCAGGAGACTTATTTGCGCGCCTGGCGCAGCTTCGACAGCTTCGAGGGACGGCGGATCGTTTCGCGCCTGGCTCTACCGGATCGCCACCAACGCCTGCCTGAATGCGCTCGCCAGCCGCAAGCACGCGCAGCGCTTGCTGCCTGACCAGCAGGCGCCTGCCGCTCGCCGTGCAGATGCCGGAGGGCGCCCCGGCAACCGACGTGGCATGGCTTGAACCTTACCCGGACTCAGACCTGGAAGGGATCGCTGACGACGCGCCGAACCCGGAGGCGCGCTATGCGTCCCGCGAGGCCGTGCAGCTCGCTTTTGTCGCCGCCATCCAGCAGCTGCCGCCGCGCCAGCGCGCCGCGCTCCTGCTGTGCGATGTGCTCGGTTGGGCTGCCGCCGAAGCCGCAACGCTGCTCGGCGGCTCGACCGCCTCGATCAACAGCGCCCTGCAGCGGGCGCGCGAGACGCTCGCCAAACGCTATCCCGACGGCCGGCCGCCGGCGGCGCCCCGGCCAAATCCCGCGCAGCAAAAGCTCCTCGGCCGTTATCTGCAGGCCTGGGAAGGGCATGATCTCGACGGCTTTGTGGCCCTCCTCAAAGAAGACGCGACCTTCACCATGCCGCCGTGGCTGCAATGGTATGCGGGGCGCGAGGCCATCCGGTCCTTCTTTGCGATGGCTTGGAAGACCTGCGGCGGCCTTCGCCTGCGTGCCGACGGCAGCCAACGGCCAGCCCGCTTTCGCCGTCTATGCGCCGCGCCGGCGCCGACGCGCCGTGGACCGCGCACTCCATCCACGTGCTCACGCTCGAGCATGACATGATTTCCACGCTGACCCTGTTTGTGCCACCCACCGGCCCGCACCTGTTTCACGCCTTTGGACTTCCGCTCATCCTTCCCGGAGCCGCGAGCGCCGAATTTTTGTCCACGCCGCACCATTCCTAAGATGCTCCGCCTTGCGATGCGACGTTCAGCCCAGGAGGCATCGATGCCTGAACCGCTCATAGTCCGACGCGAGACCCAAATCGCAGCCCCGCCTGCGACGGTCTTTGCTTTTCTGACCGATCCGGAAAAGATCCTGAGCTGGATGGGCGGCGAGGTGACGACCGAGCCGCATCCGGGCGGGCTCTATCTCGTCAAACGTGTCGGCGGTCGCAACAATACGGGGCGTACGGCGCGCGGAGAGTTCCGCGAGGTCGTGCCGGTCCATCGCCTCGCCTACACCTTCGGTTGGGAGGAACTACGAGGAGGTCCGCCAGGCTCGACCTTGGTCGAGATCGATCTGATCGAGCGGGACGGCGGCACCTTGGTGCGCTTCACCCACAGCGGCCTGCCGAACGAGGCGATAGTGTGCCCGCCACGACGAGGGTTGGGCGCATTATGTGGGCCGGCTGGCCATTGCGGCCACCGGCCGGGATCCCGGCATCGATCACGGCCCAGCGCATCGCAACGCCTAATTGAGTTCGCTTTACCAGCTCCTCTGAGCGGTGAACTATTCATCAGCGCAACTCTCTGCCGGCGCAAAGCTTCTTTGAAGCGGCGCATGTCCTTATCGGAAAACCGGTGCCCGCTTTTCCGGACATGCGCGAGGGATAGCGCGTGACAAGGCTGGTGCGGCAACGCCATGATCGCGCCATGCAGCTTTCTTCGACGCTCGCCTGGCTCGTCGATGCAGCCGCCGAGACGCCGAGCGCCGACCGGCTGCTGGCGGAGCTTGGCGCGCATCTGCTTAGGATGGCCTGCCGCTCGCGGGCGGCGCGCTGACGCTGGACGTTCCGCACCCGCTGATTGCCAGACGCACCTGGCTGTGGCTCGCCGAGAGCGGGGAGGTCATCGAGGCCTTGGGGTTCGCGCCGGGAGGACCCGCAATAGCGCTTGAGGCCAGCCCCCCAATGATGCCGGCCGGCGCTGGCTTTTCGGTATCGCGGCCGGCGTCGTGCATGAGGACGCGATCGGACCGAGACCGAGACGCGCCTTTGCTCGGCTGGATCGGGCCGCGTCAGTTCACGCCCGGCGAGACCAATGAACTGCGTCGAAGCCGCGCGCTTTGTCGCGGCGCCGCTTGCCGTTCTCGCGGCGCGCGCCACGTTGACGGCTGCGCTGGAAGCTTATCTTGGCCGCCGCAGCGCGGCACGGGTGCTGTCGGCTCCGTTGCGACGCGATATCGGCGAGACCATCCAGGCAGCGTTGCTCTATGCCGATCTGCGCGGCTTCACGGCTTTATCCGAAAGCAATCCGCCCGCCGTCGTCATCGCGGCTCTCGACGCCTGGTTCGACCGTATCGCCGGCGCGGTTCACGCCTTTGGCGGCGAGGTGCTGAAATTTATCGGCGACGGTGTCTTGGCGATCTTTCCGGTCGTCGGCGGGGAGCCGCGCCGCGCCTGCGATGCGGCGCTGCGCGCGGTGTCCGCCGCCCGGGTCGGGATGGCGCATCTGGACAAGGAGCGGCGTCGGCAAGGACTGCCGCCGCTGCCGTTCGGCGCCGCCTTGCATCTCGGCGAGATGCTATGGGGCAATATCGGCGCCGCCGATCGGCTGGATTTCACGGCGATCGGCCCTGCCGTCAATCTGGTGAGCCGACTAGAGGGACTATGCCGGCCGCTTGGCAAGACGGTGCTGGTGTCAGGCGCACTTGCCGCCGAGACCAAGAGCCATTGATCGCGCTCGGCACGCATGAACTGCGCGGCATCGCGTCGCCATGCGCGGTCTTCACATTGCCAGAGAATTGAGCCGGTCTCGGGCATCAGTCCGTTCCGGCCGGCGGTGTATAATTGAACCGTCCATGATGTCGGAATCTCTCCCGTCGGAATGCAACAACTCGCGCGGCAGGAATGGCGGCTAACATCGCTAACCCACCGAACCGTCCGGCGTAATCCCAGAAAATCCAAATTGCTGGATCGTGTTGGTACAGTCGCACGATTTGCGACGCCACCATCGGGACGAGTGCCGCCGCGAACCAGACCGGCGCAGGAGATGCAAGAACTGACATTGCTCACCAGGCTTCCGGGGTCGATTTGGGGTGTAGCGGTTTGACGCAGCGTCAAAGTCAAGCGGAAAATTTGGACCCCGGCTAAATCCCTCTTTACCTGCAGCTATCGCGCGGATGCCGATGTCGCTAAGCGGCGATTAAACCGGCATCGCGTCTCTATCCAACATCCGACCCTTCCTGCCCGGGGGCCAATCATGTAGCGTTTTCAGAAGGCTACCGAGGCTGGGCGCAAGGCGCACGGAGCGGGTACCATGACCGCGCATGCACTCTGCCGAACGGAAGCGCGCCCGTCAATTGCCGGGCAGAAGGCGATCAATTTGGCGCTGCAAGGTGGCGGAAACCACAGCGCCTTCACCTGGGGAGTGCTCGACCGCCTGCTCGAGGACGACCGCCTGAGTTTCGACGGCATCACCGCCACCAGCGCCGGCTGCTTCAATGCGGTTTTGATCGCCGACGGCTTGGCGTCGGGCGGCCGCGCCGCGGCCAAGGAGTTGCTGAAGACTTTCTGGAAAAAGCTGTCCGACATGACATCGTACAGCATCATCGCGCCTTCCTTCTTTGATAAGATGAACCCGACCTTCGGTCTCGAACATTCGCCGGGTTACATGTTCGTCGACATGATCAGCCGCTTCATGTCGCCCTATCAGCTCAACCCGTTCGACCTGAATCCGATGCGGGACCTGCTCAATGAAGTCGTCGACTTCACGCGCGTCCGCCAACAGCAGGCGGTGAAATTTTATCTTTGCGCGACCACTGTGCGGACCGGCAAAATCGCCGTCTTCACCAACAAAGAAATTACCGCCGACCACGTGCTGGCGTCGGCGTGCATGCCATTTCGGACGCGGGCGCCGAAATCCACGGCGAGTATTATTGGGATGGCGGCTTCATGGGCAATCCCGCGATCTTTCCGGTGATCTACGGGTGCACCTCGTCCGACATCCTGTTGGTCCACCTCACGCCGACCGTGCGAACCGAGCTGCCTACTACCGCCCACACAATTCTCGACCGCATGGAGGAGATCAGTTTCAACGCCGCTTTGATGCGCGAGATGCGCGTCGTCGCTTTCATGACCGAGATGATTGACGAGGGCAAATTGAGCGGCGGCAAACGCATATTCATTCATTCGATCGAAGCCGAGGACGTCATCAGGAATCTTTCAGGTTCCAGCAAAATGAACGCCGACTGGAGATTCCTGATGCATCTTTTTGAGCTGGGCCGCGAACGCGCCGACAAGTGGCTATCCGCCAATTTCGATCGCGTCGGTGTCGAGACGACGGTCGACCTGAAGTCGGCATATTTCTGATCGGTTGCGGAGCCGTTTTCGTCGCGACCGGACGGCGCGGCTTGCAAACCGCCGATCGTCTATTCGTGCTTCCAGATTTGATCGCGATCGCTGCCGGGAACAAACAGCTCTCGTGCCTTCTTGAGCGCGTCGATGTAGTCGTGATCATTGATGACTTTGGTGCGAAACTCGTCGTATTGCCCGACGCTGTCGTATTGTCCGATCCACGCTATGTCAGCAAGCATGCCGGCAAACGAGGTGGAAACAACCTGCTCTTTTCCGGTCACGCGTTTCACCATCGCGGCAATTTTCTTGGCCCAAGAAACCGCTTCGCCTGTCATGCCCGGATAGGCCGTCGCCGTCCTAATTACCGTAATCATCATTCGCTCCCTTCAATGAGCCCGGTCACAGCCGCAATTAACCAGCATTTCACTCGCCCGTGAAGCGCGAACGACACCCATTGGCGCCGTCGGCAATGCAGCCTTGGCGTGCGGGGCTGCACGGCGTCACTCGATCGAGGCGCAGCAAGCGCCATTGCTCAGCGTCGCCGACAGGCATGACGATATGCAGCGCGTCCGGTCGCCCGCGCCAGCAAGAGCATCGGCCTGATCTGTGGGCCAGATACTATCCAGGCGGGACCTGTGACCGCCGCCAACTACGTTGGGCGTCGCGAAGAGAATGCGCCCGGGCACGTAAGGTAATACGTTGAGCGCCGCGTCGCCGGTCCGATAGATCGGGGACCGGGGTGGCTTGCACCAGGGCGATTACCCGCTCGGCGTCCATCCACGCTTGCCGGTAGCGCATCGGCAGGAACGGCGATGCCGCGGCATAGATCAAGGCGTACGCAAGAAGAGCCGACGGTCAGCAGCATGAGCGGCGCGACGATTTGCGGCCGCCGCGCGCGCTGAGCAGATCGTAGCCGAGGCCGCCGAACACGCAGAGCGGCGGCACCATCGGCAGGAAATAGCGCGGCAGGAGAGCCTCCCGGCCAAAACAGCACCACGATAAAGCGGCGACGAACGCGTAACACGCCAGCGCCGGGACGAAGCCGGATCGGACCAAACCGGATCGAACAAAGCTCTCGCCGGGGTGAAATGCAGCGCCCGATGAGAAAGGCCGCGGCAGCCAACGCCGCCGGCAGCGTCTGCGTCAATCAGTCTTGAAGCTTGCAACGAGCGGGCCAGGCAGCAGCGCGATCGGCCGCACCCGCATGAAATGCGGCCCAGTTGCCCTTCGTCGCCGGGTGTATAGATCGCCGCATACCAGGCGGCGAGCGGCAGCGCGCAGATCAGGCCGGCCAGGACAAGCCCGGGAATTTGCCGCCACGATACGCGATTCCGAGCACGTAGAGGCCGACGCCGAGGGCGAAATAGGCGATCGGCTGGGGTCCTTTTGAGCAAGCCGGCAAACAGCCAGCACGACGCCGATCGCGAGCCACCGGCCAAAACCGATCGCAATGATCGATCCGGCCTGGTTGCCGCCCCACCACAGATAGAAGGCGAAGAACAGCGGCACCGCGAGCGGCAGGTCGGCGGTGATGAGGACGTAGGAACGGATCGCCAGCGGGCAGGCGAGGAACAGGGCGGCGCCGAACAACGCCGCCGGCACGCTGGCGGCTACTCTGCGGAGCAGCAGATAAATCAGCACGCAGCCGAACAGGAGAAACAGCGCCATGGGCAGGCGGGCGGTAATCTGACTGACGCCGCCGAACGGCGCGCTGATCGCAGCGATGATCCAGGACAAGAGCGTCGGCCGCTCGATCCAGCGCATATTGAATACATGCGGGACGAGCCGCTCGCCGTCCTCGATCGCGGTGCGGGCGATGGAGACCGCGAGGCCCTCATCGGAATTATAGCCGCGGAAAAAAGATCAGCGGCCCGGTCGAGAAGGGCGCAGGCGGCAATGATGGCGGCGTAGGGATTGTACCGGGCGGCAAACGCATTCCACGTCCCGACGATGCGCTCGGCAATCGCGGCGCGTGAAGCTTTTCGGCGAGCGGGGTCATCGCCGACTTATCGGTAAGCAAAGCCCCGGGTAAAGGACCCGGAAGCTTAGCTGGCTTGATTGCAACTGGCACGTTAATGCGCGAGGTCTTCGCTCATTCCCGCGCATGGTCAGGCCATGCAGGAAATTGCAGTCGCAAAAAATTTTAGACATGGGTCCCCGCCTCTTACGCGGGGACGAGCGGAAAATGGTCATATCACGCCTGTTGCTATCATGTTGCGGCTGCTACCAGCCGAATTTGAAGTTGACACCGCCGCGGACGATGTTCTCGTTGAGCGACACCGTGGTGTTGACGCCGCCGGTGGCGCCGCAATTCCCGACGGGACAGGACGCATTGGCAAGACCGACGTACAGATATTCGACCTTAGCGGTCCAGTTTGGCAGGAAAGGCGTATTCGACGCCGACGCCCGCAGTCCAGCCGGCCTGGGTCGAGCTGAAAAACGGCAAGCGCGCCCGCGGCAGCCTGGACGTTGGCGAAGGCGGCGCCGCCGGTGCCATAGAAGAAGGACGCGATCCCACGCCTAGCCGGCGCGGCCGCGCACTGTCGCCAGCCAATTGCTCTCGGGTGGTGCAGCCGACGCCGCCACACGACGTGTTGAAGGTGGTGCCGCTGAGGTTGGCTCCAGTCGCCGTCGCCTTCGACGCCCAGCACCAATGAGCCGATCTGGTAGTTGCCGCCGATCGTGCCGCCGATCAGAGAGCCGCTGACGGTGAAATTGCCGGTGCGGCACGTCAAAAGGATCAGTCCAGTTGCTGTTGCCAAAGGCGCCGCCGCCATTGATGCCGAGGTAAAAGCCGGTCCAGTTGTAAAACGGAATGACCGGATAGTAGGGCAGGCGGTGGTCCGGGCGCCGGCAAGATCGGCTGCCGAGTGCTTGTGCCGCCGCGGCCAGCACGAATGCCCCAGCTATCAAGATGCGCTTCATGAGCGTTGCCCTGCGAATTGCCGGCGACAATCAGTCGCGGCTCGATCGCGCCCCCGCGATGACAAGGCATAAGCACAGGAATGACACCTAATCGATCCGCGCCGATGCCCCGCAACACGCTGGACCAATGCCGGGCAACGATGGCGTCACGATGGCCGCGCGGAACTTGGAGAATGATTTTGTTTAAGCAAAACAAAAAGCCCCGGGCATGGAACCCGGGGCTTTGTTTGTTTATCGTTGTCAGTCGCTTACCACGGACCGAATTTATAGTTCACGCCGGCGGTCACCATATTGATGGTGCGATTTTTCACGTTGACGTCGTCGCCAAAGCCGGTGCGCCCCGGCCACCGTAAAGCTCTGGTTTTTTAGCGCGATATAGTCGTACTCGGCCCGAGCGGACCAGGTACCCCAGAAAGCCCATTCGACGCCGACACCAGCGGTCCAGCCCCAATTGTTAGTGCTGGTGCTGCTGAACGGCGCACGGCGCCCCCTTGACGTCAACCCGGGACTTTGCGCCCCGACCCAGGCACCACCGCCCTTGCCATAGAGCAGGACGCGATCCCATGCATAGCCGAGCTTGCCGGTCGCGGTTGTCAGCCAGCGATTGTTGATCGTCGAGCGTGGCCGGTATTGGAGCCACCGTTTGTCGCCGTGAAAGTGTTGCCGTTATTGGGGAGCCAATCGAACATCGCCTCCGCGCCAACCACGACGCCGCCCCAGAACTCGTAGTTGACGCCGACCTGGCCACCACCAAGGAACTGGGTGGTGCTTAGCTGTCGTGAAAGTGCTGCCAGAGCCGTGTCCGAGAAAGTGCCGCTGTTCAAACCAGCGCCGAGATTGCCGCCGATATAGAAGCCGGTCCAGTTGTAGTACGGCGCGACCGGAATGTAGGTCGCCGGAGCGCGCGGCGCCGGCGGAGGTGGCGGGAGGTCGGCAGCGAGTGCTTGTCCCCCGGCAGCGAGCGCAAGCGCGCTCGCGATCAAGATACGCTTCATGCCAATTCTCCCTAACTCAGTCACACGCGACGTAGTCCCCCGACCGTCGGTGTGATCCCCATGCGATCCCAATCAGCCCCACCATCGCGCAACCACTAGCCGATTGCGCCCGATTTTGATGTCACCAAAAGGCAACATCGCGCGACAATTCATCCGGACAATTTGTCCAGAAAATGTCGTAATTACATCTGCTTGCGTCACCCGCGAGCAAATCCCCTTTGAATGCAGACGTTACGATAGTTAGATAGTTAACGGGGAAGCGAAATGTGGCGGCGGCGCCTCGGCTTTCTCCGGGCGGCCGATCCCACCTGGGCGCTTGGTTAGCAATTCGTCTACGAATCGGGGGAGGGGAGCCGCGCCTAGGCGCGGTCGCAGGGGTCCGTCGATAACGCTATGGGCCCTATCGTTGGCCCGCATGCGGCGTTCGATCGGGTCTGGCCGGCTACGTCGCACGGAGCGCGCGCCTTGACGTCGCTCCGCCGCGGCACGGCTCTCAGAGATGATAGTTGGCGCCGACGCGGAATACGTTGTCGCGAACCCGCGTCGTGATGTGGATGTTCGGATCGGCAAGGTTGGTCGGAATTGCCGCCGGGAATTGGTGCGTGATGCTGCCGAAATCCATGTAGAGATACTCGACCTTGGCGGTCCAGCGGCCGGCGATTGCGCCCTCGGCACCGAATCCCGCAGCCCAGCCCGAACGATTGTCGGAGAACGATCCGGTGCCGGTGAAGATCGTGGTCACGCCATTGATGTTGGTGATGCTGTTGAGCTGGGTGCCGGTGGTGTTGACGCGGGTCCAGGCGCCGCCGCCAGTGACGTAGAACAGCGCAGGTCCGGCGGTGACGCCGGCGCGTCCGCGGGCGGTGGCAAACCAGTTCAGCGATTGGCTAAAGGTCGTCGGCGTGTTCGGTGGGATCACGCACCAGTTGAAGCACGCGCTATCGCGCTGGTCGGCCAACTGATAGTCGCCCTCAACGCCGAGCACGAGCCGGCTGAGCGGCTAGTAATTGTAGCCGGCCTGGCCGCCGCCGAGCACGCCGCGCGGCACCAGCGTAAAGCGCTGGTTGCTGTTGCCGAACAGGCCAAAAATATCTTCTCGCGCCGGGTCGTTGCCAACGCTGTAGCCGACGTTGCCGCCGACATAGAAGCCGGTCCAGCTGTACGCCACCGGCGGAAGCACCGGGGCCTTGGTGATCAGGGCGGCTGTGGTCGGCGTCGGATACCAGATCGCGGGCGCGGCAGGATCGCCGAACCGATAGTTCACGCCGACGCGCGCCAGATGATCGACGACGCGGCCGCTGACGTCGGTGCGGATCGCCGTCGGAAAAGCTGCAGGCCCATAGAGAAATGTGTCGGTCAGGTTGCCGAAGTCCAAATACAGATACTCAATCTTGACGGTCCAGTTTCCGATCAGCGCCGCCTCGATGCCGGCGCCCACGGCCGCGCCCGCCCGCGTATCGGAGGCTTCGCCGCTGAATCGGGCGAGCTGCGAGGTTGCTGTAGGATGTCCTGATATTCGCAACCGCGACGCCACCGGTCACGTAGAACAGCACCGGCCCGCTGGCGTAACCGACGCGTGGCCGCACGGTTGCGAACCACGGAATGCGCTGTTGCACGGTGTCGAATTGAACGTTGGCGGGAGTTTGAAAATTGAAGTCGCAGAAGGTCAGGCAGCTTGGGTCGCTGCGCTGCCCGCTGGCCTGCATGTCGCCTTCGATGCCGACAACAAACCTGCCGAGCTGGCGATTGTAGCCGAGTTGCCCGCCGCCGATGGCGCCGAACGGGCTGTGAGTCGATTGATTGTTGACGCCCGGCAGCCCCGGCGGAATGCGCGACGTCTGCGTGATCGGGGTGACGCCAGCGCTTACTCCGGCATTGGCGCCGAGATAGAAGCCGGTCCAGTCGTAGACGGCTGCCGGCCATACCGGCGCCTTCACCGGCAGGTCTGCTGCGCGGGCGCTGGCCACCCCACTCAACGCCGCCGCCATGATTGCAATAGCGGCCTTCGCGATGCGCATCATCACCCCCCGGCGATTAGCGGCAAGGCGAACGCTACCACAATCGGGGGCGAGGGGCTGTTACGCCGGCGCCACAATCCCAGGAAATCATCGGTACGATGGAACCGAACGGGTCAGGATCCAGAATGCGCTCGTCATTCGGACAGCTCGATCCGCCTGCCGTCCAATGCCTCGATATGCTTGCATTGCGCGACGTTACACCTTGCATTGGGCGTCAGCGCTGGAACAAAATAAGAACATAGGCTGGAACGGGCCCTTCTGCCGGTATCCGTGTGGATAACGTCCGCGCGCGGCCCGATCGCCCTTGCAGGGGGAGGGACCGCCACTAGGTTGATGACGAATTATCACGGGAACGACCGGAGCGAGTCGCTTAAGCGAGGCAGATCATGGCAGGCAGCGTCAACAAAGTGATCCTGATCGGCAATTTGGGCGCCGATCCCGAAATCCGTCGCACCCAGGATGGGCGCCCGGTCGCCAATCTGCGGCTGGCGACCTCCGAATTCTGGCGCGACAAGGCGACCGGCGAGCGCAAGGAAAAGACCGAGTGGCACCGCGTTGTCATCTTCAATGAAAATCTCTGCCGCATTGCCGAGCAATATCTCAAGAAAGGCTCGAAGGTTTACATCGAGGGCCAATTGCAGACACGCAAATGGCAGGATCAGTCCGGCCAGGACCGCTATTCGACCGAAGTGGTGCTGCAGGGCTTCCGCGGCGAGCTCACGCTGCTTGATCGCGCCGGCGGCGCCGGCGGCGGCGGCGATTTCGGCTCCGAGGATGCCGGCGGCGAATTCGGCTCGGCGGGACCGACACGCAAGGTGGCGGCGGCGGGCGCCGGCGCCGCCGGGCGCGGCTCACGCGGCGACATGGACGACGAGATTCCGTTTTGAGCGGTCATTCCGGGGCCAATCGAGCGAGGAGCCCGGAATCCATAACCACGGGGGCTATAGATAACGCTCCGAGCCAGCTTTCGTTGACTCGTGCTATGGATTCCGGGCTCGGCCGGCGGCCCGAATGGCGCATCCTGTCACTGTAGTGGTTATGGATTCCGGCACTTGACGCGCGTTGCTCGTTCGGCCGGAATGCGGGGGGAATACTCTTCATGACGCTCGCTCCACTCCTCGACGCAGCCCCGGCGATCAAGCTGCACGCCTTTGCGGCCATGACCGCGTTCGCGCTCGGCATCGTGCAATTGAGCGCGCCCAAGGGAACGATCCCGCATCGGACCATCGGCTGGATCTGGGTGGTGCTGATGCTTGCGGTCAGCATCAGCGCGTTCTCGATTCATCAGCTCCGGCTGTGGGGACCATGGAGTCCGATTCATTTGCTGGCGATTTTCACCTTGATCATGCTGCCGCTCGGCGTCTGGTACGCCCATCGCCATGCGGTCGAACACCACCGCTGGACGATGATCGGCATCTTCGCCGGCGCGTTGGTCGTTGCCGGCATATTCACGTTCGTGCCCGGCCGCATCATGTATTCCGTCGCCTTCGGGCAATAACACCGCGTATGACGTGACTAAACACCGATCGATCAAAGAGGGGCTAAGCTATGTGCGCGACATGTGATCAATTTTTGCCAAGCCGGCGTAAATTCATGTCTCTTGCGGCTGCGACCGTCGCCGCGACCGGTGCGTTCGGCGAACCGCTCGCCTGGGCGGCGGGCGCGACGACGAGCGTCACGGCCGACGAGGCCATCGCCCGACTGAAGGCCGGCAACGAGAAGTACATCAGTGCTCCGCAAGTCTGCGCGGTCGATCTGCTCAAGCATCGCGAAGAAGTCGCGAAGGGGCAGACCCCGTGGGCGGCGATCCTGTCATGCGCCGACAGCCGCGTGCCGCCGGAGTTGTTGTTCGGCGGGCTCGGCGTCGGCGAACTCTTCGTCGCCCGCAATGCCGGCAATATGGCGGATACGGCGACGATGGGGACGATCGAATACGGCACCGAACACCTCGGCGTGCCCCTCGTTATCGTGCTGGGCCATGAACGATGCGGGGCCGGTGGCGGCCGCCTGCGAAGTTGTCGAGAAGCACACCAAATTTCCGGGTTCGATCGGACCGATGGTCGACGCCATCGTTCCGGCGGCGAAGGCCGTCTACGGCAAGCCCGGTGATTTCGTCGACAACACGGTGCGCGAGAGTGCCAAGCGCACCACTGCGAAAATCGCCACAACCAGCGCAATCGTTTCGCATCTGATCAAGGCAAACAAGGTCAAGGTTTTTGGCGGCGCGTTACGATCTCGATGATGGCCGGGTCGAGTTTCTGACGTGATCGCGCAGCCAAGCCGCATGCGAGGAGCAAGCGACGAAGCATTCCAGGCTCGCGGCACCGTCCTGGATTGCCGCGTCGCTGGCAATGACGAAGGCCCGCGCCTGCGCTGATGCGCGTTCTGGTCACCGGCGCTTACGGCTTGATCGGTTCGGCCTGTCTCGCCCGCTTATACGCCGCCGGTCACGACGTGATCGGCGCCGGACGGTCGGTCGGCGCGGCGCGCCGCCGCTTGCCGTACGCGCAATGGATCACGGCCGACTTTGCGCGGCTCGCCGACGGCGCGGCATGGCAGCCGCTCCTGCAAAACATCGACGCCGTCGTCAATTGCGTCGGCGTGCTGCAGGACAGCCTGCGCGACGACGTCGAGCGCGTGCAGCTTCGCGGGCACCAAGGCGCTGTTCGACGGCTGTGTGCGTGCCGGCGTCAAACGCGTCGTGCATGTTTCGGCGATCGGCGCCGAGGCCGAAGGGGCAGTCGCAATTTTCGCGCACCAAGGCGGCGGCCGACGCCTATTTGGCGACCTTGCCGCTTGATTGGGTGATTTTGCGGCCCGCTTTGGTGCTCGGCTCCGGCGTCTATGGCGGCACCGCAATGCTGCGGGGTATTGCGCGTTTCCGGGCTTCATCCCGATCGTCGGCGGCGACGCCCGCATCCAGGTGATCGGCCTGGACGACGTCGCGGAAACGGTCGTGCGCGCGCTCGTGCCCGGCGCGCCGGGCAGGGTGGTGTGGGACGTGGCGCATCCGCAGGCGCATGCGTTCAAGGACATCGTCACCGCCATCCGCGCCTGGCAGGGGTTCGCGCCGCGCCCGGTGCTGCCGCTGCCGCACGCGGCCGGGAAAATCGTCGCCGCGATCGCCGACGCCATCGGCTGGCTCGGCTGGCGGAGCCCGGCGCGCTCGACGTCGCTCGCGCAACTGACGGAAGGCGTAGTCGGCGATCCCGCGCCCTGGATGGCGGCGACCGGCATTGCGCCAAAGAGCCTCGAGCAAATTCTGGCGGCCCGGCCGGCGACGGTGCAGGATCGCTGGTTCGCCCGGCTCTATCTGCTCAAGCCGATCGCGATCGTCGGGCTTGCCATCTCGGCGATCGCGCCGCACTTCGAAGAGTTGGTCACTTTCTGGCAGGCTCGGCCGGCCCTGTACGGCGTCTCGTTGTCGATCATCGCAACCTACTTCTGCCTACTCGTCGCAGTTCCGCTGTCACTTCGTGCTCGGCCTCGGCCTTACTGTCCGCGACACGGCGCGCATCGCCTTGATGCATCTTGCTGGTTCTCAGGTTCTGGCGCCAGCGGAACACCATTGACGGCTTGGAGTTCGCGGCGAACCCGGTTGGGCCGTTGTCGATCGACATCCCCATCGTTCTGGCGCTGCTGTTCACGCTTTCGATCCTGGACGAGCGCTGATGGAATTCATTTACATCTACAAATTCATCCACGTGCTCGGCGCCGCGGTGCTGTTCGGCACCGGTCTCGGCATCGCCTATTTCATGTTCATGGCGCATCGCACCGGCCATGCCGGCGTGATCGCGGTGACCGCGCGTTTTGTCGTGCTCGCCGATCTGATCTTCACCGCCACGGCGGTGGTGGTGCAGCCGGTCAGCGGCTGGCTGCTGGCGCGGTCGATCGGTCTGTCGCCGCTCGACGAATCCTGGATTGTCGTTTCGCTGCTGCTTTACGTGCTGGTCGGACTTTGCTGGCTGCCGGTGGTGTTCATCCAAATGCGCATGCGCAAGCTCGCCCACGAGGCGGCGGTGGATGCAAAGCCGCTGCCCGACGCCTACCGCCGTCTGTTCCGCATCTGGTTTGTGCTCGGCTGGCCGGCCTTCGCCGGCGTGCTCGCGATTTTCGCGCTGATGATCTGGCAGCCGCGCTGGTGGTGAGCGCGTCGTTGTCGTTCCGGGCTCGCCGCTTCGCGCCGGCCCGGAATGACGACTTCGACCTACCCGGTCGAGCGCCAGTGATCCTTGTCGCGCTCGGCGAGCGCCGCCAGCGCCGGCCCGGCCAGCACGTAGGTCAGGCATTGCGGCAAATGCGCGAAGCCGCTGCGCTGATAGAATTCTTGCGCCGGGTTGTCGGCGCGCACCGTGAGCTCGACGATCGGGCTGCCGAGGTCGTGCGCAAGCGCGGCGACCCGCGCCACCAGCGCCCGCGCAATGCCGCTGCTTGCGATAGTCCGGCTCGACAAAAAGGTCTTGCAGAAAAACCACCGGACCGCTCCAGCCGGTGATGGCGCGCCGGCTGCAGGTCGCCATGCCGACAACGGACTGCGGGCTTTCGACTTCGGCGACGAAGGCGGTGAAGCCGGGGTGAGGGCCAAAACCGTCGCGCAGCCAGTCGGCCGCGGTCGCGCGCACGGCGTGCAGCGAATTCTCGTCCGCCGCCAACAGGCGCTTGAGCCGCATCAGCGCCGGGATATCGGCGGGCTCGCGCCGCCCGCACGCGAAACGAAACCCGGCGGCGTCAGTCGCTGTTCCATCAGGCGGTGATGTCGACTTTGTGTCCGGCCTTGCCGCTCGGGCTCGCCGGGCTTGCAGCGTTCGCGCCTTGCATCTCGACGTCACTGACCGAGGGATGGCGGCCACGCTTGGGCTGCGTGATCGACTGCACCTGCTGGCTGATCGCGTAAGAGCTGGCGGCGGAAGACTCCGGAGATGGTCATGTCATGTCCTGCATGTCATGTGCGCGGACGCGTGATTCTCGCCGGTATATCGGCAAGACCAACGTGACCATTCATGGTTAATAAATCATGAGAGCTCCGGAGCTTCGGGTCCGGCGCCCTCAGCGCACGTTCACGCCGGCCAAACGGCGCGGATGCCGTCGACGACATATTGCACGGCCAGCGCCGCGAGCAGCACGCCGAGCAGCCGCGACAGCACGATATTGCCGGTCATGCCGAGTAGGCGGCTGATCCGGCCGGCAAGAATGAAGGCGACGAAGCAGCTCGCGGCGACCAACACGACGACCGCCAGCAGCAAGCCGGTCAGCAGCAGATTGCCGGCCGCGCGCCCGGCCGAGCAGCACCACGGCGGTGATGGCGCCCGGCCCGGCCAAGAGCGGGATCGCCAGCGGGAAGGCGGCGATGTTGCGCACATGCTCCTCGACCGCCTCCTCGGCGGCTTGGCCTTCGCGGCGCATGCGCATGCCGAACACCATTTCGAAGGCGATCGCGAACAACAACAGGCCGCCGGCGATGCGGAACGCCGGCAGCGAGATTCCGAGCGCGCGGAGCAGCCAGTCGCCGAGCAGCGCCATGCCGATCAGGATCGCGCCGGCAATGATGCTGGCGCGCAGCGCCACGCTGCGCCTGGCGCGCCGCGGCAGATCCCTCGGTCACCGCCAGAAATGTCGGCGCGAGGCCGATCGGATCGACCACGACGAACAATGTCACCAGCGCCGATATGGCGAAATCGAGCGGCGGCATGCTGCTTCACGATCGGGAAACGAGAGGTTCCGGCATTCTATCCGGGTCGTATGTCGGCGCGAACAGACGACGTGAATCCTGCGTCGCCGCGGCATCCATCGCACGGCGCGCGAAAGCCGCGCCGGTTGCGTGTCAATAAAGCCTTGAAAATCAAGTGGAAAAGCATACCTGTCAGAGGCCGATAAAGGTGGCGCGAAGACCACCCGATCGGCTATGAAAATCACGACAGATTCGCGTAGGATTCTTACAGCTTGGCTGACGATAACGATCTCCCGCCGGCGGACGGCGGCCCCTCGGATATTCGCCCGATTTCCATCACCGAGGAGATGAAGCGCTCCTACCTCGATTACGCCATGAGCGTGATCGTGGCGCGGGCGCTGCCGGACGCGCGCGACGGGCTCAAGCCGGTGCATCGGCGCATCCTCTTCTCGATGCACGAGAACGGCTACGAGTGGAACAAGCCGTACCGCAAGTCCGCCCGCGTCGTCGGCGACGTGATCGGTAAATATCATCCGCACGGCGACCAGTCGGTCTATGACGCGCTGGTGCGCATGGCGCAGGATTTTTCCATGCGCCTGCCGCTGATCGACGGGCAGGGCAATTTCGGCTCGGTCGACGGCGATGCGCCGGCGGCGATGCGCTACACCGAGGTGCGGCTTCACCGCGTGGCCGGGTCGCTGGTCGAGGATCTCGACAAGGACACGGTCGCCTTCCAGCCCAATTACGACAATTCCGAGCGCGAGCCGATGGTGCTGCCGGCGCGCTTTCCCAATCTCCTGGTCAACGGCGCCGGCGGCATCGCCGTCGGCATGGCGACCAATATCCCGCCGCACAATCTCGGCGAGGTGATCGACGCCTGCATCGCGCTGATCGACAATCCCGGGCTGTCGATCGAAGATCTGATCGCCATCGTGCCCGGACCCGATTTCCCGACCGGCGGCATCATTCTCGGCCGCCAGGGCATCCGCGCCGCCTATCATCTGGGCCGCGGCTCCATCGTCATGCGCGGCAAGGTCGAGTTCGAGACGCTGCGCGGCGAGCGCGAGGCGATCGTCGTCTCGGAAATCCCCTATCAGGTCAACAAGGCGCACATGGTCGAGCGCATCGGCGAACTGGTGCGCGAAAAGAAGATCGAGGGCATCGCCGCGTTGCGCGATGAATCCGACCGCGACGGCTATCGCGTCGTGGTCGAATTGCGCCGCGACGCGGTGCCGGACGTGGTGCTCAACCAGCTGTACCGCTTCACCGCGCTGCAATCGTCGTTCGGCGCCAACATGGTGGCGCTCGACGCCGGCCGGCCGCAGGTGATGAACCTGAAGGATCTGCTGACTTTGTTCGTCGCCTTCCGCGAAGAGGTGATCTATCGGCGCACCAAGCATCTCCTCGGCAAGGCGCGGGACCGCGCCCACATCCTGGTCGGGCTCGCCATCGCGGTCGCCAATATCGACGAGATGATCAAGCTTATCCGCGCCGCCAAGGACGCCAACGAAGCGCGCGAGCGAATTGATGAACCGCGACTGGCCGGCGCGCGACGTCGCCGCCATGGTCACGCTGATCGACGATCCGCGCCACAGCGTTTCGCCTGCGGGCACGACGCGGCTTTCCGCCGAGCAGGCCAAGGCCATTCTCGATCTGCGGCTGCAGCGCCTGACCGCGCTCGGCCGCGACGAGATCAAGGCCGAGCTCGACAAGCTCGCCGACGAGATCGCCGAATATCTCGACATCCTGCGCTCGCGCGCGCGCATTCAAACCATCGTCAAGGACGAGCTCATCGCGATCAAGAACGAGTTCGCCACGCCGCGCCGCACCGTCATCATCGATCAAGAAGGCGAGATGGAAGACGAGGACCTGATCCAGCGCGAGGACATGGTCGTCACCGTTTCGCATGCCGGCTACGTCAAGCGCGTGCCGCTCTCCACTTATCGGGCGCAGAGGCGCGGCGGCAAAGGCCGCGCCGGCATGCAGACGCGGGAGGAGGATTTCGTCACCCGGCTGTTCGTCGCCTCGACCCACACGCCGGTGCTGTTCTTCTCCTCGCGCGGGCAGGTCTACAAAGAGAAGGTCTGGCGGCTGCCGCTCGCCGCGCCGAAGGCGCGCGGCAAGGCGTTGATCAATATCCTGCCGCTCGAGCAGGGCGAAAGCATCACCACCATCATGCCGCTGCCCGAGGACGAAAAGACCTGGGACAAGCTCGACGTGATGTTCGCCACCACGCGCGGCACGGTGCGGCGCAACAAGCTGTCGGATTTCGCCGACGTGCGCCGCTCCGGCATCATCGCCATGAAGCTCGACGAGGGCGACAGCATCGTCGACGTGCAGATCTGCACCGAGAACGACGACGTGCTGTTGACCTCGGCGGCCGGCCAGTGCATCCGCTTTGCGGTCGACGACGTGCGCGTATTCCAGGGCCGCACCTCGATGGGCGTGCGCGGCATCGCGCTCGCCGACGGCGACAAGATGATCTCGTTGTCGATCCTGCGGCACGTCGAGGCCAGCGCCGACGAGCGCATGGCCTATCTCAAGCGCGCCAATGCGGTGCGCCGCGGCACGCAACGGCGAGGTCGAGGAAAACGGCGTCGATAACGAGGAAGCCGAGGGCGCGATCGAGCTCGGCCAGACGCGCTACGCGGAATTGTCCGCCGCCGAGCAATTCGTGCTCACCATCTCCGAAAAGGGCTTCGGCAAGCGCACGTCGTCATACGAGTACCGCACCACCGGGCGCGGCGGCAAAGGCATCGTCGCCATGGCGATCACCGAGAGGAACGGCAGGCTGGTCGCGTCCTTCCCGGTCGAGGACAGCGACCAGATCATGCTGGTCACCGACGGCGGCCAATTGATCCGCTGCCCGGTCGACGGCATCCGCATCGCCGGCCGCTCGACGCAAGGCGTCATCGTGTTCTCCACCGCGGAAGGCGAACGCGTCGCGTCAGTCGAGCGGCTATCCGACGAAGGCGAAGAAAGCGCTGACTGACCAGCGGCTTGCTTCTCCACCGACGTCATTCCGGGGCGGCCGCTGGCCGAACCCGGAACCCATAATCACAGGTCAAGCGGCCCGGGCGCAGAGCGTCACCACATCCGCGGGGGTTATCGATTCCGGGCTCCTCGCTACGCTCGGCCCCGGAATGACGAGCTGCATTATGTTCGGGCTTGTTGCCCAAAAGGCACAGAAACGGCCCGCCTCGTCTGCTACAAAGTCATTTGAATGACTCGCCGTCGGGGACATCCGGATGACGCTCATTCGGGGCACATGGGGCTTATCATGAAAACAAAAATTCTTGCGACCGCTGCTCTGATGACGCTCGCCGCTTTTGGCGTTGCCAATGCTGCTGACCTGCCACCGCCGGTCTACAAGGCGCCTCCTTTGCCGCCGCCGGTCTACAACTGGACCGGCTGCTACATCGGCGGCGGTGGCGGTTATGGCTGGTGGAATCAGGATAGCCAGGTCCGCGTGACTGGGACCAACGTTCCTGTTTTCGCGCAGGTCACCAACGGCGGCAAGGGCTGGTTCGGCCAAGGCCAGGGCGGCTGCGACTATCAATTCAATATGCCGCTCGGCAACTGGAATATGCCGATCGTGATCGGCGCGTTCGGCGACTGGGAAGGCGGCAGCATCAGAGGCCAGAACAGCAATCCGCTTTTAGTCGGAACCGAAAACGAGTTCGAGCACTTGGGCCGTCGGCGGCCGCGCCGGCTACCTCGTCAGCCCGCGATTCCTGACCTACTTCGACGGCGGCTACACGCAGGCCCGCTTCGATCGAATCAACTATAATTTGTCGGGCGTTGGTGTACTGGGCGGTCCATCCGGCACGAGCCTGCCGGGACAGACCTACAATGGCTGGTTCGTCGGCAGCGGCTTTGAATATGCGTTCGATTGGCTGCCGATCCCCGGCCTGTTCCTGAAGACCGAATATCGGTACGCGCAATACAATACTGCGACCCCTTCGTTCGTTTTCACGGGGGGCAACGTGCCGACCGGCTTCTCGCTCAACACGACCAAATACACCCAGATGGTGTCGACCGAGCTGGTGTGGCGCTTCAACTGGTGGGGCGGCCGCTACTGATCGACGCAAGACTTTTGTGACAAGAGCCCGGGACGAAAGTCCCGGGCTTTTTGTTGCGTTGAGGCCTTTCCGCTGCCCTTGCCTTGCCACAAAAAGTCGAACATTTGGGCTTTGCCGGGGTGCGTTTGGGGCTCATTACAATGAAGCACATGAAATTTCCTACGGTCTCTGCCGCGTCCGCTTTCGCGTTTTTCACACTAGCGAGTGCCGGAACGGCGTTCGCCGATCCCAAAGGGCTGTGGCTGGCGCAGGACGGCGCCTACGTGCGCGTGGCGTCGTGCGGCGCCGCTCTGTGCGCAACCATCGCCAGGCCGAAATCGCCGGTCGATCCGGAAACCGGTCGGCCCTGGACCGACAAGAACAACCCGGACCCGGCGCAACGCGGCCGGCCGCTGGTCGGCGTCGCGGTGCTGTATTCGCTGGTGCCGGACGGGCCGGGCAGGTGGTCGGGACGCCTCTACAACGTCGACAACGGCAATGGTTATGCGGGACGTCTGCTCGAGCTTGGCCCGACGACGATCCGGGTCGAAGGCTGCGCCCTCGGCATTTGCGGCGGCCAGAATATGTCGCGGATCAAGTAGCGCACCGGCAGGTAACATCGACCCAATTTCCGCTCATTCCCGCGCAAGCGGGAATCCAGGGGCCGGTAAAAAACTGGGTCCCCGCTTCCGGATTTCTCTGCGAAACCCCCTTTGCGGGGAGGATGATTCGTGATTCCGTCGTTGTGTCGAGGGAGCGACGGATATGAAACAGCTTGGATTTGCGAGTGCCTTTGCCGATCCGCAATTGGGCTCGAACAAGAAACTCGAAGAGATCGATCAGCTGATCGATTGGTCGGCGCTGAAGGCATTGGCGCAACGGGTTCGGCCGGGAACGGATGGCCGTCCGCCGTACAATGCGCTGGCGATGCTCAAGGCGCTCTACCTGCAGCGGCTCTATGATCTGTCCGATCCGGCGCTTGAAGAAGCGCTGCGCGATCGTCTGTCGTTCCGTGCATTCTGTGGATTTGCATTGGAGGACCGCACGCCGGACGAGACCACACTGCTGCGCTTCCGCCACGACGCCGCGCGGGCCGGTGTTCTGGAGGAATGCTTTGCCGTTGTGAACGGCCAGCTGGATGCACAAGGCCTGGTGCTGCGGCAGGGCACGATGATGGACGCCTCCATCATCCGCGCGCAGCGACAAGCGCCACCGATGAGCGCCGGCCGCGGTGCGGTCAATCCGCAAGAACCTGACGCCGGCTGGACCGGTCGCGGCGGCAAGACGGTGCTCGGCTACAAGGCTCATCTCGGCGTCGACCAGGGCTCGGGATTGGTGCGGCGCGTGGTCGTCACCTCGGCGCGCGTCTACGAGAGCGAGGTCGCCGACAATCTGATCTGCGGCGACGAGCGGGCGGTCTATGGCGACCGCGCTTATCCGCTCAAGGCGCGGCGCGCGCGGTTGAAGAGCCTTGGCATCAAGGATCGCATCATGCATCGCGCCGACAAGCACCATCGAACGATCACTGGCTGGCGCGCACGCTGGAACCGGCTGGTCGCGCGGCGGCGGGCCCCGGTCGAAGCCGTGTTCAGCGCGATGAAACGACTCTATGGCCTCGCCCGCGCCCGCTCGCCCTGCCTGGCTTATGTCGCTGTCGATGTCTTTGCCTTCGCCACCATCTACAATCTCCGCAGGGCCGCCATTCTCACGGCAGCATAATCGCCACCAGCCAGCCCAGAAACGCAACCGCGAACCCCTATCGTCAATTGTGTCAATCACGCAAGCTCCGCTTTCGCAGAGGAATCCTTTCGCGGGGACGAGCGGGAGAAGGGGTAGCTGGTCCATTCGATAGAGCTTTACCGCCCGCGCCCGGCGGCGCTGGCGAAGCGTCTGGCTTCCTCGGCGGCGCGGAACAGCGCCTTCGCCTTGTTGATGCACTCCTGCTGCTCGAACGCCGGGTCTGAAATCGGCGACGATGCCGGCGCCGGCCTGCACGTACATTACGCCGTCCTTGATCACCGCGGTGCGCAGCACGATGCAGGTGTCCATGTCGGTGCCGGCGGAGAAATAGCCGACGCAGCCGGCATAGAGCGCGCGCTTGTGCTTCTCGAGCTCGTCGATGATCTGCATGGCGCGCACTTTCGGCGCGCCGGACACGGTGCCGGCGGGAAAACCGGCGGCGAGCGCGTCCAGCGCATCACAGTCCTTGCGCAGCTTGCCTTCGACGTTCGAGACGATGTGCATCACCTGGCTGAAACGCTCGATGAAGAACTGATCGGTGACCTGGACGGTGCCGATCTCGGCGACGCGGCCGACATCGTTGCGGCCGAGGTCGAGCAGCATCAGATGCTCGGCGCGCTCCTTGGGGTCGGCCAGGAGCTCATCCTCCAGCGCCTTGTCTTCGTGGGGCGTGGCGCCGCGCCGCCGCGTGCCGGCGACCGGGCGAATGGTGACGACGTCGCCCGCGGTCTTGACCAGAATTTCCGGACTGGAGCCGGCGACCGCGAAGGCGCCGCAATCAAGGAAAAACAGATAGGGCGAGGGATTGACCCGGCGCAAAGCGCGATAGAGCGTGAACGGCTCAAGCGCAAACGGCGTCTCGAAGCGCTGCGACAGCACCACCTGAAAGATATCGCCGGCGGCGATATATTCCTTGGCCTGCAGCACCATGCGCTTGAAATCCTCCGCCGTTGTGTTGGAGCGCGGCACGACGTCGAGCGGGCCTGAGTCGATCGCGGTGGACGACTTATCGAGCGGCTGATCGAGCGCTTCCACAATCGCCGACAAGCGATCGACGGCGCGCGCCAACGCAGTCTTCGCGGTCACTTCGGCTTGCGGCCGCACCGGGGTCACGATCGTAATGGTGTCCTTCACCGCGTCGAAAGCGACCACCACAGTCGGGCGGATCAGGATCGCGTCGGGAATGCCGATCGGATCGGGCGGCGGCGCGGCGAGCAAATCCTCCATCTGCCGCACCATGTCGTAGCCGAGATAGCCAAACACGCCGGCTGCCATCGGCGGCAACGTCTCCGGCAAGGCGATGCGGCTTTCGGCGATCAGGGCGCGCAGCGCCGCAAGCGGCGGTTCTCCCGCCGGCGCAAACGCTTCCGGATTGTTCTGCGGCGTCCGGTTAATTTCCGCATGCGCGCCGTGACTGCGAAAGATTACATCGGGATCGAGCCCGATGATCGAATAGCGGCCGCGCACCTCGCCGCCTTCGACGGATTCAAGTAAGAAGCTCATCGGCAACGAACTTTTGGGCAACGAACTTTTGAGCAACGAACTTTTGGGCCGTCCGCCGGCAATTTTCAGAAAGGCCGAGACCGGCGTTTCAAGATCGGCAACCAGAGTGGTCCAAACGACCTGCGCTTCGCCGGCCTCATAGCGTGCGGCAAACGCGCCGGCCGAAGGCTCGATCTGCATCTTTAGCAGACGGTGGAAGTTGACTGCTTCGTCATGCCCGCGCTTGTCGCGGGCATCCACGTCTTTACTTCCGCGTGAAAACGAAGACGTGGATGGCCGGAGCAAGTCCGGCCATGACGAATGATCAACTCATTCGCAAACTCTTCCCGCATTAGTTGGTGTCCGCAGCGCCGCTGCCGAGGGCCTGTGCCAGCGCCGCCTGATTGACGCTGGTGCCGAGCTCTTGTTCGAGCCAGGCCACGTATTGCTCGTAGATATCCTTGCCCTCTTGATTCTTCACCGTCTCGGCGAGGCGTTTGAACTCGGGCGAATTGGCGTCGAATTTCGGCGTGGTCACGTCGGTGACGCGGAACACGACCCAATCGCTCGCCGCGTCGCCCTGAGCGCTGCCGAAGCTGTCTTTGGCGGTATGAAATACCGCGGCGACGACTCTGGCCGACACGTCGCCTTGCTTGCCACGCATCAGCTTGTCGACGGTTTGCACCTTGAGCCCGGCAGCGCTGGCAACCGCGTCAAACGGCGTTCCGGCCTTGAGCTTGTCGACGAGCTCGGCCGATTTGGTCTTCAGCCGTGATGCGACTTCGTCTTCGCGCCAGCGCGCCTCGACCTGATCCTTGACCTCGTCGAGGGTGCGATCGCGCGCCGGCGTGATGCCCGCGACATTGTACCAGATGTAGCCGCCGTCGACCTCGACCGGATCGTTGTCGACCCCGACATCGGAATTGAACGCCGCGGCGATCACCTGGCCGGCGTACGGCAGATTGACGACCTTGCCGCTCGGCTCGCGGCCGGTGCGATCGACGTCAGAGGTGACGACCGCCAGTTTCAGCTTTTCCGCCACTTGCGCCAGCGAGGCGCCGCCGGCGCGCTCGTCTTCGATCTGCTCGTGCAGGCGTTTCACGTCGGGCTTGGCGCGCTCGGTGGCGATGTCGGTGCGGATCTGGGGCACCAGCTCGGCGAACGGCTTGCCCTCTTCCGGCTCGACGCCAAGCACGGTGACGATCGCCGGGCCGAAGCGCCCTTGCACTGGCGCGCTGACCTCGCCGATCTTGAGCGCAAAGGCGGCATTGGCGATGGCGGGATCGGCGACGTCGGATTTCGCCAGGGTGCCGAGATCGATGTCCTTGTCGGCCAGGCCGCGTTCGCCGGCGAGCGCGGCGAAACTCAAGCCGTCCTTGATGCGTGCCGCGGCGGCTTCGGCGTCCGCCATATTCGGAAAAACGATCTGCTCGATGTGGCGCCGCTCGGGCCGCAGATAGCGGCTGCGATGCTCGTCAAACCAGGCTTTGATATCGGCGTCGGAGATTTCCATCCATTTGCCAAGCTCGACCGGCGTCACCGCGACGGTCTCGATCTTTCGGTATTCGGGCGCGCGGAACAGGAATTTGTGCGCCTCGAAATATTTGGTGAGCTCTTCGGCGGTCGGCTGCGGCAAGTCGCCGGCCTGCGCCGCCCCGAGCATCACATATTCGATGCTGCGCTGCTGATTCTGAAATTGGTTGATGGCGTCGAGCCACGCCTTCGGCGTCGGCAGATCGCCGGCAAGTGTATCGACGAGCTGCTTGCGCAAGATGATCCGCCGCTGCTCGCCGACGAACCGCTGCTCGGTGAAGCCGTTTTGATGCAGGATATACTCGAAGCGCGCCCGGTCGAATTTGCCGGTCGGGCCCTGGAACGCCCGCTCCTCCATGATGTGCCGCACGATCTCGGCGTCGGTAACGCCGAGCCGCAGCTGCCGCGCACGCTGGTCGAGGCTCGCTTCTGCCATCAACTCGCGCAGCACCTGGCGATCGAGACCCATCGCCTTGGCCTCGTCCGGCGTCAGCGGCCGCCCGACCTGGCTGCTGATCTGGTGCAGCCGGTTGTTAAAGGTCTGGCGGTACACATACCGTCGAGATTTCGATCTCGCCGACTTTGGCGAGCGACGAGCGGCCGAAGTTCCTGAAAATATCGTTGATCCCCCACAGCGCGAACACGACGGCCAGTAGCCCCATGACCACACCCATGACGATGCGGCCGAGCCAGTTCGCGGAGGCTTTGCGGATACCTCGAAGCATCAGAAACTCATTCCGCTCATTCCCGCCCCCGATCAAGTCGGGGTAACCTGCAGCGGGAATCCAGAGAGATTGCGTTGTTACGGCATATTCCGCCGGGTCCCTGCGTTGGCGGGGACGAGCGGATCATAGCAGCGGCGCATCATAGGGACCGACATAGCGACCCGCAACCGACGGGATGCCTGCCTAAAACGCCTCTTTTCCGCGTGCAAGGCGTCTGCTAACGCCTCTGTATCTGCGATGGCTGAAACATCAACGGCTTGCAAGTTACGGATTGGCAAACCCGTGTCGTATTTGGCCACGGCAATCCATGCGATTTTTCCCAAAGTGGCAAACCGACGAGGCGAGGGCGCCGCTTCCAGTTCGCCGGTCTGGCCGCGCCATGACTTAGCCGTGGCCACTGGTGAGTCCGCCCGATATGCCTGCCGGGGTGGTAGCGGAGAACGACAAAAACCAATCGGTGGCCGTTTCTGAGCCATCGGGCGGCATTTCTGCTGCTTATGGGCCGTCCGTGTCGAACGCTGATCTACGCTCGGTCGGAAACGGCAGGAAGCCGATGTTTCACCCACCTCTGGATGCTGAATGGTCGCGCCCTTGTGGCCGCGGGCGGTACAGCGCGCACACTGCCGTAGCTTGTCGCTCGATACGTTGGCGGAGGCAGCTTTATTGCTCCGATTTGAATCATATCGGTTAGAAACGGGTACGCCTGTATATCGATGATTTTGATGAAAGGCTGACACTCCACGATTTCCAGCAATACGTAGTCGTCGTCGAGCAGAACGTATTGCTAAGGGTGGCAGCACCGCTTTCATGCCGGTCCGCAGGTAGGCGCGCTGAGGATCGATCGCGGCCACCACGTCCGAACTCCGGCCGATGCGCTGCAGCCAGACAAGGGCTTCGTCGAACTCGGTGCCGAGCGGTGCATAGTAGAAGAGCCGGTCGTTGCCGGTCGGCGCGGTCTGCTCGAATGCCTTGTCGTAGTGTTCGTACAGTCCCCGAGATCCGCCCCTCGACGAGCGCGATCGCCGCGACGACGACGCCGATGGCCGCTTGGCCCAGCGCGGGAGGCACCGCCGGGAACAGGTGTTGCGCCTTCTTCGCCAGCAAAGTGAGGATTTGAAATATCGCCAGCGCGAAGAAGGGATAGAGCGGCAGGAGGTAACGGATGAACACCCAGTTGAACGGCGTCAACACCAGTGCCGCTATCGACAATGCCAGGTAGCCGACGATCAGGAATTGCCTGTGTGCCACCAGCACGATCACGCCCAGACATGAGGAAGGCCAGTAATATCTAGTTGGTGTGACCTGGAGAGCTGACGGATTTGCCCATGTTGATGGAACTCTCTGGATATTGGTCGTGACCCTGCCGACGAGCGCATCGCGGGTCAAAGGGCCCAACTGTGGATTCCACGGAATCCCTTCAGCGTGAAGATGTTCTTCGCATAGCTGACATTGAGGTACACATACGGCGCGGTCGGCATGCATAAGCCGGACTTTGTACTCGGCGACTCCGCGGTTTTGATCCACCCCATCCACGCGACCACCGGCGTCGCCGCCATGACCAACACCAGCGGCAGCCGCCTGTACTCCTTTCGCAAGACCGTGTCGGCCACCCACGCCACTAGCAAAGCGATACCTACCGTGCGCGCTTCGTAGGCGAGCGCAGCGAATAAACCGGCGAGCAGGAACGACACGAAGCTGGCTCGGTTCCGCTGCAAGATGAAGAAGATCACCGTGAACAGGCCGAAGAAGGTTTCGGCATACAGCGCGTCCGGGAAGAAAGGACATGGGTCATGGATCAGCAGGCGGAATCACCATAAAACAGAGGCCATCTATGGGCGCTCGGGGGAAAATCTACCACACCACAACCTAAGATTGATAATCCTATGATGCCGAGCGCTTTGGCGGTCTTGAGGTTGGGAATTTCCGCGACCAGCCGCCGACAAACCGGGAGATGGTCCCGCCATTCCGGTGCCCGGAATTGAAGACCGAGCGCAGCACGCCGTTGCGGAGCAGACCGAGATTGTCGCCTTCGTCGACCAACAGGGAAGAGTGGCGCCTGCGATCGAGCAGGTAGTAGATCGCTGCCGCAGTCACGTTGTCGGTGCGATACGGCTCGGCAACCAGCAATTCAAGCAGCACGAGCAGCGTAGTCTTTCCGCACCCCCGCACGGGACTGATCAAAGCGAGCCGGGGAGTGATGGTGAAGCGATCGAAGACATATGTATGCAGTATCCACAGCGCCACCGCGATGCGCTCCTCGGCTGTGATCGCGATATGCAACTCGATCAGGCGAACCACGAGATCGAGCACATTGACCGTAGGTGTATCTGCCGCGACCGTTGCGGCCTGCGGTGCTGCACTTGTATCCGTTGGAACGCGGGCAGCAAGAACCGTCGGGAGGTCATTCCAGGTCAAGCCGAGCTTGGCCAACAACCTGAGGAGCCGGTCACGTGCGACCTGAGCCTCGTTGGCATTGGCCGATCCCATCAAGGCGTGAAGCTGGCATATGCGCTCACAGACCTTCGGCGGTGGCATGGTCATGATCTACCCCCAGCCGACACACCGACACACTTGGGGGAAATCAAGCCGTTAGGCGCAGTTTCAGCCGACACACGTGGAGCACCCAAACCTGGTAGCACCAGGCCGTTGCCATTCGTGGGGGACACGTAAGTAACTCCGGTTGCGTACCGCTGTGCGGTATCGCCGCGTCTTTACAGACCACCTTGCCGGAGGCGCAGGTTGGCGGGACCCTTTCACTGTCGAAGGTCCGCTCTTGACGCACTCTGAATATGATGAGCGGTTTTAAGAAAAACTAGAGCCCGAAGAACCAAAAACCGAGTCCCTTGTGCAGCCGAGACAATGGCACAGCACTTGCAATCCTACCTCCCGCATGCGGAGCGCCGTGCCTCAAGAAAAGCGGGCGGAAAGAAATGATGATGCACGTTGATCCGGGTTTGCGCCGCCTCCGCCGATGCGAAATTTCGCTCCAGTGCGGCACCGACACCCATAGCACCCGCCGAAGCAAGGATATCGCGCCGCGTCGCGTGCAACCTCTGTCCAACAACTTTCTGCAGCATTCGAGCCTCCCTTCGCCGTCCACCGAGTTATCCTAGAAAATATACCCCAAAAATGTCCCCTGTTGCCGACGTGCGAGGCAATCGATGACGGGATCGGCCTGTCGCGTGCGAGCGGCAGTGCCAGATCGCGCTGCCGCTCGCCGTTATGGGGTCCCGCCATCGCCACGGGACGCCAGTCCCTATATTTTTGGCCGGACATTTGGCGCGAAATTGGGCAGTATTCTCCCCAAGGCATCGACAGATGAGCAGAAAGCTCGTTGACAGGGAGGACGATCATGCGGAAAACCTGGCTGCTCGCGACCGTGCTGGCGCTTTCGCCCGACTCTCGCATCGGCGCAGACGACCGAAGAACTCAACACCGACGGCAAGAACCCCGATAACGTCCTGACCCAGAGCATGGGTCTCGACCGCAAGAGCTACAGCCCGCTCGCGCAAATCAACAAATCGAACATCAAGCGCCTCGTGCCGGTTTGGAGCACGAGCCTGATGAACGACCTGCGGCGAGCTCGCGGCGCCGGTGGTCTATGACGGCGTCATCTACGCCATCAACGCCAAATGGACCTTCGCGATCGACGTCGGCGACCGGCCGCCAGATCTGGCGCACGCCGGTGCAGACCGAGCCGGGCATGACGCGCGCCGGCAGCGCGATCTACCGCGGCGCGCCGGCGATCTACAACGGCAAGCTGTTCCGCGTCACCGTCGACAACCACCTCGTCGCGCTCGAGATGAAGACCGGCACGGGTGCTGTGGAACAAGAAATTCGCCGAATGGAAGGAAGGCTATCACTCGAGCGGCGCGCCGATCGTCGCCAATGGCGTGCTGATCTCCGGCGTGGCCGGAGGCGAGTCGACGACGCGCGGCTTCCTCGACGGCTGGAACCCCGATACCGGCGAGAAGCTCTGGCGCCGCTACACGATTCCGGCGCCGGGCGAGCCGGGCTCGGAGACCTGGCCGGCGAACAGCGACGCCTGGAAATACGGCGGCGGCTCGACTCTGGCGCTCGGGCTCCTACGATCCGCAGCTCGACCTCGTCTATTGGGGCATCGGCAACGCGGAGCCCTACGATCCGCGGCCGCGCGAGGGTCGCGACAGTCTCTTATACCGACAGCGTGCTCGCGATCCGGCCGAAGACCGGCGAGATCGTCTGCTACTACCAGTACACGCCGAACGATGTTTATGACGTGGACGCCACCGACGAGCAGGTGCTTGCCGACCTGCAGATCGACGGGCAGATGCGCAAGGTGATGATCCAGTCGAACAAGAACGGCTTCATGTATGTGCTGGATCGCACCAACTGCAAGCTGATCGCCGCGCATCCCTATACCAAGGTCACCTGGGCAAGCGGCATCGACCTCGCCACCGGCCGCCCGCAGCTCACGGGAATCTACAAGGACTTCCTGGCCGGCGGAGAAGTCGAGATCTTCCCTTCGCGCGGCTCGAACGCGGTGCCGATCGCATTCGATCCGACCAAGGGGCTGGTCTATGCGGCGCCGTGGGACGTGCCGCGCATCCAGCAGCTGGCGCCGCCGCACGCCGCAGGTGATCGGCGAAAATTCCACCGGCGTCAACGCGCGTCAGCCGCAGATCGAGCCCGGCCAGGTGGTCGGCTACTACATCGCGATCGACCCGCTCACCGGGCAACGGAAATGGGAAGTGCCGTTGACCGACATACCAAGCTCGGCCGGCATGCTGGTCACCGGCGGCGGGCTCGTGTTCACCGGCAAGCTCACCGGCGAATTCCTGGCGCTCGACGAGGACACCGGCCAGACGCTGTGGCAGTTCCAGACCAGCTCAGGCGTCAATTCGACCGCGATCACCTATACCCACGACGGCCGGCAATATGTGACGGTCGCCTCCGGCTTGGGCGGCATCCTGGCGCGCCGCGCCGTCGGCAACAAGGTGCCGACCGGCGGCTCGCTGTGGACGTTCGCGCTCATGCCGAATAGGGCCTTCATCGCCTGAGGGCCTTGGGCGACCCCCATTTCGAAATCTGGTCGCCGAGGAAAAATCCATACATCGACCTGCGCGCCAAGCCGCGCCAGCGGTCATGGCCAGACACCGAGCGCATCCCGCTCAAGAACTGTGCAGCATGGCACGGTCGCCCGTTCGCGGCGATCGCCAAGCGCGACGCCTACTCCGTGCTTGACGAATTTCATCGCCGAAGGTCACGGCCCCCAGGCGGCGGTGACGCTGTCCTCGCTCAAAACGTTGTGGCGATGGGCATTCAAGCGCGAGTTGGTCCCGGCTCCGATCATGGACGCGGTCGAGATCGACTACGTGAAGAACGGCCGTGACCGCGTCTACCAGGATCATGAAATCAAGCGGTCTGGCAGACTGCCGATATGCTCGATCCGATCGAGGGTGCCTATGCCAAGCTGCTGCTGCTGGCACCAAGGAAGACCGCGCTCGCCTGTGCGCCCGTCGCATCTCGACAGCTGCGACAATCCAACGGTGTGGACGACGCCCTACGAGGTCACCAAGTCGCGCAAGACCGTCGAGAAGAAGCAGCGCGTCTACAAGACGCCGCTGCCGCCTCTCGCCCAGCGGCATCCTCAGGCGCGATTTCCCGCGTCCAGGACGACGACCGCATATTCCCGACCCTGACGACCTACACGACCGAGTTGGACAGGTGCGCTTCGATGGATAGTACCTCATGGGCGAACACGGCGGCACCCTCCGCCGCCGATCGTTAAGCAGGATGCCGGCCTTCGACGGTCGCAGCAACGGCGCCAGTCGCGCCTTGCGCTCGTCAAAGGCCACGTCCCGCCAGTCATTTCCGGATAATGTTGTTGCTGGTTTTTGGACTTCCCCCAACCGCGATAGGCCGAAATTAGGAACCTTGCCACCAGAGATGACCGCTGGCCGGTGCCGTTAGAGCAGTGCTACGTTCTCTGCAATAGAGATGAGTGGTGAGACACATAGATGGCAGACTTGGGATTCAATGATTTTCCATTGCGACCTTGGAGAAGGTGGGCGCCGAAATAGAGTTGCGCGAAGGACCTTGCAAGGGCTGTGTGAGCAATTTGCAATGACAAACGACAGTGCCAAGGAAATAGCGCGGAATGAATTGTGCAGAGCGCTCGTTGAGCGCCTTCAATTGGCCGAAAGGGAAGCGGCGGAATTGGCCGAGATGGTCGTCTTGGCGCGCAAGTCGTCGTAGTCCTCGGCCGGACATCGGACCGAATCCTATTTCAGTCGAGACTGACGCCGCTGGCCCGGATGATGTCGGCCCATTGCGTGAACGCAGGACGCAACCCCGTCCTTGAACCTCTATTACAATAACCCAATGGCATGCGACCGCGACTGGACGATGGGATACGACGCACCTTCTCACATTGCAACGCTGCAAAGACGTGGATCCGGCGACCGCGCTGCGACAGACATGCTGACCCTGCGCAACGGTCTCGGTCGCCGGCAGTCGCCGGGACCGAGTGGCAGCCTCATGTCGCGGCCATCATCGCGATCGAACGAAACGTTCTGCCTCCGACCCGCCACCGGCCTATGGGACGCTTCACGCGAAACCGCGCTCTACCTGTCCAATCGCCCCATCCATGCCTGCAAGGCCGGCGATGCCGTGCGCAAACATTGGGGTATCGAAAACAAACAGCACTACACCCGCGACGTCACCCTCCGCGAAGATGCCTCGCGGATCCGCCGCAACCCGGGCATCTTCGCCAGACTGCGCAGCTTCGCTTATAATATCCTGCGGTTCAATCAATCCGACTCCATCGCCCAGGATCGCTACGCCGCTGCCCTCGGAGGCCTCGAAGCCCTGAGCGATATGAACTACTACAAAGAGCGTTGAACAGCCCTGCCCGGGAGCGCAAGCCGCAGGGATGAAGAGCGCAGCCAGCCATCGAAGGCGATCAGTTTGGCGCGCATCGCGGACCAGCCGAGCATGGTGATGCAAAATGCCGGCAATCTCGTCGGTGTTGGTATCCCACATCATCACGTGGTTCGCCGGAGGTTAGAAAGTTTTTTCTGGCTAGCCGAGGGCATGCTGGCACGGGGCTGGTCGGCTGCGCTCCCGAGCGGCAGTGTATCACTGCGACTGCAAGGGATCCGGCGTAAAGGTGGGCGCCTTAATGCTGTCTCTGGTTCTCGGATCGACGCCTCGTCCCTGCGCAAAGGCAAGTTCTTCCACGCGCCGCCCGTGCAGCAGCCCGGGCAGCCCATAGTTTCCTTCGATGCAGCGCGGCTCGTAATAAATCCTGTTCTCCTCGTCGCTCTGCTTGGTGAACTCTTCGCTTGGCGGTCCAGGGCCGCGTCCACACGGTCGGGTCTTCGACAGTGACCTCGTATTCGAGCGTGGTCGGGCCCGTCCGCGTCCAGCGCTCGATCAGGTGCAGGTTCTCGCGCGAGCCCTGAAAATCGGTCTTCGGACTGAAATTCGTCACGTCGATGACGAGGGTATTGCCCTCCCAGTGGCCGCGCGAGTCGCCGTACCACTGGCGGATATTGGCCGGCAGATGGGGGCCTCCGTCCATGACGATGTTGCGCTGCCATCCTTGACCCTGGCCCACGTCATAGAACATCGCGACGCCGCCGGGCGTCTGCACGATCCGCCGGTAGCTGCCGGTCCGGCTGCCAAACTCGGGCAGCCCGCCGGTGAGGCAGCGCAGCGCCAGCGTTGCCGTCCTCGGGACCGTCATGGCGATTGATCCCCAACTACGTATTGTAGCCGGGGAGGCAGTTCCGCAAATCGCGGCGAAGGCGTCGGATCGTACTTGCCGCCGTTACATGCCGGCGCCTTGTCCTTGCAGGTATCGGTTGCCCCGAGCAGCGCAACACAGTGGAAACGCCCGTACGCTTTCCGTAGGGGAGACGTAGGTCGCGGCCGATGGATTGCTCTATGAGCGTGCGCATTGGCTGCGCGCAGTTGCACGATTGTGTAGAGGTCGGTAACGTCCCAGCCTTCCTTCAGTATGTTGACGTGAATTACAGTCTCGGTGGTCTTGTCGGCGTGTTCGACCTTGAGCAGGCGAGCCACCATCTTGTAGCGGACGAGCTGGCTAAAGAAGCGATAACGCCTCTTATCGCTCGTTCAGACGCCCACATTATCGCTCGTTCGCGGCGAGATTATCGGGCGCTACGACCTCGGCGATCGCGCTTACGGCAATGCCATCAAGCTGGTCGGCGAGACCACCGAAATCCTCAACAATCGCGGCTATTCGTACATGCCACGGCTCGCCGATCTGCGAGAGAGCGGCGACATCGAAACTGATGCCGACCTCGTGCTGCTGCTGTACCGAGAAGCGTACTACCTAGAAAACGATCCGCAGACCGTTACAGATCCCAACTCTCGAACAGCTTCTCGCCGGCCAGATACTCCTGCGCCGAAGCGTCGTGTCGTCGAAGCCGATGACAAGAAATCCGCAGTCGTCCGCTCCCCAATCGCCGCGCCCTAAACTCATCTTCCTGATCTCTCAGCGCCTTCAGGAGTACGAATGGAATGTGTTCGAATCCTGCGGATAGGTGCGGAATGGCGGCCATAATAAAGTCATTACCTGCGACCCTTCGCGCGACGAACTCTATTGCGTCGTCGCCACGCAGTCCCAGAAGTCGCAATGGCGAAGCTCCGCGTATTGCGCATCGGTCAAGGTCGACAGGGCCGGCAGGTCCTGGATCAGCCAGGCGGGCGTATCGGCGCCTGCCGTATAGCGCGGCCACGGGGTGTTGCCCGACCCGTTTGGATTGCCGGTTCGGGCAAAGTTGGCCCAGGCGGAGACAAGTCGATCGGACAGCATCGTTTGCTCGCGGTTCAGCGGATGGGGAATTCCCAGTGGTCCACCATGCCAAAGCGGGAACAGATACTGGATATCGGCCGTGTGGTAGGCGCGCGCCTCCATGCCCGGCATATCCGGAAAGTAGAAGGGCGCCGTCTTATCGGCGAACTCATAGGCGTAGAGGGGGATTTGCGAAGCGAGGATCTTATCGAGCTTGCGCTGGTTGCAGATCCCGGAGTTGGTTCCGACGCGATTCCACGCCAATTGCGGGCTCTTGAACGCGCTGAGCGGGTAGACGGCGAGAACCTTCGCGGCAGTTCCGTCAGGATATGCCGGCGGCGCATAGGCCCTGTTGAGGTAGGCGAGATATTGCTCCGCGGTCGGCGGGGTGCGCAGCGCATTGTCCGTGTTGGAGAAGTATTCCGCGATTGCCAAGCCGAAGCTCGTCTCATCCGCGGTGTTGCCGTTGATCAGGGGCACGTGGTTGAACCGGCCGTTGGCGAAGAGCGTCAGCGGCTGATCGGGTATGATCTCCCCGTCCACCAAACCTCGGCCGGATATGAACCTGGCCTGGGTGCTTGCCGTGCCGGCGAGCTCTTCGACGCGGGCCGCGGGAAGATTGCGCAGGCATTGTGCGACCTCGGGACCGCTTCCCGAGCCGCAACCGGCGGCCTCCGCCAACGCGACGCCGGTGGCCTCCGCCGCCGCCCGCGTGGGCAGCGGAAAGGCCAGGCAGAAGCTCTGGCAAATTCCGCGGTGGAACAGGCCGGCGGCGAGCGGCGACACCATGTGGTGGCCGGTATCGACGGCTCCCGCCGACTGGCCGCCGACGGTGACGTTATCCTTGTCGCCGCCGAACATCGCGATATTGCGTTCGACCCATTTCAGTACGGCTTGCTGGTCGAGAATGCCGTAGTTGCCGAACAGATGGCCTTCGTTGTCGAGCGCAGGATGCGCCAGGAAGCCCATCAGGTTCAGGCGATACTCCATGGTGACGACGACGGTCTTGCCCTGCGATGCCAGCTTGCTGCCGTCGTAGCCGGGCGTTTCGCCGTCCACATTGCCGCCGCCGTGAATCCAGACGATCACCGGAAGCCGCGCCGAAGGATTGAGGTCCGGCGTGAAAATGTTGAGGTAGAGGCAGTCCTCATTGTTGTTCGGTGCGCCCGAGAAGACCCCGAGCGTCGTGACCAGCGCGCAGATCGGAGCAAATTCCGTGGCCTTCAGAACGTTGGTCCATGGCGCATGATCCTTCGGCGGCCGCCAGCGCAAATTGCCTACCGGAGGTTCGGCATAGGGAATGCCGAGGAACCTCGTGACGCCGTTCGCGGTGAACCCCTGGACCGGACCTTCTTTCGTTTCGACAACCGGGCTCGGCTGCTTTTCCGCAGCTTGATCCGGCCCGGCAGCCATTCCATGCCATGACGCACCCAGCGTTAAGAGCGCGAAGGCAAACCACAATCCTGAGGCTGCTCTTCGTTCCGCGGGATTTCGTCTCTGGGCGCTGCGCGAAGTGGACTGAGGTTTGTCCCGCATAGCGCGGGCGCACAAGACGTTCCACAATTTCGAAACCCGCAGCGTTGCTTCCTCCCTCGCTTCGCCGCGTCGAGATCAGTCGGAAGCTAGCAGGTTCAATTCCGCGCAGTCTTCATGAATTTCGTTCTTGGAGCAGAATTTAGTGCGTTGATGCCCCAAGAAACGCGGCTCCGCGTCGTTGTGTGGCAGTTGACAAGGCGCGCGGAGATCTTCTGTGCGGGGCCATGACACTCCTTTGAAGCATGTATTTCTGGACCAACCAGCCAGCCCCTGGCGACCGGGCAGCCTTTGATTGGCCCTGCGTGACCGAGCCGGTCTCGCCCATCAGGCGCACGCCCTCGTCGAGCTTGTCCGCATAGGCATCGAGCGCCGCGCCGGTCAACGCCGCATAGCGGTCGACATCGGCCCAGCGCTCCTCTTCGATGGCTTCGCGCACGCCGGGCAGCGTCTTTGCAGTCGTAGCCGGTATAACGGCCGGGGCGTAGATCAGATTCTTGTACCAGTCCCGCCCGGGCAGGCCGACAT
>CAWDQG010000056.1:0-28219 GCA_963804405.1 uncultured Alphaproteobacteria bacterium | reverse complement strand
CGCTTGCAGCATTTTCATTCGCGCAAATTGGCGTTACGTCAAGGCTGTGAGCGAACCCGACATCATCCTCATTGCAGGGCCGACGGCGAGCGGCAAGTCGGCGCTGGCGCTGGACGCTCGCCGAGAAGTTCGGCGGCGTCATCATCAATGCCAATTCGATGCAGGTCTATCGCGACCTGCGCATCATCACCGCGCGGCCGACGCCGGCAGAAGAAGCGCGCGTGCCGCACCGGCTCTATGGCCATGTCGACGCGGCGGAAAATTATTCCGTCGGCCGCTGGTGCACCGATGCCGCGGCGGCGCTCGACGCGCCACGAAGCGCACGGGCGCCGGCGATCATCGTCGGCGGCACCGGCCTCTACTTCAACGCGCTGACGCGCGGGCTTGCCGCGGTGCCGCCGATCCCGGCCGAGATTCGCGACGGGTGCGCGCGCGGCTTGCCAGCGAAGGCGTCGCCGCGCTGCATGCGGAGCTGACGGAGCGCGACCCGGCCGCGGCGGCGCGGCTTGAGCCCGGCGACCGCGCACGCATCACCCGCGCGCTCGAAGTCGTGCTGGCGACCGGCCGTTCGCTGCTCGAGTGGCACGAGGAGGGCATGCCGGCGAGCGTCGATCGCGCCGCGCGCGGCTAAGATCTTTCTGATGCCCGATCGTGACGAGCTTCTCCGCCGCATCGACGCGCGCTTCGATGCCATGATGGCGGCGGGCGCGCTGAACGAGGTCCGCGCGTTGGCGGCGCGCAATCTCAATCCCAACTCTGCCGGCGATGAAGGCGCACGGCGTGCCGTGGCTGATCCGGCATCTCAGGCGGCGAGATCAGCTTGGCGAGGCGGTGGAAGGCGCCAAGCGCGACACCCGCCAATACACCAAGCGGCAGGCGACGTGGTTCCGCAATCAGCTTCCGGACTTTGCATGGGTCGAGCCGACGGCGGCGGGCGCCGCCGTCGAAGCGCAATTGCGGGTACGAATGGCGGGCTAGTGCGAGATATATTGCAGGCCCGCCGTATAGGCCGCGCCGCCGAGCACGCAGGGTATGCCGAATTCGATCTGCCCGGTTGCGGCGGCGACGACGCAGCCCATCGACAGCGCGCCCTGGCCGACCTGGCCCCAGCCGGTCAGTTCACGCTTGGAGTTCGGGCCCTTCTGCTTGAGCTCGTCGATCGCGGCGAGCGATTCCTTGCGCATGTGTGCGGTATCGACGGTCTCGGCAGTGTCGATCACGTCATCGAGCACTTCGGCGACCTCCTTCGGCTGGCCCTTGTCCGCCCATTTCAGCATGGTCGAGCAGATCAGTGTCGCGCACGGCATTGCTGGCGAGCGTGAATTTCGCGGCGCTGCCGGTGGTGAGGTTGTCGACATTGTCCTTATCGTTGGCGAGCGGCAGGAGCTTGATCATGCGCCCGATCGGCTCTAGCTGCCGGTCGCCAGATAATAGCCCCACAACACGTCGATCAGCTCCGGTTTCGGCTCGAGCGCGACGTCTTTCTTGCCGGCTCCTTGTCGAGATGAAGCGACGCTCTTGAGCTTGTCGAGCATGCCCGGCTTCGCGGTCTGATAGGCGATCTGATCGAGCTTCGGCAGTTTGCCGTCGAGATATTGTGTCGATCATGGCGCGGCGCGTCGGCATGCGATCGACAAAGGTGGCGAGCACTTCCTTCCAGTTCGGCAGACCGGAATAGGCGATGGCGCGCACCAGCACCCAATGATCGGCAGGCGCGATCGGCAGCATCTTGGCGATCGAGTTCGTCGGCGCGGTCCGGATTGGCGCCGAGCACGCCGGCGATGAAGCCGATATAGGCGCCGGAGGTTTCGGCGTCCTTGAACGCTTGCATCTCGCTCAGCGCGCGGACCAGTGGCGGGCAGTCCGTCGGGATCGGGCTTGTGGCGATAGTCGTTGATCCATTTCAGCATCGCGTCGGTCGAATTGAGCGGCGCGTTCGGCGGCTTTGCCGCGGCAGCCGGCGCGGCGAAGCCGACCGAGAGCGCGAATACGGCGAGAACAGCGGCGGCCATGATCCGGCGCCAAAATGATCCGGCCCGAACCAATCTGGTGCGGACGTGTGCGCTGTCCGCGAGCGAGTGCTCGACCATCTCGCCCTCCGGCGGAGAAGACCGGCAGCGCGACCGGAGTTTTAAAGCGCGCTCGCCCCGACAGGCCGATAGATAGCAGGCTGCTCCGGCGAATTGCTGGCCGCTCCGGCGCGAAATCGCGGCCGCGCTGTGACACTTCAAGATTGTTAACAATCGCGGATTTCCGCGCCGTTCCGATTTCAAACGCCAGTTTGAAGCGGCGCCGGCGGGCCGGCGCCAAATTCCGGCCGCATTTGGCTTGACCCGCATTGCCACAATGCTTATAAAAGCGCCCTGAGAAGGAAGGGCACATTCGTGCGACTTCTCGTTGCATCACGCTGATTCTCGTAAGGAGGCGCACCGCCGGGGGTGGATGATCCCACCCGCGAGACGTGGCGGTGCGCGAGTCCAGGGGCCCTTGAGCCCCTTTTTTATTATCCGTCAACCTCGACATGCGATGAAGGCGGGAGAAGCTGGAGCAGAGCCATGACGGAAATGACCGGCGCGGAAATGGTGATCGCGGCGTTGGCCGATCAAGGCGTCGAGCATATTTTTGGCTATCCCGGCGGCGCCGTGCTGCCGATCTACGACGCTCTGTTCCAGCAGGACAAGGTGCACCATATCCTGGTGCGGCACGAGCAGGGCGCGGTGCATGCCGCCGAAGGCTATGCGCGCTCGACCGGCAAGGTCGGCACCGTTCTGGTCACCTCGGGTCCCGGCGCCACCAACGCGGTCACCGGCCTTACCGATGCGCTCTGCGACTCGATCCCGACTCGTCGTCATCACCGGGCAGGTGCCGACCCATCTGATCGGCAACGACGCGTTTCAGGAATGCGATACTGTCGGCATCACCCGGCCATGCACCAAATACAATTATCTGGTGAAGAACATCGCCGACCTGCCGCGCGCGCTGCATGAGGCGTTCCATATCGCCGCCAGCGGCCGGCCGGGGCCGGTCGTGGTCGACATCCCCAAGGACATCCAGTTCGCCAAGGGCACCTATTCCAAGCCGAAGGAATTCCAGCACCGCGGCTATCGGCCGAAGCTCAAAGGCGATCTCGACAAGATCAAAGCCGCGGTCGACATGATGGCGGCGGCGAAGCGGCCGCTGTTTTATACCGGCGGCGGCGTCGTCAATTCCGGCCGTGCCGCCAGCGATCTCTTGCGCGAACTGGTCAAGCTCACCGGCTTTCCGATCACCTCGACCTTGATGGGGCTCGGCGCATTTCCAGCCGCCGACCCGCAATGGCTGGGCATGCTCGGCATGCACGGCACCTGGGAAGCCAATTGGTCGATGCATGATTGCGATCTGATGATCGCCGTCGGCTCGCGCTTCGACGACCGCATCACCGGCCGGCTCGACGCGTTCTCGCCCGGCTCGAAGAAAATCCATATCGATATCGATCCGTCCTCGATCAACAAGAACGTCAAGGTCGATTTGGCGATCGTCGGCGACTGCGCGCATGTGCTCGAGGACATGGTGCGGCTGTGGCGCGCGAGCGGCGCCATTCCGGACAAGAAGGCGCTCGACGGCCTGGTGGGAGCAGATCGGCAACTGGCGGGCGAAGAACTCGCTCGCCTTTCGCAACTCCAACGAGATCATCAAGCCGCAATACGCCATTCAGCGGCTGTACGAGCTGACCAAGGACCGCGACACCTACATCACGACCGAGGTCGGCCAGCATCAGATGTGGGCGGCGCAGTTCTATCACTTTCAGGAGCCGAACCGCTGGATGACGTCGGGCGGTCTCGGCACCATGGGCTACGGACTGCCGGCCTCGGTCGGCGTGCAGCTCGCGCATCCGAATTCGCTGGTCATCGACATCGCCGGCGAGGCGTCGGTGCTGATGACCATGCAGGAAATCTCCACCGCGGTGCAGTACGACCTGCCGGTCAAGATTTTCATCCTCAACAACCAATATATGGGCATGGTGCGGCAGTGGCAGGAATTGCTGCACGGCGGCCGCTATTCGCATTCCTACACCGAGGCGCTGCCGGATTTCGTCAAGCTCGCCGAGGCCTATCACGCCCACGGTATCCGCTGCGAGCATCCGGGCGAGCTCGACGAGAAGATCCGCGAGATGATCGAGGTGAAAAAGCCGGTGATCTTCGACTGCGTGGTCGATCCGGCGGAAAATTGCTTCCCGATGATTCCGTCCGGGCCGCGCCCACAACGAGATGCTGCTCGGCGACGCCATCAACTCGCGTCGAGGATGCCATCACCGAGGAAGGCAAAGTGATGGTGTGAGGAGAAGGCATTTCGTCATTGCGAGCGCAGCGAAGCAATCCAGTTACGCGATAAAGGCTGGATGGCTTCGTCGCTTACGCTCCTCGCAATGACGAGGAACAGAGCCGACAGGGAACACTGACGTGAACACGACCACGGCGACAAGTCATTATCCGGCCGCACCACCACCGAGCAGGTCGAAAGCCGCACGCTCTGCGTGCTAGTCGACAACGAGCCCGGCGTGCTCGCGCGCGTTATCGGCCTGTTCGCCGGCCGCGGCTACAATATCGACTCGCTGACCGTCTCCGAGACCGAGCACGAGAAACATCTTTCGCGTATCACCGTCGTCACCCGCGGCACGCCGATGGTGATCGAGCAGATCAAAAATCAGCTCGATCGGCTGGTCCCGGTGCACCGCGTTGTCGATCTCACCACCGCGCGGTCCGGCGATTGCAGCGCGAGCTCGCGATGGTCAAAGTGCGCGGCAAGGGCGAGCAGCGCATGGAGATGCTCCGCCTCGCCGACGCCTTCCGCGCCCGCGTCATCGACGCCACCACCGAGAGTTTCGTGTTCGAGATCACCGGCGGCTCCGACAAGATCGACAGCTTCGTCAACCTGATGCTGCCGCTTGGCCTGGTCGAAGTCTCGCGCACTGGCGTCGTCGCCATTTCCCGCGGGCCGGACGGGATGTGACGGTTGATCGTGCGTCCTGCGTCGTACCCGACCCGTCGCATTGATGCCGAAAGTCGCTATCGTCGATCGCGTAAAGACGCATCCCTAGACTGCCGACCCCGATCCAAATTCGAATTCAGCTTTGCACGGCAAATTCAGTGGCGTGTGGACGATCACTGCTGCATTGTCGGGCCGACCGCATATCGCCAATGCGCAATGATCGGGGCTCGCTCATGGCAACACATTTCCCGGATACGATTGTCTCGCGTCGCAAACTCCTCGCCGCCGGCACTGCCGGTGCAGCCATTGTCACCGCGGCGTCCACCGCCAATGCGGCATCGTTCGGTAACCCCGACGAACCGGCCGAGGGTGCCGTCAATGTCACCAACCCCAAGGCGCTGACCGATCCGGGGCCACAGGACCCGAGCCTGGCCGGCAACGAGCCTGCCTTTCTTGATCCGCCGCCAACCAACGTCAACGGCATGCCGCAGTTTTGGGCATCGTTCAATCTTGCGCCCAAGCGAATCCAGAATGGCGGTTGGGCGCGGCAGATCACCCAGGATGACTTCAAGATTTCGACGACCATCGCCGGCGTCAACATGCGGCTCGGCCCCGGCGGTGTTCGCGAGCTTCATTGGCATCAGCAGGCGGAATGGGCGGTCATGACTTACGGGAATTGCCGCGTGACAATTCTTGACTTGGGTGGGCGCCCGGCGGTAGCCGACGTCAAGGAAGGGGATCTCTGGTACTTTCCCGCGGGGCTTCCTCATTCCTTGCAGGGTCTGGAGCCTGACGGCGCCGAATTTGTCCTCGCCTTCGACAACGGCAAGTCGTCCGAATTCAACACGCTCCTGGTCAGCGACTGGCTTGCGCATACGCCGCCTGAAGTGCTTGCCAAGAACTTCGGCGTGCCGGTGGAGGCGTTCAAGAATATTCCCCTGCACAACAAGTGGATCTACCAGAGCAAGATCCCGGCGCCACCGCTTTCGGCGGTCGAGGCGCAAATGGCGGCGGCCGCCGGCAAGCCGCCGCACCCATTCGTGTTCAGGCTGTCGGACATGCCGCCGAACCGGGAGACAAAGAGCGGCACAGTGCGGATTGCCGACAGCACCAACTTCCTGGTGTCGAAGACCATTGCCGCGACGCGGGTCGCGATCAAGCCAGGCGGGCTGCGTGCACATGCATTGGCATCCCAACGCCGATGAGTGGCTCTACGTCGTCAAGGGTACGGCACGCATGACTGTTTTCAATACCGGACCGGCGGCGATGACCGCGAACTTTCATCCCGGCGACATCGGCTATGTGAAAAAAGGAGCTCGGCCACTACGTCGAAAATACCGGCAATGCTGAACTTGTTTACATGGAGGTGCTGCGGGCCGATCGGTTCGAGGAAGTGTCGCTGTCCGATTGGCTGGCGCACCAGCCCCATCGACATGGTGGCCCGAGACGCTGAACCTACGATCCATCGGTGATCGCCCGGTTTTCCAAAAACTCGGCCGGACGTTGTTCCGGTCTTGATGTGCCTGCTTAAGAGCCTCGGTGCGGGGCTAACCGAACCTGCCTCTAGTTAAATTCGATAACCGACGCTAAATAGGTGACCACCTGGACAGCGCAAAGGTCACAATCATGAAATCGCATGCACGCGCATTTGCCTTCGGACTGCCGTGCCGTCAGCGACGTGCTCGCCCGGATCGGCGACAAGTGGTCGGTCCTGGCGGTCAGCAGGCTTGGCGAAGGGCCGCGCCGCTTCAACGAGCTGCGGCGGTCGATCGGCGGCATTTCCCAGCGCATGCTGACTTTGACGTTGCGCGGGCTCGAACGCGACGGCCTGGTCACCCGCACGGTGTTCCCGACCATTCCGCCGCGGGTCGATTATGCGCTGACGGCGCTCGGCCGCGATCTCCTTACTCCGGTCTCCGCGCTCGGCGCCTGGGCGATCCGCAACCAGCCGAAAATCGCGCAGGCGCGCGAGCAGTTCGACGGCATTTGCCAAGCCAAAGGCAAATCGCCGCCGCGCCGCGAGCGCTCGCGCAACGGGCTTGTCCCGTCGCCGCACACGCCATAGAAGCAGCGCCGGACAACAGGCATGCAACGCCGGCCGCAACGGCGCCGTCGGGACCAAGTAGGGGTGAGAACCGATGCGTGTTTACTACGACCGCGACGCCGACCTGAACCTGATCAAGGGCAAGAAGGTCGCCGTCATCGGCTATGGCAGCCAGGGCCACGCCCACGCGCTCAATCTGCGCGATTCCGGCGTCAAGGACGTCGCCGTGGCGCTGCGCAAGCATTCGCAAGGGGTCAAGAAAGCGGAAGGCGAGAAGTTCAAGGTTCTCGAGGTCGGCCGAGGCGGCCAAATGGGCCGACGTGATGATGATGCTGACGCCCGACGAGCTGCAGGGCGACATTTATAACAATCATCTGCACGCCAACATGAAGCAAGGCGCGGCGCTGATGTTCGCCCACGGCCTCAACGTGCATTTCAACCTGATCGAGCCGCGCGCCGATCTCGACGTGCTGATGATCGCGCCCAAGGGGCCGGGCCACACCGTGCGCTCGGAATATCAGCGCGGCGCCGGCGTGCCGTGCCTGCTCGCGATCCATCAAGGACGCTTCCGGCAATGCCCACGATCTCGGCCTCTCTTATGGCGTCGGCGATCGGCGGCGGCCGCGCCGGCATCATCGAGACGACGTTCAAGGAGGAATGCGAGACCGATCTGTTCGGCGAGCAGACCGTGCTGTGCGGCGGCCTCGTCGAGTTGATCAAGGCCGGATACGAGACGCTATGCGAAGCCGGCTATGCGCCGGAAATGGCCTACTTCGAATGCCTGCACGAGGTGAAGCTGATCGTCGATCTGATCTACGAAGGCGGCATCGCCAACATGAATTACTCGATCTCCAACACGGCGGAATACGGCGAGTACGTCTCGGGCCCGCGCATCATCACCGCGCAGACCAAGGCGGAGATGAAGCGCGTGCTCGCGCGATATTCAGTCCGGGCGCTTCACCCGCGATTGGATGCTGGAGAACAAGGTCAACCAGACCTCGTTCAAGGCGATGCGCACCAAGCTGGCCGAGCATTCCGATCGAGCAGGTCGGCGCCAAGCTGCGCGCCATGATGCCGTGGATCAAGCAACGCGCGCTGGTCGATCGCAGCCGGAACTGATCCACGAATTTTTCGCAGCGCACACTTGATGAGTTCTGCTTGCGAAATCGTCGCGGCGCATGTTCGGACCTTTCTTGACGTTCCACCAGAACATCGTCGTATCATGGGGCAGCGCCCACATGGGGGCCGTGCTCCACGCGCGCGTCGGGACTGCGAAAGCCAACACTGACAACGACACGTCGCGCGCCGCGATGGCGGTCGCAACCGATAGTAGCTCCAAGGGAGGACGACCATGAAGACCCTGGCATGGGCCTTCGGGTTGGCGTTGTTTTGCGCGCCAGCCGCGATGGCACAGACGAACGAGGAATTGGTGAAAGGCGCGAGCGACACCAATAACGTGCTCAATTACGGCATGGGCTACAATCTGCAGCGCTACAGCCCGCTGACGCAGATCAACAAAGACACCGTCAAGCGTCTCGTTCCGGTGTGGAACTACAGCTATGACGACAACCGCTGCGAAGAATTCCAGCCGCTGATCTACAAAGGCGTGCTCTATGTCACGACCAACAGCGCCACGATGGCGATCGACGCCAAGAGCGGCAAGCAGATCTGGAAGACCAAGGTCGACTATCCGCCGGAGACTCCGCGCATCGTCTGCTGCGGCATCATCAATCGCGGCGCCGCGCTCTATGACGGCAAGATCTTTCGCACGACGCTCGACGCCAATGTCATCGCGCTCGACGCCAGACCGGCAAGGAGCTGTGGACGCAAGACGCCTCGATTTCAAGGACGGCTACTCGATGACGGGCGCGCCGCTCGTCGCCGACGGCGTGGTCATTACCGGATCTCCGGCGCCGAGTTCGGCACCCGCGACTTTATCGACGGTTGGGACCCGGCGACCGGCAAACACCTGTGGCGCACCTACACGTGCCGCAGCCGGGCGAACCGGGCGGCGACACCTGGCCGGGCGACACGGCAGCATGGCGGCGGGTCCACCTGGATCACCGGCTCCTTCGATCCGGACCTGCATACCGTCTATTGGGGCATTGGCAACCCCGGACCGTTCAACGCCGCGGTCCGCAAGGCGACAATCTCTACACCTGTTCGATCCTCGCGCTCGATCCCAAGACCGGCAAGATTAAATGGTACTTCCAGTTCTCGCCGAATGATCCCTTCGACTATGACAGCATCGCCGAAATGGTGCTTGCTACGATCAAAGTCAACGGCAAGCCGACCAAGGTGGTGATGCACGCCAACAGCAACGGCTTCTTCTATGTGCTCGATCGCACCAACGGCAAGCTCCTGGCGGCGAACCCCTATGTCAAGGTGAACTGGGCCAAGGGCATCGATATGAAGACCGGCCGGCCGGTCGAGACCGATTCACGCCAAGGCGCGCGCCGGCGAACAGGTCGTGATCTGGCCGTCGATTCTTGGTGGCAAGAACTGGGAGCCGATCTCGTTCAATCCCCAGACCGGTACCGGCCTATGCCAACACGCTCAACATCGGCGGCCACTACAAGGCGATCCCGGCGGATTACAAGGCGGGCGAATGGTTACTGCGGCATGGACCTGACCGCGTTTGGGAATGGCCGGATGGTCCGCGCGGCTACTGAAGGCGATCGATCCGTTGACCGGCAAGGCCAAATGGGAAGCGCCGAGCGATCTTCCGCGGTTCTCCGGCGTCCTGTCGACCGCGGGCAGCGTGGTCTTCTCCGGCCAACTCACCGGCGAGTTCGAGGCGTTCGACGCCGATACCGGCAAGAAGCTCTGGCACTTCCAGACCGGCTCCGGCATCGAAGGCCAGCCCGTCACCTGGGAGCAGGACGGGACGCAGTACGTCGCCGTCGCCACCGGCATCGGCGGCGTCTACTCGCTGTTCTCCGGCGACGAGCGTGCCTCGGTACCTGCCGGCGGCTCGCTCTGGGTGTTCGCGTTGCTCCGCAGTGACGGCCATGACGACGAGGCCGCCGCCGGCGGCGGCGCCTTGTTCGAGTCTCACGTGCTTTACAATGCAATGAAATTCCGCATCGGATTTTTCGCGGCCCTTTTGGCCGCGGCCGCTTACGCAATGGCTTCATCCTTCGCCGACGAGAAGCGGCGCGCAGGGCGCGCCGAACCGAGGCCGAGATGGCGGCGAAGGGCAAGGCCGCTCTACGGCACCATTGTCGCATTGCCACGGCTTCAACATGGTCATCCCGGCACCGCCACGTACGATCTGCGGGATTTCCCCCCTAACGACAAGGCGCGGTTCGTGAACTCGGTTACCGAAGGCAAGAACGGCCGCATGCCGCAATGGGGCGACTTGTTGAAGCCGCAGGAGATCGACGAAATCTGGGCCTATGTGATGACCGGAGGAGCGCAGTGAAGGCGGGCCGTTGTCGGTGCTGATATCGACCGTCTTCCTTGCCCTCGCCAGCAATATCGCGGTGCTGCGTGCCGAAGACGTAAGCGAGCCACCGCTCCGCGTCTGCCTCAACGAGGAGCTGCCGCCGTTTTCGGTCCGACGAAGAGGGTGGCGTCGGTTTCGATCTCGCGATGCCCAGGCCCTAGCCAAGCGGCTCGAACCGGGCGCTCGCGGTCCAGTGGTACGAAAGCAAGCTCGACGCAGATTCAAGCTCAACAATCGAGGCCAATGCCTTGTTGTCCGATGGACGTTGCGATCTGGTCGCCGGCTATCCCCTGGTGAAGGACGCACTCGGCAAGCCCGGCTGGAAACTGCACGGCTGCCGGATTTCGCCGGCGCGCGGCCGGCGGATCGGCGGCGGCGGGTGACGCTCGGAACCTTGACGGCGACACGCCCTATCACTTTGCCGCCTTGACCGTGGTGCTCGGCGATAAGGCAAGCGACAAGAGATCGCCGCTCTCGCCGATCTGGAAAGCCTCAACTCATCATCGAGGCCGGCACGCTCGGCGACGCTCTGCTCATGACTTTCGATCACGGCCGCCGGTTTCGCGGATCGCCCACGTCTGTTGCGGGCCGCGGCGAACTTTTTCCGCGATTGGAAAGCGGCGACGCCGACGCCACGCTCATACCCGTGCATCGGTTTCGACGCCTACCGCATCCAGCATCCGGACACCAAGCTCACGCTCTCCGGCTACTATCTTCCGATCGGGTTCAACATGGGCTTTGTCGGACTGAGCAACGACCCGCACTGATCGAACGGGCGAGCGCGGCGATCGACGCCATGCTCAAGGACGGCGAACTGGCCGCGCTGGCGCCGCCGGCGCACATGACCTATCTGCCGCCGCGGCAACCTTACATTCTCGATCATCTGACGATGCGCGATCTGACCAGGTAGGTCGCGCTGCGAAAATATCGGCCGCGCGTAACGCTGGTTGCTTCGCCGGTGGACCGTACCCGCAGAGCGGGACAGTCTGTCTCTGCTGCCGAGCCGGAGCAAACGGCCGGAACGCGGAACTCAGTTTAGAATTTGTCTTGCTAAGGACTGGCGGCTTGCTAGCATGACAACCGCTGGCAGTGCCCGGGACCTGTTTAGCGCACCCGCAACTTTTGCACCGCAGCAAGTAGGCCGACCGATGTGACCGCATATGGCGGTGCACGTCGACCGGCCGCCGAAATCCGGCGACGTCACGGGCTGAAAGCGGCGGCCCGTGATGAAGAAAAACCGCCATTGGAGGAAGCATGGTCACCCTGAACATCAATGGGCATGACCATTCGGTCGACGTACCGAATGACACGCCCTTATTGTGGGTCATCCGCGAGCATTTGCAGATGACCGGCACGAAGTTTGGTTGTGGCGCCGGCCTGTGTGGCGCCTGCACTGTCCACCTCAACGGTGAAGCGGTGCGCTCCTGCCAGACCGCGGTATCGCAGGCCTCTGGCAAAAAGATCACCACCATCGAAGGTCTGGATCCCAAGGGCGATCATCCGCTGCAGCGGGCCTGGATCGCCGAGCAAGTTCCGCAATGCGGCTACTGCCAGTCCGGGCAGATCATGCAGGCCGCATCGCTGCTTGCCAAGAACACCGATCCAACCAAAGCAGAGATCGTCGCGCACATGGACGGCAATCTTTGCCGCTGCATGACTTACGCGCGAATCCAGCGCGCCATTATGCGCGCGGCTGCCGACATGCGGGGGGTTTAAGCCATGACAAAACATCAGAAGATCGAGGGATGCCACATATCGATCGGCGCACCTTCATCGTCGGGACCGCGGCTACCGGCCTCGTCATCGGCTACGCGGCGCCGGAAATCGGCGACGCCTTGGCCGCCACTGCCGCCAATTCCGAGCCGACATTTGGTCGGCTATCAGCCACGACGGCAAGGTCTGGTGACCGTCGGCAAAGCCGACATGGGCCAGCACATCTCGAGCACCATGGCGCAACTCGTCGCCGAGGAACTGGAAGCGTCCTGGAAAGACATGGGCATTGTGCTCGCGTCCAACGATCCGAAATACAACGATCCCGATACTCGGCGTCCAGTTGACCGGCGGGAGCTATCGCACCGGGATGAACTTCGATGCGATGTGCCGCGCCGGCGCGGCCGGTCGCCTCACGCTCATCAAGGCGGCTGCCGAGATGATGGGCGTGCCGGAGAACGAATTGCAGGCGCGCAAATCACGCGTTCATCATGCGAAGTCGAAGAAGAGCCTGACCTTTGCGGAGATCGTGAAGAGCGGCAAGGCCAACAAGGCCTGGACGGCGGACGAGCTCAAGGCGATCAAGCTGAAGACCCCGGACCAGTACACCAAGATCGGCCACTCGCTGCCGCAGCTCGACATCCCGTCGAAGACCAACGGCACCTGCAAATACGGCATCGACGCGCATCGTTCCGGGCATGCTGTACGGCAAGCTGGCGATCCCGCCGGTGCGCTACGGCGCGTCGGTGACATCGGTCGACGACAGCGAAGCCAAGAAGGTTGCCGGCTTCGTCAAGGCCGTCGTCGTCGAAGACAAGACAGCGACGACCTCCGGCTGGGTGGTCGCCGTGGCGACCAGCTACGAGGCCGCCAAGAAGGCGGCGGCGGCGTTGAAAGTCGATTGGGATAAAGGCCCGTATGCCAACGTGTCCGACCAGTCGATCATCGACGAGTTCACGCCGGCTGCAGAAAGCCGGAACCGAAGGCTTCCTGTTCGTCAAAGACGGCGACTCCGCCGCCGCGATGGAAAAGGCCGCCAAGGTTATCGAGGGCGAATACCTCACCAGCCTCAATATCCATGCGCCGATCGAGCCGATGAACGCGCTGGCCATGGAGGAGAACGGCATCTGGCACATCTATACCGGCAATCAGTTCAACACCCGCACGACCGCTGATCGCGGCTGCGGTAGCCGGCGTCGATGCCAAGAACATCGTCATCCATCAGCATTATCTGGGCGGCGGCTTCGGGCGCCGGCTGGAATCCGACATGGTCATTCCGGCGATCGCGGCGTCCAAGGCCGTCGGCAAACCGGTCAAGCTGATCTATGCCCGCGAAGACGACATGCAGATGGACTACACCCGTCCGCTGACCTACCAAAAGGTCAAGGTCGGGCTGGATGCCGAAGGGCATGCGGTCGCCATGGAGCACGACGTGATCGGCGCGTGGCCGACCTTGAAATGGGGCATCCCGGCCTTCCTCACCCCGGCCGTGGACAAGAAGCGCGTCGGCGACACTTTTGAAAACCTCCACGACAGCTTCGCCGTCAACGGCGCCGACTATTGGTACACGATCCCCAACCACACGGTGCGCAATTTCGAGAACAAGCTGGCGCAGGGCGCCACGCCCTCCGGCCAGCTCCGCTCGGTCGCGCCCGCTTGGACGTTCTGGGCGGTCGAAAGCACCATGGACGAGATTGCGCACGCGACCGGTCAGGACCCGGTCGAGATGCGGCTCCGTCTGCTTGACGGCGCCGGCGCCAATGCTGGCGGCGACAAGCCGCAGAATGTCGGCGGCGCCAAGCGTCTCGCCAATGCGCTGCGCGCCGCCGTTGGCCGCTCGGGTTATGGAGCGGTCCAGCTCGGCCCGAACGAGGGCATGGGCGTCGCCTGCGTCTCTTCGCAGGAACGCTCGTGTCCGACCTGGACGGCCTGCGTCGCGCACGTGAAGGTCGATCCGAAATCGGCGAGGTGACGCTGAAGAAGGTCACCGTCGCCATGGATGTCGGCACCATCGTCAACCCGGACGGAGTGCGTGCTCAGATCGAGGGCTCGATCTTTTGGGGCACCTCGCTGGCGATGCTCGAAAAGGGATCGCTCAAGGACGGCGGCATCGAGCAGACCAACTTCGACACCTATACCCCGCTGCGGATGAGCCAGATGCCGGAAATCGACGTCAGCATCATCGGCAACGGCGAGCCGGCGGTGGGCTGCGGCGAGCCGGCGGTGACGGTCATCGCGCCGGCGATCGGCAACGCCGTCTTCAACGCGGTCGGCGCTCGCGTCCGGTCGCTGCCGATTACGGCGGAAGCCGTGAAGGCGGCGATGAAGGCCTGATCAGGCGCGCCTGATCATTGCCGGGAAACCAGGGAGCGGCGCCTGCGGGCGCCGCTCTTTTTTCGCGCCAGCAAGCGCGGCCGTTTGGATCGGCGCCCGGGTGACACTGCAGCGATCCGATGCTTAATACCGGCCCATGTCGCTGCGCACCCCCGAGATCCAAATCGTCGAACTCGATCGCGCCGAGATTGCTGTCGAGTCCTGGCGCTGGCCGTTCGCGCATGAGCGCCGCGACGAGATCGACCGGCATTTCGCCGTGCGCCGGCGCGAGCGGCCGGCGTTGTGGAATGGGCGCGTCCTTCTTCTCAATCACTACGCCATCGACCAGCGCGTGCTCCGCGGCTTAAGCTTCGAGACCGACTATGCGAGCTTCCTCGCCTGGCGGGATTGGGGCTGTTGCGATGGCGGCGTGTTCAACATCTTCTCCGCCGCTGCGCTTCGCTCGGCGGATGGGGCGTATCTGGTTGGCCGCATGGCGCCGTCGACGTCGATAGCGGGGCAATGGCTGTTTCCCTGTGGCACGCCGGAACCGAAGGATATCGATGCCGCCGGCATGCTTGACCTTGGCGGCAGCGCTGGCCGCGAACTCGTCGAGGAGACCGGCCTCGATATCGGCACGTTCAAGGTTGCGCCGGGCTGGACGCTGGTGCGCGACGGCGGCTTCATCGCCTTAATGAAGTCCTTGGTCGCGAGCGAAAACGCCGAGACGCTGCAGGCGCGCATCGTGGCTCATCTGGCGAATGAAGCGCAGCCGGAATTTTCCGATATCCGCTTTCTGCGCGGCCCGGGGGATTTCGAGGAAGCCACGCCGCGATTTCTCACGGCATATCTGATGCGCGCGTGGTCATGAACCTGATGCTGTCGAGAAAATTAAGACTTTCGTCTTGGGATGGGTTCACGGGGTTGCGCACGACTGCGTCCAGGAGGCCGAGATGAAGCTACCGAAAATCCTTGAAGCCTGCCGGGTCGACAAGCCGCAGCACTTCCGGCTCGCTGACCGCGATCCCGCCGAAACCTTCGATCTCTCGACCAACATCGAGGACGTCAAGCCGATGCTCGCCGACGACGTCGCCCGGCTCGGGGAAATGCAGCAACGACTTTATGCCCACGGCCAATGCGCCGTGCTCATCGTGCTGCAGGCCATGGACGCTGCCGGCAAGGACGGCGTGATCAAGCACGTCATGTCCGGCATCAATCCGCAAGGCTGCAGCGTGCATGCTTTCAAAACGCCCAGTGCCGAGCAGCTGGCGCACGATTTTCTGTGGCGAACGGTCAAGGCGCTGCCCGAGCGCGGGCATATCGGCATCTTCAATCGCTCGCACTACGAGGAAGTCCTGGTGGTGCGGGTGCACCCCGAGATGTTGGCGCGGCAGAAGCTGCCGGCAGCCGTCACCGATGGCAACATCTGGGAGCATCGCTTTAAGGACATCCGCGCCTTCGAGCAGCACCTGGTGCGCAACGGCACCCTGGTGCTGAAGTTCCATCTGCGCATCTCCAAGCAGGAGCAGCGCAAGCGCTTCCTGGCGCGCCTCGACGAGCCGATGAAGCGCTGGAAGTTCTCGATGGCGGACGTTACCGAACGGCGGCGGTGGGACGATTACATGGCCGCCTACGAGGACATGATCCGCAGCACGTCGACCGACGACGCGCCCTGGTACGTCGTGCCGGCCGATCACAAGCACGTTGCCTGGGTGATCATCTCCGCGGCAATCCTTGACGCCGTGGGGAAACTCAAGCTCGATTACCCCAAGATCGAGGGCAAGGCGCTACGGGAATTGAAGGCGGCCGAACGCGCGCTCAAGGCGGAAAAACCCGCTCAAGCCGGCAAGGCGAAGGCGAAGAAATAAAGGGTTTGATCATTTCACCGCCGCGACCGCCGTCCGATGAAGATTCCGTGATGCCGCCTGCTGTCACGGAAATTGCGCAATGGCTTGATTATCTGCAAGCACGCCATGCATTTTGTGCGGCTTCGCACATGACGCAGGCCAGGTTAGGGTTTATTTGAACAGGACAAGCGAGCCAATCCGCGTGTATCAGTTAACCCGCATGCATCAATTGAGGAAGACGTGCGTGACGTTCGGCGTTGCCGCGGCGCTGATCGGGACCGCCGTCGTTTCTGGCGCCCTTGCGGCGCCGGCCGATTTCGACGGCGTCTGGATTCCGGACGTCAAAGACCAGCACCGCCAGGAAGCCGAAAATGTGCCGCCCTGGAAGCCGGAGATCGTGCCGCAGATTCAGCGCCTGATTGCCGAGGAAAAGGCGGGCCGTCCCTTCCTCGTGCTCGGCCATTGCCTGCCGCACGGCATGCCGACCTGGATGCTGATTTCGCATAATGCGTTCGAATGGCTGACGACGCCCGGCCGCGTCACCATGCTCGGCGAGGTCGACGGCAACCGCATGCGGCAAATCTATCTGGACGGCCGCGCCCATCCCGAAGACCCCGATCTGACGCTGCACGGCAACTCGATCGGCCATTGGGAGGGCGACGTCCTGGTGGTCGACACCAATGCCATCGCGCCGCAGGCCTATATCGCCACCAGCGAAGCGGTCGGCGTTCCCAACAACGGCGACATGCACATCGTCGAACGGCTGTATCTGGCCAAGCCGAACGTGCTCTATGACGAGCTGGAAATCACGGCGCCGAAGGTTCTGACCGCGCCCTGGAAAACCACGCGCATTTTCCGCCGCTATCCCGATCGGCACTACGAGATCATCGAAGGCGAATGCGAGCAGGAAGACCTGGTCCCCGGCAAGGATCAGTACGGCAACGACATCTTCGTTTCCCATCCGCAGAATCCGGACGGGTCGGTCAGCACGAAATAAGGAAGACGCAAATAAATGGTGTCGCGCAGTATCGCTTTCATTGCAGCCGGCTTGATCGTGAGTTTTGGCACTATCGCAGCGGCGCACCACTCGGGCGCCGCTTACGATATGCAACATCTCCGCACCACCGAAGGCACCGTCAAGACGGTCAACTGGACCAATCCGCACATCACCTTTGTCATCGAGTGCGATGCCAAGGACGGCGAGCCGGCGCAAACTTTGGCATTCGAAGTGTCGAGCCCAGGCGTTTTGACCCGCTCGGGCTGGACCAAACGCTCGCTCCAGCCCGGCGATCACGCCGTGTTCCACTACGCGCCGCTGCGCGACGGCAATCCCGGCGGGTTTTTGCTGAAGGTCGATTTGCCCAACGGTGAGGTGCTGAGTTTCAGCCTGCAGCCGTCCGATCAATGACGACCGACGTTCTCCTGCGAGACCTTAGCAAGTGGCTGGCGGCGACGCCGTTGAGCCACGCCATCCAGACCAACGGCTGGGTCATTCCAACCCTGCAGACCATTCATATTCTCAGCGTCGCCGTGCTTTTCTCCTCGGCGATCCTGGTGGATTTGCGCTTCTATCGGGCGCTGCAGCGCGACCTCCCGCTGGCGGATGTCGCCCGGCGATTTCTGCCGACCATCTGGCCGGTGTTGCTGATCCTTCTGATCACCGGAAGCCTGTTGATCATCGGTGAGCCGCGGCGATCGCTGCTCAACACCACTTTCTATCTCAAGATGGCGCTGCTCGTTGTCGCCGTGGTGCTGACCCTCGCCCTGCAATGGTCGCTGCGCGCGGCGCCGGAATTTTGGGAGCGGGATCGCGGGCGGCGGGTGGCCGGACAACTTGCGGCGACCGTCTCCATCCTGGTCTGGTGCAGCATTCTCTTTGCCGGGCGCTGGATCGCCTACACGCAGGTCGGATGATGCCGCTTTTTGCGGATCTGATTTCATATCTCGAGAACAGCAGTCTGGCGGACAATATTCGCGAGAACGATCTGCTGTTTCCGTTGATCGAATCCGTGCACGTGCTGGCGATTTGCCTGGTGGTCGGGTCAATTCTAGCCGTTGATCTGCGGCTCCTCGGCATCGCCTCGATCAACCGGCCGCTGAGCCGCGTCACTGCGGGAATCTTGCCGCTGACCTGGGGCGCGTTTGCCGTTGCGGTCGCCTCCGGCGGCCTCCTGTTCATTTCCAATGCGACCAAGTATCTGGGCAACGGTTTTTTCATCGCCAAGCTTTGCCTGATCGGCGCTGCCGGAGTGAACATGGCGATCTTTCATTTCATCGGCGCGAAAGACCTGTCGCGGTGGGAAAATGACGCCCGGCTGCCGCTGCCGGCGCGGCTGGCGGGGGGCGTATCGATTCTGCTGTGGATCGCGGTGGTCGCGTGCGGACGGTGGATCGGCTTTACCATGCTGCCAGGATGAGACGCAGGCGGGACGACATGACCATGCGCTTGCCTCTTGCTGTTTTTGTCGCGGTGGTCGCCGCCGCGGTCGCGTCGCCATCGATCGGCGAAGACGCCGGGCCGACGCCGCCATTCCAGCCATACGTCGATATGAAAACCTTCATGGAGCATGTGCTCACGCCGGCGGCAAAGATCGTCTGGAGCGTCAATGCGGTGGTGATCGACGAACAGGGCGAGCGCGATCTGTCTCCCAAAACCGAGGCGGACTGGGAGCAGATCGTGAGTGGCGCCGCGACTTTGGCGGAAGCGACCAACGCGCTGATGATCCCGCAGCGGGCGCGCGATCCGCAGTGGACCTTTTACGTACAAAAGTTGGCGGAAGCCGCGAACAAGGCCTATGTCGCCGCCGAGACCCGCGATCTGAAAACGATTTCGGAGGTCAGCGATCGGCTGGACGGCCTTTGCGCCGCCTGCCACCGGCATTATGGGCTTGAATAGAATTGTGCGATGAAGCGCAGCCGTTATTCTGACAAATGGTGCCCAGCTTCCGCTCATTCCCGCGCAAGCGGGAATCCAGCTACTGGGTCCCCGCCTTCGCGGGGACGAGCGGATGGAAGCACCCGATTGGAGCATTATCTAGTGTCAGCTACTCCGCCGCCTCCGCCGCGACATTCGGCGGAAATTCCGTGACGCCGCTGGCCTCGTTATCGACGATCATCAACAGATCGAAATAACGGATGGTCGGCACCGAGCCGGTGCGGGCCTTGATATTGGCGAACCATTCCGCGTTGTGACCGCGCTGCGCGGCTTCCTTCGACGGCCAGATGTAAAACGCGCCGCCGGAGCCGTCTTCGCCGACAATGTAGTGCTTGCGGATTAGCTCTTCGTTCCCCCGCCAGCGGGGAATGGTGGTGCGGGCGTCTTCGAGAATCTGCTCGCGGGTCAATCCCGGCGGATATGTGAACTGCACGAATTCCACGATCATAGGTCAGCCTCCCTGTCATTTTTGCGCATGATCCCGAAAAGCTTGCCCTCGGACGTGATCCGGGGGTGGAAGCCGGTTTTTCGAAAAAGATCATGCCCTACCAAAAAGTTAGAGCGCCAATCAATTCAATCTGAAGCGATTGCGCTCTAGTGTAGCGCGATGCCGGCGTCGGCGCAGCGAGGGCTTGCGCTGTCATCGTGTCATCCGTTACAACGGCCGCGGTTTCGAGGTTAAGGCGGCCTTTACCCTTGTCCGCGACCTTGGAGCGACGAGGATGTGCATGGCGATTCGCGACGATTTCAGCGCGATCGAACGGGCTGCCAGCAAGGCTCGGCCCGGCGCCGTCCTCATGTCTTGCCAGCTGCTTGGCGGGCTCCTGCTCCTTATCGCCCCCTGAGGGCCGGCTGGGCATTTGCGCCTGGGCACTCAGGGGTTGACCGAGCCACCGGAACCCAACAGCGCCCAAACCCAAGAATGCACTGGTCCGGCGCCGACGATAAGGACCTGACACCATGACCGCTCCAGCCAAATCTGAACCAAGCAAATCCGAGCCGATAAAGTCGGACAGCGACCGCGTCGTCATTTTCGACACCACCTTGCGCGACGGCGAGCAAAGCCCCGGCGCGACGATGACGCACGAGGAGAAGCTCGAAGTCGCCGCCTTGCTCGACGAGATGGGCGTCGACATCATCGAGGCCGGTTTTCCGATCGCCTCGGAAGGCGATTTCGCCGCCGTCAACGAGATCGCCAAGCGCACCAAGAATGCCGTCATCTGCGGGCTGGCGCGCGCCGCGTTCAAGGATATCGATATCTGTGCCGATGCGATCCGGCCGGCGCCGCGCCGGCGCATCCACACCTTCCTGTCCACCTCGCCGGTGCACATGAAATACAAGCTGCAGAAGGAGCCGCACGAGGTTTACGAGATGGTGATCGCGCAGGTGACGCGGGCGCGCGGCCACACCGACGACGTCGAATGGTCGAGCGAGGACGGTACCCGCACCGAGCATGATTTCCTCTGCCGCTGCGTCGAAGCCGCGATCAAGGCCGGCGCCACCACCATCAACATTCCCGATACCGTCGGCTATTCGGTGCCGGAGGAATATTTCGCGCTTATCAAGATGGTGCGCGAGCGGGTGCCGAATTCCGATCAGGCGCGCTTCTCCGTGCACTGCCACAACGATCTCGGCATGGCGGTGGCGAATTCGCTCGCCGGCGTCCGCGCCGGCGCGCGGCAGATCGAATGCACCATCAACGGCATCGGCGAGCGCGCCGGTAACGCCGCGCTCGAAGAGGTGGTGATGGCGATGCGAGTGCGTAATGACGTAATGCCGTTCTGGAACGGCATCAACGCCAAGATGCTGACCCGGGCGTCGAAGCTCGTCGCCGCGGTCACCTCGTTCCCGGTGCAGTACAACAAGGCGATCGTCGGGCGCAATGCGTTCGCGCACGAGAGCGGCATCCACCAGGACGGCATGCTCAAGCACACCCAGACCTACGAGATCATGGTCCCCGAAGATGTCGGCGTGAAGCAGACCTCGCTGGTCATGGGCAAGCATTCCGGCCGGCACGCCTTCGTGCACAAGCTCGAGGAATTGGGCTACCAGCTCGCCGGCAATCAGCTCGAAGACGCCTTCGTGCGTTTCAAGGCGTTGGCCGACCGCAAAAAGCATGTCTACGACGAGGATCTCGAGGCTTTGGTCGACGAGGAGATCGCGACCTTCCAGGATCACATCAAGCTCGTCTCGCTCACCGTGATCGCCGGCACCCATGGGCCGCAGCGAGCCACCATGAAAGTCGACATCGACGGCAAGCCGGCGATCGCCGAATGCGAGGGTAATGGTCCGGTCGACGCCACCTTCAACTGCATCAAGGCGATGGTGCCGCACGAAGCCGTGCTGGAGCTCTATCAGGTGCACGCCGTCACCGAAGGCACCGACGCTCAGGCCGAAGTCTCGGTTCGCCTGTCGGAGAACAGCCGCACGGTGACCGCCAAGGGCGCCGACCCGGATACGCTTGTCGCTTCGGCCAAGGCCTATCTCGCCGCGCTCAACAAGCTCGTGGCGCGGCGGCTGCGCGGCGCGCCGATCGCTGTCGGCGAGCGCCGCATCCATTCGACCGAGGTCGGCTAGGGTGCAGGCACATCCTGTGCGTCGTCATGGCCGGGCTTGACCCGGCCATCCACGTCTTTCGGTCGAACTCGTCTCGTTGAAAGACATGAATGCCCGCGACAAGCGCGGGCATGACGGGCAAAGAGTGTTGCTTTCGTCCGCGGGCTCCAATCACCGCCGGACCAGCGGGCAGCCGCCGTCCGCCAAAGAGCGGAACGCGTTGGCGCCCGGAATGGTGCCGAGAATCTTGTAATCGTCCCACGGCTCCTTTGATTCCGAAGGCTTCTTCACTTCGGCGAAATACATGTCGTGGACCAGGCGGCCGTCCTCGCGCAGCCGGCCGTTCTTGGCATAGAAGTCGTTGACCGGAATCTCGCGCATCTTGGCCATGACCGCGCGAGCTTCGTCGGTGCCGGCGGCGTCGATGGCCGTCAGATAATGGCGGATAGCGGAATAGACGCCGGCTTGCGCCATGGTCGGCATCTTGCCGTGCCGCACGAAGAAGCGCTTCGACCAGGCCCGGCTCTCCTCGTCGCGATCCCAGTAAAACGCGGTGGCGAATTTCAGCCCCTGCGCGGTCTGCAGTCCCATGCTGTGCACGTCGGAGATGAAAACCAGGAGCGAGACGACGGTCTGGCCGCCGCGCGTCAAGCCGAACTCGCCCGCTTGTTTGATGGCGTTGATCATATCGCCGCCGCCATTGGCGAGCGCGACCACCTTGGCGCCGGAGGTCTGCGCCTGCAGCAGGTAGGAACTGAAATCGGTGGTGTTGAGCGGATGACGGACGCTGCCCAACACCTTGCCTCCGGCCGCCAGAACCGCGGCGGTGGCGTCGGCTTCGAGCGAATGGCCGAACGCGTAGTCGACCGTCACGAAGAACCAGGTGTCGCGGCCCTCGGCGACCACCGACCGTGCCAGGCTCGTGGTCAGCGCGTAGCTGTCATAGAGCCACGACGCCTCGGTCGGCGTGCAGGCCTTGCCGGTGAAGGCGGTGCTGCCGACCGCACCGGCAATGGCAATCCGGTTGTGCTCGGCGGCGAGCTGCTCGACGGCGAGCGCCACCGACGAATTGTCGAAGCCGATCACCATGTCGACTTTTTCGGCGTCAAACCAGCGGCGGGCAATCGCCGCGCCGATATCGGCTTTGTTCTGATGATCGGCGACGACGATCTCGACCGGCTTGCCGAGCACCGCGCCGCCTGAATCCTCGACCGCCATGCTCGCGGCGACCACCGAGCCCGAGCCGCCGAGGTCGGCATAGAGGCCGGATTGATCGTTGAGCACGCCGATTTTGACGACATCGTCCGAGACCTGGCCACGTGCGCCCGAAGCGCCGATCATCGCCGACGCGAACACACCGACAAGCGCCAACGGCAATCGCAAAACGGCCTCCCCTAACAAGGGCGCCCGGTCGCGCGGAATTCGGCGAGGAGCCAGTGCTATTCCGGCTTCACCGTGAAAGTCCGCTCGGCCAGCATCTGATCCTGATACCAGATTTGCTCGGTCCAGACGCCAGGCACGATTTCCCAGGCGCTGTCGAAGCCATAGCCGAGGACGCAGAGCGCGCCGATTTTGATGTTGGGAAAGGCGATCTTGGCGGCGTGCATCATGTCGCCGGTATTCGGGTTGCGGATCCCCTGCGGCGGGAAGGCCAGCACGAGGTGCAGCGTCACGCCGTCGCCGACTGGTGCGCCGTCGATACGGAACTCGATGCCGAACTGGGTGCCAACTTTGCCGACCACGTCCTGGGTGCTGGTGACAAAATGCCAATTGACCGCAGTGCCGATGGTGCCGGTCGGCGATATCTGGCCAGCCCTGGCCGGCGCGCTGATCGAGTCCCCGGTATAGGTGCCGACATTGGTGACGGTAGCGCCGGAGACCGTCGCCTTCTTTTCCGGGATGGTTGCGGTCTGCGCCGCGGCGCCACCTGCCGCCCCGACCAGCAGGCAAAGAACGATGAAAAGTATGCGCATCCGCGGGCTTCCTGCTTCGGCGGCGGCTGCGCCCTTCGAGGCGCCACGCCGTCGCGACTCGGCGGCGATTTTCCCCGCTTGGAATCCCGGAGGCAATGCCCTAAATACGGGCCGCGCCAATGCCCGGGTCCTTTTAGCGGGAGGCCGTTGTCGCAACGTGGGGCGAAACGCCCTTCGGCGGCGTCGATCGGCGCCGCGCCTGGTGGAAGTGCCTAACCGCAAATTCTCTGGTTAGGGCGCATAGCTCAGTTGGTAGAGCAGCTGACTCTTAAGCAATTCCAGCAACGTTTCTTTTACCGAAACCCTTGATTTTGCTGCATTGGCGTTGCTCTACTGGCCCGTTCCGCACGGGTATCTGACAGCTTTCCGACAACTAAAATGCCCCGGCCAAAGCCGAAGTCCTCGAAGGTCCGCCACAAGCTCAGCAACGGCTATCTTGAAGCGTTGCGCGACTTCGGCGAAGGGGAAACCATCGTCCGATGGGATACCGACGTTCGTCAGTTGCGCGTCATCGTCGGCCCGCGCAAAACGTCATTCTCGTTTTTCCAGCAACATCGCCGCTATGGCGGCAAGCTCGGCACCACTGCCGTTACGCTTGGCGAATTCCCCGCCATGAGCGTGACGCAAGCGCGCAAGGCTGCGCTCGTTCACGCGGGGCGAATAGCGTCCGGCCGCGTAACGCCCGGCGTAAGAACAGCAACAAAATTCGGCAAGGCACTCGACGATTACATTGAGCACGCCCGCGAGCGCGGGAAGTCGGGCAGTTGGGCGCGCAATCTTGAAGGGTTGAAACGAACGCACCTTGCGGAATTTTTGTTGTGGCCGCTCCGCGATCTTGCCAACGTGCCCGCCGCCGTCGCCGCATGGCACAAGCGAGTGACCAAAGAGAGCGGGCCTAACATCGCCAATCAGGCGGCCCGCGCGTTACGTGCTGCATACCGCCGGGCGGCCAAGCTTGACCGCACATTGCCGCCGCACAATCCAGTCAGCGCGGTTGAAATGAATGCCGAGCCGCGCTCGCAACGCGCGCTCGCACCCGCGAACTTTCCGAAGTGGCGGAAGGCGTGGGATAAGATCGAGTCGCCGACGCGCAAGGCGTTTCAGATGGTCAATCTGCTCACGGGTTGTCGGCCGGGCGAGCTTGCGCGCCTTAAGTGGTCCGATCTTTTTCCCGTGCATCCTGAGACGGGCGAACGGATGAAACGATCCTTTGCTATCCGCGACGCCAAGGCAAAGAACACGATCTATGTTCCATTGAGCGCAGCCATTGCCCGCGAGTTGAAGCGAGCGCGCGACGCGAGCGACGGAAGCGAATGGGTCTTTCCGGGTCGCACCGAAGGATCGCACATTACGAGCTTTGATGACGACGGGTTACCAGCCCATGGCATGATGTATCGGCGAACGTGGCGAACAGTGGCGGCGGACGTTGGCGTTGACGAATTGATTGCGCACTTCTGCCTTGGGCACATCCCCGCCGGGATCAGTCGCGGCTATGTGGTCAAGATGACGCTGGCGAGCGGCGGCGCGATGCGCGCCGCGCAAAGAACGGTATCGCGTCGAATGCTTGCGCTATCGGAACGAAGCCATTAGGCGTTGCCGGTTCAAGCCCCACGCCGCCATGTGGTTTCGAGACGGGGCCGCGCTCTAGAAGCGCGTCGCCTTGCGTTCGCTGATCGACGACTCGAAGGACCAAGATACGCCTTTATGACGAGCGGATTGGACAAGACCTCATGTGTCGATTCGCAAGCTTCTTACCGTAGGTACTGACAAGCAAACTCGTCCGAGCGCAGGGGACCAGATCCAAACGATCTGATCGGCGTCTATGGCGCCCCAACCAACCACGTCGTTGATCGGGTGGCCCGCCAACGTCGCGGCCGGTTTCCACATTTCCGGCGGCAATCACGGATTCGCTATCTCGGCGAAGGCAGCTACGACGTTCCGGCTAATCCATTTTTACGGGTTCGACGCGACGAACTTTCTGCCAGAGGACAACAGCCGGCGTAGCGCCGTTGGCAGACCGCTCGATAAACTCGCGCCCATTGCGATTTGAACGAACTGGCAGAGACTGATATTAAGCCCGACGTAGATAGAGACGCGGTTTATATGCCCATGGCGCGCATTCTTCAGCTGACGCTCAACGGCCGCGCACGCAGCGATGCGATATCTGAAAACGTGTTGCTGCTGGATTATTTGCGGGAATTTGTTGGTTTCACCGGAACGAAAACCGGCTGCGATGGCGGCGAGTGCGGCGCCTGCACTGTGCTGGTCGACGATCAGCCGCGTTTGTCATGCCTGACGCTGGCGGCCACCGTCGAAGGTCAGCGCGTCGACACGATTAAATCGCTGGTCAGCGACGGCCGCTTGTCGGCAGTTCACTTTCCTTGACCATGCGTTCATGGGGCTCGTTGGCGCTTTTGATCCGGTATTGGAGCTGGTCATCTTTGACCGGCATAAGCTGCGTGACCTCATAAACCCCAACCGCGCCATGCCGGCCGGCAAATATGTAGTCCACACTCTCGCCGATTTTGAATTTGTGAGCGGTCAGTTTGTCCTCCATACGAGGCCAGTAATTAAAGCGGCCTCACGCCCGAAATTTCCACGAGAACACGACTTCCGCCCAGAACGTGACCACGGTACCGAGGACGTCAGCCTACTTGTCCGCGCATGCGCGGATCTAATTGACGTTGCAAGAATTGGTTCAGAGCGAGTTTGCCGGCCTGACTGGCTTCTTCCCACGACGTGAATTGAACGCGCGACTCTTCGGCGGAAAGGCCCGCCGCAGGCCGCAATTCCCAACCATACCGGTTGGGCGCCGGGAAGCGATGCGTCACTTCCACATGCAACTCGGAAGCGCTGTTCGTCGTCCGCCGCGGCGGCGTGTTTAGTCGCGTCTGCCAACGTCGCTCGAAATCGCGTGCGTCGTAGCGCGGATAGGTCAAAGACATGGCAATCTCCCTTATCAAGGCGGGAGCCCAATCGGCTCTCTCAGCCACCGACGCCTGACGGAGATCACTGTCGGTGATGTATCTCAATACGCTTTGTTCCCGTGCGAACTGAGCAAGACGGCTCACTTTTCCGGACTGTGGACGATCCGCGCTAAAGAGGCCACGCATCTGAGGACGCAAATGCTCAGACCGTATCGGCGATGTATCGCGCATCGTGGACGCGCGGTTAACAATTTGCGTTCATTTCCCTGCCAGCTCCGGCAGCCTGGCAATGTCCGGCGGCTGCTCGCACCGCTTCAGCACTAATTCTGCAAGGCAAAGCCAGATCGGACAACACTAACAAACTTGGCGCCAAGCTCATGACCGCGCCGCCAGACCACCTTGTACTTGCTTTCCCGGACTACACCGTCGCCGGACAGGAGCAGCAGGAATTCGTCCGGAACGTGGAATCCGGCGACGTGGAGCCGTACGCCGCTGTCTGACATGTCGATTACGACGCAGTCGTGCGCCAGAATGCCAACTCCGAGCTTGATCTTCGCTGCACGGTAGAGCGGGCGGCGCGGTGACCAACGTCTCTCTTCAGGCATCAGCGAGTGCATGTGGACGGTCAGAATCTGGCCGCCTCAACACTTCTCAGTGACACTACATAGCCGAACGACAATTGTGGGCCGCCTAAAGGGCGCGCGCGAATTTTCCTCGCATTTGCCTGAAATCGGCGACTGCCAGTAACCTGCGGATATGTGGAGTTATCCCACTTTTTCACCGCCAATTCAGAGTGGGCTATTTGATACAAATTTCGAAAGCGATGCGTCTCAAATTCGACAAATGCCGGGCGCCTCAAGCTCCCAAAGCCCCAAGCGCCCGTGCGCGTATCGCGCGTACAAGACCCCGGCGAGGCCCACCTGGCTGGGGTCTTTGCTTTCGGCCGACACCCAACGTCCCGAAACGAAGCGCGACAAAGACGTCGACCACGTCTGCGCCGGCAGCAATTGGCACTGGGGCGCATACGACGGAAATGTCACGTGAGGAAAAATGGCTGCACAGAAATATCGCCGCTGCGCTGCCCTACATCGTGGCCAGCCTGCCGCCGCAGGTCGCGACGGAATAGTCACATTGCTTGGCCTCACGTTCGCGCATTGAAGGGCGGCTTCGGCCGCCCTCTTTGAAGTATGTATTAAAACCAATCTTTGATTGTTCGTTGGGCGTGAACAAACCCTTTTGTCATCCGGGAATAGTGAAAGGGGTGGACCGCCATACGTCAGCTCGGCAATCGGCTTCTACGAAGCCCAAAACGGAGATCAGTATGACTGCTAAGATCACTGCCGCGGTCGTCGCGGCAATACTGCTCCGTTCAGGCCGGCGTTGCATCCGCGCAGGTCGGCAGAACTCGGGCCGACCTACAACCCATACTACGGCCCCTACTACAGCCCCCTACTACAACTCCTACTACAACAGGAACCTACTGGGAGGGAGTGGCACC
>CAWDQG010000055.1:0-64695 GCA_963804405.1 uncultured Alphaproteobacteria bacterium | reverse complement strand
GTCGAACTGGTGTCCGATCCGTCGATCCCGATCTTGAGCGCGGTCATCGAGGCGGAGACCAAAGACGGCGTCGCCCATGTGCGCGAGCAGCGCATGCAGGCGGCCGACTACGCCTACGACATGCCGACGCTGTCGGCGATGCTGCGCCGGATCGGCGGCGAGGAGGGCGTGCCGATGTTGGCGTCTCACGGCTCGACCGTTTTGTCGAGCGGCTGCCACAAGGCTCGATCGAAGACGCCATTTCGGCGTTCCGGCAGCGCCGACATCGCAGGCCAGAGCGGCCTGAACGACGGACAAGAAAAAGCGCCCAGTGCTGCGAGATGCTGTGAAGGAGGCTCAGTCCGGTGCGTGTGGCGCGGCCGACATTCGCCGAGCCGGGCAGCTCAGCGTCTATGAATTGTTCGTCGCACAAGCAAAGCGCGATCCGAACGCGCTCGCGATCGAGCAGGCAGTTTCGGCGCTCGATGGCGCGCTCGATGAGCGCGTGCGTCGGCTGCTGCCGCGCTGCGCAACAGAGGAATCCGCTACGGCGAGCGCATCGCCGTGCTATCAGATAATTGCGCCGAATACATCGAGATCGAGCTCGCAGCCGCCGTCTGGTTCGTCGTCGCGTCGCCAGAACTGGCGTCTGGCTGTTTTCCAATTGCAGACGTTTGATCTGGTTCTCCCGCGCTCGTCATCGGCTCCCGGCGATTTGCCAAGACGCTTGCCGCACTCGACTTGCGCGGCGTCAGAAGCTTCATCATCAGGATCACTACGAGGCGCTCATCGAGACCGCACCGCCGTGGCGACGTTGCGACGTCGACCCCGAGGACGGGCTGGTCATTCTCTATACCAGCGGCACCACCGGGCTGCCGAAGGGCGCGCTGATCAGTCATCGCGCCGAGATCGCACGCATGGCGCTGCGGCGCGATCTCCTTGCGCGCGACCGACAGACGCCTTTCTCGCCTGGTCGCCGCTGTTCCATATGGCCGCGACCGATCAGACGCTCGCTGCGCTGATGTCCGGGGCGACGGTGATGTGGTCGACGGTTTCGACGCGGAAGCGATCGTCGACATCTTTGACCGCCCACAGCTCGGCTGGCTGCTGCTGATGCCGGGTTCGATCGAGCCCGTCGTGGCGCTTTTGAAATCGCGCGCGCGCCGGCCGAAGGGCATTCGCGCGATCGGGGCGATGGCCGATCTGGTGCCGAAGGCTGATTACCGAACTGACCGGGTTGACTGGCGCGCCCATCTGAACAGCTTCGGCGCGACCGAACTGGCCTTGCACCCGCGTCCGCCTCGCTGATCCGCCGGGCGAATTCCCCGCGAGTCTGTCGAAGCGAAAGAGCGCGCTGTGCGACTTCCGTCTGGTCGCTCCCGATGGCGCCGACGTCGAGGACGGCGAGCCTGGCGAGGCCGCTATGCGCGGTCCGACGGTGTTCAGCGGCTATTGGAATGCCGACGCGACCAACGCGCGCGACTTCAAGGACGGCTGGTTTCGCATGGGCGACCTGTTCCGCCGCAACGCGGACGGCAGCTACGACTTCGTCGACCGGGCGAACACATGATCAAATCCGGCGGCGAGAACATTTATCCCGCCGAGATCGAACGCGTGCTGTTGTCGGATCCGCGCGTCGCGACGCGGTCGTCATCCGCAAGTCCGATGCCAAGTGGGGTGAGATCCCCGTCGCCTTCATCTCGCGGCGCGATGATGCGCTCAGCGAAGCCGATATCGAGGCGGTATGCCGCAAGTCGCTGGCCGGCTACAAACGGCCGAAGGAGGTGCATTTCGTGCGCTTCGAGGATTTTCCGCGCAGCACGACGGGCAAGATCCTTCGCCACGAAATGGAGAAGAAACTGTCCTGAACTGGCAAAATCCGCACAATCGCCGGCGAGTCACAATGGGTAGCCGGCGAGCTTTCCGTCTTCGATGCGCTCGATATATTCGGTCATGCCGTAACCTTGGCGGCCGTCCCAAGTGAAGCGCGTAAAGCCTTCGGCGATGCGTGATTTCAAAACCTCGCCGTTGGCTTTGCGCCGATTGCGTAGTGGCGCCAGCGTGATGATCTCACCGGCGATAATCGCTTTGCGGTTCGCCGTTCGCACACCGATGTCGACGCGGACCGGGTCTTTTTGGGCGCTCCACCGCGTCGACAGATCCATATCCAGGATTTCCTCGTACTGCCCATCGACCAGCAGCAGGCCGACGCGGCGGGTCACGCCGTCCTTGCCGGTGATTTTCAGGAGCATGAAGCCGTCGCCATTGGGAAAATTGGCGACGAACAGCCGATAAAAATAAATCGCCTGCCAATAGCGCGGCCCCCAGGAATGGTCGCGCCAGCCGTGGCCGTCGATGGTGAAGGTCTCGTCGCCGACTTTGATCTCGCCGCGCACGCGCGCATGCTGGTTGAAATGGGCAAACGAGAAATCGCGCCCGTACATGGTCTGCACGGCGTCGTTGGCCGGTGCGCCGCCATGCACCGGGCCCTCGCCCTCATGGACCCAGTGAACATGGCCGGGTACGCGCCGGCCGTGTTCGAACAGCGTTTTCGGATCGCGGAACGCGTCCGGATTATCGACGATCAACATTTCGCCGTCGAACCTCATCGAGACTTTCTTCAGCGGCTCGATCACTGCATAGGACAGACCGCCGGCGTTGAAGCGATCGTTGCTGGTGATGCTCGGGCGCTGAAACTGGCAGGCGATGCGGCCATCGGGCAGATAGAGACAGACGGACAGCTCGGCATAGCGTTCGTGGACCCGATTGCCGAGCCGCATCCAGCCGCCGACCGGGGAGGCGGCATTGAAGCCGTTGGTGTAGACGCTCTCGTTGAAATTGACGGAGGCGCCGGGGTCATGCGTCATCTCGTCTTCGGGCCGTATCACAAACTCATTCATCATCAAGCTCCCGCTGGGTCTCCGCCACGGCACTCAGCCTTCTCGTTTAGTTCGCGGCGCGCTTAAGCTCAATGCGCGCCAGCGCTTCGCGATGCACTTCGTCGGGGCCGTCGCCGATGCGCAGAAAGCGCGTTTCGGCGAAGGCCTCGGCGAGGAAAAAGTCCTGCGACAGCCCGGCGCCGCCGTGCACCTGGATCGCCCGGTCGATCACGGTGCCGGCCATGGTCGGCACAATGACCTTGACGATGGCGATCTCGGCGCGGGCGGCTTTGTTGCCGACCGTGTCCATCATCCACGCGGCCTTGAGCGTCATCAGCCGCGCCTGCTCGATGTCGCAGCGCGATTGCCGATCGCCTGCCGGACGGCGCCCATGTCCGCGAGCGAGGAGCCGAAGGCGACGCGCTTTCTCGCGCGCGCACACATGCTTTCCAGCGCGCGCTCGGCAAGACCGATGAAGCGCATGCAATGATGAATGCGGCCGGGGCCAAGGCGGCCTTGGGCGATCTCAAAGCCGCGGCCTTCACCGAGCAGCATGTTCTCGGCCGGCAGGCGGACATTGTCGAAGATCAATTCCGCATGGCCGAGCGGCGCATGCTCATAGCCATAGACCGAGAGCGGGCGCTCGATGGTGAGCCCGGGCGAGTCCATCGGCACAAGAATCATCGACTGCTGTTTGTGCTTCGGCGCCGCAGGATCGCTCTTGCCCATGACGATTGCGACCTTGCAGCGTGGCGACATCGCGCCGGTGATCCACCATTTGCGACCGCTGACGACGTAGTGATCGCCGTCGCGGCGGATTTCGGTCTCGATGTTGGTGGCGTCGGACGAGGCGACGGCCGGCTCGGTCATGGCGAAACACGAGCGGATGTCGCCGGCAAGGAGCGGCTTGAGCCAGCGCTCCTTTTGTGCCGGCGAGCCGTAGACCGACAGCAATTCCATGTTGCCGACGTCGGGCGCGTTGCAGTTGAAGATTTCCGGCGCCGCCAGCGAGCGGCCAAGCGTCTCGCACAGATGCGCATATTCGAAATTGGTCAGGCCGGCGCCGCCGGGCCCGTGATAAAACAGGTTCCACAAGCCGCGCGCCCGGGCTTTTTCCTGCAAGGCTTTCAAGAGCGGTCGCGGCATCCACCGGTCAGTGCCGTCGGTACGCGGCGCGAGCAATTCGCGCTCGTTCGGATAGACATGCTCGTGCATGAAATCCGTCAGCGCGGCATGCAGCGACTTGGCGTCTTGCGACAGCTCGGCGAACATGGGCTTTTCCTTCCGGGAGCGCGCGTCAACCGCCCTTGGCGCCGATTTTCTCGCGCTTGACGACGATGCCGGCGGCTTCGCGGTCCCAGGTGTCGGCCGTCAGTCCTTCGGCGCGGAGCTTGACCTTTTCGATCTTCGCGGTCGGCGTCCGCGGCAGCGCGTCGACGACGCGGACGTAGCGCGGCACCATGAAATGCGCCATGCGCGGCCGTAGAAACTCGATCAGCGCCGCTGGGTCGAACGCCTCGCCCTTGCGGATGGCGACCACGGCGCAGACTTCGTCCTCGGCGATTTCGCTTCGCACCGCGATCGCCGCCGCCTCGCGGATCGGCGGGTAAGCCAGAACTTCCGATTCGACTTCGAACGAGGAAATGTTTTCGCCGCGCCGCCGAATGGCGTCCTTGAGCCGGTCGACAAAATAGAAATTGCCCTCGGCGTCGCGGCGGAAGCCGTCGCCGGTGTGAAACCAGCCGTTGCGCCAGGCCGCAGCCGTCGCCGGCGGATTTCCCGCATAGCCGTGGCTGGTCGCCCATGGACAATCGGTGCGCACCACGAGCTCGCCGACCGTATCGATTGGAAGCTCGCAATCGTTCTCGTCGACAATGCGGACTTCGACGCCGGGGCGCGGCCGGCCGGCGCTGCCGAGCGCTGTCGGGTTGGCGCCGGTGACGATCGGCATCGAGATCTCGGTCATGTTGAAGTGGGTGTAGATGTCGGTGCCGAAGCGGGCGTGGAATTGCGGCGCGGTTTCGTTGAGCGGCACATAGGTGCAGGCCTTGAGCGGATGATCCTTATCGTCGGGGGAGGGCGGCCTCTTGAGCAAAAAGCCGCCCATGACGCCGAGCAGGATCGATGTGGTGATGCCGGCCTTGCGCACCGTCGGCCAAAAGGAATCCGTGTCGAACGAGTTGACCATCGCGATCGAGCCGCCGTGGATCAGCATCGCCGTGATCGGCATCACGCCGCCGGAATGAAACAGCGGCAGATTGATCATGTAGCGGTCGCCGCCGGACAGAAACGGCGCCGACACCGCCATCTGATGCAGATGCACGTAGGACGACATCACGCCCTTCGACGGCCCCGTCGTCCCGGACGTGAAGATGATCGACTGCATGTCCCACGGCGCGATCGGCCGCTCCAGCGCCGGCGGCTGGTCGTCGGCGCCGTCGAGCGCGCTTGCGGGATGAATGACGACACCGTCAAGCGGACTGGGCGCGCCACCGAGCATGACAATTTCGCGCACCGATTTGCGGTCGACGTCGTTGAGCCGCGGGCATAACTGCGCGTGCGCGATCATCAGCCGCGCCTCCGACAAGCCGATCGCATGCTCGAGCAGCGTGCCGCGATAGGCGGTGTTGATCGGCACGAACACGGCGCCGAGATAATTGAGGCCGAACCAGACGCGCACGCCGTCGGCGCTGTTCGGCAGCCAGACCAGGACGCGTTCGCCTTGCTTGACGCCGAGCGCGCGCAGCGCGTTGGCGGTGCGAATGGCTTTGGCCTGCATGTCGGCATAGGTCCATTGCTCGCCGTCGGCGAAGATGGCGAAGACCTTGTGCGGCTGCTCGCGCGCCCAGCGCTCGATCATGTAACGCTGGACGCATTGTTCCGGCCGCGGCATGCGCGCGTCCAAATGATAGTCCATGATCACTCCTCCCCGGCTCCATGCCGGAGCCTAGGTCAATCTTGCCCGCCGGTGGCTTTGGAGATTTCGGCGAATAGCGGTTTTTTGGTCAGTTTCATATCGCGCTTGAGCTCGTCGTGGACGTGTTGGCGGAGTAACGCGATGGCGGCAGCGACTTCGCCGCGCGCGTCGCCGCTATGCGTCCAGGCAATCAGATCAGCGATCTCGCCATCGAGCCGGTCGCGCTGGGCGGCAAGTTCCGCCGAGCTTGCCGACGCCAGCGCCGGATCAGTTAATCCTTTGGCGCCCCCCGGCGCATCCGGCACCAGCGCGCGGACGGCGCGGATGGCGTTTCGCCGCTTGGCAACCGCTTCGAGGAGCGGCGCCCGCGCCCATTCAAGCCGCGGCGCGATGTTGTTGAGGAGGTCGATGACGCCGATCGCCTGACCGCGGGCGTAGCCGTCGGTTACGTTCGGGATCACATGCGTTCGCAACGTCGCGATGATGCCGCCGATCAATCGGTCGAGCGAATTGTTCACGCCGCCCGCTCCATCACTGCTTCGAGCTGCAACAGCATGCGTGGCAGCTGGAAGCCCATGCCGGCCATGCGCAGATCGTTGAAGTCGCGGGTCTCGAAACAATGGCTGGCGCCGAGATGCATTACGGTCAGCTTGAAGGTGCCGAACACCTCCCAGTAATGCAACGCCGCGGGATCAATCTCGACGGCGGTCAGCTTTTGGTATTTTTGCGCAAGCTCATCGCGCGTCAGCAGGTGGCACATATAGGGCGACCGGCCGCGCCAGGCTTGCAGGCAAATCCAGCCGAGGTCCTCCATTGGATCGCCGAGATGGACCAGCTCCCAGTCGAGGATCGCGGCAATGCGCCCATCAAGCTCGAGAAAATTGCCGATGCGGTAGTCGCCATGAACGACGGTGATCCGCGTTGCTTTCGGCGCATTCGCGCGGAACCAGATCAGCGCCCATTCGAGCATCGGATAGCGGCGCGTCGACCATTGGCGCATGCGCTTTTCCCAGAATGCGATCTGGGAAGCGGCGGTTTCCTTGGGATCAGTGGCGCCGCCGATGCCGGCGACCGGCGTGTTGCGCCAGGAAAAATTATGCAGCGCCGCGAGCGCGGTGACGAATTGATCGCCCAGATTGAGCCGCGCCGCCTCGTCGAACGCCGGACCGCCATCGGCGGTCCATGGTACCGGCGCTTCGCCTTTGACGAATTCGCAGACGAAGAATGGCGCGCCCAGCTCCTCGCTGTCGTCGGAATACCAATAGACGCGCGGCACCGGGATGCCGCTGCCGGCGAGACTTTGCAGGGTGGCAAATTCCGGCGATGCGCGGTACGGCGCGAAGATACCGCTCGGCGGCCCGACGCGCAGGATGAGATCGCGGGCGATGCTGTGTCCGCCTTCGTTCCAGATGGCGGTGAAGCCGAACGTCACCCACGAAAAGCCCACCGTGTAGCGCTTGAGCGCGCCGACCTCGACGCCGGCGCCGACCTGCCGGCGCAAATAGCTCAGCAGCTTGTGTCTCACGCTATCGGCGTCGAAAGTGTCGAATGCGGACAAATGCCGTCCTTTAGGGTTTCCTCGCCCGGCGCTGGTCGTGCAGTCGGCAGCGTCTTCTTTGGGGTGCTGCCGCCGCATTATGTGGTCGACCGCCAGAAGCCAAAATGAACATGACTCATTATGCGGGTCAAGCGCGCCCGGCGCGTGCTTCCGGCGGCCGGCGCAACGTGATCAAAGCCCCGACAGCAAATGGCCGCTGTCGACCGGAAGCACCACGCCGGTGATCGAAGCGCCGCCGTCGCCGGCAAGCAGCATCAGCGGCTCGGCCAAGTCCTCGATGGGCGTCAATCGCCGCGTCGGGATGCGGCGGATCATTTCCTGGCCCTTTTCCGTTTTGAAGAAGTCGCGGTTGAAATCGGTTTCGACATAACCGGGCGCCAGCGCGTTGACGCGGATGCCGTAGCGCGCCCATTCCAGCGCCAATTGTTTGGTCATCTGCACCAGGCCGGCCTTCGCCACCGCGTAAGCCGTCACCCGGCCGGCCTGACGCAGCGCGAGGATGGAGGCGATGTTGACAATCGACCCGGAGATTTTGTTGGCGACCATGTGGCGCGCCGCCTCGCGCGCTACCATCCACGGGCCGCGCAGATTGGTCGCCAGGATGCGATCGAAGTCGGCCGGCTCCTGCTCGAGGGTGTCGACCACGTCGGTGATGCCGGCATTGTTGATGATGATGCCGGGGCAGCCCCATTGCGCGGTCATCTGCTCGAAAGCGCTAAGGATGGAATCGTCGCGCATCACGTCGATTTCGATCGCGTGCGCAGTGCCGCCGGCGCGGGCGATGCCATCGATGATCTCTTGTAAGTTTGATCGGCCGGCTAAAATGACACTCGCCCCTTCGCGCGCCAGCGTTTCGGCAAAAAATCGGCCGAGCCCGCGCGAGGCGCCGGTCACCAGCGCGATCCGATTCTTCAGCCGTGGGTACATGCGCCCACGCGCATCCGCCGATTGGGCCGATCCGGCCTCACTAAATTCAGGCATTGCGTCTTTCCCTGCCAGGCGCCGCTAGATCGCCAAGTATCGCGCTCTTATTTCCGCATTCGCTTTGAGCCCGTCAATCGTGTCGCGATAGACGATTTGGCCCTTGTCGATGACGGTCGCGTCGCTGGCGATGCCGAGACAGAAATGCATGTTCTGCTCGGCGATGAGGATGCTGGCGCCGGAGCCGCGGAGCCGATGCAGGATTTCCGTGATCCGCTGCACAATGATGGGCGCCAGGCCTTCGCTCGGCTCGTCGAGCAGGAGCGCCACGGGGTTGCCCATCAGCGTGCGCGCAATCGCCAGCATCTGCTGCTCGCCACCAGACAGCCGGCCGGCTTGCCGGTTGCGCAGCGGCTGTAGCATCGGAAACAGATCGTAGACCCGGGCCAGGTTCCAGAAGTCCTGCCCGTCCGGTCCTTTCTTCGCGGCGATTTCCAAATTGTCCTCGACGCTGTGCTCCGGGAAGATTTGTCGGTCCTCCGGCACGAAGCCGACGCCGGCCTGCGCGATCAGATGCGGCTTGCGGCTCTGCATGTCGCGTCCCATCACGGTGACGCGGCCGCGCCGCGGCGGCGCCAGCCCGGCGATTGCCTTGAGCGTCGTGCTTTTGCCGGCGCCATTCCTTCCGAGCAGCGCCATGGTCTGTCCCTCGGCCAACTCGATATCGACGCCGAACAGGATCTGGCTCGATCCATAGAAGACGTCGATCTTCTCGGCGCTGCACAGGACGCGGGCGCTCATGAGCCGCGGGCCTCCTGGCTGGTGCCGAGATAGGCGGCGATCACCTCCGGATGGCCGCGGATCTCGCTCGGCGTTCCTTCCGCCAGCACCCGGCCGTAGCAGAGCACGCGGATCGATTGCGCGATCTTGAAGACGATATCCATATCATGCTCGATGAACACCAGCGTCATCTTCTGCCGCTGCCACAATTCCTGGACCTTGGCGATCATCTGCCAGCGCTCTTCCGGTCCCATGCCGGCGGTCGGCTCGTCGAGCAGAAGGACGCGCGGCTCGAGCATCAGTGCCAGCCCGATGTCGAGCAGTTTTTGGTCGCCATGCGACAGGTTTGACGATAGCACCGCCGCCTTGTCGGCGAGGCCGAGCATCTGCATCACCGCGAAGGCGCGGTCGCGGCATTCCGGCAGCGGGAAACGCCGGGTGATGCGCTCAGCTTGTCCCATGTGCGCCTGCGCCGTCGCGGTAAGGATCGCTTCAACCGTCAGCGAGGGAAAGATGCTGGCGATCTGGAACGCCCGCGCCATGCCGCGCCGCACGATCTGCGTCGGCGACTGGCCGACGATGTCCTCGCCGGCGAGCTTCACGCTGCCGCGGTCCGGCCGCATCGCCCCTGAGATCAGATTGAAGAAGGTGGTCTTGCCGGCGCCGTTAGGACCGATGATGGCGGTGAGCGAGCCCGGCGCGAAGTCGAGCGTGACGTTTTGCATTGCCGCCACGCCACCAAAAGACTTCGAGAGGCCGTCGACTGCTAACATGAGCCGCCGCCCGCCGTCATAGCGAGGCCTTCGAGACGTTGCCGGCTTTCGCCCGCGCCGCCGAGAAAACCGCGTGCCGGTGCCAAAGATCAATCAGCACATCGAGCAATCCGCGCCGCAGCCCGAGTGCAAACACCAGAATGATGATGCCGAGGGTGAGGCCGTAATATTCGGTGTGCCGGGTCACGAAATCATTCAGCACCAGCAAGATCACCGTGCCGACCGCCGGGCCGAGAAACGACTCCAAGCCGCCGAGCATGATGATGAAGATGCCTTCGCCGGAAATGGTCCAATAGGCGAATTCCGGATAGGCGCCCGATACGAACAGGCTCATGATCACCCCGCCGGCGCCGGCGAACACGCCCGCCATCACGAACGCGAGCAGGCGGACGCGGAACACGGCGACACCGAGAAAGTTGGCGCGCGCGGCATTGTCGCGGATCATGCGCAAGGTGTAGCCGAACGGCGATTGCACCAGATGATGCATCAAGATCATTCCGATGATCAGCAGCGTGCAGCTTAAGAGATAAAGATGTGTCTGGTTCGCAAGATTGATGCCGAGAAACGGCGGCCGCGGGATGCCGCCGCGCAGGCCCTGGTCGCCGCCCGTCAGCGGTACCCAGAGAATGATCAGGCTATAGAGCAGCATCTGAAAGGCCAGCGTCAGGAAGGCAAAATATATTTCCTTCAATCGGACGCAGATGGCGCCGATCACCAGGCCAAGCGCGGCACAGATGATGAGCGTGATGGCGAAGGCGGCCGGGATCGGCATGCCGGTGCGCTGCATCAGCAAAGCGAACGCATAGGCGCCGAGGCCGAAAAACATGCCGTGCCCGAACGAGACCATGCCGCCATAGCCGACCAGAAAATTGAGCGAGGTCGCGAACAACGCATAAGCCGAGAACCGGATCAGGAAATCGATCAGCGCCTTGCTTGGGAAAACCAGCGGCACCAATGCCAGGATAACGAGGACGGCGGCGCCGATGACGATATCGAATGCCAGCGAGCGCGCTTCATCGTCACACTATTTCTCTGCCGAACAGGCCGGTCGGCCGCGCGATCAGGACCAGCGCCATGAACAGATACATCAGCCCGTCGGTGAACAGCGGAAAGCCGAGGCTGCCGAACGAGCGGATCAGGCCGATGGCGAGCGCGGCGACGAACGCGCCGACGATCGAGCCCATGCCGCCGATCACCGTGACGATGAACGGACTCGATGAGGATCGAGAATCCCATCCCCGGCGTCAGCGAGCGCACCGGCGCGGCCAGCGCTCCGGCAAATCCCGCCAGCAAGCCGCCGAGCGCGAACACCAGTCCGTACAGGTAGCCGGTATTGATGCCGAGCGCCGCGACCATGCTGGGATTAAAGGCTGCGGCGCGCACCGTCTTGCCGAGCCGCGTGCGCTCGATGAGGAGCCACAGCAGGAGCCCAATGACCAGCGCGACGCCGACCACGAACAAATAAAATGGCGGCACCACGCCGCCGCCGATGAAGAGGGGCGGGACCTGAAACGCCGGCGGCATGCCCATGGATTTGAATTCGACGCCCCAAATGATCTTCACCAGATCGTCGAAGATCAAAACAAAGCCGTAGCAGACCAGGAGCTGCATCAGGACATTTTGGCCATAGACCCGGCTGATGAAGAGGCGCTCGAAAATCAGGCCGACGATCGCGGTCGCGACGCCGGCGCCCAAAATGGTGAGCGTATAGCTGCCGGTGTACTGAAAAATCGACAGCGCGAAATAGGCGCCGAGCATGTAGAACGAGCCGTGGGTGAAATTGACGACCTTCAGCACGCCGAAGATCAGCGTCAGGCCGGCCGCGACCAGAAACAGCAACATGCCGATGATCAGGGCGCCCGTCGTTTGTGTGACGATGCAGGCCGAGGAGGAGAGACAAGTCGCGAGCGTGGCAAGGTCCATTGGCGGGCCGCGGCAAAGAGCGTCAGCTATCGCGCGGGAAGCTGCCGGCCTAAGAGCAAGCCGGCAGCCGCAAGCTCAGGCGTGCTCACGCCTTAGGCGTAATTCTTCTTCTTTTTCCACTCCGCCTCGAGCTCGAAGATTTGTTTCCAGTCGCCCGCCGTCATGTCGACGACGTAGGGCTCGTTCGGGATCGTCATGCCCCAGCCGATGGCGTAGCCGACCAAGGTTTGATCTTCGGCACGGAGCGTAACGTTGCCATCGGCGCCGAACGGCGAGGCGATGGTCAAACCTTTCATCACTTCGGCGAGCTTGGCGCCGTCCGTCGAGTTTGCTTTTTTGGCGCGGCGGCGATGAAATGCATCGCGGTCGCGTTCTCCCAGGCCCAATTGGTCGGATACTCATTATATTTGGCGCGATAGGCGTCGGCCCAGGCAGCGTTCTCCGGCGTGTTCGGGAAGGTCTTGATATAGCGGTTGCCGGAGTGGATTCCCTTCGGCAGATTTTTCACCGCCGTCAGCGCGGTGTAGTCGGCCATATTGACCGCGAATGTCTCGACCTGTCCGAACAGCGCATAGATGTTGCCCTGATCGATGAAGGCGGTGACATCGCCGCCCCAGAGGCAGGAATAGAGCGCCTGCGGCTTGGTCTGCAGGATCTTGGTGAGCACCTCGGTGTAATCCGGCTGAAATAGTTTGGGCCAGGCTTCGCCGACGACTTCGACGTCCGGGTTGAAATATTTGACATAAGACATGTACTCCGCGGTGGTGTCGCGGCCATACGCGTAGTCCGGTGACGTCGTCATCCACTTGGTCAAATTCTTGGTCTTGGCGACCTTCGCCGCATAAGCGCCGCCGACGATACAATCGTGCACGCCCTGCCGGCACACGCGGAACGCGTTCGGCAAATGCAGCTTCGGATCGGCGCTGAGCGAGCTGGTTTCGGAATTGGTGTGCACGTGAGCATGCCGAGATCGCGCGCCACCTCGTGGACGGCGAAGGCGCCGGACGATGCCTCGGCATCGATCAGGATCTCGCAGCCGTCGGAGTTGACCAGCTCGCCGCGACAGGCGCGCCGCCTCCTGCGGCTGGCCTTTGGAGTCACGAATCACCATCTCGATCTGACGGCCGGCCAGACCGCCGGCGGCGTTGATTTTGTCGACTTCCATCATCACCGCGTTGCGCGACGAGGTGCCGAGCTGCGCAACGCGGCCGGACAGGATCGTCGACATGCCGATCTTGATCGACTTGTTTTCCGAGCGGGCGACCATCGGCGCTGCGAGCATGCCGACGGCGCCGGCGGCCGCGCCCTTGAGCAGCGTGCGGCGGTCGAAACGGTTTCTGCGAGCATGTGTCATCGGGGGCTTCCTCCCTGTGGATGCACCAGAATGAAGAGGTCACGGCTTTGCGAAGGGCCCGGCTCTATTTTTATTCAACGGGCCTCTCGTCGCACGGAGTGTCGTTCATCCACCGAACGCCGTCAATTGACGCGAGCGCTATTGCGCGCCCGTCATGTTCTCGCGCGAGAGACGAACGCGGTTCCCGCAAATTGTCAGATGCGCGAAATGAGCGCGCGATCGCTGACGGCATCGGTGTTGACGAACGCTCGCGCAAGCCGAACGATTTGTTGGCGCTCTGCCAACGAACGCGCGACACTTCAGTCGATTTCATCGCGCGCCGACTTGGCGCCGGAAAGATTGAATACCGATGGTCTTTCGTCGATCGTGCACGGCGATCGAAACGATCCATTCCGGCGTCTATTGGCGGTCACGAATGTGCTCGGCGCGGATGCTTTGTTGGCGCCCGGATCTGGCGGCTTGCCCGGCCGGTCGGATCTCATCGCCTGCGGTCAATTGACAGGTCATCGCCGCCTGTCCTATGGTGCATCCAAAATGAACAATGAATTATAGTTCACGTGAGGGAGGCGTTGGTGGCCTTTGGCCAGGTTCGTAGAGCCAAACAAAGCCTTCTCCGGCCGAGCTTTTGCGGCTTTACGCCGACATGAAACTCATTCGCGAGGTGGAGCAGCGGCTGTCGGTGCTGTTCGGCGACGGCGAAATTCCGGGCTTCATCCATCTTTCCATCGGCCAGGAAGCGGTGGCGGTCGGCATCGCCGCGGCGCTGCAGCCGCATGACACGCTCGCCTCCAATCATCGCGGCCACGGCCACGCCCTCGCCAAGGGACTCGATGTGCCGCGCTTCTTTCTCGAGATCATGGGGCGAAGCGAAGGCTATTGCGGCGGCCGCGGCGGCTCCATGCATGTCGCCGACATGTCGGTCGGAATGCTTGGCGCCAACGGCATTGTCGGCGCCGGTCTTCCGATCGCCGTCGGCAGCGCGCTGGCGCATCAGCTGCGCAAGACCGGCGGCATCGCCTGCGTGTTCTTCGGCGACGGCGCGCTGGCGGAAGGCGCGCTGCACGAGAGCTTCAACCTCGCGGCGCTGTGGAAGCTTCCGCTGCTGCTTGTCTGCGAGAACAACGGCTGGTCGGAATTCTCGCCGGCTTCGCGGCAGCTGGCGGCGGAGCCGGCGAAGCTTGCGGAAGCTTTTGCGATTCCGACCGAGCGCGTCGACGGCAACGATGTGATGGCCGTTCGCGCTGCTGCGATGGCAGCGGTCGAAGCCATCCGCGCCGGCGGCGGTCCGTTCCTGATCGAATGCAAGACCACGCGGGTGCGCGGCCACTTTGAAGGCGATCCGCAGAAATATCGCGACGCCGGCGAGTTCGAGGACATCAGCCGCAAGAATCCGATCAAACGCGCCGCGGAAGAGCTGCGCGCCATGGGCGTGCCCGACGCCGACATCGCCGCCGCCGATGAGGCCGCGCAGCGCCGTGTCGACGACGCCGTCGCCAAAGCGCGCGCCGGGACCGCGCCGGTTCCGGCGGCGGCGCTTGCCGACGTTTATTCACCCAAAACCCCGGCGCCGATCCATGACCGAGGTCAGATTTGGCCAAGCCATTAATCGCGCGCTCGCTGACGCCATGGCGCAAGACTCCTCAGTCGTGCTCCTTGGCGAGGACGTCGGCGAGCCCGGCGGGCCGTTCGGCGTCACCCGTGGGCTACTCAAACGGTTTGGCGCCGAGCGGGTGCGCGACACGCCGATCTCCGAGGCCGCCATCGTCGGCGCCGCCGTCGGCGCCGCCATGACCGGATTGCGGCCGGTGGTCGAAATCATGTTCATGGACTTCGTCACGCTGGCCATGGATGCGCTGGTCAATCAGGCCGCCAAGGCGCGCTTCATGTTCGGCGGCCAGGTCTCGGTGCCGATGGTGGTGCGCATGCCGCATGGCGGCGGCATCAATGCTGGTCCGCAGCATTCGCAATGCCTGGAAGCGTGGCTCGCGCATGTGCCCGGACTGAAGGTCGTCTGTCCGTCGAACGTGGAGGACGCCTACGCGCTGGTGCGAGCCGCCATCGATGACGACGACCCGGTGATCGTGATCGAAAACAAGGCGCTTTACGCCACCAAGGGCGAATTGCCCGAGCCGACGGCCGCCGTTCCGATCGGGCGGGCGCGGACGGCGCGGGCGGGCAAGGACGTCACCATCGTCGCCTATGGCGCTATGGTGCCGGTCGGCCTCGCCGCCGCGAGCGTCCTCGAAAAGGAAGGCGTCGACGCCGAGGTCCTCGACCTGCGCAGCCTGCAGCCGTGGGATGAAGCGGCGGTCCTGGAATCGTTGTCGCGCACTCATCGCCTCGTCGTGTGTCACGAAGCAGTCGAAGCGTTCGGCATCGGCGCGGAAATTGTCGCGCGCCTTGCGGACGTGGGATTTGATGAGCTTGACGGCCCTTTGGTTCGCGTCGGCGCGCCGTTCATGCCGCCGCCGTTCGCCAAATCGCTGGAAGATTGGTATCGCCCCGACGCCGGGCGGATTATCGCTGCGGTCAAGCGGGCGATCGCTTAACAAAAAAGCGCAAGCCATTTGCGCAAGGAAGCTAAGGGAGACAGGGATGGACGAGCGCATTGTCGTAGAAACCGCCGATCACATTGCGGTCATTACTATCAACCGCCCGAAAGTGCTCAACGCTTTGGATGTGCCGACATTGCTTGGAGCTCGAGGCGGCGTTCGAGCGCGTCGAGCGCGACGACGATGTCCGGGTGATCATCATTACCGGCGCCGGCGAACGCGCGTTTGTAGCCGGCGGCGACATCGCCGATCTGAATTCGCGCACCGGCTTGGCGCATTACCGCGAATTCGCCGAGATCGTGCATCGCGTGTTCCGCAAGATCGAGATCTGCGACAAGCCGACCATCGCCGCGGTCAACGGCTATGCGCTCGGCGGCGGCACCGAGCTCGTGCTCGCGACCGACATCCGCATTCTTGCCGAGACCGCGCGCCTCGGATTGCCGGAAATCACGCTCGGCTTGTTTCCCGGCGCCGGCGGCACCCAGCGCATCATCCGCCAGATACCGCCCTGCCGCGCCAAGGAGATCATGTTCACCGGCGAGCAGATATCCGCGGCGGAAGCGGTTGCGATCGGGCTTGCCAACAAGGTCGTGCCGCGCGAGAGCGTGCTTGCCGAGGCGCGGGCGCTGGCGGCGAAAATCGCGGCCAAGAGCCCGCTGGTGCTCAAGTTGCTCAAGCGGACGTTGACCAACGGCGCCGACATGCCGCTGTCAGCAGCGCTGCCTTACGAGCAGAGCATGATCGGTCTGGTGTTCGATACCAGCGACGCGCACGAAGGCTGCACCGCTTTCCTGGAAAAGCGCGCGCCGGCCTTTGCCGGTCGCTGACACCGTGTTGGTTCGCGGGCGCTGACAATGGCGACAACGGACTTCGTCATGCCCAAGCTCGGCCTGACGATGACGGAGGGCACGGTCGCGCGCTGGGATGTGGCGCCGGGCAGCCGCTTTGCCGCCGGCGATATCATCCTCGTGGTCGAGACCGACAAGATCGCCTACGACGTCGAGGCGCCTGGTCCCGGAATTCTTCAGGAGGTGCTGGTTGCCGAAGGCGACGTGGTGCCGGTCGGTACGCCAATCGGCCGCTGGGATGTCGGCGACATCAAAGTTTCGCTGGACGCGCCGGACATCGACGTGCGCGCGGACTCGCCGGCCGTTGCTCCTCGTGTGGCTCAAGCGCCGGTCGTAGCGCCGGCGGCGCTGCCGCAAGGCGAGGGCGCGCGCATTCTGGCGACGCCCTTCGCCCGGCGCCTGGCCCGGCAAGGCGGCGTCGATCTGCGCAACCTCAATGGCAGCGGCCCGCGGGGCCGGATCAAAGCCGCGGACGTTGAAAGGGCCACCGCGACGGGCAGGCCGACGATTGCGCCGCCGGCTGCCGCCGCTCGCGACCGACCTGACGCGCATGGCGGTCACATAGCGCCGGCGCGGAGATCGACGTTACCGCGCTTCTCGCACTGAACGCGCAGATCAACAGCGACCTGCCTGATTTGCACGCCGATCTCGCGCATTTTGTTGTTTTGGCTGCGACGAAGGTGCGCGACGTTTTCCGCGAGCCTCCGGTCATTGGGCTGGCGCAGAGCGGTGAGGGCGATGCCACGACGGTCAGCGTGTTCGCGAGCGCCGATTGCCGGACACTCAGCAGCGTCGTCGCGCAGGCTGCGCGGTCCGCGGCACCGTTCAACGCTTCGCTCCGCGGCGCGCTGTGGATCGAACCCGCGCTTCCCGGCATTTCCTTCTTCGCGGCCGATCCGCCGGACGGCTGGTCGGGTGCGCTTTATGTCGGCGCGGTGCGCGACACGTTTCGCCCCGATAGCGACGGCCGGCCGGTTCGCGCCGCGCTTGTCAACGTCGTGCTGACCAGCCGGGCCGCCGCGCTCGACCCGATGTCGGCGCAGCGGCTGCTCCGCCGCATCCGCGAGCTCCTTGAAACGCCGCTTCTCCTCCTCGCCAGCTGAGTATCAATCCATGGATTTTCTGTTGTCCGACGATCAGAAGCTCATCGCCGATACCGCGCGCAAAGTCGGCGATCGGTTCGGGCTCGACTATTGGCGCGAGCTCGACGCCAAGAAAAGCTTCCCGGCCGAATTCTGGCGCGCGGTGTGCGAGGCCGGACTGTCCGGCGTGGCGCTGCCCGAACAATATGGCGGCGCCGGCCTTGGCATGCAGGAGATGGCGCTGATCGTCGAGACGCTCGCGGCCTGCGGCGGCGGCTCGACGGTAGGCCAGCTGTTCATGATCAATCCGATTTTCGGCGGCGTCTCGCTGGCGCGCTTCGGCTCCGAGGCGATGAAATCCGATCTGCTGCCCAAGCTCATCTCCGGCGAGATCAATTGCTGCATGGCGTTGACCGAGCCCGACGCCGGCTCCAACAGCCTCGAAATAAAAACGTTCGCGACGCGCCACGGCAATGGCTGGCGATTGAATGGCCGCAAGATCTGGATCACCGGCGTCGAGTCGGCGCAGAAGATGCTGGTGGTGGCGCGCACCACCAAATCGCAAGACGCCAAACGCCGCACCGACGGCTTGTCGATGTTCATCATCGACGTCGAGCGCAAGGGGCTGACCTTTACGCCGATCGAAAAGCTCGGCACCAATACGCTGTCGGCTTGCAGCGTGTTTTTCGAGGATGTTGCCATCGACGGCGGCGAGCTGATCGGCACGCTCGACAAAGGCTGGCACGAATTGCTCGACGTGCTCAACACCGAGCGGATCGTGACCACGGCAGGCCTGGTCGGCGCTGGGACGCTGGCGCTCCGCCAAGCCGTCGCCTACGCCAACGAGCGCCGCGTGTTCGGCGACAAGCCGATCGGCTCCTATCAGGGCATCCAGTTTCCGCTGGCGCAGTCGTTCGCCGAGATCGAATGCGCGCGGCTGATGAACTACAAAGCCGCTGCGCTGTTCGACCAGGCCATGCCTTACGGCTCGGAAGCCAACATCGCCAAGCTGATTGCGTCGCAGGCGGCCTCGACCGCGATCGAGAATGCGATGCAGACGCTCGGCGGCATGGGCTTCGCCAAGGAGACGCACCTGGAACGGCTGTGGCGCGACGCGCGGCTGTTCCGTTTCGCCCCGATCTCCGAGCAGATGATCCTTAATTTCATCGCCCAGCAAAATCTGGGATTGCCGCGGTCTTACTGAGCATGATCCGGAAAAGTGGAAGCCGGTTTTCCGAAAAAGATCATGCTCCAACGAAACATCACGCGGCCGGGAGTCGCTGCCGATGGTGAACCTGTCAAGCTTCATTCGCTACCACGCGACGCGGACGCCGCAGCGCATCGCCATCGTCTACCAGGATCAGCGCGTCACCTTCGCCGAACTCCTGGCTCGCATCGAAAAAACCGCCGGCTATCTCGCGGCGCGCGGCATCGGATCGGACGACGTCGTCGCCGTGATGATGAAGAACTCGATTGCGTTTCTGGAAATCGCCTTCGCCGTTAGTCATCTCGGCGCGGTATTCTTGCCGATCAATTTTCGCCTCGCCGCCGACGAAGTCGAATACATCGCCGGCAATGCCGGCGCTAAGCTCGTGTTCGCCGACGCCGAATTCGCCACGGCGGTCAAGAATATTCCGTCGGCAATTTTGCTGGACCAGGCGGCGCAGGCCGACACCACGACGCTATCAGGCGATCATCCCCGCGCACCGATGCATGTGCGCAAGCCGGACGATCTGTTCCGCCTGATGTACACCTCCGGCACCACCGATCGGCCGAAAGGCGTGATGCACACCTACAATAATTTCTACTGGAAGTGCGTGGATCACGTGATCGCGCTTGGACTGAGCGAGAGCGAGCGCCTGCTGGTGACCGGCCCGCTCTATCATGTCGGCGCTTTCGACCTGCCGGGCGTCGCGGTGCTGTGGGTCGGCGGCATGCTTCATATTCACCGCGACTTCGACGTCGAGCCGGTGCTGGCGTCGATCGCCGCCGACAAGCTCACCTGCGCCTGGCTGGCGCCGGTCATGACCGGCGCCATTCTGGCGCATCCCGATCACGCCAAGTTCGATGTGTCGAGCTTGCGCTGGGCCATTGGCGGCGGCGAGCGCACGCCCGAATCGCGCATTCGCGCCTTCGCCGACTATTTCACCAACGGGCGCTACATCGACGGCTACGGGCTGACGGAGTCCTGCAGCGGCGACACGCTGATGGAGGCGGGCCGCGAGATCGAGAAAATCGGCTCGGTCGGGCGGGCGCTGCCGCATGTCGAGGTCGAAATTCGCGACGCGGAAGGACGCCGCGTGCCGGCCGGCGAGACCGGCGAAATCTGTTTGCGCGGCGCCAAAATCACCCGCGGCTATTGGCGCGATGAAAAGAAAACGGCGGCGAGTTTCGACGGCGACTGGTTCCGCACCGGCGACGTCGGCTATCTCGACAGCGATGGCTTTCTGTTTCTCACCGACCGCGTCAAGGACATGATCATCTCCGGCGGCGAAAACATCGCCTCGTCCGAGGTGGAGCGCGTCGTCTATCAGCTGCCGCAGGTGCGCGAAGCGGCGATCATCGGCCTGCCCGACGAAAAGTGGGGCGAGCGGCCGGTCGCGGTGGTCGCGCTCAATACGGGTGCGAGCCTCGATTACGAGACGCTGGCTAAGCATTGCCGCGCCCATCTCGCCGCTTTCAAGGTGCCAAAGCAGTTGATCCTGCGCGAGCAGCTGCCGCGCAATCCTTCGGGCAAGGTGTTGAAGCGCTTGCTGCGGGACGAACTGCGTTGAGGCGCCTGCAGCGCAACGCGCGGCGGCCGGGGAGTGTCGCATGCTGAAGATCATTACGCTGATGAAACGCCGCGCCGGCTTTGCCGTCGGCGACTTTCAGCACCACCTGCGGACCACATACGGACCGCTGGCGGCGCAAGGGCCGGGACTGCGCCGCTACGTGCAGTCCTGTGCGCTCACTCAAGGTTACGCTAAAGGCGAACTGCTGTTCGATGCCGTCGGCGAAATGTGGTTCGAATTCGGCGGCGGCTTACGACAGTTATCTTTGCTCGCCGGAATTCGCCGCGGCGCATGCGGACGAAGCGACATTCCTCGACCGAACGCGCACCGTGGCGATGCCGGTCGACGTGCACGTGATCAAGGACGGCTTCATCCCCGACCGTGCAGTCAAGAATATCGAGTTCGTCAACCGGCGGCCGGGCATGGCGCTCGAGCCGTTCCGCACGTATTGGCGCAATGTCCACGGCCCGCTCGCCGCCACCATCCCGGTGCTGCACCGCTACGAGCAGAACCATCTGGCGATGAGCGAATACGAGAAAAGCGAAGCGCCGCGCTACGACGGGCTGGCGATCACCTGGTTCGCCTCAACCGCCGACATGAAACGCGGCACGACGACGCCGGAATATGCCGCGACCCGCGCCGACGAGCCGCATTTCCTGCCCGACGGCCATTTACCGATCATCATCACCCGCGAGCATGTGGTGGTCTAAAGCATGTCCGATTGCGAGCCATTACTCCGCTCATTCCCGCGAAGGCGGGAATCCAACTTGGCTCGCGCTGATTTGTGGTGCCTCGCTGGGTCCCCGCTTTCGCGGGGACGAGCGGCGGGGGAAGTGGCCACGTCTACGCCCGGCGCTCGCGCTTGAGCGTCTTGGCGCGGCGTTCGAGCCAATAGCGATAGCGGTCCGACCACAGGTCCCAGCCGGCTGGGCCTTCGAGCGCCAGCGCGGCTTGCGCCGCGAAGTTGGGATCGGCCAGCATTTCGCGGGCGAATGCGACCAGGTCCGCTTGGTCGGATGCAAGGATCGCCTCGGCCTGCTTGGGTTCGAGGATCAGGCCGACCGCCATGGTCGCGATCTGCGCTTCCTTGCGGATGCGCGCGGCGAACGGCACCTGAAAGCCCGGCGTCCGCGCCACCGGGTTCTTGTCGCGCGGCAGTTTCATGCCGCCGGTCGAGCAATCGACCAAGTCGACGCCGCGTGCCGCCAGCTTTTTGGCAAACGTCACGGAGTCCTCGATGGCCCAGCCGACGTCGACGCCGTCGACCGCCGAAATCCGCACGAATAACGGTTTGTCCGCCGGCCATTCGGCGCGCACCGCTTCGACCACGTGCAGCGGAAACCGCATCCGGTTCTCGATGCTGCCGCCGTAACGATCGTCGCGTTTGTTGGCGATCGGCGACAGGAACGAATGCAGCAAATAGCCGTGCGCGGCATGGATTTCGAGCACGTCGAAACCGGCGGCGATGGCGCGGCGCGTGGCCGCCCGGTACTGCTCCAGCAGCGCCGACAGGTCGCTCGTCGACAGAGCCGTCGGGCCGGGCTCAAGGCCCTCGAAGGATTTATCGCCGGCCGAGACGATTGGCCAGGCCCGTTCGCCACGCAGCGTGACGTCTTCTTCGTCGAGCCGCGTGCCGCCATGCCACGGCCGCCGCGTCGAGCCCTTCCAGCCAGAGTGGGCCAGTTGCATGCCGGCGGCGCTGCCGAAGCGATGCAGGAAATCGGTGATGCGTTTGAGCGCCGGCACCTGCGCGTCGAGCCACAGCCCGTTGCAGCCGGCGGTGATCCGCCCCTGCGAAGTGATCGCGGTCGCTTCGATGAAGACCAGACCGGCGCCGCCGAGCGCGAAGCGGCCAAGATGCACCAGATGAAAGTCGTCGGCGAAGCCGTCGTGCGAAGAATACATCGCCATCGGCGAGACCACGACGCGGTTGCGCAAGGTGACGCCGCGAAAGCTGATCGGCTCGAACAGCAGCGGCGTTGGTGCCACGGCTTCGTGATTTTCAACTGGCTGAATCGACATCGGTCACCCTGAAATTGACGCGGCATCCCTTATAAAGCAGTTGCCGCGACTTTTCAGGCGGCGCGCTTCGCCGCGGCGTCGACGCCACGAACCAGGTCGGCGGCCTTTTCGCCGATCATGATCGAGGCGGCATTGGTGTTGCCGCTGACCACCGCCGGCATGATCGAGGCGTCGGCGACGCGCAGGCCTTCGATGCCATAGACGCGCAACGCCGGGTCGACGACGCTCATGGCGTCGATGCCCATCCTGCAGGTCCCGGCCTGGTGGTGATAGGTTTCGCAGGTCTCGCGCAGCCATTGCACGCGCTCGGCCTTGGTCTTCGCCTTCGGCCAGACCGAGCGTTTGCGCCATTTGGCAAAGACCGGGCTTTCCATGACTTCGATCGAGACTTCGAGCGAGTGCAGGAGCGCGTTAAGGTCGGCCGGCTCGCTCAAATAGCGCGGATCGATATGCAGGGGCGCCTTCGGATCGTTGGCGGTGAGCTTCAGTTCGCCGCGCGAGACCGGGCGGATAATGCCCGGCGCCGTCGCGTAGGAGTTCGGCGGAATATCGAGCCCATGCTTCGGCGGCGCATTGCACATGAACAACGGCTGATGGTCGGGCGCCGGCAGCCGCGGATCGCTTTTGGCGAACAGATGCGCCTCCAGCACGTTGTGCTTCGGCGCCGGAATTTCCCGGCTCGCTTCGTGGATGACGAAGCTCAGAAGGTGATCGTGCAGGTTCGCCCCGACGCCGGGCAGGTCGGCGTTGATCGCGATGCCGAGCTTTTCCAGATCACCCGCCGGGCCGACGCCGGAGAGCAACAAGAGATGCGGCGAGCCGATGGCGCCGGCGCTGACGATGACTTCGCGCACGGCATGCGCCGTGTTGAGCTTGCCGTCGCGCTCAAAGACGACGCCGCGGCACTGGCCGCGTTCGATCAAAAGGCGATGGCTGTGGGCGCCGGTCTGAACGGTCAGGTTCCGTCGGTTGTGCGCCGGCTTGAGGAACGCCACCGCCGCGCTGCAGCGCTTGCCGTCGGGCGTCGTCGTGGTGTCGGCGTAGCCGACGCCGAGGATTTGGGGGCCGGAGAAATCGTGGTTGATCGGGTGGCCGGCGCGAACGGCGGCCTCGATGAAAACATCGGTCAGCGGGTTCGGCGCGGTGTGGCGCGACACCGACAGCGGTCCGTCCGCTCCGTGATAGCGTGATGGGCCACCGTAATAGTTCTCCGATTTCTTGAAGTAAGGCAGAGCGCTCTCATAGTCCCAGCCGGCATTGCCGAGATAGGCCCAGTGATCGAAGTCCGCCGGCGCGCCGCGTACGTAGATGGTGCCGTTGAGACAGCTCGAGCCGCCCAGGACTTTGCCGCGCGGCCAGTAGAGCGGCCGGTTGAGCGCGGCGGCCTGCGGCGCCGTCGTGTAGGCCCAGTCGAACGGCGTGCTCCACAATTCCCAGGCGCGATGCGGCGTGGAGATTTTTTCGTCATCGTCGGCGCCGCCGGCTTCGAGCAGGAGCACGTTGACCGAGGGATCCTCGGACAGCCGCGAGGCAATAGCGCAGCCTGCCGAGCCCGCGCCGACAACAATGTAATCGTAGTCCGACACCGCGTTCCTCCCCGTCACCCGCGCCGCCGGCCGTCTGTCGCGGCCGATCAAACAAGCTACTTCGCGGGACTATTTCAGGGAAGAACCGTTTTGATCAAGCGCCGGCTCACGCCTGCGCCTCGCTGTCGAGATGCGCCATTTGCGGCGCGTCATAGCGCGTGCCGGCGGTGAGGTCGGGCGACACTGCCGCGTCGATGCGGCCGAGATCGGCGGCGGAGAGCCGCAGATCGAGTGCGCCGAGCGACTCCTTTAGTTGCTCGCGGCGGCGGGCGCCGATCACCGGCAGAATGTCGTTGCCGCGCGAGCGCACCCAGGCGACGGCCAGCTGTGCCGGGGTCGCGCCTTTCTCATTGCCGATCTGGCGGAGCGCTTCGACCAGCCGCAGGTTCTGCTCGACATTGCCTTCCTGGAAACGCGGCATGCGCACGATGCGGAGATCGCCTTTGCTGCCCGCCGCCGGCAGGCGGCCGCTCAGCAATCCGCGCGACAGTACGCCGTAGGCGGTGATGCCGATGCCGAGCTCACGCGTGGTCGGCAATATGTTCTGCTCGATGCCGCGGCTCATCAGCGAATATTCGATCTGCAAATCGGCGATCGGATGCACCTTGTGCGCGCGGCTGATGGTCTCGACGGCCGACTTCTGAAAGACCGACATGGCGCACATAGCCGGCGCGGATCATGTCGGCGATGGCGCCGACGGTGTCTTCGATCGGCACCGCGGGATCGAGGCGGGCCGGGCGATAGATGTCGATGTAATCGGTGCCGAGGCGGCGCAGCGTGTAGGCCACGAAGTTCTTCACCGCCGCGGGCCGGCAGTCGATGCCGTTGAATGCGCCGGTGGGGTCGCGCAGCGCGCCGAATTTCACCGAGATGACGACGCGGTCGCGCGGCGTGCCTTCGAGCGCACGACGGATCAGCATTTCGTTGTGACCCATGCCGTAGAAGTCGCCGGTGTCGATCAGCGTGATGCCGGCGTCCACGGCGGCGCGGATCGTGGCAATGCTTTCGGCTTCGTCCGCAGGCCCGTACGTCCCAGGCGACATGCCCATGCAGCCGAGGCCTAAAACGCCGACAGCGGGTCCGCTCCGGCCTAGTTTCACGGTTTCCATGATTTCCCTCGGAATAAACGCGTTCAGAGATAGAGGCTTTTCATCAGTGCTTCAGGATAGCGCAAGCCGGCGGCGGCACCCACCGGGATCGCATCGGAAATTTGCGCCATCTCGCCGTTGCTCAGTTGGATCGTGAGCGCGCCGATATTCTCCTTAAGCCGTTCTTTGCGCTTGGTGCCGGGGATCGGGATGATGTCCTCGCCCTGCGCCAGCAACCACGCCAGCGCCAATTGTCCCGGCGTGCATTTTTTGGCGCGGGCGATGTCCTGGATGCGCTGCACCAGCGCAACGTTGCGGCGGAGATTCTCCGGCGCAAAGCGCGGATGGCGGCGGCGCGCATCGGTCTCGATCAGATCGCCCGGATTCTCGACGGCGCCGGTCAACAGTCCGCGGCCGAGCGGCGAATAGGCGACGAAGCTGATCTCGAGCTCGCGCGTCGTGCTCAGCGTCTCCTCGGCCTCGATGCGGTAGAGCAGCGAAAATTCGTTCTGCACGGCGGCGAGGGGATGCACGGCGTGCGCGCGGCGGATGGTCTCCGGGCGCGCCTCGCTGATGCCGAGCGTGCGGACCTTGCCTTGCTCGACCAGCCGCGCCATGGCGCCGAAGGTGTCTTCGACAGGAACGGTCGGATCGACCCGGTGCTGGTAATAAAGATCGATCACCTCGACGCCGAGCCGCTTGAGGCTCTTCTCGCACGAGCTGACGACATATTCGGGCCGGCCGTCGGCGATCTTAGCTCCGCCGCCGCCGAGATTGCCGAACTTGGTCGCCAGCACGATCTCGTCGCGGCGGCCCTTGATGGCCTTGCCGACCAGTTCCTCGTTATGGCCGAAGCCGTACATGTCGGAGGTGTCGAGAAGTGTGATGCCGTGATCCAGCGCGTCGTGAATGAGCGCTACACCGTCGTCGTCGTTGCTCTTGCCGTAGACGCCGGACAGCGACATGCAGCCAAGCCCGATGGCCGATACTTCAATGCCGGATGAGCCAAGGAAACGTTTCGGTAAGGTTTTGCGGTTGGTCATTGCTACTCACTTTCACAATCAGGCCACGTTGACGCGTGCGATATAAGCATTGCCGAGGTTTTTAGCGGCGGGCAAGGGCGGTGCGGAGCGGCAGCCCTTGTCGCCTTGCCACCATAACGACATGGACGCGCCGGAAAGTCCGGCTATGAATCGACGATGCAGCTAGATGACATTGCGATGACTTCACGACTGCCTGCCATTCCGATCGTCGACGTGCGCGACGGCGGCCCGCCGCTGCACGCGCTGCAAAATCCGGCCAAGGCGCGGGCGCTGCGCGACGCCTGTCTCGGCATTTTTCCACGCCCGGTGCAGCCGCTGGTGCCGTCGCTCGATCGGATTTCGCAGCGCTGGCTCGAGCGCTCGGGTTCGCCTTATGTGCACGAGATCGAGCACATCGCGGGCGCGCTCGACGTCTCCGGCGTGTGGCTCCTCAACGCTTCGATGCAATGGGGGTGCACGTCGCTTGCCTGCGAGCAGGACGGCTCACCTTGGCTCCTGCGCACGCTCGATTGGCCGTTTCATGGTCTCGGCCGCCACACCGAGCTTGCGCACATGAGCGGCGCGGCCGGCGACTTTGTCAGCGTCACTTGGCCTGGCTATGTCGGCGTGCTCACCGCGATGGCGCCGCAACGCTTCGCCGCCTGCATCAATCAAGGGCCGATGTGGCGGCGGACGCGGCACCGGTGGCTCCGGCCCTACGACTTCGCCGCCAATGCCGTGACGGTCTGGGCCGGCGACGGGCGGATGCCGCCGGATCAATTGCTGCGTCAGGCTTTCGAACTCTGCGCCGACTATCCGACGGCACGGCATATGCTGGAAACGACGCCGCTGTCGCGGTCGGTGATCTATACGCTGGTCGGCTGCGGCGCGCGCGAACGCTGCGTGATCGAGCGCACCGAGACCGATTTCGTCACGCGCGACGACGAGACCAGCGCCGCCAATGACTGGGTGCCGTGCCGCCCGGGCTGGGAAGGCCGGATCGGCACCCGGCGATTCCTTATCTGCTCGTTCGATGAGGCAGCCGACGTGAGCCGCGCGCGCCGCGAGTTGCTCGCGGCCTGGGATGGCGCGTCGGCGGCCGGCAGCTTCGACTGGGTGCGCCAGCCGGTGCTCAATCCTTACACGCGCCTTGCGGTCGCGATCAATCCGGCGAGCGGCGTGCTGCGCGCCGTCGGCTATGATCTTAACGGCGGCCAATTACCGGAGCCGGTGACACAGAGCGGCGAAATCAGACAAGCCGCCTGAGCCAGACGGCAACGACGGCCGCGATTTGCTTTCCCGTGACGCATTGCGCAATCTGCGCCGCAAACGGCGAGGCGGTCGACAATGCCGAAGATCAAAAGCACGGACGGCACGGCGCTCCACTACGAAGAAGCCGGCACCGGCACGCCGGTGGTTTTCGTTCATGAATTCGCCGGCGATTATCGGACCTGGGAGCCGCAGATGCGCGCGTTCTCGCGCTCGCATCGCTGCGTCACCTTTTCGGCGCGCGGCTATCCGCCGTCGGATGTGCCGAGCGATCCGTCGCGCTATGGCCAGGACATCGCCCGCGGCGACGTCATCGCGATCATGGATGCGCTCAGCATCGGCAAGGCGCACATCGTCGGCCATTCCATGGGCGCCTACACGGCGTTGCACATCGGTATCCGCCATTCTGAACGCTGCGTCTCGGTGACGGCGGCCGGCTGCGGCTGGGGCTCGGTCGCCGACCCCGCGGCGCGCGAGGCGATGCGCAAAGTCGCGGCCGAGAATGCCAAGCTCTTCACCGACAACGACATCAAAACCGCCGCGGCGATCTACGCCGAAGCGCCGTCGCGCCAGACCCACAAATACAAGGACCCGCGCGGCTTCGCCGAGTTTGCCCGCATGCTCAGCGAGCATTCCGCGCTCGGCCACGCGCTGACAATGTCGATGCTGCAGGCCAAGCGGCCGACGCTCTGGGATCTGGAGGCCGATCTGAAACGCTTCTCGGTGCCGCTTCTGGTCATCGTCGGCGACGAGGACGACACTTGCATCGAGGGCAGCGTGTTCCTTAAGCAAACGGTGCCGACGGCGGGTTTGCTGGTCGTGCCGCGCTCCGGCCACAACATCACGAGCGAAGAGCCCGCGATCATGAACGCGGCGCTTGCCGATTTTTTCGCCGCCGCCGAGGCGGGCCGCTGGCTGTCGCACAAGCCGCCCGCATGATGCCGCTCTTCCCCGCGAAGGCGGGGACCCAGAAGGCTCGCCCAAAGATCGGCGCGCTCCCTCTGGATTCCCGCTTTCGCGGGAATGAGCGGAGCGTGGTCCATGATGTTGGATCACGCGCTAATTAATCAGCGCCTGCAGCGGCGAGGGGATGCGCCCGCCGCGGGCGATCAGCCGGCGCGAAGAGCGCGTATTGACCGGGACGACCGGCGCGCGGCCGAGGAGCCCGCCGAAATCGACCCAATCGCCGACGCTTTTGCCCGCCGCCGGAATCAGCCGCACCGCCGTGGTTTTCCGGTTGATCATGCCGATGGCGGCTTCGTCGGCGATGATCGCGGCGATGGTTTCCGCCGGCGTATCGCCGGGAATGGCGATCATGTCGAGGCCGACCGAACAGACCGCGGTCATGGCTTCGAGCTTGTCGATGGTGATGAAGCCGCGCTCGGCGGCTTCGATCATGCCGGCGTCCTCCGACAGCGGAATGAACGCGCCGGACAGCCCGCCGACATAGCTCGACGCCATGGCGCCGCCCTTCTTCACGGCGTCGTTGAGCAGCGCCAGCGCCGCGGTCGAGCCGTGCGTGCCGACGCTGTCGAGACCGATCTCTTCCAGGATGCGCGCCACGCTGTCGCCCTCGGCCGGCGTCGGCGCCAGCGAGAGGTCGACAATGCCGAAGGGAAGACCGAGCCGGCTCGCGGCGGTGCGTCCGACCAATTCGCCGGCGCGGGTGATCTTGAATGCGGTGCTGCGGATGACCGAAGCCAGCGTGCCGAAATCGGCGTCGCCGGCGGCCTTGATGGCGCGCAGTACCACGCCCGGGCCGCTGACGCCGACATTGACCGTGCATTCGGGCTCGCTCGCGCCATGAAAGGCGCCGGCCATGAACGGATTGTCCTCGACGGCGTTGCAGAACACCACGAGCTTGGCGCAGCCGATCGAGCTGTCGTTCTTGGTCAATTCGGCGGTGTGCTTGATGATGCCGCCCATGGCGGCGATCGCGTCCATGTTCAAGCCGGCGCGCGTCGAGCCGACATTTACCGACGCGCAGACGCGTTTGGTCGCGGCCAGCGACTGCGGGATCGCAGCAAAGAGATTGGCATCGATTTTAGTCATGCCTTTCTCGACATGGGCGGAGAAGCCGCCGATGAAATCGACGTCGACGTCGTGCGCCGCGCGATCGAGCGTTTGCGCGACCCGCAACAATTCATCGCGGCCGCAGCGGCCGGCGATCAGCGATACCGGCGTCACGGCGATGCGGTTGTTGATGATCGGCAGCCCGAATTCCTGCGCGATATCGGCGCTGACGCGCCGCAGCCGGCCCGCGACCCGCTCGACCTTGTCGTAGACGTTGCGGCACAGGCCTTCGCAGCTGTCGCTGACGCAGTCGAGCAAGCTGATGCCGATCGTGATGGTGCGGATATCGAGCTGCTCGGTCCGCACCATGGTGATGGTTTCGAGGATCTCCTCGCCGGAAAAGTTGAGATGGCGCATTGTCAGACCCGATGCATCGCCTTGAAGATTTCCTCGCGCTGAATTTCGACCTTAACCGCGAGCTCCAGTCCCTTGCGCTGCAGCCGTTCGCTCAAGGCATGAAACGAAATCGCCGAGCCGGCGAGATCGACCATCATGATCATGGTGAAGAATTCGCGGATCACCGATTGGCTGATGTCCAAAATGTTGACATTGGCGTCGGCGAGCACGTTGGCAATCCCGGCAATGATGCCGACGCGATCGGAGCCGATGATGGTGATGATGGCGCGCCCGGTGTGCGGGGCGGCGCTCTGTTTCGGTTGTTTCGGCATGCCGATGGCTCTGCGGTCGATAAGCTCGCCGCAGCTATAGCGGTATGGCCGACGCCGCGCCACCCGACCGCGCCGGCGGGGCGACCAGCCTTCACTTGGCGTCGTGGAAGATGATGCCGAGCGTATGGCGCTCCCCGGAACGGACCCGGCTGACGCCGTGGCGCAAATCGACCCGGTAGGCGCCTTTGCTGCCCTGCACCGGGCGATTGTGAACCGCGAAGATCACCGCGTCGCCTTGCTGCAGAGCGACCACTTCGACACGGCTCTGCATGCGCGGCCGCCGCTCGGTCAGCACGAATTCGCCGCCGGTGAAATCGCGGTTCGGCGCCGAGAGCAGGATCGCAACCTGCAGCGGGAAGGCGAGTTCGCCGTACAAATCCTGATGCAGGCAATTAAAGTCGCCAGGGCCGTATTGCAGCAGGAGCGGCGTCGGCCGGACCTGCCCGGCGCCGTGGCATTTCGCGAGATAGTCGGCGTGCGCGTTCGGATAGCGCGTGGCGATAGACAGGCGCTCGTTCCACGCATTGGCGAACGGCACGATGTGGGCGTAAAGCGCGGTGCGCAGCTCCGCGATCAGGGCGGGCAGGGGATATTTGAAATAGCGGTATTCGCCCTTGCCGAAACCGTGTCGCGCCATGTGAATGTGGCTGCGGAAATGCTGCTCCTGCGGATAGAGCGCGGCGATGCCATGACATTCGTCGGGCGTCAGCAGCGTCTTGAGGACGGCGCAGCCGAACGCATCGAGGTCCGCGCCCGCGGCGGTCCAATCGTAGCGCGCCACGCGTCCGTCCGGCGATTTGGCGCCGGCCGCGGCGATCTTGGTGACGACATTCATCTCTTGCCTCCGTCACGCGACCGCGCATGCTGCGCTTCGATCGCGATAACGTCAGTCATATGTCGCCGCGGCCTTGCAGCCCACCCGTTTCCTGAGTTTGCCGGAGCGAAGAACCTCTAGCCGGCATGCCGCTTGAGGAAGGCCAGGCTCTTCTCGTTGAACGCGGCGACGTTTTCGTAGATCGGCGCGTGCGCGCAGTCCTCGAATATCGTGAGCTCGCTGCCCTTGATGCCGTTCTGCATCACGTCGGCAAAGCGGGGCGAGGTCACAAGGTCGTGGCGGCCGAAAGTGATCTGCGTCGGCGTCTTGATGTTGCCGAGTTGGGAGAGTGCGTCGTGGCTGATCACCGCGCCCGACTGGCTGATGAAGGCGTCGAGCGGCTGCTTCGGCCGGCTGCGCACGAAGGCTGCGAGTTGATCGATATAATCGGGCTTGGCGGCATAAAGCTCGGGCGTGAAGCACCACGGGAAGATGCCCTGGATGATCATCTCAGTGACGCTGCCCAGGCCCTTGGCGATGGTTCGCCAGCCTTCCAGCACAGTCTTGAGAAACGGATCGGACTTGGTCCAGCCGCTATGCAGCGACAGCGATTTGACGCGCTGCGGATATTTGCCGGCTACCCATAGTCCGGTTGCGGCCCCAAGCGACAGGCCGCTCACATGCGCGCGTTCCACCCCGATCGCCTGCATGAAGGCGGCGACATCGTCGGCGAACAATTCCATCGAATAGGCGCCGGCCGGCTTGTCGGTCTCGCCGGCGCCGCGCGGGTCGACGGAGATGCAGCTGAAATGCTTGGCGTAGTCGGCGACCTGAAAAGCGTAGCAGGCATTGTCGGCGGCAAGATAGGGGATGAGCACGAGCGGCTCGCCCGTCCCCTGTTGCTCGTAGTTCATGGTGATGCCGTTGGCCTTGACCTTGGGCATGTCAACCTCCCCGTGGATTTTTGTCGCTTGCTTCACAAAGTGCGACTTGAAGCCTAGTCCGCTTTGCAATCGGGTCAACGCATATCACGCCCAACTGTCCGAGTTCCGATAGCCGCAATTTGGATCAAGCGGGCCGCGCCGGAATTCCATAGTCTCCACGCCGGATCGAAACTGAGACACCGGGCGGCGTCGCCATGCTGACCAACAAGGCTTTGTGGACCATCGAACGCAATCTCGATCGGTCGCTGACATTGAGCGAACTCGCTGACGCGTGCGGCGTCTCGCCGTTTCACCTCGCGCACGCGTTCGGCGAGGCCACCGGTTTCTCGGTGATGCAGTACGTCCGCGGCCGCCGCCTGACCGAGGCGGCGCAATCGCTGGCGTCCGGCAACGCGCCGGACATTCTCAATCTCGCGCTCGATGCCGGCTATGGATCGCACGAAGCCTTCTCACGCGCCTTTCGCGCTCAGTTCGGCGCCACCCCCGAAATGGTTCGGAAAAACCAAACAGTGGAGCATCTCGCCATGATCAAACCGATGAAGGTTCCTGAGATGACCGGCTTTGCGCTCGAGCCGCCGCGATTTGTTGCTTCACCGTCGATGCTCGTCGTCGGGATCACCGAGCGACATTCTTTCGGCGCGACCGAAGGCATTCCAGGGCAATGGCAGCGCTTCATGAAACATTACGACGAAATTTCCGACAAAGCGCAACCGATCCCGCTCGGCGTCAGCGCCAACATGGATGACGACGGTAATTTCGAATACATGACCGCGGTCGAAGTGTCGAAAGCCTCGGATCTGCCAAAAGGCTTCAAGCAATTGCGCATTCCGGCGCAGCACTACGCGGTATTCCGCCATTCCGGCCACGCCTCGACGCTCGGCGAGACTTATTCGGCCATCTGGAACGACTGGCTGCCGGCACATGACCGCAAGGCCGCCGACGGCCCGTGCCTTGAGCGTCATCTCGAGACATTTGATACGCGGACCGGTCTCGGCGGCGTCGAGGTTTGGATTCCGCTGGAAAACGGCAGCCGCGATTTGTAACGGCGTTTTTACGCAACCAAGCCATCGAGATGGCCAGTCTCGTTGAGACGCTGGATACGCGTCTTGCCGTCGGCGATGTCGATCTCGTTGATGCAGCATGGGCTCTGCGCCAGGCGCCAATAAGCGGCCAAGGGCAGATCGAGGCATTGCTGCAGCAGGGCGCGGTTGAGGCTGTCGTGGCTGACGAGCACGATGGTGTCGGTCGGATGTCGGGCGAGCGCCAGCCGCAGTACGTTGGCCGCGCGCCCGGCAAGGTCTTGCAGCGACTCCCCGTTCGGGAAGCGAACCAGTGCCGGCGTCGCCAACCAGGCGCTGAACAATGCTGCGATCCTCCGCTGAAGCGTCCGCGAACGTCTTGAACTGCCAGGCGCCATAATCGATGTCGTTGAGATCGGCGCAAAGCTTCGGGCGCTGCGAGGCCGCACGCCGATGCGATCGTTGCCGCGGTATCCACGGCTCGGCCCATCGGGCTGGTATAGATGCTGGTCGGTTTCCACGTCCGCGCAATGCGCTGGGCGACCGCCGCGGCTTCGGCACGCCCGAGTGCAGTGAGCGGGAGCGGAGCACGGCCGCGAAACCGCTCGGGCTCGATGCCTTCGACATGGCCGTGGCGGATCAGCAGGATTTTGGTCACGCGATTGCCTTCCTCAGATTGTCAGACCCGCCGCAGCGGCATTGTGAAGCCGAGCCACGCGCCGATGCTGGTGAAAGCCGCGATGGTGACGAAGGCAGCACGGAACGCTTCGCCGATCTCGCCCTGGATCATCGCCTGGCGCGCCGGCGTCAACGCTGCAATCGCGTCGGGCCCGTGGTCGATCATGCTGCCGAACAGTTTTGCGGTTTCCGGGTCGCTGGCGGCGATGATGGAAAACACCACCGCGGCGACGGTGGCGGTGCCGAAGGCGGCGCCGACCGAGCGGGAGAACTGCACCATCGCCGCGCCGGTGCCGAGCATACGTGGCCCGGCCACGGCTTGGATCGTGACCTGAACCACGCCCATGACGGTGCCCATGAAGCATGCGGTCGCGCCAAAAACCCAGGGCAACGCGGAGAGGCTCAAGTGCGGCAGCCAAAAAGCCAGGAACAATAAACCCGCGGTCGCGCCCAACGAGGCCATAGGACGGAAACACCGCCGTATGGCCGGTCCGCGTCACCAATTGGCCGGTGACCAGCGAGCCGATGCCGATGCCGAACATCAAGCGGCAGCATCAGCAGGCCGGTCTCGGCCGGCGACGCGCCGCGCACCGCGCGCAGATAGATCGGCAGGAATGTGACGATCGATACCAACGCGGCGCCGTGACAGGCCGCCAAGCCGTCGGCGCGCCAGACCGACGGCTCGCGAAACAAGGCAGGCGGAATGAGCGGCGACACCGCGTGCCGTCTCCTGCCAGATCAGCGCCAACAGTGACACCAATCCGAATGCCGACAGGCCGGCGATGATCGGCAGCGTGTCCGGCGCCATGCGCTGCACCTGTTCGAGCGCCAGAATGACCGGGCTGACGAACAGCGTGAACAACAACAGGCCGGGCGCATCGAAACTGGTCCGGCGCCAGTCGCCGGGCTGGGTCTTGAGCCGCAACACCAGAACGACCGCAACAAGTCCGAGCGGCACGTTGACCAGAAAGATCGACCGCCAGCCGAAAGCCTGGGTGAGATAGCCGCCGGCGACCGGGCCGAACGTACTGGACGCGACCGACACCGCCGCAAGGTAGCCTTGATAGCGGCCGCGTTCACGCGGCGGAATGGTCTCGCCGACCAGCGCCTGCGAAAGCGTCATCAATCCGCCGCCGCCGAAGCCTTGCAGGACGCGGGCGGCGGTCGAGGAATTCGATGTTGGGAGCCAGCGCGCACAGCACCGATCCGGCCATGAACAAGGCGAGCGCCGCAAGAATCATAAGCGCGCCGGCCGAACGAGTCGCCGAGGCGTCCATAGACCGGCGCGGCGATGGTGTTGGCGATCAGATACGACACCACCACCCAGGAAATGCGCTCGACCTCGCCGACGTCCGAGGCGATCGCCGGCAATGCGGTGGCGACGATGGTCTGATCGGCGACCGCCAGAAACATCGGCAGCATGACCGACGGAAAGACCGACCAGAACAGGGATTGCGACGGCGGCTTGTCCGGCGAAGCCTCGTCCAACGAAGTCTTGTCTGACGAACGCGTCGGCATCGACGACTTGGCCGCGTCCGCCGCCATCGAGGCGGCAGGCATGTCGGCATCGGTTGGCGTCAGATCGTCGCGCATCGGATGATTGCGGTGAAATTCTGCTCTGAAATGGCGTTCGCCGATCCGAGGAGACAACGAAAACGGCGGCTCGATGTCGCCGTTTGACGCCCCCTTCAACCGCGCCGGAGAGACACTATACTATCTGGATTGAGGGTGGTTCGGGCTTTGCTCGCCAACAGCATGAGCGGGAACCAGCACCATGCCTCAAGACAATCCACGCACCGAAACCCATCGCACCGAGCAGCAGCGCAGCGGCAGCGCGCGTGCCGAACAGATGCGCGGCGAAAACACATCGCCGCCGAGACTTTACCGCACAGATCGGCGATATGGGCAAACGCAGCCTCCATGCCGGACTGCGCATGCAGACCGAGATGTTCGATGCGCTGCAGACGATCAGCCGTGATTGGATGGCGTGTGCCACCTCGGAGGCCGAACTTGCGCTCAAATTGCCGGGCAGGTTGGCGGGCGCGCGCACGATGCCCGAAGCGGTCGCGGCATACCAGGAATGGCTGAATGAGTGGGTGACGATGTGCAACGAAGACGGCCGCCGTCTCGCTGCAGATGGTCAGAAATTCATGACCAGCGGCGTTCGCTGTTTCACCAGCGCTCCGCGAGCCCGCCGAACTAACAAGCGGCGATTGCGAGGCTGGTTCTCGGTGCCCATCCGTCTGGCGGCGGATTGCTGCGGACAGTTTTATTTTGTGTTGCGGCAAATGTCCGAAAAGCGGCATCGCCGGGTTTATTTGATGCCGCGCCCGCTGCGCTTTACGCACGGAACGATCGTGAAATTGCGGTGTTGGAATTTTCAGCGAGCCATGCCGGAACAAACGATCGACCTGACTTAAGTTTCAGGAGAATTTTATGAGTTGGCGAGTAGCATTGGCAGCGTTCCTGATCTCGACGCCGTCGCTGGTCCACGATAACGGGCAATTCGGCGACGTGCCGCCGGAAATTCGCGCCTGGTTCAAAAGCGTCAAATCCCACGCCGGCGTGCCGTGCTGCGACATCGCCGACGGGCACCGTACCGACTACGACATGCGCGAGAGCAAGTATTGGGTGCCGATCAACGGCAAATGGATGATGGTGCCGCCCGACGCGGTGGTCGACGATTCCGGCAACCCGACCGGCGACGCGGTGGTGTGGTACAGCGAATCCAGCAGCAACGTTTACATCCGCTGCTTCGTCCCCGGCGGCGGCGCTTGATTTGTAATCGCTGCGCCGCTGCTGACCAAATAAGCCGCTCACAAAGCACCGGCCGCCCGAGGAGGGCGGCCGGCTTTTTATTTCCACTTCCTTTCTTGCCTTGACGTCAAGACACGAGCGGGGAAGCGGCTACCTTCAACCAACAAAGCCGACGCGTTCCTGCTCGCGGGCTTCGACTTCGGTCTTCGGCTGCGCCGGAAGCTGCAGCACGCTTGCCGCCTGGCCTTCGCACAGAAGGGTCAGCAACACGGTGCGCCCATCGGGAAATTCGAGCGCATCGTGATGCGCGGCCAACTTCTCTTTGTTGACCTGGCGGAAGATCGCCGTCTGGTGGTTGATGGTCTTGGTCTTCCAGCCGAGCAAGCCGGCCGGCAGGCAGGCGACCTCACCGGCGAATGCAAGCTCGGTGCCTGGCAACAAGCATACCGCCATCCCGAGATCGTCGGTCGAGGCGAAGCCGCGCGTTCCGGTGCCGAAATCACGCGTCACAAGCTTATCGCCGACTTTGGCGGGTCGCGATCGCACGCTTTGGAGGCTAAAGTCACACATTGGCAACTCCTTTCCCCCGGCATTGTCGTCCGGGGCTTTCAAACCCCCCAGAACCCCTGCGTAACGAGTTACCCAGCGGATCAAGCCTAGCAAGAATAGTGCCGATACAGGATGGACATTTTGATGGCGAAGGCGCCGCGCAGCGTTTCGACGTCCTTCTCACATTTATGTGTCTCGCTTCGGCATTCCTGCATGGCTCAATACCGCACGAAGCCAACGCGTTGCCGCGACGAACGTTCATCGCCGGCGTATTTTTTCATCCGCTTGCCTACGATCGAGGCGAAAGCGCGCTGGCTGCTGCGCCGACAAGCGTCAGTGGCCGGCGGCGGCCTCGCCGCTCACGGGGCCGATTCGCCGAATCAATATAAGTACGACCGGCACCAGCACAGCGGCGAAAATAGACCAACTGTAGAATATGTCGATATAGCCCATCAGCGCCGCCTGATCTGTGATCAGGTGGCCGATATAGCCGAAGGCGCGTCCCTGTGCCCCGGCCGGCGAGCCAAATTGCGTGAAGTATTGCGTCAAATTGTGCATCGCCGATTGAAATGTCGGCGACGACTGCGCGAGGTTGTCGACCAGCCGCGCCTGATGGAATTGCGATGCGCTGCACCAGCTCGGTGTTGGCGAGCGCGACGCTGATGCTGCCGCCGAGGTTGCGGGCGACGTTGATCAGCGCCGAGCCCTGGGCGGTCTTTTGCGCCGGCAGGCCGGTATAGGCGACCATGTTGATCGGAATGAACATGAACGGCATGCCGACCGTCTGGAAGACCCGCAGCGTTGCGAAATAAGTGAAGTTGGCGTCGGGAACGAGCGTCGTCGAATACCACATCGCCACCGCAATGATGACGAAGCCGGTGGCGATCATGTATTTCGGCTGGGTGTAATTGGCGAACCGGCCGACGATCGGCATCATCACCAGCATGGCGATGCCGCCCGGCATCATCGCCAGTCCTGACAGCATCGCGGTATAGGGAAAATTGGTCTGCATCAGCTGCGGCGTGATCTGGTTCGAGCCGTAACAGAATGGCGCCGACCGCGAGCATCACGACGAACGCCATGCCGAACTGGCGCTGGCACAAGAGCCGGATGTCGACGATTGGATCGTCGCGGGTGAGCTCCCAGGGCACGAAAAAGATGAACGAGCAGAGCGCAGTCGTGGCGAAGATCACGATCGTGGTCGAGTGAAACCAGTCTTCGATCTGGCCGCGGTCGAGCACGAATTGCAGGCTGCCGAAGGTCAGCGCGATCAGTGAAAATCCGACCCAGTCGATGCTCAGCCCGCCGGCGAGCCGCTCATGACGTTCGCGCTCGAGTACTTCCGGCTCGACCACCAGCCATTGCACCAGAATCAGCGACAGGATGCCGAACGGCACGTTAATGAAGAAAATCCAATGCCAGGAATAATTGTCGGTGAGCCAGCCGCCGATGGTCGGACCGACGGTCGGCGCCACGATCACGGCGATGCCGTAGATGGCGAAGGCCTGCGGCCGCTGCTGCGGCGAAAAGGTGTCGGCGAGCATCGCCTGTTCGCTGGTCGGCATGCCGCCGCCGCCGAGCCCCTGCAGGATGCGAAACACGATCAGAGCGGTAAGGCTCGACGCCAGACCGCATAGCAGGGATGCGATCGTGAACAGCGCCACGCAGATCATGTAGAAGCGCTTGCGGCCGATCACGTTCGAGAGCCAGCCGCTGATCGGCAGGATCACCGCATTGGCAATGAGATAGGTGGTGACCATCCAGGTGCTTTCGTCGACGCTGGCCGCAAGGCTGCCGGCGATGTAGCGCAGCGACACGTTGGCGATCGAGGTATCGAGCACCTGCATGAAGGTGGCGATCGAGATGACGATGGCGATCAGCCACGGGCTGCGATCGCCGGCCGCCGAGCGGCTCATGCGGCCGCCGGATGCGCCCGCTGCTCGCTCATCGCACCGTCACCGTCGGCACCACCGACATGCCGGGCCCGAGCAGACGTCGGGCGGCTCGTCGAAGACGATCTTGACTGGCACGCGCTGCACGACCTTGACGAAGTTGCCGGTGGCGTTCTCCGGCGGCAGCAGGCTGAAGGCGGCGCCGCTGCCGGCCTGGATGCTGTCGACGTGGCCTTTGAACGTGCGACCCGGATAGGCGTCGATGCGGATGTCGACCGGATCGCCGGGCCGCATAGGTCAAGAGCTGCGTTTCCTTGAAATTCGCCGTGACCCAGTCTCGCGCGGCACGAACATCATCAGCGCCTGGCCGGCTGCGGCGTAGTTGCCCCTAGCGGCGGTCAGCCGGGTGACGCGGCCGGCGACCGGTGCGGTGATCACGGTGCGCGACAAGTTGGCTTCGGCCTGTTCGAGCGTAGCGCGGGCCTGCTCGAGCTGCGCTTGCGCGACTTCGCGCTGGGCTTGCAGCACCGGCATCTGCTTTTGCGTGGCGACGGCGTTGGCCTGCGCCGCGGCATAGCTGGCCTGCGCCTGGAGCAGATTGGACGCGTATTGCTGCGCCGTCTCGACCGTGCCGGCGCCGTTCTTCACCAGCTCCTGTAGCGCGCGTCCTGCTGCTGCGCGAATGTCAGCGCCGCTTGCGCCTGCGCCGCCTGTTTGTCGGCTTGATCGATGCGGGCCTGCTGGGCGTCGATCTGGGCATCGATATTGGCGATGTTGGCCTTGGCCTGGTCGATCTGGGCGTTGGCCTTATCGACTGCGCCCGGAAGTCGCGATCGTCGATCCGCACCAGCACGGCGCCAGCCTCGACCAGCTGATTGTCGGTGACCGGCACGTCGACGATGGCGCCGCCGACCTGCGGGCTGATCGACACCGTGCGGGCGTCGATGAAGGCGTCGTCGGTCGATTCATAGCCGCTGGTATTGAGCCAGTAGGCGACGGTGCCGACGATGGCGGCGATGATCAGCGCTGTGACGATCAGGATCGGCCGCCGCCGCTGGCGCATCCGATCGATGAACGATGGGGACTTGCGGGTTTCGCCGATTGCCGGTTTGGTGTCACGCCCGGGCGTTGCCTCCAGGCGACTTTCTTTGTCGGTGCGTTGATCCATGATCGGGATGCACGTCCGGCGCATCCACCCGGTTTTGCTTAATCCTCCCTGGCGGCGCGCATTATTACAATCGATTCCAAGCTTGGTTTAGCCGGTAACGACCTTGGAAACCAGTCATGAACGCTGGCCCGCGGGCTGCAGGGCAGCTCTGAGTTTTTGGCAAAACTCGTCCAGCTCGTCGGCATTGATGTCGCTGACCGCCCAAAAGTCGAGGCCGTCTTCCTTCCAGTGGCGGACGTTGAAGCCGTGCCGGGTCTCGGCGGCCGCGCCTGCATGTTTGGCGCCCAAGCTCTCGGCGACAAACAGATTGATCACGTGGTTGCGGCGCCGATAGACGATCGCCGCCACGGTCTCGCCGTTGATGTCGTCGAGCCGGCCGCCGATCAGCGTAAAGCCTTGCGCCGTGAGGTCGATGACCGGCGGCGCGACGTCAAGCTTGCCGTTGAACCACGGCTTCACCGTGTGCTGGTCGCTGGTTTCCACGTCGGTCAGATGGCCGGGCTGCAGCGAGCGCAAATGCGCCGATACCGACCTCGCCCGCGATCCTTTGCTCCTGATCGTCGCGCAGCACGCCGAGCACCACCGTCGCCGCGATCGCGCCCGAGAGCGCCGTGCCGAGCGCAAAGCCGCCGACGAAGCACCGGCGATTGAAGCGCCGCGGGTTGAAGCTCGACGACAGTCGAGGCAGCCAGCGCTGCGACGACGGCGCCGGCAGCGCGGCTTCGATGCGAGCGCGCAGCTGCGCCGGCGCGGTCTCTCTCAATTCCGCCGCCGCCATGGCTCTGGCGCATGGCGCGGAAGTCGGCAAGCTTCTTGGCTGCAATCCGCGCAGGTGGCGACATGCGCCTCGACCTCGCGCGCATGGCCGGCGTCAAGTTCGCCGTCGATCAGCGCATGGATCAAGACTTCGGCTTCGTAGCAGTTCATGGCGCCGATCCTTCCTCGAGTTCCAGCCGCGCGCAGCATCGAGCGGGCGCGCGCCAGACGCGACATCACCGTGCCGACCGGCACGCCGACGACCTCGGCGATCTCGCGATAGGACAGGTCGTTGATTTCGCGCAGCACGACGGCTTCGCGAAACGGCTCGGGCAGCGCGGCAATCAGCCGCCGGATGGTCGCGCCGTCATGCCGGCGCAGCAATTCCGCCTCCGGCGTTTGCGGCGGCTCCTGCCACAGCGGTGTCGCTCCGCCGATCGCTCGTTCTCGTTTGGCTCGGCCGCCATCGGCTGCGCCGCGCGCCGGGCGAATTCGGCGTGGCAGACGTTGCGCAGGATCGCGAACAGCCAGGGCTTCATCGCCGGCCCGCGATAGCTGTCGAAATGGCGCAGCGCGCGCAGATAGCATTCCTGCACCGCGTCCTCGGCGTCGGCGGCGTTCGCGCATCAGATAGCGCGCCAGCGTGTAGACATCGTCGAGATGCGGCAGCGCGGCGTCGCGAAAACGCCGCGCCCGGTCCGGATCGTCGTTGCCGTCAGCTGACATCGTCTCTCGTCCGGCTGTTCACGATGCCGGCCCAGGCCGGTTGCCGCGCCGGCCGAGCATCACGTGCGCGGCTTGCTCCCGGTCGCCGCTTCTACCACGATCGTGCCGGTCATGTGCGGATGCAGCGAGCAAAAATACTCGTAAGTGCCCGGCGTGGTGAAGGTGAACGAGTAATTTGTCGTCGGTATCCAGCGCTTTCGACTTGAATTCCTTGTTCGCCGCGGCGATCGCGTGCGGGATGTCGTCCTGGTTGGTCCAGGTGACGGTGGTGCCGGCCTTCACCGTCAGTTGCGGCGGATTGAAGGTGAAATTGTCGATGCCGACGGCGCCCGGCGCATTCTGCGCGCCGAGCCGGCAGGACGATGGCGGCCACCAATGGCGCAGTGGCCGCGCCGAGCGCCGCGGCGAGGAGGGCACTGCGCAAGTTCGTTCGCATTGACATGCTGCCTCAGCCCTGCAGCGGCGTGTCGATGATCGCGAGCCGCTGCTTGCCCGGCTTGAAGTTGATGCTGGCGATGCCGAGCACGCTGCGCAGCTTGTCGTCGGCGACCTTCATCGGGCCCGGGCGACGGCGCGGTGCCCGGCGCCGGCTGCGGAAACGCGGTCGAGCGCGCGGTGTGGAAGGTGACGTTGCCTTCGACCTTCTGCATCACCTGGTGGATGTGGCCGTTGAGCACGGTCACCGAGCCGAAGCGCTTGAGGTAGCTCGAGCGCGCGGCCGCCGTCCTCGGTGCCCCAGCCCCATTCCGGATACACCGTCCATAGCGGGATATGGGCGAAGACCACGATCGGCGTCGATGCCGAGCGGCCCTTCACGTCGTCCTCGAGCCAGGCGAGCTGCTCGCTGCCGAGATTGCCGAGCCCGCCGGCCTTGAGATCCACGACATTGACCAGGCCGATGAAATGCACGCCGTTGGCGTCGAAGCTGTACCAGCCGGCGCCCTTGCTGCCGCGGCCGTAGCGCTCGCGATAGAGCTTGCGCTCTTCGTCGAGGAAGTCGTGCTCGCCCGGCACGTAATGCACGTCGAGCCGGGTCTGCGAGATGATGCGGTCGGCATCGTCGAACTCGGACACCTTCGACAGATGACTGATGTCGCCGGTATGAATCATGAAGGACGGCTTGGCCGGCATGCGCCTTGATCTGGCCGATCGCCTCCTCGAGCGTGCCGAGCGCATTGGGATTGGCCGGCTTGTCGAAGCCGACATGGCTGTCGCTGATCTGCAGGAATGTGAGGCCGCGGGTTTCCGCGGCCGCTGCCTGGCCGATCAGTCCGAGCGAGTGCGGCACGCCGCCGGCCACGGTCCACAACACGCCGGTTCCGGCCCAGGTCATGCATTCCAGCACCTTGCGGCGGCTTAACCCATCGTCTCGATCGAATTCGGACATTTGTTCTCTCCTCCAGGACAGCCAATCGGGCTTCCGGACACTGGATTGGGCGATGCGGTGATTTATTCCCGGGCTGGCGGATTTTTTGGCAGCCGCGTTACGATTAGTTGGCCAGGTAGCTCTCGCACCCGCTGCTCGGCAAATCGCACGAGTTGTCGGGCGCTTTCCTGCTCGGCGCCAATATTGCGCCGGCCTTCACGTCGTTGGCGTATCCGGGATACGTAAGGCGCATCCGGGCGGTGGCGCGCCCATTCCAGGCTGGCGTTGTAGACCGCGTATTCGAGAGGCTGTCGGCTGAGGCTGCCAGCGTTCCAGCTACGGCAAAGAAAAGGGACAGAGCGAGCAGCGAGACGCTTTTTTGTTGCACGTTCAACATTTCAATCTCCACTCGTTTGATCGTGGCGCAAGGCCACTGCGCGGCCCGCTGGGTCGATGCGGTGCGGCTTGCAACGAGAGAGACTGTGCGAAGGTGCGATTTATTCCCGGGCTCGGAAGATCCTTTCGCAGCGATTTGCGGGCAGGAGCTTTGGTTAATTCTTTAATGCAGCAGCGCCCCCGGCTTGGCGCGACCGGGCGCCGCCGTTTTTGCCGGCGGTGGCGGCGTCGGCTTCATCTGACCCGCCAGGACCGGCTGTGCCCGCGCGGCGCAGAAGTCTTCCACGGCGGCAACGATAGCGCTGGCGACCAGCGAGCGCCGCTCGGGTGTGCTGAGTTCCAGTTCCTCTTTCCGGTTCACGATCGATCCAGCTTCAAGCAGCACCGCCGGCATCATCGTGTGGCGCAACACGATGAGCTGGTCGTAGCGGTAGACGCCGGCCTCACGGTCCAGCAACTCGTGGCGGTAACGCCTCATTAACGGCAAAGTATAATGGGGCGTGTAATGCAGGCCGCGTTTCTGCAGTTCGTTGCCGAGCAGATGGCCGAATGCCAGACTGCCGGCGCGATCGCCATTGTCGTTGGAGACGAAGAGCGCGTAGCCGCTGAAGCGATCGCTATAGTGGTTCTCCTTCCCTTCATATTGCCAGGTCTCGATCAGATGATTCGGCACCGAGTCGTGATGGATGGAGATGAACAGGTCGGCATGCGCGCTGTTGGCGCGATTGGCACGTTCAAAGAGACCCGACCACGGCGCGGTTCCGGTGATCAGCCGCACGGTCTTGTCGAAACCGGCGTCCAGGAGCGCTTGCTTGATCACGTTGGCCAGCTGGAGATTGAAGCCATATTCGGGAGCGCCGCGGGCGCTGTCCGCACCGGGCACGCCGGCGGTATGCCCGACATCGACGATGACGTGGAAGGCCGAACGCACGCAGCCGCCGCCTTTGTCTGACTGCGCCGACGATTCCTCGCTCCGCGCCGATTGCGAAGCGGCGGTGGCGAGAACAACAAGGACGACGCTGAGGACCCGCGCCGGCCTGTACTTGTAGGCCGCGCGCTCCTGTCGTACCAAATAGGGCGAGCGGAGCATGATGGTACCAGTATTTTTCAATGCGCAACCTTCCGCAAGGACCTGACCCATCTGTTCACAGTCATCTGTTCAACAGTCATCTGTTCAACAACTGGAGCGGCGCGGCAACGCGTCGGTGAGCTCACATGACCCTTCGCGAACCGGTACTGACAACCGTCGCCATCACCGACCTGCGGCCGACGCAGATCACCGTCGGCATGCGCGAAGTTGAAGCCAAACGCAAGCGCTGGAAAGAGATCGCCGGCAAGAAGGGCGGAAAGTTCCTCGGCAGCCACATGATTCCGGTGGTGCTGGGCCCCAAGCACCGCCACTATGTCGTCGACCATCACCACCTCGCGCGCGCCTTGCACGAGGAGGGCGTCAAGGACGTCGCGGTGACGTCGATCGCCAATCTGAGCGCGCTCGACAGCGATGCCTTCTGGACGGTCATGGATAATCGCAACTGGATGCATCCGTTCGACGACCAAGGCGTCCGCCGGCGTTACGCCGACATTCCCAAATCGGTGACCGGTCTGGTCGACGATCCGTTCCGCTCGCTCGCCGGCGAATTGCGCCGCGCCGGTGGCTTTGCCAAGGACACGACGCCGTTCAGCGAGTTCCTCTGGGCCGATTTCCTGCGCCGCCGCCTCAAGCGCAAGGTGGTCGACCGCGATTTCGACCACGCGGTCGAGCAGGCGCTCGAGTTAGCCAAGAGCACCGCCGCCAATTACCTGCCCGGATGGTGCGGCCCGTTGCCGGAAGAGTGATCCGCTCCGCTTGCTTTGCTGATAGCCCGCAGCCGCGCCCCGGTCCGCTCCCGGGACACCGGCATCAGCCCGGCGAATTGGCCGTCCCAATGGACTGCAAGGGGCGCTTCATTGAAAGGGCGCTCAATTGAGCTTAAGGTCGCGCGCGGTCATTGCCGCGTTGGCTGGGCTTGCTGCCACCGCTCGTTCGGCGCCTTGGTGGAGGTTCCAGGCTAACGACCGGCAGGCTTCGAATGGAATGCCGAAAGACACCTCGAAGCCATCCATCGTCTTCAGGGTGGCAATCAGGCACGCTTCGCCCTTGGCATTCTCCAACGACCATTCGCGCAGACCGAAAACGTAGCGCGCGTCGTCACCGCCGGTTTGCTGGCGCAAAGCATGTGCCAGCAGCGTCGGCAGCGTCATCACCATCGCCTCGGCCTGCTCAAACGGAAGCTCAATGGTGACGGCGGTGCCGGAACAATCGACCAGCTCGAGGTTGACAGTGCTGCCGTCGGCTGCGACCCCGCATGTTGTCAGGCTGCTGCTGCGGATTTTCACAACCGTTTCATGGCCTTCATCGTTATATTCGATAGAATATAACGGAAAACCGGAGGCGAGGGCAAGTGTGACGCAGTGTGACGCAGTGTGACGCAGTGTGACGCTCGGACGGTGACGCTCGACAGTTCCGGGCGGAATTCCGGTAACTTGATCGTGCTCCGGCTGGTCACGTTTTTCTTGACCGCTTCTTGGCCGCCCGCGTTATATATGCTTAAACACAACGGGCGCGTGCAGGACTCCTCGCGCCCGTAAAGAGGCACAGGCCTCTCTTCGTTCCCATCGCTCAAGGCTCTCGTGCTGCGCGCATGAGGCTGCGGTGCCGCTGCTCACTGGCCGATCGGTCGCGAGCACGGGCCGCTTGTCGACGGCAAGCATTACAAAATCAAACGGCCACAGGAGGAAACGCCATGAATATCGCTCAGCGAATTTCAATTGATCCGGCGGCGAAGAGCTACGTTTCGAAGCCGCGGAAGCTTTTGATCGACGGTGACTGGGTCAACGCCGCGTCCGGCAAGACCTTCCCGGTGTACGACCCCTCGACCGGCGAAGTGATGGTGCAGGTCGCGGAAGCCGATGCCGCCGATGTTGACAAGGCGGTGAAGGCGGCGCGCCGGGCGTTCGATGAGGGCCCGTGGCCGCGGATGAGTTCAAGCGAACGCGGCCGCCTGCTTTGGAAGCTTGCCGACCTGATCGAGCAGCATATCGAGGAGTTTGCGACGCTCGAAGCGCTCGACAACGGCAAGCCCTTGACCGTCGCCCGCGTCGCCGACGTGCCGCTGACCATCGATATGTTCCGCTACATGGCGGGCTGGGCGACGAAAATCACCGGAACGACGATCCCGATTTCCTTCCCGGGCGAATATCTCTCGTACACGCTGCGCGAACCCGTCGGTGTGGTCGGGCAGATCATTCCGTGGAATTTCCCGTTGCTGATGGCGGCGTGGAAGCTGGCGCCGGCGCTGGCGACCGGATGCACTGTCGTGCTCAAGGTCGCGGAGCAGACGCCGCTGTCGGGCTTGCGGCTTGGCGAGCTCGTCGCCGAGGCCGGCTTCCCGAAGGGCGTCGTCAACGTGCTTGCCGGTTACGGTGAGACGCGGCGCCGCGCTTGCGGCGCATCCGCAGGTCGACAAGGTGGCCTTCACCGGCTCGACCGAAGTCGGCAAGCTGATCCTTCAGGCCGCCGCCGGAAACTTGAAGAAAGTGACGCTGGAACTCGGCGGCAAATCGCCGGTCGTGGTGCTCGATGACGCCGACGTCGAGGCGGTCATCCCGGGTGCCGCGAGCGCGATCTTCTTCAACCATGGCCAGTGCTGCTGCGCCGGCTCGCGCCTCATGATCCACCAGAAGATCTTCGACAAGGTGGTGGCCGGCGTTGCCGACCAGGCCAAGAACATCAAGCTCGGGCCCGGCCTCGATCCGGACACGCAGATGGGACCGCTGGTTTCCGAGGAGCAGTTCAAGCGCGTCACCGGCTACATCAACTCCGGCATCAAGGACGGCGCCGAGATCGTGGCCGGCGGCAAAAAGGGCTCGGATAACGGCGGCTACTTCGTGCAGCCGACCCTGATCACCAACACCAAGCCGGAGATGAAGATCGTCCGCGAGGAAATCTTCGGCCCGGTGGTCTGCGCTTCGCCGATCACCGACTCCGACCTCGAAGACATCGCTCGCCAGGCCAACAACACCAGCTACGGGCTCGCCGCCAGCGTCTGGACGCGCGATATCTCGAAGGCCAATAAGCTCGCCAAGCGGATTCGCGCCGGCACGGTCTGGATCAATTGCCACAACGTGTTCGACGCTTCGCTGCCGTTCGGCGGCTACAAGGAATCCGGTTGGGGCCGGGAGATGGGCGAGTTCGTCCTCAACAACTACACCGAAGTGAAGGCGGTCACGACCGCGCTGTAATCGGCAATCGGCTGTAATCGGCAATCGTCAGCGTTGAGCCCCGGGCGAAACCGCTCGCCCGGGGCTCCTCACGTCCGCGTATTCATTGGCTGCCCAGCCTTATTTGCGAAGGACTTTCTCGCATTTGCGTCATAACCGGCGCAAACATGCTCCTACACGCGCGCTAATTGGTAGAACAATCTTCTTTTTCGCCGACATTCCGCACTCTATATAGAAGATCATTTCTCGCGGCAGCGGTCGCGCACTTCCATCCGCTCCGCTTCCGCCCGCTAAACTGGCCATCGAGGGGAACCATGACCTCGCCGCTTCAGCAAAAAATCAAAATCACCGGCCCCGTCGTCGTGACTGCCAATCGCGTCGGCGACGGCGCGGTCGTCTACCGCCGCGCCGATGGCGGCTGGACCACCGATCTCGACAATGCCGCGGTCACGACCGATGCGGCGCGGGCGCGCGAGCTGGTGGATGGCGCCATCGCCGACGGTGTGCGCGCGGTCGACCCCTACATCGCCCCAGTGAAGCTCTCGCGGGACGGCGAGGTGCGGCCCGGGAATTTGCGCGAGCGCATCCGGCGCAATGGCCCGACCATCAATCTGCCGGTGACGTTCGCTGTCCCGAGCGTGGTCGCCAGTACGTAAAGCCGGCGCGCAGAAGTTAACATGCATGTACGTTTATGATGATTTCGACCGCACGCTGGTGAACGAACGGGTCGCGGAATTCCGCGACCAGGTCGCCCGCCGCCTGTCCGGCGAACTGACGGAAGACGAATTCAAGCCGCTACGGCTGATGAATGGCGTGTATCTGCAGCTGCACGCCTACATGCTGCGCACCGCCATTCCTTACGGCACGCTGTCGTCGCAACAGTTGCGCATGCTGGCGCAGGTGGCGCGCCGCTACGATCGCGGCTACGGGCATTTCACCACCCGGCAGAACATTCAGTACCACTGGATCAAGCTCGAGCAATTGCCGGATGCGATGGCCGATCTCGCCAGCGTCGGCATGCACGGCATGCAGACCAGCGGCAACAATGTGCGCAACATCACCACCGACCAATGGGCCGGCGTGGCGCCGGACGAGATCGAGGATCCGCGGGTCTGGGCCGAGCTGATCCGCCAGCATGTGACGCTGCATCCGGAATTCTCGTTCCTGCCGCGCAAGTTCAAGATCGCGGTCGGCGCGTCGGCGCATGACCGGGCGGCGCTGGCGATCCACGATCTGGCGCTGCGGCTCCATCATAACGGCGCCGGCGAGTCCGGGTTCGAGGTCATGGTCGGCGGCGGCCTCGGCCGCACGCCGTTCCTCGCCAAGACCATCAAGCCGTTCCTGCATACGCGCGACGTGTTGAGCTACGTCGAGGCGGTGCTGCGCACCTACAATGCGTTCGGCCGGCGCGACAATATCTACAAAGCGCGCATCAAGATCCTGGTGCACGAGCTCGGCGCCGAGGCGTTCGGCAAGGAAGTCGACGCCGAGTGGCAGAGCATCAAGGATACCGCGTTGGCGCTCGACCCGGCGGTGGTCGCCGAGATCGCGAGCCGCTTCGTCTATCCGATCTACGCGCAGCTTGACGACAGCCCGCCTGAGCTGGCGCAGGCACGCCGCGACGATCGCGGCTTCGACGTGTGGATGGGTAATTCGGTCGCCAATCACAGGGTGCCCGGCTATGCCATCGTCACGCTGTCGCTCAAACCGGAGGGCGGCACGCCCGGCGACGCCACCGCCGAGCAGATGGACGCCATCGCCGACCTGGCCGACCACTATTCGTTCGGCGAAATCCGCGTCGGCCACGAGCAGAATTTGGTACTGCCGCATGTCGCGCAGCGCGATCTGCCGGAGCTGTGGCGGGCGCTGGAAAAGATCGGCGTCGCCACGCCGAATGTCGGGCTGATCTCCGATATCATTTCCTGCCCGGGCCTCGATTATTGCAGCCTGGCCAACGCCCGCTCGATCCCGATCGCGCAGGAGATCACGCGGCGCTTCAACAATCTCGATCTCGCGCGCAATCTCGGCCGCCTGCACATCAACATTTCCGGCTGTATCAACGCCTGCGGCCATCACCATGTCGGCCACATCGGCATTCTCGGCATCGAGAAGAACGGCGAGGAGTTTTATCAGATCACGCTCGCCGGCAAGGCCGACGAGGGCGCCACGCTCGGTGCGCTGATCGGTCCCGCGGTTCCGTACACGCAGGTGGCGGACGTCGTCGAAGACATCGCCGCGGCCTATATCGAGCTGCGCGAGCGTCCGGACGAATTGTTCATCGACACGGTGAAGCGCACCGGCATCGAGCCATTCAGGGAGCGGGTTTATGCCACTCGTTAAGGCTGGCCAGATCGTCGAGGACCCCTATGTGCGCGTGCTCGACGACGCGCCGCTGCCGGATGATGGGCCGGTCCTGCTGACGGCGCAGCGCTTCCTCGCCGACGCGGCCGAGCTCGTCCAACGCACGGCGCCGATCGGCGTTCTCTGGCCCAACGACCGCAAGGTCGCCGAGCTGGCGCCCTGGATCGATCGGTTGTCGCTGATCGCCTTGGTTTTCCCGAAATTCCGCGACGGCCGCGCCTATAGCCAGGCGCGCTTGCTGCGCGAACGTCATAGCTTTCGCGGCGAATTGCGCGCCACCGGCGACGTCCTGCGCGACCAGTTCCAGTTTCTCCTCCGCGCCGGCTTCGACGCGTTCGAGGTCAAGAAGCCGGCCGATGCGAAAGTGTTCGCGCAAGCCGCCGCGCGCTTTTCGGTGTTCTATCAGCCGAGCGCCGACGGCCGACCGCCGGCGTTGCGCCGGCGCCAGCAGACTGTCGGCTCGCCCGTAGCCCGGGTTGAGCCAACGGGTCCGGCCCGAAGTGGCCGGCCCGATGACAAGCTCCGCGAAACCCGGGAACGACTGCGAGGCTGATCGTGAATCCCCGGATTTAGCTTCGCTCAATCCGGGCTACACTCGGTTTATGTCTCCTCTCGTCGCCATTATCGCCCCCGGCGCCATGGGCGCCGCAGTCGGCAAAAGGCTGACCAACCACGGCGTGCGCGTTCTCACGGAACTGAGCGGCCGCAGCGCCGTGACCGTGGCGCGGGCGCGCGACGCCGGCATGGCCGCCGCCAGCGACAAAGAGATCGCTGCCGCCGATTTCATGCTTTCCATCTTGCCGCCGGGCGACGCGCTGGCGCTGGCGCAGCGTTTTGCGCCGATCTTGTCGGCGAGCAATGCGAAGCCGGTTTATGTCGATTGCAATGCAATCAATCCGGCAACAGTCGAGCGCGTCGCGGTGGCGATTGCGCCGACCGGCTGCCCATTCGTCGACGCCGGCATCATCGGTCCGCCGCCCTCGCCGATCGCTCCCCCGCAAGCGGGAGAGGGCAGGGTGGGGGTTTCTGGCCCGCGTCTCTATGCCTCCGGCGAAGCGGCGCCGCGCTTTGCCACCTTGCGCCAATACGGCCTCGACGTGCGCATCCTTGAAGGTCCGCTCGCCGCGGCCTCGGCGCTGAAAATGTCCTATGCCGGCATCACCAAGGGCACGCAGGCGATCGGCGCGGCGATGATGCTGGCGGCTGTGCGCGGCGGTTCGGCCGCCGCGTTGTTCGAGGAACTGTCTTTCAGCCAGAAAGAGATGCTCGCGCAGTTCCAGCGGCAATTACCGGGGATGCCGGCCAAGGCTTACCGATGGATCGCGGAAATGCAGGAAATCGCCGGCTTTGTCGGCGACGATCCCGCTGCGCGCGAGCTCTACCAGGGCGCCGCGCATTTTTACCAACGCATGGCCGAGGATTTTTCCGGCGACCAGACGGCGGTCGCGGCGCTGACTGAGTTTTTGAAGAAAGGCTCGATCAGCCGCTCGTAACCGGCTGCGACGAAAGCGCGTGGACGAGTTCCGTGATCCGCGCGATCGAGCGAAAATTCGCTGGCGTCATGTCGCGCTCGGGGATTTTGAGATCGAATTCGGTCTCGACCGATAGCATCAGATTGACGAGGCCGAGCGACGATAGGCCGCAGGCGCGCAGATCGTCGTCGTTGCCGATCGGTTTGATGCCCGGCTGCTTGCCCGAGCCTTGCTGGTCGATGATGCGGCGCGCCAGCAGGGCCACGCGATCCGCTATCGTGTCGTTGGTGCGATCGAGCACGGCGATAATTTCTCCCGAACTTCGCTTCGTGATGGAGTGGTTACCCCCGCCGCACTCAATAGCAGCATCTGATTAACCGCCAGTAACGTGTTTGTTAGACGAAGCGTTTGCGGTTGGTAACCTTTATACGAAAGAACAAGGGCAATTACGGTCTATCGCCGCGGTGTTTTGCCGGTTTCGCGGTATCTCCTGCGCTATAGAGATCGCGAGCAGACGCGATTTCGCGCGTGAGGAATTTTTCGTTGAGCGCATCATCGACCGTGCGGCACGTGACCAAGCAGACGGCTGCCGCGCCGCGCGCGACCGCGCGCAGCCTGCACGTCGCCGGCGACGCTTCGCCACCGGCGGCACCGAAAGCCTCGCCGTCCGCGCCGAGAAAGTCGCGGCGGTTGCGGCCAAGCATGCCGCCGCCGTCGATCGCGACTTGCGTTTTCCAGCCGAGGCCATCGCCGCCGCCCGCGCCGAGCGGCTGTTGAGCGCCGCGGTGCCGCGCGAATTCGGCGGCGAGGGCGCCAGCATCTCCGACATCGTCGATGTTTGTTATGTGCTCGGCCGCGCCTGCGCGTCGACGGCGATGATATTCGCCATGCACCAGACCAAAGTGGCTTGCATCACCCGCCACGGCCGCGGCAGCGCCTGGCATCAGTCGCTGATGCGCCGGCTGTGCAGCGAAGAGATGCTGCTGGCGTCGTCGACGACCGAGGGCAATCGCGGCGGCGACGTGCGCAACAGCGCCGCGCCGATCGAGGCGCATGAGACGCATATTCGGCTCGAGCGCATGGCGACGGTGATCTCCTATGGCGAAGCGGCCGACGGCATCGTCACCACGGCGCGGCGCTCTCCCGATGCGGCGAGCGGCGACCAGGTACTCGTGGTTCTCCTGAAAGAGGACTACACGCTGGAACGGATGATCGGCTGGGACGCGCTAGGCATGCGCGGCACCTGCAGCGGCGGTTTCAAGCTTATCGCCTCCGGCACCAGCGAGCAGATCCTGCCGGTAGGCTATGACGAAATTCATGCGCGGACCATGATGCCGGTCGCGCATCTGGCCTGGAGCGGCGCCTGGACGGGCATCGCTGCCGCTGCGGTCGATCGCGCCCGCGCCTTCGTGCGCAAGGCGGCGCACCGCGCCGACGCGACGATGCCGCCGGGCGCCACGCATCTGACCCGCGCGGCCGCGTCGCTGCGCATGTTGCGCAGCCACGTTGCCGGCGCCTTGCGGCGCTTCGAACAGAGCGCCGGCGATCCGGTGGCGCTGGAGTTGGTCGATTTCCAGACCAGCATGAATTTGCTCAAGGTGAATGCGTCGGAGCTGGCGGTGGCGACCGTGATGAGCGCGATGCAGGCCTGCGGGCTGTCCGGCTACCGCAACGACGGCGAGTTCAGCGTCGGCCGCCATGTGCGCGACATCCTGTCGTCGCCGATCATGATCTCGAACGACCGCATCATCGCCAATGTCGGCATGGCATCGCTCTTGAGCGGCACACCGGCGTCGCTGCGCGATTAGGGCATGATCCGGAAGGATCATGCTCAAGAAAAAGCTGAAGAACAACCGTGCAATAAAAACAGTGAGGCGCGATCATGAATGTGGCTTTCAAGGGACCGCAACCGTCCGGGCGTTCGCTCGATGCGCTCGCCGAGGAATTGTTGCTGCCGTCCGGCATCGACGGCGTCTATGCGCGCACCGCCGCGTTCGAGGATGTCGTTGATCGTCTCGCCGCCTTCATCTCGCGGCATCGCGAGCCGGGCACCGAAGTGTTGCGCTTTCCGCCGGTCATGAGCCGCCGGCAGCTGGAGACGTCGGGCTACCTCAAGAGCTTCCCGCATTTTCTCGGCTGCGTCTGCTGCCTCAGCGGCGACGAAGGAAAGATCAGGGGCAGCGTGGCGCGGTTCGAGGCCGGCGAAGCCTGGACCGATGATCTCTCCGCCGCCGACCTCGTGCTTACCCCGGCCGCCTGCTATCCGGTCTATCCCGTCGTCGCGAGCCGCGGCGACGTGCCGGCCGAAGGGCTTCTGTTCGACGTCGCCAGCGATTGCTTCCGCCGCGAACCGTCGCGCGATCTCGACCGGCTGCAATCGTTCCGCATGCGCGAATATGTCTGCGTCGGCACGCCGGAGCAGATCGACGCCTTCCGCAAGCGCTGGATGACGCGCGCCCAGATCTCGCCGGCCAGCTCGGCCTGCCGTACCGCTTCGATCACGCCAGCGACGCTTTCTTCGGCCGCGGCGGCAAGCTCATGGCCATGAGCCAGATCGAGCAGGCGCTGAAATTCGAGCTCCTGGTTCCGGTCCGCTCGGCCGAGCAGCCGACGGCGTGCATGAGCTTCAATTATCACCAGGATCATTTCGGCGGCGCCTGGAATCTGCGCAACACCGCCGGGCAGGTGATGCACACCGGCTGCGTCGCCTTCGGCATGGATCGCCTGGCGCTGGCGATGTTCGCCACCCACGGTCTCGATCTAGCGGAATGGCCGGCGGCGGTGCGTCAGGCGCTGCGGATCTAAGATCACTTCCTAAGGCGCAATCGGTTCAGATCGGATGGTCGCCGCACCAGTTCGGCGCCAAATCTACCCGCTAGCGTGGCCCCCAAGGTTCGATGCGGCGCGGATAAGCTTCAGTCGTCATTGGCTGCAAGCTTGAGAAAGCGTGCCTCCTCCGGTGAGTTGTCGCGGCCGAGCGCGGCATTGCGCTGCGGATAACGGCCGAAACGCTCGATGATGGCGCGGTGCTCGCGCGCATAGCGATCGTCGGGGCGGCCCCGTTGCAGCAGCAGTCGGTGATCGTCCAAAGCCTCGCTGTGCATCAGCGGCATGCAGAAAAAATCAAGCTGCGCGCCGCTCAGCGCCCGATCGAAGTCTTTGCCGATACCTTCTTTGGTGAGGGCGAGCGCCAAGTGATCGGTGGCAAAAGCCCGCCCCTCACCGCGAAACATGTTGCGTGGAAACTGATCCAGAACGACGATAAGCGCCAGCAGTGTTTGGGCCTGCTGACGCCAGGCATCGAGCTTGCCGTCTCTGGCCGCCTCATAGGTCTGCATGAATTGGTCGCGGATGCCGGCATCGACCTTCGGATCATTCGCATACCAAAGCTCTTCCATGCCCGGAGCGAACCAGAAATCCAGGATGTCTTGGTAGTTCGCGTTCATGCGGTTTTCGAGTTCGTTGCCGCGTTATACGCCCGCATATCAAGTCATGCCACACGCGTTGTCGATCTGATGGCGCCAAGGCTTTCGCTCCGGCCGCTCCCCCCTCTTTTGAGGGGATTGCCCACGACTGATCCGCCCTCCGACAATTGACGATCGGAGAGCGCCGGCCCGCGCGCGGGCGGCGGCTCCCCGCGTCTTGCTGGTGTCTTGTCACGTGTTTTGGAGGACGGGATGACGGGTGTGAGCGTGATGCGGGCCGGCAAAGCCACCGAGCAAACGGCCGCCGAATATCACGCCCGCGTCGACGAACTTCTGCCCCTGATCGAGCAGCGGGCGGAGGAAGCCGAAAGCCTCGGCCACATGACCGACGACGTGGTCGCGGCGCTCCGGCAATCCGGCATCTACACCATGCTGTTTCCAAAGGTGGTCGGCGGCGCCGAATTGGCGCCGTTCGACGCCATGCAGATCGTCGAGCGATTGTCCTACGCCCACGCCTCCGCCGGCTGGTGCACCGTCGTCAACAATATGGAAGGCATGACGATGGCGATCTACATCGAGGATGCCGGCATCGCCGAAGTCTTCCGCAACGGCGTGGACATCACCATCGCCGGCAACGGCGTGCCGCGCGGCTTCGCGCGCCCGGTGGACGGCGGCTATATGATCCGCGGCAACTGGGCCTATGGCAGCGGCATCACGCATGCCGAGTGGATTCACACCGGCTGCTTCGTGACCGATCCGTCCGGCAAGGACATGGTCATCCAGTCGAGCGGGCACCCGAAAGTCGTCATCACCCATCATCCGCGCTCGACCATCAAGCTTCTGGGCAATTGGGATGTGCTCGGGCTGCGCGCCACCGGCAGCTTCGATTACACGCTGAGCGAAGGCGACGAATTGTTCGTGCCGACCTATCGCGTTTACGATTTCGACATTGACGCGCCGCGCCGCGGCGGCCTGCAAGGCGTGCTCGGCCTTGCCGGCTGGAGCGCCTGGGCGCATACCAGCTGGGCGATCGGCGTCGGCCGGCGGATGCTCGACGAGCTGATCAAGGTCATCGTCCAGCGCACCGATGCGTTCGGCAAATCGAGCGACAGCTCAAGCTTCAAGTTCCAGTTCGCGCAGAACGAAGCGAAATTCCGCGCCGCCCATGCCCTGATCTACCAGACTTGGCGCGGCGTCTCCGACGGCTTTGCCCGCGGCGAGAAGCCCTCGCTCGAGCAGATGACGATGATCAAGCTCGGCCTGCGGCACATTCACGACGTCATCTCCGATGTCGCCACCTTTGCCCATCGCGCGGCGCGCGGCGCGTCGCTGCGCGACACGCCGATGCAGCGGTTCTACCGCGACATCCATCCGGGCACGCAGCACATCCTGATGGCCGATCAAATCGTCGAGGAAGCCGGCCGCGCGCTGCTCGGCCTGCCCGGGCCGGATTCGCAATGGACGGTATTCGGAGTGGTCGGATGAGCGCAGGCAGCCGCAGGGCGCGACGACCATGAGCGGCGCCGGCGCAAAACCGCCGTTCGACATGGCCGGTTTCGACCGCACGGTGCACGACATCAACGGCGTCAAAACCGTCGTGCTTTCGATCGGCAGCGGGCCGGAGCTGGTTTTTCTGCACGGCACCGGAACGTTCACCGGTTTTGAGGTCGCCCGCATCTGGGCGCCGCGCCACAAGGTCATCATTCCCTATCATCCGAATTTCGGCGAGTCCGGCGACGACCCAGCCCTCGATAGCATCGGCGACTACGTCCTCCACTATATGGACCTGTTCGACCGACTCGGCCTGGCGACGTTCGATCTCGCCGGCTTCTCGCTCGGCGGCTGGATGGCGGCCGAGTTCGCGATCCGCCAGCCGCACCGGCTTCGCCGCCTGGTGCTGGTCGCGCCCGCCGGGCTGGTCGTTGCGAAGGCGCGCGCTCCCGAGCTGTCGGAAATCACCCCGCCCGAACTGCCGTCCTATCTCACCCACGACGTGAACGCCGTGTTGCGCTATTTCCCGAAGGCGGCGGATCCGGCGTTCGACGCGCGGCTGGGCCGCGAGGTCGGCTCCTACGCGCAGCTTGTGCGCGACAACCCGCAAGGCAATCCGAAACTCGCCCGCTGGCTGCACCGCGTCGCCGTTCCGACGCTGGTGCTCTGGGGCGACGCCGACCGCCTGCGGCCGACGGCGCAGGGCGAGGCGTGGGTGGATTTGCTGCCGGACGCAGAACTCAAACTCGTGCCGCGCACCGGACATCTGGTGTTCGAGGAAACGCCTTCGGCCGGCGAGATCGTCGCCGACTTTCTCGCCGGTTGAACCGGCGGCAACCGCAACAGGGACCTGAAAAGATGAGCAAGCTTCCAGCCGGCGTCACCCGAGCCAGCGAAGGATTTAACGGCGTGGTCTGGAACATTCTTGGCCAGACCTACACGCTTAAGGAGGAATCCGACGCCTCGATGGGCTGGCATGCATTGTTGCCGCCCGGAAGTTTTGTGCCGCCGCACATCCACCCGACCCAGGACGAATTCATCTACATGCTCGAAGGCAAGCTCGATCTGGAACTGGGTGATCAGAAATCCAGCGCCGGCCCCGGCGATCTGATCAGGCTGCCGATGAACGAGCCGCACGGCCTCTTCAATAACGGCGCGGCGCCGGTGCGCTGCCTGTTCTGGGTGGCGCCGGCGCGCAGCCTGCGCGCCTTGTTCGACAAGCTGCATAACCTCGCCGATCCGGCGGAGGTGGTTCGCATCTCCGCCCAGCACGAAGTCAATTTCCTGCCGCCGAAGTCCTGACGAACGCTCATCGCGGCGGAAGCAATCGCCGGACCATCCCACGAAAGGATCAAGCCATGTCCATGATGACAATCTCCGAAGCGGAGCGGTCGCGGATCAAGAACTGGCAATGGGGCATTCTTACGCTCGCCGTTCTCGCCGAGATCTTCTTGGCGGCGGACTGGTATGGTTTCGCGGCGGTGCTGACCTTCGTCTCCGACACGAGCCACCTGCAGCCATGGGAGGCCGGCTTTGCCCAGGGCATTTTCGCCATCGCCTACGGCGCCGCCATGTTCTTCTGGTCGCCGGTGAGCCGCACCATGTCGGCGCGGCGGATGCTGGTGATCGGGCTGATCGGCAGCGGCATCGGCATGGCGGCCCAGGTGTTCGTCCAGGACTTTATCGAGCTTGTGATCCTGCGCATCATCATCGGCTTCTTCGACGCCGCGGTTTGGACCGGCAACATCAAGTTGATGGTCGGCTGGTGGCCGGAATCGCGCCGCGCTTCGATCATGGGCATCATTCTCGCCGCTTACAGTCTCGCCATCACCGCGGACTTCGCGCTCGGCATTCCGTTGACGATCGCGTTCGGCTGGCGGACGTTCTTCGCCGCGCTCGCGGTGCTGACGCTGCTGATGGGGCTCGTTGATCTCGTGTTCGTGCGTGACAATCCGCAGGACATCGGCATCAAGGACTTCGTCTGGGAGCCGGCCAAGCCGGTCAGCTCGGACCGCGGTTCGCTTTTGGACATCTTCAAGTCACGGTGGATTTACGTCGGCGCGCTCGGCATCGGCGGCTGTACCTTCGCCTTGTCCGGCACCGCGACTTGGGTGATCCCGACCTTCATCAAGGTTCAGAACATGCCGGTCAGCTATGCCGCGCTGGTCGGTACGGCCATGGGCTTGTCGCAGGTGCTGTTCCTTGTGATCGGCGGTTACGCCACCGACTGGTTCGAGAATTGTCCCGCGGTGATCAAATTCGGCGCGCTATTGTGCGTACTGGTGGGCTTGTCATTCCTGCTCACCGCCACGACGCCCATGGACTTTGGCTGGTTGATGCTGGTCGCGTCGCTGAGCGGTTCGTCGGTGTTCGCCGGCGGCGCGATCTTCAGTCTGGTGAGCCAGAAATATCCGGATCGCCTCGTGCCTGCGGCGGTCGGTTACGCCGAGGTCATGGGCGTGTTCGCGACCTTCTTGTCGCCATCGCTGATGGGCGCGGTGATCAACATCACCGGATCGTTCGCCTGGGCATTCGTCGCCTACACGCTGTGCGAGGTGATCGTGCTGATCGTGCTGCTGGTCCTAGCCCGCGAGCCGGCGGGGAGCGCCGTCGGCGCGGCCAAGCCGGCCTCCGTTCACTGACACAGGCGGAAAGAGAAGAGGCCGGCCCTTCCGGGTCGGCCTTTTCTTTCGGCGTGACTAGCGGCGCGAGCCCCTAAGACGAAATCAGCAATCGGTGCGCCAGATCAGTGCGATTGAGCGCACCGAACCGCTTGCACAGATTCTGCACGTGCTCTTTGACGGTATAGATCGAAATTCCGAGTTCATGGGCGATGGCTTTGTTCGGCTGGCCGCGGCAGAGCAGCATCGCCACCTCGCGCGAGCGCGCCGGCAATCGATCGAGCGGACGGTCGCCGATTTGCGGGCTAAGGCCGATCCAATCGCCGTTCACCGGGCAAAGACCGTCGTCATCATCGAACCCGGGGTCCGACAACTCGCAGCGCAAGCGCTCGCGTTCGCGCATCGCGGTCAAGGCCAGCGAGCCGGCCCGGCACATCAAATCCAGCCGTTTGACGTGAAAATCCGTGAACGGATCGATCGCGTGCGCGGTCGCGACGAACAGCACGCCGGCGGTGCGGCCGTTGACCATGAGCGCGCCGCCCATATTGTGATGAAACCCCCAGACCCGGAGGAGGTCGTAGTTGACGCTGTGCGGCCATTGCGCCGCACCGTGAAAATGAAAGCCGTCCACCGTGCGCTTCTGCGAGATGATGCAGTCAAGCATCGGATCGGCCTTGCGATATTCGCGCTCGTACTGGTCGAGGAAGCCTTGCGGTGCCAGGCGGCTCGAGACGTAACGCAGCTCGTCGCTGCGATCGAACAGGTAAAGCCCCATTGCCACGCCGCCAATCATGGCATCGGCGTAACCGAACAAGGCGTCGCGCAACGCGATAACGGAACGGCAGTCGGCAATGCCAAGGGCGGCCTGGCGGACGGCGTCCGCCGAAATCTCCCGACTATTGAGGCGAGCCACGACGCCAGCCATTGTCATGCTCACGTGAGCGACGCCTGACAGGCATCGCAATACGTTTTAAGTCTAAAATGAAATCAGGTGGAGTCAAATGCCCAAATTTTATGCTGGGCGGCGTTTGTGCAGTCCGCGGATCGGCCCGTTGGCGTCGACAACGAGCGGCAAGCCAGGTCAACATTGCTGAGCGGCGGGACAGAACAAGTCAAAGAGCTGTAGAATGCGTCGATCGTTGCGCGTCGGTTGTTTGGTGAAATCGTTGTGCCGTTGGCAGGCGGGTCCAGTGCAGCCGCGCTGACACCAGGACAACAAATGGGTCGAACCATTTGAAACGAACCGGCCCCGTTTTCCCACTGACGCCGACGCTCATGGCGAGCATTGGCGTTCTGGTGCTGCTTTCGGTCGGCTCGGTGCTGACCCTTTATTCGATCATCGACCGCCGTATCGTTCAGGAATTCTCCACCCGGCTGATCACGCGCCTCTTGGGCGCCGAAGAAAGGTCGCTGCGCCAACACCTCGACGCGGCGGTCCAACAGGCCGATTTCATCGTCGCTGCGATCCGTGATGGCCGCTATCGGCTTTCGGATCCTGCGCTTGCGGATTTTGTCAGCGGAGCTTTTGCGGCAGCCCCGCAAATCGACGGGCTGGTCATTGCCGATGCCAATGGCAAAGCGACTCGCGTCGTTCGCGGCGCGTCCGAGACGGATTATCAAGTGGACCATTTCGACGTCGGCAGCAACTCGCAGTTAGCCGCCTTTGCTAATCAGATCCGCACCCGCAAAGATCCCTATTGGGGACCGCCGGTGTATCGGCAGCGGCAGCAGGAGACCTATTTGAATTATCGCGTTCCAATTCGAGATGGCGAGGTGTATTTGGGCTGTCTTCTGATTGGGATATCGACGCGGGCGTTGTCCGAGATTGCCAAGGAGATGAGCGATCCGCCGCGCTCGGTGTCCTTTGTGCTGTATGGGCAGGACCACGTCCTCGCGCATCCGTTCATGACCGAGGGAAGCCCGCGCCAATCGCCGGACGCGTCGCTGCCTGAGCTCAAGACATTCGATGATCCGGTCATCGCCAATCTTTTCAGCGCGCCGCCGCTCGCGGAAGGCTTCTTTGCGTTGCCCAAAGGCGTCCTGGCGCGCGAGCCCTCGGTCGCCGGAGAGGGCTATTTTGTTTTTGCGCGCGAGATCGGCGGTTACAGCGGGCTGCCGATCACCATCGGCACTTATATGTTGGCGCGCGCGGTCGATGCACCTTTGCGGCTGTTCTATTGGGCATCGATCATCGCCCTTGGCATGCTTGGCGCTTCGCTGATCGCCGCCGCGATCATGGCCGGCGCCATCGCGCGTCCGATCCGCCGCGCCGCCCGCGGCGCCGCCGCCGTCGGCCAGCTCGACCTCGACGAGGTGACGCCGCTGGCGGGCAGCCATTTTCGCGAGATCAATAACCTGGCGCAGTCCTTCAACGCGATGCTCGATGGCCTGCGCGCGTTCGGACGCTACGTCCCCCGCACGCTCGTCATGCGCCTTGTCAAGGAGGGCCGTGTCGGCTCCGGCTCCGAAGAGCGCGAGCTCGCGATCATGTTCACCGACATCGTCAATTTCACATCCGCTTGCGAAAAAATGTCGGCCGGCGACGTAGCGACCTTCATCAATCAGCATCTTTCGCTGGTCGCCGCCTGTGTCGAACACGAGGGCGGCACAATCGATAAATTCATCGGCGATGCCGTGATGGCCTTTTGGGGCGCGCCGGGTCGCATCAACAATCCGGCGGAATCGGCTTGCCGCGCCGCCCTCGCCATCCAGCGGGCGCTCGCCGCCGATAACAAACGGCGGGCCGCGCAGGGGATCGAGCCGGTCCGCATCCGGATCGGCATCCATATGGGTCCTGTCGTGGTCGGCGATATCGGCGCGCCGAACCGGATCAACTACACCATCGTCGGCGACGCCGTGAACACCACCCAGCGGCTCGAGAGCCTCGGCAAGACCGTTGATCCCAATGCCGAAGCGATAGCGCTGGTCAGTCGCGACATTGTCGCGGCGCTACCGCACGGCTTTGCGCTCATTCCGCGGGGCGAGCATTTCGTCAAAGGCAAACACGAGGCAGTCGAAATCTATCAACTCGTCGGCGGGCCGGGAGAAAACGCGAGTCAGGAGCGTTGAAGCCAAAACTGGCTAGTCGCCCGCTTCAACCAATTTGAAAGGATTTAGTGATTCGCTCTCGTCGCCAACGACTGGCGAAGGGGGCAATCATGGCTGCGAAGGAGATTTCGGTAAAGAAGTATGTTGTAAGGCTGAGCGGCGAGGAACGCGAACGGCTTGAAACGCTAATCCGGAAGGGAAAGAGCCCGGCGCGACGGGTACTGAAGGCGCGGATCTTGTTGAAGGCCGATGTCTCGGAAGCCGGCAAAGGGTGGAGTGACAACCGGATCATCGAAGCTCTGGAGACCAGTCCATCCATGGTTTACCGGGCGCGCAAGCAACTGGTGGAAGAAGGCTTCGAGGCTGTGTTGAGCCGCAAGCCGCGCGCGATGCCTGCCGTCGCTCGGATTTTCGACGGCGAGAAGGAGGCCAAGCTGATTGCCTTGGCCTGTTCCAAGCCACCCAAGGGACGCGCACGCTGGACCTTGCGGTTGTTGGAGAACAAGGTCGTGGAACTCGGCATCGTCAATCGCGCCAGCGACAGCACGATCGGGCGCGCGCTCAAAAAAACACTCTTCAGCCCCATCGCCGCCAGCACTGGGTCATCCCGCCGAAGGCCAACAGCGCCTTCGTAGCCGCCATGGAAGACGTGCTGGCCGTCTACACGCGGCCACGCGACGGCGATTGTCCGCTGGTTTGCCTCGACGAGACCTCGAAACAACTCGTTGCCGAGACGCGGGTGCCGATGCCGATGAAAGCGGGACGCCCGGCCCGTTTTGACTACGAGTACCAGCGCAACGGCACCGCCAATCTCTTCATGATGTTTGCTCCGCTCGAAGGCTGGCGCCATGTCAAGGTCACCGATCGCCATACCGCCGTGGATTACGCTCACGTCTTGAAAGACTTGGCCGACGTCCACTTCGCACATGCCAAAACCATCGTTCTGGTCCAAGACAATCTCAGCATTCACAGTAAGGCTTCACTCTACGAAGCTTTTTCGGCCGTCGAAGCCAGGCGCCTGGTCGAGCGCTTCGAATGGCACTACACTCCAAAACACGGAAGCTGGCTCGATCTGGCCGAGTCCGAACTCGGCGTCCTAACTTCCCAGTGCCTCGATCGCCGCATTCCCGACAAACAAACACTCATCGACGAAATCGCCGCCTGGGAGTACGACCGCAATGCCAACCACACCAAAGCCGACTGGCAATTCACCACCAAAAATGCCCGCATCAAACTCAAGCATCTATACCCTTCAATATGACTAAATCAGCCGACTAGGGCGAGTACCATAAAATCCGGCCCATCTAATTTCGGCTGTTGGGGGGAAAAGCAGACATTGCCCGGACAGTTCTGCATGTCGCTGATTGGACCCATCTGCGGCATTCGTCCCTCCCCAACTGAGTGAGCTTGTCTCCGACAGGCAGCTCCCAATTCGTTTGCGGCCTACAAAGGTGGTTAGGTCGATTTCCGTGTTTACGCTTGTCGGCGTCACATTGGCGGTGGGAGAATTAGTATGGGGTCGGGAGCGCGGCGGTAAATGTCCGAAAGGAGACCCCGCGATAATGGATGGGCAAATCGACAGGCTGATTAGGATAAAGGAGGAACTAATGAAGGCCGAACAGCGGGCCGTCTTTCTTTTCATTTCCTTAGTGTTTGGCTTGTGGCTACTGCCAGGACCTGCAAGGGCTGCCGACGAGCTGCAGCCGCAGGAGGGCGATGTGGAAGTGCGCAACTTCACTTTTCAGGACGGCGAGCGCCTACCACTACTGAGGCTGCACTATACCGCGCTCGGCACACCGCAGCGCGACGCCTCCGGCAGGATCAGCAACGCCGTGTTGCTGCTGCACGGAACTACCAGCACCGGCAAGAGCTTCCTGATGCCCACCCTCGCCGACTATCTGTTCCAGCCGGGCCAGCCGCTGGACGCACAGCGTTATTACGTGGTGCTGCCTGACGGCATTGGCGAGGGTGGGTCCACCAAGCCCTCGGGTGGGATGCGAGCCAGCTTCCCGCGTTACGGCTACATCGATCAAGTGGAGGCGCAGCATGCCATGCTGAAGGGCATGGGTATCGACCATCTAAAGCTAGTCTCTGGCGTGTCCCAGGGCGGTATGCAGACTTGGGTGTGGGGTGAGCACTTCCCGGACGCGATGGACGCACTCGCGCCAGTGGCCTCCATGCCTGTTCAGATCAGCGGCCGCAACCTGATGTGGCGCGAGATCATCATCCGTGCCATCCTCGACGATCCCGATTGGCACGGCGGCGACTACGACCCCGCGAGGCCGCCGACACGGTGGGCGCAGATCGCGGCGCCACTGTTTGCGGTCATGCTCAGCAATCCCCAGCGGCTGCAGGAGGCAGGTCCCGACCAGGCCCAGACGCTTGCCTACTATGACCAACTGGTAACGCAATGGAGTGGTCACGATGCCGATGACACGCTCTACGACTTCAGAAGCTCGGCCGACTACGACCCGGCGCCCGAAATCGGTCGGATCAAGGCGCCGATGCTGGCGATCAACTTTGCCGACGACCAGGTGAACCCGGCGCAGTTTAGCGTGACCAGGGAGACGGTTGCACGTTTGCCTTCAGGTCAACTGATAGTGCTGCCCGGCGGGTATGGGCATCTCGGGATTTTCCATGCGGAGCTGTGGGCGGAGCAATTAGGCTCCTTCCTGAACCACCTGCCGGCGAGGGGACCTGCCGTTAAGTGACGAGACGGCTTTTCAGCGCGATCGACGATGAGGGCATTGAGTCGCCTAGTGGCCCTTTTTGACGTTCGCGTCGCCGCAACATTATGTCTGAAATTGGGGGACGAACGGAAGCAACGCGGACATCGCAATTCGGCAACGATTGACCCAACTCGGACATTAGGACTGGCGCAAAA
>CAWDQG010000054.1:0-54806 GCA_963804405.1 uncultured Alphaproteobacteria bacterium | reverse complement strand
TCCAGCAGCTATACCCACATATTTTGACTACGCTGCGGCGCCTCAGATCGTTTGGACGCAAACGGCGGTGCGGATGGGATTTGAAGAATGCTTGAGACGGCTGCCGTTGCCGACAATGCTCCTGCGCTGGAACTTGAAATCAATCTATCGAAACAGGGCCGCTGGCAGATTTCTGCGCCGTTTGGGAAAAAGGATGGGAACAAGCGCGACTGACAAACGCGAGTTCGGGGATTCCATCCGAGATACTGGATCGATGTCGTTCGCTCAAACAACAATGGGCGCCGGGCGCAACATCCCAGCGCGCCACGCAGAGTCTTCAAACGAGAACGCGTCCAGCATCCCCGATCGCCGGATCTACGCGCCACAGTTCGCCTGAAACAACTCAGCTCGGCCGACTTGGCGCGACCACATTTTCTGGTCGAGTGCGAAGCCTTGCGGCGCCACACTGCTCAGCATGCGGAGGCCGCGGCCTCCCGTTTGCCGCTCTCGCGCGGCTCACCGTACGCCAGCAGGAAATCACGCGACTGGTTTGCCAGGGGCGGAGCAACCAGGAGATCGCCGATGAGGCGGGCTTGAGTTTGCCGATGGTGAAAAAACATCTTCACGCGGTTTTCCGCAAACTCGAAGTCAGCAGCCAGGCAGCCAACTCATGGCGCTGATGCTCTAAATCGTCCGCGCACGGCAAAACAATCATCTAAAAGACCGCCGACCGCTGGACTTCCTAGTCAAGGAGCTCGGATGAAAGCGGTGAAGTGAACGCTGTAGCGGCGGTCTATGGCTCGCCGAACTCCGGCGCTGAGTTAACCGCGGATTACGCAGATGTCGCGGAGTCTCGGAATCTGAAATCTGGATTTCTGGATTTTCCTTCTTCATCCTTCTAATATCCGATGTCTAGGTACTGACCTCTGCCCTCTGAGAATGTTCCCGTAGTTCAACGGATAGAACGGAGGTTTCCTAAACCTTAAATGTGGGTTCGATTCCCGCCGGGAACGCAGCTTCGTGTGACTTTGTGTGTATGAGACCCTTGAGGAACGTTCGGACGCATCCACTTCGATTGATTCGTTCACTCCCGCTCGCTCACCCTTCGGGCTTCGTCTATGTCGCACGACTCCCGTCGGCTCCATTCCCGCCGGGAACGGTAATTGTAGCGGCGGTCTATGACCGTCGCATTTCTCACCACAGAGCTCGCGGTAGCGCCATCGAGCGGACGCTCGAAATCTTGCAAAGCTGTTCCCGCCTAGAATTTTTTGGCTACACCTTATTTGGGGCGATGCCAAAAAGGTGTTTGCGTCTTAGCTTAGCCAACAATATATGGCAGAGCTGGTGACAGATTGTCCACACTGCGCGAAGGACATTCAACAATCAATCGAGCATTTGAAGCGCGAATGGATGGACGGTATCTCAACGAGGCGCGGCGAGCGTTTGGGCTGCCGGAAATTCCGCCACCGTCGCCTGCAAATTCCTGATTATTCTACATGCTGCCCAGGCAAGAAAGTAGATCCGAACGCGTCACGGCAATGCGGGCATTTCTGTACGATGCATTTGTCGATTACATCGCGGCGAGGACGTTATTGTTGACCGATTTGTTGAAGCAAGCGGCAATCCTTTCCAGTACCGCGATTGAAAAATGTGCCAAGGCGGTCTTGGCGTTGCACGGGAATACGAGTAGAGGCCATCTCAAGGCGGCTCATCGGAATGTATTGGAAGGTGAACCTAACCTTGGGCATTTGCTCAACCGCGAATTCTTTGAACTCAATCGAAAGGCGTACACTCTGCGATACAGCGACGATGTACCTACTGATTTCAACTTGGTCATAGCATCGCGCGAATTCCTTGCGGAGATGGATCATACGGTGCTTTCGGTGTTGTCCTGCTTTAAGATACACAAGGGGCAACGACACCTACCCACGGGCTATGAAACCGCAATTCAAAGGGGCGATGAACGCTTGACGATCGAAAACCAGGTAATCAATCGCATTCCACTTGAGGATTTTATCCATAGTAAGCCACAGTTTATCTACGAAGTACAGGCGGGATTCACTGCGGGGGTTGTTCGAGGCAAAGTACGCCACCAACAAGCCCACCAGGAGTTCTGGTTTTCTTAGGCCGGCGCTTGTCTGTATCGATTCAAACCGAGGGGAGCACCAAATGAGTCACTTCCCCCAATTCCGGGCACAGAATCGGTGCTGTTGGATGGGACCGAAATGGTAGGAGCGCCGGTGACACAGCCAGACGTGAAGAACGTCTAACGAGCTCGCGGCAGCGAAATCGAACGGATGTTCGACAAATTACAACGCTGTTCCCGCCTAGATTTTTTGGCTACACCTTCTTTGGGCAATGGCAAAAAGGGGTCGTTTCGTCCTGTAAACCCCTGCAACAAGGATTGACATTACTCCGACATACGCGTTTAATACGCGGTATGACCATTATTGAAGTTGGTGATGAAGTAGGAGAGGAACTCGCGCGACGTGCGAAAGGCTCTAAGGTGACGAAAGATCAAGTGCTGAGGATTCTCCTTGGACTAGGTGGGGTGTTCGATCCCACGAAGGCATCCTCCAGGCGTCACGACACAGAAAGAAACCATTCTGGACTTGCCGAGTTTGTTGCAAGCGCGGAGTTTCAGCACCAGCAACAGGCCATAGATCGCTTCCTGACGATTCTCAGCTGGATTTATTCAGCGCATCCGGCCGAGTTCACAAGGGCGGCGGCGGCTTTCAAGCGGGGAAGTCGGCGTTATTTTTCTAAAAACAGAGACGAGATCGAGAAGAGTGGGAAGAGTATCAAAGCGGAAAGCGATTCCTGCTTCACCGTTTTGGGTTTTGCCGGGCCTCGACAATAAGGACAAGCGCAACATTCTTGATGACATGCTGAGTGCTCTGAATTACTCGCGTGTTGATGTAGATCGAGTCCGTGCCGTCATTCCAGACTCTAATATTCGCCGTCGGCGCGTCTGGAGTGTCCTTGAGTCTTTGGGATTTTGATGATGCAAAGAGAGTTGCGAAGGGAGCGCGATCGGTAAAATACGTTCTTGTGAATTGTCGAGCGCTCGCGGTCCTAGTTGGGTTCGTCCTCTGCCAGGTTTCGTTCGGAATGTGGCCCTTCGCGGAGGCGCCACCTATTATCATTCGTTTCGATCCCGCGAACGGAGTTTTGGTTCATTTTACAAATACGAGCGATAAGATTCTCTACGGCATCACCGTCACAGCGAGTGAAGATGGCAAGGACGTATCGAGAGTAATCGTAGATTCCATTGAGCCTCATAAAACAGTCACAGTGAGCCTAGGCGAGGCGATAGCTGCCGGAATGCGTCCCCTCACGAAAGTCGGCATTACGTGCAAGGCTTACACTAAGCCACTCATTGTCGAAGTGAGTTGGTGATAAGCTGGAAAAGCAGCTGCGAGCAGTGCAGCCAAAAATTTTTGTGTCACCCGTTGTGTCACCCGAATGAGTGAAAATGTGCGTTTCGCTGATTACACGTGAGGAACGTAACAATAGTTCAACGCATTTGATTACAGCGGTTTGCGCATCGCTGATTCGTTCGGCGTCAGGTGCATATCGCGCTCACCGCGAATGGCGAAGCGGTTCTCAGGAAGGTCGCGGCGAGCCATCTGCGCGAAATGCGCCAGCGCAGCCCCGAAATGATTGCAGCACTTCGAAGGCTGCAAAAGTAAGCTTTTCCAGATTGCCGATCTGTAGCCAGATTGTCGATCCTACACCATCGCATCCGTTTCTTCAGCTGAATCGCAGCTGGCTCAGCCAGCTCGGCTTATTTCGACACGACAATGATCGTGATGGGCGGGATCATCGGTTCCGGGATTTTCATCAATCCGTATGTGGTCGCTCAGCAGGTCCCCTCCGCCGGATTAATTCTGGCTGCATGGGCCCGTGGGAGGGATTGATTGCACTGGCGGGCGCGTTTATCTATGCCGAGCTGGCATCCCAGAGTTTTGTAAGCGGCGGCCAATACATTTATTTGCGAGAGGCGTTTCATCCCGCGCTCGCCTTCACCTACGGCTGGTCTCTTGCTGTTGGTTACTCTAAAGCGGCGGAATGGCAGTGGTAGCGGTGACTTTCGCGAAATACATTTGCGCCCTCGGCAAACGCAGAAATGAATGAGTGGATGATCACTTTTGATAGCAGCTCTGGCGCTCGCTTTTTTATATGAGTTATTGTCAACTGCCTTGGCGTGCGCGCCGGAAGCAGCCACGCAGATTTCTTTATGGTTTTGAAGTTGATCGCGATCGCAGCCCTGATTGTCATCTGGTCTGACTGTAGAGCGGCGCACAAGAAGCCCAGGGCGAGCAACGTTAACCTTCAACAGTGGCATCCAGTTAATCGCATTTTGGTGCTGCGCTCATCCCCGTCCAATTCGCCTATGGCGGCTGGCAGACATCCTGTTTTGTGGCCGGGGAAATCCGTGATCCCGAAAAGAAATCTTCCTCGTGGATTGTTGTTTGGAGTGCTTGGCGTAATTGTCGTCTATCTTGCCGTAAATGTTGTCTGTGTTCATGCCTTGGGCCCGCACGGCCCTTGGTCAAAGCAGGGCCCCCGGCGTCGGATGTAATGCGCCTGGCATTGGGTGAAACGGGAGCGACGGATTATTGCCGATCGGTATCGCCGTTTCCACCTTTGGGATTTCTCAGTCAAAGCATGCTGACCGCGCCTCGAGTCTATTTTGCAATGGCCGAGGACAGTCTGTTCTTTCGGGCACTTGGCTCGGGGTCAATCACGCACGCCGTGCCCGACTTTCGCGATAGTTTTTCAGGGTGCGATAGCGATAATCGTTTGCCTGCACCGGGCGTTACGAACAGATCCTCAACTACGTTATATCGGTAGACGTAGTTTTCTTTGCCCTTGACTGCGGCCACCCGTCTTCATATTTCGACGTCGCCGCAAAACCGAATCGCTGCTGCTAAATGCCGGTCCAACGCCGGTGCGGCTCGCACCTCGGACTTTCCGCGTTCCGGGGCATCCATTTACCACGCTGTTTTTCATTTGTGCGTGCTGCTTCCTGGTTTTCCGGTCCTGTTTATCGTTATCCGCACAATAGCTTGATTGGACTGGGAATCATGTTGAGCGGGGTGCCGGTGTATTTAGTTTGGCGAATGCGTAAACCGGCGCTTCCACAATAGAAATAACGGAGCCTGGCCATTTGACGACTCAAGTTTCTCGATTCCACGAATCAACCGATGTCGATTGGGCAATCAACGTTCCTGCACTGGGCCAAGACGAGACCGAAACTGAAGTTATGATCTGGCAGTAAGCGGCGTTCTCAATTTGCCCTTTGACGAATTTAACATTCCGCCCGCGGAATTGGAGTTACACGGTGATAACGCCTACGGCTATCAACCTTTGGTTAAGGCGATTGCGGCGCATTGCCAGGTGGATCCCGATAACGTGGTCACGGTTTCCGGCGGCACATCCATGGCAAACCATTTGGTCATGGCCAGTCTTCTTCGCCCCGATGACGAAATTCTGATCGAACACCCAACTTACCAGCCAATTATCGCCGTCGCTGAATATCTCGGCGCTCTGAATCAACCGTTTTCATCGTTCACTCGAGGAAGAGATTATCATTGTCGACCCGGACGAAATCGCACGTCACCTCACCCCGAGAACCAGACTGATCGTATTAACTAATCTGCACAATCCCAGTAGCGTCCTCGCCAACGCGGAGACGTTAGGCAAACTCGGCAACCTTGCCCGGACCACCGGAGCGCGGGTGCTGGTAGATGAGGTTTATCTGGAGTCGATGTTCGCCCAAAAACCGAAATCTTCGATTTCTCTTGGTCCAGAGTTCATTGCGACAACCAGTTTGACGAAAGGCTACGGGTTGAGTGGTCTGCGGTGCGGTTGGATCCTGGCGGAGCCTGCGTTGGCCGAACGAATGCGACGACTTAACGACATATTTGGCGCCGTCGCACCGAATATCGCCGAACGCCTCAGCGTTTTTGCCCTCGGACAACTGTCCCGGATGACGGCGCGAGCACAGAAAGTTTTGCAAACAAATCGAAGCAAACTAAACGATTTTTTTTGATACTCGGGACGATCTCGAAGTTGTTCGAACCGAGTTTGGAACGACCTCTTTTCCACGTTTGCGTAAAGGTCGGGTCGACAAATTGTGCAAGCTACTGCAGGAAAAATACAAAACGGCGGTTACCCGGCCATTTCTTCGATGCTCCGGACCACATTCGCATTGGAGTGTGTTGCGAACCGAATGGATTTGCTCGCGGTCTGGAGAACCTGGGACAAGCTCTCGATCTGGTTTAAACGCTGGGGATTTTCTCGCGGCCGTGCGGACCGTCGAGATCCAGTATCGGGCCGATCGGCACGATGCGGGTGGGATTAATCTCTTCGTGAGTCATGTAGTAGTGGCGCTTGATGTGGTCGATATTTACCGTCTCGCGTACGCCAGGCTGTTGATACAGATCCATCAAGTAACCCTGGAGATTCGGGTAGTGGACAATCCGGCGCAGATCGCATTTGAAATGAACATAATAAACGGCGTCGAAGCGAATGAGGGTGCAGAATTCGCCGGCATTCGGTCGCCAACCGGAGGCGGATTTCACTTGCGCTTCTTCGACGTGGAATTCGGGGCCGGTGCAATCTTTCTGAATGTCTCCAATAGTTCGTTGTGTTTTGGGTCGTTCGCCAATTTGAGTAATTTTCCTAACCGATTCGTCTGACAAGGGCCCCTGTTTGGTCTGGTAGGCGGCCCTTCTGCCGAGAATACGGAATACATAATCATCTGAAAGGAACGGATTGCGTGATTTTACGTCGCGATAGTCCTCGCGCAGCTGTGATAAGCGAGCGGAATCCCATTCCTTTGGGCGTCCGCGTTTTCTCCGGTCCCCGTAATGGGCCCAAACAAAAAATTCTAGCAGTACACGCCAGTGTGTTGGGTCATTTGGATTGAGCTTGGCCGCAGCGAAGACCCTTGCCAATAAGGCATCGCCTGGATCGGAAGTTAGCCTGAAGATATTCCGGTACGCTAAGCCTACGATCCGATCATCTTTCATGTCTTCCCATTTGATAATGTGCCTTGTCTTTTCGCCATCGACGGCAACGATGGCTATTGCTGTATCCGGCGCTGTCATCTTGAACGCTTTAGCCAAGCGCCTTGACGCTGAATTGTCGCGGGCCATCGATAGCACTCCTGCCCATAGTAACAGCTAACAAGAACAATCGGCTCGGCGCCCCGCGGTAGTGCAGCCTCAAGATACGACGAGCGTAACTCGCACGTAGAGTAATTTGAAGCAAAAACCAGTTTGAAATCCTTGCCCGACCGGTTGGAAATTAACGCGCTAATTTCCGCCGAAATAATTTGCTGGGCGGAAAATGCGGTTGGTTTAATTGCCCGGCATTGTGGGCCATCTTGGCTGTCTACCGCAGCATGGAGGCTAGGGCCCGTGCATCAGGCAGGCAGAATTGAACTCTACGGCAGCCTTTCCGATGACTGGATGTGTGCAAGAAATGGTCAAGCCGCCGCCATCGCGCGAGGAAATTGCGCCAGACACGCCGCTTCGGCTCAGCGTGGCGGCTGCGCTCGCATTCCGGCAACTACTGTAATCAAACCATCCGACGAGGTATTACAATGACAAAGCAAGAACGCGCCAAGCGTTGTGGACCCGACGCGGAGTGAACCATGCCCCGCCGCCGAGCCACGATCTGCAAGCCGACATCGCCCGCGTCATCCGCGCGGCTAAGCAGGCTGGCGCGGCGGAGGTCGTGGTCAAGGTCGGCGAGCAGTCGGTCATCGTGAAGCTCGGGCAATCCACAGGCCAGATGAAGGACCTTGAAACGGACGAGGAGATCGTCCTTTGATGCTTGATATGCCCTGCCCGCGCCCGCCACACTTGCACCGTGAAGTAACTCGCCACGGGAAAGTGGTTTGGTATGCGAGAGCCGGCGGTAGCAGTCGCGGCCCCCGCGTCAAGTTGCGCGCCGAGTTCGGCACCGCGAAATTCTGGGCTGAATATCAGGCCGCGTTAGCGAGTACACCCCGCACGCCAGCGGCACCGCACGAGGGCACGCTCGCGTGGCTGCTAGAGCGGTATCGAGAAACGACCGCTTGGACCTATCTCTCGCCGGCGACGCGCAGGCAGCGTGAAAACATATTCCTCCACGTTCTCGAAATGGCCGGTAAGGAACCGTTCGCCAAGATCACGACGGCAGCCGTCATGGCCGGGCGCGATCGCCGTGCTAATACACCAGCGCAGGCGCGCAACTTCCTAGACGCTATGCGCGGTCTTTTCCGATGGGCAGTCAAGGCACGGTTGGTCAAGCTTGATCCAACTATTGGGGTAGACAATCCGCCAAGACCCAAGACTGAAGGCTTTGCGCCTTGGACAGAGGAAGACATTGCCGCCTATGAGGCACGGTGGCCTATCGGGACGCGGCAACGCGTTTGGCTTGACGTCCTAGTATATACCGGCTTGCGTCGAGGCGATGCAGTGCGGTTCGGACGCCAGCATGTTCGCAATGGCGTCGCGACCATGAAGACGGAAAAGACTGGGACCGAAGTCACGCTGCCTATCCTGCCGGTTCTGTCGAAGACAATTGAGGCCGGGCCTTGCGGCGATCTAACGGTCATCGCCGGCGAGAATGGCCATCCACTAACCAAGGAGTCCTTCGGCAATCTATTCCGCAAGGCGTGCCGCGCGGCGGGCTTGCACGGCCGCTCGGCGCATGGATTGCGCAAGGCCGCTGCGACACGCGCGGCCAACGAGGGCGCGACCGTGGCCGAGCTGGAGGCCATCTTCGGATGGAGCGGGGGGACGATGGCGGCGCTCTACACCCGCGCCGCGGATCGGCGCCGGCTGGCGCAAGGCGCGATGCACAAGCTTGCGAACGGCCGGTGAACAAACGCTACCCGCACCTTGCTGGCAAGCTACCCGCACCTTGCAAAAGGCAAAGCGAAATCAAGTGCTTAATTTTCGAGTGGTGCGGTCGAGAGGACTCGAACCTCCACGGGTTGCCCCGCTAGCACCTCAAGCTAGTGCGTCTACCAATTCCGCCACGACCGCATGTGGGGTGGACGCGTGCCGGAAACGGCGCGCGACCGCGCGGATGTAACAGCTAGCCTCCCCCCGGACAAGCCCGGCGGCCCATATATCGGCCGATGGCGAGAGCGAAGCGAACGGTGGCGGGCTTACAGCGGCTCGGGCGAGCGCGGCAGCAATTCCTTGACTTCGACGGCGATGCGGTTGCCGCTGACGATCACCGTGCCCTTCGCCACCGGCATGTTGTTGGCGAGAATGCGGACCTCGTCCTCCTCGGAGGAATCGAGTTCGATGATGGCGCCGCGGCCGAGACGGAGAACCTGGTGGATCGGCATCGAGGTTCTGCCCAGCACGACGGCGATATCGATCGAGACATTATCCAGGGTCGCCAAGGGACCTCACGCGGCTTTATTGATGTATACTGCTATGTTTCACCACGGCATGGTTACGGGGTCGTTAACACGCGCAACGATCTGACAATTGGCCTGTTTCCCGCCGCCGGTTCGCCGCCGGTCGAATGGCGCGTGAGCGACCGCCTGGTCGACTACGACGACGCGCTTGCCACGATGACGGCGCGCGCGGCGGCGATTGCGCGCGGCGAGGCGCGCGAGCTGGTTTGGCTGTTGGAGCACCCTCCCCTTTACACGTCCGGCACGTCCGCCCGGCCGCAAGAGCTGATCGAGGCGCGTTTTCCGGTCTACAGCGCCGGCCGCGGCGGCCAATTCACCTATCACGGCCCCGGCCAGCGCGTCGGCTACGTGATGCTCGATCTGAAGAGGCGCGCGCCGGATGTGCGCCGTTTCGTCGCCACCATCGAGGAATGGATCATCCACACGCTCGCCGCATTCGATATCCATGGCGAGCGCCGCGAAGACCGCATCGGGGTTTGGGTGCGGCGTCCCGACAAAGGCGAAGGCGCCGAAGACAAGATCGCCGCGATCGGCATCCGCGTGCAGCATTGGGTTACGCTGCACGGCTTTTCGCTCAACGTCGCACCCGATCTGTCGCACTTCTCCGGCATCGTTCCGTGCGGCGTCTCCGACCAGAAATTCGGCGTTACGTCGCTGGCCGATCTTGGCCGGCCGGTGTCGATGATCGGAAGTCGATCAAGCGCTGCGGGCGGCGTTCGAGCCGCTGTTCGGCGCAACGGCGGACGCTCAAGAGCTGGCCAGCACCGAGAACAGATCGCCGGGACGGCGCAACGCCAAGTCCATGGCGCCCGCCTCGCGCTGATCGATCGCGGTCGACTTGCGCGCCGGGCGGACCGTCCCGGCATAGTTCGATCATGGTCAGAACGACTTCCTCGGACCCGGCGAGCACCGCTTCCACCGAGCCGTCGCGGCGATTGCGCACCCAGCCCTCGACGCCGAGTTCGAGCGCCGTCACTTCGGCCCACGCGCGGTAGCCGACGCCCTGCACCCGGCCGCGGATCATGACCGCAAAGATCACGTCCATCTGAATTCCTGAGTTGCGCGAACGCCGCTGCAACCAGCCCCTCAACTCATCAATGTAGACGTCCGGCAACTGCCACTCCAGCGCCGCCGCGATCACAACTTCCATGTAGCCGGCCCGCGGCGCGGCTCCCTGGCGTGACCGCGCGCCGATAGACCAACGCCATCCGCCGTCGGCCCTCCTGGCGCACCGGCAACGTCTCGGCACGATAAAGTCCGCTGGCAATATTCTCCCAGGCGGCGAGCGTTACGCAATCGCGCGGCGTAAGCCGCCACAGCACGCCATAGACCGTCTTGGCGCGAAGCGGCGCGACCGAGGCATAACCCTGGGCGATGATCAGGAAGCGATAGTTCGTCAGCGTCGCGACGCCGATCGGCTCCGGCCAGGGCGCGTGCTTGCGCATGACCGTTGGGCTCATGTTCGAGCCATAGGCGAAGTGCAATATCACGCCGCCGGCCTTGCCGCACTCGGCCGCGTCGCCGCCCATACCGTGGTAATGACCGCTAGCACGATCGGCATGAACGCGATCACCAACAGGATCGCCACGATCAGCCAGACGATTCGTAGTGCGGCGAGCCGGCCAATATGGCGACGATCGATACAAAGAGGATCAGACCGAGCGCGCTTGCGGTGTTCGGATCGTGCCGTCTGCCGGCAGCGCGCCATAAAACGAAGCCGCCACGATGACAGGAGCGCGACGGAGAGCGCGTACAGAACGCTTACGCCTGCTGCGAGGCCGGTGCTTTGTCCGCCGTCACGGAGCCGTTTGGCGTGTACCACGTACCAGATCCAGATCGAGCACGATCTGGGCGGCGAGAAATGGCCATAGCCCGGCGCGGACGATGACATCCGGCGTTGTCAGCCCATGCGAGCCATCGCCGGCGAGATAAATAAGGACAGCCGCAACGATGAAAGGCTGCGGCGACAGCCGTCCCGTTGGCGAAAAAAGCAGGCGAAGCATTGCATGCGCGGTTCCCGCGAAGCGACGAGCCTCAAAGGGTGTCGGCATGGAGACTAGAACCTATCTCAAAATTCCTGGCTGCTGTCGATCCGCTATAAATGAGGAATGATTCGGCTGACGGACGAACAGTGGGAGCGCATTCGGAAGCATTTTCCGGAGGAGCATATTCCCGACGGGCGTCCTGGACGCAAGCCGATCCCGACCCGTCATGTGCTGGAAGCGGTACTGTGGATTCTCAACACAGGTGCGCAATGGCACATGCTGCCGCAAAGCTATCCGAACTACAAAACTGCGCATCGACGCTTTCAAACTTGGTGCTGCAACGAGATTTGCGTCGAGTTTTGACGGACGTTGCCAACGAGCTTCGCGACAAAGGCGCGCTGGATGAAGAAGAATGCTTCATCGATGCGACGTTCGTTATGGCCAAAGGTGGCGGGTCGGAAATCGGACCAACGAAGCGCGGAAAAGGCATGAAAATCATGGCAATTGTGGATCGCCATGGGTTGCCGCTCTCGGTCAGCACGCACGCGGCGAACCATCACGAAGTCCGCTTGGTGCAGCTATGCTTCGACTTCTACATGATCGAAGCCAAGCCGCAGAATTTGATCGGCGATCGCGCCTATGACAGCGATCCGCTGGATGAGGAGCTGCGAAACGACGGCATTGAGATGATCGCGCCGCATCGTTCCAATCGCACCAAGCCGCCCACGCAAGATCGGCGGCGGCTAAACCGTTACATGCGACGCTGGCTCGTCGAGCGCTTCTTCGCCTGGATACAATGGCAACGTCGCATCCTCGTCCGCTGGGAGTACCACGCTCAGAACTTCCTCGGCTTTGTCCAGCTCGCCTGCCTCGTTGTCCTTTTCAGACGATTTTGAGATAGGTTCTACGCAAACTCCATGATCACCGCATCGACGGCGACGCTGTCGCCCTGTTTGACGCGAATTTTTTTGATGGTGCCGTCGCGTTCGGCGCGAAGAATATTTTCCATCTTCATCGCCTCGACGACCGCCAAGGTCTCGCCGGCCTTGACCTCCTGCCCTTCGGCGACCGCCAGCGAAACGACCAGGCCCGGCATCGGGCAGCGCACGGACTTTTTCGCTGCCGGAAAGTTTCTTGGCCGGCATCAAGCGCGCGTAGCGCGCCTCACGCTCGGTGTAGACGAACGCCTTCACTTCGATGCCGCGATAGGCAAGCTCGAAGCCGTTCGGGATCATCCGCACATGCACGGCGACCGGCGCGCCATCGAACGTGCCGGACCAGACCGGTACGCCCGGAATCCATTTCGACGACAGAACGTGGCGGTTGCCGTCCTCGAACTGGACGGTGATCGCATCCCCGTCGTGGGCGACGTCGGCGTGAAGCTCTTCGCCGCCCAGCCAGATCGCCCGCCGGCGTTCGCGCGTGACCGCGCTATTGAGCTGGCCGGAAATGCGGCGTTTGCGCTCGCCCAACACGTGATCGATGGCGGCGGCGACGCCGGCGATCGTGCGCGCGATCGCGCCGGTCGGCGCCGCCCGCTCGAAACCCTTGGGAAACTCCTCGGCGATGAACGCGGTCGAAAGCTTGCCGGAGCGCCAGCGCGGATGCTGCATGATGGCGGCGAGAAACGGGATGTTGTGGCGAATGCCCTCGATGGTGAAGGCGTCGAGCGCATCGGCCTGCGCGTCGATCGCCTCGATGCGGGTCTTTGCGTGGGTGACGAGCTTGGCGATCATCGGATCGTAATAGAGCGAAATCTCGCCGCCCTCGGCGACGCCGGTGTCGTTGCGCACGGTCACGCCGTCATGCTCGCCTTCCGCGGGCGGGCGATAGCGCACCAGTCGGCCGATCGACGGCGCGAAATTGCGATACGGGTCCTCGGCATAGATGCGGCTTTCCACCGCCCAGCCGTTGAGCTTGATGTCGCTTTGTTTGAACTTGAGCTTCTCGCCGGCGGCGACGCGGATCATCTGCTCGACCAGATCGATGCCGGTGACGAGTTCGGTCACCGGATGCTCGACCTGCAGCCGCGTATTCATTTCAAGAAAATAGAAGCTGCGATCCTGCCCGGCGACGAACTCGACCGTGCCGGCGCTGTCGTAACCGACGGCCTTGGCGAGCGCGACCGCCTGTTCGCCCATTTTCGCGCGCGTCGCGGCGTCAAGCAGCGGGCTCGGCGCTTCCTCGATGACTTTTTGATTGCGGCGCTGGATCGAGCATTCGCGCTCGCCGAGATAGATGACGTTGCCGTGCTTGTCGCCCAGAACCTGGATTTCGACGTGGCGCGGATCGGTGATGAACTTCTCGAGAAAGACGCGATCGTCGCCGAAGCTGGATTTCGCCTCCGAGCGCGCGCGGGCGAAATTTTCCGCGACCTCGGCTTTGGCAGAAGGCGATGCGCATGCCCTTGCCGCCGCCGCCGGCGGAGGCCTTGATCATGACCGGGTAGCCGATCTTTTCGGCGATGACGATCGCCTCGTCGTGATCCTCGATCACGCCGAGATGGCCGGGAACGGTCGAGACGTTGGCGCGGGCGGCGGCCTTTTTCGACTCGATCTTGTCGCCCATGGCGGCGATGGCCTTCGGATTCGGCCCGATGAAGACGATGCCGGCCTTGGCGAGCGCCTCGGCAAAGGCCGCGCGCTCGGAGAGAAAGCCGTAGCCCGGATGCACCGCCTCGGCGCCGCTTTGCCTTGCAGGCGGCAACGATCTTCTCGATGACGAGGTAGCTTTGCGCGGCGGGCGGCGGGCCGATGGGTATGGCCGTGTCGGCCATTTCGACATGCAACGCGTCGCGGTCGGCCTCGGAATAGACCGCAACGGTTTCGATCCCCATGCGGCGGGCGGATTTGATGATCCGGCAGGCGATCTCGCCGCGATTGGCAATCAGGATTCGCTTGAACATTGCGGCATCAAACTCGCGAACCGGTTGCTCTGCCTTTGCGGCGTTGACACCAAAATGTCAATCGCGGCAGCCGACTAGCGGGACTACCGGCCACCCGTCTATCGTTGCCGGTGCCGCTCCCGCCTGGTCACGCGCGCGTCACAAGCTATGCTTAAAACGCACTGGCCTTGGCCGACAGGACCCATGTCAATGCGCCTCACCGATCTCTTGTCGTACTTTGCGGCCGTCAGTCGCCGCCGCGGCATCCGCCAGCCTTGGCGCAAACGCCGTCCGACCGGCCGCACAACGTGGTTCTGTTCGTGGCCGACGGCTTGCGCGCCCGCATGGTCGACGACACCACGGCTCCGACCATGGCGGCGATGGCGCGCGAAGGCGTGAGCCTGCGCAACAGCCACGCGCTGTTTCCAACTTTCACGACCGCGAATGCCTCGGCGATGGCGACCGGCCATATGCTCGGCGACACCGGAGACTTCTCCAACACGATCTATGCCGGCTTTGAGGTGCCGGGCGCCGGCAACAGCCTCACGCCATTCCTCGAAAGCGACCCGGTCCTTGCCGACGTCGATGAGCATTTCTCCGGCAATTACCTCGATGAAGCGACGATCCTGAAGCTCGCCCGCGACAAGGGCTACAGCACGGCATCGGTCGGCAAGGTCGGGCCGGCTTTGATCTTCGATCACACCGAGCGAACCGGCACGCAGACCATCATCGTCGACGACGCGACCGGCAGCGGCAAAGGCATCCCGCTGTCGGATGAAATGACCGAGCGGCTCAAGGCGGCAGGCCTGCCGCTGGTTTGCCCGCCCCGCGGCGCCAACCGAAATTTCGGCAATATGACAACGCCCGGCACGCTCACGCCCAACGTGGCGCAGCAGGAATATTTTTCCGCAGTGACGACGAAGGCGATCCTGCCGTTATTCAAGGAACGCGACCGGCCGTTCATTCTCGTTTTCTGGTCGCGCGACCCCGACGGGACGCAGCACTATCAGGGCGACAGCCTCAATTCACTCGTGCCCGGCATCAACGGTCCGACGTCGCTGGCGGCGATCCGCAATGCCGACGACAATCTGGCGCAAATCCGCACAGCGCTGCGCGAGCTTGGGCTCCTTGATACGACCGACATCATTACGGTCGCCGATCATGGCTTCTCCACCATCTCGAAGGAGAGCCGAACCAGCTCGACGGTCAAAACAAAGTTCGCCGACACGCCCGCAGGCCGCCTCCCGCTCGGCTTCGTCGCGCTCGACCTCGCCGAGGCGCTGAACTTGCCGCTGATCGATCCGGACGACAACTACAAACCCATCGCGCCAGGCGAACACACCAAATTTGGCAATGGTCTCATCGGCGGCGACAAAACCAATCCGAAAGTCGTCGTGGCCGCGAACGGCGGCTCGGACTTGATCTATCTGCCCGACGGCGACAAGGAGCGACTCGCCAAGCGCGTGATCGAGGCGCTGCTGACGCAGGATTATGTGAGCGGCATCTTTGTCGATACCAAGCTCGGGACATTTCCCGGCACGCTCACCCTTGACGACATCGCGCTCGAAGGCAGTGCGGTGACGCCGCATCCGGCGATCGCGATCAGCTTCCGTTCGTTTGACACGGTTTGCGGCGAGCCGGTGCGATGCACGGTCGAAGTCGCCGATACCATCCTGCAGCAAGGCCAAGGCATGCACGGCTCATTCAGCCGCGCCGACACCTGGAATTTCATGGCCATGCAAGGACCGGACTTCAAATCGCAGTTCGTCGATCCGGCGCCCGCCAGCAATGCCGACATCGGCCGGACGATCGCGCACGTGATGCAGCTCAATGTCAGCGATCAGGGGCAAGCTTGTCGGCCGCGTCCTCGCCGAAGCGCTGCCGAACGGCGCGGTGCCGGAAGTAACGAGCCGCGTTTTGATATCGGACCGGCGCCCAATGGCCTGACGACCGTCATCAACATGCAGACGGTCGGAGAGACGCGCTACTTCGACGCCGGAGGATTTCCGGGGCGAACCGTCGGTCTGTCCGCCACCATCTGCCGAACCGCTGAAAGCCTGAGGCGTCGCATGAACGCCTATTCGTGCGCGAGCGCGCAGGAATGGTCCTGCAGCTCCTCCCCCCTGATAGGCAAGCCCGCAGCAAAATCGGACGTGGCGTTGAGGACGACAAAACCGGGCGAGGCATCGCCGAAATCCGCGCCAACAACGACGAGGGTTTGCGAGCCCATGGCCGCTTTCGCGCCTGGCACGCCATCGGCCAGCAGCACGAAGGGGTCGACGCCATCGAGTTCGGCGCCGCGGACGCGGATCGCACGGTAATCGTGTCCGGCGAGCGGCTCGGGAAAGGGCGCCCAGGTGTCGCCGATGCGAGAGAGCTGAGCCCGCAACGCCGACCGGACGTCGGCTTGGACACAATCGATATGGATGTGGAACTGGTCCTGGCCGCGCCGGTTCGCCGAATTGATCGCCAGGCTGATCGCTGTCCGCGGCAGGGCGCGGCCTGCCGCACGCTCGGTGAAGCCGCGCTCGCGCCAGGCGGCGGCGAAGTAGTTGGGGGCGCCCGGCTGCAGCAGTTCCGGGCTTTCAATCCCGTCGATGCGGGCAGTTGCTATCAGCAGGTACTGGGTGCGGCCGACGATATCCTTGAGGATCACGTAGCCACGATCGACACCGCCTTGCAGGTCGACCCGCGCGCACGGCGCCGGGTCGGCATGCTGTTGTTCGTTGGGGACGCATTGGTCGTGGACGATCGTCCACAACGCGTGGCGCGTCGAACGCCAGCGTGAGGCTAAGCGCGCCAAGGAGCATAATCGCAGCCGTTCCAGCCGCGAGCAGCCCCGCATACAAAAATTTGCGCCGCGAGGTCGGCACCGAACGCCCGTTCAAAATGGCCGTGGGTTGCAGTCAACGACAGTGCCGGCGCTCGCCGCGCCGGTTGTCTCATTCTTACCGCCCGTGAGGCGTTTTCGATAGCTCTTGGCTTGGCACGGCTATATGTGCCGCGCGGCCGCGCGGCGACGATCACATCAGGGCAACGGCACGGAGCTGCCGCGCCTCGGCGGCGATCCAGTTGAGGATGGCGACGTCGATCTCGTCGAAACCGGCCGGCAAGCAGTGTGACCGGCGCGCACGACAATCGGCGAACGCGCGATCGCCGCGACGAGCGCTTCGACAGTGACACGATCCTGATCGGTCAAAGATTCCATCGTCGTCTCCGGCCTGCCGTGCCGACTCCTTGCCAACCGCGCCTAGCCTGGGAACGAGGCCCAGAATCGAGCCGCGGCAGCAATTTGCAATGCGAGGCAGGCTGTCCAAGGGCGAGGATGGGGCAAACTCGGGGCAATCTCTGTGATCGCGATCACGTGTCGCCCGCCGCAGCAATTGCGGCCCGGCAGAAAAGTCCGCACATCCGCGACGAAAGTTATTCCAAAAGCCGTGGCACGCGCGGGTCAATTCTTCTTAGTTTTCAAGCCAATTCGATCATTACAATCCCCAGCATAAGCCTAGTATTCGCGTCAGCCGAACGCTATGTAGTGGGCACATTATTTCCGAACATCCCGGATCCGGCCACACAAGGGAGGTTTCCATGGCGCTGCAAATTGGCGACACCGCACCGGATTTCGAAGCCGAAACGACCGAAGGCAAAATCAGCTTCCACGATTGGATCGGCAACAATTGGGCGGTGCTGTTCTCCCATCCCAAGGATTTTACGCCGGTATGCACGACCGAGCTCGGCACCATGGCGCGGCTCAAGCCCGAGTTCGACAAGCGCGGCGTGAAGATCATCGGGCTGTCGGTCGATCCGGTCGACAATCACAAGAAATGGTCGCAGGACATCAAGGACGTTTCCGGCTTTGCGCCGAACTATCCGATGATCGGCGATACCGATCTCAAGGTGTCCAAGCTCTACGGCATGCTGCCGGCGAGCACGTCCGGCACCTCGGAAGGCCGCACGCCGGCCGACAACCAGACGGTGCGCAACGTGTTCGTCATCGGCCCGGACAAGAAGATCAAGCTCGTCCTCGTCTACCCGATGACCACGGGCCGCAACTTCGACGAAGTATTGCGGGTGATCGACTCGCTGCAACTCACCGCCAAGCATCGCGTGGCGACGCCGGCGAACTGGAAGCAAGGCGAGGACGTCATCCTCACCGGCGCGTTACCGACGACGAGGCGAAGAAGCTCTACCCGCAGGGCTGGAAGACGCCGAAGCCGTATATCCGCATCGTGCCGCAGCCGCACTAAGCAAGCGGTCCGCAACTCAAACGGCTCGAAATCAGAGCGCGGCTTCGGCCGCGCTCTTGCTTTTGGAGAGCCAAACGCCGAGGCCGCTTACGGCACCAGCAGCACTTTCCCGATATTCTTGCGATCCTGAATGAAGTGATGCGCCTGCCGCCGCCTCGTCGAAGCGGAAGCTCTGCGCGATCTTCGGCTTGACCGACGCCTTGGCGCCACAGAGTCCAAACTGCCCGGCCCATTCGCGCATGCGATCGATCTCGCCCCACATGTGTCCGAGATTGACGCCGAAGACGCCCTTATTCGCGTTCATCAGCGAAATCGGATTGAACTGAAGCCACGGCGTGCCCGCGAGCACGGCCAGCATGCCAAGCATGCTGCGCTCCTTGCCGCTCGGCCGCGGCGGAAATGCCGAACATGCCCAGCCGCCCCGTCGGCGCGAGAATGCGATAGCCCTTCTTCCACGAATTCGCCACCGACCGCATCGAGGATGAGTTCGACGCCGCGGCCGTTGGTGATCTCGCGGGTGCGCGCTTCGAAATCCTCCGTCCGATAGTCGATGAGGTGATCGACGCCGAGCGCGCGCATCTCGGCGTGCTTGGCGGCCGATGCCGTTCCGATGACTTTCGCGCCGAGGTGCTTGGCGATCTGCGTCGCGGCAATGCCGACGCCGCCGCCGACTGAATGAATGAGAACGGTCTCGTTCCGCTTCAATCCGCCCATGACGACGACAAGCTGCCACGCGGTGAAATAATTGACGGGAATCGCCGCAGCTTCCAGCGCCGACATTCCGGCCGGGCGCTCGAAGACTTGACCTAGTGGAACGCAGACTGTGTCGGCATAGCCGCCAAAGCGCGTCAACGCGAATACATCGCGTCCGATCCAGCTCGCATCGACGCCCGCGCCAATGGCGTCGACGCGACCGCTGACCTCGTAACCCGGCACGCACCGGGATCGGCGGCAGGTCTGGATAGAGACCGAGACGGCCGATAATGTCGGCGAAATTGACGCCGCTCGCTTCGACGCGAATGCGCACTTCGCCGGATTTGGGCTCGGGATCGGGCGCGTCCCTGACTTGGAGAACCTCGGGCGGGCCGGCTTTCGTGATCCAAATCTGCCGCATGGTTTAGGCCTCCGGTTTCGCGCCGAAGCGCGCAGTACACCGGATCAAGCAGGCGAAATCATACAGCAGACCTCGGTCGCTTCCGCGCTCTTGCTTTTAACGCCGGCGCATGCAGACGTTAGCGCCGTACCCAGAAGACATTGCGATTAACGAGGAAACACACATGGATGTACGCGCGGCCGTGGCATTCGCCCCCGGCAAACCGCTCGAAGTGACGACTGTGAAGCTCGACGGCCCGCGCGCCGGCGAGGTTCTCGTGGAGATCAAGGCGACCGGCATCTGTCATACCGATGAGTTCACGCTTGTCGGGCGCCGACCCGGAAGGACTTTTTCCCGCGATCCTCGGCCATGAAGGCGCCGGCATCGTCGTCGATGTCGGCCCCGGCGTCACGTCGGTCGAAAAAAGGCGATCACGTCATTCCGCTCTACACGCCCGAATGCCGGACCTGTCCGTCGTGTCTGTCGCGCAAGACCAATCTCTGTACCGCCATCCGCGCCGACCCAGGGCCAGGGCGTCATGCCTGGATGTGACGTCGCGCTTCTCGATCGGCGGCGACTGTATCATCACTATATGGGCTGCTTCTTGGCGCCGACATTCCGGCCGGGCGCTCGAACACTTGACTGAGTGGGACGCAGACCGTGTCGGCGTAGCCGCCAAACCGCGTCAGGGCAAAGACATCGCGTCCGGCCCACGTCGCGTCGACGCCGGCGCCGACCGCGTCAACGCGGCCGCTGACCTCGTAGCCCGGCACCACCGGGATCGGCGGCAAGTCCGGATAGAGGCCGAGACGGCCGAGAATGTCGGCGAAATTGACGCCGCTTGCTTCGACGCAAATCCGCACCTCGCCGGATTTGGGTTCGGGATCGGGCGCGTCCTTGACTTGGAGAACCTCCGGCGGGCCGGCTTTAGTGATCCAAATCTGCCGCATGGCTTAGGCCTCCCGTTTCGCGCCGAGACGCAAACGCCGAACAAGTAATCGAAATCATACAGCAACGCGATTGCTGCCGCGCTCTTGCTTTTGACGCCCGCGCATGCAGACGTTGGCGCCGCATCGAGAAGACATTGCGACCAACGAGGAACACCATGGATGTGCGCGCGGCCGTGGCATTCGCCCCCGGCAAACCGCTCGAAGTCACGACCGTGAAGCTTGATGGCCCGCGCGCCGGCGAGGTTCTCGTCGAGATCAAGGCGACCGGTATCTGTCACACCGACGAGTTCACCTTGTCGGGCGCCGACCCGGAAGGACTCTTTCCCGCGATCCTCGGCCATGAGGGCGCCGGCATCGTCGTCGATGTCGGCCCCGGCGTGACCTCGGTCAAAAAAGGCGATCACGTCATTCCGCTCTACACGCCGGAATGCCGGACCTGTCCGTCCTGCCTGTCGCGCAAGACCAATCTCTGCACCGCCATCCGCGCCACCCAGGGCCAGGGCGTCATGCCCGACGGCACCTCGCGCTTCTCGATCGGCGGCGACAAGATCCACCACTATATGGGCTGCTCGACCTTCTCCAATTTCACCGTGCTGCCGGAAATCGCGGTGGCGAAAATCCGCGAGGACGCGCCGTTCGACAAGGTCTGCTACATCGGCTGCGGCGTGACCACCGGCGTCGGCGCGGTGATCAACACGGCGAAAGTCGAGCCCGGCGCCAAATGCGTCGTCTTCGGCCTCGGCGGCATCGGGCTCAACGTCATCCAGGGCCTGCGTCTCGTCGGCGCCGACATGATCATCGGCGTCGATCTCAATCCGGACAAGAAGGCCTGGGGCGAGCGCTTCGGCATGACGCACTTCGTCAATCCGAAGGAAGTCGGCGGCGATCTGGTCGCGCATCTCGTCAACATGACCAAGAGCGGCGCCGACCAGATCGGCGGCGCCGATTACACGTTCGAATGCGTCGGCAACGTCAATCTCATGCGCGCGGCGCTGGAAAGCTGCCATCGCGGCTGGGGCCAGAGCATCATCATCGGCGTTGCCGGCTCCGGCCAGGAGATCGCGACGCGTCCGTTTCAGCTGGTGACCGGCCGGGTGTGGCGCGGCACCGCCTTCGGCGGCGCCCGCGGCCGCTCCGATGTGCCGAAAATCGTCGATTGGTACATGCAGGGAAAAATCGAAATCGATCCGATGATCACCCACACGATGCCGCTTCCCGAGATCAACACCGCGTTCGATCTGATGCATGAAGGCAAGAGCATCCGCAGTGTCGTCGTTTACTAGAGCATCATCGCGAAAAAGCCTGCCCCGGACTTGATCCGGGGTGGACGCCGGATTTCTGGAAAAGATCATGACGTCCAACGTAATCATCTAGACCGTGAAAGAGCGCCATGAGCGACCCATCGGATTTTCAAGCGCCGTTCGCCGATTTTCTCGGCATCAAGCTCACCCATGTCTCGCCGGAGCGCGTCGAGGCCGAGCTTACGGTTCGCAAGGAGCTCGCGACCGTGCCCGACATCCTGCACGGCGGCGCCATCATGGCGCTCGCCGACAATCTCGGCGGCGTCGCCACGGTGGTCAATTTGCCGAAGGGGGCGCGCACGGCGACGATCGAGAGCAAGACCAATTTCTTCGCCGCGATTCCCGTCGGCGAAACGGCGCGCGCCGAGTGCACGGCGCTGCATCGCGGCCGCACTACCATGGTCTGGCAGACGAAGATCACGCGCAACGACGGCAAGCTCTGCGCGCTGGTGATGCAAACGCAGATCGTCATTCCGGGCGAGAAGGGTTAACGGCCGGAGCGGCTCGGATCGTTCGCGATAGCCTGATTATTGTTGCTCGGCGCGGATCAGCGGCACTTCGTGCCGCCGCCTGGCGTCATAGACGATCGCGGTTTCGATCCGCGTGACGCCGGCTCGGTTGGTGAACTTGTCGAGCGCCAAGTCCTTCAGATGCGCGGTGTCGCGGGCAACGACGTGCACGATCACGTCCCAGCGCCCGCTGAGCAGGAAAGCGGAGCGCACCTCGGCAATCTTGCCGACCTCCTGCATGAAGCGTGTCGACCACCGCGCGTTCGTGTTTGGACAGCTCGATCATCAGCAGCGCCTCGATGCCGACGCCGACAGCGCGCGCGTCGATCTCGGCATGAAGACCGCGGATCGCGCCGATGTCCCAGAGCCGCTTGACGCGCTCATGCGTCGAAGATGGCGCCAGATCGATCGCGGCAGCGATCTCCTTGTTCGTCAGCCGAGCATCATTCTGCAACAGGCCGCAGGATGGCGAAATCCGTTCGGTCGAGATCGGTGTATCGATCCATTTTCCGCCAATAATTCGATAGTCGATGCTTCGCACAGCGTATATTATTCTTCAGATTTACCGCCAATCGTCAAACATACATCGTCATGCCTTATATCTTCGATCATCTTCCCGCTGATCTCGGAGCAAGCAGCGATCGCAATTTGATGCCCAGGGATTCCTTGTCGTCGAGCGGCTATTGGACCAGCGCCCAGATCGAAGCCTTGCGCGCGAGCTTTCCGCGCATCTTCGCTGGTAAGTTCGATACCGGCGTCTACCCGGACGAGTGGTACTGGCGCGAAGGCATGAGCCTGCCCGACGTGACGCGCCACATGGCCAATGCCTGGAAGTCAGACCTGACGGTCGCCAAGCTCGCTCTGTCCGAAAGCATTGGCCGTTTTGCGGCCGAACTGTCCGGCTGGGACAGCACCCGGCTTGGACAGGATACGATCTGGTGGAAGGCGCCGCTGACCAAGCCGATCGCGCTCCATCAGGACACGTCGTTCCTGGACTATCATCGATCCGCCGTCGACCATCACCTGCTGGGTCACGCTGGATGACACGCACCGCGACGCCGGCACGCTTGAATACGCGCCCGGTTCGCACAAATGGCCGCTCGCGCCGCTGCCGGACGAGTTTCACGGGACGTCAGATTACCAGAGCGCGGATGAAGGCGGCGGCGAAAGCCGCGGGCGTTGATCCGCCGGATCCGGTTTTCATTGAAGTGCCGGCCGGCTCTTGCGTCTTTCATTGCGGCGAAGATCTGGCACGGCTCGGCTGCCAATACGACCGGCGATCGCATGCGGCGAGCGATCGGCATACACATGCTGCCGGCCAGCGCGCGCTTCAGCGACCGGCCGGGAGGCTACATTTACCGGCGCTATCAGCGCACCGGCGATCCAACGCTCGACGAGAGCTACTTCCCGATCCTGTGGTCGCGTTCCGGCCACCGCACGCGCTGGATCGAGGATTATTGCAGCAGCGGGTTGCGCCGGGCGGCTTGAGAAACGGCGTCTTCGTCGGTCACTCACTCTTCGTGACCGAACGCGAAACGAAATCAGCCATCTCCAGATCATCGGCGCGGCCGCGTGCACCAAGGCCTTTCGCGACGCCGGCACGATCCTGCATTTCGCGGTTCTAATTCATCTTCCACTTGCCTTCGAGCCGAGTAATGGCAAAGCGAAAGCCGACGATGCCGCGCACCATCCCGTCGATAAAAGTGTTGGGCGCGTCCGACGGCGCCCAGGGTTTCGGCTGGTCGCTTTCCTGCTGTGCGGTGAGTTCGGTCACGTGCTGCCGCAGCCACGTTGCATCGTTGATCGCTTCGGGCCGGCCGTAGGCGTGAACGACCGCGAAGTTCCAGGTCGGAACGACTTTGCCGTGCTGCGCCTTGGACGGATACCAGTTGGGCGTGATGTAGCCCTCCGGTCCCTGGAAGATCATCAGCGCTTCATTTCCGTCGGCCAGTTCCTTCCAGTGCGGATTGGCCCGCGCCAGATGGAATTCGACCAAGCCGTACGCTCCGGCATCTTTGAGAACTGTCGGAAAATGACTGGCATAAAGACCGCCCGCCCCGGTGGAGACCAGCGCCGCAAACGGCCGTGCCCGCATCAGCGCATGCATCTGCGGCACATCGTCGACGCGAAACAGATCGGGCCGGTACATGGCGCTTTCCGTAAAGTCGAACTCGGAGTCCGATGAAAAACAAACGCGGGCGGAGCGCAAGCAGGAAGGCGTCGGCGACCTACTTGCCGACCAGTTCTTCCGTGGCGGCGCCGAGCCGAACCGCAAGCCGCGGATCAAACCGTTGCGCCAGCGCCGCGTGCGCGTCGCGCCAGACCGGAATCGCAGCTTCGAGGCGCCGCGCGCCCTCTTCCGTGAGCCACACCGCGCGGCGGCGCTGATCGTCGTCGGCGATGGCGATTTCGACATAACCCGGCCGCTTCCAGGCCGCGCAGATTTCGCGACAGCGTCGATTGATCGAGCCCGGTGCGCTCCGCCAGCGCGCCCGAGCGTGTCGTCGGGCGCCGCTGCGATCTGCGCCATCAAGCCGAACTGCGCGAGGCTCAAGCCGCTGCCCTGCATGCGTCTTCCCAGGAAATTGGTGATGCGCCGGGCCGCCAGCCGGCTGGCCCAGCCGGCGCACGCCGACATCGCCGCCTGTGCGTCGCGGACCAGGGTCTTCGGCGGGGCTTGCGGTCGTTTGGCCATAGTTGTATGTATCTACATCATTTGTATCTACATGGAAATAGCCCCAAGGAAATTGCCCATGGCTGCCGCACCCGCATTCAGCTACGGCATTGCGAAACCCGCCGATGTTGCCGAAATGACCGGCCTGGAGATGCTGCAGGCCATGATCGCCGGCAAGCTTCCGGCGCCGCCGATCGCGCAAACGCTCAGTTTCTGGCTGGTCGAGGTCGGCGAAGGCCGCTGCGTATTCGAAGGCGAGACCGGACCGCATTTGCTCAACCCGCTCGGCGGCGTCCATGGCGGCTGGGCGCTGACGCTGATCGACAGCGCCACCGGCTGCGCGGCGCATACGCTGCTCCCGGCCGGCGTCGGCTACGCCACAGTCGAGACCAAGGCCAACTTCACGCGGCCGATCAAACACGACACCGGCCGCGTGCGTGCCGAAGGGCGCGTGGTCGAGCCGCGGCCGCCAGATCATGTCGGCGGAGGCGCGCATCCTCGATTCCTCCGGCCGCATTCTCTCCCACGGCACCTCGACGCTGATGGTATTCGGCAACGGTAACGGCGAAGGGCGAACGACGGCAGGCAAATGACCGCGACAAAGCCTTCGGCAAAAGGCAAAGCCCACGGCTTTCGGGTCAAGCGCATCTATGAGCCCGCCGCCGCGGACGACGGCTTCCGCGTGCTGGTCGATCGGCTGTGGCCGCGCGGCGTCGCCAAGGCGAAAGCGCATATCGACGAGTGGCTCAAGGACGTCGCGCCGAGCGACGCGCTGCGCCACCGCTTTCACGACCACCCGGCGAAATGGCAGGAGTTTGTCGCCGCCTATGGCCGCGAACTCGAACAAGAGCCGGCTAAGAGCGCCGCCGCAAGCTTGCGCGAGAAGGCCCGGCACGAGCCGGTCACGCTCCTCTACGCGGCGCGCGACGAGAGCCACAACAATGCGGTGGCGCTGAAGGAGTGGCTGGAGCGGCATGACTAAGGCATCGCTGCAGTCGCGTCCCAGCTCAAAGCATCTGATAAAATCTGAGCTTCACGCGCAGCCGGCTCGCGCTCGCCGCCGCAGACCACGATGTTCTTGGTGATCCAGGCATAGCGGGCGTCGCTGGTTTCGAAAAACGTCGCGCCGCGGAAATAATAGCTTGCTCGGATCGACCGGCCGCCCGGCCGCAAGCGCAGCGATGACCTCCGGCGGGCCGTGGCGCAGCGCGAGATTGCGGACGTAGATCAATGCGCCGTCGTCGGTGCGCAGCGTGTAGCGCGCCTCGAGTTCGGCCACGCCGTCGTGGCGCAAGACCTGCCAGTCCGCCCCGCCAGGCAGCACCTTGCCGCGGATTTGCGGCCCGGAAAATTCGCCGCCGGTAATCGGGACAATGCGCCGCCCACCCTTGCCCACATCGCCGAGGTCGAGCGGCTTGTCGACCGTCACGTGCGCCGCGAAGATGAATTCGAGCTGCGGAAGAGCTTCCGTGCTCACCATGGGGATCCTCACCTAAGATCACGACAAGCGTGATGACGCATGCGGATAGAATGAGCGGATGAAGAGAACGCTGGCAATCCTTGGCACGCTGTTCTTCTTGGTCGTTGCCCCAGGCATCGTTGCCGGATTGGTCCCCTGGAGATATCCGGTTGGCGGCGGTCGTTCGCGTTCTTTGGCATCTGAGCCGCTGCGATGGGTCGGCGGAGCGCTCATCCTTGTGGGTATTCCAATCTTGCTCAATTCCTTCATCGCGTTTTGCGGTCGAAGGCCTCGGCACGCCGGCGCCCATCTATCCAACCGATCAGCTTGATCGTGACCGGCGTCTTTCGCCGGTACGTCCGCAATCCGATGTATCTCGGCGTGCTTGGCCATCATTGCTGGGTCAAGCACTTCTCTTGGGCGACATCCGGCTTGTCATCTACGGCGCGATGGTTTGGCTCGCGTGCCATGTGTTCGTCGTTGACTTACGAAGAGCCGACGCTGCGGCGCCGCTATGGCGCGCAATTCAATCGCATACTGCGCGCAGGTCCGGCGTTGGCTGCCACGTCTTACGCCCTACTCCGATCGCGGCGGGTAAACTGACCCCCTACCCATGAGCCGGCGGCTTTCGCCATGCTCAAGACGAACGCGCGTCCGGGGGCCCCATGACAACAAGCAGCACGACGCCGCTCTTCCCGACCACCATCGCCGGCAGTCTGCCAAAACCGGCATGGCTCGCGGAGCCGAACCAGCTCTGGGCGCCGTGGCGTCTCGAAGGCGATGAACTCGCCGACGCCAAAGACGACGCGACTCTGCTGGCGCTCAAGCTTCAGGAAGACGCCGGCATCGATATCGTCGGCGACGGCGAGCAGGCGCGCCAGCATTTCGTCCACGGCTTTCTCGAAGCGGTCGACGGCATCGACTTCGAACGGCGCGTCGAAATGGGCATTCGCAACAATCGCTACAAGGCGATGTGCCCGACCGTCGTCGGCGAATTGCGGCTGCGCTCGCGCGTGCACGCGCGCGAAGCGCGGCTGGCGCGCGCCCACACGCACGCGAAAGCTCAAATTCACCCTGCCCGGCCCGATGACCATCGTCGATACCATCGCCGACGCCCATTACGGCGACCGCGTCAAGATGGCGATGGCGTTCGCGGCGCTGCTGAACGAGGAAGCGCGCGGTCTCGCGGCCGACGGCGTCGATGTCATCCAGTTCGACGAGCCGGCTTTCAACGTCTACATGGACGAGGCCGCCGGCTGGGGCATCGAGGCGCTGCACCGCGCCATCGACGGCGTCGCGCGCCACCAGCGCCGTGCACATTTGCTATGGCTACGGCATTGCCGCCAACATCGCCTGGAAGGCGACGCTCGGCAGCGAATGGCGGCAGTACGAAAAATTCTTCCCGGCGTTGGCCAAGAGCCGCATCGATCAGGTGTCGCTCGAATGCATCAATTCGCATGTGCCGATGAGCGTGCTCACGCTGCTCGACGGCAAGGATGTGCTGATCGGCGTCATCGACGTCGCCACTGATACGATCGAGACGCCCGAGGAAGTCGCCGCCGTGATCGCGCGAGGCGAGCGACTACGTGCCGAAGGATAAGATCATCCCCTGCACCAATTGCGGCATGGCGCCGATGCGCCGCGAGGTCGCGGCGAAAAAGCTCGAAGCGCTGGCCCAAGGCGCGGCGCTGGCGCGCCGGAAGCTCGGCTGAACCGCCGCGCCCTTCACCGGTCGCTGCGCGAAAGCACGTCGATCAATTCGCCGACCTTGCGCCGCTGCTCGCCCTTGTTGCCGGACGCGATCGCGTGCTCGACGCAATGGGCGACGTGATCGGCGAGGATCTCCTCCTCGGCCCGTCGCAACGCGGCGCGCACCGCCGACAGCTGGGTGACGATGTCGATGCAATAGCGGTCGTCCTCGACCATGCGCGCGAGCCCGCGCACCTGGCCCTCGATCCGCTTCAGCCGCTTGAGCACCGATGTCTTGGCATTTGCCTGCATGGCTTTATATACCCCTACGGGGTATCGGTTTCAAGCGAGATCCGACGTGAAGCATTCGGCGCATGCGCACGGCGAGACAGTGACGGCCACCGATCCGGTCTGCGGGATGACGGTCGATCCGGCCAAGACGCCAGCATCGTCACCGGCACGAAGGCCATGATCATGTGTTTTGCTCCGGCGGTTGCCGGAGCAAATTCGTGGCCAATCCGGAACAATATCTAAACAAAGCGGCCGAAGCACCTGCCGCGCGGCCGGCGCCGGACGGCACGATCTATACCTGTCCGATGCACCCGCAGATCCGGCAGGTCGGACCCGGCGCCTGCCCGATCTGCGGCATGGCGCTCGAGCCCGAGGCCGGCGGCGAGGAAGACGGCGGCGAACTCGCCGACATGACGCGCCGGTTGTGGATTTCCGCGATCCTGGCGGTGCCGCTCGTGATCCTGGAGATGGGCGGCCACTTCGGCTTCGCGCCGCTGCCGCACCAGGTGTCGAGCCTCGTACAACTCGCTCTGGCGACCCCGGTCGTGCTGTGGGGCGGCTGGCCGTTCTTCGTGCGCGGCGCGCAGTCGTTGCAAACGCGCCACCTCAACATGTTCACGCTGATCGCCATGGGCACCGGCGTCGCCTACGTCTACAGCGTCGTCGCTGCGCTCGCGCCCGGACTTTTCCCCCTCGCCTTCCGCGCGGCGCACGGCGCGCCGGCGCTCTATTTCGAAGCCGCCGCGGTCATCACCGTGCTGGTGCTGCTCGGACAGGTGCTGGAATTGCGGGCGCGCGCCTCGACCTCGGCGGCGATCCGCGCGCTGATGAATCTTGCGCCCAAGAGCGCGCGGCGCATGCGCGACGACGGCAGCGATGAGGATGTGCCGCTCGACGCCGTTGTCGCCGGCGACCGCCTGCGCGTCCGGCCCGGGGAAAAAATCCCGGTCGACGGCGGCATCGTCGACGGCCGCTCCTCGATCGATGAATCGATGGTGACCGGCGAATCGATGCCGGTCGGCAAAGGCGCCGGCGACCGCGTCATCGCCGGCACGCTCAACCAAAGCGGCAGCTTCGTCATGCGCGCCGACAAGGTCGGGCGCGACACGCTGCTGGCGCGGATCGTGCAGATGGTGGCCGCCGCGCAGCGTTCGCGCGCGCCGATCGCGCGGCTCGCCGACCAGGTGGCGTCCTGGTTCGTGCCGCTGGTCATCGCTGCGGCGCTCGCCGCCTTTGCGGCGTGGTCGGTCTTCGGACCGGAGCCGCGCTTCACCTTCGGCCTGGTCGCCGCGGTCAGCGTCCTGATCATCGCCTGCCCGTGCGCGCTCGGCCTGGCCACGCCGATGTCGATCATGGTGGGCGTCGGACGCGGCGCGCAAGCCGGCGTTCTGGTCAAGAACGCCGAGGCGCTGGAGCGGATGGAGAAAGTCGACACGCTCGTGGTCGACAAGACCGGCACCCTGACCGAAGGCAAGCCGCAGCGTCGTCGCCGTCGTGCCGGCGGCAGGGCAGCAGCGAAGCCGAGGTGCTGCGGCTTGCCGCAAGCGTCGAGCGCGCGAGCGAGCATCCGCTGGCGGCCGCGATCGTTGCCGCCGCCAGCGAACGCGGCATCGCCCTCGCCGAGGTTCGCGACTTTCAGGCCACAACGGGAAAGGCGTCACCGGCACGATCGACGGCCACAGCGTCGCGCTCGGCAATGCAAAGCTCCTCGCTGAACTCGGCATCGACACCGCGTCCCTTGCGGACGAGGCCGACGCGTTTGCGCCGCGACGGCGCGACCGCGATCTTCCTCGCCGTCGACGGCAAGCTCGCCGGCATTCTCGGCATCGCCGATCCGATCAAGGCGACCACGCCGCAGGCGCTGAAGGCGCTGCGCGCCGAGGGCCTGCGCATCGTCATGCTGACCGGCGACAGCCGCGCCACCGCCGAGGCGGTGGCGCGGCGGCTCGGCATCGCCGAGATCGAAGCCGAGGTGCTGCCCGACCAGAAAAACGCCGTGGTCGAGACGCTGCGCCGCGAAGGCCGCGTCGTCGCCATGGCCGGCGACGGCGTCAACGATGCGCCGGCGCTCGCCGCCGCCGATGTCGGCATCGCCATGGGCACCGGCACCGACGTCGCCATCGAGAGCGCCGGCATCACGCTCGTCAAAGGCGATCTCATCGGCATCGTGCGCGCGCGGCGGCTGTCGCGCGCGACCATGCGCAACATCCGGCAAAACCTGTTCTTCGCCTTCATCTATAACGGCGCCGCCATCCCGATCGCCGCCGGCATCCTTTATCCGGCTTTTGGGATTCTGTTGTCGCCGATCATCGGCGCAGCCGCGATGGCGCTATCGTCGGTGAGCGTGATCGGCAATGCGCTGCGACTGCGCTCCACCGCGCTCTGAGCGAGGGTTTCGTCTAGCCCCAGCTTCGGCGCACGCGCGCGCCGATATCGATCGGCGTCTTCGCCGCGATTTGGCCGCGGCCGCCGTTGCGACGGCTCGCGGCCAGGCGCAGCGCTCGAATTTGTCGAGCATCGCTTCCGGAATGAACCGCGTGCGCGACGCGTACATGTGGCGATCGCCGTTGCTTCTCTGCCCGTGCACGAAGAAACGCTGCGGCACGATCAGGTGCAGGTGATCCTTGGCGCGCGTCATGGCGACGTAAAGGAGCCGCCGCTCTTCCTCGATCTCGGCGCTGGTTCCGGCGGCCAAGTCGGATGGCAGGCAGCCGTCGACGACGTTGAGGATGTAGACCGACTTCCACTCCTGCCCCTTGGCCGAATGAATGGTCGAGAGGATGAGGTAATCCTCGTCGAGCAACGGATCGCCGGCGCGATCGCTGGTGGCGTCGGGCGGATCGAGCGTCAATTCGGTCAAAAATCGCTCGCGGCTCGGATAGGTCGAGGCGATCTGCACAAGCTGCAACAGATCGGGCTGGCGCAGTATCGCGTCGTCATGGATGCGGTCGAGATGCGGCTCATACCAGCGGCGCACCAGATCGAGCTCGGCCGGCCAGCCCGCCGCCTTGCCGCGGACGAGACGCACACGTCTCGACGAATGCCGGCCAATGCTCGGCCGCCGCCGCCGGCGGCTTGATGTCGCCAAGCCTGCGGCCGCATCGGTTCGCTCGCCGACGCGCTCCAGAACTTTCGCCGCCGTCGCCGGTCCGGCGCCTGGCAGCAACTGCACGACGCGAAAGCCGGCAACGCGGTCGCGCGGATTTTCCGCCCAGCGCAGGAACGCCAGCATGTCCTTGATGTGCGCGGCCTCGAGGAATTTCAGGCCGCCGAATTTCACGAACGGAATGTTGCGGCGGGTCAACTCCACTTCCAGCGGACCGGAATGATGCGAGGCGCGGAACAGCACGGCTTGCGTTTTGAGCGCGATGCCCTTGCTCGCGGCTTTCGAGAACTTTCTCGACGACGTAGAGCGCCTGATCGGCCTCGTCGCGCACGCTGACCAGAAGCGGCCGCTCGGCCGACTTTCGCTCCGACCACAGATTCTTGGTGAAGCGCTCCGCGGCCAGTTCGATCACCGCGTTGGCGGCCGCCAGGATCGGCTGCGTCGAGCGATAATTCTGCTCGAGCGTCACGACCTCGGCGCGCGGGCGGAAATGGCCGGGAAAGTCGAGGATGTTGCGCACCGTCGCCGCGCGAAACGAATAGATCGATTGCGCGTCGTCGCCGACGACGGTCAGGCCCTTGCCGTCGGGCCGGAGCGCCAGCAGCACCGAGGCCTGCAGCTTGTTGGTGTCCTGATATTCGTCGACCAGCACATGATCGAAGCGCGCCGCGATCTCTTCGGCGATCGCGCCTTCCTGCATCATGTGCGCCCAGTAGAGCAGGAGATCGTCGTAATCGAGCACGTGCTGCTGCTGCTTGATTTCGACATACTGCGCGAACAGCGCCCGCAATTCGTCCTGCCACATCTCGCACCACGGAAAGCACGAGCCGAGAACCTCGTCGAGCGGCGCTTCGCTGTTCACCGCGCGCGAATAGATGGCGAGGCAGGTGCCTTTGGTCGGAAAGCGCTTGTCGGTTTTGGAGAAACCGAGATCGTGGCGGACGAGATTCATCAGATCCGCCGAATCCTCGCGATCGTGGATCGTGAAGGCCGGGCACGAGCCCGATCGTCTCCGCATATTCGCGCAACAGCCGCGCGCCAATGGCGTGGAAAGTGCCGGCCCAAGCCATGGTCTCGATCGGCCCGCCGCCCCGCTCCTGCGCCGCGCCGGCGAGGATGCGATCGACCCGCCGCGTCATTTCCGCCGCGGCGCGGCGGGAGAAGGTCAGCAGCATGATGCGCCGCGGATCGGCGCCCTGCTCGATGAGGAAGGCGACGCGATGCGCCAGCGTCGAGGTCTTGCCCGACCCGGCGCCGGCGATGATCAGAAGCGGCGGAGCGTCGGCAAGCGCCGACCCGCCATGCTCGACGGCGCGGCGCTGCTGCGGATTGAGCTTTTCCAGGCGCGCCGCGGACATGGGAGCCAATGGCTTGCAATCGAGCGATTGAGGGCTCGAATCATCGATGGGCCGAGACCGGACTGAATCATGATTCCCGTTTTGTTCGCAACGTGCCGGCTTATTTGCTTTGCGCGCGGCGGGTGTCATAAAACCTGACGAGAAAGTGTCTTAGTTTGCCGGAGTTATCGAAAAAGGGGCCCGCGCTAAGCGGTTCGCGGGATCGGAGGGGCTGAATGAAAAAGATTATTTTGGCGTCATTGTTCGTTGTCGCTGCAATCAGTGCGCAGCCGGCGTTTGCTGCCGGCCAGCGCAGCGCATCTTTGCGCCAAGGGCATGAAGCTGTGCGCATGCGGCAAACTTCCGGGCGCCATGTGGAATTGCTGCGATCCGCGCGCAAAATGCGACTGTTCCGGCGGCATTCCAAACTGCGCCCACTGAAAAGACGCCAGGCCTCGTTGGCCGGCCGAGGCTAGTTCTCCGGCAGCGGAATGAACTCTTTGTCGTCGCCCGGGATCAGCGCGAACTTTCCGGTCTTCCATTCCTCTTTCGCCTGCTCGATGCGCTCTTTGCGCGACGAGACGAAATTCCACCACAGGTAACGCGGGCCTTCGAGCGCCGCGCCGCCGAGGAACATCAGCCGCGACGGCTGTGTCGCCGTCACGGTGATGCGGTCGCCGGGGCGGAAGATCAGGAGCTGCGGCGCGGCGAATTTGTCGCCGGCAATGTCGACCTCGCCTTCGGTCACGTAGATCGCCCGCTCCTCGTGATCGGCATCGAGCGGCGCGCTGGCGCCGGCCTCGAGCATCACTTCGGCGTAGAACCATTCCGAGACCATGCCGACCGGCGATTTTTGCCCGAAGGACGAGCCGGCGATGACGCGGGCGCGCACGCCGCCATCCTCGATTGTGGGCAAGCTCGGCGCGTCGAAATGCTCGAACAGCGGCGGCATCTCTTCGTGCTCTTGCGGCAACGCGATCCAGCTCTGGATGCCGAACATGCCGCCGCCGGTCGCGCGCATGCTCGCGGGCGTCCGCTCGGAGTGCGCGATGCCGCGCCCGGCGGTCATCAGGTTCATGGCGCCGGGCGTGATGTCCATGTCGTTGCCTTCGCTATCCTTGTGCGTGACGCGGCCGTCGAACAGGTAGGTGACGGTCGCGAGCCCGATGTGCGGATGCGGACGCACGTCCATGCCCCGCCCGGCGACGAGCTGCACCGGCCCCATTTGATCGAAGAAGATGAACGGCCCGACCATCTGGCGCTTGCCATGCGGCAGCGCGCGGCGCACCGAAAAGCCGTCGCCGAGATCGCGCACCCGCGGAATGACGACCAATTCGAGCGCGTCGCACGAGTACTTGTCGCCGAGCACCGGATCCTTGTCGGGTAACCAGCTCATCGCTCTTCTCCCAATGTCGTAGGCCCGCAACTGTGCGGCCCGCGACGCCCGCCCGCCGCGGCGGCGGCACCCACGCCCTCGTTCGCCGTATCAGGCTATCTATGATAGGTCCAATCAAGCCGCCATAGCGCGTCGAAGACGCGCGCAACGCGCTTATGGTGCGAATGAACCGAGCCGCGATCCTTCAATGATTTCTGCGCCTTCACTGACCGGCGTCGGGCTTCTCCTCGGCTTGAGCCTGTTTCTCGGCTTTGCCTTCGAGGATTTTTTTGCCCACAGCAACACCAAGCATCCGGGCGGCATTCGCACGTTTCCGATGCTCGCCTCCGCCGGCGGCGTGCTCTATCTGTTCGATCCCACGCATTTCGTCCCCTTCACCGCCGGGCTTCTCGTGCTCGGCGTCTGGCTTGCGATCTTTTATCGGCAGCATCTGCGCGAACCGGAAGAGGAAGGCGAACCGAATGTCGGCCTGGTCGTGCCGGTGCTCAACGCCCATGCCTACATCCTCGGCGCCATCGCCTTGGCGCTGCCGCCTTGGGTGGCGGTGGCGTTCACCGTCACCGCAGTCCTCCTGCTCACCGGGCGCGAGAAGCTGCACGCGCTGGCGCGCCGCGTCGACGTGCAGGAGGTGATCACCGCCGGCGAATTTTTGATCCTGACCGGGATCATCCTGCCGCTGTTGCCAAACGAGCCGGTGACGACGCTGACGACCATCACGCCGCGTCAGGCGTGGCTCGCGCTCGTCGTCGTCTGCAGCCTGTCCTATGCGAGCTATCTGGCGCAACGCTACTGGGCAGCGGCGGCGCGCGGCCTATGGATGGCGGCTTTGGGCGGCCTTTATTCGTCGACCGCGACGACCGTCGTGCTGGCGCGGCAGGCGAAGGCCAATCCCGCCATGAGAGCGCAGGCGCAAGCCGGCATCACGCTCGCCACCGCCATTATGTATTTGCGCATTCTGGCGATCGTTGCGTTCTTCAATCTGCCACTGGCGCGGGAGCTGGCGCCGTCGCTTGGCGGGCTGTCGTTGGCCGGCCTCATCGTCTGCGCGCTGCAATACTGGCTTGCCAAGCCGCGAAGCGAAAGCGCCGGAGGCGGCGGCGCTGCAGCGCACCGGCTGTCAACCCGCTGGAGCTCGGGCCGGCGGCGGTGTTCGCGGCTCTTTTTGTCGCGGTGTCGTTCGTGTCGAATTGGGCCAAAGCGCAATTCGGTACCTCCGGGCATCTATACGCTCGCCGCCATCGTTGGCGTGACCGATATCGATCCGTTCGTGCTCAATCTGGCGCAGGGCGGCACGGCGGGAATGTCGAACAGCGCGCTGGCGGCGGCGATCCTCATCGCCGCTTCGTCCAACAATATTCTCAAAGCGGTTTACGCCGCATTTTTTGGCGGCGGGCGGGCGACCGCGGTAAGCGCGGCCGTCTTGGTGCTGCTCGCCATCGCGGGCGCGATTATCGCCGCCGTGATGAGCGGCTGGTAGACGTCGGCCGACCGCTACGCGCTAATGCGGCGCTTCAGCGGATAGTCTGATCGCTTTGAAAGATGGGCGCGCCGGCGGGCGGAGGCGGCGCGCTATATGCGGCCGGAGGCGGCGGCGCAGTATACGCCGCGGGCGTCGGCGATGCCGGCACCGCCGGCGGCGGCAGTTCGCATTTCTTCTCCGCCGCCGTGCGCCGCAGCACCTTCTCCTCGCCCATGGTGTTCTCGTAGTCGGCGCGATACGACATGTTTCCGATCAGGACGCCGCCGCCGCCCTCGCTCGCGCGCTCCATGAGATTGGACAGTTCCTGCTCGCGCGCGAGCAAGACCTTCAATCGCGCCGCGAGACCATCGCAGTGATAAACGGAATAGTGACCGGGATCGACGATGAACGTCGAGCAACCCGGCGACCAGACTTGTGACAAGAAGACTTGTGACGACAGAGACTGTGCGACAGGGGCGCAAGGCGCGGTGCACTTGCCGCCGCGCGACGGCGTCCGCAACGATGGATCGAACACTCGAACGCCATCACGCCAAGTCATCGAAGCGTCCAAACAAAGCGCCAACACCAATTTCCAGCGCCGTCTTGGCAGGCCCCATTTCCCCAGCGTTTCGTACGCAGCTTCTTGCGCCGCAAATAAGGCAATGACGGCCGCACGCGATCGCCGGACGGGACGCACAAGCGATTAAGCTTATCACGATGCAACGCACGGCGCCCCGCCGCGAGGCCGGACAGCTGGCGGTCAGCGTGAGCACGCTCCTGGCGATCACCACGGGGCGCAAAATGCCTCTTTCGCCGACGCTGAACCTAGAAATTCCATACTAAGGGCGTGTTAATAGGTTCGAGCTTCATGCAAGGGCTCGGTCGGATCTGAAACAAAAGCGGCTGGCGGCAGCCTTCAAGGAGCAAGCGAGCCGCAATAAGCGGCAATTGCCGTCATGTCGCCAATCGACAGTTTTTCGACAGCGCGGCGATCGCAGCGCTGTCCAGTGTCATTCGCGATATGTGCAATGAATGCCTAGATTTATGAGAACTGGCGCCTAGGCGCCAATGAGCGGCGGCCTTAGCTCCGGACGCCGATTTCCGCAGCAACGCGACCGGGTTGTCGCGGCTGACAAATGGCGGCCAGACCTGATTGCGGCCGCCGCGCTTGGCCGCATACAAGCGCCGCGTCGGCGCCCGCGACCAGCTCGACGAAGTCATGGGCGGCGGTCGGCCCGGCAATGACGCCGAGGCTCACGGTGACAACGCCAATCTGCCCGATACCGTCGTGCGGAATTGCCAGTTCTTCGATCTGGCGGCGGATGCGCTCGGCGATGCGAATCGCCGTGCTCAATTCGGTGTCCGGCATGAGCACCAGGAATTCCTCGCCGCCATAACGGACCGCAAGATCGTTGGTACTGCGTAACTCGCTGGCGACGGCGGCGGCGACGCGTTTGAGGCAGGTGTCGCCGGCGATGTGGCCGTAGCCGTCGTTGAAACGCTTGAAGTGGTCGATGTCGAGCATGATCACGGCGACGGTGGAAACCGCCGCTTCGCCGGCCCAGAGATCCTTGACCGTCTCGTCGAGCTGGCGGCGGTTGGACAGGCCGGTCAGCGTGTCGCGCTTGGCGACTTCTTCGGCGCCTTCGCGCCGCAACTGATCGCGCAAGCGGGTCAGGAAAATTTGCCGGACGTCCTGCTCCATCCGCCGGTTGGCCATGAGGCTCAGGTAGCCGGCGCAGACAACCAGCGTGCAGCCGATAAACTTGGTCACGAACGGCGAGTGACCCGGAAGCAGAAACGCCAGATAGGTCGCCGTCAGCACCAGCGTGGCGATCACCGCGACGCGGAAGCTCAGGCGCTGGTTCACGTTGGAATAGATCACGATCATGATCGCCAGATACTGATAGTGATCGGCGATCTCGCCGCGATTGAGCGAATAGATGAACATGATCTGCGTGACCATGAGCCAGGGAATGATCGCCGCGGCGGCCTCGCGCAGCACCTGGCGGTCCAAGATGCGATAGAGCCAGCCGACGGCGAAAATCGCCGGCGTGATCACCCCGAGATGAAGAAGCAGCGCGATGATCGCGGTCCGCGGCAGCAGCAGGAAGTGCACGGGCAAAAAGGCGTTGTAGACAATGATTGCGCGCAGAATGCCTTTTTCCATCACCTCGAGCCGGTACGAGCTCATCTGCTCGGTGTAGACGGCCTCGATGGCCGGCGGAAAATTCGTGCGCTGGTGCTTCTCCGCCAGATAGGCGTCGAGCATCGCCAATGTGAGCGGTTGATCGGGCATCGCCATAGCCGGGTTCGCGGCGCGTTGTTCGACGCCGTCACCGATGAGCGCCAAATCCAAACACTTACCGGCCGCGATCGATAAAATTCCGCTGAAGACATCAGCTTTTTTGTGTTCGCTCGGGCCGCCGGCAAACGCGCGGCAACCGTGGCGATCCGCACGCCCGCCGCAAGGAACCGTAAACGTTTCTTCACTATGTTTTAGCGAGCTTTGCAGGATCGATACGCGTCGTTGCCCGGGCGATCGCCAAGCCGGGCTATTGACTGACATCCCTGGCAAACAGAGACCGTTAGCGAGCGGACGACATGGCTGGCCCGTTCGAGGCGACCGCGACATCGCGATCATCGATTTGGCGGCGCGCGGCGTTTGGCGTTGGCGGCAAGCTGCAATGGGCGTTCAGCATCGCCGCCGGCTTGACCGCAATCTCGACGGTGGTTTCGCTGCTGTGCTTTTCAGCCGTCGAGGCTGGGCTTGCGGAATTTTGCCGATCGGCAGATGCCGATCGTGGCCAATGTGATGCAGCTCTCGGCCATCTCCGGGGAAATCTCGGCGGCCGCCGCCCGCTTGATCAATGCCAGGACCGCCGGCGATCAAAAGGCCATCGCCGCATTGATTGCGCGCAAGCGCGTCGATCTGGCCGACGCCTTGCAGCAGCTGGAAAAGCTCGACAGCGCCAACCCGGCGGTCGCCAAGCTGGACACGTTGTCGCAGCGGCTCAACGCCAATCTCTCGGCGCTGGAAGACATCATCACCGAACGCAGCGATCTGCGCACGCAAATCGCCAAGCTCGACGACACGCTGCATCAAACCCACGCGCGGCTGCGTCGAGCGGCTGGCGCAACTGCCGGATTCGCGGGCGGCGCTCGAAGTCTCCGCCCAGGCGCATCTCCTCGTGAGTTTGATCGGCGAAGCTTCGATCGTGCGCGAGCCGACGCGAATTCAAGCACATCCAGGATCTCCTCAAGACCGCGTCGGACGGATTGCGCGAGTCGGCGGCCGCGCTCGCCGACGAAGACATCAACAAGATCGCCGCTCAACTGCTGCCGCTCGGCGTCGGCGCCAACAGCATTTTCGCCCGTCACGCCCGCGAGACCTTCGTCGCCACCCGCGCCGACGCGACGATCGACGAAAACGTCGCCATTCAACGCGGCATGGACCAGACGGTCGCCAACCTGGTGAGCGCCGCGCAACAGGGCGTCGAACGCAGCACCGCGGGCTTGACCGACACGCTCGGCCGCAGCCGGGTGCTGCTGCTGATCGTCGCCTTCATCAGCATCATTGCCGCCGCGGTGGTCGGCGCCTTCTATGTGCAGCGGCGGCTGGTCCGGCGGCTGCTTTCGATCAGCGACGCCATGCGGCGGCTCGCCGCCGGCGACGTCGACACCGCCCTGCCCGCGATCCAAACCAACGACGAAATGGGCGAGATGGCGCGCTCGCTCCATGTGCTGCGCGCCGGCGAGCTGGAGCGCCGCAAGCTCCTCGAGCGCGAGCGCGCCGAGCAAATAACCGAGCGCCAGCGCGTGACGTCGATCGACCGGATCATCGAGGATTTTCGCAGCACCGTGACATCGGTGGTGACGACGCTGGCGCGTCATGCTTCGGCGATGCAGGCGACCGCCGGCGGATTGTCGGCCATTGCCGGCGAGGCGGACGCCCAGGCGCGCGCCGTCGCGCAGTCGTCGGAGGCGACATCGAACAACGTGCGGACCGTCGCCGACGCGACCGAGGAGCTCGGCGTTTCCATCCACGAGATCAATGAGCAGGCGATCCAGACCCGCGGCGTCGTCAATCGCGCCGCCGAGATCGCGCACTCGGCGCACGAACTGGGCGATCATTTGTCGGCCGGCGCCAATCGCATCGGCGACGTGGTCAAGCTCATTCGCGATGTCGCCGAACAGACCAATCTCTTGGCGCTCAATGCCACGATCGAAGCGGCCCGCGCCGGCCAGGCCGGGCGCGGCTTCGCCGTGGTCGCCAACGAGATCAAGCAGCTCGCCAGCCAGACCGCCAAGGCCACCGAAGACATCACCGCGCAGATCGCCGCCATCCAGGCCTCCACCATCAAGGCGGTCAACGTCATCCAATCGATCAACGCCGTCACCGACGACATTGCCCACTTCACGTCGGCGGTCGCCGCCTCCGTCGAGCAGCAGAACAACACGGCGCAAATGATTACGCGAAACGTTCAGGCGGCGGCGGTCGGGGTCAAACAGCTTGCCGGCAGCATGACGCAGGTGACCAACGCGATCGGCGAAGCCAATCGCTTTGCCTCGGAGGTGCTGGACGTCGCCCACACGCTATCGGCGCAAACCAGCACGATCGACAAGGCGGTGGACGACTTTCTGCAAAGGGTCACGGCGGTTTGAGCGCGACCGGCGAGCGAATGGAGGCCAATGTGACATTCCATCGGGCTCTCTTGAGTGGGCATCGACTTGGCGCCACCGCCTCGGCGCGGCGAGCGCTGGCATCTGCGCCGCGCTGGTGCTCGCCTTGGTCACCAACGCGCCGGCCGCCAGCAAACGGCCGAAGAGGACGCCCAGATCGGCAAGAGTCTGGCGACGATGTTGAGCGCGGTTCGCACCGTGATTTCAAAAAATCAGGATCGCATCAACAATCCGAACATCGGCAACAAGGGGCTCGACGGCAAGGTGGTGCTGGCCGAGGCCGGCGCCCTCTACCAGCAGGCGACCGGAACGGCTCCGGCTTCGATCGATCCGAATTCGCTGCACGGCCGGCTCATCCGCATGCAGATGGATGCCATCGACGAAGTCATGGAGGTCCATCAGGAGACGATCAATCGCCAAGACGTCGGCTTCAAAGGCTTTATCCCCGCCGTGTTCGCGCGCCTGGTCAATGAAGCGTTCGGCCGCCGCGCCGCCGGCATCGCCGAGATGAAAGTGACGGCGCCGCCGCAACTGATCCGCAACCCGAAAGTGCAGCCGGACGAATGGGAGCTGGACGCCATTCGCACGCGGCTGATGTCGGCGTCGTGGCCAAAGGATCAGCCCTATTCGGCGAGCGCGAGAAGAACGGGATGCCGGTGCAGCGCACCCTCATTCCGGAATATTACGGCGCCAGCTGCCTCTCCTGCCATGGCTCTCCGCAAGGCGAAATCGACATTACCGGCTTCGCGAAAGAAGGCGCCAAAGAAGGCGACCTCGGCGGCGATTATCAGCATCACGCTGTACCGATAGCACTCGGCCCAAGTGCGCCGCGCGGCGCGGTGGCGCAAACATTCGGCCGAATTCATCAGCGCGTAACCGCGACAACACGCCGGGAGGCGGCTGGCGCGGAACCGTGGCGCCGCCATTGGCGTTGTGTGACGATATTGTTACACTTCCGTTGGCTTTTGGTAACGCGTGCAGGTAAGCGATGCGGCTCGACTGGCTGGCCTGGTCCAATCCGGTTGCGATCTGGTGGAGCTTTCTGATCCTGGTGAGCGTCGGCAATATTGCCTTGCTGCTTCGCCTGCATTTTCGTTTTCGCAAAACCAGCCTGAAGAAGCGCGCCGGCGCGCTCGCCACCGAACCTCTGCTGCTACTTTGCGCCGCCTACGTGATCGGCTGCGCCTTCCGCTCCATCCTGCCGCGCGCCGACGTGCAGCGGATTTGTTTGTTCGACACTTGGCTCTCAAGCGTCTTTGTCGGCAGGTCCGTCGCCACCGTCGCGGAGCTTTGCTTCATCATTCAGTGGGCGATCGTGTTGCGCGCGCTGGCGCAGGTCGCGGGCGCCGACACCGCGCGCAATATCTCGAGGGCGATCGTGCCAGTCGTGGCGCTGGCGGAAGCCTGCTCCTGGTACGCGGTGATCACGACGAATTATCTGGGCAATGTGCTGGAGAATTCGCTGTGGACGGTGGCGTTCGTCCTGATCGCCGTCGCGCTGTTGGATCTGCTGAACAGGTATCGCGGCGCCGTGAAACTCGCGCTCATGGCAGCGGCCGCCGGCATTGCCGGCTATGTAGCGTTCATGTGCACCGTTGATGTGCCGATGTATTTTGTCCGCTGGCAAGCCGACCTTGCGGCGGGGCGGGAATTCTTCGGGCTGTTTTCCGGCTTGCATGATGTCGCCACGCGCTGGGTGGTCACCCATGACGCTGCGCGCTGGGATGGCGAGATCATCTGGATGTCGCTTTATTTCAGTGCCGCGGTCTGGACCAGCCTTTTGCTCGCAAGCTTTGGTCTGGTGAAGCAACTTCTGCCGCGCTATCGCCTCGGCCAACGGACCCCGAAACCGTTCGGGCGACCTGTCGCGGTGCCGGCCAGATATCAGCAGCCGAGGCGGGACGCGAGCTGGTAAGAGCTTACTTCTTCTGCAGTTCGTCTCGCTGCTTCATCAATTTTTCCAGCTCCTCGCTTTGTTGCGCGATCCGGTCGGCGTTTCGGCTTTCATCCTCGGCGCCGGAGACGGCGGCGGCTTGTTCAATCAGCTGGCGGATGTTGTCGCGAACGATGGCGATGCGTTGATCGAGCTCAGCGAGCGAAAGCGGACTGCCGTTGCCCATCGTGTTTCCCCTGATCACTGGTGCGGACGGAGGGATTCTGCCGATACCGCCACTTCAGCTTGAAATCATTCATAAATCTAAGACACCTTGCCAGTGTTTTGTAGCATGTTTTGTAGCGCCTCTCCCCTCGAAAGGAAGGCCCGTGTGCGGTATTACCCCGAGCGCTGCAGCGCGACAAATCTAGATGCCATCATGATGCGCCGCTGCTTGAGGGTCATTAGCCGGGGTTGGCTGAGCGCTGCCAAGTAGGTTCGATCCAAAGCTTAAACCTAAGGGTCCGACGCCTGCCTATCCTATCATCCCCCTACCCCAAATCGCTTGCGGCAAAAAGCGGGTCAAGCTATGAGCTCGCCTTGCTCCCCGGTTGGGTGTACCGGGCTTGCGCCCGTTGTCCGCCGCCCTTTTTATTTCCGGGACGCTCTGCGGTGCTTCGCCCCCTCAACGCAACGCAAAGACCGGCATCCGAGCAGACTTCTGCTCTTCTGCCGTGGGGAATTAAAAGCCAGCGCGCGCTCTTCGGTGGCGCCGCGGATCGGTTGGGCCGACCGTTTGGCTTACCGATCATAATCGGAACTACCGGTAGTGGCTTCTTACCGCCTTCACTGGTCGAGAACCTCGGAGCACACTCCGCTCGCTGAACGAACGGCACCTCACGCATGGGGCGTGCGCGCCCAAGCGCGTCATAAATCCGAAATCAAATGGAAAAACCAATGACAACTCTGATACAGCCAACGTTGTCGATCCTCCTCGACACACTTTTTGCAGAATTCCGACACGTTAGAGGATGCATTCCGGCGCGAAATGGAAAGCCGTTCCCCCGAGCAACGAGCTGCCGATCGCGCAGACTATCGTCAGTTCTATGGACGTCTGAAGGAGCAACCTCTCCCGGTTTCGCGCACGACTGGCAAGCTTCTCTACCTGCTGGCGCGCGCCGTCCGAGCACGGAACATTGTCGAGTTCGGGACATCTTTCGGAATTTCGACCCTTCATCTCGCGGCTGCTCTGAGGGACAACGGTGGTGGACACCTCATCGGCACCGAATTCGAGCCCTCCAAGATATTGCGGGCGCGCGAAAATCTTGCTGCCGGCGGTTTGTCCGATTTGGTGGAAGTTCGCGAAGGCGATGCGCTGGAAACACTTGCCCGAGATCTGCCCGATTCGATCGATTTTGTACTGCTCGACGGTGCGAAGAATTTCTATCCGTCCATACTGTCGTTGCTTGAGGGCCGCTTGCGCGCCGGTGCACTTATTGTTGCCGACAATGCGGATGCGAGCCCGGAGTATCTTACCCGCGTTCGTTCCACCGCTCTCGGCTATCTCTCGGTCGCTCTTGCCGACGATGTCGAATTGTCGATGAGATTAGCGACGGCATAGCTCAGCAGCGTCGGCAACGCCGTTGGCGTAACTTGATTCCCATTGGCCGGTCCTAACTTTGGCCAGCTCAATTGCGACTTAACAAACGATCGTGATAATTCTCTGTGATGGACGACAGAACGTTCAATGTCCGTAGTATCTTGGCCGGTGATGCACCGAAAGACGCGGCGGTCACGGTCAAGGGCTGGGTTCGCACACGACGAGACTCGAAGGCAGGTATTTCCTTTATCCATCTGTCAGACGGCTCTTCGTTCCATCCGATGCAGGTGATCGCGCCGAACACGCTGCCGAACTACACGGATGAGATTTTAAAGCTCACGAGTGGTTGCGCCGTACAGGCGACGGGAATGATTGTGCCCTCCCCGGCAAAGGGACAACCGTTCGAAATGCAGGCAAACGCGATCAGCGTGATTGGCTGGGTTGATGATCCGGATACCTATCCGATCCAGCCAAAGCCTCACTCGCTGGAATTCCTGCGCGAGGTGGCGCACTTGCGGCCCCGTACGAACGTAATTGGCGCGGCGACGAGGGTGCGACATACCTTGGCCCAAGCAATTCATCAGTTCTTTGACGACAACAGCTTCTTATGGGTCAATACACCAATCATCACTGCTTCTGACGCCGAGGGGGCTGGCGCGTTATTTCGGGTATCTACTCTTGATCTCGCCAACCTGCCCCGCACGCCGCAGGGTAAAGTTGATTTCATGCGGGATTTCTTCGGCCGCGAGACCTTCTTGACCGTATCGGGCCAGCTAAATGTAGAGGCCTACTGCCTCGCGCTCACCAAGGTCTACACATTCGGGCCGACGTTTCGTGCGGAAAATTCGAACACCAGCCGCCACCTGGCTGAGTTCTGGATGATCGAACCCGAGATTGCCTTTGCGGATCTTTCCGATGATGCCACGTTGGCAGAACGGCTATTGAAGTTTACCTTTGAAACCCTGTTGAACAAAAGCCATGACGATCTTTCCTTTTTCGACGAGCGGATTGAGAAGGGACTTATCGCGAAGCTGCAGAGTATCGTCAGCTCGGAATTTGTGCGGATGGACTACAGCGAAGCGATCGGTGTTCTCAAGCGGGCAAATGAGAAGTTCGAATTCCCCATAAATTGGGGAATGGACTTGCAATCGGAGCATGAGCGCTACCTCACTGAGAGACACGTCAAGCGACCGGTCATCGTGATGAACTATCCCAAGGACATTAAGGCGTTCTACATGAGAGTGAATGACGACGGCCGAACCGTCGCAGCAATGGACGTGCTTGCACCTGGGATCGGCGAAATCATTGGCGGCAGCCAGCGCGAGGAGCGGCTCGACGTGTTGGATATGCGCATGGACGAGCGCGGCGTCGACAAAGAGCTCTACGGCTGGTATCGGGACCTACGCCGCTACGGAACTGTTCCGCATGCCGGATTCGGGCTCGGATTCGAGCGCACCATCGCCTACGTCACTGGCCTTTCCAACGTGCGCGATGCTATCCCATTTCCGCGAACGCCAGGAAACGCAAAATACTAGATCTATGATTCCAGTCTCGGCTCGTGGCGCACGGTTCACGTGCTGCGATGTCTGCAATTTGTCCGCTCTAGGGCCGAGATCGGATATTCCGTTAATCCAACTGAGTGTCGCCGAATGGCACAACGCCGACGTCCAGCGATGCCGCTCACTAGTCCGTTCTCGGGGTCCAAGCGGACTAGCCACCGATCTCTATTGTCCATGACGGCTCTTAAATCGATTCGCGCGAGCCGGCTGACTGCGTAGAAAGGAAAAGACGCCAGCAGAACGACGAAAATGGACCGCGATAAAGGGCTAACCGCTGGGTTTCTTTGCACACGGTTGACGTTACGGCGAAGCCTGTTAATCCCCACAAGGCGAGCAAGAACGCGCACAAAGTGAGCGCCAGCATCCATCCTGATCGAGTACGCACTGCCTACGTCCGAGCATCGACGCTCCAATCCGAAGCGCCGCATCATTTGTGTGTGTGGTCTGTGCGCGTCCATAAACTTAATCCACTTAAACGCAGAACGAAAATTAATTTTTGGAAATGATGTGCAGAGCTGCGGCACTCCGCGCTTGATGCACACCAATTCAGCGGAGTTCCGCATGACAAAACTTTAACTTGAGACGCAAGGGAGACGGATTTTAATTAATTATCCACTATTCACAAGCGGACGTCGGGGGAGATCATGTGGAAGCCACTAGTCGTTTTAGCGGCGGCGCTTCTCGTTGGCGGCCTTTCGGTCGTCTATGCACAGCAGCAATATGACAGAGGCGATAGCGACGCCAATCGCTGGCATCGATCTTATCGGATGAGTGCCGAATATCGGGCAGCGTTCGTCGACGCTCGCATCGCTGCGCTGAAGGCTGGGCTGGAACTAACGCCCGATCAGGCAAAGAATTGGCCGGCGTTCGAACAGGCTTTGCGCGACATGGCTCAACTGCGCGCCCAGCTCCGAGCGGCTCGTGAAGGCGCCTGAGCATAGCCAATCTCCGGCTACGCCGTTTGAGCGCATGACCCGCCGCGCCGACAACATGGCCAAAATAAGCGCTGCCCTCAAGCGCATCGCCGACGCGGACGCGCCACTCTATCAAAGCCTAGATGACGCGCAGAAGGGGCGCTTCGAGAAACTCGCGCACATGTTGCGGCCGCATCATCCGCACATGCAGTACTGGAACGAGCGTGGTTGAATTACTGACAGTGCCGTTAATGCCGCGACGAATTTCTCATTAGGACCTGACGTCAGCTTTCGGGGCGAAGCGGAAGTGGGCCGGACGGCAGAGCCCGCTGGCTCGGTCGAAAATGACCCTGAACGGACATGAGCGCCCCGCTTTTGCTATGGTGCGAAAGCTCTTCGCCATCGCGGCGGGCAGTCCGTTTCTGATCGGCCCGGTGATGCGAGAGAAGAAATCAAAGGAGGGCGACGGTGTTCCTGCGCGGGATCGAGATTGCCGAAACACGCGACTTTTCGGACTTTCACGTGCCGATGCTGCCCATTCCGGAGCGCGTTGAAGCGGCGATTGCGAAAGGCGTGCAGCGCGATCCTGATCTTTCGTTCGCGAGCGCTGACCGTCTGATCGAGCCCGAAGGCGACGGTATGATCGACGGCGTCATCCGTAACCGCGACGGCGTGCTGGTCGTCTGCTGCCAAACCGACATGCCCGGCGTCTCGCCGGAAATGTGGGATTGGTGGTTCGGCTGGCACGGCCTATCGAGCGAGCGCTACCGCCTGTGGCATCCGCGAGATCATGTCTGGTCGGCGCTGACTGAGAACAGGGCGCACCTCTCCGATGCGCGATCGCGCTATATCGGCAATACATCACTCATCGAAGAGCGAATGGGTGGTACGGACGTTCACCGCCTATCCGTCGCTTTTAAACCGCCGCGCGAGTTCGGCCTGGACGAATCGAAGCTTGCGACCCTAGGGACGGCTATCTGCGCCCGCGGCGGCGACCGCGGAAAATTCGTCGAGAGCGCGTATCTCATCCACTTCGTCCGCAGGACCGATGCTGGCGCGCAAATGCGTAGCCGCTTTTGGCTTGGACACGTGCAATCCAAGATTCCGCTGATCGGCGGGCTGATCTCGCGCAAGATGAATACGGCCGCGATGCGCACAAAGGTGATCACCGACGAATTTGGCCTTAGTCTCTTGCGGCACTGCGCCGAGGAGATGAACCATCTGCCGCGTATCCTGCCCGGACTCTATGCCCGGTTTAAGGACGAATGAGCGGCCCTCCAATAGCCTAATTGGCAGGGCCATGGCCTATCGCGTCGTTTCCGGTGCCGCAAGATTGTGTCTGCTATTGGGGGATAAACCGACTTAACGCGGACGTCGCGTTTCGGTCGCGATTGACCCGAAGGAGACCTGGACGGCAGGCAGGCACGAAGTCTATCGTGTAGACCGAATTAGAGCGTGCCATTTAGAACTGAAACTTTTTGCCGGCCGCGGAGCTCACGATGAATCACGAAACTGCCGTTTCGAACGCCAAAGATATTGCCGATCGCGTGTTGGCGCCCGCTGCACGGCAAAACGACAAGGAAGCCCGGTTTTCGTCGGAGGCAGTAAAGGCCCTTGGTCCCGCCGGGCTTCTGGGCATCATGTTGCCCGCCGAAACGGGCGGCGCTGCGCTTGGGCCGCGCACGTTCGCAGCCATCGTCACCGCGCTCGCCGAGGCGGACGCATCGGTCGCGATGGTCTATCTCATGCATGTCTGCGCCACGGCGACGATCGCCGCGGCGCGAAAGGGCGCCACAGTCGCGCCGACGCTCCAGGAGATCGCCGCCGGCCGGCATTTGTCGACGCTGGCGTTCAGTGAGGGCGGATCGCGCAGTCATTTCTGGGCGCCGGTGTCGCGGGCGAAACGCAACGGGGCCGGCGTCCACATCACCGCCCAAAAATCCTTCGTGACCAGCGCCGGCCATGCGCAGAGCTATGTGGTCTCGGCGCTGTCGCCCGACGGTACGGGCGCGACCGATTCGACGCTTTATCTCATTCCCACGGGCGCCCGCGGACTCTCGGTTGCTGGTCCTTGGGACGGGCTGGGCTTGCGCGCCAACGCTTCCGCGCCGATGACGCTCGACGACTGCGAAGTCGGGCCGGAATTCCAATTGACGGACGACAACGCCGGCTTCCCGGCCATGTTGCAAGTGGTGCTGCCGCTGTTCAACCTCGGCTCCGCGGCGGTGGCGCTCGGGATCTGCCGCGCCGCCGTCGCCGGGACGGCAGCGCATCTCAACAGCGCCCGCTTCGAGCACATGGGCCAAAGCCTCGGCGAAAGCCTGCCGACATTGCGCGCACTTCTTGCAACCATGCAGATCGACACGGACGGGCTTTCGGCGCGCATCGACGACGTGGTCGATCACCTCGAGCATCCCCGCGAGACGACCATGCTGCGCGTCCTCGAATCCAAGGCGGCAGCAGGAGACACCGCCATCGCCGTCACTTCGGCGGCGATGCGGGCGTGCGGCGGTGCCGCGTTCGCCAAGCATATGGCCATCGAGCGGCTGTTCCGCGATGCTCACGCCGGCGCGGTCATGGCGCCGACTGGCGACGTCTTGCGTGAGTTCATCGGCAAGGCGGTGTTGGGGCTGCCGTTGTTCTAGAGCATGATCCCGAAAAAGCCCGCCCCGGACTTGCGGCATAATGCGTCGGCGTCGGCTTAGCCACGCAGAACCCCATCCAGTACAGCGTCAGACGTGATTTCCGTTTGGATCGTCAACCAGGGAAGGCGGGCGGCTTGAACATATTCAGCCAGCATTGTTGCACCGCATGAAGTTCCGGAAGTGGCCCTGAACCGACATGGCGCGGCTACGTCCCGATGTCAGCTAACGAAGCCAAAGCTGACGTGATTGCCTTAATTCGCCAATTCCGACTTTGGACCCGAAGGAGAAGTCGACGAACGTCAATAAGAGTGCAGTTTCTTTTCATTTGTTGCCTGCATCGCGATCAAAATCCTCTCGCCAGCGTCCACACGCCGCAAGCAATGAATCCTACGCCCGCGATCCGCGCCACAACGCGCCCGAACGGCATGAGCTTCTCCAGCAGGATCAGGATTGCCAGTGCGGCGATCCACAGCAAATTTATTACGCCGCCGACGAACAACAACGCCATCAGCGCCCAGCAGCAGCCGATGCAATAAATCCCGTGCCGGAAGCCGAGCGCCAGGGCGCCGCCCGGGTCGCCGCGAAAGCCGCCCTGCTGTTGGATAAAGAGGAACGGGGATTGGCAATAGGCAAGCACGCTTGCTTGAGCGGCGTCCACTGATAGAGACCGGCCAAGATCAGTACGATCGCGCTGAGGATGTTACTTGCACTTTCCATCATTGGCGTGAGCAGCGCGGCGCGCTCCAGCGCCCACTGCAGCGAGGTTGCGACCAGCGAGATGCCAGTCCAGGCGAGGAGGTATCCGGCGGCGAACCAGCCGCTCGCGGCGAACGGCTTATCCCGCGTTGCCGCCTGCCGCCCGACGCGGGCGTAGATGAGAATCATTGGCGCGACCGACGATGTCATCATGCCAATCATCATCAAAACCCACATGGCGAACACGTAGCCGAACTCGATCGGCTGCCACGGCTCGCTCGCCGGCATCATCAGGCTCCTGCCGGCCGGGATCATACGAAAGCCCGTCATGCCCATGCCGCCCATCGCCATATCGTCGGCGAGCCAGGCGAGATCGGCCCAAGCGATCGCGGTGATGATGGCGAGCGCCGCAAGCACGATCGCGCGGTCGCGCCGCAACACGGCCTCCAGCGCGGCGTTCATCGTGGATCAGCGCACGATCCCGCTCTGACAAAGATTGACGTGGGCGAATTGTGCGTAGGAATTGGCAAGCTTGATCGCCATCGGACGCGCAACCGTGGTCCATCCCCGCCCCATCTCGGCAAGCGAATACTCGAATCCGTCGGGGATATCGATGCGGGCGCGATGCTCCGCCCCAGTGACCGGATTTTTGATCGGTTCGCCACGGCCCTCGGTGACGCCGCGCACTACCAGCCGCCCTTTGCGGGCGTCGATGTCCACCTCGAAGTCGATGGCGGCGAAAATTGGTTCGTGAAGTTTCTCAAATGTGGTGGAGAAAACCTGGAAGATGGTGGCGCCGGGCTCGGTATCTTGGCCGGTGAGAATACGCAACAGCGCTTCGCGCTGCGGCTCACTCGCCCGCTCGTCGATAACGACCGCCGCCTCGCCCTTGCCTTCATGGATCGCCCCCGGCCAGCGGAAAATGCCGACGAACCGCAGCCCGTCGAGCGGGGTGTCGCCATGATACCCCTGATCGATTTGCATGCCGGCCACGGCCTCGCAATTACCGTGGGTCGGCAGTGCGTTGAACTGGCACGGGCAGCCATAGGCGCAATTGCAATTGACGAATTCGCGCGCCTTGATCATCCATTTGACGTCCGGCATTGCCGCCTCCCTGGTACGATGAAGCCAGGACGCTCGCCGACAGCACCAGTACGGCCGATTACAATGGTGGGCATTTCCGCACGTTCCGCTGGCATCTCTCGCTAAAACTACACCGGTTGCCCTTGCGCTAGGAAGAGGGGTGAATGTCTCCTCGTGGCCCAAATGCGAGCCGCCTCGTCCGCTCTGACGGGTCGCTATCAGAGGTAAAGGGGACATGGCGCAGACTCCGCCGAAAGACCGAGTCTGACCCAACGCGGAAGCCGAGTGTGCATCGCAGCAGTCGGATAATGTTTCGGTACGATGTTGCGTCATCAGAGTCCTCCTCGTAGCGACCAACCGAGAGGCAAAAGACCGCTTGCGGCGATCCAACAGCTGAAGACTCGCATGACGGATCCGCAAGGGAGCCGCCCGGCGCCTTGGTCGGCTGGTGACGTGTTCGGTTGCAAAGTGCCCCTGAATGGGGGGACAATATCTCTCCTGCTTTGGGCACCGAGGGGTCCCCGGATAAACAGTTGTCCGACATCCCCAGATGGCCGCGGGATTTGAAAAAGTGAGCGCGAAGGATGCGCTGTTCTGGATGCGCCGCCGAGAATGCGCCTGACTGCCGATTTTGCAGCGAGTGCGGCGCCCGGCTCGTCAGCATCTGTCCCAGTTGTCGTTTCGAAAACGCACCGGCCGCGAAGTTTTGCGGCGGTTGCGGCGCGCGATTGACCGGTGCCGCCGCACCAGCGGTGACCCAGCCTGCGCCCGAGAGCTACACGCCGAAGCCACTCGCCGAGAGAATTCTGCGCAGCCGCGGCGCGCTGGAAGGCGAACGCAAGCAGGTGACGGTGCTGTTTGCCGACATCAAGGGTTCCATGGAGCTTATCCAAGGCGCCGACCCGGAGGATGCACGGCGCATCCTCGATCCGACCATCGAGGCGATGATGCGTGCCGTGCACCGCTACGAAGGCACCGTCAACAAGGTATTGGGCGACGGCATCATGGCACTATTCGGCGCGCCGATAGCGCATGAGGATCACGCGGTCAGGGCCTGTTATGCGGCGCTCGCTATGCAGAACGCACTCCGCGAAATTTCCGAAAAAACCCGACGCGACTTCGGCGTTGAGGTACAGGTGCGCACCGGTCTGCACTCGGGTGAGGTCGTGGTGCGGACGATCGGCAACGATCTGACCATGGACTACGACGCCATCGGCCAGACCACCCATCTCGCGTCGCGCATGGAGCAGCTCGCGCTCCCCGGCAGCATCCGCATGACCGCCGATACCCTGCGCCTGGCGGAAGGCTTAGTGCAGGTTCGCCCGCTCGGCCCGATCCCGGTGAAGGGGCTGGTACAGCCAATCGAAGTCTTCGAGCTGATCGGCGCGGCCGCCGTGCGCTCGCGCCTGCAAGCTTCTGCCGTCGCCGGCTTCACTCGTTTCGTCGGCCGCGAGCGCGAGATGGACGCGCTGAATGGGGCGCTAGAGCGCGCCGGCGCTGGCCTGGGGCAGGTGGTTGCCGTGGTCGGCGAGCCTGGCGTCGGCAAGTCGCGCCTCTATTACGAGTTCATCCACTCGCATCGAACGCGGGACTGGCTGGTGCTGGAAAGCGGCTCGGTGTCGCACGGCAAGGCGACCGCCTATCTGCCGCTTATCGATCTGCTTAAAAATTATTTCCAGATCGAGAACGCCGACGACGCGCGGCGCATCCGCGAAAGGGTCACCGGCAAGCTCCTGACGCTCGACGATACCTTGCGCCCGACACTACCGGCGTTCCTGGCGCTGCTCGATGTTCCGGTCAATGATTCCGTTTGGCTCGACAGCGATCCGGCACAGCGCCGCCGTCGCACGCTCGATGCCTGCCGTGCGCTGCTGCTCCGGGAAGCGCAGGTGCAGCCGACCATTGTGGTCTTCGAAGACCTGCACTGGACGGATAGCGAGAGCCTCGCCTTCATCGACAGCCTGATCGAGAGCCTGCCGAAAGCGCCGATCCTTCTGCTGCTGAATTTCCGCCCAGAGTTTCAGGACCGTTGGAGCGCCAAGAGCTATTACACGCGCGTCCGCATCGATCCCCTGCAGGCGAAGGGCTCGGAGGAGTTGCTGCAGGACAAACTCGGCGCCGATGCCTCACTCCGCGCACTCAAGCAGCTTCTTATTGAGCGCACCGAAGGCAACCCCTTCTTCCTGGAAGAGAGCGCCCGCACCTTGATCGAGAGTGGCGCGCTGGACGGCAGGCGCGGCAACTATCGCCTGGTGGCACCGATCACCACCATTGCGTTGCCGGTAACCGTGCAATCGGTACTCGCGGCGCGCATCGACCGGCTCGGGCCCGAAGACAAGCGGTTGCTGCAATCCGCATCGGTGATCGGCAAGGATTTCGCGTTGGGACTGCTCGGCGAAATCGCCGACGCCGATGTTGACACCGTGCAACGCGGCCTCGCCAACCTGCAAGCCGCCGAGTTCATCTACGAGACCCGACTGTTCCCGGATCGGGAATATACCTTCAAGCATGCGTTGACACATGATGTCGCGTACGGCGGCCTCCTGGCCGAGCGCCGGCAGTTGTTGCACGCGAACATCGTCGAGGCGATCGAGCGCCTGCACGCCGATCGCTTGACCGAACATGTGGATCGCTTAGCCTATCACGCGAGGCGCGGCGCGCTCTGGGAGAAGGCACATACGTTCGGTGTGCAGGCCGGTCGCAGGGCGGCGGCGCAATCCGCCAATCGCGCGGCGCTCGAAGCGTTTCAAGGCGCGCTAGCGGCACTTGAGTATCTACCCGAGACGCCGCGAACAATCGCCGAAAACATCGATCTTCGCTTCGAATTGCGCGACGCGCACTTTGTGCTGAGCGAAATGGCTTCCATTTTGCCGCACCTTGAAAAAGCGCAAGCGCTGGCGGAACGCATCGGCGATCGCGAGCGGATGGCGCTCGCGGTGCTTTACAAAAGCGGCTTCCACTGGGTCCAGGGCGAACATCACCTCGCTGTCGAGACCAGCCTGCGTGGGCTTGCGGCGGCGGAGGAACTCGACAGCTGGGAATTGCGCGGCTTGGCACACTACCGAGTCGGCACGGCGCTGCTGTTTTTGGGCGATCACATCGCCGCGGCCGATCACTTGCGCAAAAGTGTTGCAACGCTCGACCACGAAGCAGGACGGACGCTGCGGCGCTTCGGAGGGCTAGTACTTGCCTTTAGCGCGTCCTTCGCCGCGTGGGCCCTCGCGGAACTCGGCGAATTCGTCGAAGCTGAGACCGTCGGTCAGATGGGTTTTGATCTGGCCGTGCAGGCCAACCATGCATACAGCATGGGCGTTGCGAGCTTTGGCCTCAGTCATGCATTGCTTCGTCGAGGCCACATCGCCGATGCAATCAACGTGTTGGAGCGAGGCTACGAGCAAATCAAGCTGCACAGCGTCGAAGCCGTGTTCGATCAAGTGGTAAGCCGATTGTGTTATGCCTACGCTAAAGCCGGACGCGGCGAGGAAGCCCGTGCGATTGGCCCGAGCGAAATTGCGGATTTCTCCTTCCTGTCGAGCACGCATTTTTTGCTGGCCGCCATTGGCATCCAGAGCGACCGGATCGAATTAACCCTGCGCCAGGCTCGCGAAGCCCATCAACGCGCAAATTTGCGGGGCGAGCGGGGAAACGTCGCGTGGATGGAACATCTTTTCGGCGATATCGCCATGAGCGATAGTTCGCCTGAGCTTTCGGCCGCTGAGAAACACTATCGCACCGCTGCCGCGATCGCCGACGAACTCAGTATGCGGCCATTGTTGGTGGAATGCCGCCTCGGTCTCGGGGCCGTTGCCCTGCGTGCCGGCCGCGAGAGCGAAGCACGATCGCAGTTTCAGTCAGCACTTATGATGGCGGAAGATATGGGTATCGAGTCTGCGGTCGCCAGGGCACGCGGATATTTGCAAGTGACTTGAGTAATTGCCCCGTTGAATCTCCCTGATTTTGT
>CAWDQG010000053.1:0-15712 GCA_963804405.1 uncultured Alphaproteobacteria bacterium | reverse complement strand
CCATCCATCTGCGCCGGCTCCTGCTCGGCGAGCAAAGCGCGAGGCAGTCGTGAAGACGCCGATCCAATTTCGTCTCAACGGCGAGGACGCAGCCACCTTCGTCGAAGGCGGCGCTAACCTTCTCGACACCTTGCGCGAAGCTGTCGGCGATTTGTCAGTGAAAGGCGGCTGCTGGCAAGGCACCTGCGGCACCTGCACGGTGCTGATCGACGGCGCGCCGCGTCTGTCCTGCGTGACGCTCGCCGAAACCTGCGCCGGGCGATCGATCGAAACCGTTGCCGGGCTCCGCCGCGGCGCCGATCTGCATCCGCTGCAGAGCGCCTTCATGGAGCGCTTTGCCGCCCAATGCGGCTATTGCACGCCGGGGATGCTGATGGCTTCCAAGGCGCTGCTCGACAAAAATCCGAACCCGACGCGTGAAAACGTCGTCGACGCCATCTGCGGCAATATCTGCCGCTGCACCGGCTACGAACCGATCATCAACGCGGTGCTCGATGCCGCGCGCAGCGACAGCCGCCGCCGCGCCTGAAGGACAACGCCATGCTGGAATTCCGCAAGGACATTTTCGCCGATGAGCGCGACGATAATCTGCACGAGGTCGGCCAGCCGACCCAGCGGCAGGACATGCTCGGCCACGTCACCGGCACGTCGCCGTATTACGACGATCACCGGTTCGCCAACCTGCTGCATCTGAAAATCCTCCGCAGCCCGCACGCGCATGCGCGCATCCGCTCGATCGACGATTCGGCGGCGGCGCGCGCCCCAGGCGTCAAACGGATCATTCGCGCCACCGACGTCCCGGTCAATCTCAACACCCTGCTGAGCCTGATCCAATTCGGCAAGGACGATGAGCCTTCGCTGGCGACCGATGTGGTGCGCTACAAGGGCGAGCCGATCCTCGGCATTGTCGCCACCTCTGAACGGGCGGCGCTGGAAGCGATGGCGCTGGTGCGCGTGTCCTACGATCAGCTGCCGGCGGTCTACGATGTCGAGGAGGCAATGAAGCCGGGTGCGCCGTCGGTCAACGCCGCCTATCCGAAGAACACGTTCGAGTATTACAACAAGTACGATCACCAGAAGCTGCGTTACGGCGATGCCGACGCGGCGTTTGCGCAAGCCGACGTCGTGCTCGACGAGCGCTACCAGATGTCGCCGATCGAACATGCGCCGACCGAGACCAACGGCTCGATCGCTGTGCCGGATACCAACGGCCGGTTCATTGTCTATACCTCGACCCAGGCGCTGTTCTTCTCGCTCGATACTTCCGCGAAGATCAACGCGATGCCGTCCAACCAATTGCATTTTATTGGCGGCACCGTGGGCGGCGGCTTTGGCGGCAAAGTCGACACCTTGACCGAGCCGCTCGCTATCCTCGCAGCGCGGCTCACTGGCTCACCGGTACGCTATCGATTGAGCCGCCATGAGGAGATGCAGTTCGGCTCGCCGCGCGGTGGTGAGCGCATCTACGTCAAGGACGGCATCATGCGTGACGGGCGCATCGTCGCCCGCAAAGTGCGGGCTTATTTTGACAGTGGCGCCTATACGCGGCTGTCGAGCTACGCAGTGGTCAAATGCGCCGCGCACATTCCCGGGCCCTATACCATTCCCAACGTCGCCGCCGACGTGTTCTGCGTGTTCACCAACCGCACGCCGGCGACCGCCATGCGCGGCTTTGGCGTGACCGCGCTCGATTTCGCGCTCGAATGCCAGATGGACAAAGGCGCCACTGCCGTCGGCATGGATCCGCTGGAATTCCGCATGCTCAACGCCTATCGCGACGGCGACATGAAGGCGCACCGGCGCGAGGCGAAGAACTGCGCCCTGATCGAATGCGCACAGGTGGCCGCCGAAAAAGCCAACTGGCCGCTGCGCGACGAATTCCGCCGGATGTCGTCGCGGCAAGGCGGAGATGCGGCGCGCGCCGGCAGTACCGCTGACCGCTCGCGGACGCCCGCCCCCGCCGCGCCGGCACGCGCGCCGGCGAGCACGCCACAGCGCGTGTCCTACGAGCGGCCGACGCCAGCGGCGCCGCCGCCACGTCCCGCGCCTCCAGCGCCGCCGCCACGGAGCGCACCGCCGCCTCCGCCCGCCGCGTCGCCGGCCGGCTCGACCCACGGCGCGCCGCGCTTTTCTTCAGTCTTCGGCACCAGGAGGCGCTGATCATGGCCAAGCATCGCGGTCGCGGCGTCGCGACCATCAACTATCCGATCGGCATGAATCTCGGCGGCGATCCGAGCCAGGCTCTGGTCCATTCCAACCCGACCGGCAAATTCACCGTCGCTCTCTCCTCGATCGACCTCGGCCAGGGGATGAAATCGGTGACCCGGCAAATCTGTGCGGAAACGCTCGGCGTGCCGGTCGAGGACGTCTATGTCGACACCGCCGATTCCGACACCGGCCCGCATTGCATGGGATCGTTCGCCTCGCGCGGCACGCACCGCGTCGGCAACGCGGTGATGGTGGCGGCGCGCGAGGCCCGCGCGGTGATGATGGAAGCCGCCGCGGAGGAACTTGAAGTCGATCCTGGCGATCTCGAGACCGACGGCCGCGGCTCGATCCGGGTCAAAGGCGCGCCGCATCGCTCGATCTCGGTCCGCGACGTCGCCATCGCCGCGCAATTCCGCCAGGGCAAGACCATTTCCGGCCGCGGCATCTTTCTGGTGCCGCTGTCCGACGTCGATCCGGAAACCGGCGAGATGTCGCCGGCCACCTGCTACGCCCACGCCTGTCTGATTGCCGAGGTCGAAGTCGACGATGAGACCGGCGACGTCACCGTGCTGAAGATGACCAGCGCCTATGAGATCGGGCGCGCCATCAATCCGAAGCTCGTCGAGCAGCAGCTCGTCGGCGGCTCGTGGATGGGCATGAGCCATGCCCTGTATGAAACGCCGGAGCCTTATTATCCCGACACCCGTGAGGGTCCGCGCGACTTCAACGAATATCTGATGCCCGGACCCGGCGACATTTGCCCGCATGACATTTTGGTGCTCGAGCGCCCTGCCCCCGATGGACCGTTCGGCGCCAAGGGGCCGGGCGAGATGTGCGCCAATCCGGTGCTGCCGGCCGTCGCCAATGCGGTCTTCAACGCCGTCGGCGTGCGCATCGACGAATTGCCGATCACGCCGGAAAAAATCCTGCGTGCCCTGAAGGCGCGTGGCGGCGCCGCAACATCGGCTCGCGCCCGGTAAACTTACATGGCGGTGCGGCACACCATTGTCGGCATCGGCAGCCCGCGCGAGCTCGAGGAGGCGTTGCGCGCCGCCTATTATCTTGCCGACGAAGAGCTTTCCACCGCCGCCTATCTGGCGCTCGCGCTTGGCAAGCCGTTATTGCTCGAAGGCGCGCCGGGCGTCGGCAAGACCGAGGCTGCCAAGGCCATTGCCGGCGTGCTCGGCCGCGCGCTGTTGCGCCTGCAATGCTACGAGGGCATCGACGCGTCCGCCGCGCTCTACGAATGGAATTTTCCGCGGCAGATGCTCGCACTGCGCCGGCAGAGTGAAGGCGCCGGCAATGTCGACATCTATGGCGACGAGTTTTTGATCGAGCGGCCGATGCTCGCCTGCCTGCGCCGCCCGCAGGAAACGATGCTGCTGATCGACGAAATCGATCGCTCCGACCATGAGTTCGAGGCCTTCCTGCTGGAATTCCTGTCCGACTTCCAGATCTCGATCCCTGAGCGCGGCGCCATCCGCGCCTACGAGCGGCCGGTCGTGATCCTCACCTCCAACCGTACCCGCGAACTGCACGAAGCGCTGCGCCGCCGCTGCGTCTATCACTGGATCGAATATCCGACACCCGAGCGTGAAATGCGCATCATCATGATGCGCGCTTCCGGCGTTGGCGAGCGCGCCGCGCGCGCCGTCGTCAGCGCGGTTGGGCGACTGCGGCGCGAACCGCTCGCTAAGCTTCCAGGCATTGCCGAGGCCGTCGAGTGGGCGGAAGCGGCAACGCTCCTCAATGAGCAGGGCGCGCGCTGGCCGGATGCCTTTCGCCGCTCGCTCGGCGTCGTGCTTAAGGACGAGGACGATCTGGTCCACATCGCGCCGAAGATCGACGCCATTCTGGCGGAGGCGCAGGCATGATCGATACGACGCAGCCGATCGCTCACTTCCTCGGCTTCACCGCGCTGTTGCGGCGCGCGGGCTTTGCGGTCGCTCCCGAGCAGACGATCGCCTGGCTTGCCGCCATCGAGCTTCTCGGGCCGAACGAGATCGACGACATCCGCCGCGCCGCGCGCGCGACGATCGGACCGCCGCCGGAGCGTTTCGCCGAATTCGACGCGCTGTTCGATGCGCATTTTCTTGGTTCGATCGTCCCCGGGCTCGAAGGCGAGCCAAGCGACGAAGAGCCGCTGCACGCTGCGGAGGATTCCGCTGTTGGTCCCGAACCGCTGTTTGGCGATGAGACGCGCGAATCCGGCGCCAAGGCGACTTCTGCCGAGAGACTTTCTGCGCGGCGCTTTGGGCCCGGCGGCGACGGCGAAACGCTCCGCCAGTTTGCCCGCGCGCTGCCGGCGCGCGTGCCGCGGCGGCGCGGCTATCGCTGGCGTTCGGCACGCAGCGGATCGAGCACTGATGCCCGCCGGATGTTTCGCGACGCCATGCGCCATGCCGGCGAGTTTGTGCGCCTGCGTCAGCGCCGGCGCCGACTGCGGCAACGTCGCATCGTCGTGCTCATCGACGTTTCCGGCTCGATGAAAGAACGTACCCAAGCGCATCTCGCCTTCGCGCATGCGCTGGTGCGCGCCGCCGACTCGGTCGAAGTCTTTACCATCGGCACGCGGCTCACGCGCATTACCCGGCCGCTGCGCTTGCGCAACCGCGATCAGGCGCTCACGACCGCTTCGTTGCTGGTCGCCGACTGGGACGGCGGCACGCGGATCGGCGATGCACTGAATGCTTTTCTTGCCATCCCCCGCTTCGCCGCGCTGGCGCGCGGCGCGGCTTTGATCGTGCTTTCGGACGGGCTCGAGCGCGGCGATCCGACGGCGATGGCCGATGCGGTCGCGCGTTTCGCGCGCTTAAGCTGGCGGATTATCTGGCTCACGCCGCTCGCCGCCGATCCGGCTTTCGAGGCGCGGACCGCGGGCCTCGTTGCAGCGCGGCCTTATCTCGACCGGCTTGCCGACGGCTCTTCGATCGAAGGTATCTGCGCCAACGTCCTCGATATGGCGAATGAGAAGGCGGCATGACCGACATTATCGACGCGCACCATCACATCTGGCGCCGCCGCGATCTGCCGTGGCTCGACGGACCGATGCAGCCGCGCATCTTCGGGCCCTACGAGGCAATCCGGCGGGATTATCTGATCGACGAATATCTCGCCGATCTCGCCGGCACCGGCGTCACGCAGTCGGTCTACGTGCAATGCAATTGGGCCAAGGATCGGTTCGAGGACGAAGTCGCCTACGTGCAGCAAGTCGCCGACAAAACCGGATTTCCGCAAGCCATCGTCGGCTACGCCGACTTTCTGGTAAACGACGTGCGGCCGCAGCTCGATCGGCTGACCAAATATCCCGGCATGCGCGGCCTGCGCATGCAGCTGCAATGGCACGAGAACCCGCAATATCAGTTCGCCTCAGGCCCCGATCTGGCGCGCGACCCGACGTTGCAGAAGAACGTCGCGCGGCTTGCCGACTATGGCTGGAGTTTCGATCTGCAGGTGTTCGCCGGACAGATGGCAGGCGCCGCCGAGCTTGCCGAGAGCGCGCCGAAGGTCACGTTCATCCTCCAGCACGCCGGCATGCTGGAGAACCTTTCCGACGACCGGCTGGGCGCGCTGGCGCAACGGCATGCGGCTCCTTGCGGCGCAGCCGAATATCGTTTCGAAGCTCTCGGCGCTCGGCACCTTCATCCACAGGAACGATCCGGCGCATATCGCCGCGATCGTGCACGAGACCATCGATATTTTCGGCCCGGAGCGCTGCCTGTTCGGCTCGAATTTCCCGGTCGAGAAATTATGGACCGGCTATGCCGATCTGATCGCGGCGTACCGGAGCGCGATCGAGCCGCTCGGCGAAAAGGTCGCGCGCGCCGCGTTCCGCGACACGGCGGCAAGAGTTTATCGGCTCAATTGATTCGGGGCGCATAACCTCGAACGGGGGAGGACAGTATGGCGTTGGAAATCAAAGTCCTTGATTACGGGGACATTGAGCTCGAATCGAGCTTCCTGGTGCTCGGGCGTGATTGCGGCCGCGTGCGCCGCGCGCCGGTGTTCGGCTTGCTCATTCTCGGCGGCACCTGGCCGGTCTTGGTCGACACCGGCTATCGCTCGAACCAGATCATGGAAACGCTCGGCATGCGCGGACTGCAATCGCACGAGAACATGATCGAGAACCAGCTCAAGAAACACGGCCTGCGGCTCGGCGACGTGCGTTACGTGCTGCATACCCATCTGCATATCGATCATGCCGGCAAGGACGATCTTTTCCCCATGAATACCACGGTCGTCCTCAATCGCCGGGAGCTTGAATATTCAGTGTCCGGCCTGATGCATCCACAATATCCGGCCGTCGACATCAAGCATCTGATCGACCGGCTGCACACCAAGGGCGCGCTGCGCTTTCTCGATCTGGAAATGACCGGACCGGTCGAATTGATGCCCGGCGTAACCTGCGAGGCCGCCGGCGGGCACACCGAAGGATCGATGAACATCATCGTCAAGACCAACGAAGGCGACGCCACGATCTGCGGCGATGTGATCTATGATTTCAACGACCAGATCGTCGAGCCCTTCCATGAAATCAGCGACATGGAGCCGCGCGTCACCGGCAATCACGGCACCACCAAGCGCCAGGAGAAAGCGGCGATCAAAAAAGTGCGTCGCCCGCTCGCGCTTTGTGCTGCCGATCCATGATCGCCCGGCGATGATCGAGGCCGGACAAGTGGTCGGGCGGCTGCAGGATTCCGTCCCCGGTCCGATCGTGCAGTCGCTGCCGCGCCGCAACTGGTTCCCAGCGTAACAACGGGAGCGACCGATGAGCCACACTGCGCTCCGCCGCGAATTTTCTGACCTGATCGAGCTTGACGCGTCCGTCGACCGCCTCGCCGGCGGCTTCACCTTCACCGAAGGGCCGATCTGGCACCCGCGCGATCAATATCTCCTGTTCTCCGACATGCCGGCCGACGTCCGCCGCCGCTATGACGAGCGCGGCGGCGTCCGCGAAGTCATGAAGCCGTCTAACAAATGCAACGGCATGACCTTTGACGCCAATCTCGGGCTCATCGTCTGCGAGCACGCGACGTCGAGTCTGATCCGCGAGCGCGACGGCCGGCGCGAAGTGCTGGCGTCGCACTTCGAGGGCAAGGAGCTCAACAGCCCGAACGACGTCTGCGTACGGTTCGACGGCTCGATCTATTTTTCCGATCCGTGGTACGGGCGCATGCCGGTCTACGGTGTCGAGCGGCCGCGGCAGCAGGGCTTTCAGGGCGTCTATTGGGTGCCGCCAGGCGGCGGCGAGCCGCAGCTTGTGGTCGACCGCAATCTGTTCGAGCAGCCGAACGGGCTCTGCTTCTCGCCGGATGAGAAGATTCTTTATGTCAACGACACGGTGCGCTGCCTGATCCGGGCGTTCGACGTCAATGCCGACGGCACGCTCGGCCCGGATCGCATCTTCGCCTCCGGCATCCGCTCCGAGCTTGAGCCCGGCGTGCCCGATGGCATGAAGTGCGACAGCGCCGGCAATATCTGGGTGACGGCGCCCGGCGGTGTTTGGGTCTACGGACGCAACGGCGCGCTGCTCGGCAAAGTCCGCGTGCCCGAACTCGTTGCCAATCTGCACTGGGGCCGCTCCGATTGGCGCACGCTGTTCATGACTGCGACGCATTCGCTCTACGCGGTGCGCACCAAGATCGGTCCGCACATCGAACCGTTCATGCGTCCGGGCGCGGGCGCATCGGCCGGCGGTTCGACAAGCTCCGCGTATGCGTCGCCGCCGCCGGCGGCCGAGCGCGCCAGCGCCGGCACGAAACAAGGCCTGATGCTCGATCCGTCGCGCTGCGCGCTCATCATCCAGGACATGCAGAACGACGTGATGATGGAAGGCGGCGCATTCGCCTCGTCCGGCTCGCCGCAGCATGCCCGCGAGCAGAACGTTGTGGAAAATATCCGCCGCCTGGCGGAAGTCTGCCGTTCGCGCGGCGTCATGGTCATCCATGTCTGGTTCGTCGTCGAACCGGGCGCGCCGGGCTTCACGCTCAACGCGCCTTTGTTCGAAGGTCTGGTCGACGCCAAGGCGATGATCCGCGGCACCTGGGGCGCGGCGCCGGTCGCCGGCCTCGAACCGCAGCCCGGCGACATCATCGTCGAGAAAATCCGCATGAGCGCCTTCGAAGGCAGTAAGCTCGAAACCGTGCTGCGCGCCGGCGGCCGCGACACCATCATCGACACCGGCGCCTGGACCAACATGTCGATCGAGCACACGGCACGCACCGGAGCGGACAAGGGCTACTTCGTCATCGTGCCCGAGGACTGCTGCTCGACCATGAATGCCGACTGGCATCGCGCCTCCGTGCAATACGCCATGCAGAACGTCGCCGCTGTGACCAAATCAAGCGAGGTCATCACCGCGCTGGGTTAGCTCGTCATTGCGAGCGACAGCGAAGCAATCCAGGCGGCTTGCGCAAGAGTCTGGATTGCTTCGTCGCTTCGCTCCTCGCAATGACGAATCAATTCGGCAACTGCAGCCCTTCGCTCGCGAACGCGCGCTGCACCGCCGGACGGCGCGCGAGGCGGCGCGCATGCGCGGTCCAGTGCGGAAAGTCGTGCGCCATGTCGTAGCCAAGGAGCGGGCTCCTCCCCCACAGCCAATAAACCATGAGATAAGGATCGGCGACGCTGTAGCGCTCGCCGATCGCCCAAGGGCCGTATCCGATCCGCTTCTCGACCGTCTCCCACAGCGCGCGGCAAGTTTTCCGTCCCGTCGCCGCCACGTCCTCCACCGCTCGCGGATCGGAGGCGTAACGCGCCGCGCGCCGCACAGTGCCGGTGCTGACATGGACCGTCGACGAAATCCAGCCGAGCCACTCGCTGCAGCGCGCTTCCTCGCGCGGATCCCACGGCCACAGGCCCGCCGCCGGATAGCGCGCCGCGATGTAGTGCAGAATCGCCGGCGCCTCAGTCAGCACCCAGTCGCCGTCGGTGAGCACCGGCACGCGCGCCTTCGGATTTACGGCGAGAAACTCGGCGCTGTTCTGCTGGCCGGCGGCGAGATCGACGCGGGCGAGCTCGTAGCGGTCGCCGATTTCCTCCAGCACGATGTGCGGCGCCAGCGAGCACGCACCCGGTGTGTAATAGAGCTTCATGACGCTCATCGCATTTCGTACCTCTTGTCCCGGGCGCAGCGCGGCATGAAATGACGCGCTGCAGAACCGGGACCTTCGCAAACGCTGAGTATGTTACGATCCCGGATCTGCAGTGCAGCGTTGCACGCTGCACTGCGTCCGGGAAACGCTGCGGTTCGATCAATAGGTCGCGCGGCCTCCGGATAAATCGAACGCCGCGCCGGTGGTGAACGAATTCTCCGCGCTCGCCAGCCAGCAAATCATCGACGCGGCTTCGTCCAATTCCAGCATGCGGCCGCGCGGAATCTTCGACACGATCATCGCCAGAAAATCCGGCGCCTGGCTCATCGCCAGCGTGGTCTTGGCGACCGCCGGCGTCACGCAATTGACGCCGATATTGTAGCTCGCGAGCTCCTTGCCGAGCGACTTGGTGAGCCCGATCACCGCGGCTTTCATCGAAGAGTAAGCCGGCGCTTTCGGATTGCCTTCCTTGCCGGCGACGGAGCTCAGATTGACGATGCGGCCGTAGTTCTTAGCGATCATGTGCGGCACCACCGCGCGGCAGCAATAAAACGTGCCGATGAGGCCGACATTGACGACGTCGCGAAACGCTTCCGGCGGATATTCCCAGGTCGGCGCATTCGGCCCGACCACCGCGGCGTTGTTGACCAGAATGTCGATCTTGCCGAAATAAGCGAGCGTCTGTTTGGTCGCGCCTTCAACGGCGGCGAGGTCGGCGATGTCGACGCTGAGCGCTTGCACGCGATCGCCGGCAGCAAGCGCCGCCGCGGTCTTGTCGAGCAACGGCTTGTCGCGGTCCCAGATCGCCACCTTGCCGCCCGAAGCGAGGATGCGGTTGGTGACCGCCAAACCGATGCCCTGCGCGCCGCCGGTGACAATCGCAACGCGGTCTTTCAGATCATAGACGTTCATGCGAAATCCCTTTGGCGCCGCGAGCTTGTGAACAACCGCAGCCCGCACGCATCGCTAGATATTTTACGGTCAAGCGCCCGGAAACCGATATGCCCGCCAGTCTGAAATTTGACGGCGCCGCCCAAAGACCAGTCGTGCGCCGTCGGTCGCCGGGCGCCGCCCGCCGCGGCGCATCAATTCGGCGCGCGGCCGCGCACGGCGTTGGCGAATGCTTCATAGGCGATGCGGCCGTCGCGCCCGGCGGGGAGTTCCTCGCGCACCCGGTCTTTGAGCTGTTCGATCTCGGGCGGTGACATTTTGCGGATGGCCGCGCCGCTTGGTCCCCCTGGCACGCTGAACGACTGCCAGAAGTCGTCGAAGTCGGCGTAGACCACCGGGATGCGGATTTCACAGGTGTCGATCGATTGCAGGCCGACCTGCTCCCAGAGCGCCCGCATGTTGTCCCGCCGCGAGACCTCGACACCCGGAAACGGAACGGCGACGCCGAGCGATTTCAGCGCCCGGAACATGGGTGCGATCGGAATGCCGCCGCCGGGCAGGTCCCACATATAGGCGGCGACCCACCCGCCCGGTCGCACGACGCGCAGCATTTCGCGCACGGCCTTGGCCGGGTCGGGAACGAAGCTGATGACCAGCGCCATGGTCGCGGCGTCAAAACTTCTGTCCGGATAGGGCAAGGCTTGCGCCTCGCCGCGGCGAAACTCCGCGAGCTTGGCCGCGGGCCGCGTGCGCGCGTAGGTGAGCTGGCCCTCCGACGGATCGACGCCGCTCACCGCGGCCGGCGCGGAGCGTGCGATCACGACCTCGGTGAAGGCGCCGTTGCCGCAGCCGACGTCGAGCCAGCGCAAGCCTTGCGGAACGGCAAGCCAGTCCAGAAATTTTTCACCGACGACGCGGCTCCAGCGGCCCATGCGCCGTTCGTAGGCCGCGCCATCGTTGAAAAGATCTTCAGCTTCGGTCATGTCAAAAATTCTTTGTGGCTCTGATGTGGGGGCACGCGCCGACCGTAAAATGCCGCTCTGAGCGGGTGACGAGATGGCGCGCCCGAAGGGATTCGAACCCCTGACCTCTGCCTTCGGAGGGCAAGCGGACCCCATTGTCCGGAGATTGCTGGGTTTCGCTGGACGTTGCCGAATACCAAGATCTTAACAAGATAAATCTCGCTTTTTCGGCGCCCCCCATTATCTCTGATCCTTGCTGATTGTTGCTTACCCATGCTTACCGCATGCTTACCTACACGGGAGTTCGGGAATGAAGCTCACCAAGGCGCACCGCCATCTGCGTGCGGCCTGATCAAACGCGCGACCTGTACCTTTGGGACGATGAAATCCCGGGTTTCGGCCTCAGGGTCAAGCCAACCGGTATTAGATCATTCATGGTTCAGTATCGGAATTCGGGCGGAATCAGTCGACGCATCACGCTCGGGCGCTTTGGCGTACTCACCGTCGATCAAGCGCGCCATCAGGCCAAGCGTGTGCTGGCGGATGTGGTCAAGGGCGGTGATCCCGCGAGCAAGCGGTCGGAGGAACGTCGCGCGATGACCGTGCGCCAGCTTTGTCAGCTCTACCTTGACGCGGCCGAAAAGGGGCTGGTTTTCGGCAAGCGCAGCGAGCCCAAGAAATCATCCACGCTCTACACGGATCGAGGGCGGATTAAGCGTCACGTTTTGCCACTTCTCGGCAATCGCCGGGTGAAAGACCTGACCTCCCGACATCGGGCGCTTCATGCGAAGCGTGGCGGCCGGCGATACCGCAACTGACGAAAAGACGGGCTTTCGCGGGCGCGCGATTGTGAAAGGCGGGAAAGGGACTGCATCGCGGACGGTTGGCCTGCTAAGCGGGATACTGTCGTTCGCGGTCTCAGAGGGTCTGCTGTCGGTCAATCCTGCGCGGGGGATAAAACGGCCAGCCGATCAGCGGCGTGACGTCCGCCTGTCCCTCGAGCAATATGCTTTGCTCGGCGAGGCGCTGGCCCAAGCGGAGGTCAAGCGCGAGAACATTACCGCATTGCTCGCAATCAGGTTGCTTGCGATGACAGGGAGCCGCCGCGGCGAGATTGAGCACTTAAGGTGGTCGGAAGTTGATGCTGCGGGCCGGTGTTTGCGGTTAACAACAAGCAAGGAAGGACGGAGCATCCGGCCCGTTGGCAAACGCGCCATTGACCTAATTTCGACGCTGCCGAAGGATTGTAAATTCGTGTTCCCTGGCCGCGCCAAAGGCAAATCGTATGCGGGATTGCCAAAAGTTTGGCGACGCTTGATCGGAGGAACCGCACTGGACCATCTAACGCCGCACGGCTTACGTCACGCTTACGCGTCGGTAGTATCTGATCTCGGCTACACTGAACCTACCATTGCGGCACTACTCGGCCATGCGTCCGGGACAATGACAGGCCGCTACATCCATCACCTCGACTTAGCCTTGATTGCCGCTGCTGACGCAGTCTGCGCCCGTATCGCTTCAGCCCTTGACGGCAGCGCGTGCACTGAGGTCGTCCAGTTGGAACGGCAGTTAGTTGCAGCTTGACGTTCTCAAATCCACTGGGCTTTTTTGCCAGGCAAACCAGGTTCCATACAATGTCGGATTCGGATTTACCGTTAGCAAGAGCGTTGCTTGACGGTCTTGTGAAGCAGGACAAGCGCGGAAGGCTACGGCAACAATACCTCAGGGCGGACAGCCCAAACGAGGCCGACGCACGTCTCGCGCTGGCCAGGCTGTTGCGTAGTGACGGCGAACTTGACCGTCAATTGCGCGAATCCTGGCAGAACTGTTTATCCTAAGCCTCCCACGCGGCAGCAGCGAAAACTTGCATTTGTGTTCCGGCGACGAGGAAAGCGCACGGACCACTTTGCCAACGCGCACATCTTCGTGGAAGTGCACGACGCAGTTAAATCGGGCTCAAAAGTGGCTGCAGCCATTGTCGACATCGCCGAGAAATATTTATCTCGGAAGAACTGGTCAAAGGCTCTATTTGCAACACCGCCGCAAGTTCGATTTGCAATACCGCCCGCATTCTCCAAGCCCGCGGGCGCGTAGGTGATCGCTGGTCACTAAAATAACGGTTTTAGCTTCCCTGACAGGCCCAGCGATTTGGGTAAGTTGCCAGCAATGTCCGGCTCAGGCCGGCTATGCAAAAGCAACGACCATGTCAGAGCGCGAAAATGCCGACATAATGGATGCCGCAACGGCGGCAGTGTTCACCGGCTTAGCTGTTGCTACGCTTGCTTAGCTGCGCTGCCGCGGTGGCGGTCCACCGTATTTGAAGCTCGGACGGAAAGTGGTCTACCGGCGCGCTGACTTGGCTGATTGGTTAAGCGCTCGACGAGTTGCAAACACGGCCCAGGCGGCACTCTGTTTGCCGGGTCGATTCACAGAAGCGCCGGCGATTAATACTGCCCACCAGCCCGATAGAGCAACGAATGAAACCCAGTCAACTGCAATTGACTGATTTGGTGAAGGGCAAGAATTCATGGGATCCCGATCGCCACAAGTAAAACGCTGCTTGAAATCCTGGACGATGCTGTCCTGTTCCACACCCCAGATGATACTGCTTACGCTTGCGTCGAAGTAAGCGGACACCACGAAAACTGGAAGGTTCGGTCAACTGGATTCCCGACTGGTTGACCCGCTCGTACTTCCGCAGAACTCAGCGCAGCGCCGAATAATGCTCGATGGAACGTTCTTTCTACCGGCGAAGAAAGGCTAGGTTGGCCGTCGTCAACATCCACAGTTGACGTTAGGATTGGGCCAGACAAGGCGCCATCGATTTCAATTTGGCTGACGCCGACTGGCGAGGGTTAAAATCGACACTAGGGGGGTGGGGAATCGACAGCCAGCCAAGGTTAATTTGTCCGCACCAGGGGCATGCTCGCGCTGCCGCTGCCGGTTTGTGGAGGTAGCATTGGAAAGTTGCGGGATTTCATCAACGTCAGAGCCAATGAAGATTTTATCCTGGTAATCGCCTGGCTTCTTTCGGCCATGCGCGATCATGGGCCGTATCCGGTTTTGACGGTTATTGGTGAGCAGGCTCAGCAAATAGCACGCTTATTGAGGATTCTGCGTTCGCTCGTCGATCCAAATGTCGCCCCTCTCAGATCACCGCCGCGCGATGATAGGGACCTGTTTATCGCGAGCCAGACGTTACCCACGTCCTTGCTTCAACGGCCAACCTTAGTGGCCTGCCGTCGTGGTTATCGGACGGATTTGCGCGAATTTCGACAGGGGGGCGCACGCGACGCGACGGCTATACGCCGATCAAGACGAGGCGTTCATGCAGGCCGAAAAGCCGATTGCACTGAACGGCATTACCGACATCGTCAATCGCGCCGACCTTTCCGACCGCTGCATCTTCGTGGCGGCTGAGCGCATCTTGGACAAGGACCGAAAACCCAAACAAGACCTGATGACGGCCTTCGAAGCAGAGCGCCCGCGCATCTTGGGAGCGCTACTCGATGCTGTGGCACGTTGGATTGCGACCTTGCCGACGTGACCAGTAATGATTGGCCGCGCATGGCCGATTTCGCGAAGTGGGCAACGGCATGCGAGAGCGCCTATCACGAGACCGGGTCATTCAAAGCCGCCTATCAACGTAATCTCGTCGAAGCTACTGAATCCGCTGCTCGAGGACGACTTGGTCGCGGTGGCCGTGCAAGGCTAAGCTCCCTGGGAGGGGCCCGCCCGAAGATGCTGGAAGAACTGAATTCCATCACCGGCCAAGCTCATGTTAACGCAAAGGACTGGCCCAAGGAGCCCAACGCCCTGTCCGCCCGCCTTCGCCGCCTAGCACCGCTTTTGCGCTCAAAAGGGATCAATGCAGAAAAGTTGCAGCGGACCGGCGCCAAGCGCGGATGGAGTTTGGCACCGATAAGCGCTTGGAAGAAGGTAAAACGGATTTACCGTCATCACCGTCACCGACCAAGGCCGCCAATGAGAATGGAACGGGACGATAATTGCACCACTGAAGAGAACGTCACACGTAACCCGACAACGATCAACAAAAGTGACGGTTGTGACGTGAGTGACGATAAATTTACGGGCGTTTCTGGGCCGCAGCGCGCAACGTCTGTCCCGTCTGATATCGACGCCGCGTACGAAGAGCTGCGAGTGCGTGGCGACGCGGCAGCTCAATCACATCAGCCTCTGCGCCAACCCAGGCAACGGATACGCATCCGTGCCCGACGACGAACAAGCCGGATTTCATGGCGCGTATATCTGTATATGACCAATCACCAAACCCTACCTGACGGCACTTCCCCTCAACGTTCACGGCCGCTCCGAAAGCGCATCCGTCTCAAAGCCTCCGTGGTGGAAAACAGGGCCTCCGGTGACTTTAGCTTCGTTGTCGCCACCCGTTGTTGAGTTCCTTACACCAAGAGAAGCGGCTGAGCTTTTACGCTTAAGCGCGGTCACCCTGGCCCGTTGGCGCATCGAAGGGCGAGGACCTGAATTCCGCATATTCGGTCGCCGGGTTGTCTACGCGCGCGGGGAATTGATGGTGTG
>CAWDQG010000052.1:0-13395 GCA_963804405.1 uncultured Alphaproteobacteria bacterium | reverse complement strand
GGTGGCGATGCCGTCAATGCCGAGGATGAGGCCGATGTCGGGTGTCATGGGTGCGCCAACGTGTCAGGCCCCCCGCGCCTTCAACCGCGCAACACGGTCGCGATCTGTGGTATGTCGAAATCGGGACCACAGCTTTCGCTGTCGCCGCTTTGGTTGAAACGTCACAAAACCATTGCCGGCAAATTGTTTCAAGCTTAAAATGTCTCGCAAACGCACCTATCGACGAAACAGCATGGTCACTGGCTTTTCGCCGCCAACCCGGAGGTTCTCGTGAGCATTTTGCTGCGTCTCGCCGGCGCCGCCGCGATCGTTTCGCTGATAGCGCTGCCGGCAAAGGCCGCCGACATCACCGTCGGCCTCGTTACCTCGATGACCGGACCCGGCGCGTCGATCGGCATACCTTATTCGAAGGGCGCCGCGGCGGGCCTGGCCTATAAGGACGAGATCAACGGCATCAAGATCAACCTGGTGCAGCTCGACGATGCCTCCGATCCGTCGACCGGCACGCGCGACGCGCGCAAGCTGATCGAGCAGGACAAAGTCGACGTTCTGATGGGCGCCGGCTCTACGCCGACGACGCTCGCGATCACCACAGTCGGTCACGAGCTGAAAGTCCCGGTGATTGCGCTGGCTCCGGCCGACGTGCCGGGCGAACCCGGCTCATGGATGGTCTGCATTCCGCAGCCGCCTCCGCTGATGGTTTCCGTCGTCGTCGATTACATGAAATCGGTCGGCGTCAAGACCGTCGGCTATATCGGCTACAACGACGGCTGGGGTGATCTGGTCTACAACGGACTGGAAAAATCCGCCGACGGCATCAAGATCGTCTCCAATGAGCGTTATGCGCGCGCCGACACTTCGGTGACGGCGCAGGCGCTGCACATCGTCAGCGCCGCGCCGGACGCCGTCATGACCGGCGGATCGGGAACGCCCGGCGCGCTGCCCTTCATCGCCTTGCGCGAGCGCGGCTACACCAAGGAGATCTACGGCACGCCGGCGCTGATCAACCCGGATTTTGTCCGCGTCGGCGGCGCCGCGGTCGAGGGCGTGATCGCCTCGACCGGGCCGGTCGTGGTGGCCGACCAGTTGCCGGATTCCGCTCCGACCAAAAAGATTTCGCTCGAGTATCAGGCCGCCTATCAGAAGGCCAATAACGAGCCGGCGCGCGGCGCGTTCGGCCCCTATGCCTTCGACGGCTGGCTGGTCATGCTCGATGCGGCAAAACGCGCTCTCGCCACCGGCGCGCAGCCCGGCACGCCGGAATTCCGCACGGCGTTGCGCGATGCTCTGGTCACCACGAAGGACGTGATCGGCACCCACGGCATCTACAATTTCAAGCCGGGCTATAGCTTCGGCGTCGACAAGCGGGCGCTGGTGCTGGTGAAGCTCGTCGACGGCAAATGGAAGCTGATGCCGTAAGCTACGCCTTTCGCCCGCGAAGGCGCGGGTGAGGCACGATCTTCGACGCCGGACCGTTGGCGAAATAGGCCTGTAGCCGCACGGCATCCTCGCTGCTGGCGATCAAACGCTCCGCCATGTCGAGGAGCTGCAGGAATTCGGCTTGGCTTAAACAGCCAAACTGCACGTCGTTCACCTGCCGCTGCACCGGAGCGAGCTCGGCAAGGAGCGCATCCCCCTTCTCGGAGACCTGAAGCTTCACGCGCCGCCGGTCGACGGGGTCGATCGACTTGTGGATCAGGCCGCGCTTAAGGAGCTTGTTGGTGACCGTGGTGACAAAGGCGCCGCTCAGATGAAGATGCTCGGCGACGCGGTTGACGTTGACGTCGCCCTCTTCGGCATCGAGATGCCGGATCGAGATCAAGGTCGTGTATTCGATGCCGGCCAGGCCGATGCGCGCCCCATGCCCGCTGCGCACCGCTTCGTGCCGTGCGAAGAATCCGAACAGGCCGTGGACCAGCCGGCGGAAGTGACGGTCGGAGCCGTTGATCAGCATTTCCGGCCGCGAAATCGTCAACGGCGCTTTTCTGCGCGTTTGACTTGAAGAAGGGCGCGCCGCCTTCTCCCTGAGCTTTCTTTTTTCGACCGGCATGACTCGTGCTTAACCCGATTTGCTGCGATTCTCAAACAATCCGGCAGCGCTACCGCGCTGCTGAAAAATCCGCCTTGTATACCTTCTAAAGTTAGCTAATCTTACTATCGGCTTGGCGACGGCCGCAAGGGATCGCGGCTTCCGACAATCGCGGCTGAAAGTTGACGCGGATCACGGCAATCGCGACCACACCCCTTCTCACGATGCGCGACGTGACCGTGCGATTTGGCGGCGTCGTTGCGCTCGATCACGTCAGCTTCGACGTTGCACGGGCGCAGATTTGCGGCCTGATCGGCCCGAACGGCGCCGGCAAGACCACGTTGTTCAATTGCCTCTCGCAGCTCTATCGCGCCTGGGACGGCGAGATCGTGTTCGACGGGCATCGTCTGGCAGGCGCGCCGGCGCACCGCATGGCCCCTCTCGGCATTGGCCGCACCTTCCAAAACCTCGCACTGTTCGGCTCGCTGACGGTGCTCGAAAACATCATGCTCGGCGGCCATTGTCGAACCGGCGGCGGCTTTGTCGCGCACGCGCTGTCGGCGCCGATCGTGGCCCGCGAGGAAGACTTCCTGCGCGGCCGCGCCGAGGAGCTCGTCGATTTTGTGAACCTGCAAGAGGTGACCGATCGCATGGTCGGCGACTTGCCGTTCGGCTATCGCAAACGGGTGGAATTGGCGCGCGCGCTGGCGTCAGAGCCTAAGTTGCTCTTGCTCGACGAGCCGGCCGCCGGCCTCAATCGCGAAGAGGTCGATCACTTGCGCGGCCTGATCTGGCAAATTCGCGATCGGCTGGGCGTCACCACGCTCCTGGTCGAGCATCACATGAATCTGGTGATGAGCGCTTCCGACACCGTCGTAGCGCTCAATTTCGGCCGCAAGATCGCCGCAGGGCCGCCGCGCGAGGTGCAGCAGCATCCCGACGTGATCGACGCTTATCTCGGACACGCGAACTGATGGCGGCGCTGCTCGAAATAACGGATCTCGGGGCCTTTTACGGCCCGACGCAGGCGCTGCACGGTCTCAGTTTCGGTCTCGAGGAAGGCGGCATCACCACGCTCCTGGGCGCCAACGGCGCCGGCAAGACGACAACGTTGCGCGCCATTTCCGGCCTCGTCAAAACGACCGGCGAAATCCGCTTCGAAGGCGGGCGCATCGACGGCCGCAAGGCCGAGGATATCGCGCGCCGCGGCATCGCCCACGTGCCCGACGGCCGCGGCACGTTCGCCGAATTCACCGTCGAGGAAAATCTTCGGCTGGGCGCGCACGCCCGGCGCGATCGGTCTAACGTCGCCGGCGATTTCGAAGTGGTCTACAGCTTCTTTCCGCGGCTCAAGGAACGGCGCCGCCAACAGGCCGGCACGCTGTCCGGCGGCGAGCAGCAAATGCTGGCGATCAGCCGCGGGCTGATGATGCGGCCGAAGCTGTTTCTCCTGGACGAGCCGTCGTTCGGGCTGGCGCCGCTGGTGGTGCAGGAGATTTTCGCCATCATGCGGGCGATCAACCGCCAGCAGAAAGTCAGCATGCTGCTGGTCGAACAGAACGCCAATCTGGCGCTCGATCTCGCCGATCACGCCTATTTGCTCGAAACCGGCCGGGTCGTCCTGTCCGGCTCCGCCGACGAGATCAAGCAGGATACCGCCGTGCGGCGTTCCTACCTCGGCTACTGAGCGACCATGGAAGCGCTGCTGCACCAGATCATTTCTGGGCTCGCGACCGGCGGCATCTATGCCAGCATCGCGTTGGCTTTGGTCATGGTCTATCAGGCCACGCATCTGGTGAATTTCGCTCAGGGCGAGATGGCGATGTTCTCGACCTATGGCGCCTGGACGCTCATTCGCGCCGGCGTTCCCTATTGGGAGGCTTTCGTCATCGTTGTTATTGCTTCGTTTGTCATCGGCGTCTTGCTGGAGCGTTTTGTGGTGCGGCCGGTGGCGGCGCGCTCGGTCCTGTCGGTGGTCGTGATCTTTATCGGGCTCTTGGTCATCTTCAACAGCGTTGCCGGATGGATCTGGACCTATTCGGTGCAGACCTTCCCCAGCCCGTTTCTGGACAATGTGTTCCCGAGCAACAAATACATCACCAGCCACGAGTTCGGCTCGCTTGTGGTGATGCTGATCGAGCTGGCATTGTTGTTTGTCTTCTTTCGCTTCACCAGCCTGGGGCTGGCGATGCGCGCAGCCGCCTACAATCCGATATCGAGCCGGCTGGTTGGCGTGCGCGTCGATCTGATGCTGGCGCTCGGCTGGGGCATCGCCGCGGCGCTCGGCGCCGTCGCCGGCATGATGGTCGCGCCGATCGTTTACCTCGATCCCAACATGATGTCGGGCATACTGCTCTATGGCTTTGCCGGGGCATTGCTCGGCGGCATCGACTCGCCGGCCGGCGCCGTCGCCGGCGGGCTTTTGCTGGGCGTGGTCGAAAATCTCGCCGGTGCCTATGTCGTCGGCACCGATCTGAAACTGACGCTGGCGCTGGTCATCATCGTCGGCGTCTTGATCGTCCGGCCGTCCGGCCTGTTCGGCAAGACTGTCGTTTCGCGGGTTTGAGCATGGCGACCGAAGCGCTGTCCAATGCCGAGCGCACAAATCAGACCGGGGTGCGCACCCGCGAACGCATGCGCCGCGCCATAGCCATCGCGGCGCTGCTCGTTCTCGCCGTCGCCTTGCCGTTTCTGGTCAGCAATTATCGGACCTTTCAGCTGACATTGATGATCGCCTACGCGATCGCGCTGCTCGGCCTCAACATCCTGACCGGTTACAATGGCCAGATCTCGCTCGGGCATGGCGCTTTCTTTGCACTTGGCTCCTATGTCGCCGCGATCATGATGGATCGCTGGAACCTGCCCTATTGGTCGACACTGCCGGCGGCTGGCCTGACTTGCTTTGTCGCCGGCTTCCTGTTCGGCCTGCCGGCACTGCGGCTCGAAGGACTTTACCTGGCGCTCGCCACCTTTGCGCTTGCCGTCGCGACGCCGCAAATCCTCAAATACAAGGGTATCGAGGAATGGACGGGCGGCGTGCAGGGCATCAACATCCTCAAGCCGCAGGCGCCCTGGCATCTGCCACTCAGTCCCGATCAGTGGCTCTACTTTTTTGCGCTGGCCGTGGCGGTGGTGATGTTTGTGGTCGGCTCTCGCCTCGTCCGCGGCCGCGTCGGCCGGGCGCTGGTCGCCATTCGCGATAATCCGACCGCGGCGGCGACGATGGGGGTCAATACCGCGCTCTATAAGTCGCTGACCTTTGGCGTCAGCGCGCTGTTTACCGGGGTTGGCGGCGCCCTGAGCGCCATCGCGGTGCAGTTCGTCGCCCCCGACAGTTTCGGTTTCCTGCTGTCGATCTCATTCCTCATCGGCATCGTCATTGGCGGCTTGGCCTCGATATCCGGCGCGATCTACGGCGCCTTCTTCATCGAGTTCGTCCCCAATATCGCCGACAGCATTTCGAAATCGGCGCCGTGGGCCGTCTACGGCGCCTTTCTGGTGGCCTCGGTCTATTTCATGCCGACGGGAATAGCCGGGGTCGTTCGGCAATGCCGGCAACCGCATTTTTCGCCGCCGGCCACCCGGAAATATAGCTTCGAAAGAAAGCAATTGAAAAAAGGTATGTGGCATGCAACGATCGCTTGCCGTTCAGCGCCGCACCGCCTGCTCCAGGGGAGGACAGCGATGTATCTGATGAACGCCTGGTATGCCGCCGGCTGGTCGAACGAGATCACCGCGAAGCCGCTCGCCCGCACCATTCTCGATGAGCCGATCGTGATGTATCGCGGCGCCAACAACCGCGTCGCGGTGCTGGAGGACCGCTGCTGCCATCGCGGCATGCCGCTGTCGCAGGGCGAGGTGTTCGACAACAATATCCGCTGCGAATATCACGGCATGCTGTTCGACGGCGCTGGCCGCTGCGTCGATATTCCCGGGCAAGAAAAAATTCCGGCAGCGGCCAAGGTCAAGAGCTTCCCGATCGAGGAGCGCAACGACATCGTCTGGATCTGGATGGGCGATCCGGAGCAAGCCGACCGCTCACAGATCGTCAGTTATCCGTGGCACGACACCTGGCCCTACAAGGCCAAGAGCGAAATTCTCAAATGCAATTATCTGTTGGCGTCTGACAATCTGCTCGATCAGACGCATGCCGCCTACGTGCACAAATCGACGCTGTCGAGCAATCCGGACGCTTACGCCACCGCCAAGATGGAAACGACGCCGACGCCGGACGGCGTCAAATTCATCCGCTGGATGCTCAATTGCGAGCCGCCGAACCTCTACGCCGGCGCCGTGCCGTTCAAGGGAAAGGTCGATCGTTGGGGCGAATTTGAATACGTCGCCCCGTCCTGCATCCTGCAATTCACCGGCGCCGTCGAAGTCGGCATGGGCGCGTATGAAAAAGGCAACCGCGACGGCGGCTTCGGGCTTCGCATGTTCTATGGCATCACGCCGGAGACCCAGGACACGACCTGGTTCTTCTGGTCGGCGGCCAACGGTCATCGGCAAAACGATCCGGCAGCGACCGAGGAATTGTTCCGCTCGATCGAGGAAGCCTTCAAGGAGGACGATCACGTGCTGGAAGTGCAGCACGCGACGCTGCGACGGCTTGGCGATCGCCGCCTGATCAACATCGCGTCCGATGTCGCGCGCGTCCACGCGCGCAATGCGCTCGAGCGCAAGATCGCGGCCGAGCGCGGCATACCGAGAGAGCAAGTGGTGACGACGGTTTAGCCGGGGTAGCAAACGGGCGCGGGCTCAAAGACAGTGCTCAAGGAGTGCGCCCAAGCAGGCAGTGGAGGCAGTGATGTCGATGCAATCCTCAAATGCGGCCATTGTGGCAGTGGCGCTCGTGTTGGCCGCCGGCGCCGCTCTGGCGCAGAACAAATACGACCGTGGCGCAAGCGATACGGAAATCATCATCGGCCAGACCAACCCGTACAGCGGGCCGCTCTCGTCCTACAGCACCCAAGGCCGGGTGCAGGCGGCCTATTACACCATGATCAACGAGCAGGGCGGCGTGAACGGTCGCAAGATCAAGTTGATCTCGCTCGACGACGGCTATAGCCCGCCGCGCACCGTCGAGCAGCACCGCAAATTGGTCGAGGAAGATAATGTCCTCGCCATCGTCGGTACGATGGGAACGCCGACCAATTCCGCCATCATCAAATACATGAATGCCAAGCAGGTGCCGCAGATCTTCCTCGCCACGGGAGCATCGAAATGGGGCGCCAACCCGAAGGAATTCCCGTGGACCATGGGCTGGTATCCAACCTACCGCAACGAGGGCGTGATCTACGGCAAGTACATCGTCGGCAATATCAAGGACGCCAAGATCGCCGTGCTTTATCAGAACGACGATTACGGCAAGGACTTCGTCAACGGCTTCAAATACGGCCTCGGCGCTGACGCGGCGAAGTTGATCGTCAAGGAAGTGACCTACGAGGTGTCCGATCCGACGGTCGACTCGCAGATCGTGACGCTCAAGGATTCCGGCGCCAACGTCTTCTTCAGCGCTACCACCAACAAGGTGGCGGCGCAGGCGATCCGCAAGGCCTACGACATCGATTGGCATCCGACCCAATTCCTGGTCAACAACGCCTCGTCGATCGCGACCGTGCTGACGCCGGCCGGCCTCGACAAGTCGGTCGGGATCATCTCCACCGCCTACATCAAGGACCCGAGCGATCCGCAATTCGCCAATGATCCGGGGATCGCCTGGTATCGCGAGTTCATGGCGAAATACTATCCGCAAGGCGACATCAACGACCCGCAGAACGAGATCGGCATCTCGATCGCCCAGACCTGGGTGGAGGTGCTCAAGCAGGCCGGCAACGATCTCACGCGGGAAAACATCCTCAAGCAGGCGACCAATATCCACGACCTGGCGCTGCCGCTGCTGTTGCCGGGGGTCAAGCTCAACACCAGCCCGACAAACTATTATCCCGTGACCCAGCAGCAGCTGACCAAGTTCGACGGCAAAAGCTGGGTCCGCTTTGGCGACGTGCAGAGCGGTTCGTGATCGCGTTAGTCGCGGCACGCCGCGATGCTGCGAGCGCGGCGTCCCGACGAGGCACAGATCATGGAAATCAAGCGTATCCTGACCTTCGTCGACGAGGTGCGAAGCGAAGCCGGGCGGCGCACTGAGCCACCGCTGCGCAAAGCCGCCGTGGTGGCGGTCGTGCAAAACCCGTTTGCCGGCAAATACGTGGAAGACTTGTCGCCGCTGACGACGGCGAGCGAGCCGATCGGCCGGGAGATTTGCGGCATCGCTGTGGCTTTGCTCGTGCCCTACAAGCCCGCGAGCTATGGCAAGGCCGCGGTGATCGGGCTTGCCGGCGAGCAGGAGCACGGCAATGCCATGCTGACGACGACGTTCGGCAACGTGATGCGGGAAGCGGCCGGCGGCGGCAAGGCGTGGATTTCGTCGTTCACCAAACGCGCGGCGCCGGGCGCCACCATCGACATTCCGTTCGCCCATAAGGACGCGCTGTACGTTCGCTCGCACTATGACGGCATCAGCATTACCCTGCACGATGCTCCCCTCCCCGATGAAATCGCGCTGATCTGCGCGTATGCGACACGCGGGCGGCCCAATCATCGCGTCGGCGGCCTTGCGGCCGATGACATCAAGGGCCTCGACGGGCTCACTTGATCTCGCCCGGCGTCCACGGTCGCCGGCTGAATGGAGTTGCACATGAGCGATTGCAAGACTGGCGCCGAGCACATCAAGTCGCTCAAGGATGGCCGCACCGTCTATCTCGACGGCAAGCTTGTCGGCGACGTCACCGATCATGCAGCTTTCCGCAATGCGGTGCATTCCGCCGCGGCGCTGTACGAGTTTCAGGCACAGCCGGAAAACCTCGAGCTGATGACGTTCCGGCCGAACGGCTCCAACCGCCGCGTCAATCGCGCCTGGCAGATGCCGAAGAGCTATGAGGAGATGGTGCAGCGGCGCAAGGCGTTGCGGGCCTGGGCCGCTTTGTCCTGCGGCTATTTCGGCCGTTCCCCCGATCACCTAGCGTCGTCTTTGGTCGGCCAGCTTATGGGCATCGACGTGTTCCGCCGGCACAGCGCCGAGCGCGCCAAGGCTTTTGCCGAGTATTTCGACTATGCCAGCAAAAACGATCTGTTCCTCACCTACGTCATCATCAATCCGCAAGCCCAGCGCGGCAAGGATTGGGGCGATCAGGATGAGGACTTGGTGGCGCGGATTGTTGACGAGGACACCGGCGGCGTCACCATCCGCGGCGCCAAGATGCTCGGCACCGCCTCGATCATGGCCAACGAGGTGTTCGTCGCCAACCTGCAGCCGCTCAAGGCGGGCGAGGAAGATCTGGCGTTCTCCTGCGCGCTGCCGATGAACGCCAAAGGTCTGCGCGTGTTGTCGCGCAAGTCCTACGAGCAGCACGCGGTATCGGTCTACGACAATCCGGTGTCGTCGCGGTTCGATGAAAACGACGCCCTGATATATTTCGACGACGTCAAGGTGCCGTGGGAGCGGCTGTTCGTGCATCGCGACCCGGACATGTGCCGGGCGCAATTTCACGACACTCAGGGCCACGCCTATCAGAACTATCAGGCGCAGATCAGGCTGTCGGTGAAGATCGCCTTTCTCGCCGGGCTCGCACGGCGGGTCACCGAAGCGATCGGCACCACCACTATCCCGTCGGTGTCGGAGCAGCTCGGCATGCTGGCGGCGCAGGTCGGCATGGTGAATGCGATGATTTCCGGCATGGAGGCTTCAGGCTCGCAGCTCGGCGAATGGTACGTGCCGAACAAGCACTTTATGTATTCGGCGCAGGTCCTGACCCAGGATCTTTACCCGCGCGTGGTGCAGACCATCCGCGATCTGGCCGGCGGCGCGCTGATCATGCTCCCCTCCTCCGTGCTTGATTTCGGCAATCCGGAGATGGCGGCGATCATCAACAAGACCCAGCGCTCGGCCACGATGCAGCCGGAGCAGAAAGTAAAGTTCCTCAAGGCGGCGTGGGACGCGATCGGCTCCGAATTCGGTTCGCGCCATACGCAGTACGAAATGTTCTATGCCGGCGCCCGCTTTGTCACCTGCGGCCATAGCTTCCGCACCTTTGACTGGAAAAACGCGACCGGCCTGGTGGACTCGCTGCTGGCATCTTACGATCTGCAGAGCGAACTGGCGCGTGCCGCACACTGAAGAGAGTTCCATGAAGATCGCGATCGTCAATCTCGGACAGATCGTTTCCGGGGATTGGCGCGATCCGTTCGCCGCCGGCGATACCATCCTCACCGATGGCGATCGTGTCGCGCTGGTCGGCACGGCGCCCGCGGCGGCGGTCGAGGCCGCCGATGTGGTGATCGATGCCGGCGGCATGACGGCAATCCCCGGCCTGATCGACTTCGCATGTTCATGTCACCTTCGGCGATTACACGCCGCGGCAACGCACCGTCGGCTTTCTGGAAAGCTACCTGCACGGCGGCGTCACCACGTCGATCTCAGCGTCCGAAGTGCATGTACCCGGCCGCCCGAGCGATCCGGAAGGCGTTAAGGCGCTGGCGCTCGCCGCGCAGCGCTGCTTCGCCACCTATCGTCCCGGCGGCATGAAGGTCATTGCCGGCTCGGTGATCCTCGAGCCGGGCCTGACCGCCACCGACTTCAAGGAGCTCGCCGTCAAAGGCGTAACGCTGGCGAAGGCGGGCTTCGGCGCGGTCAAAACCGCGTACGACTACGTGCCGCTTGTCGAGGATGCCAAGGCCGCGGGCCTGATTACCACCTGCCATACCGGCGGCTCCTCGATCCCAGGCTCGGGCGCGATCACCGGCGATCATCTGCTCGCCATGCATCCGCATGTGTCGTTCCACATCAATGGCGGCCCGACGGCGATGCCGGATGCGGATTTCGAGCGCATCATCAGGGAAAGCCAGATCGCGTTGCAGGTCTGCACCGCCGGCAATCTGCGCACGACGCTGTTGTGCGCGCGGCTTGCCGAGCGGTTCGACGCCTTCGACCGCTTCATCATGGGAACGGATACACCGACCGGCTCCGGCGTCATGCCGCTCGGCATGCTCTATACCATCGCCCACTGCAGTAGCCTGACCGACATGGCGCCGGAGCGCTTCATCTGCGCCGCCTCGGGCAGCAATGCGCGGGTCTACGGCCTCGATTCCGGTTACCTTGCTCCCGGCAAAGCTGCCGACATCGTGCTGATCGATGCGCCTGACGGCGGTACGCAGGCGACCGCGCTGGCCGCGATCAAGCACGGCGACATCGCCGCCATCGGCGGCGTCGTCACCGCAGGCGTGCCGCGTTTTGTCGGCCGAAGCCGCAACACGCCGGCGACGACCCGCAAGGCGCGGGTCGTGCGGTCAAGCGTCATGCAGGACTTCGCGACCGTCAGTCATTGAGAATTCTAACGTTTCGCAACCCGCCGCTCGCCAACGCTCGCGCGGCAGGCTGTGATCCCCGCGATCTGCCGGCCGCGCGGCCGTTGCCAGGGGCTGCGCGATACTACTAGAACTTTCCGGCGCATCACTCTGTTGCTGGTCTCAATGATGATTTTTGATGACGCATTTCGGCGTCGGCTGGGCGAGCTTCTGGCCTGGCGTCGTGATGTACGGCGGTTTCGATCGGACGCTCTGCCTCCAGGAACCCTGGAGCGGCTGATAGAATTGGCGTGCCTCGCGCCGTCGGTCGGCTTGAGTCAGCCGTGGCGCTTTGTCATTGTCGATGATGTAAAACGCCGTCAAGCCGTGCTTGAAGACTTCAAGTGCTGCAACGCCGATGCTCTGAACGCGTACGAAGACAATTTGGCCAGCAAATATGCGCGGCTCAAGCTCGCCGGCCTTGAGGAGGCTCCTTGCCAGCTTGCGGTGTTTGCCGACGCCGCGACCGACCAGGGACACGGTCTCGGCCGCCGAACGATGCCGGCAATGGCGGAATACTCGGTGGTCGCGGCGATCCACACGCTATGGCTGGGAGCGCGCGCTGAGGGCATCGGCATGGGTTGGGTGTCGATTCTGACACCAGAGCGGATGAACGAAATTCTGGATGTGCCCGAGAGCTGGCGCTTTCTCGGCTACTTCTGCGTTGGCTATCCGCAAGTCGAAACGGACGTGCCCGAGCTCGAACGCGCCGGCTGGGAAACGCGCCGTAAGTCCCAGACATTCATCCTGCGCCGTTGAAGCACAGAGCGACGTTTGAGGGTGCCGCCTCCGCGAGACGGACCGCCGTGCCACGTGCAGCCGAGTTGGCGGACCCTCCCGGCTGCACGCGGGTTTGATCAAGGTTTTATTGCGCCAGTCGCGCTGGTGTAGACTGCGTAGAGCGAGGTCGAGCCGCAGATGTACAGCCGGTTTCTGAACGTGCCGCCGAAGCACAAATTGGCGACCGTCTCCGGGATGTGGATCTTGCCGAGTAGCTCGCCCGCCGGGTTGTAGCAGCGCACGCCGTCGTCGTTTGGATCGCCCCAGCCCACCGAGCACCAGATGTTGCCGGCGGTGTCGGCGCGCATCCCGTCGGTAATGCTGGGCTTGGGCATTTCCGCAAACACCTTGCCGTTCGATACTTTGCCGCCCGCGATATCGACGTCGAAGACGCGGATATGTGACGGGTTGTTCGGGCCGTCGGTGAAGCCGGTATCGATGACGTAAAGCTTCTTCTCGTCCGGCGACAGCGTGATGCCGTTGGGCTCGACGAAGTCGTCGACCACGACTTTGATATCGCCGGATTTCGGGTCGACCCGATAGACGCTGTGCTTGTCCTGCTCCGGCTCGGCTTTGACGCCTTCATAATTGCCACCGATGCCGTAGATCGGATCGGTGAACCAGATCGAGCCGTCGGACGCCACGACCGCGTCGTTCGGCGAGTTCAGCTTCTTGCCGTTATACTTGTCGGCGATGATGGTGATCGAGCCGTCGAGCTCGGTGCGGGTGACGCGCCGGCCGCCATGCTCGCAGGTGATCAGCCGCCCTTCCCGATCGATGGTGTTGCCGTTGGAATTCATCGACGGCTGGCGGAATACGCTCAAGTGGTTGTCGTCCTCGCACAGGCGCATGATGCGATTGTTGGGAATGTCGCTGAACAGCACGTAGCGCCCGGCCGGGAAATAGACCGGACCCTCGGCCCAGCGGAATCCAGTGGCGATGCGCTCGACCGCCATGGTGCCGGCGAAAGCCGGGAAACCGCTGGCGCCGAATGCGCCTTTGGGCTTCACCAGCGACTTGACATGCGAATCCGGATAGCGCCCGCCCGGCAGCGGCCCGAGCGGCAGTGGCTCGGTTGGCCGGACCGGAACGCCGGTCTCGCCGAGCGGCGGCACGGTCGTCGCGGCGGCGCCTTTGAGCGTAGCGGCTGTCACGGCAGCCGCCGTTGTCGTTAAGAATGCGCG
>CAWDQG010000051.1:0-95554 GCA_963804405.1 uncultured Alphaproteobacteria bacterium | reverse complement strand
ACCCCCATGGGCGTTGAAATGGAGGCCCGGTATGGGACAAGGAGCCGGGTGCTGCCAAGAGGCGCGAGCCAGATTTCGGTTTCGTGTTGGGCCGCGAGATAAGTGACCAGAAAATGCTTAGGGTCGTATCCGGCAACCGGGAGGAACTTGGCAGAACACACCACGACTGTCCTGATACTCAACGGGATGAGCCGTGCCAAAACGTTCGAAGGCTAGGCGTAAATTATAGCGTGTGTGACCATCGAAAATTGCGACCGTTCGTTCGCATGCTTGCGGTACTGTTGTTATGCCCGTCCCCCCGACATAGATGAGCAACGCCGTCATCGGATCACTGGCACCGACGCGGTCGCCGTCTTTGATCGGCACGTAGTCCGCACTTGGATTAGCAGAGGTCGATAGTACGAACTCTTTTGCGCGATTGCCGCTAAACACGATACCGACCTCATCCGACCATTTTCCGGCCAGGAGTTTTAGTTGGAATTTGGACGGGGCCGGCTTACCGCCAGATAGGCGACCCTCCGCCGCGACTGATCCTTGCGCATCCAAAAACAGTCGCAGCAATCCAGCGATCGATCCCGTTGCCACGGAACTAAAATGATTTTCTTTAAGATCGACAACCCAGGAGATGTGCCCGATCGGTACCCCCAAAAGTGTCGCCGTATAATAGGCGTCGAGCTTCGCTTGGTCGTTAGCGCATTTCGATCCCGTACTCGCCAGAATGAGAATTGGCATAAGCGGAAGGCCAATGAGGTGGATTTTGGCCCGCCAAGTCATGGTTCATGTGTCCTAAGGAAACTCACTGGGCAACAATCGGGGCTTCCATTTTGACTTTCAAGACCACAGGACGCGAACAGGGCGGCAGCAAAAATGTATTTGTCCACATCTCGGCAGTCGAACGAGCCGGCCTCAGCAGTCTCAACGAGGGACAGGTCGTCGAATACGAGGAAGTCTCGAACCCAGGCAAAACGTCAGCCGAGAACCTGAGAGTTCAGCGCTGAGTTTTGTTAAGAGCCCGCCAACCAACCACTGTAGCTTCGATGCGTCTGCTGGTTTTTGCGTTTTCCCATATGCCATCGCGCCACCGGCACGGGAATGGAATCACATAGGTCCCGACGTGATCCTCGCAGAGGATTTGGAGCGGCTGGTCGTTAGGCGGGCTTCCCTCGTGAATGAAATCGTCGATGCGCTCCTGGCGCGTTGTCAACTTCGTTCTCTCCCCAACATGCGGATTCGGGCTAGTAGCCTCGCCGACGTTGCTTCTTGGCTGCCTTCCGTGCCGCGTAACGGGCATCGCGGCCGCCTTCTGTTCAGCCTCAAGCAACGCATTACGTTCTGCTTGTTCGGCAGCGTCTCGGGCCGCTTGCTCGGCCGCCGCGCGCTCGGCGTCGGCTGCTGCCTGCGCTGCAAGCTCGGCTCGCTTCGCTCGGTCGCGCTCTTCGCGTAACCGCGCTTCCTCACGCTGCACCGCGCGCGCTGCTCTCGCAGCGGCGATGGCTTGGCGCTGCTGTCGTTTCTCGATGGCAGCCGGTCCTTCGACGAGCGACATTTTGAATTTCGCCAACATTGATTTTCTCGCCTCGGATGCGTGTTTGAGGCGCTGTTCCAAGTTCGGGATACTTCGATTGCTCATAGGATAGTGCTATTGCTCCTCTAAGGCCCGAGAGGACCGTTTGTGTTTAAGCTCTGCGGGGGGCTTCCCTATACCCGACAACGCCGTTCTTCCAGAAGTCTCTTTGCAAGCAAAGCTGCCTTGCGATGGGCTGGGTCCGCGGAGTCCGGTAAGGCCTCCGGACCGGCGGGACCGATCGGAAAGCCGAGTATCGATCTCGGCTGGGAACGTACTTGGTCCCGTGATGAGGACGTCCGGTATCAGCGCACGTCCGGCCCATACAGACCACCATCGCCTTGCCGTCGAAACCGATTGACCACAGCAGCGTTACCTCGCCGGCTGGACCCTCCTGCGCTGCGGTAGGCACCTCAGTCGCCTGCACACTTTTGAGGTGTCCGAATGCAGAAGTCTTCCGCCTCTTCCACCATCGTTCACACCGATATCCCATTCCGGCTCGACCGATTGCCGTGGAGCCGTTTTCACCTTCTCATCGTCATCGGGCTTGGGATAACGTGGATTCTCGATGAACTCGAGGTCACTATCGTAGGTTCGCTGGGACCGGCTCTGCAAAGCGCTGAGACGCTTCATTTGTCGAGTTCAAATGTTGGTGCGGTGGCGTCGTTCTATGTTGTCGGAGCGGTAACAGGGGCCCTGGATTCGGCTGGATTCGCGATGGCTCGTCTTACACGGACCAACTCAACATCCGCTCCCTATGTTCAATAACTCGTGGGATCCGCTCTAGAGAGGCAATCCCGTGGAAGGCGAAACTATTTCGGGCGGCACTATGGGTGAAATGCTCGAAACGAAATGTGGAAAGAAATAGATTGGGTTTAGGTGGATAGGATGCTTCTACCAGCCTACGGGGCGCAAGCCTCTTCGACGCGCTGCCGCGTTTCGGGTTGGCAAGAACGCTGGCAGATCAATTATCACGTCCCGTCGGTTAAACGCCGCGCAATTCTTCCCATGATGGTGGCGCGACCCTTGCGGCACAGTTCTAAGCGGATAGATATGGACCGGCGGTCCAGTCCAGTATCCTAAAAGCCAAAGCAGAGCTGACTTCAATACATGCTTTCGTTCGATAAGAAGTCTCTGGTTCCGTCCGACCAGCGCCTTGTCGGAGCGATTACCTGCTGTCTGAACAGTTTTTCCGCTTCGCTGCCTCTCTGCTTGGCAGCCTAACCCCGGCAGAGGCTCCACTTATCGCGTCGATTCCGGTCAAAGGAGAGCTGGAGCCGGTTGAAAAGTCCAAGTAGCGGCCGATCGAAGCGCGGGCGTCGCTGACGCCTTCGTAGGCCCGCAGATACACCTCCTCGTATTTAACGCTGCGCCAAAGCCGCTCGACGAACACGTTGTCCCGCCAAGCGCCCCTGCCGTCCATGCTGACGGCGATCTCGTTTTTGATCAGCACGCCAGTGAACGCCGCGCCGGTGAACTGGCTGCCCTGATCGGTGTTGAGGATCTCCGGCTTGCCATGGCGGGCGACAGCGTCCTCCAGAGCGCCTCGACGCAGAATGCCGCCTCCATCGTGATCGATACGCGCCATGACAGCACGCGACGACTAAACCAGTCGAGCACGACAGCCAGATAGACGAAACCGCGCGCCATCGGGATGTAGGTGATGTCCATCGCCCACACCTGGTTTGGCCGTGCGATCTCGACGCCACGCAGCAGATACGGATAGATTTTGTGTCCCGGCTCGGGCTTCGTCGTGCGCGGACGGCGATAGAGCGCCTCTATCCCCATCCGCCGCATCAGCGTCTTCACATGACGGCGGCCGATCTTGCACCCCTCGGCCACCAGCAGGCCTCGCAACATCCGACTTCCGGCGAAGGGGAACTCCAGATGCAGTCGGTCGAGACGCCGCATGATCGCCAGGTCGGCTTCCGACACCGGCCGCGGCAGGTAGTAGACGCTGCCACGGCTGATGTTCAGAGCCTCCGCTTGTCTGGTGATCGGCAAATCGTGCGCACGGTCGATCATCGCCTTGCGCTCAGCAGCCCGGCTTTGCTGAGCGCTCCCTCTAAAAAATCATTCTCGAGCGTCAGCTCGCCGATTTTTGCGTGCAGTGACTTCACATCGACCGCCGGGTGCATTGCTCCGTTGCCGCTCCCGGCACCGAAAACATCGGCAGCCCCGCCCTCGAGTTGCGCTTTCCACGATGTGATCTGATTGGGGTGGACGTCGAACTGTTCCGCCAGCTCAGCCAGTGTTCGATCGCCCTTGATGGCGGCAAGCGCCACCTTCGCCTTGAAAGCCGGTGTGTGGTTCCGGCGCGGTCGTCTGCTCATTATCTCTCCTGATTCGCTGGGCACAGCGTGCCCGCTGTCAGGCAGAAACTCCACTTATCGTCCTGTTCGGATTTTGAGGCCGGCTCTAAGGAGCCCACAAGCGAAAAGCTTTGGTGCTCTTTGAGTAGAACGGTCAGTCGCGTGACGGCTTCGAGCCATTGAGGAGTTTGGGTATTTGCGCCGCTGCGTAAAGCTCGCCTCCGATAATTCTTATTGAAGCTTTCTGAGCCTGCTCAGGTCGAAGCTTGTGCCAGGCCATAATTGCTTCGAGTAGCGTCGGAAAGTCAGTTGAGATTGCGCCATTATGAAGAGTAGCTGGGCAACTCCCGTCAAATCCGATTTCTTCGTCTCCGCCCATGAATCGAAAGCTCAAACAGTTATGGTCGCCCAAATACTTCCCGCCGCCTCTCCATCGACTGGTTAGTTAGGCGATCCTCAATCTCCGTGGAAATTTTGCGGAGCCACGCTTCCGCGCGTTCAGACTTCTCACGGTAGTGTTGAACCTCCGCCTCTAGTTGCGCAATCCGATCTTCCGCAGCACGAAGTTGGCTCGCAAGCTTTTGCGCCGTCGCCAATGCTTGTCGTGAAGTGGCTCCGATTATCTGAACAGGATTTCCGCTTCGATAGGTGGAGCATCTGCCGGGATTAAGCTGCCGAGCGGAAGGGCAGCGGGGTGAAGTAAGCCTGATCGGGTGTCATGCCGTCAAGGCTCGCATGCGGGCGTCGCTCATTGTAGAACCGCAGATAGCGGCCGATCGAAGCGCGCGCATCACTGACGCTTTCATAGGCCCGCAAATATACCTCTTCGTATTTGATGGTGCGCCACAAACGCTCGACGAACACATTGTCCCGCCAAGCGCCTTTGCCATCCATGCTGATCGCGATGCTTTGCTTAGTGAGCACGCCAGTGAAGGCCAAGCCGGTGAACTGCGAGCCCTGATCGGTATTGACGATCTCGGGCTTACCGTGATGAGCCAAGGCGTCTTCGAGTGCCTCGACGCAGAAGCTCGCCTCCATCGTGATCGACAGCCGCCATGCCAGAAGCCGGCGGCTGAACCAGTCGAGCACGACCGTCAGATAGACGAAGCCGCGGGCCATCGGGATGTAGGTGATGTCCATCGCCCACACCTGGTTTGGCCGCGTGATCTCCAAATCGCGCAGCAGATACGGATAGATCTTGTGACCTGGCTCAGGCTTCGTCGTTCGCGGACGGCGATAGAGCGCCTCTATCCCCATCCGCTTCATCAGCGTTTTTACGTGCCGGCGGCCGATCTTGCACCCCTCGGCGGCCAGCAGGCCTCGCAACATGCGCGAGCCGGCGAAGGGGAACTGCAGATGCAGCCGGTCCAGACGTCGCATCACCTCCAGGTCGCTCGCCGACACCGGACGCGGCAGATAATACACACTGCCACGGCTGATGTTCAGAGCCTCTGCCTGCTTGGTGATTGACAGATCGTGCTCACGGTCGATCATCGCTTTGCGCTCAGCAATCCCGCCTTGTTGAGCGCGGCTTCTAAAAAATCGTTTTCCAGCGTCAGCTCACCGATCTTGGCGTGCAGAGATTTCACGTCGATCGCCGGTTGCGCCGTTGCGATGCCGTTCGAGCTAAAAATATCCGCGGCCCCGCTCTCGAGCTGCGCCTTCCATATTGTGATCTGATTGGGGTGAACGTCGAACTGCTCAGCCAGCTCAGCGAGTGTTCGATCGCCTTTGATCGCCGCAAGCGCCACCTTCGCTTTGAAGCCAGGCGCGTGGTTCCGGCGCGGTCGTCTGCTCATGATCTCTCCTGATTCGATGGGCACAGCGTGCCCGTCATCAGGCAGAAACTCCACCTACCGCTCCGTCCAAATTTCCGGGGCCAGCTCTGTATTTCGAGACATCGGCGATAAATCGGTCGGCCCGCGCTGCATAGTTGCTTGGCGGAACAAGCCGGGAGGCGGTCGCAAGGGCGGCGGATCGCACCAGGCCTATGTCGGCACGACCCGAGCCGACGCCCCGCTGCTCCCCACAATTGGGGCCGGCAGGGACGTCAGCGCTATCATTAGCGCAATGACGCCCTACTTTACCAAGATGTTCGACGCGGCGCGGGCTGGCGAACCGACGCCCGAGCCCGAATGGGGTGACGAGTTTTGCGCTTCTCCCGAACAAGCCTGACTCACCACTACTAATCCCCACACAGAGCTGGAGGCCGCGCTCAATTCTGCGATCAGCACCGCCACGAAGGCAGGCATCGCGCCTGACCAAATCATTGACGCTTTGAGCGCGCATATTGTGAGCCTGACCAGGCAAAACTTGGCGCGCGAAGACCGTCAGCGTGGCAATCCGCGGGTTTACGACGGGAACGGCCAGCCAATCGATTTGGACGCGCAGATCGCGCGAGCCGAAGCCATCCGCGAGGAGAAGCGCCAGACCAAAGTCGAGGAAGGCATACGCTGCTGATGTCGCACGTCGCGCAGCGAGAGAGGATTTTTTGCCATGAGAAAGTCCAAAAAGCAAAAGGCCGCAGTACCGCCCGAGAGCGTAGTGAGCGATAGGACGCCAGTGCGCGAAAAGTTTTGGAGCGACATTGGGGTCGCCATCACCAGCGCGACGCAACATGGAGTCTCGCGTGTTGCCATCATTGCAGACATGCTGACTGCTGCGAACAACATCGCAGCCATTTGCGAAGCTGAAGGCGAAGACATGAGCGCATTGGCAGGTTTGCTATGATCGCGTCTTTCCTCGTAGGACCTCGGCGTCGGCGCCGTTGCTGTGATGTTGCTATCAGGCTTATTCCCGACTCCACGGCAACGCCACTAGTGCCAAGCGTGACGCCATCGGCATTGGGCCTGGATATGACTGGACGCGGCGGCGTCAGCCTCGATGTTCACCACGCGCGTTTGCTGCAATAGGTTTTCCAAAAGCTAGAAGAGAAAGGTCGGCGTGATGGCAAAAAAGCGCAAGCCGCCTGAGCTAAAAATCGAAGACGTGCGTACGCTTGAGGATAAAGTCGCTTATGCGGCGATGATCCGCAGGCGTTGGGAAGACATGTGGACTGATCCTCGGGCTCTGCAACAAAAGTGGCGGAAGCGTCGACCCAAAAAGCTGTAGATGGCGCGCCGACCGGACTTGAACCGGTAACCTCCCTGCCCCTACAGTCCCAATTGGGATATCGGAACTTCGTGAGTCGGACTAGGCCGACCAACAGGGCGCTCTATCCTTTGGAGCTAGGGTGCGGCGCGTGGAATTCACCGCCGCACACTCCTAGATTACCAGCCGAAAGATTTGGCAAGTCGCTAGCGCCCATTCACGATAACCCGAAGCCAAATCAATGATTTAGCTGGAAAGTTTTCCCCGTCGTTTCACAGAGTTCACGCGAACGAAGTCAGCGGAGGTCGATCAATTCGCAGACCTGGTCGTCCGCCCACCAGCCGCCAGCGGTTTATTCGGCAAAAGGGGGAGAGCGAATGAGCGTGTGGGCACCGGAGCTGTGGCCGCGCCGTAGCCCGTACGATCGACAACGGGTCCACGACGAGGCCATCCGGGCCGCGCGTGGTGTGGACCCGGCCATTATTGCTGAGCAGCTCAGCGTTACCGAAACGTTTGTGCGCCGACGGCAGCGCAAGCTCGGCCTGCGCAAATGCAGAAATCGCAAATCGGAGCAGCACGAATGATCGCCGAAGAGCGCACGATTGCGGTAGCGCGGCACTATGCCGAAGTTGTTGCGGCGTGTCGCAAGCGCGTTGGCGGAGCTGGCTAAAATCGCCCCGAGAAAGGGCCCTGGCGCCACGGTCACTACGCCGCCTTCACCGTCTGCGTGGAGGAGTAGATGATTTCCTCTAGGCGGTAGCGGCCGACCTTAGTGTTATCGCCAGGACCGGGAACGGGCAGTTGGTCGGAGACGAGTATGTAGTCGTCCTCACCATCGTTCTCGATCCTCAGGAAAAACTGCTTTGGGAATTGTTTCATTGGACTTCTCGTCAGTTTGAATAAATCATAATCGCCCCGAGGCCGGCACAGATACGCGCGCGGGCGTCATGGACTTTTTAGGCGAAACAACAAATGACGGGACGTCACGACTATCATGCGTGGCCGCGCTGCGGTGCATTTGCTCGCTCTACCGGCCAGCCGTGTCGGCGCAAGGTCGCGGTCGGCGAAGATGGTCGACCGCGTCCGCGCTGCCTAGGTCACGGCGCCCAGCCTTCGCACTCGCTTCGCCAATCTACGCCGGCCGCTCACTGCAACGGCCTACTTACATGACGCTATATTGGGCGGCCCGACACGCCCAGGGTAAGCTTCATCATCGATTTTGGGAGGATCAATCATGGCCTTCACCGCTACCAAAAATGTGCCTTTGGCCGCCACCACGACCGGGTCCTGGCCGCGGCCCGCCTGGTATAGCCAGAGCCTTTGGGGCCGCCCGCTGGACACGGCGATGCTCGACCCGGTCTACCGCGAGCAGTTCTCCGACGCCCTCGCCGTGGTTGTCTCAGATCAGGAGCGCGCCGGGCTCGATATTGTGACGTGCGGAGATTACTTCCTCGATGCCGATTTGGCCGGGCGGTCCTGGCATCACTATCCTTTGCAACGCTGGCGCGGCGTCGTTTATGACGAATTGCAGCCCGAGGGTACCCGCTCCGACCTTCTGAAATATCCGCCTGGTACGCTATTAAACGAAATCTACACGTCTTGGCGCTGGCCGATTGTGACCGGCAAGATCGAGCACAATCCACGCAATCCGCTCGAATATGCCAAGATTTACCGCATGACCCAGGCACGCACCCGCAAGCCGGTCAAGTTCGGGACCGTGTCGGGCCAAGTTATGGCGTTGTTTCTCAACTCTCACACGCCCGAATATCGGATTGAAGACAACAAACAGCAGATGATCTGGGACATGGCGACCGCCATCAACCGTGAACTCAGGGACTTGGTCGCCTCGGGCTGCAGCGTCATCCAGATCGAAGAGCCAACGATCCATTTCATCGCTTGCTATTACCCCGAGGCGACCGACACGCTCAACTTTTTGACGGAGGCCCTGAATCACGAGCTCGAGGGCCTCGAGAACGCTGAGATTTGGATTCATACCTGCTGGGGAAATCCGATGATGCAGCGGGTATTCGACAAGACGTCGTATGCGAACGCGCTGGAAATTTATCTCGATCGCGTTAAATGCGATGTCTTGACACTTGAGATGAAGGACCGGGGCCTCGCCGAACTCGAACTGCTGGGCGGTTGGAAGGGCAAGACGAAGAAAAAGCTTGCAATTGGCGTCGTCTCGCACCGGACGCTTAACGCTGAAACGCCGGACGAGGTTGCCGGCGACATCCGCAAAGCATTGCAGTACGTGAACGTGGAGAATCTCGTCGTCACCTCCGATTGCGGATTTGGCCGTCAGGGCGCCAACCGCTTGGTCGCATTTTATAAAAGCGCCGCAGCCGCTCAGGGTGCAAACATCGTCCGCCGCGAGCATGGTCTGCCGGCAACCTACATACCTTGCGCCGATCCGCAGCTCAGCCAGGATCTAGTCCCGCCGGCATTCGAGGAGGTTGGAAGCTCAAGCGGCGCCGGAGAAAGCGTCGCCCCTAAGCTGTATGACCGCTCGTCCGGTCTTGCTCCCGCATCCGGCGACGCGGGATGGCAAGGCCTTTCGCAGGCGCCGCGCTTTTCTGGCCTCCTTCGAGAGCGACATTGAGCACAGCCGCACGAACCGCTTTGGCCGTCATGCGGCGGAAGCATTCGAAACGAAGCCCGCGTTGAGTCGTGCGGACGAGCGCTCAAGCTCAGCGAGGCGTCGCGGCAGGTCGCGGTAAGTGAGCTTCCCATTCTGTTTGACAACATTGCCGCCCACAATGACGGTGTCTACATTGGCGACGCCCGCGTGCAGCACGATGGCCGAGATCGGATCGGCAGCCGCCCTCATATTTATGTCGCTCTTGCGCAGCAGAACCACATCGGCCTCTTTTCCCGGAGTAAGCGAGCCGAGCCTGCCGTCAAGCCCGAAGCATTGAGCAGACTTGATGGTAGCGAGTTCGAGAGCTTGCTGTACCGTAATTGCCAGCCTGTCCGGCATGGCCTCCCGCTGATGGAAGGTATCGTTCGTAAGTGCCCGCTGTGTTTGGATGAGAAAGCGCATTTGGGTAAACATGTCGGTGCTCACGCCTGTTACGACATCGGTCCCGATATTGAATTTGGCGCGGGCGGCGAGTACTGCTCCGGTGGGCGGGAGGCCCAAGCCCATTTGCATTTCAACTTCTGGAGTGATGGAGATACTTGCACCATTGTTGGCGATGACCCTGAACTCATCAGCGGTCAGAAAATTAGCGTGGACCAAGTTAATGTCCTCGCCGAGCAAGCGTTGCTCCGCCAGGCTGTGCATCGATTGCGGCCGTGGTCCATGCTTGGCACAGGCGACGTGGAACGAGGCCAGAAGGCCGAGTTCGCGAGCGAACCTGATATCCGCTTCCGCCGTGCCCGGCGCGAAGTCAGTACCGCGAATGGCGAGCGCCATCGTCACCAATGCGTCGCTGGAAGCTAACCGCTCTTTGCGCATCCTCCTCGCGTCGGCGGGATGCGGTTCTTTGGTGCCGAAGAGCGTCATCGGGGTGCCGTACGCAAATACTGCCCGAATGCCTGCTTCGTGGAGCGCGTCGACCGCGGCGTCGGCATGAGCCGGCGTATTGACGATGTGGCACCAGTCGAACAGCGTCGTAACGCCAGAATTGATCTGATCGAGCGCGCCGACGAGATTGCCGATATATGCATCTTGTGGCGTATAGAGGCCAACCACTTGGCCAATCAGCACACTAAAGTAGTGGTCGAGTGTCCAGTCTGCGGCAATACCCCGCAATGCGGTCTGCCAGAGGTGGATATGACCGTTGATAAAGCCCGGCATGGCGATCATGCCGCGGCCGTCTATCTCGGTCACGGCCCAACTCCCGACGTTTTTGCCGACCGCAATGATCTTGCCGCCGTCGATGAGCAGGTCGCCCAACTCGATGATCCCGAGCGTAGGATCCATCGAAACGATCGTCGCACCTTTGACCCGTATTCGAGGCAACATTGCCTGCACCTTTCATTTGGTCTGGGTTGCGCAATTCAGGCCGCGTTGCTGCGCCGTCTTCGAGCCTCGTTGCCGCCCGCCACAACCGTGGAGTGGTGAAGTTTACAAAAGCGGTGTGGATGTAGTCGGCCTTGTTGGCAGCATCCAAAAGACGCGCATGCTAACCCAAAGGTGAGCAAATGTAACGGTCATGCAAATACGGCAGGAATCCACAGACAGGGGCGCCCGCCCCTGAAGAGCCATGACTCGAATGCCGTCCGCATGACGACCGGTCCGCTCCTTTTCACCGCAAGCGACCGTCAACGCCTTGGTGTGCACTTGCTCTTTTAAATAACGGCATTTCTGAGCACGCCAATTGATTGGATTTCACATTCGATCTGGTCGCCGGGGAGGCAATAGCGCGTCGCGGCGATAACGCCTTGCTTTGGCCGCCACCGACCTCCGAGCTCGCGATCGACAGACCACGCGGTGCCTGCTGGCGTGCCGGTGATGATCATCATACCGGGCTTCAGCGTAAAATTTATCGAGAAGAAGTGGATTAGATCTGCGCAAGTCCAGATCATGTTTCTCGTATTGCTTGACTGGCGAAGCTCCCCATTGATCCGCATTTTTATATCTAGAGTTTGCGGGTCATCAATTTCATCGGCGGTGACAATCCAGGGTCCGATCGGCGCGCTGGAGTCGAAAGCTTTGCCACGGCCCAAATCGTACCAGGTGAAACTCTCCGACCTGCGCACCTGCCGGTCACGGGCCGTTACATCGTTGGCGATGGTGTATCCGAATACGTGCTCCAGCGCCCGCTCTATCGCTATGTGACGCCCCGCTTTGCCGATGACGATCGCCAGCTCCGTCTCACAATCGAGTTTGCGCGTCAGCATCTCATCGTATCGAATACCTTCTCCGGGACCGACAACGCTGTCCGATGTTTTGATAAAGAACTCGGGCTCTTTTCCGCTCATCGGCGCGCCGGCTTTTTCGTCGTTATGTTCGCAGTAGTTGCTGCCAGCACAAAGAATCGTCGATGGAAGCATCGGAGCGGTGAGCTTGGCACCCTCAAGCGGGTGCAGCGCGTTTCTTGGGCGCTGCTCGATCAAACGTGATGCCAACTTGAAAGCTGGTTTGCCGGCCCGAATGAACGAAGTTGCGTCTCGAAACACGGGTTCTTCGCCCGGCGCCAATGAAGAGCGGGCCAAGCCGGGCTCTAGTATCTCGTCGTCCAGAAGGAAACCAAGACGAACCTCCTGGTCCCGCAAAAAACTTACGAGTTTCATTGCGCTTCCCCGATTTTATCCGGACACTCACGGTGAGTTTTTTGAAACCCGAGCCGCTCCTCAACACAGCGAACGGGCCTGTCGGCCAACGCGTCACGACCCGACCGAACCTGCGTGTCGGTTCTATCCTGATCTCCGATCTTAGCTTTTCTCATACGATAACCCTTTGCGTCGGTCGCTTATCAGGTATCATTCGCGCTGCACGGCCGCGAAGCATATTACCGATGGCCGGTGACCTACGTGACCGGGCAAAAGAATGCGTCGGGCGCGCCAGAAAACGAAGAGCGTCAGAGGAGGAACCAAGGTTGCCGAGCCCTCAACCTTATGCCCATTTACTTTCGCCCTGGCAGATCCGCCATACCAGGATTGCAAACCGCGTCATTTTTGGGCCGGTTTGTCCCACATGGGTCAGGAGTCCTCATGAAGGGGTTTTTACCGAGCAGGCGGTCGCCTACTACGAAGAGCGCGCCCGGACCGGCATAGGGATGATCATTCTCGGTGGCCATCTGATCGATAAGGATACCCTTTACACTCCGGCCGGCTTTCCCGGCCTTTGGAACGAAGACCAGGTGGAAGGATTGGCTCGAGTGGCGAGGGCCGTCAAGAAGCACGACTGCGCGCTAATCGCACAATTGTTGCACATCGGCCTGCGGTCGCCGACACCATTCTTGAAAACCGATCCGGCTCGTGACCCATACGAATACAACCCCTACATGCTGGGTCCGAGCCAGATGCCGGTCGGCGAGATTCCCGGCGGCCCGACTCCAAAGGAACTCGAAGAGCACGAGATAGAATACATTCTGCAATGCTTTGCTGAAGCTGCGCGGAGGGCGATGTCGGCAGGTCTGGACGGTGTCGAACTACACCTCGCGCACGGCTATCTGCCCTGGCAGTTCCTTTCGCCACTTTACAATCACCGCGACGACCGCTGGGGCGGATCGTACGAGAACCGGCTGCGGTTTTCGGTTGAGTGCTTGCGCCGTATCCGCAAGAGGATCGGGGATCGTGCAATCATCGGATATCGCATCAACTCGACGTCGTTCTGGGAAGGAGATCTCGAGATCGACGATGTTAAGCGAGTCCATCTCGATCTCGAACAGCAGACCGATATCGATTACGTGAGCGTATCGGCCGGTGTCCATCATTCGTGGATCCACACGCCGATGACATTCGAGCAGGGATGGGAGCGCGAGTACACACGCGCTTTCAAGGCGGTTTCGAAGAAGCCGGTGCTGCTTGTTGGTCGCATCAGCTATCCAGACGTTGCCGACGAGCTCATCGCCTCGGGCGACGCCGACGCGGTGCTGCTTTCCAGGCAGATGATCGCCGACGAACAGTGGATGAAGAAAGTAAAAGAGGGGCGCGAAAAGGATATTCGGCGGTGCGTCGCCGCCAACTATTGCTGGCGGTCGGTTATACGCGGTAGTCGAGTTCAGTGTGCCTATAATCCGGTGGTAGGGCGCGAAACGATCTGGGGTGCGAACTCCATGACGAAAGCCTACGCGCCCAAGCGGGTGCTCGTCATCGGTGCTGGACCCGCCGGCCTCGAATACGCGCGGATAGCATCAGCTACCGGTCACGCTGTGGCCGTCTACGAACGTGAAGAAGCCGTAGGTGGACATGTTCGGGCTTACGGCGCGCTGCCCTACAGGCAGCAATACGGGACCATTGCCACGTGGCTAGCCGAACAAGCCAAGGGCAATGGCACATCAATCAAGCTGATGAGCCCCGTGACCGCTGAAAATATCGACTCTGTGCTCGCCGCCGAAAAGCCGGATCACATCGTGGTGGCGACTGGAGCTCATTACCGTCGCGACGGGTTTCAAGGCCAGAGCGGAAAGCCAATCCCAGGCTGGGAAACGGGCAAGTGCGTCGCCTGGGACCAGGTTGCGCTCGACAAGACCCTGATTTCGGGGGAGATCGTGGTGATAGACGAAATGGCGGATGTGGCCGCACCGTTGACGGCGGTCAAACTGGCCAAACAGGGCGCCAAGGTCACGCTTATTACAAAGTGGCCGATGATCGGCATGGAGACCGCGCCGGAAGTCTATCTGCACTGGATAATGACCTACCTGCATGAAGCCGAGGTCGAGATAATCACCCATCACCTCGTCAAAAATATCGACGGCGCGAGAGCGGCCATCGCCAACGTCTACAAACCTTCGAGCATTCGCCGGATCAACGCAGATGCCATCGTCATGGCGACGGCGCGGCGTTCGAACAACGCGCTTTATCACTTGCTGCGCGGGCGCGGTGTCAGCGTTGAGGCCATTGGCTGCGCGAATGCACCGCGGACGGTCTACGAAGCGACTTTCGAAGGGCATCGCGCAGCCCGTAAACTGGGGACTTCGCAATGGCGCCGCGTCGGCCAAGATGCTGCGCAAGGCCACGTACCGCAGTACTTCTACAGCTCGTCTCTTTCGTAATGGCGGCTCTACGAGGCTCGATCAGATCGCGGATCGAAGGAGATCGCTCGCTGAGCCACTTCAGCTCGGCCAGATCGCAAAGCACGCATCTGAATGGTAAAGCATATCTCGAGCTGTGATTGAAGGCCGCTCGATTGCAGCGCTAAAACGATTGTTACAAGATGACCATCGAGGACAAAATCTTGAAAGTGGCAGATCAACTAGCCGTCGTGTCCCGACAGCGGATCATCGGTCTTGAAAAAAATATTGCCGATCTGAAGAGCAAACTGAAGAAAAAAACCAGCGAACGTACTGCGGAAATTGAAAAGCCGAAGCGTCGCAAAGCATTCAAGGCCAGAGAAAACGGAACGCTCCGGTGCCCTTGGTGCTGGATACTGCATGGGAACAACGGAGCTCTCGAACCGATCGGGAGCAGTGACATCCTGCACTGCTGGACCTGTAATCATAACCTTTTCGTTGGATAGGATGGCTGCGTGGCTTCATTTGTCGCCATGTTGCGCAAGAGAAAGGTCAGCTGGCGCAAAGGCGCGTGCGGCGACTTGGTGTTTGAAGGCCGGCCGCGCCGAAATAAACTCGGAACCAGGGGTTGAAAATCGCGTGGGCGCGCGGTTCGCCGCACCCGTAAGCGGCGGTAGCGACAGTTGCAGGTCCCAGGGGAAGGAGCGGCTTCATGAAGATACTCGTCGTCGGAGCTGGGCTTTCAGGTCTTGTAGCCGCACACCGACTCCAGGCCGCCGGTCACGAGGTTACGATCCTCGAAGCGCGGCCGCGGGTCGGCGGACGCGTGCTGACCTTGCGGGAACCCTTCGCCGAGGGACAGCACGCGGACGTCGGCGCGATGATCCTATACGAGGGACAGAACACGATCCTCGACCTCTGCCGCGAGTTCGGGATCAAGCTCACACCCGTCAAGACCGTCGGAGCTGAACTCCCTTGCGTCAGATACGGCGGCCGTCTCCTCGGTCCGGAGGAGATAGGTGCCTGCTTTGGCGAGTTGGGGAAAGCTCAGTCCGCACATCCGGCCGAGCCGTTCGAGACGGCTGCGGCCTGGGTGCGACGCTGCCGCCTCTCTGCCCGAGCGATCGCGCTGCTCGACGCGTTCATTGAAATCCAGCCGTCAATTCCGCTCCGGTTCGTCGACGCCCGCGGCTTGCACCTCGGGCCCGAGCGGTACGTGCAGATGGCAGACGGGAACGATCAGCTTCCGCGACGTCTGGCGCAGGGCCTGGACGTGCGTTTCGAGCACGTCGTGCGCCTGATCGACTGGTCTCGCTCGTCCGTGGTTGTCGAGACCGAGAAGGGGCAGTTCGAGGGCGACCTCCTCGTCCTCGCCGTTCCCGGTCCGCTCACGACCGACATCGGCTGGAACCCTCCGCTACCGGCGGAGAAGGTGCGCGCGCTCGTCTCGCTGCGTTACGGGACCGGAGCCGCCGTCGCAGCGCAGTACCGGGAGCGCAAGGGGGTGAGCGACGCGGTGCGAACGGCGTTCTTCAGCGACAGTATCCCGCGTTGGATGCTTGACCTCTCCGTCGACCAGCCCGGGAATGCCGCGATCGTGACGACCATCCTCAGTGCCGAGTTGGAGCCTCGCGGGCTCGCTCAGAACGACGTGCTCGGTGAGATCGACTCGGCGCTGACCGAGATCACCAGGAGCCCTGTGACGAGACTCGGAGGCGCGATGGTGAGCTGGACGGACGATCCGTTCGCTCGCTGCATCGCCCGTGCCCCGATCGGCGATCAGCGAGAGACTGTGCTCCGCGAGATCAAACGGCCGCTCAGCAAGCGGGTGTTCTTTGCGGGTGAGCACACGGACGAGCGGCCGGGCCCCGGCGGCATGGACGGTGCGATCCGCTCGGGTCTTCGGGTGGTCAACGAGGTCACGGACGCGCGGCCGGGCCAAAGCAGCATGGACGATGCGGTTCGCCCGGGCCCTTGGACCGTCGACAAAATCGCACGTGCCGCGCGCGTTCGGTGGTCGTTTTCTCACCCTCCGTGGTCGCAACCTCCGACGAGCCGGCGCTGAGCGATCGAGCGTGGTCAGATTCGGTGCGCGCTGCCGGAATCGATTACTGGGTGGGTGAGCGTCCGAATGCATGCGGACGATTCGTGGTCCAGTCAGCGGCCCTGTTGAACAACGGCGACGCTAGCGGGGGCCGTCGTCACGTGATCACGTCCCATCATACTTGGCCTTGCGCTTTTCGAAGAATGCATTCGCGCCTTCGGTGTAATCGTGCGAGTTGCGCAGCTTCTCGTAGGCGTGTCCCTCGAGGTCGAAGCTTGCCTCCAGGCTCGCGTCGTCGCCGAGATTGAGCACGCGCTTTACCGTCGATAGCGCCAACGGCGACAGGGCGTTGAGCCGCGCGGCGTAGGCCAGCACGGCCTCGTCGAGCGCGGCGCTATCGGCGACTACTTCGGTGAGCAGACCCCACTGATACGCTTCCTGCGACGACAGCCGCCGGCCCTGCATCACCATGTCTTTGGCGCGGGTGATGCCCACCATCCGCAGAACCCGCTGGCTGCCACCCGAGCCCGGCATTTGCCCAATCGAGATTTCTGGCAGCCCGATCAGCGTGTCCTTCGTCGCGATCCGGAAGTCGCAAGCCAGCGCGAGCTCCAGCCCGACGCCGAAGGCGTATTTCTCCATCGCGGCGATGACCGGCTTGGGGCAGCGTTCCGGCGCTGCGATGTTCCAGGCGAGGTGCGACATGCCATCGCGGCGCACCTTGAAGAAGCCGCGAACGTCGCCCCCTGACGTGAAGACCCCGTTCGCGCCTCGGACCACGATCACGCCGACCTCCGCGTCGCGCCCCATCTCCTCGAAGAGCGCCGCGATCTGCGAGCGGGCCTTGTAGGACACGATGTTAAGCGGGGCACGGTCGAGGATGAGCGTGGCGATGCGCCGGCCGGCGTCCACCTCGACGCGCAGGCCGTCGAGCTCGTTCAGCAGTTCCGCGCGTTGCTTGGCATATTTGTCTGTCATGGAATCTCCGCCTGATGTGCGGCGCTCAACCCACGCGCCGATAGTTGCCCGCCCGCAGCTCCCGTCGCAACAGCTTGCCGACGGGCGACTGCGGAATCCGTTCCACGAACACATACTCCTTCGGACACTTGAAGCCGGCGAGCCCGGCCGCCCGGCAGTGCGCGTTGAGCGCATCCGCACTCTGCTGCCCCTGCGCGGGCTCCACGAAGGCGACCAGCTTCTGACCCCAGCGATCGTCCGGCATGCCGACGACGGCCACGCGGTCGACAGACGGCGCACGGGCCAACACGTTTTCGACTTCCTCCGGATACACGTTCTCCCCGCCCGTGATCACCATGTCGTCGACGCGGCCGACTACGTAAAGCTCGCCGTCCTCGTCGAGCCGGCCGAGATCGCCGGTGAAGTACCAGCCGCCGCGCAGCGCCTTGGCTGTCGCGTCCGGCCGCTTCCAGTAACCGGCGAAGGCCTCGGGACTCGACAGGCTGGCGATAATCTCTCCGGTGTCGCCGCGGGGCATGACATCATCGGGCGTGGCCGAGCCGTCCGGATCGGCGCGCACGATGCGTAGGGTCTGGTTGAGGCCCGGCCGGCCGGCACAGCCCGGCTTAACGTCGAGGTGATCGCAGAACGACAGCGTGTAGACCTCGCTCGAGCCGTAGTAGTTGACGAAGAGTTCGGGCCGCAACTCGGCGAGGCATTCCTCGGACAGCGCATGGGTCATCGTCATGCCCGCGTAGCCGATCCGGGCGAGCGACGAAAGATCGAAGGTGCGTATGCGCGGATGACGCAGGATGTCGAAATACAATGTCGGCACGAGGAACATCGTCGTGACGCGCTCGGACTCGATCAGGCCCAGCACCTGCTCGGTGTCGTATGTCGGCACGCACACGAACTTGCCGTTAAGCAACGCCGTCGACAGCAGCACCCGTATGCCCATCGTGTGGTAGATCGGCATGACCCCGAGCGCGGACTCGCCGAAGAGATAGCGGTTGTGCGCGATCTGCGAGACGGCCGCGGAGAGCTCGTTCCGGTGCGTCCGCGGCACGCCCTTGGGCCGCCCGGTGGTGCCCGAGGTGTAGAGCATGAGGCAGGTGCTGTGCTCACCGACGACGGCCGGCTTGCTCGGCGGCTCGCTCTCCGCCAGACCGGTATAGGAAATCTCGCCTGCCTCGCTCCGTCCCGCCGCAACGACGATGCGCGGCACGCCTTCGCGACCGCACCGCGCCAGCGCCTCGCGGACGGAGTCCGTCGAGACCTCCTCGAAGGCGACCGCCTTCGCGCCCGAATCTTCGAGGCAGAAAGCCACCTCTGCGGCGCGCGCGCGCCAGTTGAGGGGCGTGAACACGACCCCGAGCGACTGGCAGGCCCAGTAGAGGACGGTCGTCTCATAGCGGTTCTTGAGCAGGACCAGCAGCCGGTCGCCTTGCGCGAGGCCCAGCCGCGCCAGACCGCCGGCCACGCGTAGCGACTCCGCGTGCCATTGCGCATAAGTGCGCGCCTCGCCGCCGTCGATGATGGCGCATGCCTCGGGACGGCGAGCGACAGTGAGCGCGAATGCGGTGGCGAGATCCATGCGCGCCTATCCCCCGGCTTCCCGGATCGCGCGTGCGGCGTCGAGGATCGCCACCACGATCGGGTAATAGCCGGTGCAGCGGCAGATGTGGCCGGACAGCATGTCGCGCACTTCCACTTCCGATGGGTCCGGGTGGCGGCCGAGGAAGTCAGTGGCGGACATCAGGATGCCGGCGGTGCAGAAGCCGCATTGCACGGCGTGATGCCGCCGGAAGGCCTGCTGGAGGATGCCGAGCTCGTCCTGTCCGACCAGACCTTCGACCGTGCGCACCGCCGCGCCGTCGCACTCGACCGCGAACTGCGTGCAGCTGCGCACGGCCCGTCCGTCGACCATCACGGTGCAGGCGCCGCACACGCCGTGCTCGCAGCCGACATGCGTGCCGTAAAGCCCCAGTTCGTGACGCAGGAAATCTGAGAGCAGCCTGCGCGTCTCCGCCTGACCAATCCGCGGCTGGCCGTTCACTTCAAGCGTCACGGGGTGACGCGCATCGGATTTCAGTCGCCGCATGTCAGGTCGTTGGTCTGGCCGCGAAGGCCTCGGCGATCGCCTGCGCGCCGAGGCTGCGGACGAGCGCGCGACGGTACGCCGCGCTCACCTTGAAATCGGTCAACGGGTCCACGCGCGCCGCGGCGGCCGCCGCGACGGCCTGGGCCAGCGCCGGACAGGCGCGCTCGCCGATGAACTCTGCGGTATCCGCCACGACCGGGAGGCTTTCCACGCCGCCGAGGCCCATGGTGAGCGAGACGACACGGCCCTGCGCATCGACGACGGTCTCCACGGCGCAGGCGACGATGGCGAAGTCGCCGTGGCGCTGCGCAATCTCGACGAACGCATACCGCGTTCCCGGCCGCCGCGCCGGCCACACGAGTGCGGTCAGCAGTTCGTCTTGCGCGCGCGCCGTGGTCATGATGTCGACGAAGAACTCGCGCGCGCGCACGCGGCGGGTGCCGCGCGCCGACTGCAGCTCGACCTCGCCGTCGAGTGTCGTGAGGACGAGCGGCATCTCGGCGCTGGGGTCGGCATGCGCCACCGAGCCGCACAGCGTGCCGCGATTGCGCGTCTGGAAATGGCCCACCCAGGGCAGTGCCAGGGCGAGGAGCGGCACCTCGCGCATCAGCGTGTCATGCTCGAGCGCCCGCGCCTGCGTGAGCGTTGCGCCAGTGCGGACTTCGCCCGCGACGATCGCCGCGTCCAGGCCGGGAATGCGTTTAATGTCCACGACCGCGGCCGGCCGCACCAGGCGCATGTTCAGCATCGCACCGAGCGACATGCCGCCGGCCAGCACGCTGGCGTCCGGCCCGAGCTCATGCAGCAGCTCGAGCGCTTCATCGAGCGTGTCGGGCCGGCAGTACTCGAACGCCGCCGGCTTCATGATCCCCCGCCCGCGGCGGGCGCCGGCTCGTTGGCGAGCGTCCAGACGCGATTCAACGTCAGCGGCAATTCGATGTCCTCGCGACCCAGGGCGTCCGCGGCGGCGTTGGCGAGCGCCGCCGGCGCAAGCATCGAGCTGCCGTCACCCATGCCCTTCGCGCCGGTGAGGTTCCGCGGGCTCGGGGTCGAGACGTGGCCGATGTCGAGGACCGGCATCTCCGGCGCGGTGGGACACAGGTACTCGGCGAACGACCCGGTGACGAAGTTACCCTCGCGGTCATGGATGAGCTCCTCGAACAGCGCCGCCCCGAGGCCGTGCGCGAAGCCGCCTTGCACCTGGCCGTCGACGATCTTGGGATTGAGCATCGTTCCCACGTCATGCACCGAGACGTACTTGACCACGTCGAGGCGACCCGTCGCACGGTCAATGTCGATCGCCGCGAGATCTGCCACGAAGCCGTAGGTGAGCGCGGAGGCCACGCGGTCCGCCGCGTCGGGCGCGGTAAGCGACGGCGCATCCAACACCACGGTCTCGTGCATGCCAGCTTCCATGCCCATTGGCATGCCGGCAGGATGCCAATGGGCGCGCGCGGCAAGACGACCGACGCCGATCGACCGCTGCGGATCTGCGATGACGCGCGCAACGCCGTTCGCGAGCTCAATCGCCGCAGCCGGCACGCCGAACTCCCCGGCCGCTATCTGTTTCAACTTCACGCCGATCCGGCGCGCACCGAGCATCACTGCGCTCGTAACCGATGCGGCGAAACGGTTCGAATAGTTGCCCGAGGCGATGCTCCAGGCCATGCCGCGCGTGTCGGCTTCGGTGATGACGTCGACGCCCTCCGGCGCGAGACCGAGTTCCTGGGCCACGATCTGCGCAGCCACAGTCGCGTGGCCCTGCCCGTTCGGGGTGCTGTCGAGCTGGACCGTCACGCCGCCGCCGGGATCCATAGCAATCGTCACCGAAACGTTGGCGCCGGACTTTGGCTCGGCGTTGCCGCGCTGTTCGGGCGTCTGCGCCAGTCCGACATACGCCATGTTCGAGCCCGACGGTTCCACGCCGACCGCCATGCCGATGCCGAAGAGCTTGCCTTCCGCCCGCGCCCGCTCGCGCCGCTGGAGCAGCGCCGCGTAATCGGCGAGGCGGAGGACCTCGCGGACGCAGGCATCGTAGTCGCCCGAGTTCGAGCACGGATCCCGCCGGGCACTGGTAAGGGAACTCGTCCCTGCGGATGAGGTTGCGTCGCCGCAACTCGACCGGGTCGATCCCGAGGCCGCGCGCCGCGATGTCCATGATGCGTTCGAGCGCGAAGTAGAACTGCGGGCCGCCATAGCCGCGGTTCAGTCCGGCGGGCATCCGGTTGGTGACGACCAGAACGTTCTCGACGGCGACATTCTTCACGCGATACGGGCCGTTCGAGGTCGAATGCATCCGGTAGACCGAGGCCGGTTCGGGCGCCCGAATGTAGGCACCGAGGTTGACCACGTTGCCAAAGCGCAGGCCGGTCAGCTCGCCCTCCGACGTGAACGCCGCCTCGACCTCGCCCAGACGGTCGGTCGCGCTCGACGACGCCATGAGGTGCTCGAGTCGGTCCTCGGTCCATTTCACGGGCACGCCCAGGAGGCGGGAGACGGCGGCCATCAGCACCATGTAGGAATACACCGCCTGCTTGAGCCCGAAGCTGCCGCCCGAGTTCGGGCGGCGTGATGATGCGCACGCGGTTGCCGGGCACGTTGAGCGCCGCAGCCATCAGCGGCTGGAGCACGAACGGTCCCTGGAAGTTGGACCAGATGGTGTAGCGGTCCGGACGCGGTTCGAAGTTCGCGATGACCCCGTAGGTCTCCATAGGCGTGGCTATGGAACGCGGGTAGCGATACTCGTAGCGAAACGTGCGTGCCGCGGACGCGAAAGCCGCGTCGGGATCCCCATACGCGAACCGGCGCGTCTGTGCGACGTTCGTTCCCGCCTCCTCGAAGAGCAGCGGCGCATCCGCGCGCACCGCGTCCTCCAACCAGGCAACGCCGGGCAGCGGGTCGTAGTCGACCTCGATCAGCTCGAGCGCGTCCTCGGCAACATAGCGATTGTCTGCGACCACGACGGCGACCGGTTCACCGGCGTAGCGCGCCTTCGTCGTCGCGCACACCCGGTAGCGAATCTTGGAGCGGACCACGCTGGGAATGGCGCCGGCGACGGCACTGATCTCGGCCCCGGTGACGACGCCGACGACGCCCGGCAGCCGTTTCGCCGCGGTCGTGTCGATGCCGCGGATGCGCGCATGAGGATGCCGTGAGCGCAGGATGGCTGCGTGCCGAAGCCCCGCCACCGGCTCGAGGTCGTCCATGTAGCGTCCGCGCCCGGTGAGTAGCCGCTCGTCTTCCTTCCGCTCGACGGCGGCGCCGATCCAACTCCGCGGCGCCGCGCTCATTCGGCGAGGATCTTAGCCCAATCGGGCCGGGAGCCCGCTCGCGTAAACACCCGCCGGTCGTGGACCACGGGCTTAGTGGCGTCGACCAGATGAGGAACATTCGGCATTTCGCTGAACCATGGAAGCTGTTGCGTGAATATTAGAGCAGCGATTTCGGTGTTATGTATGACATTACGTCATATTAGATACTCAGCGCGTTTCCAGCCTTGTGGCACCGGCCAACCCGCTGCTACGATTTAAGGCCGGTCTGGGCAAGGGGCGACTATCAAATCCCCGAAAGAACGACGCACAAGCATGATTGACCGGCAAACGGCTCCGTCTCACGGCGCTCGGACACAGGAGGAATCCCATGCGTAAGGGTGTTGGAGTAACTGTCGCGGTCGTATTGACCGCGATTGTCGGCACAGGCTCGACCAACGCCGCCGACAAGATCAAACTCGGCTTCTTCTCGACGCTCGAAGGTACGTATACCACTCTCGGCGAGGACGGTCAGCGCGGCTTCGACCTTGCTGTGATGCAACATAACAATAAGGCTGGTGGCAAGGAGCTCGAAATCGTCAGAGGCTCTTCGGACGCCAGCCCCGATTCGGCGCTGCGTGCCGCCAAGAAGCTCGTCGAGCAGGACAAGGTCGAAATTCTTATCGCCCCGCTATCGGGTTCGGAAGGCATAGCGTTGCGCGATTACGCGAAGACCCAGCCGCAGGTCACGTTCCTCAATGGCTGCTCTGGCGCGCAGGAGACGACCTATGTCACTCCCGCGCCCAATTTCTTCCGCTTCAACACGGACGGCGCCCAGATGCAGTGGGGGCTTGGCGACTACATCTACAACGTCAAGCATTATAAGAAGATCGCGACGATCGGCGAGGACTACTCGTTTATCTATACTCAGGTGTTTGGCCTCGCACTCGATTATTGCCAGGCCGGCGGCCAGATTACCAAGCAACTCTGGGTACCGCTCGGAACCAAGGACTTCGCCTCCTACATTCCGCAAATTCTGTCGGAGGATGTTGACGCTATTTATCTCGGCCTCGGTGGCGCCGACGCCGTGAACTTCCTCAACCAATACCTGCAGGCGGGAGGCAACGCGAAGCTCATCGGCGGCACGATTATGGTCGATCAGTCCATCTTATCGACGAAGGGCAAGGCGAAAGAAGCCCTAGTCGGCGTCGCCGCCGCAGGCCCCCAGGGCGACACCTCGGACGATCCGAAATGGCAGGCGTTCGTGAAAGCCTACCAGGCCGCTTGGCCACCGGAAAAGCGGTTCACCAGCCCGTCGCTGTGTGCCACTAATTATTACGATGAGACGACCGCGGCGCTCGAAGCGCTCGACAAGATCAACGGCGATCTCAGCGATGGCCACAAGAAGTTGCGGGAGGTGCTGGCATCGCTTGTGCTTGACGCGCCAAACGGACAGATGAAGCTGGACTCAAATCATCAGGCGATCGGCCAGAGCTTCGTCACCGAGGTCGTCAAGGACAAGAATGGCGATCTCATCAACAAAGTCGTCAAGGTCGTGCCGAACGTGAACCAGACGCTTGGTTTCGACCCCGCCGTCTTTGCCAAGATCGGCTTGCCTGGGCGCGAAGTGCCCGTATGCAAGAAGAGCTACAACTAGCTTCGACAACAACACACGAACACCCCCGGCCGCGCCAAACGGCGCAGTCGGGGTGCGCGCCAAAAAGGCGCTATTGCCGGCGGCCGACCTCTATTGCGTGGGCAGTCCGCCCGGTCATGCGAGCGGTCGCTTGTGATCTTCCGGCCTGATTGGAATTCTTCGATCGCTTGCTTGAGCGCGGCTTCGCGGCATTCGCAGCCATTGCATGGCCGTGAAGCCAAGCAGTGCGACCAGCAGATTCACTTCCTGCCAACCGTGCTCAGTTGAGGGCCAATGTCGGAAGTGACGAACGCTCATCCCGTAGGAAGTCCCGCCATACGTAGGGCTGCAAGATCTGCTTCCAGCCGCGCCGGCTCCAGCCAAAATCCTACATCGGCGGGATTACGCCGTCCTTGCCGAACAGGACCGCGCCGCTGACCAATGTGCCGTCGGTTTGTTTCTCGGTAGGAACAAAAACAATCGCGCCCGGAGTGATGTCGCCCGCGTCGGCGGGGACCAGCGCGACGATCGGCACATTCGCGGGAATGTCAATTTTCTTCTCGCCACCCTTATAGGTCGCCGTCACTGTCTGACCTTCAACGCTCTTAACGGCATTAGCGACCGTCGCGTTTGTCATCATGCTTGAGGGGCCGAGGTCCCAAGGATAATGGCCCTCGCCAAAACCGCGCAGGCTATCCGGGAAGACCACAACTTCGAGCGCACGTAGCGAGCCGTCGGGCTGCGCTACAGTCGCCGTACCGATAAATGTGCCCTCCTTGATGTCCGCCATCGACGATTTCACGACGGCCAAGGCGGCATACTTGTCCTTCAAACTGATGGTGACATCTTTCCCGTCTTTGGCGCGAACGACGAGTTTAGACCCGTCAAGGCTCACAACGGAACCACGCACGCGCACGGGGGTAGCATCCGCATAAGCTAGCGCACTGGCTAGCGCCAGCGGAATGACAAGCGCGCTAAACACGGACGCCAGACGTCCGTAAACAGGCAAAAGCTGGATCATTTAATCCTCCCATGTCGACCATGCAACGATGCGGCGCCGCTGATTGCGGCTGGCCGTAACCAGCTTCCGGCGATAGTGTTCGATGTTGAGGCGAGCGATCGCTCTGTCTATTACGCCGCCACTATTTTTTGCCGCGTTTGCACGGGGAAGGCTGCGCGTGCGGCCAGCGACAATCAAGTGACGTTTTTGCGAGCCCGATTTCCGCAGCAACTCCGGCAGCTTGGCGAAGTTCGCCGCCATCCGCAAACTGTGCCAACCTTTTGAGGCCGACGATGCGCCATTGCACGCAGCTATTTCGTGCGGCGGTGACGGCATCGCTCATGTTGGCGGCTGTAGCGGGAGCCGCCGTTGCCGGACCGTTCGAAGACGCAAAGGAAGCGTATGATAGGAGCGACTATCCAACCGCACTTCGGCTTTTTCGTTCGTTGGCTGATCAGGGAAATGCCGTCGCGCAGCAGCGGGTTGGTTTGATGTATGAAAGCGGTCAGAGCGTGCAGCGGGACTATGCCGAAGCAGTGAAATGGTATCGCCGTGCTGCTGACCAAGGCTCCGCAAGTGCGCAGTGGCTTCTCGCATCAATGTATGAAGTTGGCTCAGGCGTACCGCAGGACTACGTCCAAGCATACACGTGGTGCAACCTATCTGCCGCCCAAGGCTTTCAATTGGCAAAATACCGTCGGGCTGAACTGGAAAAGTCATGACCCCGGCGCAGGTCGCGGAAGCGAAGAAACTGGCGCGTGAGTGGAAGCCGAAGCCGGCGCGATAATTATTCGCCCCCGGCCGGCGAAAACGCACAGAGGGTTCAGTCGTTTCTGCGCAGCAGGTCGGGTAGCTTGGCGAGATTGGTGAAGCCGAGATAATCCGGCTTCGGCGGTTCGGATTGGTACGGTGGGCGTGGTCACTTACAAGGCCATGCATCGTTCAAAGCAAGGAGCGCGAGTGATCTGAAATCCTCATGCCAGCGTTGAGGATGTCGTTTGGCAGGCGGGTCGTGAAAGGAGCGACTAACTTTTCTTTGTCAGCTTGACACGATTGGGACTGGCGACCCTGTGAGCCTGACCGACTTTGCGCAGTTCCTCTACGCTCACCACCCCAGACTTAATTTTTGTTCCCTCGACCTCGGCGACCAATAGGCCGGGCTTCGGTGTCAGCATCAAGTGGTATTGCTCCGGTGCGTTGATGGTGACCATGGAGCGGATCGCTCCTGTTGCATCATGATGGACGAACAGTTTCATTGTGTCACCTTTATTGGCTAATTATGCCAAAGTTGACGCCATAGCCGTCGATATAGGAATTGCCCACGTTCTTGACACTGAAAAGAAACGTGTGGCCACCACTCGCGTCTGCGGTTACCTGAACATCCCCTACGCTGAGGATTTGAGGGGGGTCGTCACCTCCCGCAACAGGCACCGCAGTCACCGACCACACCTCCAGGTACTCCACGGGGACTGCCCACCAATAGTGCACTTCTCCGGGGCTCATTTCACTGCCCTCCATCGACACCCATGAAGCCTGCCAGTACGAAACATTCGCCATGGAAACCTCCTTCTCGGTCGGCCATCAATGATCTGGTGGTGCCAATTGATCTGTTAGTCGCATCCCTTCATCGTGGCGCTTGACTGAGCGGTGAACCAATCCCCAACGCGGTCGGCAAAAACTCGCTAGCCACTGTAGGCTCTTTGGTCCGGCGAGTCTGGTGAACCAGCATGGGCGGGCACAAAAAGGTGCCTTACTTGTCCGTTGGGATAAGCATCACCATGATGCTACGCAGTCGATCACACAGGAGGTTCGGATGAGTGCAGAAGCCCCCAAGGCGGCAGTTGAGGACTTGATTGCTAAGGTCGTCGGTGGAAAACCGCTGGAAGCTTTCGACCGCTATTACGCCGCCGACGTGACCATGCAGGAAAATGAACAACCGCCCCGAGTTGGTAAGGCAGCTTGTCGCACTTTCGAGGAGGACTTTCTTTCTAAGATCAAAGCAGTGCGGACCTACGTTTGCGACGGCTACGTGATTTCCGGCAACAAGGCGTTCATTGTTTACCGCATCGATGCCGATCATGCCGAGTGGGGTACGCTCAACATGAGCGAGGTAGCCATTCAGGAGTGGTCGAACGGAAAGGTGGTGCGCGAGAAATTTGTCTACTGATCCATTAGGCGATTGTGGGCTACTAACTAATAAGTAGCGCCCGGCGGCAATCGCTTTTGGGTAGAGCTGTTTGGACGCCGCCTTCGCACGACAAAGCCACTTACTCTCCACCTCGTGCCGGCGGATGACGGTTCCGCTCAGGCGGGAATCCTCATGCGCATCGGGCCGAGTTGAGACAAACAACATCCGATCTCGTGGGAGTCACACCGAAGACAGCAAAGGGCGTGCGAAACTAAGTTCGTGGCCGTCGGGGTCAATCAAGTGGAAGACACGCTCTCCCCATTCGGCGTCGCGGGGCGCGGTAGTTGGCTGGCACCCCGCCGCGAGCGCACGTTCGTAAAGAGCATCAACATCGGCGACGTAAAAGATCACCCGCCCCCACCAGGACCAGCGCCGCTCAGTAGGCTGGGCGACGAGGTTGAGATAGCTCATCCCCGCTCGAAAACTGGTGAATGACGATTGCTCGTTGCCACGCAGGACCTCAAACCCAAGCGCGCAGTAGAATTGGACAGCCCGCGGCATGTCGTGGGTGCCCAGCGTAACTGCGCTGATCCCCTCAATCATGAACAGAACCCTCCTGCTTCATTTCTCAGCGCTGTGGTGTACAGATGCGCGGACAACGTCATCCAGCCTCAGGGCGGCCGCAAGGACGTGTTCGTAGACATTTCGGCAGTAGAGCGCGCCGGCCTCATGCCGCGCGGGCTATGTTCGCGAAGTGACCCCCGTCACAAGACGGCGACTTTGCGCGCGCCCGGTGTGCGTTGCCGCGCCAGAATGCTCAGCGTAGCTTCCGCTCCCATGAATGTCAGATTCCAATTCGTGCTGCCCGAAGAGGACCACGACAAGCTGCATAGCTCGCCGGCGAGACGCCCATAGCGCCGCCGACCTTATGGTGGCTTCGGCTGCGCTGGGTGCCGGCCAATCGTGACCTGCTGCAGCGCTTGCCCGCGGGAAACCAGCAATGCTGCGAACGTGGCGGTTTGCTTACTACCCGGGACCGAGTTGTCCTTTGCGGAGGAAGTTAGGAAAGTGAGCTCAATTCCGTGGCTCAAACGTGCTATCGGCCACAAGACCGCGATCCGTACGGGCTCCGTCGGCAAGCGTCCGGGCTACCCGAAAACCCACGTAGTCGTTGCGGACATCGAAGTGGGCCCCGTTGCAATCCCGGCCAAGTGAGTGCGAAGCGTCAGGGCTATTGCGACGTTTCCCGTTTCTGTCGCTTTACGCGGCCAAACGGGCGCCGTCGAAAGGGCGGCTGATACGCTGCACCGTCCCCGGATCGACACCAAAGCGCTTCGCTATCTTGCGCACGCCCTCAGTACGTCCAGGAGCCTTGAGAGCGGCCGGGATTTTTGCTTCCAGTTCTGGTGCTATTCGCGGACGACCGAGCTGCTTGCCCTCGGCTTTGGCGCGTCTAAGGCCAGCGCGCACCCGCTCCTGGATGATCGAGCGCTGTGGCAAAAGTTTTCTCGCTGTCTTGCAAACTGGTGAGCGCAGTCTCGAGCTTTGTGAGGCGATCGGCCAACGCGCCGGCCGTCGTCTCGATTTACGTAAGAACTCTCGGCCACGCCGTTTCGTCGAGTTTCGATCTCGCATCATTGATTAGCCAGAGTAGGCTGCCGGCCAACGCGGATTATCGGTCTCTTCATCGGACCAGTCGTTCACTAGGTCCAATCTTCTTCGAGCCGCCGCGCCGGTGGCGCCGCTGGATTCTTGACCTTGATCCAGTCAGCCGAGCGGCCAGCGCTGTAAGAGTGGAAGCCATCTGACCCTCAGGAGGCGTCATCATCGCCTTTTTTCAACGCTTCCGTTAGAGCATTTCCCATTTGCCGCTGAAGGGCCTGATCCAGAAATTCGCTGAGCGTGCCTATATCGCCATGCTTGGGGCATTTGAGCACATCAGTAGATTGCAATTCCGCGGCGGCGATAAGTGGCGTGCCACACTTAGGGCAAGTCAGGGGGAGAGGAGGTTCCTCGGCCATATCTGCGTTTTCCCCGCCGGGTGTGACAGCGAAACGGCCCAGATCACGTGGCTGTTCCAGCCATCTTCTTCAACCGTCCACGGCGGCGGCAAGCGGCGGATTCTTGGTCCCGCGCCTGTTTTGCCGTTTGCGTGTTATTCGACAAATGGGTTCCGAAGACGATCTTCGCCGCGCCGAGGAGCTCGTCGCCGAAGGGCGGCGCATCGTACAACAACAGAAAGGCCGCATAATCCGTTTGAGGGCTGCGGGCGTCGATACGTGGGATGCCGAAAGAGCACTTCGCCTGTTCGAGGCGAACCTGCGGCGCTTTGAGCAACACCGAGACTTTCTCAAAAGCAGAAAGTAGCCATTGCCACGCGCGCAAAAGAGATACGCGAGGTGTTCGCCCCGCTTCTCAGGCGTAGGAGGCCGATCCTCGACCTCGCCCGTGGCGATGTCCACGACCAGCTTGGCCGATTGGGAATAGTCCCGTGGGGCGTTTGCGAGGGTTCGGCATTACCTGTTCCGCTTCACTATGATTCCGAACGTTAGAACAATGACAGCGCAAGCGGCGGCTCGGAGGGCGTCGGTGCGGATCGCATCGATAGCGATGCCAAAGCAATTGTCCGCGACGATCTCAGATAGCATTGCAACGGTGGCCGCCGCAAGCACCGAAAAAATGGGAATGAATACCCGCCCCATGCAAACACAATAGGCGCAGTTTGAGATGCGGCCTAGAGCCCGTTTCGGCATCCTTATTCAAGGAGCCCACTATCCGTTCCTGGCAACTAGCCCCGCCCAAACCCGTTGAAGCGGTCCGGGGCGAGCGCGTGTATCGGGTCGCACTCAGGATATTTTGCGGTGTCCCAGGTGAAACCGCGTACCGCCGACTACGAAAGCACAAAACAATTTCGGTCTTGGTATCGGATCCGTTCGCCGGGCAACTCTTCGATATCGCCAGCCTTAGCCAGCAAATCCGAAGCCATTGTTTTGAGGCGCTCGGCTAGGCGCCGATCATCGCATTCTTCGGCTAAGCGCGCGCACACGCGGGCCTGACGCCGGAAGTCCATTGGGAGAAGCATAGCGGCACTCTCTCTACGCAGACTTTGCAGATTGATCGGGAAGGGGTTGCCTAGTAGCTAAAAGGCAAAAGTCAGAGCCACCACGGCCAAGACACCAAATCCGAGGATTGCAATTCCGACCGGATCATATGCGGGCAGTTTGAACATCGGGGGCTTCCTCCAAGCCGGGTGAAAAAGTCTTCCCCAAAATGGCGCCGCGGAACGCACAAGGTGGTCGCGTTCCACAGTCCAAGTCCCGCATCCCCACGATGCAACGTTCTTGTTCCTGCCGATTATGGCAGCCACGTGACAAACTGTGGATAAGTTATAAGGACGGATTGACACCGTTCGGCCTGTCCGAGGCTGCAGGAGTCACGGCGACAGATTGAACGTCGCGCCGGCAGTAACACAAGACAAGCCTGTTCGTTTCGGCAGCATCACGGTCGGTGCTGGGTATCAAACCGCGTCACCTCTGCCCGCGAACAGTTAGATGACATCCTACTACGCGCCTCAACGAGCGCATCGGCTTCGTTATCAGCCTCGATTATTTCGATACGCGACGGCACCTTGTCTTTGGCATTATCAAAATATTCCGCACGCCACGCTTACATTACGGCACCTCCATATTTCTTGACTGTCGCGCAAAATAGCCCGGGAATTCATTCCACAGGTCGCCGACGTAACAACGCCGCCACCCTCCGGCCAGTTGCACTTTGTTGGGCCATCCAAGATAGTGACACATTGCAGTCGATAACCCGATCCAACGCCTCCGTGGAGCACTCGATCTAAGCGACGAAGAGGCAATGGCCACAAATGGCGCGGCGATGAGCATGAACGAAACCATCGGACAGAATTGGCGGAGTGTCTCGACGACGAGTATGATCGTTTAGTCAATCTGTCCGCTGTCGCCATGATTGCGGCCAGTCGTTGCCACGGCGGCCGACCTCGACTAGCACAGTGAATGTCAGAGACACTCACGGCACCGAGAGAACCGGCACGGTGATCCCGATGCCGCCCGTCATCAGCCTCGGCTGCGGGGCGCGTCATCCTTGTGCTGGCAGCGATTTGTGTGTTGAGGGTACACGGGGATTGGTTAAGAGGGGTACACGAGCTACGGGTCAACCGGCTGTAGACCATGGTTGACACAACCCTTATGCGCCTCGGTATGCGATAGGCAGACGATCAAAAAGCCGGGAAGGTCGCGAGGCGGATGTGCTAGCTACAGAGACGGAACGGGCCCCCGACAAAAATCAAAGAGAAAATCGAAAACCAAAAAGGTCGCTGCGGTTCGACAAAGCAGCCATGACACCAGACCCTTGATGGCTGGAAATCCTGAAAGCGAGCGGCTGGCTAGCGGCTGCTATCGCGGCGGCATGCGGGGCTTTTTCTACTCGCTGCTAATCGGGGTTTGTTGCCGCCGCTTGATCCATGGATAATTCAGCTTGCCGCGTCGGCGTTCCTGATTTGCGGATTTCTGGCGGTCGCGAGCTTCGCCAGCGCAACGTTCAAAGCATTCCCCGTCCACAAATGGATTTCCCGCTGGTTCGACTTCACCGCGCCAGAAAGGCAGTGCGGATTACATCCCGCACATGGCGCCTCAAGAGCGAGCGATCATCACCTATCTGCTCGCTAAAATCAAAAGATGTTCACGACGGAAGGCAATGGCGGATACGCGATGACTCTCATTTCGCGTGGCATCGTCGTACGTGCGCTCCAGCCCGGCCAAATGTTTGATATGGAGGATATACCGGTACCGATCACGTCTGGAAGGTGCTAGTGAAACACAAAAGCCAATTCCCCTACACGCCACCTAAGCGGGGCGAGGTCGAGGAGCACCCTAGGCGAGTACCGTGGATGCGCGGTAGCAAACAAAAATCCCGGGAGCACCTCAATGCTCCGCGCTACTAGCAACAGCCAGTCGCTTCGCGTTCGTCGTCACATGACCAGCGCGTTATTTCGTTCCCGGTCATACTTCGAACAGGCAAGCTTAGCTTGCAACTTTTGACAAGTTTGCCCCCGCTGCGGCGCCCAGTAGGTTCGCAGAGCCATCTGTGCGACGAGTTGCAAATCTCCAAACTTCGGCGACCACAACTCGCCGCTCAGGATATGTTGCGAGGAGTTTACCTCCATCGCTTTGCAAACGATGTTCGACAAAGAATTCCGACATTGGTTTAGTCTCCATGCCGTTCCCGATGCGAAAAGAACTGTTCGTTATCGATTGAAGTCGCCAGCTGTCGTCCAGTCGGTGCCTTTGCGGTCTACTTCCAAGTGCAACTTTTCAAGCCAATTCGCGAGTTCATTTCGCCTCGACCATTCGTTCGTCAGCCGAATTAGGTGCTTACCCGCAATGTCACTGAACGTCCGCACCTTTCCGACCTGAATGATCAGCGTCTTGCTGGGGTGGGCTCCCAATGCAAGTCCGGCCTCAAACAAAACATTTGGCCGAGGCTGCCCCTGCAATTTGCCCTCTGTTGTTTTCTCGCTGCGGCCACAGAATTGATCTTTTAGCTGCGCAAGCTCATCCGGTGAGAATAACACCACCACCGCTTGAACTTTTTCCATTGCGGATTCAAGAATGTTGCCGATGTAAGGATTTGCGCCCTTTGCGGTCTCGACGGCGTGCGCCCACTCCATGGGGTTCAGACCGAGTGCCCGCAGAAATGCGAATATTGACTTTCTAAGTTCTTCATCGCGCCCATGCACTACAAAAACTGAATTGCCTTTTGTTTTCTTAGTAGCTTTCACTTTCTTGGCGTTTGCTCGCGGCGTGGGCGCCGAGACGGACGTGGGCTGCGATGTGGGTGCGCCTTGATTTAAATCGCTACGTGCGCCTCTTATTTCTCTTCGCTCGTGGGGTGTTGAATAGCGACTGATGTTAATGCCAAGCTGGGTTGCCAAAACCAGGCAGCCAAATGACGTTCCAACATTGTGCTGGCGGCAACTTTTTGAACCCGAAGATATACAGCCCTAGGCGTGATACTGAGCTTATTCGCTATTCGATCGATCAAATCCTGATTAATTTTAGCCATTACTATTCTTAGGGCGTTTGACTCGTTTTCCCTTTCGACGAGTCTTGACCACGTGCAGGTAGTTGGTTCCTACACCCAGCAAATCCCCAATTTCGCGGGCGTTGAAACCTGCGCCATCGAGCTTTAATGCGGCGTCCTCCGTTTCTAAGTCTCGCACAACAATCAGTGCCAATAGCCGGACGATGCGATCCGCTGCCGGAGACCGTTGGCCTCAAGGTTTGGCGCTGGCTTGGCGCTTTTTCTTCGCGGCGGCATTCTTTGCCTTTTTGGACTTCGCTTGGCTGTGCTCATGCCCCGGCCTGTTCACTTGGCGAGGTTAAGAGCGCATCGACGTCGGATAGCTTGATCCGGATCGTGCCGCGCTCGCCGACGCGGCCGATGAGGCGTGTATGCGGCAAACGGCCGTCTTGGATCATGCATCGGATGGTTGACTTGCCGACGCCGAGCCGTTTGGCGGCGCCGGCAATGGAGACGGCGATCGGTTCGATTTCTTGAGACATGGGCTTCCCAGTGCCGAGCGATAAGGCCGGCGCTTGTGGAAGCTCCCACGGGCGGATGTGCATGCTTATGCGTGCAAGCCCGGAGATCGGGCATGTGCCCAGCACGCTAGGGCGTGGCGGTTTCTATGCCTGGCCCACATAGCAGTCAATACCACTCGGCAGCATTCGGAGCTATTCGGCGAAAGTGTACCCCGGCGTGTACCCCGAAGCCTAAAAATCTAATAAAAATGTGGGGCGCAGCCGATCGGTCCATCGGCTGCGCCCGCAATAACCGACCAAGCACGGGGGGAGGGGGGAAAGGATGGCCGGTCGCCACGATAAGCCGTCGTCGCCACATTCGTTCCACCCCAATTCGTTGTTGGCGCGCCATCACGCAACTGTGAGCATCATCATCACAGACGGGAAGAAAGTGGGTATGCACTGGAACCGCCCAATCGGCAGCACGTTCTTATCGGGCGTAGCCTAACGGGGCGCGCGTCGGGGACATCGGGGATGGTCGTGAATCGCCGGAGTGAACTTCGATGCGCCCGATCTGGTTGGTCCACGCCGCGGCCGTTGCGCTGTTCGCCGCAAGTTTTATTTCATTTCCATCATTTTCCGGCGCCGGCTTGTTTACTGTGAATCCGCCGACGGTGGATCGCACTTTCAAGGGCGATCGTCTGCCGTTAACGATCGGAGCGCCGGCATCGCCGCGGCAGCAATCGCGCGAAAAAGTCCTGGTCGGTTGCGACGGCGCCTTCAGCCCGATCGCCTCGCCGCGTCTGGCCAACGTCTTTCGGCGCTGCACAGTCTAAATAAGTTTCGCACAGTTTGATCAAAAAGCGCCGCGTCGGCCGGGCCTGAAGTTTTACTTCCGTCGGTCATGACAGCGCGGAATGATCACGGAGTTTGTCATGTCAGCGGTCACGCTGCCACGGCGCGCCTGGACCGCGGTTCTCGGTGCGGCATTGGCTGCAGCCCTGGCTGCGACCCTTGTGGCGACCTTTGCCGGAACCGCCGCCGCGCAATTGCTTTTGGACAATTGGACCGATCGCGGCGGCGCGCCATTCGGTCAAGCCGCGCCGCAACCGGAACAACAGAGCGAGCAGCCGGGCGGCGACGATCTTGCCGCGCCGCTGCGGCGCCAACTCGTATTCTATCCGAGCAACCAGCCGTCCGGCACCATCATCATCGATACCGCTCATACGTTTCTTTATTTGACGCTCGGCCGCGGCAAAGCGCTGCGTTACGGTATCGGCGTCGGACGCAAAGGCTTTACCTGGTCGGGCGTCGAAAAGATTTCCCGCAAGGCCTCATGGCCGGACTGGATTCCGCCGGCGGAAATGATCGCCCGCCAGCCCTATCTGCCGCGCTGGGTCGGCGGCGGACCGGGAAATCCGCTTGGCGCACGCGCACTTTATCTCGGCAACACCGACTATCGCATCCACGGCACCAACAATCCGGCCTCGATCGGCACACAAGTCTCCAGCGGATGCATCCGCATGCGCAACGCCGACGCGATCGACCTCTACGACCGGGTCGCCGTCGGCACCAAGGTCGTCGTCCTCGCCAATGGTCAGCGTAACGTCGCCGTCGGCGATCAAATCATCGATCCGCCGGTTGTGCTTAATCCCGTGCGCGGCGAGTGGAGCAGCAATCCCGCGTCGTTCGGCCTTCATTGACGCCAGCGACGGGCCGACGCGAGCGATGGGCCGCGCCGGCGGCCGATCGGCAATGGTGCGACGCGGGATCAGCAACGCCAGCGCAAAACCGAACCGCGCCGGCGCGCTTTCTCCTAAAGTGTTAGTCCAGAGCTGCGGCCCTTGACCCCAGGAGGGATGAGGTCGAACTGTAAGAGCATGAACAGGTCCGAGATCGACAGCACGAAGACGGCGGAACCGGATCGGGCGCCGGACGACATTGCCGGCGCGTTTTTCCCGGATTTTGCCACCGTCCGCGCCGCACTCGAAGCCGGACAAGTCGGCATCTGGTCCTGGGACGTCGCCACCAATGCGGTGACGTGGTCGAGCAACATGGAGGCGATTTACGGCCTGCCGCCTGGAGCGTTCGACGGCACGTATGCGTTCTTTGAACGCGATATCCACGAGGCGGATCGGCCGAGCGTCAAGGCGGCCGTCTGCGAGGCGCTGCGCACCGGAAATCCTTACTGGGTGCGCTACCGGGTGGTGCCGCGCGACAAGCGCGAGGAATGCTGGATCGAGGCGTCCGGCAGGGTCATCTTCAAGAACGGCGCGCCGGTCGGCATGCTCGGCATCTGCCACGACGTCACCGAGCGGATCAAGCTTCAGGAGGAGCTGCGCAGCCGCGCCAAACAACAGGAAGCGCTTGCCCAACTCGGCGAGCGGGCGCTTGCCGAAACCGATATCGAGCGGCTCCTCAACGACGTGGTCTCGACCGTGGCGCTCACCTTGCCGGTCGACTTCGTCAAAGTGCTCGAGCTGATGCCCGGCGATGCCGACCTCTTGCTGCGCGCCGGGTTCGGCTGGAAGGCGGGCTCCATTGGCTCCGTCGTGATGTCGAAAGAGCGCGACGATTATGCGCGCCACGTACTGGGTGCCGCCGTTCCAGTCGTGACCGACGACTTTGCCGCCGAAACCCGCTTTGCGGTCCCGAAATATCTGCGCGCGCACCATTGCGTCAGCGGCATGAGCACCATCATCGCCGGCCAGGACGGCCGGGCCTATGGCGCGCTTGGCGTCTGCACCAGCCGCCGCCACCGGTTCAGCGCGCAGGACTGCTCATTTCTCGCCGCCGTCGCCAATCTGGTGGCCGGCGCCATTCAGCGCCGCCAGTTGGAGCAGCGCCACGAGCTGATGATCCGCGAGCTGCGCCACCGCTCCGGCAACCTTTTTTCTCAGCTCCTGGCGCTGTTTTCGCAAACCGCCAGGAATTCGCGCACCATGGCCGAGCTGATGAGCAATTATCAGGCGCGCGTCATGGCGTTGGCGAACGCGCATCGCCTGATCACCGAAGCCGGCTGGAAATCGACGTCACTCAATGATCTCCTGCGCGTAGTGTTGGGGCCGTTCCTCGACCGCTCGTCGTTTCACGGCCCGCATGTCGATCTCGAGCCGGATCCGACATTCAGCTTGAGCGCGGCGTTGCACGAACTCGCCTCCAACGCCGTCAAGCATGGCAGCCTGTCGGTCCCTCAAGGGAAGCTCGAGCTGAGCTGGTCGGTCGCGCCGTCGCACCGCGGCATGACTTTGACCTTCGACTGGATCGAGCGCGATGGTCCGCCGACGCGCCGGCCGCGACGCACCGGATTCGGCTCCCGCCTGATCGGTCTCGTCATCGAGCGGCAAATGAACGGCGAGGTGCATTCCACTTACACGCGGGACGGCTTTTCCATTCGCATGATCGTGCCGCTCACGCACGAACGCTGGCCGACCCGCGCGATGGACACTGCGACCCAGCCGGAAGGCGCCTAGGATCGTGCTCTAGCGCCGGGAACGCGCCGGCCGGCGCGGCGTTGATTGGACGCGCCGGGGCCGCACGATTTGGCAAAAAATAATCAATGCGGGAGTGAAGCGCTGCATCCTCCTTCTCACCGCAAGCTGGCACGGTGGGCGGCCGCGCCGCTGGCGCTCGCGCGGCGAGCCATGCCGGCTGCAGTCGTTTTGCTCGGCGCCGTCTCGGTGGCTTTCGCTGCCGACGCCAACAGGTCCGGCGCCTCGGAGGCAATCTTTATCGGTGCGCTCGCCATCCTGCTGCTGGTCGGCCGCGGGCTTGGCGAAATCATGCAGAAGCTCGGCCAGCCGGCTGTCATGGGACAATTGCTCGGCGGCGTTCTGCTCGGGCCGTCGGTGCTCGGTCTGCTGTGGCCCAACGCTTCGCACACGCTGTTTCCGCAGACCGTCGAACAGCAAAGCATGATCAATGCCGTCTCTCAGCTCGGCATCCTGATGCTCTTGCTGCTGACCGGAATGGAAACCGATCTGCGGCTGGTGCGGCGCGTCGGGCGGGCGGCCGTTGCCGTCGCCGCCGCCGGCGTGACCTTGCCGTTCATCTGTGGCTTCGCGCTCGGCGAGGTGCTGCCGGATTCGATCCTGCCCAATCCGCAATCGCGCTTCGTCACTGCGCTGTTCCTCGCCACCGCGCTATCGATCTCGTCGATCAAGATCGTCGCCATGGTGGTGCGCGAAATGAATTTCATGCGCCGCGACGTCGGCCAGATCATTGTCGCGTCCGCTATTCTGGAGGATTCGAGCGGTTGGATCATCATCGCCATTTCATTCGGGCTGGCGTCGTCCGGCGCGGTCGATCTGCGATCGGTCAGCTTTGCAATTCTCGGCACGCTGCTGTTCCTGGGGCTGAGCCTCACCGTCGGCCGGCGCCTCGTCTCCGGGCTGATCCGCTGGACCAACGACAACTTCACCAGCGAATACGCGGTCATCACCATGATCCTCTTGATCATGATCGTGATGGCGCTGATCACCTACCTGATCGGCGTGCAGACCGTGCTGGGCGCCTTCGTCGCCGGAGTTCTGATCGGGGAATCGCCGATCCTGACCCGCCACATCGACGAGCAATTGCGCGGCCTGATCGCGGCGTTGTTCATGCCGGTGTTCTTCGGGCTCGCCGGGCTGAGCGCCGACCTGACCATCTTGCGGGATCCCAGTCTCTTGCTGCTGGCCGCCGGCCTCATTGTCATTGCCAGCGTCGGCAAATTCGCCGGCGCGTTCGTCGGCGGCAAGCTCGGCGGGCTCAGCCGCGCCGAATCGCTGGCGCTGGCGTGCGCCATGAACGCGCGCGGCTCGACTGAAGTCATCGTCGCCTCGATCGGCCTGTCCGCCGGCGTGTTCAGCCGCAACCTCTACACGCTGATCGTTGGCATGGCGGTGATCACCACCTTGGCGATGCCGCCGATGCTGCGCTGGGCGCTGCGCCGGCTGCCATTCCGCAAGGGGGAGCGCCAGCGGCTCGAGCGCGAGGAGCTCGATGCCCGCGGCTTCGTGCCCAACCTCGAGCGCCTGCTGCTCGCGGTCGACGGCGGCGCCAATGGCGCGTTCGCGTCGCGGCTCGCCGGCGCCATCGCCGGGTCCGGCGACAAGCCGACCACCATCATCGAGCTTGGCCCGGGCAAATGGCCGCACCGGCGCAGCGGTGAAGACCGGGAAGAGCTGCAAGACAAAGTGCGCGCCGCGGCCGAAAGCACCGTGACGCTAGCGACCAATCGGGACGAGCAGACCCGCGGCACGGTTGACGTGATTGCGCGCACGCGGCGGGTGGCAAGCGCCCAAGCGGTCGCCGACGAGGCGCAGAAGGGCTACGACCTCCTGATTATCGGTATCGACAAGACGCGGGGCCCGCGCGGCGGCTTCAGCCCCGAGATCACGCGCATCGTCGATGGTTTCGAAGGGCCGCTTGCCGTCGCCATTGCCGGCGGCGGGCTCGCCAAAGGCAACGAACCGATCGGCCGAATCCTGATCCCGGTCAACGGCACCGACATGTCGCGCCGCGCCGCCGAGACCGGCTTTGCGCTGGCGCGGTCCGGCGGATCGCGGGTCAGCGCGCTCTATGTCGCCAGCGGCCGGTCTGACGGCGAACGGCGCGGCCGTACCCGCCGCGGCGCGGCGCTGCGGCGCAACGAGGAAGCGGTTCTCAAGGACATCGCCGAACTGGCCGATCGCTACGACGCGCGTCTGCGCACGGCGCTGCGCGTCGATGTCGCCGCCGAGGACGCGATCCTCAAGGAAGCCAGCCGCGGCGGTTACGATCTGATCGTGCTCGGCGTCAGCCGGCGCCCGGGCGAGACGCTGTTCTTCGGCAATATGGCCGCCGCGGTGCTCGAGCGCTGCGACACCGCGATCCTATTCGTCGCGACGTGAACGCTCCCCCGGATTTCGCCGTGGCTCAATCCGGGCTACGTTCGGCCGCTATGAATGAAGAGTTTGTCAGCATTCCGTCTGCCGGCCTGCGTCTGCATGGCGCGATCGGCACGCCCGCCGATTTGCAGTCCGGGCAACGACGCGCGGCGTTCCTGGTGCTGCACGGCTTCGGCGGCAACAGCGACTCGGCCGGCGTGCTGCAGCCGACGCGGGTGCTGAGCGACTTCGGCTATGTGACGCTCCGCTTCGACATGCGCGGTTGCGGCAAAAGCGAGGGCGAGTTCGGCCGGGTGATCTGCCTCGAACAGGTCGAGGACCTCGGCAACGCGCTCAGCTTTCTTGCGGGGCATCCGGCCGTCGATCCCGATCGCATCGGCGTCATCGGCTCGAGCTTTGGCGGCGCGGTCGCCGTCTATGCCGGCGCCACCAACCCGCGCATTGCCGCGGTCATTTCCAACGGCGGCTGGGGACACGGCGAGCGCAAGTTTCGCGGCCAGCATCGAACGCCGGACGCCTGGACGAAATTCACCGCCATGCTGGCGGAAGGCCGCGCCTATCGCGCCCGCACCGGGAAATCGCTGATGGTGCCGCGCGACGACATTGTGCCGATCCCGAAACATGTGCGCGAACGCCTCGACCAGCAAAATGTGGAGATGCTTGCGGCCAACGCGGTCGAGATGTTTCCGGCCGAGACGGCGCAGAGCATGTTCGATTTCCGCGCCGAGGAGGTGGTCGGCAAGATCGCGCCGCGGCCGCTCCTGCTCATCCATTCCGCCAACAACTCGGTGACGCCGACCGAGCAGTCGATCGAGCTGTTCAGGCGCGCCGGCCAGCCGGCCGAGCTGCATCTGTTCAGCGGCCTCGACCACTTCCTGTTCAACGAGAATTCCGCGCGCGTCTGGAACGTGCTGCGCAACTGGCTCGACGTTTATTTTCCGGCGCGCGCATGACGCCAAGCAAAGTCCTGGTCGATCATGCGGAGCTTGCCCGCTTCATCCGTGACGCGCTCGTGGCCAAGGGCGCGCGCGGAGAAGACGCGGCCATCGTCGCCGACGGATTGGTCTGGGCCAATCTGCGCGGCGTTGACGGCCACGGCGTCTCGCGGCTGCCGTTCTATCTGCGGATGATCGAGCGCGGCGACATCGACGTGAAGACGAGGCCGCGCTTGCTGCAGGATCGCGCCGCTACCTTCGTCGTCGATGGCGGCCGCGGCTTCGGCCCGGTGGCGATGATGCAGGCCATCGCCATCGCCGCCGAGCGAGCGGGCAAAGCCGGCGTTTGTTTCGGTCTCCTGCGCGACACGACGCACACCGGCGCGATCGGCCGCTACGCACAATGGATTGCACAGCGCGGCTGCGTCGCATTGATCACGGGCGCGGGTCCGGCGTTTGTGGCCTATCACGGCGCCCGGGTCGCAAGCTTAGGCACGAGCCCGATCGCGATCGCGGTGCCAAGCGGCGACCGCCCGATCGTTCTCGACATGGCGACCAGCACCATCTCCAACGGCACCATTTTGCAGGCGCGCGCCACCGGCGCGGCTTTGCCGCCGGGCACGGTGCTCACGGCGCGGGGCGAGCCGACCACGGACCCGGCGAAGGCGGACATCCTGTTGCCGCTTGGCGGCGCCAAGGGCTCGGGCCTCGGCTTCATGTTCGAAATGTTGGCCAGCGTTCTGGCGGCGGCGCCGATCCAGGTCAGCGCGCTCGGCCCGGAAAAGCGCAGATCGCTCCTGCAGAATATCGCGATCCTGGCGGTCGATGTCGCCACCTTCCGGCCGCTCGCCGATTTTGCGCAGGACGCCGACGCGCTTTCGGCGATCATCAAATCGCTGCCGCGTCAGGAGGGTTTTGACGAAATCCGGCTCCCCGGCGAGCGCGCCGAGCGTACCGAAGCCGCCCGCCGCAAATCGGGCATTCCGATCCCGGCGAAGCTGTGGGAGGAGCTTGCGGCGGTAGCTGCGGCGAGTGCGATCAAAATGCCGGCGCGAATTCCTTCGTCGGCTAAGTGATTACGCCTCCGCCAGCCGGAGCCCGATGAGCCGGTCGAGGGCGGCGTGGTCGGCGAGCAAGTCCGCCGAAGCGCCGCTATAGACGACACGGCCGCGCTCGAGCACCAGCGCATTTTGTGTCAGCGCCAGAGCGACGTCGGCGTGCTGCTCCACCAGGATGAAGGCGGCGGTATCTTGGCTGGCCATGCGCCGGATGGCGGCGGCGAGCTCCTCGACCACGATCGGCGCCAGGCCTTCGAGCGGCTCGTCGAGCAACAACAGAGCCGGGTTGGTCATCAGCGCCCGCGCGATCGCCAGCATCTGCTGCTCGCCGCCGGACAATTGGTTGCCGAAATTGCGCCGCCGCTCAGCGAGCCGCGGGAAAAGATCGTACACCGCCGGCAAGTCCCAGCGCCCGGCGCGGGCGGCGACAGTGAGATTTTCCTCGACCGTCAGCGTGGCGAAAATCTCGCGCTCCTGTGCGACCCAGCCGATGCCGGCAAGCGCGCGGCGATGCGGCGGGCGGCGCGTGATGTCTTGGCCGCGCCAGACGACGCGGCCGCGGCCGATCTGCGTGTAGCCCATGATGGTGAGCATGAGCGTCGATTTGCCGACGCCGTTCCTGCCGAGAATGGCAAGGCTGCCGCGTTCCGGCAACGAAAACGCAACATCATCCAGCACCACGGCAGAGCCATAGCCGGCACGCACGTCGTGGAGGGCGATCAGCGGCTCAGCCATGATGCGGCTCTTCACGCGCGCCGTTCTTGGCGCGGCTCTTGATGCAGCTCTTGGGCCATCGCCCGGCCGAGATAGACCGCGCGCACCTGCGGATCGGCGGCGATCTCGTGCGGCGTGCCTTGGACCAGCACACGGCCGCCGACCATGACGATGACGCGGGTGGCAAAGCGGAACACCAGCTCCATGTCGTGCTCGATGAACAGCACCGTGATGTCGCGCGAGAGACCGGCGATGGCGGCGAACAATTCGGCGCTTTCCTCGCGCGGCACGCCGGCGGCCGGCTCGTCGAGCAGGAGCACTTTGGGACGCGTCGCCAAGGCCAGCGCGATCTCGAGCAGGCGCTGCTGGCCGTAGGCGAGTTCGCGCGTCGGGCGATGGCAGATCGGGCCGAGCGCGAGCGCGCAGAGAATCTCGTACGCCTCGTCGATCTCATGCTGATAGGCCGGAAGCTGCCGCCACCAGATACGCGCGGCGCGACTGCGCTCGCACACCGCGAGCGTCACCAATTCAAGCGCGGTGAGATGGGGAAACAGCGAATTGATCTGATAGGTGCGAACCAAGCCGCGGCGCACGCGCTGGTCGGGCGCCAGCGTCGTTATGTCGGTGTCGTCAAGCAGAATTTGACCGGCGTCTGGCCGCAGCATGCCAGTGATCAGATTGATCAGCGTCGTCTTGCCGGCACCGTTCGGGCCGATCAAGGCGTAGCGCACCCCCTTGGGCAATTCGATCTCGATGTCGCGGGCGACGACCAGCGAGCCGAAATTTTTAGCGAGGCCGCGGGTCGCCAGAGCCGGTATGCTCAAGATCGGCTCCACCGCGCGGTCAATTGGGCGAGGCCGCCGAGAATGCCATTCGGCAGGAAGATCACCACGGCGACCAGCAAAATACCGATCCAGAAATACCAGTATTGCGGCTCGATGCCGGAGAATTGGTCGCGGGCGATCATGAAGATGGCCGCTCCGACCAGCCCGCCATAGAGCCGACCGGCGCCGCCGAGCACCAGCATCACCACCACTTCGGCCGAGCGCTCGAAGCCGAGCGAATCGAGCGACACCGTTTCCGTGGTCTGCGCCAAGACGGCGCCGGCGATCCCGGCGAGGCAGGCGGCGATGGTATAGATGGTGCGGATATGCGCGCGCGATGGTGCGCCGATCGCCGGCATGCGGACAAAGTTTTCGCGAATGCCGCGCAGCGACAGGCCGAACGGCGAATGAATGACCCGCCTGGCGAATAGGAAAAATACAAAAAGCACCGCGAGTGCGTAGCTGTAGGCCGTATAGCCGTAGAGATCGAAGCGGAAATAGCCGAGCAGCTTCCAGCTATGGATGCCTTGCAGGCCGTCCATGCCGCCGGTCAGCCAGCCGGCGGTGTTGGCAAGCTCCGCCAGCAACAGCCCGAAGCCGGTCGTCAGCATGATCAAGGCGAGATGACGGAAGCGGCAGATGACGAAGCTCGTCGCATAGCCGACGATGCCGGCGGCAAGCGCCGCCAGCGCCAGACCGCTCAACGGCTCGCCCCAGCCATATTTCGAAACGAGGCCGGCGGTGTAGGCGCCGACGCCGAAATAGGCGGCGTGGCCAAGCGAGACGATGCCGGCATAGCCGAGGATCAAGTCGAGCGACAGCGCGAACAAGGCCGCCACGGCAATCTGGCTGGCGAGCGACAGATAGTTCGGAAACAGCACGTAAGGCAGAAGCGTCGCCAGCCAGAACACGACCTCGATCGGCCGCCAGCGCGTTTGTGCGCGCAGATAGAGCTGCGGACTGCTGATCTTTTCAACGAGCGCCATCGTTCAGCGTCTCCCGAGCAGGCCGAGCGGGCGCCACATCAAGAGGCTGATCATGACCAGATAAATGAGGAACGCGCCCAATTGCGGGATGTAATATTTGCCGGCAACGTCGCTGATGCCGAGCACGATCGCGGCGACGAGAGAGCCTGAGATCGAGCCGAGGCCGCCGACCGAGACGACGATCAGGACGTAAATCAGATAGGTGAGGGCGAACGACGGGTCGAGGCCGATGATGTCGATGGCGAGCGCGCCGCCGAGCCCGGCGAGGCCGCTGCCGAGCGCAAAGGTGACGGCAAAGGTGCGATCGACGTCGATGCCGAGGCCGCGCGCCATCCGCTGATTGTCGACGGCGGCGCGCACGCGGGCGCCGAACCGCGTGTATTCGAGTCCCAGCACCAGTGCAAACGTGATCAACAGCGCCAGCCCGATCAGGATCAGCCGGTACACCGCAAAACGGATGCCCATGAAGGTGAGCGAGCTGCGCAGATACGCGGGCAACTGCAACGGCTGCTGGTCGGTGCCGAAGACATACGCCGCCACCGCGACCGAAATGAAGACAATGCCGATGGTCAGCAGCACCTGGTCGAGCTCGCTCGCCCGATAGAGGCGGCGGAACAGGGTTCGCTCAAAGACCACGCTGGTCGCCGCGGCAACGACGAACGCGCAGGGCAGAGTGGCGAAAAACGGCACGCCATAACGGCTCATCAGGGACGCGGTAACGTAGCCGCCGAGCATGGCGAAGCTGCAGTGCGCCAGGTTGATGAAATTCATCATGCCGAGCGTCACCGATTGCCCGACCGACAGCAGGAACAGCAGCATGCCGTAGGCGAGGCCGTCGAACACGACGCCAAAAACCGGAGGAAGCATGATCGAACGGTCCCGATAACTCGAACGGACAAACTAACGGAGGGGGGCGCGGGCGGCCAAGCTATTTCACCAAGTTCTTTCGCTGGCCATTCCCTGCCCACCACGCAATATCGTCAACGCGAGGGATCGGGTCCCAACAAATCCGCTCGGTCACGGCTTCATCGCCGCCTTGTACGGATCTTTGACGTTGGGGATTTCGGCGATCTCGACGTTGAGAAGGCGACCGTCCACCTTCTCGACCCGCCGGATATAGACGTTCTGCACGATGTCGCGCGTTTCCGGGTCGATGCTGATCGGGCCGCGCGGGCTCTCCCAGCTTGCGCCCTTGGCGGCGCCGACCAGCGAGTCCGCATCGGTCTTGCCGCCGGATTTCGCCAACGCCAGGTCGATCAGGTGCATGCCGTCATAACCGCCGACCGAGAAGAAATCAGGATTGCGATCGAACTCCGCTTTGTAGGCCTTGACGAACGCGTCGTTCAATGTGGACCGGTGATTATAGTCGTAGTGGCCGGCGGTGATCATGCCGACGGCGGCATCGCCGATGCTGGCCAAGGCATGCTCGTCGGTGATTTCCAATTGCCCCATGACCTTGGTGCTCTGCGGATCGATGCCGCGCTCAGCCAACGCCTTGCCGAACGCCGGCGGCTGTGCGCCGCCCGGGATCATGATGAAAATGCCTTGCGGATCGAGGTCCTTGGCGCGCTGCACGTAAGCGGAGAAGTCCGGGTTCTGCACCGCCATGCGGACCGACCCGACGATGTCGCCGCCGGCCTCCTTGAAGCCTTTTTGGAACGCCGCCTCGGCATCGATCCCCGGACCGTAGTCGGTCACCATGGTGTAGACGTTCTTGAGGCCCTGCTGGCGCGCCCAGGTGCCGAGCGTCTGGTTCAGCTGCGGCACCGTGAAGGATACGCGGACCATGTAAGGCGACTTGGTGGTGACGATCGCCGTGGCGGCGTTCATCACCACCATGAACTTCTTGGCCTCGACGGAAACGTCGGCGCCGGCAAGCGCATTCGGCGTCAGCGAAAAACCAACCAGGATATCGACGTTGTCGCGCGTGACCAGTTCCTGCGCCAGGCGCTTGGCGACCGGCGGATTGATGCCGCCGACGTCCTTGCGGATCAGTTCGACGGTCTTGCCGCCGAGCTTGTCGCCGTGCTGCTTGAGATAAAGCTTGATGCCGTTGTCGATTTGCGCCGTCGGGTCGGCGAACTGTCCCGAATAGGTCAGAATGACGCCGATCTTGATGGTGTCCTGCGCATCAGCGGCGGCTGCCGCCAGCAAACCGGCCGCCAAGGCGGCGGCGCCGAGCAAAAGACGCCTCATCGTATCCTCCCAGTTTTTGTTATTTGATGCAGGATGCCCCAGCGTGCCGGCAAAGAAAAGCGCCGCGAGCTCAACCGCTCGCGGCGCCATCGGTTTTTGGTGCTTGCCGGCGGGCCTTTTCCCGCAAAACGTCCGGCGAAGCGGTGCGCGCTATTGCCGCATCACAGCATGATACTGAAAAGTGGAAACCGGTTTTTCGGAAAAGATCACGCTCCAACGTCTAATGCTTCATCCGCTCCTTTACCGGATCTTTGACGTTCTCGACCTTGTCGATCTCGACATTGAGAATCTGGTCGCCGACTTTCTCGGTGCGGAAAATGTGCACCGTCTGGATGATGTCGCGCGTTTCCGGATCGATGGTGATGGGGCCGCGCGGGCTTTGCCAGCTCATGCCCTTGGCGGCGGCGATCAGCGCATCGCCGTCGGCATTGCCGTTGGTCTTCTTCAGCGCCTGGTAGATCAGGTGCATGCCGTCATAGCCGCCGATCGAGTAGATGTCCGGATTGCGATGGAATTCCTCGTTAAAGGCTTTGACGAATTCATGATTGAGCGGCGTGTCGATATTGGAATCGTAATCGCTGACGATGATGAGGCCGATGGCCGCATCACCCATGCTCTTGCGCGAGCTTTCGAAGGCCAGCGCGTCCTGGCCGAGCACTTTGGTCTTGGCGAGATCGATGCCACGCTCGGCCAGCGCCTTGCCGACGGCGGCCGGCTGCGCGCCGCCCGGAATCCAGACATAGATCGCGTCCGGATTGGCATCCTTGGCGCGCTGCACGAAGGCGGAGAAATCCGGGTTGGCGACCGGGAAGCGAACCGAGCCGACAACCTCGCCGCCGGCTTCCTTGAAGCCGGTATGAAACGCGGCCTCGGCGTCGATCCCGGGCCCGTAATCGGACACCATGGTGTAGACGGTTTTGACACCATGCTTGGCGGCCCACGTGCCGAGCGTCTGGTTAAGCTGCGGCGTGGTTGTCGAGGTGCGGGCGATGTAGGGCGACTTGGTCGTGATGATCGAGGTCGCCGCATTCATCACCACCATGAATTTCTTTGCTTCGGCGGAGACGTCGGCGGCGGCGAGCGCATTCGGCGTCAGCGCGAAGCCGGCGATGATGTCGGCGTGATCGCGAACGATGAGTTCCTGTGCCAGCCGCTTGGCGACGTCCGGCGCAATGCCGCCGGTGTCCTTGCGGATGAATTCGATCTTCTTGCCGGCCACCATGTCGCCATGCTGCTTGACGTAAAGCTTGATGCCGTTGTCGAGTTGGGCGGCGGTGTCAGCGAACTGGCCGGAATAGGAAAGAATTATTCCGATCTTCACCGTGTCCTCCGCATGGCTCGCGGTCGCCGCGACGCCGGTGGCGAAAGCGAAGATACCCGCGAGCAAATGACGCTGCATTGTTATCCTCCGGTACTTGTTGGTTGCACGTGAGGCTGTTTGCTGCACGTGAGGCTGTTTGATGCGGCAGAGCATGCCCCACGCCGCGAACAAAGAAAAGCGCCGACGTTGCCGCATCAATTCTTCATGCGCTCCTTCACTGGGTCCTTGACGTTCTCGACCTTGTCGAACTCGACATTGACCAGTCCATTGCCGACCTTCTCGACGCGGCGGATGTAGACCGTCTGGATGATGTCGCGGGTTTCCGGATCGATGCGGATCGGGCCGCGCGGGCTTTCCCAGCTCATGCCCTTGGCGGCGGCGATCAGCGCGTCGCCGTCGGCTTGGCCGCCGGTCTTTCTCAAAGTTTCGTAGATCAGATGCATGCCGTCATAGCCGCCGATCGAGAAGAAGTCGGGGTTGCGTTTGTAATCGTCATTGAACGCCTTGACGAACGCATGATTGAGCGGCGAATCGTGATTGTAGTCGTACTCGCCGCAGGTAATGATGCCGAGCGCCATGTCGCCCATGCTTTTGACGGCGCTTTCGCCGGCCAGCGCGTCCTGACCGAGCACCTTTACCGTGGCGGTGTCGATGCCGCGCTCGGCCAGCGCCTTGCCGATGGCGGCAGGCTGGGCGCCGCCGGGAATCCAGATATAGATGCCGTCCGGATTGGCGTCCTTGGCGCGCTGCACGAAGGCGGAGAAGTCCGGATTGGCGACCGGGAAGCGGACCGAGCCGACGATCTCGCCGCCGGCTTCCTTGAAGCCAAGCTGGAAGGCGCTTTCCGCGTCGATGCCCGGGCCGTAATCGGAAACCATGGTGAAGATGCGCTTGATGCCGTTCTTTGCCGCCCAGGCGCCGAGTGTTTGATTGAGCTGCGGCGTGGTCGTCGAGGTGCGGGCGAGGTACGGCGATTTGGTGGTGATGATCGAGGTCGCGGCGTTCATGACCACCATGAATTTCTTCGCCTCGGCGGAAACGTCCGCGGCGGCGAGCGCGTTCGGCGTCAGCACGAAGCCGGCGAGAATGTCGGCGTGGTCGCGGACGACGAGCTCCTGCGCCAGCCGCTTGGCGACGTCGGGGGCGACGCCGCCGGTGTCCTTGCGAATGATCTCGATCTTTCGGCCGGCGACAGTGTCGCCATGCTGCTTCATGTAAAGCTTGATGGCATTATCCATTTGCGCCGCGGTATCGGCGAACTGGCCGGAATACGGCATGATGATGCCGATCTTCACCGCGTCCTGCGCATGCGCCGAACCGGCGCCGCACAGCGCCAGCGCCAATCCAGCAAGACCGCACCAAAATCGACGCATCGCTTTTCCTCCCCGAATTTTTGTAGAAGGCTTTTTGCGCGATCCTCGTTCAAGCGGCGGGAGAGCGCAACCGGCGCGCTTGTCGCGGGCGGGTGGTGGGCGGAGGCCCGCAAAGGTCATTGGCCGGCGGGCGGCAACGTTCTAGTGTCGCGCCCTCGCCGTTTGCGAACAACCGAGTGGATGCAAAAAGAGTTAACAGAGAAAATGACCCAGCGATCAACGCAAACCGGCACCGTCGATCAGGAAGAAGTTGCGCGCTTTTCGCGGCTCGCCGGCCAGTGGTGGGACCCGCATGGGCCGATGGCGGCGCTCCATAAGTTCAACCCGGTGCGCCTCGCTTATATCCGCGACCATGCCGCAGAGCATTTCGGCCACGATCCGAAGCGGCTCGACAGCCTCGCCGGCCTGCGGATCCTCGATATCGGCTGCGGCGGCGGCGTTCTCAGCGAGCCGCTGGCGCGGCTTGGCGCGGCGGTCGTCGGCGCCGATCCGTCGGCCAGCAACATCGCGGTGGCGCGACGGCATGCCGCGCAGTCCGGCCTCACGATCGATTATCGCGAAGCCACCGCGGAAGCGCTCGCGGATGCCGGCGAACACTTCGACGTCGTGCTGGCCATGGAGGTGGTCGAGCACGTGGCCGACGTCGGCTTGTTCGTCGATCGCGCCGTGGCCTTGGTGAAACCGGATGGGGTTCTCTTCGTCGCCACGCTCAACCGCACGGCCAAGAGCTTTGCGCTGGCGATCGTCGGCGCCGAATACATTTTGCGCTGGCTGCCGCGCGGCACCCATCAATGGGACAAATTCGTCACGCCGAACGAGCTCGAGATCGCGATCGAGCAGAGCGGGCTCCGCATCACCGCCGAGACCGGCGTGATCTATAATTTGTTCGCCGACCGCTGGCAGCTGTCGCGCGACATGGACGTCAACTACATGGTGGTGGCGGAGAAAGCGGCGTGACGCTCACGCCGTGGCTGTGGGCCGTCTTCACCGTGATTGCCGCGTTTGCGCAGACCCTGCGCAACGCCATGCAGCGCGAATTGACGACCAAGCTCGGCACCGTCGGCGCCACACATGTCCGCTTTCTGTTCGGCCTTCCGTTCGTGCTCGTGTTCCTTGCCGGGATGATGTCGGCGACCGGCACGCCGCTGCCGCGGCCGGGATGGACGTTCTGGCCCTGGGTTGTCCTCGGCGCCGGCGCGCAAGTAGCCGCCACCGCGCTCATGCTGGTGGCCATGGGCGAGCGCTCGTTCGTCGTCACCATCGCCTATATCAAGACCGAGCCGATCCAGGTTGCGGTGTTCGGCCTGATTTTTCTCGGCGACATGCTGACCTGGCCGATGATGACCGCAATCATCGTCGCCACGGCCGGCGTCGTGATCATGTCGACCAAAAACCCCCTCCCTTCACTCCGCCACAAATGGGGGAGGGATGGGTGGGGGCCCGGCGGCGTGCGGCCGACGCTGATCGGGCTTGCATCCGGCGGCATGTTCGCGCTGTCGGCCGTTGGCTTTCGCGGCGCCATTCTCAATCTCGAACTGCCAAACTTCATGATGGCGGCGACCTTCACGCTCGCGGTCGGCATCGCCATGCAGGCGGTGCTGCTGTCGCTCTATCTTGCGCTGCGCAGCCCGACCGTCTTGTTTGCGATTATCCGCGCCTGGAAGCCGTCACTGTCGGCGGGCCTTGCCGGCGCGGTCGCCTCGCAATTCTGGTTCCTGGCGTTCGCGCTCGCGACCGCCGCCAGCGTCCGCACCCTGGCCTTGATCGAGGTGTTGTTCGCGCAATTGATCGCCCGCTTTGCCTTCGGCCAGCGCACCTCCGCGCGCGAAGCGTTCGGCATGCTGCTGGTCGTCGCCGGCGTCGGCTTATTGCTCTGGGCGTATTAGTTCCCGCCGCCGCAAAGCGGGCGAACCGCCGCGAAAGCGCTCCGGTCCCGCGAAGCTAGTGATGATTGCCCCGCGGCAGCACGTGGAGCGGCGGAGTTTGCGGTTCGCCGACTTCGGCATTGCGGCCTGGATACCAGAAAATCGTGCCATGCTCGAAGCGCGTCATCAGCCCGAAGCCATCCGGCGTCGGCACTTCGTCGGTGAGGGGGTAGCCGAATTTCTCGATTCCCCCGCCTTGCAGAAACTTGTCGCGAATCTCACCGACGACATAGTGCACGCCGGTCTTGTCCGAGCCGAACAGCGACGCCGTCACCGACACGTTCGGCTGAAACTTCACGCGAGAGTCACACATCGGCGCGTCGATTTGCACCGACGGCGGCACGCTCACCTGGCCATAGCCGCCGCCGGCGATCAGAGTCTGGAAATCCTGGCGGAAGCCTCCAGCCGGGTCGCGCTGCACCTCGCCTTGCGGATGACCAAGCAGTCCCTGTGCCCCGCCGTTATTGTCCCAGCGCTGGCCGATGGCTTCCTCGAGCGGCAGATTGACCATCTCCCGCATCCGCTTGCGCGCGGAAATGCCGTAGACCTGAAACAGCCCGACGCTCGGCAGGATGGCATAGCCGTCGGCGATCGTCGGCGCGGTAAACTTGGCAAGCGCGACGCGATCCTTGTCGTTATTCCAAAGCTCGTGCAGGTTGGTGGCGTCGTGAGCGAAAAACAGCGCCGGCGTCGGGGCGCCGAACATGCCGTTGGCTTGTTGCACGACGGTCCAGACGATGCCGTTCGACGTCCCGTTGGCCGATATCGAGCTGAAGCCGCCGGGCATGCCGTCCTTGGCCGGCCGCACCGTGGCGACCGCCGCCGGCGTGGCGTTCACGGTGCCTGCGGAAATGTCGTAGTCGAACGCTTTGAGATAATCCTTCTCGGACATCTTGTAGACGAAGCCGTGGGTGGCGGAATGCCGCCAGAACACCGGACCCATATGGATGTTGGGTCCAAACGACTCGCCATTCTTGTAGTCGGCGACGTCGATGTAACAGGGCTGACCCTCGTCGGCGACGCCAAACACGCTGGCCGGCGGGCATTTGGCCGAATACGTCGTCGGCGAATTATAATACGGCACCGGTATCAGCGAATCGCTCGGGTCGAGACCCGGTGTTCCCGGAGTCGGCAAGTGAAACGTATTGAAGTATGCCTGAAAGCCCGCCGGTCCCGACGTCAGGTCATGCTGCGCCAGCACGAAAAACATTCCGTCCTTGCCGCCGCCGATCAGCTTGCCGCCCGGCAGCAGCATCGGGCCGCCGGCGCCGAGATCGGTGTCGCCAGCGCGGTAATTGCTCGCCGCAGGCGGCTGATAATGTGACACGATGGAGAGCGACTTGCCGTCACCGTGCAGCTTGACGAATGAATCGCCGAGCTCGGCGAGGCTCGAGTCGATGTCGTTTCCGGTCTGGTAGAAGATCGAGCCGTCGCTGCTGCCGGCTAGGCCGTTACCCGATGCCCATACTCCCATGCCGCCTTCGCCGTTGCTCTGCGAGTTGGTGAAGACGCCGGCGGGCGCGAAGTCGGTGGCGCGGAAGCCGAGGATCCAGCCGCGATAGGGCTCACTGTTGGGGCAGCCGTTATCGCAGGTATAAGTGCCGTAGCCGAGATAGACGACGCCGTTCTGCAGCAACAGTCCCGGGCGTTGGCGCTGACACGCGTCGTTGAACACGAAGCCGTGCACCGGATCGGTGCCGCCGACTTGGCGATTGCGCGAGTCGTGACCGGTCTCGATATCGAGCGCGTGCAGGTAATCGTGGCCCATGCCGTGCTCGCCGTGCTGGTCGCGGGCGACGACGTACATGACGCCGGCGCTGACGTCGATCACTGGCGCGCTGGTGATACCGACGATCGGCGGCACCGTCTCGCCGCAAATGTCGCCGACGTGCGGAGCGCCGAGCGAAGTGCGCCACAGCCATTTTGTCGATTCCGGCAGCGCCACCAGGTTGCCGTTGTTGTCGTGGCCGTTCACGTTCGTGGTGGTGTCGGGGGAGGTGTCGTCGGCGTCGAACGCGTACACCAGGTCTTCGGCGGTGGCGATATAGATCACATTCCGGATTTCGTTTTTGACGTTCACGCCATGCACGTAGAGCGGTTGCGCCAATAGCGTCCCGATAACATGGCGGTCATAAAGCAGGCCAAAATTCGGACCGCTGACCGTGGCGGGCGTCAGTTTTGTCTCGTGAAGCTGCGCTCCCTGCCGCGCATTGTCGTTGTGCTGCGTCACGACGTTCTGCGGGGCGCAGTTCACCATGATGATGTTTGATCCGGGGCTGGTGATAGGGCCGATATATTGCACGACGCTGACCTTGTCGCCGTTGGCAAAGGCGAATTGCGGCGCGATGTCGAGGGTGGCGTCGCCCGGAGCAGCGCCGCCATCGCCGACGACGGCGCCGTTCTTCAACAGCACCAGCGTGGCGTTGAGCGTCGTATCGCGCACCAAGACGTCGGGTTGCCCCGGACAGATCGGGCCGACGAGGAGCGGGGCGTTCAGTTTGGCGACCGGCTTTTCCGGCGGTGATTTCGCCGTGTCATTGCACAGCGATTCGGTGGCGACGATGTTCTCGCCGGCGGTCAGCGGCTGCGCGAGTTCCATCCAGACATTGCCCGAAGTCGCAAATCCGCCGCCGAGATCCGCTGCCGGGTTAACGGCGGTGTTGGCTGCTTCGATATGCGAGCCGGTATAGACGCCGTCGATTGTGAGAGTGTCGTTGCCGACGATCGGCGGCACCAGTTTTGGACTGGCCATCGGCATCGGATCGGTCAGCACGGTCGCCGGGGCCGACGGGTCGCTGTGGCGGTTGCCGCAGGCGGTCTGCTTGGCGGTGACCTGGTGACCGGCGGTCAGCGCCGAGGTCCCGACCGGACTCCAGTCGCTGCCCCAGATATTCGGCGTATATCCCGATCCGATCGGCGTGTTGGTGGTCGTGTCGGTGACCTCGACGGTGACGCCGGAGAGCAGGTTGTGCACCGGCACGATGCGTCCGCACGCGTATATCTTTGGATCAACCGTCGGCGTCGGCAAGGTTTGCGGCATGGTGCTGATGACCGCCGGCGCCGACGGCGCGCTGATGACGCCATTGACGGTCTGCGTCGCCGTGACCTTGTCGCCGACGTGCAGTTGAACCGACAGCGGAACCGCGCAAAAGCCGGTGTGCGGCGTGGCGCTGCCGATCAGCGTCGAGCCGTTGAGATAGACCCGCACCGTCGCCTTCGGCATGAACGAATCGACATAGACGTGGCTCGTGCATTCGTTGGTCGCGTCGATATGGGGCGGCGACAGCGAGTTCCCGTCCCGGCCGGGATTGGTGATGGGATATTTGTCGTTGATGTAGACTTGCGCGTGCGCGTTTAACGCGAAACCGATGGAACCTGCGGCGAGGAGCATCAGTCCGGCGGTCGGCGCCAACGCCGCTGATACAAACCGGGCGCCCTTGGCTAGCGACTTTCTTATAGCTGCAGAATTTACGCTATTACAAAGATATAGCTCCGCCGAAATGCCGCTCGATCCCATGGTCAGCCCCCGTGGACGAGAACATCGCAGTTGCCAGAAATGTTGAAGTTGAAATGCAACGCTAACGAGCAACTATGTCGTTCATGTGTCTGAGATCGCCTTGCGTCCATTGTGACGCGCGCAAAATCGCGCGGAACTTCAGAAATCAAAAAAGCTCTTGATGACGACTTGTGAGTTCCATTTGTTTTCGGCAACAATCACGAAAGACTTTTGGCTCGACCGTCCGCCTGGAACCACGCCGCTATCGCCCAACAGGCAATCGCCCAAGCTGCGCCGATGCACCAGCCGGCGAGAATATCGGTCGGATAGTGGACGCCGAGGTAAAGACGGCTGATGCCGATGACAATCGTCAGAAACACTGCCAGCGAAATGAAATAGGCGCCGATCCGCAATGAGGATTGGCTCCGCGCCAAAAGCGCCGCGATCGTCAGATAGGTGATGGCCGAGAGTGAGGCGTGTCCGCTCGGGAAACTTGCGGTGAAAACCCGCGCCGCGTGAGCGACAACATCCGGACGCGGTCGCGCGAACAAAGCCTTGAGCACATCGATCACCGCCATGCCGCCGAACACGGCGATCAGCACGAGCCAGGCCGCCGCCCGCTGGCGGGCCAGAAACAGATAACCGGCAACTGCGCAGGTGATGATCGCCAGCACGATGATGCTGCCGAGGCTCGTCAAGTCGCGCGCCGCCTCCTGTACCCACGCCGGGCCCGCGGGCGTCGACGGATTGGCCGGGTCACGTAACGCGAGGATGACCCAGCGATCGAATGCCAGCGTCTTTCCTTCGAAGACCTCTTGGGCGATGAAGCCAAAGGCGAACAAGAGACACGCCATCACCAAGACGGATATCAGCGTGGCTCTTCGACTGGTCTTGGCGGCTTGGTCTCGCATCCGGCAGCACCAATGTCAGCTGTTGCGGTCGAAGCACCCTAGAGCCAAAATTATCAGACGCGGTTCTGCTGGCTCGACAGCAGCGCGCTGTCGCCGAGACGCACCGGCAGTACCCGCGGGCGACACTCAACGCGAAAGCGTTTCAGCAGCATTGGCTCGCCATCGAGATTGATGTTTACATCGTCTTCGGATTCATACTCGATCCAGGAACTTCGCGCTGTAACCAGCTCGGCGCGAATGCCGGCGGCGCCTTCGCGCAACAAGTGCGAGAAAGCATCCAGGCGCGCGGCGTGGTCCAGTTTGGGTAAGATCGTCAAATCCAACAGACCGTCGTCAACCAGCGCCTCCGGGCATAGCGGTATGCCGCCGCCGGCCTGCCGGCCGTTGCCGATCGCCAGGGCCAGAAAAGCTCCTTCCCAGGAGAAGGCCTCGGCGCGAAACCTGCCATGATTGGCCGAGAGCTCGGCAAAGCGCGAGATCCCGGTGATGGCGTACGCCAATCCGCCCAGCCGCCGCTTCAGCTCGGGGTCGGTTTCGACGGTGATGCGCGAGCCGAAGCCGCCGGTGACGACATTGATGAACGGCCGGTCGTTGACCAGACCCACATCGATCGGTCGCGCAGCGGCGTTCGCCGCGAGCTGCAAGGCCGCGGTCAGATCCTGGACCGGCACGCCCGCCGAATGGGCAAAATCATTGGCCGTGCCCAGGGGAAGGACGCCAAGGCTGCATGCGCCCGGCAGGCCGGCCGTGTAGGCCGCGGCGAATACCTCGTTGATCGAGCCATCGCCGCCGCCGGCGACAATGCAGCCGACTTTGCCGGCACGCGCGTCGGCAACCGCTTCGGTCGTTAATCGTGCGGCGTCGCCAGGCTCCCAGGTGACGCGCACCTCGACGACGTGACCGTCCGCGCGCAGCGTGTGAACCGCCGTTCGCACCCGCGAGTCACCGGCTGCCTTGCCGTGCAGGATGATGCGGACACTTGCCAAGATTTTCGACCTCGGTTCCAGGCTGGCGATACGATTTCACGTTGCGGAGCGGATCTCATCCGCTTATCGCCGAGCGACGGCAACTAAAAACGATCGCCTGCGTGATCGCCTTTCGCGTGCGGCTAACGGATCGCGCGTCGACGATTGTGCGCGCTAATTGAATTCGTCCGGCAGGATCGGCAGCGGATGAAATTCGATGCCTTCCTCGTGCAATTCCTTGGCTTCGTCTGGCGACGCCTCGCCGTAGATCGAGCGATGCTCGATCTCGCCGTAATGGATTTTGCGCGCCTGTTCGGGAAAGCGCGGCCCGACATAGTCGGCGTTCTTGGTGAGGTGCTCGCGCAATTCTTTGAGCTTTTTCCGCAGCTCTCGTTCCGGCGGCGACATCACCGCCACCGGCCCTTGGACCGCTCCCGGCGCCGGCGGCGTTGGCGGCGCCGGCTTCGGAAGCTTCGGCTCCGCCGGTTCTGCCGCATCGAAGCGGCCGAGCCGCGGCGCCATGATCGCTTTCTCGACCTTGGTGGAGTTGCAAACCGGACAGGCGATCAGCGCGCGCTTGGCCTGCCGGTCGTAGGCGGTCGAGTTGGCAAACCAGCTCTCGAACGCATGGCCGTGGTCGCAATTGAGCGCGTAGCGGATCATGACGGGACCCGCACGGCGCGCAGATGGGTCGGTTCCGCCATCGGTTCGATGACTTCGAAGCGCCGGCCGTTGAGCAGCGACGGTATCCGCGAACGCGCCGCGACGACTTGCGCCGGGTCGACCTCCGCAAGAACGACGCCAGGCTCGCTGCCGCCTTCGGCGATGATTTGGCCCCACGGATCGACCACCAGCGAATGGCCGAACGTCTCGCGGCCGTTCTCATGCTTGCCGCCCTGCGCGGCTGCGAACACGAAGCATCCGTTCTCGATGGCGCGCGCCCGCATCAGCACGTGCCAATGCGCCTCGCCAGTCTGTTTGGTGAAGGCGGCGGGGATGGAAAAGAACGACGCGCCGGCCTCGGCGAGCGCGCGATAAAGCGCCGGGAAGCGCAGATCGTAGCAGACAGTGACGCCGATCCGGCCCCACGGCAGATCGGCGACGACCGCCAAGTCTCCGGCACGATAGCTGCGTGACTCCCGGTAGCTTTCGCCATTCGCCAGATCGACGTCGAACATATGGATCTTGTCGTAGCGCGCGACCACGTCGCCGCGGCGGTCGATCAGGAACGACCGGTTCGCCGCCTTGTCGGGCGAAGCCTTTATCGCCAGCGAGCCGATATGGATAAAAATCGAAAGCCTGCGCGCGGCCGCGCGCAGTTCAGCCAAGGTCGGATCACGCTCTTCGTCGGTGATCATCGCGAACAGCTTGTCGCGCTTGATCTCCATGATGTTGGTCATTTCCGGCGTGAGCACGTAATGCGCGCCAGCGCGCGCCGCGTCCTCGATCGAGGCCAGCGCGGTGGCGAGATTGGCCTGCGGGTCGACGCCCGAGCGCATTTGCACCAGGCCGACCTTGAAGGCCGAATTCGGCGCCGCGCTCATGCCGGCCGGTCCTCGCTTTGCTGCAACAGCGGCTCAAGCTTGCCGGCATCTTCCAGCGCATAGAGCTCGTCGCAGCCGCCGACATGGGTCGCACCGATGAAAATCTGCGGCAGCGTTGATTGGCCGCCGGCGCGTTGGATCATCTCGTCGCGCACGTGTTGGTTCCTGGTGACGTCGATCTCACGGAAGCTGACCCCCTTGCGCGAAAGCAGTTCCTTCGCGAAGTGGCAATAGGTGCAATATTGCCTGGTATAGATTTCGACAGAAGTCATAACGCGCCGTTAACCCCAGTAGATCGCTTTTTATATCAAGCCCTTATATGGAAGTTCGCCCGGCCTCGGCAACCCTGGCGAAAATCAGCACGTCGACGTTGGCCGCGCCGGCGCGGATGAGCGCCTTGGCGCAGCCTTCGACCGTCGCGCCGGACGTCAACACATCGTCGACCAGCACCAGCCGGCGGCCAGCGACCGCGGCCTTGCCTTCCGGCGGCACCCGGAACGCGCCTTGCACATTGGCGGCGCGCTCGGAGCGAGACAGCCCGACCTGCTGGGCGGTGAATTTCACCCGCTTAAGCGCGCTGGCGGCGATCGGCACCCCGCCCGCGGCGGAGACCTCCGCCGCCAGTGCGGCCGATTGGTTGAAGCGGCGGGCCCAGCGCCTTCGCCAGTGCAGCGGCACCGGGACCAGCGCATCAGCGTCGGCGAGGAGCTCGCGCCCGGCCTGGCTGAGCCAGCGGCCCATCATCGGCGCCAGATCGAGCCGGTCGCCATATTTGAGGGCATGCACCAGCGCCCGCGAGATATCGTCAAAGCACACGGCGGCGCGGGCGCGGTGATAGGCCGGCGGGTCGGCGATCGCTTCCATCGACAGGATGCCGGGACCGGGATCGTAGACGAAAGGAATGCCGAGCCGCTCGCAATAGGGCCGGGTGATGAAGGAAAGCTTCGACCAGCACGCCGCACAGAGGCCTTGGCCTTCGACCGGTTCGCGGCAGACCGCGCAAAGACGCGGCAATGCCAGATCGAGCGCAGCGCGAAGCGCGGTGCGCGCGGCGTCGGCGGCGCGTCTGACGCGCGGAACTGCTGCAACGCTGGCAGGCTCTGCAACCGGGCTCCCCATGCCGTCAGGCTATCGCTCCGTGCCGGGATTGTCACCGACACAAAGGCATTTCCCGGACGCGGTGCGCCGTGAAACGGTGCGCCGCAGATCCGGGATCGTCCCAAACTCTGCGCTTGTTGAGGTCCCGGTTCTGCAGCGCATCACTTTCGTGCTGCGCTGCGCCCAGGACACCTCGCTGTGGACGTGAGACAATTGGGCATGACTGCTAGCTCACTGATTTTCGATCGCATGCTGATCCGCGCCCGCCGCCGGCGCGCCGTGGCGCTCGGGCCGGCGACGTTTCTGCTCGATCGGGTCGCTGCCGATCTGGCCGATCGGCTTGCGGCCGTGCTGCGGCGCTTCGATCTGGCGCTCGATCTCGGCTCGCCGGGCGACGCAGTGCGCGCGGCGCTGGCGGGCCTCGGCTCGGTCGGTGCCGTCATATCCGCAGACACGATGCCGGAAGGGAAGGGAGCGAACGAGCCGTTTGTTGTCGCCGACGAGGAGGCGCTGCCGTTTCACGATGCTGCATTTGACTTGGTCGTCTCGGCGCTGTCGCTGCAATTCGTCAACGATCTGCCGGGCGCGCTTATTCAAATCCGCCGCGCGCTCAAGCCGGATGGATTATTTGTTGCCGCGCTGATCGGCGGCGAGACCTTGACCGAGCTGCGGCAATCGTTCGCCGCAGCCGAAAGCGAAATCGAGGGCGGCGTCTCGCCGCGGGTCGCGCCGTTCGCCGATCTGCGCGATCTCGGCGCGCTGTTGCAGCGCGCGGGTTTTGCGCTGCCGGTTACGGATGTGGACCGCCTCACGGTGCGCTACGATTCCGCCTTTGCGCTGATGCACGACCTCCGCCGAATGGGCGCGACCAACGCGCTCATCGATCGCCGCCGCACGCCGCTCAAGCGGGCGACGCTGCTGCGGATGGCGGAGATTTACGCCGAGCGGTTTGCCGATGCCGACGGCCGCGTGCGCGCCACGTTCGAAATCGTATGGCTCTCGGGCTGGGCGCCGCATCCGAGCCAGCAACAACCGCTGCAGCCGGGCTCGGCAAAAGCGCGCCTCGCCGACGCGCTCGGCACGCACGAGATTTCGACGGGGGAGAAGCCGGGGCGCTGACGCTGTCTCTCTCCGCTCATTCCCGCGAAAGCGGGAATCCAGGGGCGAGTGCAAAAAAGTTGGGTCTCCGCCTTCGCGGGGACGAGCGGTTGAAGTTCGCGGCCATCACTTCAGCGCCGAGGAGACGCTGCTGAACATCCCCTGAACGCTCGATCCCACAGCAAAGACGGCGACAGCGATCACGATCGAGACGCCGGAAGCGATCAGCGCATATTCGATGGCAGTGGCGCCGCCCTCGTCGCCTGAGAAGGCACGAAGCGCCGTAGCGGCCGTCGTCTTTGCAAGACTGGAACATAACGGTTCTGCCTCTCGGTTCGCTTCACAGCAGCGTCATCAAGTGCGGGATCAGCGGCTCGTCAGCCGGCGGCATCGGATAATTGCGCAGCTCATTCGGCCGCACCCATTTGAGCGTCTGCGCCTCCCGGCCCTGCACGATCCCGTCCCAGCGCCGGCAGACATAGAGCGGCATCAGCAGGTGGAAGTCCGGATAGAGGTGGCTCGCAAAGGTCAGCGGCGCGAGGCATTCCTCCTTGACGACGATACCGAGCTCCTCCTTCAGTTCGCGGATCAGCGTTATCTCCGGCCGCTCGCCCGGCTCGACCTTGCCGCCGGGAAATTCCCACAGCCCCGCCATCGCTTTCCCGTCCGGTCGCTGCGCGAGCAGCACGCGTCCGTCGGGATCGATCAGCGCGCAGGCGGCGACCAGGACGAGCTTGACGCTCACGGCCGGCCGAAATCTAGGTAAGACATGGTAAAGGCCGGCTTCATGCGATCTCGCAGTCTTTCTGCTTTCGCCGTGGTGGTTAAGGAGCCGTTGTCCCACACGTTTACGACCGGTAGTCACCGTTGATGGCGACATACTCCTTGGTGAGATCGCAGGTCAGCACGCGGTCGTGGCCCTTGCCCAGACCGAGCGCGACTTTGAGCGAAATTTCCGGTTGCTTCATCGCGGCGGAGACCGCGGCTTCGTCATAGTCCGGATCGCGCGCGCCTTTGTGCGCGACGCGGATGCCGCCGAACCAGATGGCGAGGCGATCGCGGTCGGCCGGCTCGCCGGCCTTGCCGACCGCCATCACCACGCGGCCCCAATTGGCGTCCTCGCCGGCGATCGCGGTCTTGACCAGCGGCGAATTGGCGATCGACAGCGCGATCCGCCGCGCCGATTTCTTCGACACCGCGCCCTCGACCACGATCTCGACCAGCTTGCGCGCACCTTCGCCGTCGCGCGCCACCTGCTCGGATAGATCGGCGAGCACGGCATTGAAGCCCTTGCGGAACGAAGCGAGCGCGCGGATCGGACAGCCGCGCGATCTTCTCAACACCGCGCGCGGCGGCGGCGCCGGTGGCGAAAGCAAGCAGCGTATCGGAGGTCGAGGTATCGCCGTCGATGGTCACGGCGTTGAAGGTATCCTCGACGCCGGCGCGCAACAGCGCCTTGAGCACCGCGGGCGCGATCGGCGCATCGGTGAAAATGAACGACAGCATCGTGCCCATGTCGGGCGCGATCATGCCGGCGCCTTTGGCGATGCCGCAGATGGTCACCGCGGTTCGATTCATTCCGACCATCGCCGCCGCGCCTTTCGGGAACGTGTCGGTGGTCATGATTGCCTTCGCCGCGGTGTGCCAGTCGCCGGGCTTGGCATCGGCGGCGAGGCGATCCATGACGCCGGCGAATTTCGTCGCATCGAGCGGCTCGCCGATCACACCGGTCGAGGCGAGAAACACGTCGGCCGGCTGGCAGCCGGACGCCTTGGCGGCGATCTCGGCGGTGAGCTTGGTCGCGGCACGGCCGGATTTGCCGGTGAACGCGTTGGCATTGCCGGAATTGACCACGAGTGCACTGGCGCGGCCGGTGCCGATCCGTTCGCGGCACCAATCGACCGCGGCCGACGGGCATTTGGATCGCGTGAATACGCCCGACACGGTGGTACCGGCACCAAACAGTGCGAGCAGCACGTCGGTGCGTCCGGGGTAGCGGATTCCGGCCGCGGCCGTCGCCAGCCGCACGCCGTCGACCGGCGGCATGTCTGGAAACGACGCGGGGGCGAGGGGAGAGATGGTAGGGGACATGATCCCGTCGTGCGCGAGCCGGCCGCGCATCCATGCGGCGATTGGGACGTTCGGGTTAAGTGCGATAAATTGTCAGGTCAAGAGCGGTCGCAACTCTGCGCTTTTCCCGGCGCAGCGCAGCACGAAGTGATGCGCTGCAGACCCGGGATCGTCAGGAACGATTAGTTCGTAGATCCCGGATCAGCGGTGCACCGCTTCGCGCTGCCCCGCGCGGGAAGCTACTCCGTTACTTCTTCGTCGGCGCGGCGGGATTGAGCGAAGCGTCCGGCGGCGGCGGCTTGTCGAGGCGCTCGATGTTGGCGGTCTTGCGCAGATTCTCGACCAGTTCAGCCTGCGCGCGATGGGCGATGTAATTCTCGATCTGCGGCTTCACCTGCTCGAAGGTCGGCGTCGGCTTGATGCGCCTATCCTCGACCTGGATGATGTGCCAGCCGAACTGGGTCTTCACCGGGTCGGACAACTGTCCCTTGTCGAGCTTGAATGCCACTTCGGCGAATTCCGGCACCATCTGCTCCTTGGTGAAATAGCCAAGGTCGCCGCCGTTCTCGGCCGAGCCCGGGTCCTTGGATTTCTCCTTCGCCAGCGCGGCGAAGTCGGCGCCGCCTTTGAGCTGGGCGAGGATCGCTTTGGCCTCATCCTCGGTGGCGACGAGGATATGGCGGGCGTGCACCTCTTCCTCGTTCTTCACCTGCTTGATGGCTTCGTCATAGACTTTGTGCTCGGCCTCGTCCGACAGGGCGGCCTTGCCGGCGTCCTGCAGCAGCGATTCCATCAACAGCCGGTTGTGGTCGAAGGCGAGCCGATGCTTGACGTCGGGCCGCTCGTCGAGCTTCTGCTTCTCGGCGGCCTGCGACAGCACGATGACGTCGGCGAGATAATTGATCAGGTAGTCGCGCTGCTGTCCGGGAGGTATCGACGGCATGTTGCCGCCGATTTCCTCCTCGGCGAAGGCGATGTCGCTCTCGCGGATATCGACGCCGTTGACGCGGGCGACGACCGCATCGTTGTCCTGCGCCCGGGCAATGCCGCCGGGGAAGCCGCTCCAGACGACGAGTGGCGCGGACAAGAATACGGCACAGGCCAGCACGAACAGCGCGCGGACGACGAACGGGCGAGTAAGGGCCATGGAACGCGATCCTTTGGGTAAATTCGGCAAAGCGCCTTGCGGACGCGGGTTTTGCTGGGCGCGGACACTCGCCGAATCATATCCACTTGGCAATGGCAGAATTGGGCCGCGGTCTAACGAGGGCGTGAAAGCCGGCCTAACGAGGGCGCGAAGAAAAGCCTCACATTGACAATAAAACCACCCCCTCTTATCTGTCGGCCAGGATCTTCAGGCGCCCCGATCTCCTTGTACAGTCGCCTTGCAGAAGCCCGAATAGCCCTGCATTTTCCGCCGCTTGAACGCGCGCTGATGGCGAGGAACTGCCGTGCATGATCCGCAAAAGTGGCAGCCGGTTTTCGGAGCGAGATCATGCACATTTGGAAACTGCGGCGCGCTCCCGGTTTGGAAGGATGAAGTCGCGATGATCGGCGCAGTCGCTCGCAAGCTGTTTGGTTCCTCCAACGACCGGCGTATCCGCACCTACCGGCCGCGCGTCGACGCCATCAACGCGCTGGAAAAGGAGCTGGAGCAGCTCTCCGACGACGCGCTGCGGGCGCGGACCGAGGAATTCAAAAAGCAACTGGCCGAGGGCGCGACGCTCGACGACATCCTGGTGCCGGCATTCGCCACCGTGCGCGAGGCCGGCAAGCGCACGCTCGGCCAGCGCCACTTCGACGTCCAGCTGATCGGCGGCATGGTGCTGCACGAGGGCCGGATTTCCGAGATGAAGACCGGCGAAGGCAAGACGCTGGTCGCCACGCTCCCGGTCTATCTCAACGCGCTCGCCGGCCGCGGCGTCCACGTCGTCACCGTCAACGACTATCTCGCCAAGCGCGACGCCGAGTGGATGGGGCAGATCTACAAATTCCTCGGGCTCACGGTCGGCGTCATCGTCCACGGCCTCGACGATCCCGAGCGCAAGAAGCAATACGACTGCGACGTCACCTACGGCACCAACAACGAGCTCGGCTTCGACTATCTGCGCGACAATATGAAATACCGGCTCGAGGACATGGTGCAGCGCGGGCACATCTACGCCATCGTCGACGAGGTCAACTTCGATCCTGATCGACGAGGCGCGCACGCCGCTGATCATTTCCGGCCCGCTCGACGACCGCTCGGACTTCTACAACACCATCGACACCTTCATCCCGTCGCTCGACAAGGCCGACTACGAAGTCGACGAGAAGCAGCGCACGGTGACGCTGACCGAAATCGGGATGGAGAGGCTCGAGCAAGGGCTACGCGACGCCAAGCTGCTCAAATCGGATTCGCTCTACGACGTCGAGAACGTCTCGGTCGTGCACCACGTCAATCAGGCGCTGCGCGCCCACAAGCTGTTCCAGCGCGACAAGGACTACATCGTCCGCAACGGCGAGGTCGTCATCATCGACGAGTTCACCGGCCGCATGATGCCGGGCCGGCGCTATTCGGAAGGCCTGCACCAGGCGCTCGAGGCCAAGGAGCGGCAGCCGATCCAGCCGGAAAACCAGACGCTCGCCTCGATCACGTTCCAGAACTATTTCCGCATGTACGAGAAGCTCGCCGGCATGACCGGCACGGCCGCCACCGAGGCCGACGAGTTCATGGACATCTACAATCTCGAAGTGCTGGAAATCCCGACCAACATGCCGATGATCCGCCTCGACGACGACGACGAGGTCTATCGCACGGCGGCGGAGAAATTCCGCGCCATCATCACCCTGATCGAAGACTGCAAGGCGCGCGGCCAGCCGGTGCTGGTCGGCACCACCTCGATCGAGAAGTCCGAGCAGCTCGCCGAGATGCTGCGCCAGAAGGGCTGGGAGCAGCACGACTTCTCCGATCCCAACGCCTTTGCCGCGCTCTATTCCGGCGACGAGGGCGCGTCGCAAGGCGAAGGTGTTCGCCATCCTCAACGCCCGCTATCACGAGCAGGAAGCCTATATCGTCGCCCAGGCCGGCGTTCCCGGGCGCCATCACCATCGCCACCAACATGGCCGGCCGCGGCACCGACATTCAGCTCGGCGGCAATGCCGACATGCGCATCCGCCAGGAACTGCCCGACGTCGAGGACTGGCAGGCGCGCGACAAGAGCCCGCAGGCGGCGGAGATCCGCGCCCAGGTCGCGCGCCTGAAGGAAAAGGCGCTGGCCGCCGGCGGGCTTTTTGTGCTCGGCACCGAGCGGCACGAGAGCCGCCGCATCGACAACCAATTGCGCGGCCGTTCCGGGCGCCAGGGCGATCCCGGCCACTCCAAGTTCTTCCTCTCGCTCGAAGACGATCTGATGCGCATCTTCGGCACCGACAAGCTCGACGGCATGCTGACCAGGCTCGGGCTGAAGGAGAACGAGGCGATCGTCCATCCCTGGATCAACAAGGCGCTGGAGAAGGCGCAGCAGAAGGTCGAGGCGCGCAACTTCGATATCCGCAAGAACATCCTCAAGTTCGACAACGTGATGAACGATCAGCGCAAGGTCATCTTCGACCAGCGCATCGAATGGATGGATGATGCCGCGTCGGCGGAAGTCGTCGCCGACATGCGCCACAGCGCCATCGACGATCTGGTCGCCAAGCATGTGCCGGAGAACGCCTATCCGGAGCAGTGGGACGTCGCCGGGCTCAAGGAGGAGCTCAAGCGCGTGCTCGGCCTCGATCTGCCGGTCGACGACTGGGCCAAGGAAGAGGGCATTGCCGACGAGGAGCTTTTCACCCGCGTCGAGCGCCGCGCCGACGAGCACATGGCGGCGAAGGTGGCGCAGTGGGGCTCCGACGTCATCCGTTACGTGGAGAAGTCGATCCTGCTGCAGACGCTCGACCATCTCTGGCGCGAGCATCTGGTCATGCTCGACCATCTGCGGCAGGTGATCGGGCTGCGCGGCTACGGCCAGCGCGATCCGCTCAACGAATACAAGGCGGAAGCCTTCAGCCTGTTCGAGGCGATGAGCCAGAGCCTGCGCGAGGCGGTGACGGCGCAGCTGATGCGCGTCGAGATCATGCCGCAGCCGGTCGAGCAGCAGCCGCTGCCGGCGATGGAAGCGCACAAGATCGATCCGACCACCGGCGAGGACGAAATGGCGCTGGCGATGGCCGGCGCCGAAACGCTGGCGCGCCACGGCATCGGTAGCGGCGGCCGCGGCGGCGGCATCGGCGGCGCCGCGCGCTGCTTCGGCGGCCGAGCGCAATCCGAAAGATCCGACCAGCTGGGGCAAGGTCGGCCGCAACGAGCCATGCCCCTGCGGCTCAGGCAAGAAATTCAAGCATTGCCACGGCCGATACGCGTATCAGGAGTCAGAGGATCGGTCGATCGGAGTGATCAGATGGCGCTGCCGCGTCCGTTCACTGTCGCTGATTACCGATTGCTGATTACTGCAGCCCGCCCCAGCGGCTGTCGAAGTTGCCGGCCGGTACGACCGGCTGCGCGCCGCTCATCGTAGCGGCTGCGGGCGGCGCGGCGGCGTTGGCTTCCTGCTGCGGAGCGGGCTTCGATTTTGCTGCGGCCTGTTGCGGCTGCGGCTCGTTCTTGGGCTCGCGTCTTGCGCGGCTTCGCCTCGGCGACGGCGCTCGGCGCGACATGCGGCTTGGCTTTCGGCGCCGCCGCCGTTCCGGTTGTCGACGGCCCGGGTCCACGCTCCTGCGTTCCCGCATCGGTCGCGGCGACTTGCGTCGTCGGTCCGAGGAAGCCGCCAAAGATCTTGTTCGCCAGCGACGGCTCCGAGCCGCCATTGTTGTCGGCGACAGCGGTCCCGACCGGCGGCGGCTGCGGCGGCAACGCCGTATTCGCCGTCGGCGGCGGCACGCGCGCCGGCGGAATGCTGCCGCCGACCTGCGCCAGGAACACGCGGTTCATGCCGCCGTCGAGGCCGGAATGGATCGGCGCCACCCAGGTGTTGGCCTTGACCAACGTGGCGTACTGCACTTCGTCGGCGTGCGATTTTTCCATCGCCGGTCCGGCGATTTCCGGATTCACCACATAGGCCGGGCAGCGGCCGGTCGGATTGAAGATGGTGGACTTGCTGGAGCCCGGCGGCTGCTGCGCGTCGAACACGTAGTGCCGATCGCACACGTCGACCTTGGGCTCGAGGTGGGTGGCCTCGAAGTGATCGTTGCCGACCTTGATCATCTTCCAGAACGCCATGTTCGGATTGGTGCGATGGCGCGCCAGGTTCGCCGGCGTCATGCGGAACGGATAGGCCTGGATCTGGAATGACTGCTGGCCGCCGAGGAACGACTCGCGCGCCAGCGAATAGATTTCGCCGATCTGCTCGTCGGTCATGGCGTAGCAGCCGCGCGACGAGCAGTCGCCGTGGATCATCAGGAAGTCGCCGTGGCGGTCGTTGGCCTTGTCGAAAGCGTTGGGGAAGCCGGTATTGATCGCGAGGTAATAGTTCGAGTTCGGATTCATCAGCGCGGGCGTGATCGTGTAGAAGCCCTCGGGCGCCTGGCGGTCGCCTTCGTTGACCTTCGGTCCGAGATCGCCCGACCAGCGGCAGATCGGATACACTTTCAGTATCTGGAAGTGGCCGGTGGTGTCCTGCTTCCAGACTTCGAGCTCGGATTCTTCCTTGAAGATCCGAACCAGGACCGGCGACTCCTTCGGCATGTTCTTCTGTTCGAGCAGCGCCAGCATCTGCGGCGACAGCTCTTTCATCGCCTTGGTCGGCAGCTGATAGCCGTCCTCGCCATAGCATCCGGCAAGCGTCAGCGAACCGGCGACGATCGCCGACGCCGTCAGCGCGCGGACCAAGCGGGCGCGGATCAATGCGATACTCCCCCGACCGGCAGACGGTCCCCGAACCATCCGCCGCTTAATGGTTATCCCTACAAAATGGCTTTCGCAAGCCAACCGCAGTGGCGGTACACAAGCAGGATCATGCCGGCTCTCAATGAATGGTAAAGATTGCGGCAAATTTTATCGGTAGACCAAGGTCTTACGCACTAGCCGCCGCGGCCTGCGGCGTCAGACCTTGCCAGGTCGGCTAGGCCAGAGGACGAATCCGGGCGCTGATTGTGGCGGCGGGACGGCCATTGCGGCGAAATCAGCCCAGCGTGCGCCCGATCGCCATGAACTTCTCGCGCCGCAGGCGGACGATGGTCGCAGGATCGAGGCCTTGCAGCTCGGCCAATGCGGCGTCGATCGCCTCTCCGGTTGCGGTGATGGTTGCGGCCGGATCGCGATGCGCGCCGCCGGTCGGCTCGGGCACGACGGCGTCGACGACGCCGAAGCGCACCAGATCCAGGGCGGTGATCTTCATGCTGGAGGCGGCCTCCTGCGCTTTGGCGGTATCGCGCCACAGGATCGAGGCCGCGCCTTCCGGCGAAATGACGCTATAGACCGCGTGCTCCAGCATGATCACCCGGTTGGCGGTCGCGACCGCGATCGCGCCGCCCGAGCCGCCTTCGCCGATGATGACGGCGACATTGGGAACGCCGATGCGCAGGCACGCTTCGGTCGAGCGCGCGATCGCTTCGGCCTGGCCGCGCTCTTCGGCGCCGATGCCGGGATAAGCGCCCGCGGTATCGATCAGCGCGATGACCGGAATGTCGAAGTGGTCGGCCATGTCCATCAGCCGCACCGCCTTGCGATAGCCTTCCGGCCGCGCCATGCCGAAATTGTGCTTGAGGCGGCTTTCGGTGTCGGAGCCTTTTTCCTGGCCGATGACACAGACGCTGGCGCCGCGGAACCGGCCGAAGCCGCCGACGATCGCGGCGTCCTCGCCGTAGCTGCGATCGCCGGCGAGCGGAACAAAATCGGTGATGAGCTGGCCGACATAGTCGAGGCAATGCGGCCGCTGCGGATGGCGGGCGACTTGCGTCTTCTGCCACGGCGTCAACGCCGCGTAGAGCTCCTTGAGCGCCTGGTCGGCCTTGCTCTCGATGCGGCTGATCTCCTCGCCGATGGCGATGGCGTCGCCGTCGGCTTGCAGCGCGCGCATCTCCTCGACCTTGGCCTCGAGCTCGGCCACCGGTTTTTCGAAATCGAGATAGGAGCGCATCACGCAATACTTACTCTTAAGGTCATTGCTAATTTCGTTACCAGCGAAGCGAAGCCATCCAGTCCTGATGCGGTTCTCTGGACTGCTTCGTCGCTCTGCTGCTCGCAATGACGGACCGGCATCGGTTGCCGCCCTCATAAATCCCGCAAATCTCTAGCCTTCAATTATTGACGTCCGCCAGCGGATGCAAATCGCGGACAAGGCTCTTGAGCCGCTCTTCCAGCACATGGGTATAGATCTGCGTGGTCGAGATGTCGGCGTGGCCGAGCAGCGTCTGCACCACGCGCAGATCGGCGCCGTTGTGCAAAAGATGGCTGGCGAAGGCGTGGCGAAGCACGTGCGGGCTTAATTGCGCGGCGCGCAGGCCGGCCGCGGCGGCCAGCGCCTTGAGCTCGCGGGCGAAATGCTGGCGGGTGAGATGGCCGGCCTCGCCGAACGACGGGAACAGCCATTTCGAGCCGGCTTCGCGGCCGCCGCCGGCTTCGGCGAGCCGCGCGAGATAGTCCGCCATCGCCTGCTTGGCCGCATCGTTGAGCGGCACCATACGTTCTTTGTTGCCTTTGCCGCGCACGACGATGACCCGCGCATCGCGGCGCGCGGCGGAAGCGGGCAGCGCCACCAGTTCGGAGACGCGGAGCCCCGTGGCGTAGAGCAGCTCGACCAGACAAGCGAGCCGCGCCGCCCGCAGCCGCACGGCCGGCGGCGCTTGCGGATCGGATGCGCCGGCGACGCGCAGCAAGCGATCGACTTCGGCAAGCGTCAGTGTTTTCGGCAAGGCGCGGCCGCGCTTGGGGCCCTCGAGCACGGCGGCCGGATCGTCCTTGCGCTGCCCCTCGGCATAGAGAAAGCGATAGAGCTGCCGGATGGCCGAGAGGCGGCGTGCCACCGTCGCCGGCTGCATGCGGCGTTTGGCCAGATCGCCGAGATAGGCGCGGATGTCGTCGGTCGTCGCCGTCGCCACCGACGGCCCGCCGGCGAGGTAAGTCGGTGAAATCGGCGAGGTCGCGGCCGTAAGCCGAAAGCGTATTGTTCCCGGCGCCGCGCTCGGCCGCCAGCATGTCGAGAAACAACGCGACCATCCGCTGGTCGGAACGCTTGGCGGCGTGCGCCGCACCACCAGCCGTTTTCCGCGCCACGTTGCGACCCGTGTTGCGATTCATGGGAGCTTCAGCGGTTCTTGAAGAATTTCTCGGGCGGGATCGAGACGGTGATCTCGCGCGGCTTCGGTTCGACGAAATGCGCCAGCGCATAGATGCCGACATAGACGATCGCAGCGATGATCGCGATCACGCTGAGGAAGCGAAACAAGCTCGGCATCGTCAGGCGCTCGCGCTCATCCCATTGGTGCCGGCAGGCGGAGCGAGTACGATCATGTTCGGTTCGGCCGTGCAAGTCGTCCGGCCGACCGTTTCGGCTGTATTTATCAGACCAAGAGCATCTTGGGCGGCGCGCCGCGGATGATCGCTAGATTGGTATAAATGTCTGATTTTGCAATACAAAATGACGAAGATGCGGCGGATTTGGCGGCCGCGATCCTGGCTGGCCTCAGGCGCCGCTCGATCGTCTTGGTCGGCATGATGGGGGTCGGCAAATCGTCGGTTGGCCGCCGGCTGGCGGCGCGGCTTGCGATCCCCTTCACCGATGCCGACAGCGAGATCGAAAAGGCCGCCGGCATGAGTATCGCCGAGATTTTCGCGCGCCACGGCGAGCCGTATTTTCGCAGCGGCGAGGCGCGCGTCATCGCTCGCCTGCTTGAAGGCGGCCCGCAGGTGCTGGCGACCGGCGGCGGCGCGTTCATGAATGCGGATACGCGGGCGCTCATCAAGGTCAAAGGCATCTCGGTCTGGCTCACTGCTGAATTCGAGGTCTTGCTGCGGCGGACCAGCAAGCGCCGGAGCGACCGGCCGCTGCTTACACACCGACGATCCGGCGGAAACGCTGCGCAAGCTGCTCGCCGAGCGCGAGCCGACTTATGCATTGGCCGATCTCACCGTGCAGTCGCGCGAGGTGGCGCATGACGCCATCGTCGCCGACCTAATGACGGCGCTCGCCGGGATTCTCAAAGACGCCGCCTCGCCGCAGCGCGAGCCCGGCCCATGACCGCACCGGTTCGCATCGATCCAACGATTGTGCGGGTCGCGCTCGATGCCCGCAGCTACGACATCGTGATCGGCCGCGGCCTGATCGCCACGCTCGGCGCGCGCATCGAAGCGTTGCGGCCGCGCGCCAAGGCCTTCATCGTCACCGATGAGAATGTCGAGCTTCACCACCTTGACGCCGTCGAAGCGGCGCTCGCCGAGTCCGGCGTAGCATATAGCCGACTGGTCGTTCCGCCGGGCGAAAGCGCCAAGAGCTTTCAGGTTTTCGAAGCGGTCTGCGAAGCGATCATCGCGGCGCGCATCGAGCGCGGCGATCTCGTGGTCGCGCTCGGCGGCGGCGTCATCGGCGATCTCGCCGGCTTTGCCGCGTCGGCGGTGCGGCGCGGTCTCGATTACGTGCAGGTGCCGACCACGCTGTTGGCGCAAGTCGATTCCTCGGTCGGCGGCAAGACCGCGATCAATTCCGCCCACGGCAAGAATCTGATCGGCGCGTTCCATCAGCCGATCCTGGTCGTCGCCGACACCGCGTTGCTCGACACGTTGCCGCCGCGCCAATTCCGCGCCGGCTACGCCGAAGTCGCCAAATACGGCCTCCTTGGCGACGCCGCCTTCTTCGGCTGGCTGGAAGCCAACTGGCGAGACGTGTTCGCGTCCCGCAATTCCGGAAATTTTGCCCGCGAGCATGCCATCGCCGTGAGCTGCCGCGCCAAGGCAGCGATCGTGGCGCGCGACGAGCGCGAGACCGGCGAACGGGCGCTCCTCAATCTCGGCCACACCTTCGGTCACGCGCTGGAAGCGGCCTGCGGGTTTTCCGACCGGCTGCTGCACGGCGAGGCGGTGGCCGCCGGCATCGCGCTGGCGTTCGGCTTCTCGGCGCGGCTCGGGCTCATTCCGACCGCGGAGGCTGAGCGGGCGATCCGGCATCTGGCCGACGTCGGCTTGCCGACCCGGCCGCAGGATATCCCCGGCGGCTTGCGCGATGCCGACACGCTGATGGATTTGATGGCGCAAGACAAGAAAGTGAAACGGGGAATGCTTACATTCATCCTCGTGCGCGGGATCGGTTCAGCCTTTGTCGAGCAAGGCGTCGATGCCGCGCAGGTGCGGGCTTTCTTAAGCGAGAAACTTGCCGAGCGATGAGTATTTACGATTGGTTGACTATCGCCGCGGTCGTGATCTGCCTGCTGGTCTCGGCGTTTTATTCCGGCAGCGAGACGGCGCTGACCGCTTCCTCGCGCGCCGCGATGTTGCGGCTCGAGAAACACGGCAATGTCGACGCCACCATCGTCGCCCGCCTGCTGGCGCAGCGCGAGCGTTTCCTCGGGGCGGTCCTGCTCGCCAACAATGCCACCAACATCGCCGCCTCGACGCTCGCCACCGGCCTGCTGCTCACGCTGTTCGGCCAGGCCGGCGTGATCTACGCCACCATCGTGATGACGGCCTTGATCTTTGTGCTCTGCGAGGTGCTGCCGAAGACCGCCGCGTTCAACGCGCCCGATCGCTGTGGCGCTGGTCGTCGCCCAGCCGATCGCGCGGACGGTCTCGGCGCTCCTGCCGATCCTCAAAGCGGTCGAGTGGGTGGTGCGGATGATCCTGCGCCGGATCGGCATGCAGGTCGGCAAGATTCAATCGATCCTGTCGCCGCGCGAGGAGCTGCGCGGCGCCGTCGACCTCCTGCATCGCGCCGGCATCGTCGAAAAGCTCGACCGCGACATGATGGGCGGCGTGCTCGATCTGCGCGAGCTCACCGTGTCCGACGTCATGGTCCATCGCACCAAGATGGTGATGCTCGACGCCGACGATCCGCCGGGCGAGATCGTCGATACGGTGCTCGGCGCCGCCGTCAGCCGGTTGCCGGTATGGCGCGGCTCGCCGGACGACATTCTCGGCGTGCTGCATGTCAGGGATCTGATCCGCGCGCTGCATGCGGTCGCCGGTGACGCGACCAAAATCGACATCGAGGCGCTGTCGCGGCCGCCGTGGTTCGTGCCCGACACCACCCCGCTTTCCGAGCAGTTCAAGGCGTTCCGCGACCGCAAGACGCCGTTCGCGCTGGTGGTCGACGAATACGGCGAGATGGAAGGCCTGGTGACGATCAATGACATCATCGCCGAAATCGTCGGCGACATCAGCGACGAGCACGAGATCGCGGTCGCCGGCGTGCGCATGCTGCCGGACGGCTCGGCCAACGTCGACGGCGCGGTGCCGGTGCGCGACCTCAACCGGGCGATGGATTGGAATATCCCCGATGACGAGGCGACGACCATCGCCGGCGTGGTGATCCACGAGGCGCGTTCGATCCCGGAGCCGGGACAGAGCTTCACCTTCCATGGCTACCGTTTTCAGGTGCTGCGCAAGACGCGAAACCGCATCACCGCGTTGCGCGTGACGCCGCTCACCCGCAAAGTCGCGACCGCGAAAGCGAGCTAACTAATCGCCAAGCGTGTCCTCGACAATACGCGGATTGCGGTCCAACAACGCGAGCAACACGCGAGCCGGCCCTTCGGGTTGACGTCGGCCTTGCTCCCAATTTCGGAAGGTACCCTGGGAGACGCCGATCCTATTGGAAAAGGCCGCTTGCGATAGGCCGGTTCGGCGTCGGACTGCAGAGACGTCGACTCGGCGCGGGATGTGAAGTTTCAGTCCGGCAACCTTCTCGCCGCGCGCGTGCGCGGCAGCCTCACGAAGTCCTTGGATGATCCGGTCTGCAGGCTTCTTTTTCATTACGTTCTCCGACGCCAAAAGCGAGCTATTTCATCCGTTAGGAGGACCGAACCGCTACGGCGAAGGCGCAACTGGGCCTGTTGATTCTCCAGCTACAAATTCTCCCCAGGCGCTGCCGCATGGATAGCGAGTGCGTGCACGCCGCCGGCGAGCTCGCCGGCGAGCGCCGCGTTGATCATGCGATGCCGTTCCAGCCGGCTCTTTCCGCGGAAAGCTTCCGACACGATATAGAGTCGGAAGTGCGTCTCGCCGCCGGGCCGGTGTCCGGCGTGGCCTTCATGGCGATGGGATTCATCTTCGACATGCAGGCTCTCGGGCGCGAAAGCATTGCGCAACTTTTCCGTGATGAGATCGCGTGTTTGCATGTCGCCTTGTAGCCCGGATTGAGCGGTGGCGAAATCCGCGACGAAATGGATATGTTGGTCGCCGTGCTTTTCGCGCTGTCAAGTCTTGAAGGTGCCATGGACAGGCACGCATAATCGTAACGATGAGCAGTGACTCGCCTCTTTTTGATCGGATCCGGGTCAAGCCCGATCAGGATCGCCGGCTCCGTGCCGAGCTTCCGGCCTGCCAATGGCCGCGCTGCGACGCGCCGGCGACGCACCGCGCCCCGAAGGGCCGCTTGCGCGCCAACGAGTATTGGCGATTTTGTCTCGAACATGTGCGCGAATATAACAATTCCTACAACTTCTTCGCAGGCATGAGCGACGACGCTATCGCGAAGTATCAGAAAGAAGATATCACCGGTCATCGTCCGACCTGGAAGATGGGTTCGATCGGCGGCCGCCCCAGCGATGGCAGGCGCGGCGCGCGCGACGATCGCGGCCAAGGCTCTCGTGGGTCAGGCTGGGCCGCCAACGATCCGTTCGGTCTGTTCGACGGCGCGGGCCCCGGCCGCGCCGGGCATGCGCGGCCCGCGGCCGAGGGCCGCAAAATTCTCAATGCCCAGCGCCGCGCGCTCGACGTGCTGGGCCTTGAAGCCGACGCCAAACGCGCCGATATCAAGGCCAAGTTCAAGGTGTTGGTAAAGCGCCATCATCCCGACGCCAACGGCGGCGACCGCACCTCCGAGGACCGGCTGCGGGAGATCATCGCGGCCTATAATTACTTGAAATCGGCCGGTTTCTGCTGAGCGCAAGCGGCCCGTGAGCATGATCCGGAAAAGTGGACGCCGGTTTTCCGAAAAGATCATGCTCCACCAAAAAGTTAGAGCGTCAATCGTTTCAATCTGACGCTCTCGGGGCAGTTGTCGCGGGTGGCTTTCGCGGCCTTGCGTGTTTCTGCTAAATGTATGGCCGCATCCGACCGCCGGTGACGCCGATTCCCCGCCTCGGACGTCCCGGGGTCATGGAGGTATAATGACTCTCGCAACTGAAGCCGTGTCCGGCTTGCCGGATATGAAGGTCTCGATCCGGCAATTGTTCGGCATCGACTCTGACCTGGAAGTGCCGGCTTATTCCGAGCCGGACGAGCACGTGCCGGACGTCGATCCGGATTACCGCTTCGACAAGCCGACCACGCTCGCTATCCTTGCCGGCTTCGCCAAGAACCGCCGCGTCATCGTCACCGGCTATCACGGCACCGGCAAGTCGACCCACATCGAGCAGGTGGCGGCGCGGCTCAACTGGCCGTGCGTGCGCGTCAATCTCGACAGCCATATCAGCCGCGTCGATCTGATCGGCAAGGATGCGATCGTCATTCGCGAAGGCTTGCAGGTGACCGAATTCCGCGACGGCATCCTGCCATGGGCGCTGCAGCACAATGTGGCAATCTGCTTCGACGAATATGACGCCGGCCGGCCCGATGTGATGTTCGTGATCCAGCGCGTGCTGGAATCGTCCGGCCGCCTGACGCTGCTCGACCAGAACAAGGTGATCAAGCCGCATCCCTCGTTCCGGCTGTTCGCCACCGCCAACACCGTCGGCCTCGGCGACACCTCCGGGCTCTATCACGGCACCCAGCAGATCAACCAGGGCCAGATGGACCGCTGGTCGATCGTCACCACACTGAATTATCTGCCGCACGACAACGAGGTCGATATCGTGCTCGCCAAGGCGAAGCATTATCGCGACGCCGAGGGTCGCGACATTGTCTCGAAGATGGTGCGCGTCGCCGATCTCACCCGCAACGCCTTCATGAACGGCGATATCTCCACGGTGATGTCGCCGCGCACCGTGATCACCTGGGCCGAGAACGCGGAAATCTTCAACGACGTCGGCTTCGCCTTCCGGCTCACCTTCATCAACAAGTGCGACGAGCTGGAGCGTCCGCTGGTGGCGGAATTCTACCAGCGCTGCTTCGGCCAGGAGTTGCCGGAGTCCGCGGTGAACGTGGCGCTCTCCTAACGTCGTCCCCGCGAAAGCATATGGAGCGCTGACACAGATGCTTTTCCCGGGCGCAATGCAGCACGCAGCGAAGCGAAGTGGTGCGTTGCAGACCCGGGACCGTTGCAGGCTCCGAGTTTGGAACGGTCCCGGATCAGCGGTGCACCGCCGTAGCGCGTCGAAGACGCGCGTAAACGCGCTAATGGCGCTGCACCGCGTCCGGGAAAAGCGGCTTGCGCGCGGGAATGACCGTTGACGTCATGAGCTCCAACATCAAGCCCAAAAATCCGGCCAAGGAATCGCCGACCGAGCCGTTCAAGCGCGCCGTCGGCATCTGCCTGCGTGCCATCGCCGGCAAGAGCGACATCGAGGTCGCGTTCGCCGCCGAGCGTCCGGGGCTTGCGGCCAACAAGGTGCGGCTCCCTGAGCCCGCACGCCGGCTCAACGAACGCGAGGCCGCAATCGTGCGCGGTCATGCCGACTCGATTGCGCTGCGGCTTGCCTGTCACGATCCGGCGGTGCATCGAAAGCTCGTGCCCGGCGGGCCGCAGGCGCGCGCGGTGTTCGAAGCGGTCGAGCAGGCCCGCGTCGAAGCGATCGGCTCGCGGCGGATGGGCGGCGTCAAGAGCAATCTCACCGCCATGCTCGACGACCGTTTCCATCGCGGCAAATATGACGAGGTCACCGACCGTGCCGATGCGCCGATCGAGGAAGCGATCGCCATGATGGTGCGCGAACGGCTGACCGGCGAGTTGCCGCCGGCGACCGCGCGCAAGCTGGTCGATCTGTGGCGGCCGATCATCGAGGAGCGCGCCGGCCGCAATCTCGATCGCCTCGAACGCGTGCTCACCGATCAGCGCAGGTTCGGGGACGTGGTGCATGACCTGCTCGACGCGCTCGACATGGGCGAGGATCGCAACAGCGATGCCGACGAGGAGGAGGGCGAGCAGGGCGACGAGGAGAACCGCAGCGACGAATCCGGCAAGGACGGCGACGCCGCGGATTCCGCCGACAGCGAGCGGCTAAGCCTGGAAGAAGCCGACGCCTCGACCGACGATCTGCCGGAAAGCGCCGCCGAAGCGGTCGATGCGCCGGCCGCCGACATGGCCGACGACACCGAGATGGGGGATTCGGAAACCGCCGCCGAGCCGTGGCGGCCGCGGCATAATCGCAACGAGCCGCGCGGGCCCGACTACAAGCCTTTCACCTCGAAATTCGACGAGATCATCGGCGCCGAGCATCTGTGCGACCCGGAAGAGCTCGAGCGGCTGCGCGGCTATCTCGATAAGCAGCTATCGCACCTGCAAGGCGTGGTGGCGCGGCTCGCCAATCGCCTGCAGCGGCTCCTCCTGGCGCAGCAGAACCGAGCCTGGGAATTCGATCTCGAAGAAGGCCTGCTTGATCCGGCGCGGTTGCCGCGGGTCATCGTCGACCCGCTGCATCCTTTGTCATTCAAGCGCGAGAAGGACACCGACTTCCGCGACACCGTCGTCACGCTGCTCCTGGACAATTCCGGCTCGATGCGCGGACGGCCGATCACGGTAGCGGCGACCTGCGCCGACATCCTGGCGCGCACGCTGGAGCGTTGCGGCGTCAAGGTGGAGATTTTGGGTTTCACCACCCGCGCCTGGAAGGGCGGGCAATCGCGCGAGAGCTGGCTCGCCCAGGGCAAGCCGGCCAATCCGGGGCGGCTCAACGATCTGCGCCACATCATCTACAAATCCGCCGACGCGCCGTGGCGGCGGGCGCGCAAAAATCTCGGCCTGATGATGCGCGAGGGGCTATTGAAGGAGAATATCGACGGCGAGGCGCTCGACTGGGCGCACAAGCGCCTCCTCAGCCGCACCGAGAGCCGCAAGATCCTGATGATGATTTCCGACGGCGCGCCGGTCGACGATTCGACGCTCTCGGTCAATCCCGGCAATTATCTCGAGCGCCATTTGCGCTGGGTGATCGAGGACATCGAAACGCGCTCGCCGGTGGAACTGATCGCCATCGGCATCGGCCACGACGTCACCCGCTATTATCGGCGCGCCGTGACCATCGTCGACGCCGAGGAGCTCGGCGGCGTCATGACCGAGAAACTGGCCGAGCTGTTCGCCGAGCATGCGACCGAAGAGCGTACACCGCGCCCGGTTCGGCGCCGGCGGCTGGATGCACAGCCGGCAAGCGCTAGTGCTTCCCGGGAAAGCCGCCAAGGCCGTTGAAGGTCATGTAGAGCGAGTAGCCGCTGACCGCGACGGCGATCGCGATTTCGAACAGCAGCACGGCCACGCCGTATTTGTACCAGGGCTCGTGTGGCGCGGCGCGAATATCAACCGGGTTCATGGCATCTCCTGTGAGGGTTGTCTGCCGGGTTTTCACGGGTGAGCTTCCGTCAGCTTCACGCCTGTTGCCCAGCGAGCCCGCGGCCAAAGAAGCCATGCTCCTGCAGGCGCCGCTCGTAGCGCGCCGCCCAGAAGTAGAACAGGATGAACGGCACGAACATGTAGAGCGCGACGTAAAGATATCCGATGTGGATGTCGGCGCTGCTGGCGAAGATCAGCGGATAGACGACGCCGCCGACGGTCGAGATGCCGCCGACAAATCCGGCGGCAATGCCGGGGCGATCGGGAAAGAGCAACGGCACCAGCGCGAACGTGCCGCCCGTGCCGAACGAAATGAAGATGCCAAGCGCCATCAGGACCGCGATTGACAAGGGCAGGGCGCCGTAGAGGCCGGCAACGGCCAGTCCAATCATCGACAACATGATCAGAATGAGCGCGATGCCGAGCCAATGCAGCCGCGGCGCATAAGGCAATTCCTTGGCGATGAAAGGCAGCGGCGTCCAGCCCTTGCGCTGGAACAGGTCGGACATGAAGCCGGCGAACGGCCGGAACAAGGAGGCATTGAACGATTCCACCGCCGCGAACGTGCCGGCCGCGATCTGGATGCCGGCGACGCCGGTGAAGCCGAGCGCGACGATCTCATCGTGAAAGCCGCGGGCGAAATAGCCCGGCAGCCAGGCGTTGAGCGCGATCTCCAGGCCGAACGACATCGCGTAGGCCAGCATCAAGGCGATGGCGATATAGCGGGTCCATACGAACACCATGCCGCGCAGGTCGCCGCCGCGCCGTGCCGCCTCGCGCCGCTCCGTGGTCTTGGCGGCGCTGCCGCGAACCAAGTACCAGGCGGCGACGACGAGCGCGATCACGCCGAGCCACAGAAACGCGCTCTGATAGTCGGTGCCGAAGATGCGCGGCAGCAGCAGCGCGCCGACGCCGGCGCCGACATTGCCGGTGCCGGCGTAAAGTCCCTCGGCGGTGCCGATTTCGTGCGCATCGAACCATTGCGCCACATGCTGGATACCGACGACGAATGACACGCCGGCAATGGCGACAATGACGCGCTCAGCGAACAGCAATTCATAGCTGGTGGTGAAAGCCGACGCGATCGAGACCAGCCCGCAAACCGCAAGGATTGCCGCGAATGTTCGCGGCGCGCCAAATCGGTCCGATGCCCAGCCGGCGACGATGCGCCCGACCGGCGCCATCCAGATCGCCGAACTGGCGAGCAGGCCGAGGTCTTTGACGGTGAGGTGATAGGCCGCGGCGATGCTCGGGCTGAATGCGGCCGTTGAGAACCACATCAGAAAGCACCAAAAAAAGCCGACGGTCGCTATCGTCAACTGTTCGACCTTGTGGCCGCGCATAAAATGTTTTCCTCGCTGGACGACTGAAAAGCGGCTTTCGCCGCGCGCGATCGTCTTGGCTCAGCAAGGCATGTGCCAAGGCCGCGGCGCTCCTTCTGCGGATATTTTCATCGCCAAGCGCGTTTGTTAGGCGCTGCGCGGTGTGCAATTTGCCCAACGCTTGCGCAAACGAGCTGCAAACATCACTAAGACGTGCGTGCGAACGCGCGCGGCGGATGCGCGCGCGTTGCGCTCAGAGCCGGGCGGATCGAAACCAAGTGTCAAACAACAACACGCGCACGCGCGCCGAACATTTGTTGCGGTGCACAGATTTGCTGCAGCTTGCGGCTTCGCTGTGCATGACTGTGTGTGCCACGCACCGCCGGACCTTTCATTAGTCCTTGCCGCGCAATCAGTTCGACCGCCGCCCGCAACTGGCACGAAGCTTGAATTGTTAAGCGCTGACGCCGCGACGCGAGGTGCGTGCCAAAACGGCGACCTTCGCCGCGGCACGCGCGCGATCTGTTCTGTGGCCGGGAAGTAAAGGCAACGAGCCAATGACGCCTGATCAGGTGAAAGCCATTCAGGACAGCTTCAAGTTGGTTGCGCCGATATCGGATCAGGCCGCCGCTCTGTTCTACGGGCGCCTGTTCGAGATTGCGCCGGCGGTCAAGCCGCTGTTCCGTGGCGACATGACGGAGCAGGGCCGCAAGCTGATGGCGACGCTCGGTGCGGTCGTCAACAGCCTCGGCAATCTCGAAGCGGTGTTGCCGGCGGCGAGCGCGCTGGCCAAGCGTCATGTCGACTACGGCGTGAAGGCAGACGATTACGCGCCAGTCGGCGCGGCGCTGCTATGGACGCTGGAGCAAGGCCTCGGCGAGCACTGGACGCCGCAGCTCGCGGCGGCGTGGGGCGCCGCCTACACGCTGCTCTCCAACTACATGATCGGCGAAGCCTATAGCCGTAGTGTCGCCGCCGAATGAGAAAGCCGAATGAGAATTGAGCGAACCGCTCGTCATTGTCGGCAACGGCATGGCGGCTGCGCGCCTGTGCGAGGAGCTCGCCGCGCGTGCGCTTGGCCGCTATGCCGTCGCGGTGATCGGCGCGGAGCCGCGGCTTGCCTACAATCGCGTGCTGCTGTCGTCGGTGCTGGCCGGCGACGTACAGGCGAGCGACATCGCACTCAAGCCGGCAAATTGGTGGAGCAATCGCGGCGTCACCTTGTGCTACGGCGCCGGCGTGACGGCGGCCGATATGGCCGCGCGCACCGTGACGCTCGCCGACGGCAAGGCGCTGCCGTTCGCCAAGCTCGTGTTCGCCACCGGGTCGCGGCCGATTTCCTTGCCCATTGCCGGTGCCGAACTACCTGGCGTGCACACGTTCCGCGACATGGGCGACGTGGCGTCGATGTCGCACGCCGCGGGCCGCGGCGCGCACGTCGTCGTGATCGGCGGCGGGCTTCTTGGCATCGAGGCGGCCTACGGTCTCGCCAAAGCCGGTGCGGCGGTGACGCTCGTCCATCTGATGGATCGCCTGATGGAACGCCAGCTCGACGTGCGCGCCGCGGCGCTGCTCAAGCGCGCGGTCGAGGCGAAAGGCATCCGCGTGCTGCTCGACGTGGCGACGACGCGATTTATCGGTAACGGTCATGTCGAAGGCGTCGAGCTGAAAGATGGGCGCATCCTGGCGGCCGACGCGGCCGTCGTTGCGGTCGGCATCAAGCCGAATGCGGAAGTCGCGGCGCTTGCCGGTGTCGCAGTCAATCGCGGCATCGTCGTCGACGATCATCTCGCCACCAGCACATCCGATGTGTTTGCCATCGGCGAATGCGCCGAGCATCGCGGCGTTTGTTACGGCCTGGTCGAGCCCGCCCACGAGCAGGCGCGTGCGCTGGCCGAGCGCCTCGCCGGCCGCAATGCGCGTTATCTCGGCAGCGTCAATGCGACCAATCTCAAGGTGTCCGGCGTTCACGTGTTTTCGGCCGGCGATTTCCTCGGCGCGCCCGGCACCGAACCGATCGTGCTCAGCGATCAAGGTCTCGGCACTTACCGGAAGCTCGTGATTGCCGGCGGCCGCCTGGTCGGCGCCGTGCTCTACGGCGATACCACCGACTTCGCTCTGGTATCTCGATCTCATCCGTTCCGGCACGGCAATCGCTTCGTTCCGCGATGATCTGATCTTCGGTCGAGCCTCGGCCGAGCGGCAGGCGGCCTGACGAAGCCGGCGCTGGCGCTGCGAAACGGTTCAGTCGACATCGGACAAGAAATGGTCGAAGGCCGATGGGCGCCGTGAGCCGGTCATGAACGCTTTACCGCCGCATCCGCCGGCCGTGCGTACCACCTGTCCCTATTGCGGCGTCGGCTGCGGCATCGTCGCGGTCATCGGACCGGCACGGCGGCGCGACCATTTCCGGCGATCCGGCGCATCCGGCGAATTTCGGCCGGCTATGCTCGAAGGGCTCGGCACTCGGTGAAACGCTGTCGCTCGAGGGGCGCTTGCTGCATCCGATGTTTCGTCAAGCGGATGGCTCGCTTGCGCGCACCGATTGGGACACCGCGCTGGCGAAAGTCGCGCGCGGACTGCGCACGATCCTCGATCGCGACGGACCGGACGCCATCGCGTTTTATCTGTCCGGGCCAATTGCTCACCGAGGATTACTACGTCGCCAACAAGCTGATGAAAGGCTTTCTCGGCTCGGCCAATGTCGACACCAATTCGCGGCTGTGCATGGCGTCGTCTGTTGCCGGCCATCGCCGCGCCTTCGGCGCCGACGTCGTGCCCGGCATCTACCGGGATCTCGACGAGGCCGATCTCGTCGTGCTGGTCGGCTCCAATGCAGCGTGGTGCCATCCGGTGCTCTATCAGCGGATGATGGCCGCCAGGAACGAACGCGGCGCCAAATTGGTCGTCATCGATCCGCGGCGCACGGCCACGGCGGAAGCGGCGGATTTGTTCCTGCCGATCGCTTCCGGAACGGATACCGCGCTGTTTTGCGGGCTGCTGGCGCATCTCGCCGATACGCGCGCGCTCGACGACGGCTATATCGCGCAATACACGACCGGCTTTGCCGACGCGCTGGCGCGTGCCCGCGAGATCGCCGGCGACGCGGCGGCAGCCGCGCGCGCGACCGGGCTCGATGCCGGCCGACGTCACGCGCTTCTTTGATCTGTTCCAGCAAACCGAGCGCGTGGTCACCTGCTATTCGCAAGGCGTCAATCAATCGGCGCAAGGCACCGACAAGGTCAACGCCATCATTAATGTTCACCTCGCCACCGGACGCATCGGCCGGCCGGGCATGGGACCGTTCTCGCTGACCGGCCAGCCCAACGCCATGGGCGGCCGCGAAGTCGGCGGTCTTGCCAATCAGCTCGCCGCGCACATGGGCTTTTCGCCGCGCGAAACCGATCGCGTCCGCCGCTTCTGGAACGCGCCGCGGATGGCGACGCGCGAGGGGCTGAAAGCGGTCGACATGTTCGAGGCGATCGAGCGCGGGAACGATCAAGGCGCTGTGGGTGATGGCGACCAATCCGGCGGTGTCGCTGCCGCGCGCCGGCGCTTTTCGCGCCGCGCTGAAAAAGCTCGAACTGTTCGTCGTCTCCGAGACCACCGTGCGCAACGACACCGTCGAAGCCGGCGCCGCATGTGCTGTTGCCGGCGGCGGCCTGGGGCGAGAAAGATGGCACGGTGACCAATTCGGAGCGGCGGATTTCGCGCCAGCGCGCGTTCCTGCCGCTGCCGGGCGAGGCGCAACCCGATTGGTGGATTGTCAGCGAAGTGGCGCGGCGCCTCGGCTTTCCGCGGGCCTTCGGCTACCGCAAGCCAGCCGACGTTTTTCGCGAGCACGCAGCGCTGTCGGCGTTCGAGAACGACGGCGAGCGCGATTTCGACTTGGGCGGTCTCGCCTCGATCACCGACGACGATTATGACGGACTTGATGCCGTGATGTGGCCGCTGCCTGCGGGAAGCGAACGCGGCGAAGCGCGTTTTTTCAGCGCCGGGAAATTTTTCACCAGCGATCGGCGCGGCCGTTTCATTGCGCCGGAGCCTCCGCGGCTGCGCGCCTCGACGAGCGAGGCTTTTCCGCTGCGCCTCAATACCGGGCGCCTGCGCGATCAATGGCACACCATGACGCGGACCGGAAAGAGTCCGCGGCTCTGCGCGCATTCTCCCGAACCGCTGATCGATATTCATCCCGATGATGCGGAGAAGACCGGCATCACCGATGGCGGTTTTGCCAGGGTCACGACGCCCCATGGCAGCGCGATGTTTCGGGAGTGCGTTCATCCCGGTCAACAATGCGGGTCGATTTTCGCGCCCATTCACTGGAGCGACGCCACCGCCGGCGATGCGCGCGTCGGCGCCATGGCGATGGCGGAAAACGATCCATTTTCCGGCCAGCCCGAGCTTAAGGCGACGCCCGCGCGTATCGAACCGTCTTGAGTTTGCCTATAGCGGTTATGCGCTCACGCCGCGACTTGATCACGCTGCCCGGACGGGACATGGTTCGCGCGGGTCGCTGTTGCCGGCGGTCACGGACTTTTGTTCGCGACCAACGAATTGCCCGAGCGATGGCACGCTCTGGCCGGCGAGCTGATACCCGGCGATACCGAGCGCGCCGAATATATCGATCTGCCGCGCGGGATCGTGCGCGTCGCCGCGCTGCGCGGCGGCCGGATCGAGGCCTGCATTTTCTCCGGACCGTCGCGACATCCGCCGCGCTGGGACGTGGTGCGCGCGCTGTTCAATTCAGACAATCTGGCCGAGCGCGACCGGCGTCTCTTTCTTTCCGGCCGCAGTGCCGAGGGAATGGCCGAGACCGGGCCGATCGTTTGCGCCTGTTACGGCATTGGGCTTGAAGCCATCCGCCGCGCGCTCGCAGACGGATCGGCCGCAACCGTCGCCGATATCGGGCGAACCCTGCGCGCCGGCACCAATTGCGGCTCCTGCGTTCCGGAATTGCAGGGAATTATCGAGCGGTCAGCGCCCGGGCGATTCAGGCATAATCCGCTCATTCCCGCGAAAGCGGGAATCCAGAAAGCGATTGTCGCCTGTTCAGTTCGGTCCCCGCCTTCCGCCTTCGCGCTGTGCGTGGGCTAAGCCGCGGCGCGCTTCTTGACGACCTGCCGCTTGAGCTCGCAGCGCGCGGGCCGACAGCTCGGCGTCCTTGGCCGCCAGCAGGAAGGCATCGAGGCCGCCGCGATGATCGACGGTCTTGAGCGCGTTGGCGGAAATGCGCAGGCGCACCGAGCGGCCGAGCGCGTCGGAAATCAGCGTGACATTGAGCAGGTTGGGCAAGAACCGCCGTTTGGTCTTGCGGTTCGAGTGGCTCACCTTGTGCCCGATCTGCCGGGTCTTGCCGGTAAGCTCGCAACGCCATGACATGGCTGCAATTCCTCTTCAGTAACGTCCGCTTGAAACTTCCGCGCGTCAGGCGCCAAACGGCGGATCACCGGGCGTGAAGGCTGCGGACCTATAGTGAGCATGCGCCAAAGCGTCAAGCGCGTCGGCCGAAAAGCGCCGCCAGAGCGCAAAAACACAGAAACGACGCATTCTCCGACAAGACAATGACCACTATCTACGCTATCGCTTGCGGCGCTTAGTCCCGGCATTCTGCCCGTTTGGGCCGTCCTGCCGAAAGCCGCTTCCGCGGTGACCGAGGAACTGCTGCCGCCGTGAACATTCTCCCGAAACGACTTATTCGGATCGCCGGACCCGCCATCGGCGCCGCCGCGACAGTTTGTCATTGCCGCCTTCGCGGTCGACTCCGCCCACGTCGCCGCGGCGCAGGGCCGGCTCGAGGCCGAATATACCGCCAGCTTGGCCGGCATTCCGATCGGCCGCGGCAACTGGGTCATCGAGATTTCCGAGGACCAGTTCACCGCCACCGCCAGCGGCGGCACGTTCGGCATCCTGCGCGTCTTCAGCGCCGGACACGGCAACAGCGTCTCGCAGGGCACGCTCAACGCCGGGCAGCTGGTGCCGATGACCTACGCGGCCACCATCACCAACGACAAGCGGATCGATGACGTGCGCATGGTGTTTGCCGGCGGCAACGTCAAAGACCTTCGGTCGAGCCGCCGCTTGGTCCGAACACCGATCGCATTCCCGTCACCGACGCCGACCGCCGCAACGTGCTCGATCCGATGACGGCGACGCTCGATGCCGTCGCCGGCAACGGCGATCCGGTGTCGCCGCAAGCCTGCGCCCAACAAGGTGGCGGTGTTTGACGGCCGCATGCGCTACGACCTGCGCAGCGAGTTCAAGCGCATGGAGATGGTCAAGGCCGAGAAGGGCTATCAGGGACCGGTGGTCGTTTGCGCGGTCTATTTCGTGCCGATTTCCGGCTATGTCCCGGACCGCTACGCGATCAAATATCTCGCCGCGCTGCGCGATGCCGAGGTCTGGATGGCGCCGATCTCGGGCACGCGCGTGCTGGTGCCGTATCGGTTCTCGCTGCCGACGCCGGTCGGCACCGGCGTGCTGCAAGCGACGCAGTTCGTCTCGGTCGCCAAGCCGCCGCGCGCCGCGGCGAACGCAAAATAACTGCGAAACGACTGACATGCGGCCGCGTTCAGAGCATGATCCCGAAAAGGGTCGCCGGTTTTCGGAAAAGATCATGTCCCCGTTATCCACAGGAGTGCCGCTCTTGACTTGCCGGAAGAATCCCATCGGCTGCGCCATTAACCTTTTTGCGCCGGAAATGCCGGCGAAACGTCGCCGCAAACACCCGATCTGGTATTGCGAAATACCGACCGCGCCATATGTCGCAGTGAACGAAGTCGAACATCGCCGAGAGTTGCCGATTCGGCCGCGATTCGTTCCAGACTCGTTCCACACCTTAAGCACAGGACTTTCCAGCGTGTTGTTGTGATACAGATGCTGCCCCGACCCTGACCCTCCCCGCAAGCGGGCAGGGAAGGGAGGCGGCAAGCCCGGGCCTGCAATGCCGATTTCCTTTTCACCTGCCACTGATCGCAACGTGCGCGCCCGCGGCGCCGGCGTCACCGCCGTGCTCGGGCCGACCAACACCGGCAAGACCCATCTCGCCATCGAACGGATGCTGGCGCATTCGTCCGGGGTGATCGGTCTGCCGCTGCGGCTATTGGCGCGCGAAGTCTACAATCGCGCGCGTCGAGCGGGTCGGCGCGGATGCGGTGGCGCTGGTCACCGGCGAAGAGAAGATCAAGCCGCCGAATCCGCGCTTCTGGGTCGCCACCGTCGAGGCGATGCCGCGCGACCTCGATGTTGCGTTCCTCGCCGTCGACGAAATCCAGCTCGCCGCCGATTTCGAGCGCGGCCACGTCTTCACCGATCGCATGCTGCACCGGCGCGGCCGTGAAGAGACGCTGGTGCTCGGCGCCGCGACGATGCGGCCGATCGTCGAGCGGCTCCTGCCCGGCGTCAGCATCGTCAGCCGCCCGCGCCTGTCGCAGCTCGACTTTGCCGGCGAGAAGAAGCTGACGCGGCTGCCGCGCCGCTCGGCCATCGTCGCCTTCTCGACCGAAGAGGTTTACGCGATCGCCGAGCTTATCCGCCGCCAGCGCGGCGGCGCCGCGGTCGTGCTCGGCGCGCTGTCGCCGCGCACCCGCAACGCCCAGGTCGCGCTCTATCAGGCCGGCGAGGTCGACTACCTGGTGGCGACCGATGCCATCGGCATGGGTCTCAATCTCGACGTCGATCACATCGCCTTTGCCGCCGACCGCAAGTTCGACGGCTATCAGTTCCGCAAGCTCAGCCCCGGCCGAGCTCGCCCAGATCGCCGGCCGCGCCGGGCGCGCCACGCGCGACGGCACCTTCGGCACCACCGGCCGCTGTCCGCCGTTCGAGACCGAGCTGGCGCAGGCGCTGGAGTTGCACACCTTCGAGCCGGTGAAGATCGTGCAGTGGCGCAACACCGATCTCGACTTCTCCTCGATCGGCGCCTTGCAGGCGACGCTGGCGGCGGCGCCGACCGAGACCACGATGACGCGCGCGCCGGTCGCCGAAGATATTCTGGTGCTCGACCATGCCTCGCGCGACGACGACGTGCGGGCGATGACCAGAAGCCGCGCCGACGTCGAGCGGCTGTGGGAAGTCTGCCAGGTTCCCGATTACCGCAAGATCGCGCCGGCGACCCACGCCGAGCTCGTGGTCACGCTTTACGGGCATCTGATCCGCGACGGCGCGATACCGATCGACTGGTTCGCCAAGCAAGTCGCGGAAGCCGACCGCACCGACGGCGATATCGATACGCTCTCCAATCGCATCGCCCATATCCGCACCTGGACGTTTGTCGCCAACCGGCCGGATTGGCTCGCCGATCCGGAGCATTGGCAAGGCGTCACGCGCGGCGTCGAGGACAAACTGTCCGACGCTCTGCACGAGCGGCTGACCGAACGCTTCATCGATCGCCGCACCAGCGTGCTGATGCGGCGGCTTGCGCGAAAACGCGCAGCTCGAGCCGGAAATGAGCAAAACCGGCGAGGTCGTGGTCGAAGGCCACGCCATCGGCCGCCTCGACGGATTTGTCTTCGTGCCCGATGCGTCATCGGGCGGATCCGAGGCCAAGGCGCTGGCAAACGCCGCGCAGAAGGCGCTCGCCGGCGAGATCGCCAACGCGCGCTTCGCGTCTTGCCGAAGCGCCGGACGAGCAATTCGTGCTCGCCGCCGACGGCACGGTGCGCTGGACCGGCGCCGCCGTCGGCAAGCTCATCGCCGGCGAGGAGGCGTTGCGGCCGCGCGTGCGCGTCATCGCCGACGAGCATCTGTCCGGCGCGCCGCGCGAGGCCGTCGAAGCGCGGCTCGACCGCTGGATCAAATCCCACATCGAAAAACTGCTTGGCCCGCTGTTCGGGCTGTCGGCTGCCGCCGACATCAGCGGCATTGCCCGCGGCGTCGCGTTCCAATTGGTCGAAGCGCTCGGCGTGCTCGATCGGGCGCGCGTCGCCGACGAAGTCAAAGGCCTGGAGCAGCCGGAACGCGCGAACTTGCGCAAATACGGCGTGCGCTTCGGCGCCTATCACATCTACCTGCCGCTCCTGCTCAAGCCGGCGCCGCGGGCGCTTGCCGCGCAATTGTGGGCGCTGGCGCATGACGGCCCGGCAGAGCAAAGGCCTCGACGATTTGTTGCATCTCGCCGGCAGCGGCCGAACGTCGATCCCGGTCGATCGGGAGATCGACGCGACGCTCTATCGCGCCGCCGGTTATCGGGTGTGCGGCGAGCGCGCCGTTCGCGTCGACATTCTCGAACGCCTGGCGGATTTGATCCGGCCGGCGCTCGCCTGGCGCGAAGGCGCCGTCGGCGCATAAGCCGCCGGGCGCGATCGCCGGCGGCGGATTCACGGTCGTCAACACCATGACCTCGCTCACCGGCGCTTCCGGCGAAGATTTCGCCTCGATCCTGCGCTCGCTCGGCTATCGCCTGGAGCGGCGGCCGAAGCCGCCGGAGCCGGCCGAACCGGCGGCCGAGAAACGCAGCGAGACGACCGCTGCCGGCAGCGGCGAAACGACCGGCGACCGATGCGGCAATAGACACTGCCGAACCGTTGCCTGACGCGACGCCGGCGGCAGACGCCATGCCGGCAGCAGACGAGACGACCGCCGAGGAGGCCGAAGTTTCGGTCGCGCCGCCAGCGCGCGACGCGGCGGCCGAAGCGGTCGCAAGTTTCGGTCTGGCCGCCAGCGGCGTCGGATGCGGCAGTCGGCGACTGTCGCCGACGGTTCTGCCAGCGAACCTGTGCCGGATGCGCCATCAGTTCCGGCGATCGCAGAAGAAATCTCCGTGCCAGCGAGCGATGCGACGGCGACAGTTCGAGCCGAACCGGAGATGATCGAGGTGTGGCGGCCGGGCCGGTCCGAAGGCCGGCGCCGTTCGCAAGGCAAGCATCGCCATGCCGGCAAGCATGACGCGAGGCACGCGACGCCGGACGTCTGCCGCTCCGCGGTGGCGGCGGATGCGGCCGCTTCCGCTCCGCCGGCCGAGTTGACAATGCCCGGCCGAGCAGACCGCCGATCAGCCGGCGTCGGCCGAAGCCGCCAAGCCCGAACGGCCATTCGCGCCATCGTCGTCGGCAGGGGGCCGATCAGCGCTTCGACCGCCCGCGCCGTGAACGCGACCGGCCGCCCGACCACGCGGCGCGGCATGAACGGCGGAACGGCAAGAGCGGCGCCAAGAACGATACCCGGAACGCCGCGAGAAGGCGCCGGACCCGAATTCGCCATTCGCCAAGCTCGCGGCGCTGAAGGCCCAACTCGAGGCCGAAGCCAAGGAGCGCCGCTAGAGCATGATCCGGAAAAAGCCAGCCCCGGACTTGATCCAGGGTGGAACCCGGCTTTCCGAAAAGATCATGCGCCGATGCGATCGATATTTCGACGACGGTAGCACGGACCGCCAACGCATCGACCGATGGCTTTGGCATGCGCGCCTGGTGCGCACCCGTTCCGCGGCGGCAGCTCTGGCGGCGGCCGGCTATGTCCGCGTCAATGGCGCGCGCATCAACGCGCCGGGCCGCATGGTGCGAGCAGGCGACGTCATCACCGTGGCGCTCGATCGCGCGGTGAGGGTGCTCAAGGTGAGGGGATTTGCGCGAACGCCGGGGTCCCGCTGCAGCCGGTCAGGACTTATATGACGAATTGATCTAGGCGAAGCCAGCACGCGTCGCGGTGTGGGACGGCACGGAACCTTGCGCCCCCGGACCATGCGGTAGGAGCAAAGCTCGCGCATACTTCGTGCGAAGCCTCGTTCGAAAGCTACGTTCAGAGTGGATAGATGACCTACATCGTCAACGATAATTGCATCAAATGCAAATACATGGACTGCGTCGAAGTCTGCCCCGTGGATTGTTTCTACGAGGGCGAGAACATGCTGGTCATCCACCCGGACGAGTGCATCGATTGCGGCGTGTGTGAGCCGGAATGCCCGGTCGACGCGATCAAGCCCGACACCGAGCCGGGGGTCGAGAAATGGCTGGGCGTGAACGCTGAATTCGCCAAAACATGGCCGAACATCACGGCCAAGAAGGAACCGCCGGCCGACGCCAAGGATTTTGAGGGCGTAGCCGGCAAATTTGACCAGTATTTTTCGCCGAATCCGGGAACGGGCGACTAAGTTAAGCCGGTAAATCCACGGCTTTAACCTTTTCCCGCACTGCGACCCTTTTGCGATGCCATAAGGCTTTGATTTTGGCCGAAAATGTGTTATAAAGCCGCTTCATAATGAAGAACACCCCCGATATGCCGCTCCCTCTGTCGGGGAGCTTATTTTTCCGGGGCGTTTTCGAGGAATCGTCAAAAGAGGCGTGAGACCCACGCGAGAGCTGTGGCAGAGAAAACTCGTCGTCATCGTTCGAAGAAGAGCGCGGCCGGCATGAGCCGGAAGGCAAGAAAACCCACCTCCGGCGCAAGCCGAAGGCCATCACAGTCCACGCGGCGACCGACCCGGGCAAGGGTCAGCGTGGCGAAGCCCGCCCATCGGCGCAAGCCGGAGGCGGAAGGAGCAAGTTTGGGAATGAATGCGAAGAAGACTACGCAGCGACAAGGCTTCAAGACCAGCGAGTTCATCGTTTATCCGGCCCATGGCGTGGGCCAGATCGTGGCGATCGAAGAGCAGGAAGTCGCTGGCGCGCGGCTGGAGCTGTTCGTCATCAACTTTGTCAAAGACAAGATGACGTTGCGGGTACCGACGTCGAAGGTCGCGTCCGTCGGCATGCGCAAGCTCGCCGAAACGCCGATGGTCAAGCGGGCGCTCGAGACGCTCAAGGGCCGTGCCCGCATCAAGCGGACCATGTGGTCGCGCCGGGCGCAGGAATACGAGGCCAAGATCAATTCCGGCGACATCGTCGCCATCGCCGAGGTCGTGCGCGACCTCTTTCGGTCGAAGTCGCAGCCGGAGCAGTCGTACTCCGAGCGGCAGCTCTACGAAGCGGCCCTCGACCGGCTGTCGCGTGAAGTCGCCGCCGTGCAGCGGCTCACCGAGACCGAGGCGATCAAGGAGATCGAAGCGGCACTCGCCAAGGGCCCGCATCGCGGTCCCAAGCCCGAGGTGTGGCGGCGGCGGAAGACGATGCCGTCGTCGAGGAAGAGGCGCGTAACGCGCGAAGCCGAATTCATTGAGGCGGCGTAAAGTGATAGAGGCCCGGCAGCGATGCCGGGCCTTTTGCTGTTCCGCCGCCGCCCGCCAGGGCGCCCGATCTGCCGACAAAAGTCCACGTGTTAGTCATAAATTAAGCCTCATTTGAAATGAAATAGAGCTCCGGTCGGACGTGGGATGTTGGGGGGCGTTGGGATGCGACGTAGTCGGGCGTTCAAGCGCGGCCAGTGGCTATCTCTTCTCGTCGCTGGCATGGTCGGCTTCCTGATCGGCGATTGGCACGCGGTGGCGTTGCGCACCGCCGGCCTTTCCGCATCCCAGAACGTGGCGCTGCGTTTCCCCGAGGCGAAAGCCGAAAACGCCATCATGGACATCGCGCTGGAAACGCCGGCCGGATCGGCCAACGCGATCGTGCTCGGCGACACCAGCGCCACCTTGTTGAGCCCCAGTCCGATGGTTCCGTCGCTGGCGCGCCAAGCGGCGGCGCAAGCTCCGGTGCAAGCCGCGGTCCAAGCCCCGGTGCGCCTGGCTTCCGCGGAAGACGTCGCCCCGTTGCCGTTGCCGACGACAATCCCGGCGCCGGCGGCTGACGCCGGCGGCGGCGCAGCCGAAGCCCGAGGCAAAACCAGCGGCGGCCGCGCAACCGAAATCGGAACTGAAATCGGCGGCACTGACCGACGCCGCGCGCCACGCCAACCGGCCCGGCTTTGTGCTCAACGACGCGCAGATCGCCAGCATCAAGGACGCGGCTGCATCTGTCGCCCGATCAGGAACAGATGTGGCCGGCGGTCGAAGCGGCGTTGCGCAATATCGCTTACGCCAAAGGCGCGCGACGGGCGCCGGCACGGCGGCGCCGACACCGCCGACGTCGCCTCGCTCGATCCTTACGGCCCCGAGGTGCAGGGCCTGAAGTCCGCCGCCTTCCCGCTGATCATGAGCTTCTCCGACGAGCAGCGCAGCGAAGTGCGCACCCTCGCCCACGTCATGGGCCTGGATCAGCTCGCTTCGCAGTTCTAATTTCGGCGTCGGCTAAACCAAGCCGTCATTGCGGGGCGCCGCGACGTGGCAGGCCCGCAATCCATAACCACCGTCAGCGAATATGGATTGCGGACTTGTCGCGGAGCTTGTCATCGGGCCGACCACTTCGGGTCGGACCGGTTGGCGCCAATCCGCAATGACGCGCCGAGGATGCTTCCCCCGGCGCTTGCGCGGCCAAAGACGCTGTGGCAAGGATCGGCGCTGATTTCATTGCACTTTACGCTGTGCGATCCGATTTCAATTTGATCGGATCATGGTTCAGAGCATGATCCGGAAAAGTGGAAACCGGTTTTCCGAAAAGATCATGCTCCACCAAAAAGCTTAGAGCGCAATCGCTTCAATCCGAAGCGATTGCGCTCCAGGCCGCTGCCGTAGCTCAGTGGTAGAGCACTCCCTTGGTAAGGGAGAGGTCCTCAGTTCAATCCTGAGCGGCAGCACCACAACAAGCTGAAAATAAAGGATATTTTAAAGACATTTGGCTGCCGCTAACAACGCCGCTAATATATGCCGCTAGGAGTTCACCCATGCGGCGCAAAACCGACTACCTGTTCCAGCGGCCCGGCTCCCGCAACTGGCACATCAAACTGCAATCCCCGACCGGACGCGTTGAGAAGTCACTGCGAACCACCGACCGTGTGCAAGCCGAAATTCTGGCGCTGCCATTGATCGCCGAGCACAAGGCGGCAGCTGTTGGCGGCGCGACCGCGGCTAGAGCCCTCATGGCATCACGAATACGAGCCGGGGCGCGAGCATGTCGGTCCCGATGGCGGACGCATCATCGCCATGGAACGCGAATTGATCTACCTCGACGCCAATGGAGTGATTACCGGTCGCGCGCCCAATGGCGAACCCACACTCCGGGTGATGGGGCGGAGCACTGAACGGCTTGTGCGCTCGCTCGTCAGATACCTTCGCCATAGCCTACGTCGAAGCCGAAGGGCGGGGGCAGCAACCGACCGCGCGTTCTCTCGTCGAAGGCTTCAAGAGTCGGCCCGTTGTAGCAGTGCAAGATGCCGACGATGCTATCATTGAGACGTATCTGAAACACGCCAACGTCACCGGCTATTATGAGCGCGAAGCGCGAAGCGTGTGGGCGCTGTACCGGACGCTAACCGATAGCAAGCCGCTTAAGGACGCGACGCGCGACGATGGGCGCAAGCTGGTCGCGCACTTCGAGGGCCAAGGTCTCAAAAGCGCGAGTATCCGCAAAAAGATCATGTGGCTAAACGCGGCCGTCAATCTGGCCATTGATGAAGGCCGATTGAAGTTCAATCCGTTCTCGAAAATCGTCCCCGACCGCAAAGACAAGGTGACGCGCCTGCCGCTTAACGAAGCCGACATGAAGGCTTGCAAGCGCAACTTGGGCACCTCGACAACAGCGACCAATTGCTATTCCGGCTACTCGCGACCACGGGAATGCGGCTGAGCGAGGCATTCGCAGATTGACGGCGAAACAGAAAGAGAAAGGTTGCCGCTTTATCATTGTTGGTCGCAAGACAGAACAGTCGAACGCCGCGTCCCGCTCCCGGCGGCCGTGCTGCCGTTTCTGCCGAAGGCCGTCAAGGGTCCGCTGTTCGCTGGCGAGCACTCCGCGCGCGCATCGAAACGGCTCAATCGGTTCTTGAATGAGTGCGGCATCGTCGATCCGCGCAAGGTGGTCCATTCACTGCGGCACCGCGCGCAAGATCGGCTACGCGCCGCTGGTTGCCCTGAAGATATTCGTTGGGCATTGCTCGGTCATGAGGAAAAGACGGTCGCCGCCGGTTACGGCGAAGGCTTTCCGGTGCCGTTGCTGAAAAAGTGGGTTGATAAGGTCGGGTTCTAATGTCGCTCGCGTCGGATTCGTACGCAAGCACCAAACTACGAATCTGGGGGTCAGGAGTTCGAAGCTCTTC
>CAWDQG010000050.1:0-109369 GCA_963804405.1 uncultured Alphaproteobacteria bacterium | reverse complement strand
AGCCTTGATGTAGTAAATACTGGTCCCACGCGCGCGGACGCAGTTAGCGTTGATGGCGGCGAGTATTGGGTTCGGGGTCACGACGTGATGGCTCTCTTGAACGAAGTTAATCCTCTCGCCGGACGGACGACCCCAGCGAGTTTGGTTTCAGCATTGAACCAAATGACTCCCCGAGGCATCTGGTTCTTAATTTGCAAGCGATGCCGTCCCCACAACTGCCGCCCGAGGCGAAGCTTCCCACGCGCGAAGAATTTATCTCTAGTGACGTAACCACTTTGATCTATGCAATCGGCGTCTATCGAGATGTTTTTGGGAAAACCCATCGCGTAGCTGACTGTGGAGCGCACTTCCCCGGCAGCAGTGGCTTTATTTCGTGCTTCGCTGGTAATCGGCACTACGAGTAGGGAGTACCGGGCCTCGGCGCACTAGGTCTGCTCGGCTGGCGCGGGAAGCCGAAGAACGCTACTGCTCTCGCAGCCGTCTGATCAAATATCTTCATCGGATGTCGAGAGACCCGCCGCAAGCGGTCTTTCTTTTTTGCGCTCGGAGACAAAACATCCGGCCGATCATGTTGCAGTGCATGAGTTTGACCGGCCCGAAGCGTCATTTCGCGGCGACGCAACAATCCGGTCGCTTTCGGAGCGAAGCGGACATTCAGCGAGCTGCGCTTGCTGCAACGTCCCAGATGTCTCAAGCTCGGCGAAAGTCACCGACTGTGACGGGATGAATGGCGAAATTATTTCTCTAAATCTGGTGCTGAGCTCAGCGACCAGATCTTTTATCGGCAGTCCATTCCGAACTGATCGAGATCATAATAGATTCGGCGAGCTTCACGTGGGCGGCCCATTCCCATTCGCGCATCGCCGCGAAAGAGTTCTTTCCGAAATGCCGAACATGGAAGCGAGGCGCGCAGCGCTGACATCTAACGTTCTTCAATTGCGATCTCGTTTTTTGCAATTTGGTACGGCGAAAGGGCGGCAGCGATCGGTGCCGCTGTCGTTCGCCTATCGTCCGGCAAAGAAACAAAGGCCGGCGTCTCGAAGGCGTCGGGATCTTCGCTGCACGCAGGCGAGGCAGAAGCATCCGTTGCGACAGGTGGGACCTCCGCTTCGTGCTTCACAGGCGGAGCGGCGCTTTCTAGAACATCCTGAAGGCGCCACCACTTACCTGCGTTTTGCTCCAACCACCGCGCTCGATATTTTGTCTCTGTGCCGATGTAGCGACCTCGATCGTTGGGGGTGTCGAACAGCATGCCATCGAAGATCGGTCCAGCATTGATCTTACTTGAGTTGTCCTTCATTTGATCCTCCCAGAGTGCAACGATTATTTCAGTTCAGTTTAACACACGACCCTGCAGCTTTCGATCGCCCGACTGCGTCGGAGCGCTTCGCCCAGCGCGCTTTGAGCGGGAAGCGAACACGCGCTTACAGAATTCGAAAGCTGTTCCTCGTCATAGCCGCAGTACGGCTGTTGCTAAGGGTCACTAGTTCCACACCCGAAGAGAAAGGAGCACATTCGGGCTATTCCGGTCGTGCTGAATTGGATACCGCCCTCTTGAAAGCTAAGATGCCGCCGGCCCTGATCCAGGTGTCCAAATCATTGCGGTGAAAGCGACGGCCGTTGCCGACCTTCACGCTGGGGGGCGCTGTTTGTTCTTTGACGTAACGGCTGAGCGTCTGCTCGCTTACGGCGAGATAGGCGGCGGCCCCTTGCAGGTCGAACCACGTGCGAGGTTCGCCAAGCTTGGCGAATTCCTTCGCATTAAGCTCCCTGCAGACAGCGGTCGCTGCCTCGCGGGCAAGCTGCTCGAAGTCCGCGAGGTGACCGTTGTCGTTTGAAGTGCGCATGACGCCGATCCTCGATTTCGAGGCTTCGCCGTCATTCGTCCTTGTTTAGGGAGGAACATGGCGGCAAGTCCGAAGCGTTAAAAATGAGACGGCAGAGGCCATCTCGGCTTCGACTCGCCCGAACCCATGTCCGGGTTGCAGCGTTAGCTGCTACTTGCCTCGCTGATGGTTTCGCACCATCGAACCTGCCGCCGTAACAGGCCCCTATGCATCATGCCGCGAGACACCTTAAGCCGACCCGGAATATGTATTTCTGGTTTTGTCAAGAGTTTCGTTGAGCCGGGAGTGCCATGCCGTACCACACCGAGAACGGCTGCAAAGGTCGATTGGCCTATCTTTGGAGTTTCGAGGCTTGTTCCGTGAACGCTACTCTTTCGGGAAGGCAGCTCATCCACCAGTAGGAGCGCTAATCTCCTGTCGGGATCTTGCCCGGCGCTGCGCACGATCAAGTCCGACACCGTAGCTGCGCCTCCCTGCAGCTGATCGAACAGCGCCGGCGTCGAGAGGTACGCGTCAGTCACGTCTCGGCTGACTTGATGGTTCATAAGCAGCTTCGTGCGTAGCCGGTCCAATCCGGCCGCCGCGCAAAGTGTTCGATACTGTGCCGCAGACTGTGCCCGACTTTGGTGAGGCGCACGATCTTTCGCTTGTCACCGTTCTTGCCGTCGACCCACGACGTGCCTTGATCTCTTCGACGTGGCCGGATCGAGAAGCGGCGGGGAAGACCCACTCGTGCGATTGGCGGTCGTGCATCACGCGGCCGGCGATCCGAGCACGGCAAAGAGACCGCAACATTGACATGAGAAAGCGGCGCTTTGAAGCGGCGCTTCTTTCCTCCCTTCGGAGCCCTCAGCGTCATGGCGCGCTCAAGGATGCTTACGTCGCTCCATCGCAGCGTCGCTACGTCGTTGCGTCTCAGTCCAGAAAGCAAACTCAGCCAGTGGAACTCGCGCAAGATGGGACTTTGCAATTTAAGCAATTCATTGAGCCATGGACGAATATCGCGCGTGCCCATTCCCGTTTCGCGCGGCTCCTCCTCGTTATGCAGCCCTCTGCCACGGAATGGGTTTCGTCCGGGCATGTCAGGGGCTTCCAATTCGTCCCGAGCGTAGGCAAACAGGGCGTGGCCAAGGCGGGCTGCGCCATTGGCAGCATATGCACCAGAGTCCTTTGTCACTTTGCCGTGCCACGTCAGCACCTCTGCCCGCGTGACCTTGCGAAGCGGCGTTCCATGCCACAGAGCTAGGTGCTTTTCGAATTTCTGCCGATAGTCGTCGATTGTACGGATGCTGCGATTTTCCTTCTCAGGTACACTTCGTATCGCGCCCAAGCCTGCGACATCGTGATGTCCGAACTGACTGACGTCAGGGACTCTCCGCGAGCACGTTGCCCAATGATGTCTCAAGCGCCGCGGCACGAGCGTCACCGGCCTTTGTATGGGGATACTCGCCGAGTTTGCGGCTAATGACCTTGCGATGACCTGCCATTGCGCTGCTCGCCTTCGTACCGGTAAGTTTTGCGGCGCATGCCAACCTTGACGATGAAACCACGGACATCACGATCACGAACGACGTACCCGGCTTCGTCTCTGGCCAGCGCGAGTCGAGCAACGCTGGCGTCAGTAATCAATTGCGCTTTGAGGGATTGCCCATGGAATGCAGCCTCCAATTTTCTGCATGGCATCTGCATGGTACAATAGGCATTCGGCAGGGTAAAAAATCTTAGGGTCAAGGTTAGCGAGAGGTGCAAGCGGTTATCTTTTCTTGCAAAACTCAATGGGTTAAGACACACAGTCGCCCGGACGCGAACCGTACGAACCAGGCAGAATTGGTCCCTAAAAACTACGAATCTGGGGGTCAGGAGTTCGAATCTCTTCGGGCGCGCCACTTCGCCAGCGCACGCTGTGGCGGCCGGCGGGCGCCTGGTCATGCGACCCGGCGCGCCGACGCACACCACGCTTCCATTTTTGGAAATCGGCGCCATCGCCTATTCGTGACGCGCCAAAATCGTCGGCGGGGTTTTCGGGTTGCCGCCGTTCGTATAGCGTTGCCGCATGAGCGAAGCGGAGACTTTGTTTGCGGCCCTTCGTCTGTCGACCGGCGACGATGTGGTAGCGATGCTCGAGCGCATGGTGCGCAGTGCCTCGGATCATGCCCTGAACAAGATTAACGCGCTTGATCTCGCAGCCAAGGAAGGGATCGACGAGGAGCGCGTCATCGCCGCGCTCCTGAATGCGGTTGGCCTCGGTATCTTCGAGATGTCGTGGAACGTCATGTGCCCGAGCTGCGCGGGCGTCCTCTCTGCTAACAAGAGCCTGAAAACCCTCAATCGGGCACAATATAACTGCGCCTTCTGCGCCGCGGGCTACGAGACGACGCTCGACAACCTCGTCGAGGTGACGTTCACCGTGAGCCCGCGCGTGCGCAAGATCGCCGCCCATAATCCGGACGAATTGCCCGCGGCCGAATACTACCGGCAAATCTTCTGGAGTTCGGCCATTGATCTTCCGGCCGACATGGAAACGTTGTTGCGTGAGGTCACGCTCGAAGGTGTCGACCTGCCGGCGGGCGAACGGGCCATTCTCTCCTTGCGATTACCGGAAGGCACGGTGATCGTGTTCGACCCGGTGACGCACACGGCGCAGTTCCTCGACGTCAGCGGCGAGGAGACGAGCGAGCGCCAAAGCCTGTCGATGATCTTCAAAAATGCGCAGGCTCCGGTCGATACCGTGGCGCTTCGCCCCGGGCCGCTGCGCCTGACCTTGGACAACCGCACCGATAGCCGGGTGTTGCCGGCGGTATGGGTTGCGAACCCGACGCTCGACCAGCTCCTGAAGCGGCGCAAGCCCATTCTCAACGCGAAGCGCCTCCTCACCAATCAGACCTTCCGCGACATCTACCGGACCGACACGCTCGCCATCGGCCAGCGCCTCAAGATCCTGAGCCTGACGTTTCTGTTCAGCGATCTCAAGGGCTCGACCGCGCTCTACGAACAGGTCGGCGACCTCGTCGCCTTCGACTTCGTCAACGAGCATTTCGGGGTGTTGCAGAAGATCATCGCCGCCGAACGAGGCGCCGTCGTGAAGACCATCGGGGACGCCGTGATGGCGACCTTCGAAACGCCCGATCGCGCCGTCGCTGCCGCGATCCGTATGCGCGAGGCGATGAGCGATCTCGCCGCCGAGCGCCAGCACCAGAGCCTGCATCTGAAGATGGGCGTGCATGAAGGATCATGCCTGGCGGTCACGCTCAATGGCCAACAGGATTATTTTGGCCAGACCGTCAACATCGCGTCGCGCGTCCAGGGCCTCGCGGCCTCGCGCTCGATCGTGGTGACGGAACAGGTGGTCCAGAACGCGCAAGCCTCGGCACTGCTTGCGACCAGCGGGCTCCAGCCGGCGCCAAAGCGCGTCGCACTGAGCGGCATCGCCGGCGAGATGTCGGTCTATGAGATCCCGTGAGCATGGGCGCGACGAGATTTCGAACTCCACGGCCTGGCGCCAAAACGTGTCGTTTTGCGCTTGAGGCGGTATTTCGGCGTCACTACATCAAATTCTCCGGCAAGCGAGCCGCCAAGCCTAAGCCAAGTGGATGATCTTGTTCTGACAGCCGCGAAGGGTCGATACTCCAAAGCCCGGCAAGCTCAACCACGTCGGTTTCACCAGGGAATGCACTGCCGCTGTTTTGCCGAACTCGCGCCAGCGCTTCACGTCGGGAGAGCCCAGTTGCCACAAGCGCATCCGCCTCTGCCTGTTGCTCCCCCGCTAATCTGAAAACCTCGTCTCCGGCTTCGGCCGGCGAGAGGCCGGTCAGGTTGGCAAACTGCAGTTTCGCTTCCTCGAACGTCTGCTCGCCAAAGTTCGCCAGAACCGCACCACTGCTGCCGGACCAAGCAAAGATTTGTATTGGTTTGCCGTTCAGGCCGCGCGCCCAAACAACGAAATCGTGCACGCGGTGGCTTCCAAAAAACTGAACGTCGTCAAATCGCTTCATCAAGCGAGGAAATAGCACATCAAATTTTCTCCCGGCGTCATCGTTGCTTTCGACCGTGGGATAGGGCAACCAACGACTTACAGCCAAAACCCAGCCGCCGATTGGTGGCGACACGAAGACACAAGTATCGTTTCGCCCGGAATCATAAACAGCCGCAAGGCCGGACTCCCAGTTGGCCGGCGTTGCCTCCCCGAGCTCAAGCGCGTCGACGACTGCGGCGGGACCGAAGGCCTTCAAGGCAAACCATAAGACTTTGAATCCAAAACCCTGAGGTTTGTCCGGCGTCTGATTGAACGAACGCATTGGTTCTCCGTTGGGCGGGCGCGGAAAGCGCGCGGCCTCGCGCCAGCCGATTTCGCACCGCTCTACATATGATGTTCCCGCTTTGTTCTATACCACCTGCTATTGCGCTGTCAACACATGCAACTCGATACACATACGCGCGCGCGATGTTATCCTGATTGGGGCGCTGATCTTTCTACACAGCTAACCAACCGCCCCAGCGACGCGAAAATCCATGGAAGCATCAATTGCGAAACGACGGCTCGGTCCGACTCTCCTGACCGTTCCGGAGCCCGATCTTACGCCCGAGGAGTTGATCGCGCGCGCCGCCGCGCTCAAACCGCTGCTGCGGCGGCAGCAGGCGGAAAACGACGAGCGCGGCGCCTATTCCGAGGAGCTGCACCAGGCGTTCCTGAGAGCGGGCCTGTATCGAACGCTGCAGCCGCGCATGTTCGGCGGATACGAGTTCGATGTCCCGACTTTCTACAAGGCCATGCTCGAAATTTCGCACGGACACCCATCGGCCGGCTGGTGCCTGGCGCTGTGCGCGTCCCACACCTTCCTCATCGCCTCGCATTGGCCGGAACAGGCACAGCGCGATTTGTTTGGATCCGAGGGCCACTTCGCGGCGCCGCACCGCGTGCCACCAAACGGCGTGCTCACGCCGGTCGATGGCGGTTTCCGGCTGAGCGGGCTGTGGGATTTTTGCTCCGGCATACCGTATGCGACGCATCTGGTTTGCGGGGCGCGGCTGCCGGCCGCAGATGGGCCGCCGGAAATTTTCTGTGTGGTGGTGCCGCGCGACAAGCTGCGTATCCTCGACGACTGGGGCGGCGATCAAACGCTGGGCATGCGCGCCAGCGGCTCGAACAGCGTCGAGGTCGAGCATGCCTTCGTCCCGGCGCATCATGCCGTGCCCATGCAGGGCCTTTTCACCCGGCCGCAAGACATGCGCGACGGCACGCCGGGCACGCGCCTGCACGGCAATCCGATGTATCTTGGGCGCGTCGCTGGTCCCTATCACATGTCGCTGATCACGCCGGTGATCGGCGCCGCCAAGGCCGCGCTCGACGAATATCGCGACATCATCCGCAGCAAAAACACCACGTTTCCGCCGATCATCCCCCGCGCCGAGCATGAGGACTATCAGCGCGCACTCGGGCAGGCGATCATTCTCACCGATGCGGCCGAGAATCTCCTGATCCGCGGCGCCGAGGTCTATATGGAAATGTGCCAGCGCTGGGCGGCCGCTGGCACGCCGATCACGGTGGAGGAGAACCTGCGGCTGTGGGCGATGATGCAGCAGGCCGGCCGCATGGCCTGCGATGCGGTCGAACTTCTATTCAAGACCGCTGGCACCTCGGTCACGCGCAAAGGCAGCCGCATGGAACGGTACTTCCGTGATGCACAAATGTATCGCGTGCATCCGTCGGCGCTTTATGAGAACTTCTGGGCGCCAGTTGGTCGCGCGTCCTTGGGCCTGCCGATCCGACATTTCAACTTTTAGCTAGCTTGACGCCGCTCCTCCTGTTGTCTCGGCAATCGACGCATTTTGCAGCCCAGTGATCGATGATCAGTCGCGGCGCCATGTTGCAATCATTACGAGCCTGACGACGGCAAACTCTGCGAGCAGTGTGAGTCATGACCGACATTTCAACCGATCACGGCACATTCGTCGTCGAGCGGATGCTCGATGTCCCCGTTTTGCGCGTCTATAGCGCGCTCGCCGATGCCAAGGCGCGAGCCATATGGGGCGCTCCGTCGGATACCGCGGTATTCATTTACGATGAAGCGAACTTTGCCGTCGGCGGTCGGGACTTGGCTCGATGCGGTGCAAAGGAAGACCCCAGGTATCGGGTCGAAACGCGCTATGTGGACATCGTGCCTGAGCGGCGCGTGGTATCGACTGAGACAATTCATGAGCTCGACAAGCTGCTCGCGACAAACATTACAACGCTTGAACTTTTCTCTGATGGCCAACGCACGCAGGTAAAGGTGACAGTTCAAGTGACCTCATTCGTCGGTCCCAGCATGATCAACAACACACGGGCTGGCCACGAAGGCTCGCTCGCAAACATGGCTCGCCATTTGGATTCGGCGAACCAATAGGTACATCGAGGTCTACGCCTACTGCATCGTCAACGGCGCAAGCGCCAGCCAAGCCCCGGGCGGCGGTCCATCGGGATCGCGATGGAATGGAGTTGGCCGCCGCACGGATGCACGCCGCCTCAGGCAGCGATGGCGACCGGCAGATGCTCAATGGCCCTGAGGCCTGGCCGCGTGCGCCATTTGATCTGGGATTCATCCACCGCCAGCTCCAGTTTCGGCCAGCGCCGGAACAAGGCCTTGAGCGCACACGCTCCCTCGATACGCGCCAACTGATGGCCGAGGCAAAAATGAATGCCGGTGCCGAAAGCGAGATGCCGGTTCGGCCTTCGCGCCAGATCGAGCTTGTCCGCATGCGGATTTGCCTGCGGATCAAGGTTGGCGGCCGCCAGCATCGGCATGATCATCTCGCCCTCCTTCAGCCGCACGCCGCCAAGCTCGACGTCCTTGCGAACGAACCGCGGCTTGGTGAATTGCACCGGCGAGACGAACCGCAGGAATTCCTCCACGGCCAGATTTGCCCGGCCCCAGTCTTCTTCCAGCCAGTCACGAAGACTGGGATTTTTCAGAAGCTCGTAGACCGAGCCGGCGATCAGGTGGGTGGTTGTTTCGTGCCCCGCGAACAACAACAGAAAGACCATCGACACCAACTCGTCGCGGCTGATTCGTCCGCCTTCCTTTTCAACGCGCACCAGCTCAGCGATCAGACCTTTGCCGCCATTCTTTCTGACTTCCTCCAGGTGCTGTTCCAGGTAACGCCGCATCGCGAGGATGTTGGGTATCAGCATGATGAGGCCGATGACGCCGGTCAGGCGCGTAAAGCCGCTGGCCCAGGCGGAGAATTTCGCTCGGTCAGCCAGCGGCAGGCCGAGCAACTCGCAAATCACCGACAGCGGCAGCGTCCGCGCATAGCGGTCGACCAGATCGGCGGGGCTGCCTTCCGCGAACAACTCGCCGGCGAGTTCATCGGCGAGCGCGAGGATGCGCGGCTCCATGTCGACGATAGCGCGGCGGCGAAACGCCTCGTCGACGATTTCGCGCAACCGGCGGTGATCCGGCTCGTCCTTCGACAGCATATGATTGGCCAGCGTCCGCACGATGCGCGGCATCCACCATTGCAATCCCGCAACACCGCCCATGCCACTGCGAATCGTGAACGTTTCGCTGTCCTTCAAAACTCGGTCGGCCAAGTCCTGCGTTGTCGTCGTCCAGACCTTGTCGACCATCGGAAACCGAATCTCGACCACCGGACCGGCCGATCTCAGCTTCTCGATCTCCGCTGACGGATTGCGAAAATAAGCCTGGCTGCCAAAGTCTGCGCGCATGATCGGTCCTTGCTCGCGCTAGCCTTCCTGCGCCGAGACAACGGACGCTAGCCACATCAAGGTGGTCGAATTGGGGAAGGATTTCGAGGAGATGCCGCGAGCTTTCTACTAGGTTTTGCATAGGCGACCTGCAGCCGGCGCGGCGATCAGAGACGCGCGAATCTCTTGGCACGTACCAACCGCAGCTGGCATTCGCGGGCCGTCGCGACGGCTTGGGCGACGGCGCGCGGCGGCGTATTCTCCTCGCGCGCCGGGCGTTGAAGGGGGACGACAATGGAAAGTTGGCGAAGTCGCAAGACGTTGATCCTCAGCCGCACCGACATGATGGGGCTGGTGACGCCGGCGGAATATGTGAGCTGCGTCGAGCAGGCCTACCGCATGCACGGCGAGGGTCGCTATTACATGGATCCAAAGGGCCACATCGTGCTCGACAAATATCCGGGCGAGTGGGAGGCGATGCCGTCCTACATCGAGGAGCCGGAGGCCGCGGCCTGCAAATGGGTGTCGATCCGCGAGCGCAACCGCGAGAAGTTCGATCTGCCGACGGTGTTTTCAATTTTGATCTACACCCATCCCGAGACCGGCTTTCCGCTGGCGATCTGCGACGGCTCGTACCACACCGTGATGCGCACCGGCGCTTCCGCGGCGGTCTCGGCGAAGTGGCTGGCGCGCAAGAACTCCAAAAAACTGGCGATCGTCGGCGCCGGTCACATGGCCGAGGGCACGCTTGCCACCTGCGACACGGTGTTTGCCTGGGACGAAGTTCGGGTCTGGAGCCGCTCGCAGGCGACGCTTGACGCGTTCGTCAAGTCGCAGGGTCCGAAATATCCGCGTTTCCCGATTTACGCTTCGCGCAATCTCGAAGACGTCGTGCGCGGCGCCGATGTCGTGGTCACGGTGACGCCCGCGCGCGAGCCGCTGGTCAAGGATGAATGGATCGCGCCGGGAACGCACATCGCCGCGCTCGGCGCCGACAAGGGCGGCGACCAGGAGCTCGATCCGCGGATCGTGCAACGCGCCCGGATTTTTGTTGACGACATCCGCCAGTGCCGGACCGACGGCGAAATCAACGTGCCGCTGGCGAAGGGCCTCATCCGCGAAGCGGACATTGCCGGCGAGATCGGCGAGGTCATTGCGGGCAAAAAACCGGGCCGCCGCGCCGACGACGAAATCACGCTGTTCGACTCGACCGGCATCGCGCTCCAGGATTCGGCAACCGTACCGCTTGAATACGAACGAGCGGTCGCGGCCGGCGTCGGCATCGAGAAGAAAATGATTTCGACGTGACTTAGCTTTTGATGATGAAATTTCGCGTGGTCGCGAGCACGGTCCCGCATAGCATCTCCTCGCCGTCCGACACGCTATAAACATCAGCCGCGCCAACCGAGTTGGTCCGGCCGTTCTGCAGCACCCGTCCTTTGGCCCGCAATTTCTCGCCCTTGGCGACGCCGGTCATTTTGATCGTGAAATCAATCGTCGCCAGCGCCCAACCCTTCGGCATCAGGGAGAGGCAGGATGCGACCGCGGCAACATCGCCGGCGGTTCCTACCATCGACGCCGGAAAGACGTTCGGTGGTCCGGAAAATCTTTCGTCGAACGGTAGTTCGACTGTTACGGACCCCGGCTTGAGCGAAACCACATTGATGGAAAATTCGCGAACGAACGCTAAGCTGGAAAGGAAGAATTTTATTTCGGTCTCATCGAGGAGCCGTTCATCGTCGGACATCGCTTTGCACCCTTAGACCAAAACTCGAAAATCGGATCGCGGCTCAACTATACGCAGGATCGGGCTGCGGCGCCGCCAAGCGTTGCGGTCATTTGCCAACGTTGGGCGGCATTGTCATAATTTGCCGACCCCGACAATATGGCGATAGAAACGAATGAGCGACATTCTCAATCTCCCGCGCCCGGCATGGATGACCGAGGATGTCGTCCTGTTCGAGGATCAGGCGCGGCGCTTCATCGCCGCGGAATTCGTGCCGCATCTGGAGCAATGGCACGAGGACCATTTCTATCCGCGCGAGGTGTGGACCAAAGCTGGCGCAGCGGGCCTGCTGTGCGCCTCGATGCCGGAGGAATATGGCGGCGCCGGCGGCAGCTTTGCCCATGAGGCGGTGATCGACCGCGCATATGCGCTGGCCGGGTTCGATACCTTCGGCGCGTCGCTGCATTCGGGCATCGTCGCTCCGTATATCCTGCGTTACGGCACCGAGGAGCAGAAGCACCGCTGGCTGCCGAAGCTCGCCACCGGCGAGCTCGTTGGCGCCATCGCCATGAGCGAGCCCGGCACCGGCTCCGATCTGCAAGGCGTGCGCACCACCGCGAAACGCTCGGGCAACGGCTACGTGCTCAACGGCTCGAAAACCTTCATCACCAACGGCCAGCACGCCGACCTCATCATCGTCGTCGCCAAGACCGATCCGAAGCAGGGCGCCAAGGGTATCTCGCTGATGGTGGTCGAAACCGCCGACGCGCCAGGCTTCCGCCGTGGCCGCAAGCTGAAGAAGCTCGGCATGGATTCCGCCGACACGTCGGAATTGTTCTTCGAAGACGTGCCGCTGCCGGCCGAAAGCCTGCTCGGCATCGAAGAAGGCCAGGGCTTTTATCAACTGATGCAGGACTTGCCGCAGGAGCGGCTGATCGTATCAACCCATGCCGTCGCCATGATGGAGCGGGCGCTCGCTTTGACCATCGACTATGTCAAGCAGCGTCAGGCGTTCGGTCACAAGATCATCGACTTTCAGAACACGCAATTCGTGCTGGCCGAGTGCAAGAGCGAAGCCACCATCGCCAAGGTGTTTCTCGATCATTGTATCGAGCGCCACGTCAAGGGCGAGCTCGACACCGTCACCGCCTCAATGGCGAAATACTGGCACACCGACCTGGTCGGCACGATCGTCGACCGCTGCCTCCAGCTGTTCGGCGGCTACGGCTACATGGACGAGTATCCGATCTCCCGGCTTTACCGCGACGCGCGGGTGATGCGCATCTATGCCGGCACCAACGAGATCATGAAGCTTTTGATTTCGCGGAGTCTGTAACACCGGCATTGTTCTATTTCTTGCTGGGCGCGGCCCTGGGCGGATGGCGAAGCAGCGCCCGGCTGCACTGTTCGCAAAGCCATTTCTCCGCGCGGTCATAAGACCAGCCGTTGTCGTCGTGCAGCACGAATAGCCCCGAATAGCCGAGATAAAACCAGAGCACGTCGAGCGCGGTAGCAGGGTCCATTCCCTCGCGCAGCGCATTGAGCTTTTGCAGGCGCTTCACGAGCTGTTGAAAGGCGTCGCGGTATCGGGTCGTGCCCGCGGCCAGGCTCTGCGCGACTGCAGGATCATGCGGCGCGGTATTGAGCAGGACGCGCATGATGTCGCCGAATTCAACACGCATCTGCCGGACGACGGACGCGACCAGGCGCAGAATCTCTGCCGGATCGTCGAGCTTCTCCAGACGGTCGAGGGACGCTTTGACGATCGGGTCCAAGCTCCAGATGTCGATAAGCGTGTTCAACAAGCCCTGCTTGCCGCCGGACACGGCATAAACCGTCGCCGGCGCGACGCGCGCCAATGCGGCGATATCGTCGACCTTGGTGGCGAAATAACCGCGTTCGGCAAAGAGTTTGCGCGCGGCATCGAGGATCGCTTGCCGGGTCGCTTGGGCATATTCGTCGCGGCGTGTCAGTCGAGAAGCTCGAGCCATCGCAGCCTGCTTATTGCAAACCCTAACTCATTTCACTAGAGTTACACTCTGCTCATGGAAGCGCAACTCTAACCTGAAACGATTTGGGGTAGTGTCATGACAGCCTCGGCCAAAGTTGCCTACGAATCGCTGCCATTCCTTAACGTCTTCTCTCCGGACTATGCAAAGGATCCGCTTGGCGCGATAGCCGCGCTCGGCGCCGGCCAGGCATTGGCTCGCAGCCCCCGCGGACTCGAATGCCTGAGTTACGACTTGTCATGGGAGCTTCTGCGCGACGAGCGGTTCCCGGTCGGGTTCGAGGAATTGCTCGTGATGGGCGGACTCACGCCCGAGAGTTCGGCTTACCATTTCTTCGCGCGCAATACGGCGGCATTGGAAGGCGAAGAGCATCGCCGGCAACGCCGGCTGCTTGCGCCGTTGTTCAGCCCGGCGGCGATCGAACGGGCGCGCCAGGTTGCGCGGCAGATCGTCGAGGAACTGCTCGACGACTTGGACGGCAACGAGTTCGACTTTGCCGCGGATGTGGCGCCGCATGTGCCGTCGGCATTCTTCTGCTATCTGATCGGCGCGCCGATGAGCGACAGGTCGATTGTCGCGGCGTGCTCCGACGCCATGCTCAAGGCGTTCCGCGCCGATCCGGCGTATCGCGAAGAGATCGAGAGCGGCACTCATACGCTCGTCGATTACGTCCGGCGGCACATCGAGCGAAAGCGCAAAGACCTCGGCGAAGATGCGCTGTCGCAGTTGATCGAGGCGGAGCAACGCGGCGAAACAACCACGGAAGAGATCGTCGAGATACTGTTCACGATCCTGGCAGCAAGCACGGACAATACCAACGCCAGCCTTTCGCACGCGGTCATGGCGTTCGCCGAAAATCCGAAGCAGTGGGATTTTCTGCGCAACAATCCCGCCGCCGTCTCCGACGCCGTCCAGGAATGCGCGCGGATGCGTCCGAACAATTGGTCCGATCCCAGAATTGCCCGCGACGATCATGAATTCGCCGGGGTGGCACTAGCCAAGGGGACCTGGCTGTTTGCCTCGATCATCGCCGGCAATCACGATCCCGCGGTATTCGAAGCGCCGCACGAGTTCCGGATCACGCGCGAGCGGCCGCGGCCGATCCTCAATTTCGGCTCCGGCCGTCATCTGTGCCTCGGACGGCCCGTGGCGCTTGTCGAACTCGAGGAGACGCTGCGTCTTCTGGTCGAGCGTTTCGCGCGGATCGAGGTCATCGGCGACGTCGCGCGCGACGGGCAGCCGCATGGCGATTTCATCCGACGGCTGCCGATTCGCGTCACCGCCTGAACCAACACTCCGACGACGCAGCACACTTCTGCGCACAGTGGGCAGAGGCCGGCTCGACACGAACGCACCGTCTGCAACAAAATAGAACAACGCTCAAGCTAAAGTCTCGGCGACGAAAGCGAGCAACCCGCGGTCGCGGCCGCGAGGGGCGATCAACGAAAGTCCAAGCGGGCAATCCGCTATGGCGGCGAGCGGCAACGATATCTGCGGCAGGCGGGCGAGCCCGGCGATCGAGAGAAGCGCGAAAGCGCGAGCCCGAAATGCTTCGAGATCGGCGGCCGGCGTCTTGAGCTTGGGCGCGATGCCCGGTGCTGTCGGCAGGCAAAGAACCGCGTCGTCGCCGAGGAGCGCGTTCATATGCGAAGCGACAGCTTCGCGCTGCGGCCGCATGCGCTCGACTTCGGCGGGATCGATGGTGCGCGTCCAGGCAAACCGCTCGGCGATGCCGGGGCCGAAGCTCGGATGATGCGCGTCGATCCAGGCACCATGCCGGCGGCGGATTTCGTCGCCCTGCAGGATGCGAAAGATCCCCGGCCACGCGCTCGGATCGCTGGTGTAGACCTTGATCTCCCGATGATCCGGCAAGGCTGATTTCAGCCGCGTGACGGCCGCGCTCAACGCCGCGGCGATCTCGTCGCCGGCGAAAGCGAAAGCGTCTGCCGCGATAAGAAGGCGCTTCGGCACAAAGGCAGGTCCATCCGGCAGCATCACGTCGCCGACTTGGCGCATCATCGCCGCGTCGCGGGCGAACCATCCCACCGTGTCGAAGCTTGCCGCCAGGTCGGCGACGCCGTCGATCGGCACAAGGCCGTGCGAAGTACGGATACCGTAGATGCCGCAATAGCTCGCCGGCAGCCGCACCGAGCCGCCGCAATCGGTGCCGAGCGCAAAATCAACGAGACCGCCGGCAACCGCGACTGCCGATCCGCTGGAAGAACCGCCGGGAATGCGGCCCGGCGCGCGCGGATTGATCGGCGTGCCGTAATGCACATTCTCGCCGTTGAGGCTGTAGGCCAATTCGTCGGTCTGCGTTTTCCCGACCATCGTCGCGCCGGCCGCAAGCAGGCGTTCGACGGCGGAGGCGGTGCGCGCCGCCGGCGGATGGGTCTCGAGCCAGACCGGATTGCCGTTGCCGGTGCGGTGGCCGGCAATGTCGTACACATCCTTGACGCCGAAAGTCAGGCCATGGAGCGAACCTGTCGGCGCGCCGTCGAGCTCCACATAGGTGTGGCGGCAGAACGCACCATACGGATCGTTCGCGATCATTGCGGGCGGTGCAGCTTGGCGGGCTGACGCGACACGGTCTTGCGGCCGCGCTTGAAGGCGTAGAGCACCGGCGTGAGCTCGGCGACAGCCATTTCCGGGCTTTCGGAATCGAGCACGACCAGATCGGCGGATTTGCCGACCGCGAGGCCGTAATCCGAAAGCCGCATCATCGCCGCCGGCCGCCGCGTCACCATGTTGAAACACTCGCGCATGTCGGCCTGCTTTCCGACCTGGCAAATGTTGGCATAAAGGTTCGCCATGCGCATCTGCGAGCAATCGCCGAACGGCGTGAACGGATTGAGGATATTGTTGCTCGACAGCGAGCAATTGACGCCGTGGTGCAGGAGCTTGTGCGCCGGTACGACGCCGCGCGTCATGTTGTGATCGTGCTTGTGGGTGCGCCCCATCAGGAACAGGTCGGTCGACGGCAGCACGGTGAGCGCGACACCCGCGTCGGCCAACCGCTTCGCCATGGCGCCAAATGCCGGCATCGGCAGGCTTGCCGCCTTGGTGACATGGCCGATGGCGACCCGGCCGCCATACTGGAATTCCTGGGTGCGCTTGCAGACATAATCGAGGTCCATGCCGTCGGCGGTCGGCCCGAAATCGAGATGCATATCGATGTCGAGGTCGTATTCGCGCGCCAGCTCGAAAATGCGGTCGATCTGGCCCGGCGGATTGGAGTCGGTATAAGGCGCGCCGCCGACGACACGGCAGCCGCGATCGAGCGCCTCAACCATCAGCTCATCGGTGCCGGGATTGTTGAGGAGGCCTTCCTGCGGAAATACGCAGATCTGAAGGTCGATCGCCCAGGCATATTCCTTGATCAGCGGCAGCACCCCTTCAAGGCTGCGCAAGCCGACGCCCGGATCGACTTCGAGATGCGTGCGCATGTGCGTGGTGCCTTGCAGGATCGCTTTTTCTAGCGTGCGCGTGGCGCGGGCATGGACGTCGTCCGGCGTGAAGCCGGCCTTGGCTTTGGCGGCTTCGGCGATCGCTTCGTCAAGATCGCCCTTGTCCGATTTGACGCGATCGAGGATGCAGGACTTGTCGAGATGAATGTGGGTCTCGACGAAACCGGGAGACACGAGCCGGCCGCCGAGATCGATGGTTTCGCCCTCGGCGGCGAGGCGCGGCGCGATTGCGTCAATGCGGCCGGCGGCAATGCCGATATCGGTCAGTTGCTGTTCGGCGCCGATTGGGCGGGCGTTGCGCAGAATAAGATCCATCGTCCCCTCGCCTTCGGTCGCCTACAATACCGCGCCGTGCTCGCCGAGATAGGCCTTCACCAGCGCCGGGTCGTGCGCGACCTCGCGCGCGCTGCCTGAATGCGTGATCGTGCCGGACTGTAGCACGTAGGCCCGATCGGCGACCGACAGCGCCAGCGCCGCCATCTGGTCGACGAGGAGGATTGTGGTTCCCTCTTCGCGCAACTGCGCGACCAGGTCATAAAGATTTTCCAGGAGTTTTGGCGCGAGCCCGAGCGACGGTTCGTCCAGCATCAGCACTTGCGGCCGCGCCATCAGGCCGCGCGCGATCGCCAGCATCTGCTGCTCGCCGCCGGACAGAAGGCCGGCGCGCTGATGCCGCCGCACCTTCAGTGCGGGGAAGCGGTCGAGCAGAGTTTCGATCATGCTCTCCTCGTCGGCCGATGCGCGGGCGTAAGCGCCGAGTTGCAGATTGTCGATCACCGAAAGCTCCGGAAAGACTTGCCGGCCTTCTGGCACCAGAACCAGGCCGGCGCGGGCGATGCCATCGCCGGCAAGCCGGTCGATGCGCTCACCGAGAAAGCGCACATCGCCCTCGATCGGGCGGATCAGGCCGCAGAGCGCGCGCATCAGCGTCGTCTTGCCGGCGCCGTTGGCGCCAAGCACGGCGACAAGCTCGCCCTTGGCCACTGCAAGATCGGCGTTGCGCACGACGATGGCGGCGCCATAGCCGGCCGACAGCCCACGCACCGTCAGCAGCGGCCCTTCTTGCGCGGCAAGCGGATGCTCGCGGCTGCGGTCGGCGTGCTCGCCGGCGCCGAGATAAGCTTCGCGCACCGCCGGATCGGCCGCGACTTGAGCCGGCGTGCCTTCGGCGATCTTGGCGCCGGCATCGAGCACGATCACATGATCGGACACGCCCATCACCAGATCCATGTCGTGCTCGACCAGGATCACGGTCATCCCGGCAGCGGCGAGCTTGCGCAGCAAGCCACCGATCGCGGCACTGTCTTGCGCGTTCAAGCCGGCCGCCGGCTCGTCAAGCGCAAGCACGCTCGGCCGGATCGCAAGCGCGCGGGCAATCTCGACCAGCCGTTTGTCGACATGCGGCAGCGCGGACGCCGGCCGTTCGAGCGCGCCGGTGTAGCCGACAAAGGCCAGCAGGCTTTCGGCGATCTCGGCGTCTTCCGCGTCATGCTTGCCGCCGAGGATGGACAGCGCGCCGAGCTTGCCGCGTTTGCGCGCGATCAAGACATTGTCCAAGACCGACATGGTCTCGAACAATTGGCTGGTCTGATAGGTTCGCGCGATGCCGGCGCGCGGGATTTGATAGGCGCGCAGGCTCGAGACGATCCGATCGCCCAGCATCACGGTCCCGGCATCGGGCCGATAAAAGCCGCAGATAGCGTTGAGCGCCGTGCTTTTGCCGGCGCCGTTCGGCCCGATGATGCTGGTGATCGCGCCCGGGCGCGCGTCGAAGCTGAGATCTCTGACCGCGCGCACGCCGCCGAAACTCACCGCCAGATCGCGCACCGCGATCGGCTGGCCGCTAACGCCGGAGCTGAGAATGCGGCCGATATCGCATCGCTCCTTCGCGATCGTCTCGCGGTCCATTTTTGGCAGCGCGAGGGCGATCAGCCCGACCAGGCCGGTCGGCGCCAGCCGAAGCATCGCCAGCATCAAGACACCGACAAACAGCAACCGGTATTGGCCGAGCGTCGCCAAAAGCTCCGGCAACAGCACGACGACCAAGGCGCCGACCAGCGGGCCAAGCACGCGATCGGCGCCGCCGAGCATCACCACCAGCAGGAACAGGAATCGACTGAAAGAACGGAAACGATTCCGGGCTGATGAAATTGCTGATCGACGCGTAGACGCCGCCGGCGACTCCCGCCGCCACCGCCGAGATACCGAAAGCCGTCGTGCGGATCAGCGTCGGATCGAGGCCGATCGAGACGCTGGCGGATTCTGAAATCGCGCACCGCGCGCATGGCGTTGCCCCAGACGCTGCTGCTGAGCCGCGCGAACGCGGCGGTCGCCAGCACGGTGAGCGCGAGCGTCAGATAGGCGATGCCGCGCTCGCCGATGTCGTGGCCGAACAAACTCGGGCCGGGAATGCCGGACAGGCCGTTCCAGCCGCCGGTCAGGCCCTGCCATTCTGCCGCGCCGTGCTCGACCACAAAGCCGAAGGCGATCGTCACCATGGCGAGATAGGGCCCGCGCACGCGCAGCGCCGGGATCGCCAGCAACGTGCCGGCCGCTCCGGCGACGACGCCAGCGACGACGAGCGCCGGCCAGAACGACCAGTCGTACGCCGTCGTGAGAATGCCGACCGCATAGGCGCCGATGGCATAGAACGCGACATGCCCCAGCGATATCTGGCCATTGAGCCCGAGCAGCACGTTCAGCCCGATGCCGACGATCGCCGTCAGCCCGACGGTGACGATGATAAAGACCTGATAGTTGTTGCCACGAACGATCAGGAGGCACACGGCGGCAATAACGACTGCCGCCGCGGCGGCGCGCTGCCAACTCATACTTTCCTCAATTGCGCCCGGCCGAACAGACCGTTCGGTCGCAGCGCGAGCGCGAGGATGACCAGCGCGAAGGTGACGATTTGCGTGTAGGTCGAGCCGAGCAAAGCGGTGATCAACGCCTCGGCGACGCCGTAAATCAGACCGGCCAGCACCACGCCCCAGGCGCTTTCGATGCCGCCGAGGATGGCGACCGCGAACGCCTTGATGCCGAACAGCGTGCCCATGGTCGAGGAGATGGTGAACAGCGGCGCCACCAGGATGCCGGCGACGCCGGCGAGCAGGCCCGACAGCGCGAACGCGAACTCGATCACGCGCTCGACGCGGATGCCCATGAGCCGCGCTGCGTCCTTGTTCTGCACCACCGCGAGCAGCGCTTTGCCGTGCCGCGAGGTGGCAAACAACACTTGCAGCCCGGCTGCCAGCAACAAGCCGATCACCGGGATCAGGGCCTGCAGATATTGCACGCGCACACCGGCGACGGTGATCGCGCCGGTCGTCAGAATGCCGGGCGGCATGCCGCGCGGATCCTTGCCGAAGGTGAACAGCACGACGTTGTCGAGCACGATGCCGAGCGCGACGGTGGCGATCAGCCACGAGTTCGAGCCGCGCTCGACGAACGGCCGCACCGCGACGCGCTCGACCACCACGCCCCATAACGCGCACACCGCCAGCGCCAAGACGACGGCAATCGGCAGCGGCCACTTGAGCGTCACCCAGAACGTGAAGCACAACACCGCGCCCAGCATCATGGTGCTGCCTTGCGCGAAATTCACCGTCCGCGACACCGCGTGGGTGACGTGGAAGCCGAGCGCCAGAAGCCCGTACATGCTGCCGAGACCGAGCCCGGAAATGATCGCGGTGGCAATCAGCATGGTGCGCGGTTCGTGATGGCTGAAAATTTTCCCCGCTCATTCCCGCGAAAGCGGGAATCCAACTTTGAACTCATCCAGCAAAAGACTGGGTCCCCGCCTTCGCGGGGACGAGCGGAGGTTGGCACGATCAAGAATCCCGGCCAGCGGTGGCGCAAATGCGCTGCCGCTCAATTCACCGGAACGATCTTGTCGCCCTCGTAGTGCACCATGATGTAGTCGTCGGGCCCGAGCGCGTCGTGATTGTCGTGGGCGAACGCCGGCTTGTAGGTCTTGATCAGACCCTCATACGGCGTTTTCAGATCCTCCAAAGCGGCGCGGATTGCGTCCGCGTCGGTCGAGCCCGCTTGCGCGATGCCAAGGGCAAGAATGTTCATGGCGTCGTAGGCGTTCGCCGTACCGACCGGCGCGAAGATGTCTTCCGGCCCTTTGATCTGCGGATATTTCTTCTTAAGCGCCGCCAGCACCCGTTCGCCGACCGGCCCTTGCTTGCCGAAGAAGCTATAGGTCTGCACGAAGTCGGCATCGCCGGCGGTCGGACCGGCGAGTTCCGGGAAGCGCCCGCCGGAAATGCCCCAGTGCGAAATCACCGGGACCGTCCAGCCCATGCGCTCGCGCGATTTCATCACCTGCGCTCCGGGCGGCGCATTGACAACGAGGATGATGCTGTCGGCGCCGGCATCCTTGAGCCGCGTCAGCTGCGGCACCATGTCGACGTCGTTGTTCTCGAATTTCTCGACGCCGGCGATCTCGACGGCGGGATCGGCCTTGCTGGCCGCCTGCAGGCCCTTCTCGTTGCCCTGCCCCCACGGATTGTTGATCAGCATCAGGCCGGCTTTCTTGGCGCCGAATTTCTGGTGGGCGAATTTGAGCAGTTTCACATCGACCAGAGCATCGACCGCCGACACGCGGAAGGCGTAGTTCGGATCGGCGCCGTTGCGGGTGATGCCGGTGCCGGCCGCCCAGACGCCCATGTAAATACGCTTCTCCTTGTTGAGCAGCGGCACCATTGCCAGCGACACCGGCGTATCGATGCCGCCGAAGATCGCGACGACATTCTCGGAAATCAGCTCGCGCGCCGCGATCAATCCCTTGGGCGGGGTCGATTCATCGTCGCGCTGCACCAGCTCGAGCATGCGCCCGCCGATAAGCCCGCCTTTGGCGTTGATTTCGTCGATCGCCAGCGTCAGCCCGCGGGTGATCGCCTCGCCAGACTGCGCCGATGCGCCGGACAGAGCCGCCACCTGGCCGATCTTGATCGGCTCGGCGGCGAACGCCGATGCCGCCCCCAATAGCGCGAACGCCGCGCCCACCATCATCGCGCGCGCCGCGCCCCGATGTTGCCTTAAGCTTTCTGCGGTCATCAGCTTCTCCCCTTCGAGTTTTCCCGGCTGTTGACGTCGGCAAAGGCAGACAAACGATAATGGCGATAGACGATCTTGCTTGTCAAATTAAGCTCCGCCGTTTCAATTGACCGCCTCCAGCATCATGTCGGCGCCCTTCTCCGCGATCATGATCACCGGCGCATTGGTATTGCCGCTGACGACCGTCGGCATGATCGAGGCGTCGATGACGCGCAGCCGCTCGACGCCGCGCACGCGAAGCTTGTCGTCGACCACCGCCATGGCATCGCTCCCCATCTTGCAGCTGCCGACCGGGTGATACTCGGTCTCGGCGGTGGCGCGGATGAAGTCTTCCAGCTCGGCATCCGATTGCACCGCCGCGCCGGGAATCCGCTCCTCCTCGAGCCAGGGCTTGAATGCCGGCGCCGCCAGGATTTCGCGACCCTTGCGCAAGCCCTCGATCAGGATTTTCAGATCGTAATCGACGGCGAGATAGTTCGGATCCATCACCGGCAGCGCCAGCGGGTCACTCGATGCCAGGCGGATTTCGCCGCGGCTTTGCGGCCGCAGGCAGCAGGCATGCAAGGTGACGCCATCGCCGTCCATGATGGTGCGGGCGTGATCAACCACCTGCGCCGGAATGAAATGATACTGGATGTCGGGCGTCGCCGCGCCAAGTCCGCTGATCGCAAACGCGCCAGCCTCGGCGATATTGCTGGTGCCCGGTCCCGTTCCATAAAGCAAAAACTCCAGCGCAACGCCGAGCGGCGCGAAACCGCGGCTCTTGCCGTCGAGCGTCGAGCCACGCTTGGCGCGCCGGATAAGGTTGACGTTGAGATGATCCTGCAAGTTCTTGCCGACGCCGGGCAGATCGAGCGCGACGCGCACGCCAAGCGTGCGCAGCGCGGCAGCCGGGCCGACGCCGGAGAGCATGAGAAGCTGCGGCGAGTTGATGGCGCCGCCGGCAAGCACCACTTCCCGCGCGGCGCGCGCCACGTGCCGCTTGCGGCCGCGGGCAAATTCGACGCCGACGGCGCGGCCTTTCTCGATCAGCACGCGCGTCGCCCGCGCCTTCGTCACGATCGTGAGGTTTGGCCGCGCCGCCGCCGGATGCAGATAGGCCGACGCCGCGCTCCAGCGCCGGCCGTTCTTCTGCGTCACCTGGAACAGCCCGACGCCGAGCTGCGCTGAGCCGTTGAAATCCGGATTGAACGGCAGGCCGGCCTGCTGCGCCGCCTCGACGAACGCGTGGCTCAGCGCATTGGTGTAGGGCCGCTCGGCGACATTGAGCGGCCCGTCGGCGCCGTGGAATTCATCGTGCAGGCGCTCGTTGCGCTCGGACTTTTTGAACCACGGCAGCACGTCGGCATAGCTCCAGCCGGCATTGCCGAGCTGACGCCAATGGTCGTAGTCGGCCGGCTGGCCGCGCATATAGACCATGGCATTGACCGAGCTCGAGCCGCCGAGCATGCGGCCGCGCGGCCAATACATGCGCCGCCCCTTCATCGCCGCCTGCGGCGCGGTTTCATACTCCCAGCCGAAACGCGGCCCCTTGAGGCTGGCGATGCCGGCCGGCATGCGCACATAGAGCGAATTGTCGGAGCCGCCGGCCTCGAGCAGCAGCACCTTGATTTCGGGTTTGGCCGACAACCGGTTGGCCAGAACCGATCCCGCGGATCCGGCGCCGACAATGATGTAATCGTATCCTGCTTCCGGCATGTCGCCCCCGTTTCGTCGCCTTTCTTGCGCCCCGCGTTATTTGTTCGCGGTGAGTAAGCCGAGACAATGCCCGGCCCGCAGCCCGGATTGAGCGAAGCGAAATCCGGGGACAATCGTGAAGCTTCCGTTCAGCTCCCGGGTTTCGCTCCGCTCAACCCGGGCTACAGCTGGCTTTGCGCCCGCGCCCGTGCCGCGGCGGTGCGCGTCGCCACCCGGTCGAGCAAGGCGATCATATCCTCGACCTCGGCGCGATCAAAACCCTGGGTGATAAAGACGATCTTGCTGCGGCGGTCGGCGTCCGGCCAGCGCTCAAGCCACGAGAGATTGTGCAGAAGGTGCTGGGCGCCCTGGATCACCGCCGGGCGATCGGGCTCTTCGGCGACGTTGACGATGCCTTTTACGCGGAGAAGATTAGGCCCGAGATTTTGCTGCAAGGCGTCAAGCAGGAGGCGCAGCGCTTCGCGCGCGATCGGCGCCTCGCGGGTGAAGCAGAACGAGGCGATATCGCGGTCGTGCAGGTGATGATGATCGTGATCGTCGTGATCGTGATCGTGATCGTGGTCGTGGTCGTGATGATGGGCGTCGGCTTGCTCGTAAGCGGCGGCATTGAGCCAGGCGCGCGCATCGGCGTTGGCGTTCGCCGGATCGAGGCCTTCGGCGCGCAATAGTTTGCCGACGTTGAAGGCCGGGTCGTCGATGCTGGAAATTTTTGCCGCCGGGTTGAGGCGACGAAGGCGCGTCATCAGCAAAGCTTCGGCTTCTTTCACCTTCGCCGGATCGACCAGATCGAGCTTGGTGATGAGGATGTGATCGGCCAGCGCCACCTGGCGCACGGATTCGATGTGATTGTCGAGCGTGCCGGGGCCGTTCACCGCGTCGACGGTGGCGACCACGGCGCCGATGCGATAGAGCCCGGCCAGCGTCGGATCGGACAGGAACGCCTGGATCAGCGGCGACGGATCGGCCAGCCCCGAAGTCTCGATCACCGCGTGATCGAAGCGCGGAATCTCGCCCGCCTCGCGCGCGTGATAGAGATTGTTGAGCGTAGTGACGAGATCGCCGAACACGGTGCAGCACAGGCAGCCGTTTTCCAGCACCATGATGGTGTCGTCGCTCTGCGCCGCCAGCAGATGATCGAGGCCAACCTCGCCGAACTCGTTAATCACCACCGCGGTGTTGGCCATCGAAGGACTACGCAGCGCGCGGTTGAGCAGCGTCGTCTTGCCGCTGCCGAGAAAGCCGGTGAGGATGGTGACGGGTGTGTGGGGCAAGTACGAAGTCCTCGTGCCAGATCGGAATTTGATTGACGTAATATATGAAGACGCCAGTTCACCGTCATCCTGAGGTGGCCGCCAACGGGTACGGCCCTAAGTGGCCGGCCCGATGACACGCTCCGCCGCCCTCGAAGGATGTGGCCGAGGCGCCCGGGCCGCCGCCCTTCGAAGCCATAGTTTCTCTGGCCGCGCTTGCGCCCTTGGAATTTGGTGGCGTGGCTTTGGATGAAATTTAAGCCATGGAGAGCTTAAGCTCCGCCTGGTCGTCGCTCTCCGCCTTCCCCTGCACAAGATGCAGTGCATCGCGGTACAGAAACGGAACCCAATACGTAGGGTTGTCCCGCGTTCCTCTTTCTACGAAAAATCCGATATCGACCAGCTCCTTCGCCTTGGCAATAACCTGATCCTCTGGCATGCCCCACAGGTCCGCGAGGCTGTTCGGTGTTTGCTCAGCTTTTTGCTTTTCCAGTTTTGAAACGAATGGTCTGAGATTGGCGTATTCGGCATATCGTAATCGCGCATTTGTCGAGCGATAATCGCCAATACGTACAGCTTCCAGAGAACAATAAATTCCTGTTCGGTTGTCGGTGGGTCAGCAACGAGGTCCTTAAAGACAGTCGCGCCGCGTGGATTTTCTGCCGCAACCAACAGTATGCCGCGATCAAAAAAATCATCGACGCGAGTTGTTAGCAGAGCGTAGATCGCGCTTTTACCGGCTCCTTTTTCGCCGCGAATAATATCAATCTCGCCGTTGGCGATTTTTCGCCATTGGTTCGTTTCGACGAAATAACTGGCAAGCGCATTCACTTCGTCTTCGGCAATTTGAGAGCCAAACGACATTTGCTTCAGCAAATCGACGCGCTTCATTGCGGCTACCCGCTCACCCGGAGTGCATTGCCTCGGGGTCTTCTCGTGACTTTGCCGTAGGGGGGTATGCTGCCCGATTTGTTGTATTGCAAATAATCTCATTGCTCGTTCTTTCTAGAGCGAGCAGAATTATGTGAAACATCAACCGGTTACGTTGTCCTGGAGGCGTTTGCGCCATAATGCCGCGTAACCGCGCTTCTGGCTCGCACCTCAGGGTGACAGTCAGCATTGATCGTTCTCGCGACACGGATGCGCCCGAGTTTGCCGGTACGACGCGCAAGAAGCCAAACCTGGTCCCGTCATGAGGTGCCGGCGGTGGATTCCGGTTGCCTCCAGATCACGTTCAGCCAAATAAATCAGGACGGCGGGACGCCGAAAGACGCGTAGCCTTCCGTCCGCATCCTTCGGGATGCGGTCGCGCGCTGAGCGCAGCGCGCTCGCCTGTCGGCGTCCCACCACGGCACTTGCGGCAGCGAACGAACGCCGCCGCTCAGCTCCAGAACGTTCTTCCTGGGACGCAGCTCAGAAGCGGGCGTTACCCGCCGCCGCCTGTCCCAGTCCAGCGGCATGGCCGCAGACCGGTCATAGTGCCGGCCGGACGTTTTCCCGAAGCCGCCCGGGAGCGGAGGTGACGAGCCCTCGCCCGCGGGAACCGCTCTCGCTCCGCCAGCCGGCGTGACCGGCTGGCGTCCTGGCACGTGAGCGAGATTCGGTGACAAATGTAACGAAAAGAGGGACGATTGTCAAGGGTCGTCCGTAATAAAGGGACGCTCTTTCTTGCCATGCTGACATCTAGCGAACGCAAACGGAGCGCGCCAGCGCGCGGCGCTGCCGCATGGATTGCCGGGTCAAGCCCGGCAATGACGAGGTGGGGAAGTCGCGCCCGCACTACTCCCGCCGCTGGGCCCGCAGCGGGATGGTCTCGTATAGATTGACCGGGGCGAAGTCGTCGGTCAGCACCGCGACGTCGCCGGTGTCGCCATCGACGACGCGCTTGCCGATGAACTCGGACGGCGGGTAACGGAAATGGTGCTGCGCCTGGAGCGCGGCGGCGCGTTGCATCAGCACATCGGCGCCCGGCCGCGCTGATGGCGACGCCACGACGACCGCCTGCGCCTCGTCCGGCTGCTTCCAGTCGGGATAGACGTCGACCGTCGGAAACACCGCGCGCAAGGTCGCGAGCGTCGAGCGGAACAGCAGCGTGTTGCCGGAGACGTTCGACGCCATGGCGCCGCCGGGCGCCAGCCGCGCCTTGACCAGCTGGTAGAATTCCCGCGTCAGGAGATGAAACGGCACGCCGAGCTCGCGATAGGCGTCGAGCAGGATCAGGTCGTAAAGCTCCTTGTTGCGGTTGAGATAGACGCGGCCGTCGGCCTCGATAAAATGGACCTTGTCGGTTTCCCGCAGGCCGAAATATTTCTTGCCGGCCGCGACCACGCCGGGATCGAGCTCGACGACGTCGATCTGCACGTCCGGCATGGCGCGCCCGAGATAAGTCGAGATCGAGCCGCCGCCCAGCCCGACCATCAGAATGCGCGCCGTGGCCGGCGGGTAGAGCAACGCCGCCGGCATGATCCGGGTATAGGGCACCGGCATGTCGTCGGGGTCCTTGAGATCGACGATCGAATGATAATTGATCTCGTTCCGCACCCGGGTGGTCATCGACAGCATCGGCCCGGCCTTGTTGATGTAGACGTTGTTGTACTCGGTCTCGATATGGGCGATGCGGCCGTCATTGCGTTTGAGCATTTGCGCGCGCGTGCTTTCGTCGAACAGATCGGCCGACCAGGCGCGGCCGCCGCCGGTAACGAGCAGAGCAAAGACGATGAGCCCGGCCGCGGACTTTGCGGCATTGCGCTGCGCGCGCACGCGATCGAGCACGATCAGGCAGAGCGCGCACGCGAGCCCGGCCGCGCCGAGCAGCAGCGTGATGGCGCGGGTGCCGATCAGCGGAATGAGAAAGAACGTGGTGCCGAGCGTGCCGACGATCGAGCCGAAGGTGGAGACGCCATAGACCGCGCCGGACACGGTCCCGGATTGCCGGGCGGTGCGCAGCACGAGGCGAATGGCGAACGGCGAGTAGACGCCGAGGAGAGTGACCGGCAGGAACATGATGGCGAACGCGGAATAAAGACTGCCGAGGCGGACGTTATCGACGCTGTCGAACACGAAAGCCAGGATCGCTTCGGCGAAGCTCGGCAGCACCAAGAGATAAAGCGACGCCAGCGCGATGATGGCGCCGAGCACGGCGGCCGATACGGTGCGGTCGCCGAGAAAGCCGCCGAGGAAATAGCCGGCGGTCAGCGCCGCCAGCACCGTCGAGATCAGCGCCGCCCAGGTATAGATGCCGCTGCCGAAATACGGATTGAGATAGCGCGAGCCGAGCATCTCGAAGCTCATCACGATCGCGCCGGTGGTGAAGGCGACGAGATAGATGACGGCAGGGAACAGCGACGCCGATGCGCCGGAGCGCGGCTTGGCCGGGCTTGATGGCGGATTGGCGCTGTCCAATTTCAACTCCATGGCCGCCCCGTTTGACAGTAATTCGTAGGATGGGTTGAGCAAAGCGAAACCCATCAACTTTGCCGCAACAAGAACGATGGGTTTCGCAAGAGCTCAACCCATCCTACCGGCTACGTTTGCCGGTGTATTGCTGGAGCAGTTGCACGATCTCGGCCTGCTGCGCTTTCGCCTCCGGCGCGCCGGTGCCGCCACGGCCGGTATTGCGCGTTGCGAGCAAAATGGGTGTCGAGCCGTTCTTGTTCTTGCGCCGCGGGTCGGCGCCGCCGTCGAGCAGCGCCTGCACCGCCGCGGCGCAGCGGGTGCGCACCGCGACATGCAGCGGCGCGACGCCGTCCTGGTTGAGTGCGTTCGGATCGGCGCCGGCTTCGATCAGGCAGCTCACCGTCGCGGCCTGGGCGCGTGGGTTCCAACTGGCTGAGCCCGGCGCGCCGGCGGCGGCGGCATGAAGCGGCTCGGCGCCGCGACGGTTCTTCGCCCGCACCTCGGCGCCGCCTTGCAAAAGCTTGCGCACGATGTTTGGCCGGTACGCTGCGGCGGCGATGTGCAAAGCGGTGTCGCCGGCAAAGATATAGCGCTTGATGGCGTCGATGAAATGGACGTTTGCGCCGCGGCGGGCCGCGCCTTGCGCAAAATGAGCAGTGGCCAGCGCCGGATTTGCCGCCAGCAGTTTGGATACGGCAGCGGAATCGTCGGCGACGATCGCCTTCACCATGGTCATCAGCGCGGCGTCCGGGTTGGCCATGGCGTTTCTGTTACTCGTACTCGTCACCACTGAGCTTGACCCGGTGGTCCTTGCTGACTGCGGTTCAGCATGGATTGCCGGATCAAGTCCGGCAATGACGAATGGGGAACGCTGGGCCGTCGCCCTTCGAGGCTCGCCGGCGTTGTCGGCGAGCGCCTTAGGGTGAGGAGATCAAAACACCTCGCAGCCGGGCAGGCCGCAGGAGATCAGCCGGTCGGACGGGAAGTTGGTGATGATCTGGCAGCCGTCCTTGGTGACCACGACTTCTTCCTCGATGCGGGCGGCGCCGGAGCCGTCCTCGGCGCCCTTCCAGGTCTCGAGCGCGAACACCATGCCTTCCTTGAGCGGCGTGTTCTGGCCGGTATAGCGCTTACTGATGATCGGCCGCTCCCACAGCGACAGGCCGACGCCGTGGCCGTATTGGAGGAGGAACGCCTCGGCCTCGTCGCGATAGCCGAACTCCTGCGCGTCCGGCCAGACCTGCGCCACCTGGTCGGGCGTGACGCCGGGGCGGATCATGTCGATCGAGGCGGAAATCCATTTCGACGCGGTCTCGTAGGCGTCGATCTGATGTTTGTTCGGCTCGCCGCAGATGAAGGTGCGGTAGTAGCAGGTGCGGTAGCCGTTGAACGAATGCATGATGTCGAGGAACACCATGTCGCCGGGCTGGATGATGCGGTCGGAAAAGGTGTGCGAGTGCGGCCGGCCGCGCTGGCCCGACACCGAATTGACGCACTCGACGCGCTCCGAGCCCATGCGGAACAGGCGATCGTTGGCGATGGCGACCAGTTCGTTCTCGCGGGTGCCGGGGCGGATGGCGCGGGCGATGTCGACATAAGTGGCGTCGACCATCGAGCAGGCCATTTTCAGAAGCTCGATCTCGTCGGCGGTTTTCACTTCGCGGGCGTCGAGCATCGCCTGCTGGCCGTCGACGACTTCGATGCCTTCCTTCTCCAGCGCGCGCAGCATCGGCAACTCCATAATGTCGATGCCGATCGGCTCCTTGTCGATGCCGAGCTTGAGGAGGACTTTCTTGATCTGCTTGGCAAAGTCGCCCTGGATGTTGAGCTGCAGCGGCAGGCCGCCCTGCATGGTGGAGATCGGCGCGGCGACATTGTCGGCGATCCACGGCGAGGAGATGCGCTTGGCCGGCGGCGCCGGATCCCACAGCAGCGGCTCGCCGACCACCGGGCACAGCGCATAGCGCATGAACTTGTCGCGCGCCCACTCGCCGATATGGGTGCCGGTGATGTAGCGGATGTTGTCGAAGTTGAAGGCCAGCACCGCGCCCAAGCCGGCATGGCGGATCGCTTCGCGCGCGCGTTGGAGGCGCTGCTTGTGCAGGCGATCGTAGTCGATGCCCCTCTCCCAGTCCTTGGCCATCGTGCCCCAGGAGGCGGTCGCTTGCGGGCGGTTATATTTCATCGGGCGTTCCTCGATTTTCTACGCGGCGCTGGAATGACATCCAGCGAAAACGGATGCACAAAAGACAATTAGCGTAAGGTGCTCGCCGCGCAAACGGGGATTTTCAAGATGGCAGAAAAGCTATAAGGGGCAGGCGGAGCAGAAACCAACCAGTGGGCAGGAAACGACAATGACGATTGCTGTTGTGGGCGCGACGGGCAACACCGGACGCGCGGTAGTCAAGGAACTTAAAGCTCTCGGCCAGAACCCGGTGTGCGTTGTTCGCAATGCGGACAAAGCGCGCGAGGTATTGGGCGCAGACGCCAAAGTAGCCGTTGCCGAACTGACCGACCGGGCGGCGCTGGACAAGGCGCTGACCGGTGTCGACGCCGTGTTCGTCGTCACCGGTCACAATCCGGGGATGGTCGAGCAGCAGAACAATGTGCTCGACGCGGCGCTCAAGGGCGGCGCCAAATATCTGGTGCGGGTCAGCGGCGGCCGCGCGATCGTGTCGCCGAACTCGCCGTCGGTCGTCGGCCGCGGCCACGTCGCGATCGAACAGCGCCTGCGCGACAGCGGCATCGGCTGGACGATCCTCAAGCCAGGCCTGTTCATGCAGAACATGCTCGGCACGGCCGCGTCCATCAAAGACGGCAAGCTCGTCGGCGTCGCGGCGCCCGATCAGGGCATCGCTTTCATCGACGTGCGCGACACCGGCGCAGTCGGCGCCCGCATTCTCATGAATCCGGCGCCGCATGCCGGCAAGACCTACGAGTTCACCGGCAAGCTTACCACCTTCCCGCAGTTCGCCGAAGCCTTCTCGCAGGTGCTCGGCAAAAAGGTCAGCTATGTGCCGGTGACGCGCGAACAGAACGAAGCGGCGGTCCGCGCGCGCGGCCTGCCCGATTGGCTGGTCACGCATATGCTGATGGTGACCAAAGGCGTCGAAGACGGCGCGTTCTCGCACGAAAATATGAGCCCGATCCGCGAGATCGTCGGGCGCGAGCCGATCACGGTCAAAAAATTCGTCGAGGATTTCAAGGCGGTGTTTAGCTGAGCGTTGAAAGTGCGCCCTCTCCCCTTGCGGGAGAGGGCAACGCAGGACTTGAAGCGCGCAAGGCCGGGTGAGGGTTGCGACCTCGACCCCTCACCCATTCTTTTTGTTGAATCGCCGAGTGGCCCTCTCCCGCAAGGGGAGAGGGCGCGATGACGACGCTCGGCGCGCTAAGTCAGCCCGCTCGCCCTAGCCTGATCCTTCGCCATCACCGCCCAGTCGTGCTCGCCTTCGCCGTGGGCGACGGCGCCGACCAGGCGATCGCGCCACACGTTGCCGCTCGGGAGCGGCACGCCGGCCGCTTCGCCGGCGGCGAGCGCGAGGTTGGCGTCTTTCAGTCCGTTCACGGCGCGCTGGCCGGCCGGCAGATAGCGCTCATCGACGATGAACTGGCCGTAGGTCTTGTAGGCCCAGCAATTGAACAAGCCTTCGGTCAGCACGCGATAAAACACGTCGGGCGCGACGCCGTATTTGCGCACCAGCGAAATCCCCTCGCCGAGCGCCTCGATGGCGCAGCCGAGCACAAAATTATTGGCGATCTTGATGACGGCGGCGCCTTCGGGCTCGGCGCCGGCATCGATGACGCGCGGCGCGATCGCCGTGAACAGCGGCCGCAAGTGCGCGACCTTGGCAGGCGGCCCGCCGACCACGATGCCGGCGCTACCGGCCGCGACCACTTCCGGCCGGCCGAGCATCGGCGACGCGATCAGGATTTGGCCGCCGTCGGCATGAATGGCCTTGAGCTTCTGGATGCCGGCGACGCTGTGGGTGCCGGCGCAGATATGCACGCCGCCCTTCGGCAACGACTCCTTGAGACCGCCGGTTTGGCCGACAACTTCCAGCGCCGCGGCATCGTCCGACACCATGGTAAAAACCGCATCGCCGAACGTCGCCGCCGCCTTGATCGAATTCGACGGCCTTGGCGCCGGCATCGGTCAGCGGCTTAAGCTTGGCGGGTGTGCGGTTATAGACCGCCGACCTCGTGCCCGGCTTCGAGCAACCGGCGCGCCATCACCTCGCCCATGCGGCCGAGCCCGATAAATCCGACTTTCATGATGGTTCTCCTGACCATTCCCCTCCCCCTTGTGGGGAGGGGTTAGGGGTGGGGGTCGCGAGGTTGGTCCTGCGCGCAGACTGGCGCACCCGTCTACGCTCTTGCGTAACCTCCCGACCCCCCTCCCTACCCTCCCCCACAAGGGGGGAGGGAAAAGAGCTACACCAATTGCCCGCGCACCCAGTCGAGCTCGCGGCAGACATAATCGACGATGTCGCCGCTCTTGAGCGAGTCCGGCAGCATGTCCCAGGTGTAGGTCTCGACCTCGAGATGACGCGACAACGGCTTCTGCTTGTGGAAGCGCAAGGCGTCCTCGATGGCGAAGCGCGTGGTGCGGAACTGGCCGAGATCGTCGAGGAACACCGGCACGTGAATGTGCGTGCGCCATTCGCGCGGGCCGTTCGGATCCTTCTCGAACGCGGCAATGGCGTCATCGACATTGAGGTAACGGTTGATCTTGCCGTTGCGCTTTTCCATCGTCTGGGTGAGATAGATGGTCTTGGCGTAACGCTTGAGCGTGTCGACGGCGCCTTGCGTCACTTCCGGGACGTACAAAGCGGCCGCCTCCTGCAGCTTGAAGATCGGCACGCCGGCATCAACCAGCTTCTGCAGCGACTCAGTGATGTTCTCGTATTCAACCGCCTGATGGCAGATGTCGTAGACGATGCCGAGATGGCGGCGCAGCGCCTCGTTGGCCTCGGCGATCGGCAGCTGCGCGAGCTTGGCGAGCTTTTCCGCCGCGGCGCCGGAATAGAGATGCTTGTTGAAATATTCGACGGTCTCGTCGGTGGTTTCGAGAAAGCAGAACGGCTCCGGCTCCAGCGCCAGCCGCACCGTCCGTCCGGTCTTCGACTCAAGGGCGACCAGATGGGCGACGACGCGCAGCACGTGATCGGTATAGGCGGCCACCACGTCGCTGCCGGTGACCCGGGGCTTGAAGCCGAGCGGTGAGCTCTGGATTGACGGCGCGACGCCCGGCGGGCAGACGTCGGCCAGAATGTTGGCGACGTTGATGGTGTATTGCGTGCGTTCCTCACCGCGCCAGTCCGGTTCGTAGACCTGCTCCTTCACCACGTCGCCTTTGAAGTGGCCGTAAACGAACGCGTTGGCGGTGTAGATGTACATGTCATTGTCGCCGAGAAACTTTTTCAGCTTGTCGCGCTCGGCGGCGCTGTTGGCCAGGGTCTGCGCCGAATTCGCCGACAGCCGGATGCAGACGCCGAACGACTTGTTGCCGGCGATCCGCGCCTTCACCTTCGGCAGATAGGTGACGAGCGAGTGGTAAAGCTGCTCCCAGTCGTCGGCGGGATGCACCAGCGTCGAATAGGTCAGATGGCCGAGACCGTTGCCGAGATCCATTTTCGTCTTCCTGTTTCTTTTAGTTCCGCAAACTACGCAATTGTTCGGTCGTCCTTGGATGACCCGGGGCCCTCTCCTGCGCGCTGCGCGCGCTTTCCTCCCCCGCTTGCGGGGGAGGGCGGCGAGCGGAGCTCGCCGGGAGAGGGGCACCTGCGCCGTGCACCCCTTTGACGCATGGTGCCGAGAAACATCTGGCCCGCCATCACGCGACGTATTCCACCTTGCCGGAGCCGGCGGAGCGGATGATCGCTTCGGTGGCGGCAACGCCGTGGATCGCCTGCTCCAGCGTCACCGGATAGGCCGGCCCGCCGGCGGCGGCGTTGGCGAAGGCTTCGAGCGCGGCGCGGCTCACATCGAGGCTCGCGGCCTCCCAGACCTTGGCTTCGCCCTTCACCGGCTGGAACTTGCAGGTACCGAACAACCGCATGCGCCGCTCTTCCGACGAGGCGCCGGCGACGTGTGTCAAACCTTCGAGCCGCAACCAGCCTTTGGAGCCGAACACCTGGAAGCTGAAACCGGGGCCGGTCGTGGTCATGGTGCCGAGATAGCCCGACATGCCCTCTTTCATGCGCAGCAGAATCGAGGTGGTGTCGTCGGCGTCGATCGGCGCGGCGCGATGGAAGGTTTGCGCGAACGTGTGGTCGATTGGGCCGCACAGATCGATCATGCCGTCGATGGCATGCACGCCCATCGGCATCAGCCCGCCGAGCGGCGTCTCGCTCTTGCTGGCGCGCCAGTGCGCCGGATTGATGAACAAGACATTCGGAAAGGTCATGGTCGCTTCGACATGCAGGACGGTGCCAAGCTCGCCGCCGCGGATCATGTCGCGCAGCTTGATCATTTCCGGATGGAAGCGGCGGTTATAGCCGACCGCGAGCGTGACGCCGGCCTTGCGCACCGCGGCGACGGCGTCTTCCGCTTCGCGCTTGGTCAGCGTGAACGGCTTTTCGCAATAGACGTGCTTTTTGGCGGCGGCCGCGGCCATGACTTGCGTGGCATGCATCGAGTGCGGCGTCGCCAGCACCACCGCGTCGACGCCAGCGTGGCCAAGGAGCCCATCATAGCTTTCGGTCAGGCGCAGGCCTTTTTGTTTGGCGAACGCCTCCACCTCAGGCGTGACGGTGCGGGTGGTGCCGGCGACGAACTGAATAACGTCGCTGCCTTCGGTCGAACTCGACCAGCGTCTTGCCCCACCAGCCCAATCCGACAATGCCCGCCTTGATCATACTCACAAACTCCTTCGACACCGCAGGGCGGGTCAGCCGCAAGGCGTAACCCGCCGATGGTCGCGACTGGCGGATTACGCTTCGCTCATCCGCCTTACATTTTCGGCCATACGCCGGCGGGCCAAGTCAGCATGGCGAGCGCGACGCAGGCCAGCATCCAGAACACGCAATATTCGATGCCGCCGATCACCCAGATCCATTTCTTGGTCACTTTCCAGGTGGCAGCGCCGGCGACGAGCAGATGGATGGCGGCGACGGCGGCGACATAGGGTGTGTAAATCGCGAACACCAGGCCAATCGTCAGCAGCGTCTCGATGCCGCTGGCGACGTACATCCAGGTGGCCGGCGGATTGAATTTGGCGGCCTTAAAGAAATTCAAGGTCGCCGGCTCGGTGAACTTGGCGACAATGTGCGGAATAAAGAACAGCCCGCAGATCAGGCGCAGGATGTTGATGCCGTTAGTGAGATCGAAATTGTGCCAGTAGCCGGACATGACGCGCTCCCTTCCCCGGGCGGTACGTTAGCCTGATCGTTTGCAGATTGCCATTTTTGTTCTGAGGTCCATCGGCGCGCTGGCCCACTCGTGCGTGAGGCTGTGGCCCATGCCCCCTCCGTCATTGCGAGGAGCGAAGCGACGAAGCAATCCAAGCTTCGTCGCCTCGCTGGATTGCTTCGCTGCGCTCGCAATGACGCAGCCTGCTGCGCATTCAGAAGCGCTACAGCACCTCGAACATCTGGTAGATCGGCCCTTCCGGCAGGCGGTGGCCGACGCCAATGCTGATGATGTTGTTGAGCCAGCCATACTTCTCCGACGTGGTCTCGAACGACGCGGCGATCCGCAAATAATAATCGGTGGCCTTGACCACCTCGCCGCGGGCGATGCGGTCGAGCACCTCTTTCGGGCCGTGGCGGATGCCGGGATAGCTCATGCCGATGATGGCGTCGTCGTCGGTCTTGAGCGCGATGCGGACGTTGAGCATCCAGGCGCCGTCGCCCGGCCGGATCGCCTGCCAGTCGCTGCCGCCCGGCAGCAGCGTGCCGCGCATCCGCTCGCCTTCGAACCGCCCGCCGGTGATGACGCCGATCCGCCGGTCGACGCCGGGCGCCTTGCCGACGACGATCGGCGGCTGCACCTCGAGCAGCAAGGTGAAGATCGGCCGCACCTTCAGCTCGGTCATTTCCTTCGGCAGAATTTCGGATAGCGGACGTGTGGTGGCCACCGGCAAACCCTCCCTGAAACTGACGCCGGATTTGTCGGCCGGCGGCGCGGCAACACTATTGCATCTATGCGGGCGGTGGAAAGGCAGGCGTATCCCGGACGCGATGCAGCGGAAACGCTGCATCGCTGATCCGGGATCGTTCCACACGCGGCGTTTGCGAAGGTCCCGGGTCTGCAGCGCACCGCTTCGCGCTGCGCCGCGCCCGGGACACGCATTGTCCTCTCAGCTCCCCCGATACGTCGAGTACGCCCACGGCGTGACCGAGAGCGGCACGTGATAGCGGCCTTCCGGCTCGGCCACAGCAAAACGGACCGGCACAACGCCAAGGAACGGCGGATCGGCCATCGGCGCTCCCTGCCGAGCGAAATAATCGCTCACGGCGAAGCGCAGTTCATAGGTGGCGATCGGGATTGGCATGCCGGAGACGAGCGGCTGATCGGTGCGGCCGTCGGCATTGGTCGTGGCACGCTTGAGGGTGCGCCCGGCGCCCCCGGTCCCGATCTCGCACAACTCGATGGCGACGCCGGCGGCCGGATGGCCGCCATGGGTATCGAGTACGTGGGTCGACAAGTGGCCATGCACCTTCAAGCGATCGGGCGCCGTCACCCGCTGATCGAGTCGCAACGCGGCGATGCTGAAGATTTCCGTGAGCGCGGTGGTTCGCTCGGCCGCAGCGTCGTTCTTCAGCCGCCGCGTGAACTCGCGCAGGATCGACTGCTTGCCGTGACGGCGGACGCAGACGATGAACGGCATCCCGAACTTGGTGCGGTAGGCATTGTTGAGGCGATGGAAGTCGGCGAACTCCTGCTCGCTCAGCCGATCGAGCCCGGCGGCGGCCTGTTCGGCGGTCGAGTCTGCCGTCAGCTTGCCCTCGCGCGCCGCCTTGCCGGCAAGATCGGGATGGCCGTCGATCAGCGCACGCTGCCGTTCGTCGCCGGCATTCTTCACCGCATCCGTCATCGCTTGATAGAGCGCCGCCAGGCTTGTGAAGGGCCGCTTCGCGTAAGCCTCGTCGGCGACCCAGGGCGCAAGCTCCATCACTTCGCCGATTGCGGCGGCGAAAGCCTTGTGGTCGGCGTTGTTGAGGGTATCGAGCGAAACAGGATTCATGCGGACGACCGAAGTCCGTTCACACCACCGCCGGCGCGTCGGCGCCGAGCTGATGGTGCTCGCGGTGCCAATGCCGGGCGATGTCGAGCCGCCGCGCGATCCAGACACGCTCGAAGCCGCCGACATAATCCAGAAAGCGGATCAGTCCGGCGGCGCGGCCGGGCCGGCCGGCGAGGCGGCAATGCAAGCCGATCGACATCATTTTCGGTGCGTTCTCGCCTTCGCGATAGAGAACATCGAAGCTGTCACGCAGATAAGCAAAGAACGCGTCGCCATTCTCGAAGCCCTGCGGATTGATGAAGCGCATGTCGTTGGCGTCGAGCGTATAGGGAATGATCAGATGCGGTTTGTCGTTGGGGCCGCGCACCCAATAGGGCAAGTCGTCGGCATAGGAATCCGAGGAATAGAGAAAACCGCCGGCGGCAAGAACAAGGCCGAGTGTGTGCGTGGACGTGCGCCCGGTGTACCAGCCAAATGGCCGCTCGCCGGTCGCCGCGGCGTGCAGGCGGATCGCCTCGCGCATGTGCGCGGCTTCGTCCTCTCGGCTAAAATCCTTGTAGTCGATCCATTTGAGTCCGTGGGAGGCGATCTCCCAGCCGGCCTCGCGCATGGCGGCGACCGCTTGCGGATTGCGCGCCAGCGCGCTCGCCACCCCGAACACGGTGACCGGCATATTACGCGCAGTGAACAGCCGCCACAGTCGCCAGAAGCCCGCGCGCGAGCCGTATTCGAACATTGATTCCACGTTCAGGTGGCGCTGGCCGCGCCACGGCTGCGCGCCCAGCACATCAGACAGAAATGCCTCCGAGGCCGGATCGCCATGGAGGATCGAGTTCTCGCCGCCCTCCTCGAAATTCACCACGAATTGCAGCGCGACACGGGCGCCGCCCGGCCAGCGGGGATCGGGGGCGTTGCGGCCATAACCGGCGAGATCGCGCGGATAGTCGTTCGGGGAATGCGGCGGCATGCGGCTCTCGCGTGCAAAAAAGCCCGGGCAACTGCACCATGGCAGACGCGCAGCCCAGCCTTCAAGTCTCGTCCGGGTTGGCGGCAACGGGTCGCCAACCTGCAATTGACCAGGCTTGGCGATGCCTCCATTAAGACGCGGAGGCCTGAGGGATGATGCTGGTGAATGTGGCGGAGCAACTGGCATTCGGCGACGCGATCGCCAACCGGCTCGCCGAGCTCGCCGCGCTCAGCGACGAGCCCGGCCGCCTCACCCGGCTTTATCTCGGGCCCGCCCACCGCCGCGCCACCGACCTGGTCGCCTATTGGATGCGCGATGCCGGCATGTCGGTCCGCGTCGATCCGCTCGCCAGCGTGGTCGGCCGCTATGAAGCGCACGACGGCGGAGCTAACACGCTGCTCCTTGGCTCGCACATCGACAGCGTGCGCAACGCCGGCCGCTTCGACGGACCGCTCGGCGTCGTCACCGCCATCGAAGTGGTGAAGGCCGCGTTCAAATCCGGCAAGCGCTTTCCGTTCGCCATCGAAGTGATCGCGTTCGGCGACGAAGAAGGTGTTCGCTTTGCCTCGACGCTCGGCGGCTCCCGCGCGCTCGCCGGCACCTTCGACGACAAGGCGCTCGATGAGCTCGACGAAAACGCCATATCGCGGCGCGAGGCGCTGACCGATTTCGGCTGCGATCCCTCGCGGCTGTCGGCGGAGAAACGTCCGGCGGATCGTTGCATCGGCTATGTCGAAGTGCACATCGAGCAAGGCCCGGTCCTGGAGCAGGAAGGGCTGCCGCTCGGCATCGTGACCGCGATCGACGGCATCACCCGCGGCACCGTGGACGTCGAGGGCATCGCCGGGCATGCCGGCACGGTGCCGATGTCGATGCGCAATGACGCGCTCAGCGCCGCGGCCGAAATGCTGCTGGCCATCGAGCAGCGGGCGCGAACGCGCGCCAATTTGGTGGCGACCGTCGGCAAGCTCGACGTGCCGCGGTCGGCGCCCAATACCATCCCCGGACGCGTCCGCTTCACGCTGGATATCCGCAGCCCTTCGGATGACGAGCGCACCAAGGCCGTGGACGACATCAAAGCGACGATCGCGGCGATTGCGCAGCGCCGCGGCGTCATGCAGCGGTTCACCCCGGGCCATCAGGCAGCCGCGGCGCATTGCGACGCGCGGCTGTCGGATCAACTCGCGGCCGCCGCGCAAGCTTGCGGCGAAACGCCCAAGCGGATGCCGAGCGGCGCCGGCCACGACGCCATGGCGTTCGACAAAATCATTCCGTTCGCCATGCTGTTTGTGCGCTGTCGCGGCGGTGTCAGCCACAACCCGGACGAATTCGCCTCGCCCGCCGACATCGACATCGCCGCGCGGGCGCTTGCCGCTTTCCTCGACAGGATCGAAACACCATGACCACGCTTCGCATCAAGGGCCGCGATGTAGGGTGGGCAAAGGCGCGAAGCGCCGTGCCCACGCGGTGCGAACATCGGCAACGGTGTCGGCGTGGGCTTCGCTCCGCTCAGCCCACCCTACAAGATTTTCTCGATAGGATTGCATCACGATGACCACGCTTCGCATCAAGGCCGGGCCACACGAGTTCGAGGCGCAGACCGAAGCGCTGGCGCCGAACACGGCCACGAAATTCCTCGGCATGCTGCCCTACCGGCAGCAGATCATCCATGTGCGCTGGAGCGGCGAAGGGTGCTGGATTCCTCTTGGCGAGTTCGATTTCGGCGTCGGCTATGAGAACCACACCAGCTATCCGGCGCCGGGCGAGATCATCCTTTATCCCGGCGGCATCAGCGAAACCGAAATCCTGCTGGCCTACGGCGCGGTCTCCTTTGCCTCCAAGGTCGGCCAGCTCGCCGGCAATCATTTTTTGACCATCACCAAGGGCCGCGAGAATCTCACCGCGCTCGGCAAGTTGTGCTTGTGGAAGGGCGCGCAGGATATTGTGTTCGAGCTGAAGAAATAAGTAGGGTGGGCAAAGGAGCGAAGCGACGTGCCCACGCGGAGCCTCCCAACGAATTGACCAAATGTCCCGCTATCGACGCGCTAACATCGAAGGCGGCGCATTTTTCTTCACGCTTGCCCTTGCAAATCGTTCGAGCGATTTGTTGATACGTGAAATCGATCGCCTCCGCCGCGCATATAAGCTGGTGCAGGAGCGCCTTCCTTTCGAGACTATCGCAATCTGCATCCTGCCCGACCACCTCCATGCGCTATGGCTTTTGCCGGAGGGCGATGCCGGTTTTTCCTCGCGATGGAGTTTTTTCAAATCCGGTTTTTCGCGTGGCCTTCCGGCCGCGGTATCGCGTTCCGCAAGTAAGACGGCGAAGCGCGAAAAAGGAATTTGGCAGCGCCGCTATTGGGAGCACGCGATCCGCGATGACACTGACTTGGAGCGCCACGTCGATTACATTCACTACAATCCTGTGAAGCACAGACTTGTCTCGCGAGTAGCCGACTGGCCGTACAGCAGCTTTCACGGCTATGTCGAACAAGGCATACTTTCTGCGGATTGGGGCGGCGACCTGATGGACGCGCCCGGTCAGTTTGGTGAGTAACCGCGTGGGCACGGCGCTTCGCGCCGTGCCCACCCTACGGCGTAACGGAAAGTCAGCGTATGACCACCAGTGCGAGCCTGCGGATCGGCATCGATACCGGCGGCACTTTTACCGACATCGTTTGTGTCGACGACCGTTCCGGCGCGATGCGCGTGACCAAGGTCTCGTCGACGCCGGCGAATCCGGCCGTCGCTCTGGTGCGCGGCGTTCATGCCATTCTCGGCCAATGGGGCGCCGGCGTCGACGATCTCGCGGTGCTGGCGCACGGCACCACGGTCGCGACCAACGCGCTGCTGCAGGGCGAGATCGCCGGCCTTGGCCTGATCGTCACCGACGGCTTCCGCCATATCCTGGAAATCGCCCGGCAGGCCGTGCCGGAAGGCTACGGCAATTCGTATTTCTGGGTGAAGCCGGAGCGGATCGTGCCGCTGCGCTACGTGCGCGAAGTCGGCGGAAGGCTGAATTTCCTCGGCGAGGAATTGCGCCCGCTTGACGAGGCGAGCGTGCGCGCCGCCGCTCGTTTCTTCCGCGACGCCGGCATCCAGGCGGTCGGCATCTGTCTCATTCATTCCTACGCCAATCCGGCGCACGAGCGCCGCGCCGCCGCGATCGTGCGCGAGGAATATCCGGACTGTACGCTGTCGCTGTCCTGCGACGTGCTGCCCGAGTATCGCGAATACGAGCGCGCGGTGACGACGCTGGTCGACGCCTTCATCAAGCCGCACATGAGCCGCTATCTCGACCGCATCCGCGACGAGCTTGGTCCTGAGCTCAACAAAAAGCCGTTCCTGGTGATGCAATCGTCGGGCGGCGTCGCCAGCCCCGACCAGGTGATGCGCAAACCGATCACCACGGCGCTGTCGGGGCCGGCCGCCGGCGCGCTCGGCAGCGCGGTGATTGCGGAGATCGCCGGCTTTCCCGATTTGGTGACGCTGGACGCCGGCGGCACCTCGACCGATCTTTGTTTGATCGAGGGCGCCAAGCCGAAAATCACCAATGGCGGCCGGGTCGGCCGGTTCCCGGTCCGCATTCCGATGCTCGACATCAAGACCATCGGCACCGGCGGCGGCTCGATCGCCTTCATCTCGCGCGAAGGCAAGCTGCGGGTCGGACCGCGCAGCGCCGGCGCCGTGCCCGGCCCGATGTGCTATCCGAACGGCGGCGACGAGCCGACCATCACCGACGCCAATCTCCTGCTCGGGCGGCTGCCGCCGGCGCTGATCGGCGGCGACATCAAGCTCGACGTCGCGCGGGCGCGGAGCGGCCTCGAAGCGCTGGCGGCGCGGCTGCCCGGCAATCTGAGCGCCGAGCAGCTGGCCGACGGCATCATCGAGATCGCCAACTGGGATCAGGCCAATGCCATCCGGCAGATGACCATTCAGCGCGGCATCGATCCGGGCGCCTTCGCGCTGCTGTCGTTTGGCGGCTCGGGGCCGGCGCAGTCGGCGGCGGTGATGGAATTGATGGGCATGAAGACCACCATCGTGCCGCCGAACCCCGGCAATCTGTCCGCCTTCGGCCTGTTGGCGGTGGATTGGCGCACCGACCACATGGTCACCAAGGTGATGCACGAGGAGACGGTCGACCTGCCCGGCGTCGCCGCGATCTACGCCTCGCTGGAAGCGGAAGGCAGAGCGACGCTGGAAAAGGACGGCATCCCACCGGCAAAGGTCACGCTCATCCGCGAGGCCGATGTGCGCTATGCCGGGCAGTCGATGGAAGTGCGCGTGCCGGCGCCGGCGGGCAAGATCGACGCGCAATTCGTCGCCGGCCTGATCGACGCCTTCCACGCCGCGCATCGCAAAACCTTCGGCTACAATTATGCCGGGGCGCAGAAAGTCGAGGTGGTGAATTTCTGCGTGTCCGCCTTCGGCATGATCGATCGGCCGAGCATTCCCGAACTGGAAAAGTCGGGCGCGCTGCCGATGCCGGGGAGCCGGCCGGTTTATTTTGACGGCAAATTCCGCGACACGCCGGTTTTTGTACGCGCGTCATTCCCGGCGGGCTTCAAGCTTCAAGGACCGGCGGTCGTCGAGGAATTCGGCTCGACCACAGTCGTGTTTCCCGGCCAGGAACTGACCGTCGATCCACATGGCATTCTGATTATCCGCGCCACCGACAAGGCCGCCGAGGCCCGGAAATAATGGCGGGCGCGGGCGCCGCGGCGCGCATTGTTGAGTTGGTCGCTTCCAGAGCGCCCGCAACCGGGCTGTCAGCAGCTCTTGTGTTCGCGCTCATCCTCGCCCCGCCGGTTTCCAGTGCCATCGATATGATCAACACCATGATGATTTCGCTCGTCCCGACCGGCATCGGCAATGTCGGCTTCATTTCGCCCGCGCAGGCGGCGCCAACGGCCCCGACCAAAGCACAGCAGGCCGGGCTCGATCAGTACAACAAGGCCGTAGACGACTTTAAGTTGATCCTGAGCGAGCGGCGCGCACAGATCGACGCCAAAGAGCCGTTGCCGGAGTTGCCGGGACAAGCGCTCTATCTTGCCCGCATCAACATGATGAGCGCCTACAAGGATCTCACCGACGCGCTGCCGTCCAAAATCGGCAGGCCAAACAAGTTCGGCATCCCGCCGGCGTATTTCGATGCCGACAATGAGCCGCTGCTGGATGAGTACAAGAATCTCTTCAACATCATGCAGGCGCCGCCCATAAACGCGCAAAACTCCGACACGCCATTCAATGACGTCGTCGACTTGGCAAGCGCCATTGCCCGCGCCAAAGGCCTGAAAGCGGAAAATATCGACCTCGCAGGCCGCCTTGGCCTGGGCATCTTTTTTGCCGAGACCAACGGCAATCAGAACATCGGCAATGCGCGATCGAACAAGTACAAGGGAAGCTGGCAGACGGGCGTCGCTGAAGACCGCCGCGGTCAGAAGAAATGGGCGGCGATCAAAAAGTCGATCGCAGCTTTTGATCCCGCATTGATCGCCCGCGACGCCAAGGAAGAGGCGCGCGCTCGCCGCCTCGATCATCGCTTCAATCACTGGACCGCCGTGCGCGACGGCCTGATGAACGCGCAAGCGGACCTGCTCCCGCAGATACCGGCGATCGTGCGGGCATTGCCCGATCCGGTCGATCAAATGAAGCTTTTTGAGCTCATCCAGATCATTCCGGGGCCGACCAAGTCCGCTCTCGCCTCCGGCAACTTGGCCAATTACAAAATCTCCGACCCGACGATCATGGGATATCTGCGGAACAACAGCATCTTCACCTTCGGACAGGCGGACCGGGCAAGGACATCGGCGACGCTGCGCGAAATTCTCGACGCGATGTGGCTGTTCAACGACAAATTTGAGCGAGCGCTGGCCACGTTCAACGAGATCAAGGCGCAGCAAAAAGGGTGAGAGTGCGCGCTTGTCGGCGCGACCGCTTCAGGCGCCGGTCGTCTTCCCTGCAGCTCGTCCTGACCGCTAAGCGCGCGGCGCCGGGCGGCGCCGGTCGTGGAACCAGGCGCGGTAGTCGGTCATCTTGGCGCGCTGCGTCGACGAGGCGTGCCGCTTGCAGGTCGACGCCTCGTCGCTCCTGTCCGGCGCGCCCCAGCGCAGCTCGACGCAGTCGTTGAGGTTGTAGGCCATTTCGAGGGCGGGCGAGCGGTCGACCACGTCCTGGAGCGACAAGGTCCACGACGAGCCGTCGCTGCGCAGGTAGGAAAACTTGCGCGCCGGAAGCTCCGCCGCCAGCACGCGCTCGAGCTCGGCCTTGACGTCGGCGACGCTCTTGCCGGCCGGCATGGCGTAGCGTTCCGGCCGCCGGGCGACGCGATCGGGGAAGGTGCGCACCACGTCGATCGCGATCAACAGCCGAAGGTCGCGCGACGGCGTGGCGAAATCCTCCCACGCGCCGGTGGTCTCGAAGATGGTCGGACCGGCGGGCATCTCCACGTCGGGGCGCCCGCTGTTCTGGTACTTGCGCCCGTTTTCGACCGACGTCACCCGCGCCTTCACCTGCTCCTCGAGCGACGTGATCGCCTCCTTCATGGCGCGCAACGGATCGAGCGGCGCCGGCGACATCACGTCATCCATGCGATCGTAAAAGTCTTCGACGCTGAGCTGCGCCTGCTCGAGCGAAAAATCGCCGTACTGCGGATCCTTGGCGATTTCGTCGTTGGTCAGCCGGCGCAACGCGCCGCTCTTGGCCTGCACGATCGGCCGGAAGCGCTTGAAGCCCGGGCCGCCGAGCTTGGGATCCTGCGCGAACAGGAAATTGCCGCGCCAGAAACGCTTGCGCGCCACGGTGCCGTCGGGCTGCCCGTCGACGGCGAAGAACACGCCGGCGGCGGCTTCCGTCTGCGGCAGGCGCCGCACCAGCATCAAGACGTGCCCGTACGGATCGGCGTACACAACGCCAGGGCGCAGCGTCTCCCGCGTCAGCGGCACCGGATAATAATCGGTGTTGTTGTCGTCCAGCGCCGTGCGCGCCGATCCGGAATGCACCGCGTCGGCGAGGATCGGCAAATAACGGCCGAAAGACTGCGCCAGGCCCAGCCGCTTCGGCGGCTCGGGAGCCTGATTGGCCGATGCCGTCGCCGTGGTATCGGCGGCTTGATTGCTCGGCGCCGCCGCCGCGGTCTCGGCATGCTGAATGCTCAGCCAGGCGACGCACTTCGGCGCATGGCCGCCGCCGCGCGAGCATTTCGAGTAGCCGTACGGCAGTCCCATCTTGAAGGCGAAATAGGCGCGCAGGAAATACGGCAGGTCGGCGCAGTCCGGGCGAACGATCATGTTAATTTGGTCTTCGCGCAGACCCAAGTGATCGAACAGCATGTTGCGCGAGCGATCGCGTAAGACTTCATGCAGCGCATTCCATGACGGAGCCGCGTCGAGCGGCGCATCGAACAGCTTCTCGATCCAGGCCGAATAGAGGTTCTCGGTCGCGCGATTCCAGCTGTTGCGTATCGGCCAGACGCTCGCCTCGCTGCCCCGCGGCTTCGGCGGCTCGTCGTCGCGCACCGCGATTTGCTGGGTGCTGCACTCGGCCGGCGCGCCTGAAAGCTTCGCTTGCCAGGCCCCGGCGGCCGGCGCGCTGACTTCGGCGAACCAGAAATACGGCGGTCCGCCGCGCCGCTCACTTGATTTGGCCGCCACCCTGCCGTCGGGCCCGATCAGCAACAACTCGCCGTCGAGCGGTTTTTCCGTCGCGACAATGACGCGCAGCGGCGCGCCCTTCCACGGCGCGAGTGGCGAAGGCAGGACCGCGACATCAAGCTCGTCGCAGGTGCCTTTGGCCTGGGCGTCCCCCACCGACAACGGGAAGACGAAGAATGCGCCCGCGACCAGCAGCGATGCTGTCGCAGCCGCAGCAAACCGGCGCGCCTGGAACACTGGGATCCCCCGTCCTGAAGCGACCGACAATAGTGCGAAAGCTTTGGCTGAATGATGGCAAATCCGCCGCGGCGCGAGGTCTTCGGCGGCGGGCCGCACGCTTAACCCAATGATTTAGTTGATGATCGGCATGCCGGCCGATCGCAATGGCGCCGCAAAAAGAGCCGCTCGGCGATCGCGCGCGCGGCCCCTCTATAGGCTGGCGGTCGTCCTTTAATCTAGCAAAGCGCGCAAGCGCCCCACGACAAGCAACAGCCGCAGCCGCCGCAGCTGCCGCAGCCGCCACAGCCGACGCAACCCCGGAAGCAGCCGCAGCCGCCACCGCACCGGCAGCCGCCGCCACCGCACCGGCAGCCGCCGCCGCAGCCCCTGCAGCCTCCGCATCCATGCCACAGCCGCCACACCCGCCTCTGACAAGCTGAAGGCCGGGCGATGCTGCGTTTTCCTTGTCGAACACATAGAATGTCGCCAGGCTGACGTCGAAGACTTCTTCCTCACTGAGCGTGAGCTCGTGGCTCGGCTCGATATGCCGTGCCGGGATATCCGCTGCCGGGCCAGCCGCTAGTGTCGATACACCGCCGCCAGCCAACGACAATAATCCAGCGGCACCCAACACGGGTACCGCTTTGCTCCGACGCTTTCGCTTCGAAGCCTGCTTCGCATGCAACATGACAAAGACCTCCTTCGGGCGATGATACGGACCGATAACGCCGTGCTAAGCCCGCCGTTCGCACGTGGCAAGTGTCAAAATAGTCAGAAACTTAAGTCGTCTTTAAGACGCGGCCGCCAGCTCTACCCTTTTTCCGCCGCCACCTTGGCGATGACGGCGTCGGCGCGCCGGAAGCCCTCGGACGCAATCGGAATGCCGGCATAGACCGCGGTGTGCAGCAGAATTTCGGCGATCTCGTCCGGCGTGACGCCGTTGTTGAGCGCGCCGCGGACATGCACTTCGAACTCGTGCCAGCGCGCCAGGGCGGCCAGCATGCAGACATTGAGCTGGCTTCGGGTCTTGTGCGAGAGGCCCTCGCGCAGCCACGCGTAGCCCCAGCACTGGGTCTGCGTGAAATCGATAAAATGCTGAGTGAACGGGTTAGCCTGCTGCTTACCGGCATCGACATAGGCGGCGCCCAGCACGTCGCGCCGCACCTTGGCGCCTTGCCGTGCCCGTTCCTCGATTGAATCTGGCAGAGCCATCGTCACCTCCCTTTGTTTGGCAGCCGTCATCCAGATGAGACGCGAGCGTAACGAGCCATGACGGCCCGGCCCACGCAACTCGTCATTGCCGGACTTGATCCGGCAATCCATGGTGAGCCGCAGTTCAGTATGGACCACCGGGTCAAGTGTTCAGCCCGGTGGTGACGAGGGCAAAGAGTACAACCCGGAGGCTGCATCTTTTGTAACTCGTTCCACTCGCTCCTCAGGATGACGGAACGTAGCCAAGATCGGATGCCGCCGATATAACTTTGGACCCTCACGTTCGGGCGAGTTCTCCCGGAGCGCAACTGATGATGAACGTGCACGCCAAGGAATGGCCGTGGCCCACGGCGCCGGATTTGCCGCCGCGCGAGGTCGATCCCATCGTCCTGCAAATCGTCGAGGGCACGCTCAATTCCATCGAGGCGGAAATCGAATACGCCATCGAGCGCACCGCGCGCTCGCCGATGATCCGCGAGGCGCACGATTATCGCGTCGGCCTGTTCGACCGTTATTGCCGCAAGCTCACCGGCCGCTCCTACTCGGCGATGCCCAATGCCGTGGTGCGCGATTTTCCGCCGCATACCATGGCGCCGGGCGACGTGTTTTTGATGAACGACACCTATCTCACCGAGGGCTCGATCGGGCACCTGCCGGACTTGTGCAGCACCGTGCCGGTCTTCCATCAAGGCGAAGTGGTCGCCTACATCCAGGCCTTCGGGCATCACGATGACATCGGCGGCCGCGTGCCGGGCTCGATGCCCGGTACGGCGACCACGGTGTTCGAGGAAGGCCTCGCCGTCCCGCCGATCAAATTCTACTCCGCCGGCGTCCGCAACGACGCGGTGTTCACCATCATCAAGCGCAACACCCGCGTGCCCGAGACGCTCGCCGCCGATCTCGACAGCGAGGTGCAGGCCTGCCTGATGGGCGCGCGCCGCATGGCGGAATTGTTCGCGCGCTTCGGCCGCGACACGGTGGAAGCCTGCTTCCAGGCGATCCTCGACACTTGCCGCGACACCTTCCGCCGCGAACTCCTGCCGAAAATCGCCGACGGCGAATATCACTGGGAAGACTATGTCGAGCACGACGGCGTCACCGATCCGAAGCTGCACAAGCTTGCGCTCAAGCTGATCAAAAAAGGCGACCGCATCACGCTCGATTTCACCGGCACCGATCCGCAATCGACCGGACCGATCAACTGGCCGGCCGACTATGCCGGCGGCGCCTTTCTGATCAAATGGATCGCGCCGATCCTGCGCAATCTCGCCGACACGCCGGAGCGCGCCGCCGAGATCCACGTCAATGAAGGCGTCTGCGAAGTGTTCGACGTGATCTTTCCGCCGAAAGGCACGCTGATCACGCCGGAATGGCCGGCGGCGACCAATGCGCGCTCGTTCGTGCTGTTGCGCTGCATCGGCCTCCTTGCCGGCGTCGTCGCGCAGGCGGCGCAGGGCCGCATGCCGGCCGATCAGGAGACCATCCGCTACACCGGCTTCTATGGCGTCGATCGCGACGGCAAATCATTCCTCTCCCGCGAAGTGCTGGGCGGCGGCTCCGGCGGCCGCTACTACGCCGACGGCAACGATGCGATCCACATCGTGCCCGACTCGCGCAATCAGCCGGCCGAGTTCACCGAGACGCGCTTTCCGCTCCTGGTCGAGAAGCTCGCGCTGCGCACGGATTCCGGCGGCGCCGGCAAGCGCCGCGGCGGGCTCGGCTATGACAAGCATTATCGCGCGCTGGTCGATTGCCGCACCATTGTCACCGCCGACCGCGTGCGGCTCGGCTGCTATGGCGTCAATGGCGGCAAGGCCGGCACGCCGTTCTGTGTCACCATCGACGCCGAAGGCGCGCCGCGCGACTTGGGCGGCCTGGTCGACGGCGAGCCAGTGCGTGCCGGGCAGATCGTCCGCGTGGTGACGACCGGCGGCGGCGGCTGGGGCGATCCGCTCGAGCGCGAGCCAGACTTGGTGCAGCGCGACGTGATCGAGGGCAAGGTCTCGCTTGGGGCCGCACGCGACGATTATGGCGTGGTCTTGCGGGCGGCCTACGGCAAGGACCCATTGGTGGTCGACGAAGCGACAACGGCTGCGCGGCGCGCGAAGCTCAAGGCCGCGCGCACCAGCGCGCCGCCGATGATCGATCGCGGCTCCGGCTTCGAGAAAATGATCCGCGGCGAGGTCAAGCCGTGGATACGGAACGGTTAGAAGCGACGGGGAGGGCTCCCTCTCCCCGCGTGCGGGGAGAGGGTGGGGTGAGGGGGCCTCGACGCATGCGCGGCGCCAAGGTAACGAAGACACTGCGGGCGAGACGATTGCGGCGAGATTCGACGCGAGCTGAACAGAGGCTTTGGCAATACTTGCGTTCCCGATCGCTTGCTGGGTTCAAATTCGTGCGTCAGAGACCGATCGGGCCGTATGTCGTCGATTTTGTTTGTCGAGAGAAGCGGCTCGTGATCGAGGTCGATGGCGGCCAGCACGCCGAAAACAGCGCCGATGCGGTACGCGATCGATGGCTCGCAGAGCACCGCTACCGTGTCCTCCGTTTCTGGAACAATGAAGTCTTGGAGAATATCGAAGGGGTTTGGGATACAATCTTTGCCGCAGCGTCCGCGGCAACGCCCCCTCACCCCGACCCTCTCCCCGCAGGCGGGGAGAGGGAGTTGCCAAGGCGAGCTGCCGAGTGAAACTTCCCATTCTTGATGACAAACGCCGCCTTGCAGGGCCGACATTGTTTGTCTGAGGTGAGGTTCCGCAAGCCGTCTCCTCCAAGGTAGGAAACCGTAGCAATGAGGACCAATGAGGATTTTGCGTAATGGCTATTGAAGTTGCCAAAGTCGAATTGAAAAACGTGCAAGACGCCTCCGGCATCGAGACCTGCATTCGCAACGGACAATTCAAAGCCGACGACGTCATCGCCGTGATCGGCAAGACCGAAGGCAATGGCGGCGTCAACGATTTCACCCGCATCCTTGCCGACCAGGCGTTTCGCGCCGTGCTGAAGAAGCTCGGCAGCCGTTCGGAAGCGGAGATCGCGAAAATCCCGATGGTCTGGTCCGGCGGCTGCGACGGCGTGATTACGCCGCATGCGACAGTTTTTGCCCGCAACGCCAAAACCGGCCCGGCCAACAAATCGCGACTCGTCATCGGCACGGCGATGAGCGCGGAGATTTTGCCGGAAGACATCGGCCGGCCGGCGATGGTCGAGAAAGTCGCCGATAGCGTGCGCGCCGCCATGCGCGATGCCGGCATCGACGATCCGGCCGACGTGCATTACGTCCAGACCAAGACGCCGCTCCTCACCGTCGACTCGGTGCTGGACGCGCACTGCGCGCGGCAAGGCGGTCGCCTGCGAGGTGCACGATTCCATGGGCGTGTCGAACGGCACCACCGGGCTCGGCATCGCCGTTGGCCTGGGCGAAATCAAGATGCCGAAGGCGGAAGAAATCTGCCGCAACCTCGATCTCTATTCCTCGGTCGCCTCGTGCTCCTCGGGCGTCGAGCTGACGCAGGCGCAGATCGTGCTCCTCGGCAACAAGGCCGGCGCCGGCGGCCGCTATCGGATCGGCCACTCGGTGATGAAGGACGCGCTCGACATCGACGGCATCTACGAATTCGATCCGCAATGCCGGGCTCGAGTTGCCGGAGCGGCCGCGCGCCGAAGACCTCAAGGGCCGGCTGGTCAACTGCTTCATGAAGTGCGAGGCCGACCGCACCGGCAAGCTGCGCGGCCGGCGCCAGATCATGCTCGACGATTCCGACGTGCCGTGGCACCGCCACGCCAAGGCGCGCGGTCGGCGGCGTCGCCGCCATGGCGCATCGGCGACCCGGCGGTGTTCGTCTCGGTCGACGCCATGCATCAGGGCCCGCAAGGCGGCGGGCCCTGCATCGCCATCATCGATGCCGGCGAATAGCGCATGCCGATAGCGGCATGAAACCGACAGCGGGCGAGCGCTGGTGCGCAAATCGGCGCGCGAACTGGCGCGGCTCATCCGCACCCGCGCCGTCAGCCCGGTCGAGGTGCTCGACGCCTATCTCGAGGTGATCGCGGCGCTCAATCCGAAGCTCAATGCCATCGTGACGCTGGCGGCGGACCAGGCGCGCGACGCCGCGCGCCGCGCCGAAGCGGCGGTGATGAAAGGCGAAAAGCTCGGCCCGCTGCATGGCCTGCCGATCGGCGTCAAGGACGTGACGCCGACCGCCGGCATCCGCACCACCTTCGCCTCGCCGCTGTTCAAGGATTACGTGCCGGCGGAAGACGCCGAGGCCGTGCGCCGCCTCAAAGCCGCCGGCGCCATCGTCCTTGCCAAGACCAACACGCCGGAATTCGCCTGCGGCGCCAACACCAACAACGCGCTGTTCGGCCCGACGCGCAATCCGTGGAATCCGGCGTTGAGCCCGGCGGGCTCTTCCGGCGGTTCGGCGGTCGCGGTCGCCGCCGGCATGGTGCCGATCGCGCAAGGCACCGACTATGGCTGCTCGATCCGCATCCCGGCGGCGTTCTGCGGCATCGTCGGCATCCGCCCGACGCCGGGACTGACGCCGAGCTACCCGCTGCACCTCGCCCTGGGATCCGGGGCAGGTCCACGGCCCGCTGGCGCGCGACGCCGAGGACGCCGCGCTGTTTCTCGACGCGCTCATCGGCTTCAGCCGCATCTCGCCGATATCGGTGGCGCCGCCATGGGGAAGCGCGCTCGCCGAGCTTGAGAAGCCGCGAAGACATAAAGGCCTGCGCATCGCTTATGTGTCCGACATCGCCGGCATCGGCGTCGAAGCGGAAATCGATACGATCTGCCGGAATGCCGCTGCCGCGCTGGAAAAGCTCGGCGCACGGGTCGAGCACATCGAATTCGACGCCAGCGGCGGCCGCGCCGCTTACCAGACCTGGCGCGGCTTCTGGATGGTCGGCCAGCAATATCAGCGGCTCAGCCAGATCAACGAGTTTGGGCAAAATCTCAGCGGCAATGTCGAGGCCGGCTTGAAATTGAACGCGCGTCGACTTTGCCGCGGCCGAGCACCGGCGCGAGGCAGTTGTTCCACCGCTTCCGCGCGCTGTTCGAGCGCTACGATGTGCTGCTGACGCCGGCGGCGCCGGTCAAGCCCTATCCGGTCGAGATGAACTTCCCGACGCAGTCAACGGCAAGAGCTTCGAGAACTACATCGACTGGATCGCGCCGGCTTATCTGATCACGCTGGTGAGCCTGCCGGCCGCGACCGCACCGGCCGGCTTGTCGCATGATGGCTTGCCGATCGGCATGCAGATCGTGGCGCCGCGGTTCGAAGAGCCGCTGATCCTGCGGGTCGCGCGCCTCATCCACCGCGCGAGCGGGGTAGGGCGGCCGCCGATCGCCGGCGGGAACTGACGCTGCGACGGAGAGCCGTCGGGCACGGCGCTTGCATTGATCCTCAAGTTGGCGGCGCACCCAGAGCGTGCAGGTTTTCATATGGCAAACGACAAACAATTAGCGCTCTGGATCAAGGATCCGCTTGCGATTTTCGCTGACGGCGCCGAGCGCGGCATGGTCGTGCAGAACGGCCGCATTGTCGAGCTGGTCGCGGCAGGCCGCAGTCCCGACGACGCCGGATGTAAAAATCTTTGACGCCCGCGAGCATGTGGTGCTGCCGGGACTGATCAACACCCATCATCATTTCTATCAGACGCTGACCCGCGCCGTTCCCGCGGCGCTCGATCGCGAATTGTTTCCCGTGGCTGCAGGCGCTTTATCCGATCTGGGCGCGGCTGACGCCCGAAGCGCTCGAACTGGCGATGACCTTGGCGATGGCCGAGCTGATGCTGTCCGGCTGCACGACGACGACGGATCACCACTATGTATTTCCCAAAGGCCTCGAAGACGGCATCGACATCGAAGTCGCCGCCGCCAAGCGGCTCGGACTGCGCGTGCTGCTGACCCGCGGCTCGATGAATCTGTCGCAGCGCGACGGCGGCCTGCCGCCGGACAGCGTGGTGCAGGACGAGGACACGATCCTCGCCAACTCCGAGCGCGTGGTGGCGCGCTACCACCAGAACGGCGAAGGCGCGATGGTGCAGATCGCGCTCGCGCCATGCTCGCCGTTCACGGTAACGCACCTCGCTGATGCGCGCGACGGCCGAGCTGGCGCGGCGGCTCGATGTGCGCATGCACACCCATCTCGCCGAGACCGCCGACGAGAGCCGCTATTGTCTGGAAATCTATCAAGTGCCGGCCGCTCGACTATCTGGAGGATTGCGGCTGGCTCAACGACCGGACCTGGCTGGCGCATGGCGTTCATTTCAACGCCGACGAGATCAAGCGGCTCGGGCGCGCCGGCACGACGGTCGCGCACTGCGCCTGCAGCAACCAGGTGCTGGCCTCGGGCACCTGCCCGGTCTGCGCGATGGAAGATGCAGGAGTCGCGTCGGTCTCGGCGTCGACGGCTCGGCCTCGAACAACTCCTCGAATTTGATGCAGGAAGTGCGTGCGGCGTTTCTGGTGCAGCGCAGCCGCTACGGCGCCGGCAAGGTCAGCCACCGCGACGCGCTGCGCTGGGCGACCAAAGGCTCGGCCGCCTGCGTCGGCCGCAACGACATCGGCGAGATCGCCCTCGGCGCCATGGCCGACCTGGCGCTGTTCAAGCTCGACGAGCTGCGCTTCTCCGGCGCCAGCGATCCGCTGGCCGCGCTCGTCCTCTGCGGCGCCCATCGCGCCGACCGGGTGATGGTGGGCGGGCGCTGGATCGTCGAGGACGGCCACATTCCCGGGCTTGATCTTGCCGATCTGATCGGCCGGCACTCGGCGGCGGCGCGCAAATTGCAGGGCGGGTAAGTTCGTCATTCCAACGAACCGTCATTGCGAGGAGCGAAGCGACGTAAGCAATCCAGCATCTTCGACGGCGTGGTTTGGATTGCTTCGCTTCGCTCGGCAATGACGAATTGAAATTCGACCGGATTGTTGGAGACGACTAATATGCAAACCTACACAGTCGATATTGCCGGCGAGCCGGTGACGCTGCCGATCGTGCCGATCAACAAACAGCTCGCCATTTCGCTGCTTGATGGTGATCGACATGGGCGTGCAGTTCGGCGAGCGCATCGGCAAGGCATTGGCCGCAAAGCTCGGCCCGCTCAAGCCCGACATCATTGTCGGCGCGGCGACGCTCGGCATTCCGGTGGTCATCGAGGTGTCGCGCGCGCTCGGCCTCGACCAATATGTCATCGCCCAGAAGTCGCCGAAGATCCATCTGGCCGACGCGCTGGTGCAGGAGTTGGAATTGGTGACGTCGGCCGGCAAGCAGCGCCTGATGCTCGATCGCCGCGCCGTGCCGCTGCTCGCCGGCCGGCGCGTCGCGGTGGTCGACGACGTCGTTGCTACCGGCTCCAGCCTTGCCGCGACGTTTGCGTTGGCGCGCGCGGCCGGCGCGCAGATCGTCGGCGCCGGCGTGATCCTGACCGAAGGCCACGACTGGAAGAAGACGCTCGGCGCCGATGCCGGCCTCGTTCACGGCCTCGGACATATCCCGCAATTCGCGCTCGCCGACGGCAAGGCCGTGCCGATGCCCGACACGCTGTAGATTGACCGGTAGTCGTCACTCGAAGGCCGCGCAGGGCTTCCGAGGAAGCCCGGACCTTTGCGCGCTGGCGTGATGCCCTCCCCCGAGCGGGGAGGGCGGCGAGCGGAGTCGCCGAGAGAGGCCGCCTTGAAGCGCGATGCAGCGCCATATACGCTGCACCATTCGAACGACGCGGGGACGATAGTCATGAGCGAACTACGCGACTTCATCGCCGGCATGCCCAAGTGCGAGCTGCATGTGCATCTGGAAGGCACGCTCGAACCGGAAATGAAATTCGAGCTGGCGAAGAGGAACGCCATGACCCTGCCCTACAAGGACGTGGCCGAAATGCGGGCGGCGTACGATTTCTACGACCTGCCGTCGTTCCTGAAAATCTACTACGAGGGCATGCGGGTGCTGGTGCATGAGCCGGACTTCTACGACCTGACCTTCGCCTATCTCGCCAAGGCGCACGCGCAGAATGTGCGCTATGTCGAGATGTTCTTCGATCCGCAGCCGCACACCGGCCGCGGCGTGCCGTTCGACGTGGTGATCCGCGGCATCCGCCGCGCGCAGACCGACGCCGAGCGCATTCTCGGCATCAAGAGCCAGCTGATCATGTGCTTCCTGCGCGACTGGAGCGCCGAATTCGCCATGACGACCTTGGTGCAGGCGCTGCCGTATCGCGAATGGATCGTCGGCGTCGGGCTGGATTCCGACGAGAAGAACAATCCGCCGGTGAAATTCAAGGACGTGTTCGCGCGCGCCCGCCGCGAAGGCTTTTTCCTCACCATGCATTGCGACGTCGATCAGCAGAATTCGACCGAGCATATCCGGCAAGTTCTGGAAGAGATCGGCGTCGACCGCATCGATCACGGCGTCAATGTGCTTGGACAGCAACACGCTGATCGACGAGGTGGCGAAGCGGCAACTGGCGCTGACCGTCTGCCCGGTCTCCAACGCCTTTGTCACCAACGGCAGCAAGGCCAAGGAAATCAAGCGCATGCTCGATCTCGGCATCCGCGCGACTGTGCATTCCGACGACCCGGCCTATTTCCGCGGCTACATGAATGAGAATTTCGAGTGCACGCAAAAGGACGCCGATCTCGGCGAAAAGGAGCTGGTGCAGCTCACCCGCAACGCCTTCGAAAGCACCTGGCTGCCGCGGGCGACGAAGAACCATTATCTCGCCGAACTTGACGCGTATGCGGCGCGGTAAGCCCGTGCTTTGACGCCAACTCGTCATTGCGAGGAGCGAAAGCGACGAAGCAATCCAGAACCGCTAGGCCGGACTGGATTGCTTCGCTTCGCTCGCAATGACGAAGGAAAATGGCCGGCCCGAGTGCGGGCTTCGCCATCTAGTTCATGACGCGATCCGGCGCGTTGGCGGCGAGGTAGCTGTTGACCCGCGCGATGTAGCCATCGCGCTTTTCCCGGGAAAGCCAGGCGGCGTCGAACGCGTTGATCATGAATTGCGCCAGTTCGGCGGCGCTGAACTTTCCGAGCGCCGCCACCGGCGGCAGCATGGCGTTCATCATGCCGCTGATGAAATAACCCGGATCGTCGGTATTCAACGTCACCGGCAAACCCAAATCATAGATGCGCCGGATGCGATCGACCCGGCGCGGCCCGGGGTCGCCGTTACGCCAGGTCGGGCAAGCGGTGAGGCAAATATTGCGTTCGCGCACCGCGGCGATCAGGCGTTCGTCATCGAGCACATTGATGCCGTGGTCGATGCGCTCCACGCGCAGGTCATCGAGGCATTGCCACGTGTGCTTGACCGCGTCGGTCATGTCGACGTCGCAATGGGCGGTTAGCCGATAGCCGTCGGCGCGCGCCCGTTCATAAGCCGAGAGAAACTTGATCGGCGGATGGCCATCTTCCACCGAATCGAGGCCAAGCCCGACGATGTGCTCGCGATAGGGCGCCGCGTCGCGCAACATCACGAGCGCGCTGTCGAGCGGCAGGTCGCGATTGATGCACATGATGAGATTGGATTCGACGCCGAACGTCGCCGCGCCGGCTTCACGGCCGGCGACCAGTCCTTCGACGACCGCCTGCATGGCAACGCCGCGATCGGTGTGCGCCTGCGGATCGAAGGAAATTTCGGCATAGACGACGTTGTTCTCTTTGCAACGGCGCAGATAGTCGAAGATCAGGTCGAAATAATCCTTTTCCGTCCGCAGCACTTTCAGGCCCGCATAGTACAAGTCCAGGAACATCTTGTACTGGGCGATGCCTTTCTGCTTGGCCGCTTGGGTGCGATCGCCGTCGGCTGGCGCGTCGACGCTCAGCGCCGCGAAGCTCTTTGCCTCCAGCGGCAGGCCATTGCGCTCGGCAAAGTACTTGCGCTTTTCCTGGGTGAGGGTGCCCTCGATATGCAGATGCAGCTCGGCTTTGGGCAGACCGGCTATGAAAGCTGACGTTGCCGTCGACATGGTGCGATCCAATTTCTTTCCACAGGACCTGCCAAACGCGCGCCGGCCATGGGCGACATCAGGCCGATCCGGCGATCTCGGGCAAGGTGATCGAGCGTTGATCTGCGGCGTAGAAAACAGATGGCCGGGCGCGAGCCCGGCCATCGTTCTTCAGCTGAGCAAGGCGCAGTTACTTGCCCGGGATCTTGTCGTCGATGCCCTTGACGTACCAGTTCATGCTCAGGATCTGGCCGGGATCGAGATGGTCGCCGCCCTTGCATTCCACCGTCTTGCCGTCCTGATCCATGATCGGACACTTGAACGGATGGAACTTGCCGGACCGGATCGACTCTTCGGTGGCCATCGCCATCTTCTTCACGTCGTCGGGCATGTTGGTATAGGGCGCCATCACGACCATCCCTAAATCAAGGCCGCCCCAGGTGTCCTCGGACTTCCACTTGCCGTCGAGTGCATCCTGGGCGCGCTTGGTGTAGTAGCCGCCCCAATAGTCGGTGTCGGCGGTGAGCTGCGCCTTCGGCCCGAATTTGATCATGTCGGTCGATTCGCCGAAGAGTGCACGCCGCGCTGCTCGGCGACCTGCGTGGCGGCCGGCAAGTCGGTGTGCTGCGTCAGGATGTCGGCGCCCTGGTCGACCAGCGCTTTGGCAGCGTCGGCTTCCTTGCCCGGATCGAACCAGGAATTCACCCAGACGATCTTCACCTTCATGTTCGGGTTGATCGATTGCGCCCCGAGCATGGTGGCGTTGATGTTGGAGATGACCTCCGGGATCGGGAACGAGACGATGTAGCCGATGATGCCCGACTTCGACATCTTGGCTGCGATCTGGCCCTGGATGTAGCGGCCCTCATAGAAGCGGGCGGCGTAGGTGCTCATGTTCTTGGCGCGCTTGAAGCCGGTGGCGTGCTCGAACATCACGTCCGGATATTTGTTCGCGACTTTGAGGGTCGCATCCATGAAGCCGAACGAGGTGGTGAAGATGAGCTTGTGGCCGGTGCGGGCGAGCTGCTCGATCGAGCGCTCGGCATCGGCGCCTTCCGGGACGTTCTCCAGAAAGGTCGACTCGACCTTGTCGCCGAGCGCCTTCTCCATGGCCTTGCGGCCGAGATCATGCTGATAGCTCCAGCCGAGGTCGCCGATCGGGCCGACATAGATGAAGCCGACTTTCAGCTTGTCGGCGGCATAAGCGTGAACCGTTATGGCGGCAATCCCGAGGACCGCAGCCATCCCCACAACGTTCCATTTCTTCATGATCTTACTCCGGGTTGCAGAAACGCCCGCCGCTTAGTCGGACGGACGCCGTCTCTTCAGTTTCTCCGCGGCGCGAACGCCCGCAGCACTTTCACCACCTTTAGCTACCGGTCCGGCACGAAGACCAGACCGAGCGACGCAGGCGCAGCGGACCCGGCAGTGCCGCGCGTCCTTGAAATCAACACGAGAACGACGACCGTGGCAAGATAGGGCAGCGCCGACATTAACTGTGACGGGATGCCGAAGCCGAGCGCCTGGGTGTGGAGCTGGAGGATGCTGACCGCGCCGAACAGGTAGGCGCCGGCGACCAGCCGGCCCGGCCGCCACGAGGCGAAAACCACCAGCGCCAGCGCGATCCAGCCACGACCCGCGGTCATGCCGGGAATGAAGAACGGCGTATAGGCCAGCGGCAAGAACGCGCCGCCGAGGCCGGCACAGGCGCCGCCGAACAACACCGCCAGCATGCGGATGCGCAGCACCGGATAGCCGAGCGCGTGCGCCGAGGCATGATTGTCGCCGACCGCGCGCAACACCAGACCGGGGCGGCTGCGGTAAAGGAACAGCCACATGGCGATGACCAGCGCCACCGAGACGTAAACGAACGCGTCCTCGCCGAACAGGATGCGGCCGATATAGGGAATGTCGGTCAGATATCGGCAGATAGAGATGCGGCGCCGGCACGATCCGGACGCCGACAAAGCCCGCGCCGATCAGCCCCGAAAGCCCGACGCCGAGGATGGTCAGCGCCAGGCCGGTAGCGACCTGATTGACGGCTAGGCCGAGCGTCAGAATCCCGAACACCGCGGCCAACGCCGCGCCGGCAAGAATGCCGCAGAGCGCGCCGACCAGCGTCGATCCGCTGAGATAGGCGCCGGCGAAACCGCAAGCCGCGCCCATGATCATCATCCCCTCGGCGCCGAGATTGAGCACGCCGGAGCGCTCGACCACCAATTCGCCCGATGCCGCCAGCAACAGCGGCGTCGAGGCGGCGATCACCGACAGGATGATGGCTTCAAGCAGCAGCATGCGCGGGCTTTCGGACGGTGCGGAGGAGGCGGATGCGATAGACGATCAGCGAGTCGCACGCGAGCACGTAGAACAACAGGATGCCCTGAAACACTTTGGTGAGGTCGAGCGGCACCTTCATCGAGATTTGCGCGCCCTCGCCGCCGATGAAAGTCAGCGCCAGGAACAAGCCGGCGATCAGAATGCCGACTGGATTAAGCCGGCCGAGAAAGGCGACGATGATGGCGGTGAAGCCGTAGCCCGACGACACGCCGGGGTCCAAATGCCCGATCGGCCCTGCCACCTCGATGATGCCGGCGAGCCCGGCCAGCGCGCCGGACACCGCGAAGGTGAACAGCACCAGCCGGTTGGCGCTGAAGCCGGAAAAGCGCGCCGCCTTCGGCGCCGCTCCGACCAGGCGAATTTCAAATCCCATGATGGTGCGCCCCAGCAGCACCGCCACCAGCATCACGATAATCAGCGCGATGATCGAGCCGGCATGCAGACGGCCGACGCCCTCAATCAAGGTCGGGACGCTTGCGGCCGGATCGAACGCCGCGGTGGTCGGGAAGTTGAGCCCTTGCGGATCGCGCCACGGCCCGCGCACCAGATAGTCCATGCCGAGATTGGCGACATAGACCAGCATCAGGCTGGTGAGGATTTCGCTGGCGCCGAAATACACCCGGCAGATCGCCGGAATCAGCGCGTAGAGCGCACCGCCGAGCGCGCCGAGGAACAGCATCACCGGCAGCAGCCAAGGCCCGACATCGGTGCCGTTGGTGCGCACCGCAAGCCAGCTGCCGCACACCGCGCCGACAATGAACTGCCCCTCGGCGCCGATGTTCCAGACGTTAGCGATGTAGCAGAGCGCGAGCCCAACCGCGATCATCACCAGCGGCGTGGCTTTGACGGCGATTTCCTGCAGCGAGAACGGATCGGTCAGCGGCTCGATGAAATAGACGTAGAGCGCCAGCAGCGGATTCTTGCCCATGATCGCGAACAGGATCGCGAACGTGACCACGGTGAGCGCCACCGCGATCAGCGGCGAGGTGATGGCGATCACCGCCGAGCGTTCCGGGCGGCGTTCAAGCACCAACAGCATATTTCGCCTCTTGCTCGTCGGCCTCGCTCGCGGTGCTGGCGCCGCCCATCAGCAAGCCGAGCCGCTCGCGCGTCGCCTCGCGCGGCTTCGAGCGGCGCCGACAGCTTGCCGTGGAAGATCACGGCGATGCGGTCGGCGATCTCGGCAAGCTCGTCGAGATCCTGGCTGATCACCAAAACCGCGCTGCCGCGGGCGGCGAGATCGATGAGCGCCTGGCGGATGGTCGCCGCCGCGCCGGCATCGACGCCCCAGGTCGGCTGGCTGACGACGAGAATGCCGGGCTCGCGCAAGATTTCGCGGCCGACGACGAATTTCTGCAGATTGCCGCCGGACAAACTCACCGCTTCCGGATCGCGCTTGGCCTTGCGCACGTCGAAGCTCTTGGTGGTGCGGTCGACATAAGCGAGCGCCGCCAGTTTGTTGATGAAGCCGTTTTTCACCATGCTGCTTGCGGCATGCAGCGGTCAGCAGCGCATTTTCCGAAAGCTTCATGCGCGGGGCGCAGCCATGCCCGAGCCGCTCCTCGGGCACGAAGGCCGCGCCCATGCGGCGGCGCGCATTGACGTCGAGCAAGCCGGCGGCGTTGCCGTCGATGACGATCGCGCCTTCGCCGGCCGACAGCCGCTCGCCTGACAGCGCGGCGAACAATTCGTCCTGGCCGTTGCCGGCGACGCCGGCGATGCCGAGAACCTCGCCGCCGCGGACCTCGAGCGAAATTTCCTTAAGCCGCGTGCCGTGCGGATCGTCGGGCTCGAGCGATAATTTGTGGATGACGAGGCGTGGCACCGAAGCTTTGCGCCCAGCGGCGGACTTCACCTCGCCGATCTCGGCGCCGACCATCATCCGCGCCAGCGACGCCGCGGTCTCCTGCCGCGGATTGCAGGTGGCGACTTTCTTGCCCAGGCGCAAAATCGTCGCCGTGTCGCACAGCCGTTTGACCTCTTCGAGCTTGTGACTGATGTAGAGGATGGTGCGGCCTTCGGCCTTGAGGCGCTCGAGGACGATGAAGAGCTGGTCGGCTTCCTGCGGCGTCAGCACCGCCGTCGGCTCGTCGAGGATCAGAAGCTTCGGATTTTGCATCAGCGCGCGCACGATCTCGATGCGCTGGCGCTCGCCGACCGACAGCCGCCAAACCTCGCGCTTGGGATCGAGCGGCAGGCCATAGACGCGCGCGGTTTCGGCAAGGCGGTCGGAGATGGCGGTGAATGACTCGGTCGGCGGCAGGCCGAGCGCGACATTCTCGGCGACGGTCAGGTTCTCGAACAACGAGAAATGCTGGAACACCATGCCGATGCCGAGCGCACGCGCCTCGGACGGGCCGGCCAGCACGATCTTGTCTCCCAGCCAGCGCAATTCGCCGCCGCTCGGCTGGATCAGGCCGTACATCACTTTCACAAGGGTGGATTTGCCGGCGCCATTCTCACCGAGGAGCGCGTGGATCTCCGCCGGGAACAGATCGAGGTCGATCTTGTCGTTGGCGAGAAAATCGCCGTAGCTTTTGCTTATAGAAACGGCACTGAGCAGCGGCCCGGACCGCGCGGAAGTCGCTTGTGGTGACGCATCAAGCATTGAAATCGCCGCGCATGCCCTGCCTTTTACAAGGCTTCTTGCCGGTTTCGTTGCAAGGATCGTTCCATCATCGGGTCGATCTTAAGGCCCCTCCTCGACGCGCATCATCCGACAAAATCGGCGGCAACAAAAGGCAAAGTTGCCCAAAACCGCGCCACGGCGCTAAGCTTGCACAGTTTGCGCGGCTTCTGTCATGGTGAATTTGCCGGGGGCAAACGAGCGGAGCCCCAAATCGTGGAGAGGCCGTGGAGCTGATACTCGCAGAATCGGCAAGCGCCATCCTTCGCTGGCTGCATGTCATTGCCGGCATCGCTTGGATCGGCAGCTCGTTTTACTTCATCCACCTCGATCTGAGCCTCAAGCCGCGGCCGGGATTGCCGGCCGGCGTCAAAGGCGACGAGTGGCAGGTTCACGGCGGCGGCTTCTATCACATGATGAAGTACCTGGTGGCGCCGGCGCAGATGCCGGACAGCCTGACCTGGTTCAAATGGGAAGCCTACACGACCTGGCTGTCGGGCTTCGCGCTCCTGGTTCTGGTCTATTATCTCGGCGCCGATCTTTATTTGATCGACAAGTCGGTGCTCGACCTCACCACGGCGCAGGCGGCGGCGATCGCCTTTGTCAGCCTGGTCGTGGCTTGGCTCGCTTATGAAGGCCTGTGCCGCTCGCCGCTCGGCCGCCACGAGGTCGCGCTGGCGCTGGTCGGCTATGTCTTTCTGGTCGCGCTGACTTACGGCTTCACCCACGTCTTCAGCGGCCGCGGCGCCTTCACCCAGATCGGCGCGATCATCGGCACCATCATGGTGGCGAACGTGTTCGTCATCATCATTCCGTATCAGAAGAAAAGCGTCGCCGCGATGCTTAACGGCAAGGAGCCCGATCCGGCCTGGGGCGCACTCGGCAAGCAGCGCTCGGTGCACAACAATTATCTGACGCTGCCGGTCGTCTTTCTGATGCTGAGCAATCACTATCCGCTGTTCTTCGCCACCCGCTTCAATTGGCTGATCGTCGCCATCGTGCTGGCGATCGGGCCGGTGATCCGGCATTTCTTCAACTCGCGCCATGAAGGCAAAGGCAGCCCGTGGTGGACGTGGGGCGTGGCGGCGGCCGGGATGGCGGCGATCGCCTGGCTGTCGGCGGCCGGGCCGCGCGCGGCGGCCGTCGGCGCGCTGCCGCCGACGCCCAAATTCGCCGATGTCAGCACCATCGTCATGTCGCGTTGCGCCATGTGCCATGCCGCGGAACCGGTCTGGGCCGACATCGCCGCCGCGCCGATGGGTATCCTGCTCGACAGCGACGAGCACATCCGGCGGCACGCGCCGCTGATCGACATCGTCGCCGTGCGCTCGAACGCCATGCCGCCCGGCAACATCACCGAAATGACGAGCGACGAACGCCTGAAGCTGGCATCATGGCTTGCCGCCGGCGCGCCGGCGCAATGACGCTGCGGATGGGGGCTACGATAATCCGCTTTTCCCGGACGCGGTGCATCGCCACCAGCGCGTTTACGCGCGTCTTCGACGCGCTATGGCGGTGCACCGCTGATCCGGGACCGTCGAAAACTCCGAGTTGCGGCGATCCCGGGTCTGCAACGCATCACTCCGCTTCGCTCCGTGCTGCGTCGCGCCCGGGAAAAGCATCTGTATTAGCTCCTGTGTGGCAGGTCGGAGTTGAGTGTGCGCGCGATCCGCGGCCGGCTGTTGACCTTCCTGCGCGCGCCAAGCGGCGCCGGCGATACGCAAAGCTATCGCTATCTCGACGACGGCATCATCCTCATAAGCGACGGAAAGATCGAAGCCGTCGGCCCAGCCGCCGAACTGACGGCGCGGCTGCCGGCCGGACTGCCGGTCGAGCATTTCGCCGATGCACTGATCATGCCGGGTTTCATCGACCCGCATATCCATTATCCGCAAACCCAAGTGATTGCGTCTTACGGCGCGCAGTTGCTCGAATGGCTGGAGAAATACACCTTCGTCGAGGAGCAGAAATTCGCCGACCCGCGGCATGCCGCACGCAACGCCGAATTCTTCCTCGACGAACTGGCGCGCAACGGCACCACCACCGCGGTCGCTTATTGCACCGCGCATCCGGCTTCGGCCGAGGCGCTGTTCGCCGCCGCGCACCAGCGCAATGCCGGCATGATCGCCGGCAACTCGGTGATGAACCGTAACGCGCCGCCCGGCCTGCTGGCGCCGGCAAGCACCGCGATTGCCGACAGCCGCGATCTGATCCGCCGCTGGCACGGCAAAGGACGGCAGCGTTATGCGGTGACGCCGCGCTTTGCCATCACCTCGACCGACGAGCAGCTCGCCGAACTCGGCGCGCTGCTCGCGGAATTCCCGACCGTACTCATGCAGACGCATCTGGCCGAAAATCTTGACGAGATCGCCACTGTCAAACGCCTGTTCCCCAACGATCCGAGCTACACCGCCGTCTATGCCCGCTTCGGCCTGCTCGGGCCGCGCTCGCTGCTGGGCCACTGCATTCATCTTGCTAAAACTGAGATCGAGTTGTTGCGCGACACTCAATCGGTCGCCGTCTTCTGCCCGACCTCGAACCTGTTCATCGGCAGCGGGCTGTTCGACTATGAGGGCCTCGCCGCGGCGGGCGTGCGCATCGCGCTTGCGACCGATGTCGGCGGCGGCACGTCTTATTCGATGCTGCGCACCGCTGCGGAAGCGTACAAAGTGATGCAGTTGCGGGGCCAGACCCTGCCGGCGCTCGGCGCTTTCGATCTGATGACGCGCGGCAATGCCGCCGCGCTAGGTCTGGAGCAAGAGATCGGCACCATCACACCCGGCGCCTTCGCCGATCTCGTCGTGCTCGACGCCCGCTCGACGCCGGCGATGGCGCATCGCATGGAAACGGTGAGCAACCTCGAAGAAGAGCTATTCGTGCTGATGACGCTCGGCGACGACCGCGCCGTGCGCCAGACCTACATTGCCGGCGAGCCGGCGCTCTCGCCGTACCAGGAAGCGTACCTATAAATCCCGTCGATGGGTCGATTTCCGGTTTACCCCTAAAGGCGGAAGCCCCACTCTAGAACATAGAAACGTTCCACATCTGCCCTGAGAAATTGCCACACGTTGCCATCGTCGGCTTGTTGTTTTGGCCGTCGTTGATGATGTCGAGGCACTTCTCCGGGCCAGTGAACTCAGTCCGGAGCTTATAAAGTCCAGGGGTTCCAGTCGACGCGAGTGTCCACAGCTGCCCTGAGAAATTGCCGCACGTTGCCATCGTCGGCTTGTTGTTTTGGCCGTCGTTGATGATGTCGAGGCATTTGTCTGGACCCGTGAAGTCGGTCCGGAGCTTGTAAACTTCGGGGCTGCCAGTTGGCGCGAGCGTCCATTTCTGCCCTGAGAAATTGCCGCAGTTTGCCATCGTCAGCTTGTTGTTTTGGCCATCGTTGATGATGTCGAGGCACTTGTCTCGACCAGTGAACATTGTGCGAAGGCGGTCGGGCGCAGCATCCGCCGCGTGAACTCCCGTGAGCGGCCAACCGAGCAGAAGCCCAAGTACAGTCGCAACCAGAACTTTATTTGACATGGATTTTGCCCTCCGTGTTTAACACATGCAGGACTTGGCTAGGCGGGACATGGCTAAGCAGGACTTGGCTAAGCACGACTTGGCTAGGCCGGAATCCACTCTAGGTGAAGGCTGATGAAAAGCAATCAGTGCGTCTGATTGGGATCATCAGGCGACACCGCGCTACGTCGCCACGATGTCCACTTTCTCCCTGAAAGTTGACATTGGTCTAACGTAATTATGATTTCACACACCGGCCCGCGGGCGCTACGAGATCGCCTGCCGCAACAGCTTCGTCAATTCGTCGGGCATGTCGATCTGAACGATGTGCGTGCACGGAAGCGTATGCACCGTCCAGTCCCGGTCGTTTTTCAGCTTGTCGTAAAATTGCGTGAAAGTGGTCGGCGCCGGCACGTTGCAATAGATGTAAGTTTTCTTTTTGACCCGATCGATGCCCCCGGTCAGTTTGAGCGGCTGCATGAAGCAGCCGACCGGCATCGGCGTGGTGCGGGCGTCGACGATCGCCGCCACTTCGGGAGTCGCACCAAAAAAACTGGCGGGTATCGGCGCCAACGTATATTCGCTGGCGAATGCCGGCGGCGGATTGCCAGGCGGCAAGAGCTTCACCAGTGCATCGCCGCTGTTCGGCACGAAGGCATCGAGATAAACCAGCGAACTGATTTTGCCAGGCAGCGCATCGGCGACGCCGGTCACCACCATGCCGCCATAGGAATGGCCGACCAGGACGACGTCCGACAAGTCTTCCTGTTTGATGACGTTGACGATGTCGGTGATATGGGTGTCGAGATTGATGCTTGGATTCATCAGGTGGATGCGCTCGCCGAGTCCGGTCATGGTCGGCGTATAGACTTCATGCCCCGCTTTGCGCAGCGCCTGCGCGTTCGGACGCCAGTACCAGCCGCCGATCCAGGCGCCATGAACCAGAACAAAATTCGCCATCGTCCCCTCCCCTTAAGTCTGTTTGGTTTCTTGCCGCGCGCAACGCCTCGATTGAGGTGCGCAACGGAATTCAGGTTTGGCACATTAGCGCAGGACTGGCGTTTGGCGAATGGCCGCGCTTAGCGGCGAGACAAAACCTAAGCCCAAAAACGCCAAAGTGCGCGTCCGCGACGCGCACTTTGTTGGTTGCATCGCCGATAACCCGGCTTGGTTTATTTGAGGTCCGCCGATGTCTTGTCGGTATCCCGATCGTATTTCAAGACGATGAGGTTGATCTTGCACAGGTCGATCGGGTCCCACACTACGCCTGGGTAGCCGGGATCGGCCCATTCAATCTTGAACTTCCACTTGCAGCCCTTGTCGGCGGTGCTGAACTTGACGCCGATACTGCCGCCGTTCGCCAGAACACCGCTGAGTTCATTCTCCGACCAGTCATCGTCGCCCGGATTGTTGAAGCCCAGGAATTTGATGCCGTAGCCGGTGCCATTCACAACGGTAACGTCTCGCCGGTCTGCGGCAAACGCCGACGATCCGCTCAACGTTGCGATGGCAATGACAAATGCAAGAAAGACGCCTCTCATGACAGCCCCCTGTCTGTTAGGAACAGCGGAACGCACTAGTTGCGGTGGAGACAACGTGTCAAGTTAATTTGCGACGCGACGCGCACTTATGGATAACTGGCGGCCTGCCAAATAGCGCGACCGGATTTTTGCGAACGATCGGGGTAGGTTGACCAATCTTCCAAGCCCCGAAATTTCGCGAGGTCCGCCTCACGCAAAGTGGCCGTTGTGTGCCCCCACGACATCAGCCGCTGAAGCACGCGTCCAAGACGCGCGCTTCAATTGTTGCATCGCCGATTTGCCGGCCTATCGTCGAATTGATTACTTGAGCTCGGCCGACGTGGTGTTGGTGGCCCGATCGTATTTCAACGTGATGACCTCGATGTTGCACAGGTCGATCGCGTCCCACAGCACGCCCGGATAGCCGGGATCGGCCCATTCAATCTTGAAATTCCACTTGCAGCCTTTGTCGGCGGTATTGAACTTGACATAGATGCTGCCGCCGTTCGCCAGAACGCCGCCGAGCTCATTGTCCGACCAGTCATTGTCACCCGGATTGTTGAAGCCGAGGAATTTGATGCCATAGCCGGTGCCATTGACGACCGTGACGTTGCGCTGATCCGCGGCAAACGCCGACGATCCGGTCAACGCCGCAACGGTGATGATAAATGCTAGGAAGACGCCTCTCATGACAGCCCCTGTCTGATTAATATGGCGCGACACTACTTGGCGGTTGCCGCAACAGTGTCAAGTTAATTTGATACGCGATGCGAATTGATATTAACGTCCGGCCCGCTCCTTTTCACCAGCCGGCCACGGGAATTTCTTCCGCCACCGATCCGCGACGCCCGCCCGCCAAAAAGCACAAGCGCTTATCGACGAACGCCAGGGCTTGCAGAAACTTGGCCGAGCCGGGCCTGATGGGCCGTGCGTCGCGCGCTTGTCGAAATTTGCCGCCGCGTGCTGACCGAGTAGAGTAGCCTGCGCGTGCAAATTCGGAGGCGCGGCCTTTGACGTCGCTCGTATACCGCTGGCAGATGACGGTCGAATTCGGCCATTGCGATCCCGCCGGCATGGTCTCGCCCAAGCGGCTGTTCGAGTATTTCGACACCGGCACCTGGTCGCTGTTCGAGGCGGCGCTCGGCGTCAAACGGGCGGATTTCATCACCACCTTCGGCATCTTGCCGCTGGTCGACGTGCGGCTGGCCTGCCGCAAGACCGTGAAATTCGGCGACACCATCGAGATTGCGTCCCGCATCGCCGCGTTTCGCCGCTCGAGCTTTGACGTCGATCACCGCATCACCGTCGACGGCGACCTCGCCGTCGAGGGCGGCGAGACGCGGGTCTGGGCGGCGCGCAACAAGAACAACCCGGACAAGATCAGCGCGCACGCCATTCCCGCCGACATCGTCGCGCGGTTCGGCTAGGCTGCGCGCCAAGCTGCAACGGCCCCCGAAATTTTCGGCATGCGACCCATCACCGACGCCGACCCGAAACAGCTGGAACAACCGCCCTGGTCGGCGCTGACCACGACGCACGCGATCTTCGCGCTCGGCAACGACTTGGCGCGGCGCTACCGGCCCGAGATCGCGCCGATGGCGGCTGTGCGCGAAGTCTCGGACGCTTGCCTGCAAGCCCTGGTTTCAATCATGAACCCTGGCGACGTCGTCGGACTCTTCAACGCCGAACCCGTGGCCGCGGGCCAAAACTTGGTGACGGTCATGCAAAAATCGGTCGAGCAGATGGTGTTCGAGCCGCAGGCGGCACCGCGCATCGGCGGCGAGCATGTTATTCTCACCGCGGCCGACGTTCCGGAAATGATGCGGCTCGTGGAACTGACGCAACCGGGACCGTTCGCCGCGCGGACCATTTTGCTTGGATCGTACCTAGGCGTCCGCACGGCGGGACAGCTGGTGGCAATGGCCGGCGAACGGATGCGGTTCGACGGATTTCACCGAAATTTCCGCGGTCTGCACCCACCCGGAGCATCGCGGCCGCGGTCATTCGTCGTTTCTGGTCAGCGTGCTGATGCACGACATCTTGCAACGCGGCGAGACGCCGTTCCTGCATCTCTTCAGCGACAACACGCGCGCCGCCTCGCTCTACCGCAAGCTCGGCTTCAGCTACCGGCGTTCGCTTGCCGTGACGGCGCTGAAGCGGCCGGATTAGCGGGCGCGGGCGTCGGCCCGCCGCCGCACCGATATCGTCGCACGGTCTGGCCAGGCATCATCGCGTCGCCAGAGAGAGACGTTGGGATTTCGAGGCCGCCGCCTAGAAGCCGAAGAACTTTTCGCGCAGCGCGTCTTCGTAGCCCTTCTTTGCGGCCTTCACCTTCTTGCGGATGTCGTCTTCCTTGAAATGCGCAGCTTCCCATTGGTCGACTTCGGCAACGTTGTGATTGACGGAAGCCAGCGCCTCTTCCTGCTTGATGGCGGCAATCCACTCCTCGACCGCCGCCTTGTAGGCGGCCTGCATCTGATCGAGTCCTAAAGTGTCAGTCGACATTCCACCCTCCCAGTTCAGCGCCTCGATCATACAGCCACGAACTGTTACAGGTGTGTGACGGTCGAGGCCATTTCAGCTTTGGCCAGCAGCTTTGCGATATCTTTTGCCGCCCGGTCGACGCGCGCAAATGATCCCACGTCACGCGCCTTTGCCAGAGCGGAGCGAGCAAAGACACCGTCCCACTCTAACATCGGCAAGGTCACGTTAACCGGCCATAGCCTAAGCTCCTAGTCTGAGGTCGTAGCCTAAGCTCGTCAGAACTCTCGAGCGGAAGTTTTCAGAGCCTCGCAGTTTGTCGTACGCGCTCCAGCGCCTGTGTCGCGCGTTCGCCCCCGGCGGGGCGTCCAGTACCTAAGCTTGATAGAGCGCGAAAGATGATCAGTTCTTACTTTCAGAGGTCCGGGATTTATGTCTTCGTTATTTCATTCGCATGTGTGAATTACCTAGTGAACGCGCCGCTCCTGCTTGCCCACTATGATTTGGGGTGGCACCTAGCCGCCGGGGACCTAATCAGAGACCGAGGCAGCATTCCTTTCCACGATCCATGGTCATTTACTGCTGGAGCCAGGCAGTGGTTTAATCTCTCGTGGCTTTGGGACGTGATTGCCAGTGCATTATTTCAACATACGAATTTTGCCGGTCTAATATTATTTGTCGTTGCGTGTGGCGCCGTTATAGCCGGATATCTTACGTCCGTCTGCCTAAGCACCGGCGCCTCTGCGGCTGCAGTTTGTATTTCCGTTTTATCCGCATGTTTGCTTTATCCCGCTTTTGCGACGTTGTACCCGAATGTCTATCTCGCCGCCTCGCCTAACATTTCTACGATGTTGTTTTCCGTAATATTCTACGGAGAATGTTTGAAAAGAACGAGGTGGGTTTATTTGCTGCCTGCAATTATGGTGCTGTGGGCAAATCTGCATGGCGGCTTTCTGCTCGGTCTTATTATTGTTGGCGTTTTCTGCGGCGTGGCGTTGCTTAAGCGCGATTGGGTGAATTTTAGAATCTATGGTCTCGTGGGAGTCGGTTGCTTTATCGCGACATTTATCAATCCTCTTGGCTGGCATATCTATCAAGGCTTGGCGACTGTATTAGGTCACTTTTCGCAAGCCTACATCACCGAGTGGTGGCCGTATTATCGGAATATAGCCGTGCCGGGGAGCATTCCCAGCATCATCTATATTTTGACATTTGTTGGGTTGGAACTGCGCCACAGGGGACTTCGTCCGATAGAGCCGCGGCTGCTTTCGTGGCTGTTTTTGTTTTTGGGGCTGTATCAGTTTAGATACATGTCATTCTTTTTTATGTTCTCAACGGTCCCGTTAGCTCTTCACCTTGATCGGCTGCTACCTAAACGGCCGAATAATCTTACGGTCGAAAGATCGTTATTGGCTGCCGGCATCATTGCGGCGTGCGCTCTGCCATTGGTTTACATGCGAATAGATCCGGCTCTTGGACTTCCGCGAATGCTTTCAGAGCAGGACATTCTTTATCTTCAGACACATTTTTCGCATGCCCGGCTTCTGAACCACTGGAACTACGGTGGAGTTTTGATCTTTCGCACGCGAGGCGCCATACCTGTGTTCGTAGATGGTCGAGCATCTACCGCTTATCCAGATGCGTTACTGCGTGACTATTTCAAACTGGTCGAATTAGAGTTTGATGAGACCGCTTGGGACGCGACGCTTGAGCAGTACCAAATCGATGCGGTGCTTTGGGTGAAGGCACATGAAGAGCTAAGGCGGTTTCTCGTCGGGAAGAGAGGCTGGAAGGAGGCATACGCTGGATCGTATGCGAGCATTTACATCAAGCCATGACATCCATGCGCGTTGATGAGTACACGCCCTAAGCCGAAGTCCGCGCGCGGTAGCCCTCGATCGCATCGCGCAGCCCTGGCGGCAGCGCGACCGGCTTGCGGGTCGCAATCGACATCATCGCGGTGACCATGCGGGCGCGCAGCCGCTCGATGCCGTCGCGGTGGCAGACAATGGCGACGCCGAGGGAGGAGCGGCCAATGCGTTCCACCAACAACGTCAGGTCGATGACGTCGCCCATCCGGCTTGGAATCTTGAAATCGCATTCGATGTGAACGAACGGAAAGCCGAACTGGCTGCCCATGATCAGCTCAGCGTAATTGTAGCCCAGCTCCGCCGTGTACCAGTCCTCGATCACCCCGTTGAACATGTTGAAATAGTGCGGGAAGTAGACGATCCCGGCCGGGTCGCAATGCGAGAAGCGGATCGGCACGCTGCGGGTAAACGCGGCGGCCGGCGGCATGAATGGGTCTTGCTGCATGGAACGATGTCCCTTAGTTGACCTTAAAAGCATTTGCGGATCGAAGAGAAATGCTCGTCATTGCGAGGAGCCCCAACGGGGCGACGAAGCAATCCAGAGCTTGAGGCTTGGCCCGCTGGATTGCTTCGCTCCGCTCGCAATGACGACTTAATCTGATTGCGTCCCGCTCGTAGTCTCACTGCCGCCGATCGGAAAAACGCGGCATCTTGACGCTCGCTTCGAATTCCTTGGCCAGGCTGCCGGTCTCGACCACGACGATCTGCGGCGTCAATTCGAACTGATTGCGCACCGCTGTTTTCAGGCGCTCGATCGCGGCGGCGGGATCGACGCCGCGGCGCACTTCGACCGACAGCAGCATGGTATCGAGGTCGCGCTCGGTGATCAGCTCGGCCTTGAAGTCGCTGATATCGACGTTGCGGAAAATAAAGTCCTCGAACTCGGAGTGATTGACGTTGATGCCGCGGATTTTGAAGAACCCGCTGGTGCGATGGGCGTGCTTGATCAGCGGAAAAACCGCGAACGGGCCGGAATCGTCGTCGCCGCGCTGCCAGGTGACGAGATCGCCCGAGCTCCAGCGCAAAAACGGCGTGATGTTGTTGGTCCAGAGCGGCGTCACCACCAGCGCGCCGACATTGCCTTCGGCAACCGGCTCGTAAGTATCGGGATCGAGCACCTCGATCAGGAACATGTCGGTCCAGATGCGAAAGCCGCGTCCGGCCTCGTCCTCGGCGCCCATCATGCCGGCTTCGGTCATGCCGAAGGTGTCGCGCACCTGCGCGCCCCATTGCCGCGCGAGCTTGTCGCGCTTGGCGTCCGATAGCGGCTCGGCCGAGCACAGGATGGTCTCGATCGACCGGGCGGCGAGATCGAGGCCGCGCGCTTCGGCCAGATTGCCGAGATGCAGGCCGTAGCTGCTCATGCCCATCCAGATCGTCGGCTTGAGCCGATCGATCAATTCGAGCTGCAGCACAGACGGCGTCGTGGTGCCCGAGCCGGCCCAGTTGACGGCAATGCCGCGGGTTGCTGCCGCGCGCGCCAGCATCTGGCCGACCGGGTGAATGCCGAGCGGAAACGACACGTGCGCCCGGCCGCCGCGCCGGCAGCGCGTGCAATCGTAAATCCGGGCGAAGCCGATCATCGCCGCGGCGATATCGTCGTAGCTGCGGGGATAGAACAGCGGCGTGCCGGTCGAGCCGCCGGAGCGCCAATATTCGGCGATGCCGTCGTCGGGCGCGACGCAGAAATGGTCGTAGAATTCCCGGTCGCCGAGCTGGCGCAGCATGTCCTTGTCGAAGATCGGGATTTTGCGCCACTCGTCCGGATCGTCGAGCCGCTCGAGGTTCACGTGATCGAGCCTGCCCTTGATAGAACGGCGCGCGGCGCGCCTGCATGAGCGCGCGCTTCTTGCGCTCCGATTGAATGCGCTCAATCTCGGCGCGCGTCTTGGGCAGATCGACGAGCGGCGTCATTCACGAGCCGCGCCGCGGCAAAGCGCCGATCCAGCGGCTGTGCGCGGCATAGGCGTCGGGCAAGCGCCCGGCTTGTTCTTCCGCCTCCATGGCGGCGGCGCGCGCCTCCTTCGCCGGCGTGTCCTCGGGAATGACGTCGAGCGCGTCGCTCAACATCGCTTCATAGTCGGCGCCGACCGGGCAGACGTCGGCGCAGCGGCGGCACCCGGTAATCACGCCGGCGCCGCGCAAAATGCTTTGCCAGAGATTGAAGCTGTCCTCGGAGCGGACCAGCTCTTTCTGCTTGCGACGCATCCGGCTCGGCGATGATGCGGGTGACGTGCTCGCTCAGTTGCGCGAAGCCGTGCGGCGAACGAAACCGGTCGCACGCCGGCCAATCGCGGGTCCAATGTCCGACCGCATCGGCCGGGCAGGTTTTCAGACAGCGCCCGCAGCTTGGGCCGAGGCAGAGCGCCGTCTCCATCTTCGAGTCGCAGGCGACATCGACCGAGCACAGCACCGCGGTCAGCAGCACCCGCGGTCCGAATTCCGGCGTCAGCAATTGCAGATTGAGCCCGAGCGTGCCGAGGCCCGCCTCGACCGCGGCATGCGGCAGCGACAGCAACGTCGTCATGTGCCGGTTCGGATCGCCGTCATAACGCCACGGATCGACATGGGTCGGCGGCACGATGATCGCCGGATAGCCGTTGTCTTCGAGCCAGTAGACCAGCTCGAGCGAGGCTTCTTCGAGCCGCGATAGCGCCAGCTCGTCGTTGTAGTATTTGTGCCGGTCGTTCCAGGCGGCGATGCGGGCGCTGCCGCGGCTGACGCGCTTGGCCAGCACGATGACGCGGCCGGCGTCGAGCTCGGTGATGTCGGACGGCCGCCGCGGATCGCGCGGGTCGGGCGGATAGCGCTCCAGCGTCGCGCCGTCGGCGATGCCGACCAGATCGGCGCCGAGCGCGCGGGCTTTCGCCTTGATCTCGGCGGCAGTCAGCGGCTGTTTGAACACCGCGACCATGTTCAGCTCTGCCCGCTCTCGTCGGCGTCGACCAGGGCTGCGCTGGCTGCGCTCCTGCTGCGCCTTTTTGAATTCCTGCAGCTGCCGCGCCACCATGCCTTTATAGCCCTCGGGCCCGACCCAACGCCTGTTCCAGTCGTTGAGCCCGGCGATGTCGGCGCCGCGCGCGCGATTGTCGCGATAGCTTTTGCCGAGCGCGACCTTCTCCGGCGTCTTTTCCGGGATCGCCTTCTGCGCGTCGGCGAGATGGGCGTGATAGTCGTTGCCGACCGGGCAGACGGCGAGGCAGCGCGGACAATCGCCGAACGAGCCGACGACGCGCAACAGCCCCTGCCAGAAGCCGTAAACATCGCGCGAGCGCGCCATCTTCTCCTTCTGCGCCGGCGGCGCGTCGATGAAGCGCTCGAAGAATTGCAGGATGGTGGAGAAGCCGAACTCCTGCGCTTCGGTGGCGCAGGCGCGCTTGTCGATGCCGAAATGCAGGACGGCGTCGGCCGGACAAGAATGCAGGCAGCGGCTGCACGACTCGCCGATGCAGACCTGCTCGGTCAGCGGCCGGTCCGGCTCCAGCTCGAGCTCGGTGAGAATGCCGGTGAGATAGACGCGCGGCCCAAACTCCGGCGTCAGGATATTGACTTCGAGGCCGAGCGTGCCGAGCCCGGCTTCGACGCCGAGATGCCGGGTCGACAGCCGGCCGTAGCTGGCGCGCTTATAGCTCCAATCGGTCTCCTGCGCCGCGGTGACGAAGGTCGGATGGCCGGCGTCTTCCAGCTCCTCGGCGAGCCGGTAGGCGACCTTGTCCATCTTCCGCAGCACCAGCATGTCGATGTACTGCACCGGCACGTTGGTCTTGCAGCGGAACGCGCCGGCCGGAATGCGCTGCACCAAGACGATCACGCTCTTGCAATAGGGCGAGATGCGCTCGGGCGTCTGCGGCCAGCGCGGATCGGGCGGAAAGGCATTCAACGTTGCGGCGCTGGCGATGCCGACAAGATCGGCGCCCAGCGCTTTGGCGCGGCGCTTGACGAGCTCCGCGTTCAGTTCAGCCATCTGCAATAGTCCGCGCCCGGACGCCTTCCGCCGGTCGCGAATAATTTTAAACCTAAAGCACTTTGCCTGTGAAGCCCGCAGTCCGCGGGCTCCGCGACCAGCATCGGACCTTCAGGCGCGGCGTCGCCGCGCCCGACCATTCACTTGGGGTTGGTCAACGATTTGGCCGTTGGCGTTCATGCGCGCCTCAATGTCCTTCTGCGACCAGCCGGTGGCATCGGCCAGGACCTTCGCTTCCTGCTTGAACCGCGCCGGCAGCGCGGCCCGGTAGGCGTCGCCGGCCGGGCAGCTTGCCCTGGCCGGGGCCGGATGATGCATGATGTAGCGACCCTGGAAATTCTCGCGGTCGCCGGTTTCGACGAAATTGAGGTCTTCCGGGAACGACGCGGCGTCATAGCGCACATGCAGCCGCGTCACGTAAGGGCTGTTGCCGGCGTCGCCAACCGGATTGCCGGTGATCCACCCGGCGCCGAGATCGACCATTTCGGCAATGCTCATCGGATCGGCGGCGCAGGGATCGCACCAGCCCATATCCCAGGCGTATTCGACGAACACCGCGTGCATTTTCTCTCGCGCGACCGCGTGGTCGAAAGTCGCCCTGTAAAAATTGGCGAAGTCATCCTTGACGAACAGCGGCACGTCGAAGTCGGACGGCACCTTGACGGTGCGATAATTGGTCGCCTCGACGCGGCCGCGCTTGCTCAAGGCAAAGACGATCAGGTCCTGCGGCCCATTGGCGTTGACGGTGCCGAGGCGGAGCGGCAGCATGAATTTGCTCGGTCTCGTAACGGACTTGCAGCGGCCGCAGGTAAGCGCGGCCAAGCTGCTGCATGCGCTTGACATTCACTTTGGCGACGAAGAAGCGCATTTTTTGCTTGATGTAGCTGCCGATCACCGGCTCGGCGCCGGCGGGAATCTTGTAGCCGTTGTCGTTGAGCCAATTGATCAGGCCGTCGCTTTCTTCCGCCGACAGAATCGAGATGTCGTATTCGGCGACGTCGTATTGCGCTTCGACCTTGACCCCGCTGTATGCTTTTCGTTGCAAGCCTGCGGAGGCAAAGGCCATGATCGCGGAGCTGGGGGCGGGCACAGGCATCGCCGAGACGGTAGGCCTTTTGGCACGGATCGGGGTCGAAATATTCGACCAGCCGCGGGGCCGTATAGGCGTCGAGATGATCGACCGTCTTCGGTTCGACGACGCTGATCTGGCCCTTCTCGATGAAGGTCGGCACCGGAACCACCAGCGCGAATTCGTTCGGCTCGCCTTCGTAGTCGCTCGCCATGGTGATGGCGGTCTGCTGGCCGTTGCGCGCCAGCACGACTTTCGAGGATTTGTTGAACATTTTCGCATCGGCCTTGGCGACATAGAAGCCGCAGAACGCGCTCGCCGGTCCGGCACAGACGGCGAGCTGAGCGCAGATGGCCGCCAGAGCAACACTCGCTTTCAACCGAGAACGAACAGTTCGCGTCATCGAGAAGCTCCTTGGATGGTTGAGTCCATTCGAACCTGTTTGCGGGAACAAGCCTGTCGAGCAGCAAAGTGAGCGGAGAGAGCGCGATCAGCGCGACGTATAGCGCCGGCCGCATTTGCATGAAGAACGCGAGATAGTGGGCAAGCAGCGCCACGCCGAAGGCGAAGAGAAAGCGGCCGAGCGCGCGAATCCGGCGTGGTTCGCGGATCGGAGATCATGAAGAAGGCGAAGATCAGCAGCGACCCGCTCTGCATCTGGTGCAGCGGAATGGCCAGCGGATCGCCGAGCCAAAGCGCGCGGGCAAGACAGCAGCGCGGCATGGCTGCCGAGAAAGAACAGCGCGATGTCCGAGCGTTGCGAGGCGTGCAGCACCAGAATGGCGAGAAACGCCAGCGAGCGATGCGAACCAGACGCTGGTCGCCCCATTGCCCCGGCGAAATCCAGACGCCGCTGGATGTCAGCAAGCAGCGCGACGATGGCGAAGCCGGCCGGATTCCAGATGTGCTTGCCGTCGATCCGCAGCAGGAATTTCGACGCAATCGCCACGACGCCGGCAAGCGCCGGCAGCCACGGCGCATCGGCCCGCAGCAGCAGGCTCAACGACAATCCGGTGATCAGCGCCGAGCGCAGATCGATTCGCGGCAGGCCGACAATGCGCGAGCAGACCGCTTGGGTCAGCAGCGCGCCAGCGATCGCCAGCGCGCTGTAGAGCGGCTTGGCGCCGAAATCGATCCAGACAAAATTGATGGCGAGCAAGGATCGACAGCGCCGCAATCTGAAAGTGGCGCGCATCAGACCACCAGGCGCGCATCGATGTTTTCCCCTCGTCCGTGCATCGATGCCGGCGAACCGGGACGCGGCCATGACCGACCGATGGCCGGATTCAGGCGGCGTCAGATTTAATGTTGTTGTAATGTTTGATTGGTCGCGCGCGCGGCGTGACCGCGAACTTAATTTGGCGCGTCAAAAATTTCGCGTAGCGTCGATCGGAGTCGACGCGCCCAGACCTGTCACGTCGAAACGATAGGCCAACGGCCGATCGGGAAATTTGGTCGTCACCACGCTTCCGGTCATCACGATGTCTCCGGCGTGCAGCCCGCTTCCCTGCTCGAGCGAGATGTGTGGCGAGCCATGCCACCGGATGAAACGGGTGGCCGAGCACGTCGCGCCCCAAGCCGCGATCGATGGCTTGCCGTCGACGGAAACTATCCCTTCGATCGAGGCCAAGTCCGGCCAGTCGTGGACAAATTCGCCGAGCACGATGCCGGCGTTCCAGGCATTGTCGGCGATCAATGACAGCGCATCCAGCGCGCCATAATTGGCGTTGCGATCGTCGATGATCTCGATCGCCGGGCAAACCGCGTCGACCGCGGCGGCGACATCCGCAAGCGCCGGCACGCCGCCGCTCGGCACAAGATCGCGCTTGAGCCGCACCGCGATCTCGAACTCAACGCCAACTCTGCCCTAGGCGGAAGCGCTGACGGCTCGCGCCGGAGGCATGGACGCGATCCGCCAGAACCACGCCGGCGATCGGGCTATCGATCCCGCACATCGTCCTGCATGCGTTTGGAGGTGAGGCCGATCTTGTAGCCGACCGACGCTGGTGTTGCGGGCCTGCATCTGCAGCCGCACATATTCGCGCTGCACCGCATAGGCGTCGGTCACGCTGGCTATGCCGGACGCTGCGGCGAACGGCCGGTATTTCACGCCGCTGCCGTGTTCGGCCATCAGCGTCTCGGCAGTCTTGTTCACATCCGGCGGCATCGCGTCTTCATTCCAGTTTTGTCATCGGCGGCTATCATGATGCCAAGTCATTATGGTCCGAATCATTGGCAGTGTCCGGCACCGCCACTTTCCAAGTAACGCGTCGGTTTGCTAGGCCTCACGTCGCCTCGCAGAGCGGCTTCCCCAGCGCGCGGGAGACACCAAAAGATGCACGAGATCGACGCCCTGATCAAACGGCTGCCCAAGTGCGAATTGCACATTCACATCGAAGGCAGCCTGGAGCCGGAGCTGATGTTTGCGCTGGCGCGCCGCAATGGCGTGCGGCTGAAATACGAAACAGTGGACGCGGTGCGCCAAGCCTACCGGTTTCGCAACCTGCAGGATTTTCTCGACATCTATTATCAAGGCATGTCGGTGCTGATCACCGAGCAGGATTTCTACGATCTGGCGTTCGCCTATCTGCAACGCGCCCACGCCGACAATGTCCGGCATGTGGAGATGTTCTTCGATCCGCAGGGCCACACCGGCCGCGGCATCGCGTTCGCAACCGTGATCAGCGGCCTGCATCGCGCCATCGCCGATGCCGAGCGGCAGCTCGGCGTGCGGGCGAGCCTGATCATGTGCTTCCTGCGCCATCTCGACGAGGCGGACGCCGAGAAGACTTTGGATTCTGCGCTCGCGTTCAAGGACAAGATCGTCGGCGTCGGCCTCAATTCATCGGAAACCGGAAATCCGCCGAGCAAATTCAAGAACGTCTTCCGCCGCGCCCGCGACGCCGGATTTTTCCTCACCGCGCATGCCGGCGAAGAAGGGCCGCCGAGCTATGTGTGGGAGGCGCTCGACCTGCTCGGCGTCGGGCGGATCGACCACGGCAATCGCTCGCTGCAAGATCCGACGCTGGTCGGACGGCTGGCGCGCGAGCGCATGGCGCTGACCGTCTGCCCGCTGTCCAATCTGCGGCTGCGCGTGGTCGAGGACCTCACGGCCCACCCGCTGCGGCAGATGATGGATAAAGACCTTGTCGTCACCGTCAATTCCGACGATCCGGCTTATTTCGGCGGCTATGTGAACGACAATTACCGCGCCGTTTCCGACGCCTTGTCGCTTACGCGCGACGAGATCATAGCGATTGTCCGCAACGGCTTTGCGGCTTCGCTGATGAGCGCCGCCGAGAAGGCAACGGGGCTGGCCGAGGTCGAGCGCGTGCTGGCGGAGCACGCCTGAGGCGGCCCGAAGCGTGCTAGAGTTGATCCGTCGCAATTCCGCTCATTCCCGCAAAAGCGGGAATCCAGGGGCGGGTGCAAGCAGCGCTTCGGCGAACTCAACCCGCCGAAGCTCTGACCGAGCGTAGGTGGGTCGCGGGGACGAGCGGAACGAGCGTGCAGGGCGTCGAGCACCGGAACCTGTGGGGAAATTTCATGCGGCTCTTCTTCCCGGTCGTCTTTGTGTCGGTCGTCGTGACGTTGCTCGCGTCGTCCCGGCCGGCCCGTGCCGACGACGATTACCGCGACTGCTTCAAGGCTTCGACCGATGCCAAGCAGGCCGAAAGCGGCGTCGCCGTCTGCACCCGCCTGATCAAGGCCGGCCAGTGGAAAGGATTGGAGCTCGCCAGGCTGATGAGCAATCGCGCCGCGCTCTACATCAGGATGGAAAAGCTCGACCTCGCCATGGCCGATCTTGACCGCGTGGTGGCGATCGCTCCCGACTATGTCTTTGCCTACGACAATCGCGGCGAGGTTTGGCGCCTGCGCGGCAACAACGACAAGGCCATCGCCGAGTACGCCAAGGCGATCAAGATCGATCCGAATTTCCTCAGCGCCTATTACGACCGCGGCCAGACCTACGAGGCGATGAAGGACGTCGACAAAGCCCGCGCCGACTATCAGGCCGTGCTCGACAAACCGGGCGCCGGCCGGCCGATCGACACCTGGGCCAAGGACCAGGCGAAGCGAGCGCTCGATCGGCTTGCAACCGACGGGAAATGACGTGACGCGGGCGGCTCACGCCGGCTGAATTGCCGGGCTCGGCTGCGCCACCGAGACTTGCTCGCTGACCATGAGGAGTTGGGCGGCCAAGGCCGCGGCGATGACCGCCGGCTCCTTACCTTTGATTTCGGTGATGCCGATCGGACAAACCAGCCGGTCGATGTCGCTCTCGGCGACGCCCATCTGCCGGGCAAAGCTGGCAAAGCGCGCCCGTTTGGTCTCCGATCCGATCAGGCCGACGAAATCGAAGGTCCGCCGCCGCAACGCCGCGACGGTGATGTCGAAGTCGAGCGGATGCGAGTGGGTCATGACGATGACAAAAGCGTCGCGCGGCGCCTCCGCCAATTCGCGGTCGACGGCGTCGGTGCATACGGTGACGACATTCTGCGGCAGATATTGCGGGAACTGATCCGGCCGGCTGTCGATCCAGCGCACGGTAAAGGGCAGCGGCGCCAGCGCCAGCACCACGGCGCGGCCGACATGGCCGGCGCCGAACAGCAGCACTGGCGTGGTCGCTTCGCCGAAATGCTCCTGGAAAGGCGTTTTGGCGAAGCGCCCCGGTTTTGCTTCGTCGTACTTGCCTGCCGCTCCCCGTGGCGCGAGCGTGCGCGCGATCCGGCCGTCGTCGTCGACACGGCTTGTGGTGACGAACGCTCCGGCTTTCTCCGCCCCTTCCAGCCGCCGCACCGCCGCCAGGTCGTTGCGGTCGAACGTTTCGGTGAGCGTCTTCACCATGCCGCCGCAGCACTGGCCGAGATTGGGCCCGAGCGGCCAGTCGCGGAACTGCGCCTGCGCCGCGGCCGGCCTTGAGCGCCGCCCGCGCCGCGGCGATCGCCTCGTATTCCAGCCGGCCGCCGCCGATGCTGCCGTAAAAGCCGCCGTCCGGCTGCAGCACGATGCGTGCCCCGGTCTCGCGCGGCACCGAGCCGGCGGCGCCAATGACGCTGAGCATCCCGGCAGCGCCGTGCCGTTCGATGGTTTCGCGTATGCGGGCCCAGACCTTCGCCATGTCAGCCTGTTTATCTCAGCCGGTTTCCAGTCACGCCTGTTTCAGGCGCCTCCCGAAAAGATCATGCTCCACTAAAGATTTACAAGCGGTGCCAGCGCCGCCACGGCATCGACCGGGCCGACCGCCTTGAGAATAGCCTCCGGGGTGGCGGGCGCGTCGAGCGCGACCGGCTTGCCCGGATGCACCGAGTGTATCGCATCGGCGATCGCCGCGAACACCGAAATTCCCAGCATCAGCGGCGGCTCGCCGACCGCCTTGGAGCGATAGATCGTCTCCTCGCGGTTGCTGCCGTCGAACAAGGCGACCCGGAAGTCGACCGGCACATCGGAGGCGACCGGTATCTTGTAGGTCGAGGGCGCATGCGTGAGCAGGCGGCCGTTGTCGTCATAGACCAGCTCCTCGGTCGTCAGCCAGCCCATGCCCTGGACGAAGGCGCCTTCGATCTGGCCGATATCCAGCGCCGGATTGATTGAGCGGCCGACATCGTGAAGGATATCGATGCGGCGCACATTCATCTCGCCGGTCAGGATATCGACGGCGACTTCGCTGCAGGCGGCGCCATAGGCGTAATAGAAAAACGGCCGGCCTTTGCCCTGGTCGCGATCCCAGAAGAGCTTCGGCGTCTTGTAGAAGCCAGCCGCCGATAGATGCACGCGGGCGCCATAGGCCTTTTTGGTCAATTCGCCGAACGGGATGCTCTCGTTGCCGATGAAGACCCGATCGTCGCGGAACGAGATCAGATCCTCGGACACGTTCCAGGTCTCGCTGGCGAAACCGACTAAGCCGCGATTTGATCTCGCGCGCGGCCAGCTGCACCGCCATGCCGTTGAGATCGGTGCCGGACGACGCCGCGGTCGCCGACGTGTTCGGCACCTTGTCGGTCGACGTCGCCGTGATGTGGACGCGATCGAGCCCGATGCCGAATTCCTCCGCCGCCACCTGCGCGACTTTCTGAAACAAGCCCTGGCCCATTTCCGTGCCGCCGTGATTGAGGTGGACGGAGCCGTCCTGATAGACGTGCACCAGCGCGCCGGCCTGATTGAGCGTGGGTGAGCGTGAACGAAATTCCGAACTTCACCGGCGTCAGCGCAATGCCGCGCTTGAGGATCGGCGAGCGCGCGTTGAAGGCGGCGATCTCCTTGCGCCGGCCGCGGTAGCTCGATGAGCGCTCAAGCTGTTCGATCAGCACCGGCGCCACGTCGCAGTCTTCGACCGTCTGCCCGTACGGCGTGAGGTCGCGCCCGGGGCCGTAGAGATTGGCCTTGCGCACGTCGAGCGGATCGAGGCCGAGCTCCCAGGCGATCGTGTCGATCACCCGCTCGATCGCCATCATGCCCTGCGGGCCGCCGAAGCCGCGGAACGCGGTGTTCGACACGGTGTTGGTCTTGACGCGGCGTGAGTAGATCCTGGATTCGGGCAGGAAATAAGCGTTGTCGCAGTGAAACATGGCGCGGTCGACGACGCCGATGCTGCAATCCGCCGAGCAGCCGCAACGGGCGTCGAGGTCGAGGTCGACGGCGCGGATGCGGCCGTCCGGGTCGTAGCCGACCGCATATTCGACGGCGAAGTCGTGGCGCTTGCCGGTCATCGCCATGTCGGCGTCGCGATCGAGCCGGAATTTGCACGGCCGGCCGGTCGACGCGCGCCGCCAGCGCGGCGATCACCGCCCATTGGGTCGCCTGGGTTTCCTTGCCGCCGAAACCGCCGCCCATGCGGCGCACGCGGCAGGTGACGAATGAATCCGGCACGCCGAGCACGCGCGCGGTGACGTGCTGCACTTCGCTCGGATGCTGGGTGGACGAATAGACCAGCATCGCGCCGTCCTCGCCGGGCACGGCGAGCGCCACCTGGCCTTCCAGATAAAAGTGCTCCTGGCCGCCGATCTGGATCTTGCCGGCGCTGCGCAGCGGCGCCGCGGCGATGGCTTTGGCGGCATCGCCATTGATGAACGCATAATCCGGCAGCACCACCTCGCCCGACGTCCGGCCCTGCTCGACGGTGACGTTCGGCGTTTCCGCATCGATCTCGATCTTGCCGCGCAGCGCCGCCCGGCGCGCCGCGTCGCGCGAGGTGGCGACGACGGCGAACACCGGCTGCTGATGAAACAGCACCTGGTCCTGGACCAGGACCGGCTCATCGCCCTACGCGGGCGACACGTCGTTCTTGCCCGGTATATCCGCCGCGGTGATGACGGCGACCACGCCCGGCGTCGCGTGCACGCCGCTCAGATCGATGCCGCGCAACCGGCCGCGCGCCACCGGCGTGCCGCCGACGGCGATATGCAGCGTGCCGATGGGCTCGGGGATATCGTCGATATATTCGGCGCTGCCCTGCACATGCTTGGCGCCGCTGTCGTGCGGCAGCGGCTTGTAGACATGGCGCAGCGGCGCCTCGAGCACGTCATTCGGCGGCATCGGCGAGCATCCGGTGATCGGCGATGCGGGTGACGCTCGGGGCTGATGCCGGCGATTTCGGCGATCGCCTTGACGACCAGATTGCCGGCGACGCGGCTGCGATACGCCGCGCTGGCGCGCAGATCGGTGAGCGGGCTGAAATCCGCGTCAACCGCATCGGCCGCCGCCCGCCAGCCGCGCGTATCGGTCAAGCGACAAGCCGCGCAATTTCTCCTCGACCGATTTCGCGCGCTTGGGGATGCCGGCCATGCCGCCGAAGGCGACCCTGGCGTCGCTGATGCGACCGCCTTCGACGCGCAGGCAAAACGCCGCCAGCACCGCCGAAATGTCCTCGTCGATCCGTTTGGTGATCTTGTAGGCGCGGAAATGCGTTGCCGGCGAAAGCTTCGGCACCAGAAGCCGGCGCACATATTCGCCCGGCTGACGATCCTGCTTGCCGTAATCGAGGAAGAAGCTCTCCAGGGCAAGCTCGCGAATGTGGTCGCCGCGGCGCAGCTCCACCTTGGCATTCAGCGCAATCAGCATCGGCGCGAGGTCGCCGATCGGCGAGCCGTTGGCGATATTGCCGCCGACGGTGCCGCAGCCGCGCACCTGCACGGAGCCGAATCTCCGCAGCACCTCGGCGATGTCGGGATCGATCGAGCCAAGCACCGGCGCGGCGCGCGCCAGCGACACGACGGCGCCGAACGCATAGCCGACCGGGTTCTCCACGATCTTGGCCAGCTCGGCGATGCGGCCGACGTGAATGATCTTCTCCAGCGGCGCGAGCTTTTTGGTGATCCACAGTCCGACATCGGTCGAGCCGGCGACGATCGTGGCGTCGGGATGTTTCATGTAGAGTTGCGCGAACGAATGCTCGCTCGCCGGGGCGGCGAAAAACGAGTTGGCGTCGCCAACGACAAGATCGACTTTGTCATCGAGCGCGTGAAGCGCCTGCGACCGCTCGGCCGCGTTGCGCGTGAAATGATCTTCCACGCCGGCGCTGCAAACCTCGAGCGCCGCGTCGACGATCGGCCGATAGCCGGTGCAGCGGCACAGATTTCCGGCCAGCGCGTCGTTGATCTTGTCGCGGCTGGTGCCGCCGCTGCTGTCCTCGTGATAGTGAGCGAACAGGCTCATCACGATGCCGGGCGTGCAGAAGCCGCATTGCGAGCCGTGCAGACGCGCCATCGCTTCCTGCACCGGATGCAGCACGCCGTTTTCGGCGAGATCTTCGACCGTGATCAGTTCGCCGCCGTCGAGCTGGCCGAGCAGCGTGATGCACGAATTGACCGGCTCATAGACCAGGCGGCCGTCGCGCTCGCGCGCCACGACCACGGCGCAGGCGCCGCAATCGCCTTCGGCGCAGCCTTCTTTGGTGCCGGTCGAACTCTCCTGCAAACGCAGCCAATCGAGCACCGTGGTGCGCGGGGAAAAACCATCGAGGCGCACGCGGCGGCCGCTTCGCAGAAATTGCAGAGAGCTTCTGGTCGGGCCTACCGTCATGACGCGTGCTGCGAACTCAACGATATTTTGTCCAGCTGTTGCCGAGGCGTCATTTGCGCACAACAAACAAACCAAGGCAAGTAATGTGCCAACAACCGCAATATAAGCCTCATCGTGTTCGTCAGTAGACGGCAGCGGAAAATTTCGGCACAGCGATCTTAACGAAGATGGAACACTGCCGTGCCGCCGCTTGATCATGAAAAATTGCTGCGCCGCAGCTTCGCGGTGGCGCAGCGCGCACGCACCCATGGCAATCATCCGTTCGGCGCCATCCTGGTCGATGCGGCCGGCACTGTGCTGCTCGAAGTCGAGAACGGCTATATGCCAGACCACGACATGACCGGCCACGCCGAGCGGCTTCTGGCGACGGCGGCGTCGAAACAGTTCGATCCGGCATTCCTCGCCGGCTGCACGCTCTATAGTTCGGCCGAACCGTGCTGCATGTGCGCCGGCGCGATGTACTGGGCCGGGATCGGCCGCTTGGTCTACGGCTTGTCCGAGCGCCGGCTGAAAACCATCACCGGCAATCACGCCGAGAACCCGACGCTGGATTTGCCGTGCCGCACCGTATTCGCCTCTGGCCAACGCCACGTCGAGGTCATCGGCCCGTTGCTGGAGGATGAAGCCGCTGCCATTCATGCCGGGGTCTGGCAGGCGGAGCAATCATAGGTAAATCGTAGCGGCGCGGGTGTGTGTTTAAATCTTCTTGCGCGCGGCGATGACTTGCTCGGCTGTGTGCACGCCGGTGTGCCAGCCGCCATGCGCGGTCGAAAAGTCGCCGACCGAGCAGGCTTCGCCGGCGAAGAACAGCCGATCATCGACCGGCGCGGCAAGCTTGAGCCGGCAATCGGCGAATCCGGGCTTCGCGTACGAATAGGAGCCGAGCGCAAACGGGTCGGCGCCCCAGCGATGCAGGCCGATCGGCTTGATCGCGGCGAGCGAAGGCGCCGCCGAACAAGCCGACCAGCTCAGAGACCGCAAAATCGAAGAATGCGCCGTCGCCGCCCGCTTCCAGCTCGGCGGCGAAGCTGCCGCCGAAATAGGCTTCGATCATCGGCCGCCCCAACGGCCGGAATTGATAGGCGGCGGTTCCAGCGCGATCGGTGTGGCCGAACACCCGGATGTCGTTGCCGAACTCGTCGGCGTCTTCGAGCGCCATGAACAATTTATCAGCGAGCCCAAGCGGCAGACCTTGGGCGGCTTGTGTTTTCTCCGGCAGCGCCGGCGCGAACGCCACCCGCTCGGCGGCGAGCAGCGCGCTCGGAATGGTGACGATGACCTGATCGGCGGCGATCGCGCCCTTGGCCGTTTCAATGCGCAGGCGCTTGCCCCGATGGTCGATAGCGTGAACGGCGCAATCGAGCATGGCTGGCAGATTGGCCCCGTAGTCGCTGATGAGCGCGCCGTAACCCTTGACCACGCGCCAGTTGATGTCGGTTGAGTCGTAGCGGTCGAAATCGATCGCCGAGACACGATCCCACTCGGCGCCGGTGATGTAGCTGCCGAGCGCGTTGATCAGGCCATTCCAGCGTGAGTGCGGATCGAGATAAGCCCCGGCGGCAATATCGGAGTCCCTGTCACGCACGCGCTCGAGGCGTGTAAAGAATGCCCCCAACGCCTTCTGAAACTCGCTCTGCTCGGCGAGCGGGAAACCGATTTCCGGCGATCGGCGTGCCCACGGCGGCCGGCTCTTGTCGATGGCGACGCCTTGTTGTTCGGCAACCTTCACCCACGGATTGCGATCGGCGGAGTGCAGCCAGCCGCAGCCGAGGTCGAGGGCAAAACCCTTTTCGTCAAGGACGGTCCAAGCCCGGCCGCCAAGCCGTGGCCGGGCTTCGACCAGCAGGCAATCCACTTGCCCTTCGCGCAGCCGCCGCGCCGCCGCGATGCCGGCTGAGCCGCCGCCGACAATCACGACTTCGACTTCGCTAGGCGGCACGACGACCTCGCCCTGTCGCCGACCATGCGATCGGCGCCCTCCTCCGACGTGTCTGCATGAAATTGAAATAACTAAAAACAGAGCATTCTTGCATGGGCGCCCAGCGGGATCGTCGGTTGGCGGCTTCCGGGATTGATGCCAATAGCAATGATACGTCAGACCTCGCCGGGTTTCGCAACCATTCGGCCGCCGCCGCCAACCCTGGAAGCGTCCACCCTTGAACATCCAGCCGAAGGATACCGCTGCGCCGCCGGCGCCCGCGAAGCGATCGTTCGCGGCGATGCGCCATCCGGGCTTCCGCGCCCAGTTCGTCACCTTTGTGTTTGCGATGATGGCCGACAATGTCGAGCACGTCATCAGTTACTGGGTGATGTTTCAGAAATTCCATTCGCCGGCGCTGGCCGGGTTCGCCATCGTTTCGCATTGGCTGCCGTTCCTGCTGTTCTCGGTCATCACCGGAGCGCTCAGCGATCGCTTCGATCCGCGCCGCATCATCCAGTGCGGCATGCTGCTGTTCATCCTGGTCTCGCTCGGCTGGGGTTATTTCTTCATCACTGACACGTTGCAGATGTGGCAGGCCATGGTGCTGCTGGTGATTCACGGCTGCGCCGGCGTGCTGTGGTTTACCCCGATCCAGGTGCTACTGTACGACATCGTCGGTCCGGCCGACCTGATGAGCGCGGTCCGGCTCAACGCCACGGCGCGCTATCTCGGCGTGCTGGTCGGCCCGGCGGCCGGCGGGCTGATCCTGCTCGCGCTTGGGCCGTCCTACGGCATCTTTCTCAACACGATATTCTATCTGCCGCTCCTGCTCTGGCTCGTGAATGCGCCGTACGGCCCGCGCTTCCGCACCGGCGCGCCGCCGCCCCGCCGCGCGGTGCGGGGCCTTGCCGACATCGTTCAGACCGCGCGCAGCATCCGCGGCCATTCCGTCATCGTCTCGATGACACTGTTGGCCGGGGCGGCATCGTTCTTTGTTGGCAACGCCTATAGCTCGCAGATGCCCGGCTTCGCGCAGGATCTCGGTCACGGCGATCCGGGGCTGTCGTACAGCATGCTGCTGGCGGCCGATGCCTGCGGCGCCTTCCTTGCCGGCGTGCTGCTCGAAAGCGGCGGCCTGTTGCCGCCGCGGCAGCGCACCGCGATTGTGCTGGCGATGCTGTGGTGTCTGACGCTCGCCGGATTTTCGTTGTCGTGGAACTATCCGCTGGCGCTCGCCCTGTTGTTCGCCGCAGGCTTCTTTGAGCTGTCGTTCAGCACCATGGCGCTCAGTCTGGTGCAGATCAACGCGCCACCGCAGAACCGCGGACGCGTCATCGGCTTGTTCGGCATGGCGAGCCTCGGCCTGCGCGCATTCAGCGGCGTCTCGGTCGGGCTCCTTGGCAGCGTGATCGGCGTGCACTGGTCGCTGGCCGCGTCGGCGCTGGCGATGCTGGCGACGGCGGCAGCGCTTCTGACATTGCCGTAGACCATGATCCGATCAAGTTGAATCGGATCATGGTCTACATTTTTCGTTGGAGCATGATCCTTTTCCGAAAACCGGTTTCCACTTTTCGGGATCATGCTCTAGCCGATCGCGCCCGCCGCCGCGCTGTCAGCTTTCCGGCGGCGCGGCGACACGGCCGAGAAACGCCGCGAGATCGTTCGGCGCGCGGCCGAGCAGCCAGCGCAGCGTATTGGCGCTGCCGACCAGGCCATAGGTCGCGTAATAACGAAACATCGCCGAAAGCGCGGCGCGTTCCTGCTCGCCCACGCCACGCACCGCAGCACGCGTTTCCCACGCCGTAGGCGTCTCCGATTCGACCCGCACCACCCGCCCCAGCGCGACGCCGATCGCGGACGCGACCTCGGTCTGGCTGAGCGGTTTGGTGCCGACGAGCTCGTAAGTCGCCCCGCCATGGCCGTGTTGCATCAGCACAATGGCCGCGGCCTCAGCGACGTCGTCGAGATCGACCAGGCTCAGCCGCGTTTCGGCCGGATAAGGCACGCGGAACATGCCGTCGGCGACGATGCCGTCCCACACGTTCAAGATATTTTGCATATAGGCGGTCGGCTGCAGCACAGTCAGATCAAAGCCCGACGCCAACAGGAACTCCTCGACCCGCAGCTTCTGCCAATGATGCGGCATCGCTTCGATCTGAGGATGCAGCACCGAGTGATAGACAAAGCGTTTGACGCCGTGGGCCCGGGCCGCGTTGGCAACCGCGCGCGCGAAGGCGACTTCGTGGGGGCTGACGTTGGGGCAGATGTGATAGATCGCCTGCGCGCCGCCGGCGGCGAGCGCCAGCGCGCGCGCGTCGGTGAACCGGCCGACATTGACCTCGGCGGCGCCGACCGCGAACAGCGCGCTGGCATGGCTGGGATTGCGCGTGAAGGCACGCACGCGCATGCCGCTCGCCGCCACCGCCTTGACGACGGCTCTGCCGGTCTTGCCAGCAGCGCCGGTGACCAGGATCATCGCAACAACATCATCGCAATTTGGCCGTCAGCTCGAACAGGCGGCCGGGACTGAGGGGAATTTCGTTCAACTCGACGTTCTGATCCAGAAGACCGAGCGCATCCTCGATCGCCTGCGCGAATAATGGCCCGACAGGAATGGCGCCGGCCTCGCCCGCCCCCTTGATGCCGAGCGGGTTGAGCGGCGACGGCGTCACCGTATGCGCAATCTCCATGCGCGGCACTTCCAGCGCCGTCGGCAGCAAATAATCGGCCAGCGAAGCATTGAGCAACTGGCCGTCGTCGTCGAACACCAGCTGCTCGTAGAAGGCATTGCCGATGCCCTGGGCGACGCCGCCATGGATCTGACCGGCCAGGATCAGCGGATTGATGACGGTGCCGCAATCGTGCACCACCACGTATTTGAGCACATTGAGCGAGAAGGTCTGCGGATCGACCTCGACGATCATGGCGTGCACGCCGCTCGCGGTCGCGCCGCTGGGCGGCCCGAAATACTGCGTCGACTCCAGGCCCGGCTCGGTGCCGGGCTTCACCGCGCCGCGCATCGGATTGCCTTGCAGCGCCAACGCGCCGAGCTTCACCGATTGGCCCGGGACGCCGACCACGGAGACTTCGCCGTTGGCGATCTCAAGATCTTCCTCGGCGCATTCGAAATGCTCGGCGGCAAGCTTGAGGATTTTCTGCCGCACCGCCTTGGCCGCTTCATTCACGGCGTTGCCGGCAACCACCGCGCCGCGGCTGGCGAAGGTGCCGGCGCCCCAATAGAACTGATCGGTGTCGCCGGTGACGACATCGACGTCGCCGACTTCGACGCCGAGCTGGTCGGCGACGATCTGGGCAAAGATCGTGAAATGCCCCTGCCCCTGGGTGCCGATGCCGGTCGCCACATTGACCTTGCCGTTTGACTGCACCTGGACCTTGGCGCCTTCGTAGGGCCCGATGCCGGTGCCCTCGACATAGCAGGCGAGGCCGACGCCGACATGACGGCCCTGCGCGCGCAGCCGCTGCTGCTCGTCGGCGATGAATTTCTGGTAGCCGATCATCTCCAAAGCTTTGTCGAGGATCGGCTCATAATTGCCGCTGTCATAGGAGAGCACCGTGAAATCCTGATAGATGATGTCGTTATTGTAGGGGAAAGCGTCCGGCGGAATGAGATTAAGCCTGCGGATTTCCGCCCGGTCGATCTTCAGTTCGTGCGCGGCGATATCGAGAAGCCGCTCGACCACGAACACGCCATGCTGGCGGCCGGCGCCGCGATAGGGCGTGACAATCGGCTTGTTGGTGAACACCGCGGTGAAGGTTGAGTTGTAATTCGGGACCACATAGGGGCCGAGCAGCGTGCATTGGCTGTTGATCGGCACTGTCAGCCCGTAGGGGTTATAGGCGCCGGTGTCGTGCAGAAACACGTCCTTGATGCCGAGGATGCGGCCATCGGCGGCGAGCGCGATCTCGGCATCATGGGTCTGGCCGCGCTCGTGGGTGGTGGCGAAGAAATGCTCGAGCCGGTCCTCGATCCATTTGATCGGGCGGTTGAGCTTCATCGCCGCCCACGGAATCACCACCTCTTCCGGATAGAACAGCATGATCTTTGGCCCGAAGCCGCCGCCGACGAACGGCGCGATCACCCGCACCTGCCGCTCGCTCAGGCCGAGCATGGCGGCGAGCCCATTGCGCAAAAAGACCGGCGCCTGGGTCGTATCCCAGATGGTGAGGTGATCGGCGCGCGCATCCCAATTGGCGACGATGCCGCGGGTCTCGATCGGCGACGAGGCGCCGTGATCGTAGTGAAAGCGGCGGGCGATGATGCGATCGGCCTTGGCGCGGGCACCGGCATAGTCGCCGCGGCCTTGCCACACATGCGCAGCGACATTGCCGCGGACATCGTCGTGCACCGTGGCCGACGCGCCGTTTACCGCCTTTTCCAGATCGACGACCGCCGGCAGCGGATCAAGCTCAACGGCAATATCGCTCAGCGCGTCCTCGGCAAGGTAGCGGCTTTGCGCCAGCACTACGGCGAGCGGCTCTCCGACATGCCGAACCTTGTCTTTCGCAAGCGGCACCTGGGTGCGCTGGTTGAAGATCGTGTCCTTGATCGGCGGCGGCGGCACCAGGAGCGGACCGGGCGCCCAATAGGCGCCGAGATCTTCGGCGGTATAGACCGCCACGACCCCGTCGCGGGCGCGCGCGGCGGAAACGTCGATCGAGCGGATACGGGCGTGCGCGACGTTGCTGCGCAGGAAGGCTGCGTAAAGCATGCCCGGCAGTTCGACGTCGTCGACGAACAGCGCCTGGCCGCTCAACAGCCGCGCGTCTTCGTTGCGCCGGACCGGCGCGCCGAAACTGCGCGTGCTCATAGCTGCGGCTTCCGCAGCCGTTCGGCGGCGAGCTGCATGGCCTGGACGATATGCTGATAGCCGGTGCAGCGACATAAGTTGCCGGACAGGGCTTCGCGGATCTGCGCCTCGTCCGGCGACGGCGTTTCCTCGAGGAACACCTTCATCGTCATCAGAATGCCGGGCGTGCAATAGCCGCATTGCAGGCCATGGCAATCGCGCATCGATTCCTGCAGCGGGTGCAGATGGTCGCGGTCCGGCGCCAGCCCTTCGACGGTGGTGATGTCATGGCCGTCGGCCTGGGCCGCGAACATCAAACACGAGCGGACGGCGGCGCCATCGACAATCACCGTGCAGGCGCCGCACACGCCGTGCTCGCAGCCGACATGGGTGCCGGCGAGCAAAAGATCGTGGCGCAGAAAATCGCTGAGCAGCAGCCGCGATTTGACGGTGCGTTTATACTGCGTTCCGTTCACCGTGACGGTGACGTCGTGGCGATCAATGGTCACGGCGCGCCCGCTCGCTCGCGGTGCTCAAGGCGCGGCCGGTCAGCACGCTCGCAATGTGGCGCTGAAACTCCTTACTGGCGTGAATGCTGCCGCCCGGATCAATGCCGCGTTGCACCAATGCCGCCGCCTCGGCGATGTCCGCTGCGCCGATCGGCTTGCCGAGGAGGGATTGGCTCGCCGCCGTGGCGAAGACCGGCCGATCGCCGGCATTGCAGAGACCGATGCGCGCCTCGGTGCACTTTCCGGTTTCGTCCACGCGCACAATGCAGGCGACGCCGATGATGGCGAAATCGCCGCGCCGGCGCGACATTTCCAGAAAGCAGGCGCCGGAGCCCGGCGCCGCGATCGGCAGCTCCACTTCCATGAGCATTTCGTCCGGCTCGAGCGCCGTGGTCAGCGCGCTGACAAAAAAATCCGCGGCGTCGATCCAGCGTTCGCCCTTCACCGATTGCGCGCGCAAACGTCCGGCCATCGTCAAGACGATCGCCGGCATTTCCGAGGCCGGATCGGCATGGGCCAGATTGCCGCCGATGGTACCGCGGTTGCGGATCTGCGGATGCGCGATATGCGGCAGCGCTTCGTGGATCAGCGGCAATTTCCGTTCAATCGCGGGATCGCGCTCGAGCGAGCGATAACGCGTCAGCGCGCCAATGCGGAGCCGGTCGGCGGCGCCATTCTTGACGCCAGCCAGTTCGGCGAGCGGATTGATGTCGATCAGCAAAGCCGGCTGGGTCAGCCGAAAATTCATTGTCGGAACAAGGCTTTGCCCGCCGGCCAGGAAGCGCGCTTCGTCGCCGTGCTCGGCTTTGAGCGCCAAGGCCTGCTCAATGCTGCGGGCGGCGACATAGCGAAAGGGCGCGGGTTTCATATCGTGCGGAACGCTCCAGAAAAGCGGCAAGGCCGGTTTGGCGAGTATGAAAAGAATTGGCGCGCAGAGTCAAAGTCCCACTCTACGCTGCGTAGTCCTTGCGCTCGCGCTCGACCGCCGCCAGCACGTCTTCGCAGGATAGCGGCTCGAATCCCGGCCGAAACTTTTCCCGGCCCAAACGATAGATCGCGCCATTGTACGGCGCCGGCACGCCGTGCTCGGCGGCGAGCCGAACGATATAGCCGGTGATCGATTTAAGCTCGGTGTCGTGGGCGCCGCGCAACACCACATCCTGCGTCATGCTCGACATCGCCATGGCGCGAAGCTCGCGCTTGAAGAGCGGGCGCGTCAGCCAACCCGGTACAGTGGCAACCAGATGCAGCAGGGCAAACGGCGGAAAGCCGCCGATGCGATGCTCGCGATAGCCGGCGGCGCGGATGACGCGCACGCCTTCCCATAAGGTCTGCGTTAACAACGTTTGATAGATCGCCGGGCTCGATAACGGCTTGGCGCCACGGCCGACCAACGCGTCCAATGCATTGGTGAGATTGAAAACGATCTTGGTGTGGACCGCGTCCTGCAGACGATCGGTGATCTCGGTCGGGCAGCCGCGGGCGAGGATCGACTGCACCAAGCGCAATTCATCGCCGAGCGTGTTGTCCGACGTGCCGATCAGCAGCGGGCCTTTGCGCTGATAGCCGACCACGACCGGTTGGTCGCGGCGGGCGTTATAGCCGACCACGCAATAGATCGCCCTGGAGAAAAATTTCGGCACGATGCGCTGATTGTCGATGCCGTTCGCCATCGACACCGCAATCGGCCGGTCACCCAGCTCGTCGCGCACCTGCCGTGCGACTTCCTCCAAGCTGTAATTCTTCACCGCGAGCACCACGATATCGGCGTCGGCGACGTCGCCGGGACGGTCGACCGTCGCGACGCGGACGGTGCGGCGGGTTTGGTCCGGCGCCGCAAAGGCGTAGGTCGTGATCCCATTTTGCCGCAGCGCAGCCTGGCTCGCGCCATGGCCCATGATGAAGACCGACGGGTAATGCTCCGCCAACCAGGCGGCGACCGAGGCGCCAATGGCACCTGGCCCGATAAACAGGATTTTCGCCTCGCTCACGCTCCGCGCGCTCTCGCCATGGACGGCAGTATAGCCTCGTCATTGCGAGGAGCGAAGCGACGAAGCAATCCAGGCTTTGCGGCTGGAGCTGGATTGCTTCGCCGCGCTCGCAATGACGAATACGCGCGTGCGGCAAGGCCATGCGAAAATTTGGGTTCTCAGGCCGGTAAATTTGCTGTTCTCTCCACGGTGAAAATGCGCGGGAGGACGGTGTGGCCAAGGCTCTGGAGAAAACCTATGACGGCATCATTATCGGCGCCGGCCATCACGGGCTGATCCTGGGCAGCTACCTCGCCAAAGCCGGCTTGAGCATCTTGCTGGTCGACCGGCGCCTGCAATATGGCGGCGGGCTCTCGACCGAGGAAGTGACGGCGCCGGGCTTCTATCACAATCTCCATTCCATCAATCATTTCCATATTTCGGAAACGCCGTGGTTCAAGGATCTCGGCCTCGAGGATCGTGTCACTTACATCACGCCGCGTTATGAGTTCGGCCAGGCGCATCGCGACGGCAGCGCGTTGGTGTTCGGCCGCGACCGCGAGGAGACCATCGCCAACGTGGCGCGCTTCTCGAAAAAAGATGCGCAAACGTTCCGCGACTGGAACCGCCGCGCCGAAGAGATCACCGCGCAAATTCTGATCCCGGAGCGTTACGCGGAGCCGTTACCGCAGGCCGAGCGCGAGGCTTTGCTCGGGCGGACGCCGATCGGCCGCGACTTCCTATCGATCAGCCGCCGCCAGCCGCTCGACGTGGTGGCGGAGCTGTTCGAGAACGATCACGTCAAGCTGCTGTTCCTGTTCAAGGTCTCGCTGTTCGGCACCTGGCTGACCGACACGCTGTCGAAGACGAGCCCGATGGGCTCGGTGATCCGCGCCTTCGATCTCGAGACCGGCTATCAGCTCTGTCAGGGCGGCTCGTTCAATCTGGCGCGCGGCTTGATGGAGACATTCATCGCCGCCGGTGGGACATTCCAGCCGCAAGTAGCGATCGACCGCATCCTGATCGAGGGCGGCCGCGCCCGCGGCATCGTGCTTAGCGACGGCAAGACGGTGCGGGCGCGGCAATTCGTTGCCAGCACCATCGACGTGCATCAGACTTTCGAAAACCTGATCGGGCGCGCGCAACTGCCGGCGGCTATCACGGAGAAGCTCGATCGTTTCCAGTACGCCGGCTGGACGCTGTTCGGGCTGCATCTCGCCTTGCGCGAGGCTCCCAAATTCGTCGCCGCCGATTTCGACCCGAACATCAATCGGACGCTCAAATGGAGCATCGGCGCCGAGACGATGGAGGATTTGTTCGCGGCGTTCGAGGACGTCAAGGCGAACCGCGTGCCGCGCATCGTGCAGTTCGGCTCCGGGCCGTTGAGCGTCATCGACCCGACGCAAGCGCCGCCCGGCAAGCACACCACCTATTGCTGGCATGTGATGCCGCTCAATCCCGATCTCGGCGGCCAGGATTACGAGGAGTTCAAGCGCGAATTCGCCGTCAAGATCATCGACACCTTCGCGCGTTACTGCCCCAACCTCACGCGCGACAACATCATCGGGCAGTATGTCTACACCGCCAAAGAATATACCCAAGAGCTGATCAACATGCGCAACGGCGACATCTTCATGGGCGCGTTCAATGCCGACCAGGTGATGTACAATCATTTCGGTTATCGCACGCCGATTCCCAATCTCTACCTGGCCGGATCGTCGGGTCATCCCGGCGGCGCCATCTCCGGCGGCGCCGGTTACATCGCCGCCGGCATTATTGCCCGCGATCTCGGCGCCAAGCTGTGGTGGCAGCCGGCCGATGCGTCCTCTTCGCTCGGCGCCATCGCTCAGGCGGCATGAGCGAACGGGAGGCATCATTGTCCGCAACATTTTCCGTCGCCGACAAGGTCGTCGTCATCACCGGCGCCGGCCAGGGCATCGGCCGAAGCTTCGCCAAGGCATTCGCCTCCGCCGGCGCCCGCGTGGTCATCGCCGAGCGCAACATGGAAAAGGCCCGCGCCGTCGAACAGGAGATCGCCGCCGGCAACGGCCACGCCCAAGTGTTTGAAACCGACGTGGCCGACGAGGATTTGGTCAAGCGCCTCGCCGCCGGCGTCGACCAGTCGTTCGGCCGCGCCGATGTGCTGATCAACAACGCTGCCATCTTCTCGACACTGGAAATGCGGCCGTTCGACCAGATCCCGGTAGCGGAGTGGGAGCAGGTGCTGCGCGTCAACATCACCGGACCGTTCCTGTGCGCGCGGGCGATGCTGCCGCTGATGCGAAAGCACAAATGGGGCCGCATCATCAACATGGCGTCCGGCGCGGTAACGCTCGGCCGGCCGAACTATTTGCACTACATCGCCTCGAAGGCGGCGCTCGCCGGCATGACCCATTCGATGGCGCGGGAGCTCGGCCCCGAAGGCATCACCGTCAACGCGATTCTCCCCGGCGCCACCTATACCGAGATCGCCCGCAAGACCGTCACGCCGGAACAGAAAGAGCGCATCATCGCCATGCAAAGCATCCCGCGGCCGCAAATCCCGGACGATCTGGTCGGCGTCGTGATGTTTCTCGCCTCCGACGCCTCGGCATTCATGACCGGCCAAGAGCTGACCGTCGACGGCGGCGCCACGCATCCCTGAGCCTTACCTCGGATCGCCCCGGGCCGCCGACACAACGAGCAACACCAGCGAGCAAAAAAATCATGTCGTCAGCCGCGCCGCAGCAGGATGCGCCGCTTCAGGGACTGCGCGTCCTCGATCTCACCTCGATGGTGCTCGGCCCCTACGCGACGCAAATCCTCGCCGACTACGGCGCCGACGTCATCAAGGTCGAGCCGCCGCAAGGCGACCTGATGCGCAAGGGCGGAGCGATCAAGAGCGCCGATATGGGCGCGCTTTATCTGCAGCTGAACCGCAACAAGCGCAGTGTCGTCCTTGATCTCAAGCAGGCGACCGCGCGCGCCGCCTTGCTGCGTTTGTGCGAAAGCGCCGATGTTTTGGTGCACAACAATCGCCCGGCGGCCATGCGCCGCCTCAAGCTGACCGATGACGATGTGCGCGCCGTCAATCGGCGGCTCGTCTATGTCAGCCTGATCGGCTATGGCGAAACCGGCCCGTATGCCGGCAAACCCGCCTACGACGATCTGATTCAGGGAATTTGCGCGGTGCCGGCGACCGCCGCCAAGGCCGGCGGGCAAGAGCCGCGCTATGTGCCGCTGACGCTGACCGACCGCATCGTCGGCATCAATGCGGCGCATGCGATCCTTGCTGCCATAGTCCGCCGCGAGCGCACTGGCGAGGGAGCCTCGGTCGAGCTGCCGATGTTCGAGACCATCGCGCAATTCGTGCTCGGCGATCATCTTGGCGGGCGCACGTTCGATCCGCCAATCGGCGGGCCCGGCTACAACCGGCTGATGACCGCGAACCGCCGTCCCTACGCCACCAGCGACGGCTATGTATGCGCGCTGATCTATACCGACAAACATTGGCAGAGCTTCTTGGAGGCGATCGGCCGGCTCGGCGATTATGCAACCGACCCGCGGCTATCGGACTATGTCGCACGCTCGCGTCACTACAACGAGATCTACGGCCTTGTCGCCGACATCCTGCGCACCCGCACGACCGCCGAGTGGCTGGCGCTGTTCGAACGCTGCGATATTCCCTGCGCGCCGATGAACGGCCTCGATGCGCTGATCGACGACCCGCATCTCGCCGCCGTCGGCTTCTTCCAGACGCTCGCGCACCCGACTGAGGGCAACGTCCGCTATACCGGCATTCCGAGCCGCTGGAACGGCGCCGCGTTACAGATTACCCGCCACGCCCCACATCTGGGCGAGCACAGCGTTGCGATCCTCAAGGAGGCCGGCATCGCGGCGGACGAGATCGAGGCGCTGCTGCGTAGCGGTGCCACGCTCGACGGGGCCATCGACGCAATGGCCGACATTGCTGCCAAGTGAGCTGCGTTCAAGTAAGGTGCATTGCTCCGGCCATGCTGATACCTCGGAGTATGCGCACTTCTTGCGCTCGTTCCCGCGCGCAAGCGGGAATCCAGCGGGAATCCCTGACTTGGTGGTGTACCTACTGGGTCCCCGCTTTCGCGCGCACGAGCGGCTGGTTCAATTCAATCGAATTTTGCTCTAGCTTGACGCCGCAATGAGAAACGCGGGGAGGACGCTCATGATCCGGCTGTCGTTTTTTGCCGCCTTGCTGGTGTCGGCATCGGGCATTGCAGCGCAAGCCGCCGACGTGCCCGCGGAAATCAAGCTCGGAACGCTCTATGCCTCGTCCGGCCGCTACGCCAGCATTTCCATGCCGGTGCATTACGGCCTCAAGCTCTGGATCGATCAGAAGAACGCCGAAAGCGGCGTCTATGTCAAAGCGTTCGACAAGAAGATTCCGCTCAAGCTCGTCGCCTATGACGACCAGAGCAGCACCGCGACCGCGGCCACGCTGTACAATCAGCTCATCACCCAGGACAAGGTCGACATTCTGATCGCCGATTCCGGTTCGGTGCTCACCTCGGTCGCGGTGCCGATCGCGCGCGATCACAAAATGCTTTTGATCGACCAGACCGGCACCGGCGCGGCGTTCTTCACCGCGGACAATCCCTACATCGTGCTGATGGCCGATCCGGTATCGAGCATCTGGCCGAAGCCGCTGACGGATTTTCTCACCCATGACGGTCCGGGCCTCGGCATCAAGCGGATCGCCATGCTTTATGCGACCAACGATTTCACCGGCACCCAGGCCAACTCAATCCGCAAATTCATCACCGAATCGAACTCCGGCGTCGAGTTCGTTTTCGATCAGGGCGTTCCGACGGAAACGTCGAACTACACGGTGCTGCTCAACAACATCCGCGCGACCAATCCGGACGCCGTGCTGCATCTCGGCTATGCCTCGAACGACATCGCCTTCCTGCGCAACGTCCAGGACAGCGGCATCAAGTTCAAATTCCTGTTCAGCATTTATCCCGGCGTCGAAACCGAGCTGCTGGAAAAAAATCTCGGCGGCAAGGCGCTGAACTATGTGTTCACCTACGTCACCTCGATGGACCTCGCCTACAAGGCCGAATTCGGCATGTCGCTGAAGGACTACAGCGACGCCTGGCACAAGAAATATGCCGACTCGCACGTGGAGTTCGGCTTCAATTCGATTGCCGGCTACACCACCGGCCTGGTGCTGGAAAAAGCGCTCAGCATCGCGCCGAGTCTCGATCAGCTTGACTTGCGCAAGGCGATCTTTTCTTTGTCGGGTAATCTCAAGACCCTCGATGGCACGTTCGAGCTCGATGCCACCGGCGGCCAGATCGGCGAGCTGACGCCGATCGGGCAGTTCGCGGCGGACGAAGGCGATAAACCGAAACTGGTGACGGTGTGGCCGCACGAGCTTGCCAACGGCAAGCCGATCTATCCGCGTCCGTAACATCGCCCGGATCGATTGGGCCGCGACGGCCGGCGGAGCGCCAAATGCTCACCTACAGCTTACTGGCCGGCGTGCTGTTCGGGCTCTACTTCTCGCTGATCGGGCTCGGCCTCAATCTCGTGTTCGGCGTCATGCGCATCGTCAATCTGGCGCACGGCGACTTTTTGATGCTCGGCGCCTTTCTGGCGTTCTGGTTGTTCACGCTGTTTGCCGTCAACCCGGTACCCGCTGTCGCCATCGCCTTTGTCGCCTTCGTCGCGGTCGGCCTGCCGCTCTACTATCTCCTGGTGCCGCGGCTGCTGCGCGCCAAAGACCCGGAGATGCTGTCGTTCATCCTGTTCTTCGGCCTCTCGCAGGTGATCGAGGCGGTGACCACGATCGCGTTCGGCACCAGCGAGCGATCGATCCCCGGCGATCAGCTTGGGCGCGCCGTCGCCGCGGTCGCGAGCTTTTTTGCCGGTCATAAGGTCGAGGCGGGGCCGGTCGAGCTGTTCGGCCAGACCTTTCCGGCATCGTGGGTGGCGAGCGGCATCGTCAGCGGCGCCGCCGTGCTGCTCGTCTATCTTTATCTCTATCAAACGCGTCTCGGCTATCTCACCCGCGCGGTGATGGACAATCGCGAAGAAGCGGTCGCGACCGGCATCGACGTGCATCGCATCTCTGCCATCGCCTTCGGCATCGGCCTTGGGCTTGCGGCAGCCGCCGGCGTATTTGCGCCGTTCATGCTCGGCAGCATCACACCCGCCATGGGCGCCGAGATCACCGTGACGGCGTTCGCGGTCATCGTCATCGGCTCGCTCGGCAATCCGCTCGGCACCGTGCTCGGCGGCGTGATTTACGGCATCTCCTACATGCTGATGCAGAGCTATTACAGCTCCTGGGCCAATCTCCTGCCCTATGTTCTGTTGATTGCGATCCTGCTGATACGGCCCAGCGGTCTGCTCGGACGGCAGGTCCGCCGTGCCTAAAATCGTTTGGCATTTGCTGCTGATTTTGGTGCCGGTGGTCGCGATTTTCGCGGCTCTGCCGGCGGTCTACGGCAATCATCTGCTGCTCTTCAATTTCATTATCTTCATGACGCTCGCCCAGGGCATCAACATCATCTACGGCTTCACCGGCTATCTGCCGTTTGGCTATGTCGGATTTTTCGGCGCCGGCGCCTACGGCTTCTCGCTGATGGTCATGCATCTGCACGCGCCACCGCTGGTCGCGCTCGCCGCCGGCGCCGCCGCCGCGGTAGCGCTCGCGCTGCTGCTCACCCCGCTGTTTCGCCTCTCCGGCGCCTATTTCTCGATCGCCAATCTCGCCGCCGCGCTGGCGCTTCTGCAGGTGGTGTCCAATCCGAACCTGGAAGACATCACCAAGGGCCCTTACGGCATCAGTCTCAGCGGCGTTTTCAATCCGACGCTGAGCTACGCCACCGCGCTCGCGATCCTGGCGTTGACGCTCGCGCTCGTCATCTATCTGCGCAACTCGCATTTCGGCATGGCGCTGCAGGCCATCCGCGAGGACCCGATCAGCGCCGGCATGGCCGGCATCAATGTGGTGCGCGAGCGCATCATCGCCTGGCTGTTGAGCGCGCTGATTGCCGGTCTCGCCGGCGGCGTGTTCGCCTGGTACGTGTCGGTGTTTTATCCGGAGACGGTGTTCAGCGTCGAATTCACCATCTTCGCCATCGTGTTCGCGCTGTTCGGCGGCAACGCCACCATCATCGGGCCGATCCTCGGCGTCGTTATCCTCTACGGCATCTACAACGCCGTCGGCATTTCAACGCCGCAATATTTTCAGCTCATTTACGGCGCGCTGATCATGGGCCTGGTTCTGTTCCTGCCGAACGGCATCGTGTCGCTGCTGCAGCGCTGGGGGATCGATGTCCCCTGACCGCGCGCCGCTTCTCGCCGTCGAAGGCCTGGTGAAACGCTTCGGCGGCTTTCGCGCGCTCGACGTGCTGAGCTTCGGTGTCGGCGCCGGAGAAATTCTTGGCCTGGTCGGGCCAAACGGTTCCGGCAAGACCACCTGCATCAATGTCATCTCCGGCCTCTATCGGCCGGACGCTGGCGCGATCCGGTTCGAGGGCCGCTCGATCGGCGGCCTGCCCTCGCACCGGTTGGTGCATGCCGGGATCAATCGCACCTTCCAGATCCCGCGGCCGTTCCTCACGCTCTCCGTACGGCAGAATGTCGAAATCGCCGTGGCCTACGGGCGCAACGGCAACGGCGCCGCCGATATCGGCGCGCTGTTGTCCTCGCTCGATCTCGCCGCCTTCGCCCACAAGGCCGCCGGCGAACTCAACAGCGCGCAACAAAAAATGCTCGACCTCGCCCGCGCGCTGGCGACCGGACCGCGGCTTTTGCTGGTCGACGAGCTGGCCGCGGGATTAAACCCCGCCGAGCTCGAGCGCGTCGCCAACAAGCTCAAGGAGCTTGCCCGCTCCGGCATCGCGCTCCTGGTGGTCGAGCACCTGATGGGATTCATCGATCAGATCACCGACCGAATCATCGTCATGAATGCCGGCAAGGAGATTTTCGAAGGCCGGCTCGCCGACGCGTTCAAGAATGCGCAGGTGGTCGAAGTCTTCCTCGGGGACGAGCATGCAGCCTGAGCGCCCGCGGCCGCTCCTTGAGGTTGCCGGCGTCACCGCGGGCTATCGGCGCCTGCAGGTTTTGTGGGGCGTCGATCTCGCCGTTCACGACCATGAGACCGTCGTGCTGCTTGGCGCCAACGGCGCTGGAAAAACCACCTTGCTGAAAGTGATCATGCGGCTGGTCGACAGCTGGGAGGGCCGCATCGAATTCGCCGGCGAAGACATCACCGGCTTGCGCGCCGACCAGCGGGTGCGGCGCGGCATTGTCTTTATGTCCGAGACGTCCGGATTTCCCGGCCTCACGATCGAGGAGAATATCCTGATCGGCGCGCAATTCCTGCCGCGCCGTCGGGTGCGCGAACGGATCGACGCGCTGTATGAAGTGTTTCCGGCGCTGGCCGAGCGCCGCCGCGCGCCGGCCGGCAGCCTGTCCGGGGGCCAGCGCAAAATGCTCGGGATCGCCAAGGCTCTGGTCGGCGATCCGCGGCTCCTGGTGATGGACGAACCTTCGGCCGGCCTTTCGCCGCTTTATGTCAAGGAGGTGATCGCTGTGCTCGGGCAGTTCCGCGACAAACAGCTGGCGCTCTTGATCGCCGAGCAGAACGTGAAATTTCTGGCGCTGGCCGATCGCGTCTACACGCTCGACAACGGGCAAATCGGCTTTTCCGGTACGGTCGCGGCGATGCAAGAGAACGACGCGCTGCGCCGCGCCTATTTCGGCTTGAAAGGATGAATTAAAGGCTTCGCCGGCAACGGTGGCAAGATCGAAAAATCCCGGCCGCCGGCGGATCGCCGCATGGCGGTCGCAATTCGCCATTATCGGAGGCGGGCATTGCCCATCATTACTTTGCATGAAGCCCAAGTTTGCGTGAAACCCAAGACCGGAGATTAGCGATGCGCCACCCCCTCATCGCCGCGACCCTGATCTTCACCGCCGCTACGGCGACGACGCTTGTCTCTGAGAGCGGCTTCGCTCAACAGAAACAGGCTCCGCAAGGCCAACCAGCGCAGGCCCAGCCGGGACAATTGCCGCAGGGGTTCAAGCCGCCGCCGCCGGCGCCGATCAAGCCGTACCAGCCGATCGCCATCACGCTGCCGGTCCCGTTCAACGACCAAAGCTTCGACGCTTTCCGCAAGCAGCTTGCCGGAATCGCCGAGAAAAAAGATCGCGCCGCGCTTGCCAAGCTGGTCGTGGCGCAGGGCTTCTTCTGGATGCAGGACAAGGATATGGCCGACAAGAAGAAGCCGGGCATGGCAAATTTCGCCAGTGCCATCGACCTCGACGCCAAAGACGGATCCGGCTGGGAGTTGCTGTCGAGCTACGCCAGCGAACCGACCGCCGAGCCGTTATCCGACCATCAGGGCGTGATGTGCGCGCCGGCGGAGCCGAACATCGATCCGAAAGCGTTTGAGGCCCTGATCAACGACACCAAAACCCAGCCGCCCGAGTGGGGCTATCCGAACAAGGACGGCGTCGAAGTGCGCAGCGCCGGAAAACCGGATGCGCCGGTGATCGAGAAGCTTGGGCTTACGCTGGTGCGGGTGTTGCCCGATAATGCCGGGCCGGACAATGCAAACCAGCAGCCGTTCCTGCACATCGCGACGCCGTCAGGCAAATCGGGCTTCGTCCCGGTGGAAACGATGTCCAGTCTGGGCGGCGACCAGATTTGCTACATCAAAGACGCCGGCAGCTGGAAGATCACCGGCTATTTTGGCGGCGCCTCGCAATAGGCACCGCGCAGCATGGCAGGGTGGCTGTCGAAAGCGTGCAGGTTTCTTAGGAGATAGTGCCATGAGGCGATCAGGGCTGAGGCAGAGTGCTGTTGCGTCGGCGCGCGCGTTGGCGGGCGCGGCCTTTCTCTGCATCTTGATACTGCCGCTGCCAGCCTCGACCCAGCCGCGCCCGAAGGCCCCGATCAATTTCGCGCCGACCATCGAGGAGCCCGCTCCCGGCGTCGATCACGGCAACACCAGCGACAACCTCGGCGACCAATACCAGCGTCAGGCGGTGTATTACCGCTCGCAGCACCCGGTCGGCACCATCATCATCGACACCTCCGATCGCCACCTTTATCTGATCGAGAGCGAGACCCGGGCGCTGCGCTACGGCATCGGCGTCGGCCGCGACGGTTTTACCTGGTCCGGCATGTTGCAGATCTCGCGCAAGTCCGAGTGGCCGGATTGGCACCCGCCGCCGGAGATGATCGAGCGCCAGCCCTATCTGCCGCGCTTCATGGCCGGCGGCCCCGGCAATCCGCTCGGCGCCCGCGCCATGTATCTCGGCAACACCGTCTATCGCATCCACGGCACCAACGCGCCGGAGACGATCGGGCATGCCGTCTCCTCCGGCTGTTTCCGTCTGGTCAACGAGGACGTGATGGACCTCTATGACCGCGTGCCGGTCGGCACGCGCGTCATCGTCCGGCAGAACTAGCCGATCGACGGCTCTCACCCGCTCGTCCCCGCGAAGGCGGGGACCCAGCTCCCTTACTCATGCGATGCTGGATTCCCGCTTCCGCGGGAATGAGCGGAGATTGACGTCCTAATGCTTGACCGCCGCCTCGACCGATTTCGCGGTCTGCCCGAACAGGATAGCGCGCTCTTCGGCGGTGCGGATGCCGCCGGCATTCGGGTTGATCTTCGGCGACCATTCGTAGGCCTTGATCACCGCCGGCCGCGCCTTGATGGCGTCGAGCCAGCGCTTGAGGTGCGGGAAGTCCTCGATGTTCTGGCCCTGACGCTCCCATGACACCACCCAGGGATAGGAGGCCATGTCGGCGATGGAATAATCGCCGCCGAGATAGCCGCGGTCGGCCAGCCGCTTGTTCATCACGCCGTACAGCCGGTTGACCTCGTTGCGGTAGCGGTCGATCGCATACGGAATCTTGTCGGGCGCGTAGTTGCCGAAATGATTGTATTGGCCGGCCATGGGCCCCAGTCCGCCCATCTGCCAGAACAGCCACTGCATGACCTCGTTGCGCGCGCGCAAATCCTTGCCGGCGAACTTGCCGGTCTTGTCGGCCAGATAAAGCAGGATCGCGGCGGACTCGAAAATCGAGATCGGCTTGCCGCCGTCGACCGGGGCGTGATCGACGATGGCGGGAATGCGGTTGTTCGGCGCGACCGCCAGAAATTCCGCCTTGAACTGCTCACCCTTGCCGATGTTGATCGGGATGATGTTGTATTTCAGCCCTGCTTCCTCGAGGAAAATCGTCACCTTGTGACCGTTCGGCGTCGTCCAGTAGTAGAGATCGATCATGACAAGCCCGCTTGTGCTGAAAGAAGGTCAGTGTAGCGCCTCGCGCGCGTTGCCTGGAAGCCCATAACCGCATCAAGGATGCATCGCTGCTGCGCCGTGCCAAAGCTTGAATAAAGGCCCCAGACGCCCACATGTCCTTTTTCTTCGGGCGAAGAAATTTACGCCGCCGCGGCAAGTTCGGCAGGCTGGCGCTTGGTAAGGCCGCATCGCAAGGCGATGACGAAGAGCGGCAGAATGAACAGTGGCCCGAATGCCAGGCCGGTGAGATGCGCCAGCGGCGAGGCGAACAGCGGAAGCAAAAGCAGCGAAGCATTGCCGGCGAACCGGGCCCATTCCGGCAGGCGCTGAAAGTCGGGGTCCTTCCCCAGCCAAACCACGACCAGAGCGCCAAATACCAGGTCGTAGTCCTGCAGATACGGCGTCGCCAAACAGGTGCCGAGGACGAGCGTCGCGTTTCTCACACCGAAGGACGCGCCCCGATACCAGATGATTGCCACGGCGAAGAACCCGATAGCTGCCGCCACCGCCTGCGCGGCTTAGGCCACGGGCACGTCGGCGCCCAAGCGGCGTGCCGCGACAAAGACCGACAGCATGCGGTGCCAGACGCCGGTGCCGTCTTCAAGGATGAGCTGCCGGAGCGCGCCGAGTTGGCGCAGATAATCGGCGAAGATATCCGGCCCGAACCAGATCGCGGCGATGATGATGACGCCGCCGCTGGTCGCAGCCGCCGCCGCGCAGGCGCGCCAGCGCCGTCCAGCGAGAAGGGCAACCGGAATCAAAATACCGAGCTGCGGCTTGTAGATCAGAGCCCGAGCAAACCACCGGCAAGCATGGGACGCCGCTCGAGCAAACCGAGGCCGCCGCCGAATAAAGCCGCGGTCCAGGTTCCATTCTGGCCGGCAATGGCGTTGACCAGAACCGCCGGCGTGGCGAGCGCCAGCAACAGCGTCCGGCCTTCCGGCATGGCGATGCGGAGCGCGCGATAAAACACGAGCCAGCCGGCGCATGTCCAAAGCACAAGCGCCGGAACATAGGGGATGAGCGCCAGCGGCGCCGTCAGCACCAGAAATGTCGGCGGGTAGCTATAGTGATAGCCCATAAGGCTCGCGCCGACGACGCTCTGCTCGAAGGCGTGAAAGGCGGCGAAATTGTAGATTTCCGCCGACCGCTGGTGCCAGGCCAGAAACGGACCCGACCAGAAATTGATGAAATCGTCGCCGAATGGCCGCCCCATGCCATCGGTCAGGCCGTCGCGCGTCTGCCGCAGCAGATCCACGAGATAAGCGACAAGAGCCACCGCAATGTAGCTGCGGGCAACTTTATCGATCAGCGCCGGCGAAGGAACCGCCGCCGCTCCGCCGCGCGGCACATTTCCGCCGGGCTTTCGCGCGCCCATCAAGCTCTCGAGTAAGGCCATGGCGGCGATGACAGCTAATTTGCCTTACCATTGGGTAAAACATCACCGGCGCTCGTCGTGCTAGGGTCCGCAGTGGTATGGCAGGAAATGGACCATGATCACCGAAATTGCCCAGATCGACGTCACGCCGGGAATGGAAGCGGAATTCGAAGCCGGGGTGAAACGCGCCGCGCCGATTTTCAAGCGCGCCAAAGGCTGTCGCGGCATGGAGCTGCGGCGCTCGATTGAAAAGCCGAGCCGCTATCGGCTGCTCATCGACTGGGACACGGTCGAGGATCACAACGTCGGCTTCCGCGGCTCGGCGCACTTCCAGGAATGGCGAAAGCTGGTCGGCCATTGTTTCGCCGCGACGCCCGACGTCGAGCACGTGCAGCAGGTCGTGCACGGATTTTGAACGTCGTCATTCCGGGGCTGAGCCAACGGGTCCGGCCCGAAGTGGCCGGCCCGATGACAAGCTCCGCGGGGAGCCCGGAAACCATAACCATGGGCCGGCTAATATGGATTCCGGACTTGCCGCTTTGCGGCAATCCGGAATGACAGGCCGCACTTTCCCCATGAGCGGACTCGGCCCATATTGGGGCCATGGCGAAAAGCCCTGACCGGCCGCACGCGCCGAAAGGACGCGATCCGGCCAAGCATTCGAAAAAGGACCCGGCCAAGCCGACGCGCGCCAAGGCGGCGCGCCCGGATACGCCGCAGCTTGATCCGGCGCTGGCGGATTTGCTCAATCCCGCGATCGGCCAGGGCCGCGCCGGCGTCGGTTCGCAGACCGGGATCGAGCACCAAGCGCGACGCGAGTCCCGCTCCTCCCCCCTTGTGGGGGAGGGGGGTGGGGAGGAGAAGTCGTCGGCGGTGACGCCTGCGCAAGAGCATTCGTCCTCGCCTGCACATCGCCTCCCGACCCCCGCCCCTAACCCCTCCCCGCAAGGGGGAGGGGAACAGAAAGCTTCCGGGCTCCAGCCGCCGCCCGATAATTCCTTCGACCGCCGCGCCGACTTCGCCAACGCGCATCGGGCACGCGCGTCGGTCACGCGCGGCTTCGGCGAAGCGCCGCATCAAGGCTATGTCGGCAAGACGCCGGTTCCGCCCGGCGAGCTCGATCCGGACCTCGCCCGCGCCCTTGGCATCGATGAGCAAGACGAGCTGAGGCGGAAGACCCGCAACGCGTGATCACGCCCGACATGGGCCCGGCGCATCTGCGCCTGAAGCGAGCGGGCCGCGGCGAAGTCGGCACCGTCGCGGGTCTCGCCAGCCAGCAGTCGCTCGACAGGCTGTTGCGCGAAGGCCGGCCGGAATTCCGCGACGGCGACAGCGACAAAATCTGGGTGCCGCATGGCCCGAGCGGCCGGAAAAGAGCGAAGGCGGCCGGCCCCTGATCATCAAATCCGACCTTGATCCGAAGGGCGATCAGCCGCAGGCAATCGCCGACCTGGTCGAAGGCGTGCGCCGCCACGATCGCAGCCAAGTGCTGCTCGGCGTCACCGGCTCGGGCAAGACCTTCACCATGGCGAAGGTGATCGAGGAGACCCAGCGCCCGGCCCTGATCCTGGCGCCCAACAAGACGCTGGCGGCGCAGCTTTACGGCGAGTTCAAGAGCTTCTTTCCCGACAATGCGGTCGAGTATTTCGTCAGCTATTACGATTACTACCAGCCGGAAGCCTATATCCCGCGCACCGACACCTACATCGAGAGGATTCCTCGATCAACGAGCAGATCGACCGCATGCGACACGCGGCAACGCGGGCGCTGCTCG
>CAWDQG010000049.1:0-62987 GCA_963804405.1 uncultured Alphaproteobacteria bacterium | reverse complement strand
ACCCAAACCATCGCTTTGGATCGACGCTCGATAAACTCATCGCAGGAAACTCACTCGACGTTGCCGCCAGCCGGGTCACCTGAATAATAGTGCCAAAATTTGCCGCGACGGAGGAAAAATGGTCGACCCCGGGGTGGGGCGTACGCCGAAAGTGCCCAGTCGATGCACACATTCCTGCGAACCAACCGATTTACTTATAGATTCTATACTTGTGGCATCCCTACTGCTTTTGGTGACACAGTTTGTGGGAGTTCCCGCACCGGAGCGCGGCACGATTTTTGAAGCTGGTCGCCGAAGGAATGCCTCGCTATGATCTTTGCAATGGCGAAGTGTCTGGCGAGGGATTGTGGGGGAGAGAAAGCTCGAGACTTATTACGCTGCGCTTGGCCGATTTGTCACGGTATGGGCAGAGGTGGAGTTATTCTTAGATCTGCTTGTTGTCATTCTGGCTAAGCCGCATTTGCCGCACCAACTGTCCGGTAAGCTTTCAATAATCCGCAAGAAGTTGAAAAATTCGCAATCACCCCATTCGAAAACCATCCTCGCCTTGCTCGATGAAATTGAAGCTTTGGCAGAAACGCGGCATGACTACGTACACGGCTCGATCGTCGCGCAAATTGCGACGCGATCAGAACTGATGGTTACATTGGCGCGGTTATTACAACCTCGAACCAAGCCCCGCCGGAAGCCCGCAAAGATTACTGCGGCGCAAATCCACAGCACCGCAAACAGGCTTCATGATATCGGCGGGGAATTGCTCGCTCTTGTCGAGGCAGTCAATCACGACCGAAAGACGATATATTAGGCGGGGTGCTAATGGCGCGATCCGAGGAACGTGGCCACAACCTCATATTCGCAGCTTGGCCCAGCTATCGAGCGTGCTCTCTGAGTGGGAGAGCAGGCACGCCGAGACGGCGCAGGAAACACTGCCTCCGATTCGGATTAACGGGCGCGCTGCCGTGTCATGAGTCGACATGCGTTTAACCGCGGCGCTCGGGTCACCATACTGCCGAGGGCGGTTACAACCACCTCGGCAGTATTGCGTCGGCGTTGGCTATGACCATCACCTTGCCTGCAATGATCCGGGAACCAAGCCGGACCCCGCAGGCCCGCCCTTATCAGATTTTTTTCGGCGAGAAAAAGCGCGCCGTTGGGGAGTGGGGCTTCACCGCTCGCTGGGATTTATCACGGGACAAAATATTCTTAGGCAGGGGCATGGCTACCGTCGCAACTTCAGCAATGGTGTCAGCCGCCGGGATGGAACGGCATCCCTGGATGCCCCGCGCTCGCAGGTTCCGGCGTTTCCACGTCAAGATTAATGACCACCGGCGCTTGCCCGCTTCTCACCACGACCGCCTCGCAAATCTCGCTTGGACTTCCGTTGATCTCCTGATGCGGCACGTAAGGCGGCACATAAATAAAATCTCCCGCCCTGGCTTCTTCGCTCAGTTCCAGGTGATCGCCCCATCGCATTCGCACCCGGCCCTTCACCACGTATAGCACCGTCTCTAATTCACCGTGATGATGCGGTCCCGTCTTCGCATCCGGTTGCACCACCATCGTGCCCGCCCACAGTTTCTCTGCGCCCGTTCGCGCATGCGTGATCGCCGCCGCCCGCGTCATCCCGGACGTCTGTGGCGTGTTCATGTCCAGTTCTCCCGCATGTACGATCTTAACCCCGTGTTCCTTCCAATCCATGTTCGATCCTTCTCTCTGGGATGAATTCGTGCTTCGCGCCCACAGAAAATACGCGGCCATCTATGACGACCATCTCTCTGTCCAGATCGGCGAATGTGTGCCTAGAACCTATCTCAAAATCGTCTGAAGAGGACAACGAGGCACGCGTCAGCTTCCTGTCTTGCTTTGGCTTTCGCCTTTGCGTGCCCGATTGCGTTCGCGAGAAAGAATTTACCGCCGGGAGTGGGGGCCGTGCCGAATATGAGCCTACAATCGTTGCAATTTCGAATGTGGTCACCAATGTAACCAAGCGATACGCGGTGACGACAAGACGTGGGCGGCAGGGTTATCTATCGACCATGATTTGAATCGCTGATTTCTCAATTTACCCAACACCATCCATTTTTAATCCTTCGTCTTCAACCGCGCTTGTTCGCGGCAATGAACGCGCGAATGTCGGTCGACATATCCAACAGCTTCAGCCACTGTTCTTTATACAGGGTCACCGGAAAGCGCCCCATGCCGTAGATCGAGAGTGCTCCCTTTTCGCTGACCTTCATGCGGATGCCCGTAGACGCCCCCTTTTTGAGAGCTGCGTTTTCGTTGCGAAGGCGCTCCAGTTCGGATTTAAGTTCTTCGTCGGACATGGCGCTTCCCAGTCTTGTTTATTGATAAGCCCAAGTTTATGGCCGCTGGCCTTTCGCTCAAGGCGATCGCGATGCTGAAGCGACTCTGCGGTGGCGTTAGGCGACAACTTCCGCAATGGCGTGATTGTGCCTTTCGCAGTCTAATCAATCACTCGACTGCATCAAGCGTGCGCCGAGCCCCGGTTCGCGCGCCCCGGCGTGCGCTCACGGCCGTTAGAGCGGCGCCCTAGACACGCTGTGTCGCCTAGATGATCATGTACCGGGCAAAGTGCGGGCATGGGGCTTTGGGGGTTGACTGCGGAGCCTTGGCCTCGAAAGATATGATTGAAGTGCCGCGCAATATGGCTGCAGCAACGAGCTAAGCGGCGCATCTGGATGGCCTTTACGACGTAAACTGCCGTTCCCATGAGACACGCCCGAGCCGTTTTGGAAGAATTGGTGCGGCATGTTAATGCCCTTTGTCTGCCCCTGTCGTGCGTCGACATGAGTTTTGCTGCTGAACAGCTAGGGATGGTGCGAGTTAACAAAAGACTCATGTCGAGCCACGACAAGGCGATTGTCGGCACATTGGTTTTGAAACGCAAAGAGTGTCTGGAGTTGTCAAAATGGTCGACCTCGGGGCGGGGGCCTACGCCGAAGCCGAGTGCAGGTACCTGAGATTTGCGGTATCAAAAAACGCCGGCGCATTTCGCAAATGGTCGCCCCTGGGGGGCGGGATCGTCGAAGGTCAATCAGCGACATGCGGGGAGTGTCCGCGAGATGTCTGTTCCTGCAAGTCCGCGACACCCCCCTAGATGGCCTTAGTGGGCATCGTATATTTCCGATAGGCCGTAATCCAGTTCCGCCGTCAGCAGTGGGGACCTTCCAAGGCGTTGAGTTGCCCCGCGACGGAGTTCAGGCTTGTACGGCTGGCCGCCTGTAGCGGGCATCGCACGGTAACCGAGCTAGTGGCGCCCGGCCCAATTAAGACCCCGATTACTATTCGGCGATACCTTGTGTTTGCCGCTATAGCCAGTAGCCGCGATCAGATGGGCGCGATCACCAAGGCCTTAGCCCGACAGATCATCCTATGAGAAACGCCCGAGCGGTGTTGGAAGAATTGGGGCTACACGTCCAGCCACCTAAGAGCTGCGCAATTGTTCTGACTGAACGGCCACTCAGCAAACCTAGCGATCCAAATTGGATTGCCGCGGTCGGTCCAATGGTGTCGGAATTCGCTCGTCGCTACACCGCGAAGGTGGCCGAGCTACGAAAGACGGACCTGAGAATCGACTGGTCTGAGGTTATGGGTGTGGACGGGCCACGTCGAATAGCGCTCCGGCATGCTGAGTTAGTTGACCGGCCCGTTTAGACAGGTAGCGACGCCATGGGATTCCCAGCAGTTATGCGCAGCCAAAAGGAGCGGCTTGTGCCTCAGCGCCAAATCAGAATGCCGGCAAAGAAGGTTACCAAAGCGGAACAGACCGAGGAAGAGGGCCTCCAACATCAGCAACCGGACACCGGACGCTATCAGCTGCAGATAGACAGGCAGACAAAGCGCTCATTCAAAACTTCTGATGCTGCGCGGTCTGCCGCATTGGAAATCAAGTCCCGTTTTCCAGTTCTCCAAGTCTCCGTTTATGACAGCGAAGCTAAGTCGCGCACCATGGTCGACGTACCTAAGTCGAGTTAGGCGGCTAAGTTCGACTCGGGGCTCTTCAGAGTCTTTGAGTGGATAGCCCAATTCGCGCGCTGCCGCTGAAACGACGCCTTAAGCCTTCAACGCTCTTTGATTGAATGCACTTCGACCCGTTTTCCATCCCTACGCTATTCCTCGCGCAATCCGATGAGCAGTTTCATTTGTTGGAGGCGCGTTAAGGCCGTCGCAACGTATTTCATGCTTCGAATCGTGACCCTTTCGGATCGAAAAGGTTGGAATGCGTTGCAAAAATCAGGAGCAAACAATGTCCAACTGCGGTGCTGGGAATTGCAGCTGCGAATGCGGAGGAAATAAGGGCTGCGGATGCATTGCCATTAGCGACTCCCCCGATCAATGTGAATGTCATTGTTACGGAGCTGCGTTTGGTGGGGGCCTGACGCTCGGGTTAAACGCGTACGTTGACGTATCGATATCTGGGCTTCCCCTTCTTGACGCGGCAAGATTCCTCAATTCCGTTCACTCCGGGCGCGTTCTGGTCCCGGCTGACGTATTGACCAAATTGAACAAACGAGTTCGTTTGAAGGTCAAACGAAAGCGCTTCGCCGACGTTTTGGACCGTCTAGGTCTCGCGGCAACTCGAAATCCAAAGAAAAAGACAAAGCGCAAATGATCGGCTTCGCAGGAATGACGAAGGAATAGAGCTTTAAGGATTTCGACAGGGCGCGGCCCAGAAGCCACCGTCAGAATGGCGAAACCCTTTTCCGCGGCATCAAGATTGAGCCCGCCACTGAGAGAATTAGTTTGCCCTCCTAGAACGTGTCCGCAATTAAGGCCAACCTTGGCCACCGCGCCACAATAGTCGTCGCACCGGATCGACGAACCAGCGCCCCTCGATCTTTGGACTTAAGCCAATGATCGCCGAGCGACCTCGTGGCGTGGAGCGTTAGAGCCTGACGAGCGCGCACTTCGATTGCGCGAGCGGCTGGGCCGCCTCCTGCGCCGGGATGATGCGACGGATTTTGTAGTAGTCCCACGGCGCAGTAGACTCGCTCGGCGCCTTCACCTCCGCCAGGAAGAAATCGTGGAGCAGGCGGCCGTCCTCGCGCACCCGGCCCTTGGCAAAGAAGTCGTCCACCGGCAGGGCGTGCATCTGCGCCGCAACCGCGGCACCCTCGGTGGTCCCGGCCGCCTGCATCGACTTCAGATAGTGCATGACCGAGGAATAGGTCCCGGCCTGTACCATGCCGGGCATCCGCCCCGCCCGCGCGAAAAAGCGCTTCGACCAAGCGCGCGTCGCCTCGTTCATGTCCCAGTAGAAGCTCTCGGTGAACACGAGGCCCGCGTGCGATTTCGAGCCCGAGCCCATGGACGATGCTGATGACGATCACCAGTCCCGCGAGCTTCTGGCCGCCGCGGGTGATGCCGAACTCCGCTGCCTGCTTTATGGCGTTGATGGTGTCGTCCCCGCCATTGGCGAGCCCGATCACCTGCGCCTTTGAAGTCTGCGCCTGCAACAGGAAGCTCGCGAAATCGGGGGTGGAGAGCGGGTGCAGCACCTCGCCGACAACCTGGCCGCCGCCCGCGGAGATGACGGCCCGCAGGTCGTGCGCCAATTGGTGCCCGAACGCGTAGTCGGCCACCAGCAGGAACCAGGTCTTTCCGCCCTCTGCCAGCATCGCCTTGGCGGTGCCGGTGGCCTGCGAGTAAGTGTCGAACACCCAGTGAAAGCCGGTGGGCGAACATTCCTCGTTGGTCAGCTTCGTGGTCGCGGGCCCCGTCAGCAGTGTGATCTTGCCGCGTTCGCGCGCAAGCTGCTGCACGGCGAGCGCGACCGCGGAATTGGTGAGATCGGCGATCGCGGTGACGCCCTGGCGGTCGAACCAACCGCGCGCGATCGCCGAGGCGAGGTCGGCCTTGTTCTGATGATCAGCGTCGATCACCTCGATCGGGCGGCCGAACACGCTCCCGCCGAAATCCTCGGCCGCCATGCGCGCCGCGAGCACCGAGGTCGGGCCGCCAAAGTCGCGATAGAGGCCGCTCTGGTCGTTGAGCACGCCGATGCGAATCGGCGCCTGCTGCGCCCGGCCGCGGGAGGCCGGCAAAACGGTGGCAGCCGCCACGGTTCCGAGCAGAACGCGGCGAGAGAGCGTCACGACGTGTCCTCCATTGCCATGCTCGCGTCGAGCGACCAATCCTAACCTAAGACCACCGCGTCCCGAAGTTTTTCCCTCTTTCTTGCCTGCAATGTAGTCTTTTTGGTCAAGGCTCCTCTAGCGGCCGCCTGGTACGCGGCCGCTAAGTCACCCGCCGCGCATGACAGCACAATCGCTGGGTGCGGGTAGGGGAGAAATCCTCGTTTGCGCTCAAAGAGGATATTTCTACCCGCACCCTACAGGATCTTTGCGCCACCGACCTTGGCCGTCGTCTGTCCGCTCTTGAGCGCGGCGCCGGGGCTTGGTGGCCAGAAATCGAAATCACACTAGCCTTAGTGGCTTAAACTCTTGTTCCTGATGGAAGTGCTGGCGTGGCTCAATGAGCGCTCCTTCGAATGGGACTTGTACGTCGATCTACCGGCGAGCGCGGTCCGCTACTGTTTTCGCACGCTGGCAGACGCAACGGCATTCAGGCGGCGGTTCGGGCATGCGACGCAAAGGCGAACTGTCGGCGGCGTCAATTGATCACGACTGGCCGCACCAGGTCGTGCTACCGGCGCGGCTCTGCGAGCGCGACGGGTACAACGAGATATACGAGTTCTGTCGAGACCTTACGCTCTGCTCGCGAGGGCATGCGCTATACCACGACAGCCAGTGGTTTCACGTCTATTGCTTCAAGGAGCAAGTGGACGCGCAAAAGTTCATGGAGAGATTTGGCGGCGAGAAGTTCGACCCTGCCGAGCGCGGCCGCGGCGCCAATTGGGCGACGTGGAAAAAAGGCCACTAGAATGCCGCAGACGTTATTTCGCCAGGTGTTCGACGGTGTAAAAAATTCGTCTCCTCCTGGTGACGACCCGTCACGTCTAGCCTAAATTCGCGCAGGGTTCCAACGAATGCCGTCGGAGTCGGCCATGGCAGAACGCATCGCGATCTGTAGCGCCAAACGGGACAACAAAATCCTCGGATACATTGAAGGCTGTGAAGCTTTCGATTTGTTAGGCAGACGCCGCGCCGATTACAATCCAAACACAGGACTTCTTTACGATCTACTCGATGGCGGTGTTGTTGGTTACGTGACCTTCGACAGCAAGTTCGCGGGTTTATCGAAGTCGGCCGATGAAATGTTTCCAAAAACTCACGAGGTCACTCCCCCGCAAAGCCCAGGGGATTACGTGAATAATCTCAGCATCGGTAGATGCGTGAGGCTGGCGAGCAACAGCTGGATGAGCGCACCGCGCCACCGGGTGCCGTTCCAGAAACGAAAAGCTCGCCACCAGACAAAGCGATTGAGTCTCCGATCGAAGTATCTTCAAGTTACACGTGCCAGGAGGCCACAGAGCAAAAGCTTATCTCGAATTCTTCGAGTTGGACTGTTGCGGCCGAGCTCGTTGGACACGATGGGGCCGAGACAGTTGTTTCAGCCAGCGTCTATCAAATGCCAAGCCGCGCTGCAGCTGAGCAAGAGCCTCATCTGGAGAGCATTCAGCCGAGGGCACAGTCGGTACCGAGCGGCTCGGTTGTGAACGAGGTTTCTGGCCGACGTGCCGCCGAGCACGATTTTCCAATTCGGGAAAATATCGAAACACCTATCTCAGGGCGGCTTCTGCAGCACGAGGAAACGCAGCCGAGGCAACCACGGTCGCCAAGCCCGCCTTTGGCGGAACGCGATGAAGCCGCAGAGAGAACGCCATCACCAAAGGCTTATGCTAACAGTCCTGATGAGCGCGCTGAAAGCAAGCCCCCCTCAAGTGATTCCCACGTCCTTGGGGTGGTGGAGACCTTCATGCAACGTGTCGCTGAATACGTTGACCCAACCCAAAACAATAATATGGAACCGCCAATCCCATCGCCATCTCAGCAGGATGAGGTCGCGAATTTGTATTCAAACTTTGATTCTCATCAGGAAGTGCCAGGCGATGGTTGCCCGTGTGCTCCCGGCGAGGGTTTCGTAGAAGGCGAAGCTCAAAAGGATACTTTTAGCCAGCACCAATGGAGGTTTGGCGTCGTTTGAACAGGACGAAGAAGGAACGACATTTTCTTCAGAACTCCGATGACCATGACGTCGGTCAGGAGGACCGGGGCACCAGTTTCGGAGAGGTTGAATCGGGTAACCAAACAAACGGTATCAACGAAACGCCAAGCCCGACATTTTCCGAAAAGGGAGAACAAGAGGGAGTGGATCTCGATGCGAGATCTGACGACAACGCTCCCGGGGAGCGCGATCTCAGCGAGCCTTATCCAAAAAGTCATGGAGCGATGGTAGAGTGGGGAGAATTTGAATCTGAGGACGAACTGAGCAGCATCAAAGAAACTTCCAGCACGTCAGTGTCGGGACGGGACCAAGAAGCCGGAGCAAACCCAGAGTCAAAATCGGATGACCACAGCGACCGTCATGCGGCGCGTCTCGGTCCGCTTGGAGCAGGCAACAGTTTCGCACATGCTGTGTCTGGCGACGAACTCAACAACATCAGCGACACGCCGGGCGAGTTGTTGTCTGGCCAGGGCAAAGCTGAGGTGACGCCCTTTTCGAACCGCCCGGCGACAGCGCTCAAGAACACTTTGAGAGTAGGCCGGACGCGAATAGCACAGGCGTCGTCGTATCAGCATACGTTCCTGGGCGATGCACACTCAGGACGGCGATATGGTCCCTGGTATCGAAGAAAAGCGGAGCCTGCCGTGGATTGACCAGAACAAAGCCGAGCAGCCGCCGTTATCCGAACTTGATGAGGATAGCCGTCAGAAAAGCGCTGCGAGCGGGCAAGACTTGGAGTTTTCGCCGTCTGCCCCGGGGGAAGCCGACGTGCCTAAACACTTGCCTGTGGAGCAAAGTGCCCCGAATCTGGCTAAAGCCTTTTTCGAGGGCGATTTGGAACGCGCGGTCGGGATGGTTCGCACTGAACTCGCGAAATCGGGTTACCGAGCAGATCCGAATCTGGAACGCGCCGTTGACATTTTCCGAAAAGAATTTGAGACGGAGCTTTACCGGACTGATCCAGGCAAGTCCGATCCGACGTGAAAAAATCTCAGGGCCTACGTCGTTGTCTGCCCTTGTCGTGAGTCGGACAGGCGTTTTATAGGCGGACAGTTAGAGATCGGTGCCTGCCAAGCGAACGCCAACGACAAGCCACGAAAGCGGATTTTCGGGCATTGGTATTGCGGGGGAGTTTCATGATGACCAGGTTTGCGAATACTGCAATCGGACTATTAGCTGCGATACTGCTCTGTAGTGGTCCCGCGTGGGCGGACTTCGTTTTCATGACGTGCGGACCGTCCTCAGGCCACACCTACTACATGGAGGGAGGCGTGGCGACGCAGGCAGATGTGGGTTGGCAAAAAGACGGAATTGATGCGGGCTTTCACTTGCTCATTAAAGACGACAAAACATTCGATTTGATCTCAAAGGGAAGTCCACCGAATGACTTCAAATATTCTGACCATGGATGCCAGTTTGGCACTGTGTCCTTATCCTCCGACAAAAATGAAATAGTAGTCTTGGCACATTGCCCAAACCAGCTAGAAGTCTTTCTATTCAATTGGAAGGATGACCGGACAGGTGAGGCAGTCCGGGTCGATGTTGCTTCATCCGGGCTATCGAAACATGGAGGAGCACTTCACGCCGCCTGCCAATTGGGCCAACACTGACCGAGTATCGAAGTACCTCAAAAGGGCCAAGTCCGTTAGAAGACGGTGTCGGAGCACATTATACCGGGCACGGGTTTGCAATGGATGGGAGCCAAGAAGAGCTGAGCTCCCCATTTTCGGCCCGGGCAACTGTTGGGTTTTCCGTTGTTGACACGACCAGGTGGCCCGCAATCGTGTTTCTGCAGTGCCGCAGGTCTCATGACTAACCGGCTAGCCAAGAGCGGATCCTGGCCCAGCGACCGATCGACTTTTCATATTCAGAATAAATAAGCGTCCAATCATTGAAATGCTTGTGCTCTGCCAGCTCAGGCGGCGGGGGGGCTTTACGCGGATCGACGAGCGGGACAGGATCTATGAAGGCAAGCCCCTTTTGCTTGTAACCGTAACGCCATTCCTGATCGACCCAATTTGATCGCGTAGCATGGCGCGACCAGAACAGGTAAAAAATATCGGCCGAATCAATAGCCTCAAAAATTCGCTTCTTATATTGGTCATTCGACCTGAGCCCATGGGTATCCATAAAAACGCTTACACCTAGCTTTTCAATTCCTTGAACGCGAGCGAGCACCCGTCGGCGATCCTTGCTAGTATAAGAGGCGAAGGCACTCTTTATGACTCGCGCCCGTGAGAACGTTCGTTGATCATCACTACCGCTCTATTTCAAGCCGAAAGAATACTTGCCCGATCGTCAACCCGCCGACTGCAACTTTGCATGTTCCATATACGGGGGCAGGCATCAAATGGGTTGGCAGCACCCGAAATGAGACGTTAGTGATCGCTCCGCTCCAATAGACAATTTGACTTTTCGGCTCGGTATCCCATGGAATCTCGGAGAGATATATTTAGTTTTGTGCCACGTGCGACGGGAACAGCGCCAGCCGAACTTAGGCGATCGTTCTCCGGTCTGAGTTCGGCGGCGCGCTCCAACGCTCGCGCTCGGTCGGGCTGACAATAAATCAGTACATCGACAATAAACGAGATACCTATGGCAACGCTTGTTGGATGACTTACTCCAAACTCAACGATTTCCTCTGTACTGGGCCTTTGCGCACGGACTGTTTCAAGCGAATCTAGTGGTACACCGCTGTTGCGCCGCACTGGGGGCGCTTAATGCGGCCTCAAGTGGATTTAGAACTTTTTTTTCCGAAGAGGCCCGCGTTTTTTCCGACCTCAAAGCTGAATCGACCGCAGACAAATTGTCGAGACGTAAATCGGGCGCAGAGTATAATTCATCCTCAAATGCATCGACGCTCGGGGCGTCCCTTTCCAATGCAGCGAGGACGCGAACTTTTCGATCCTTTGAATTATGCAAGCCCACGAGATCAACAATGAACTTCGCGTCAATCAGAGCCGCGAACTCATTTCTTTCGAACTGAAAAATTATTACTTCAGGCGCGTCGTCGCGGATCGAAAGGATCCTAAGCAGCTCCTCCAGATCAATGCGCGTCTGCTCGCTGTCACCTGTTAGAACAAGAGCGATCGTCTTAAACCGCTCCTCCGCAATACGGTCTAGTTCCGGTTCAACCTCGGTCGGCGGCAGATAAACGGAATAGCCAGCTTCGCGCAAAGTCTTTTTGATTTCTTGCACTGCCGGACTATTCCGGTTGGCGCAAATATAGAAATCCAGCTCAAAAGATTTGTCGCCGGTCATGGCGAGCCGAGTCTAATCCACACCCGGCGTAAAAAATACCGCAGACATTCAGGGCTGGCCATAGTATTATTTGTGTTTGAAAAGATCCACGTCGACCGACGACAGGCCGATTTTCGGCACGTTGGAATTTTTGAAATGCAAAGAGTGACTGGATTTTTCAAAATGGTCGACCCGGGGGTGGGGCCAAGTTCGAGATGGTTATGTGCATCCATACCGCGCTTGAAAATCTGAGTATCCGTGGACCGATCAAAGAAGCGAGCGAGCAATGCGCAGCGCTCCTATGCGATCACCGCGAGCCCAAGCTTCACAGATTTTGCTGCACTTTGACATTGCTGCTGTCCCATCGGGCTGTCCGTGATCGATCTCTCTATGGGAGCAGCTTCAGAGTTGCGAGCCCTCATTCCTCAATTTTCATCGACGGCGAAATAGAAGGATGATCGCCACACGCGCTAACGGCATTTATAATGCCGAGCCGGTAGAAAGTGGTGCGAGCCTTAAAAGGATTCATGTCGAGCCACGACAAGCCGATTGCGGGGCATCGGTATTTTGGATGAGGTGTGATTGCAATGAGAAGCAGCAACGACAATTTTTGACTCCCCACCTCGATCTAGCAGGAAGAAAGCAAAAAATTTGCTGCGAAAAATCAAAATGGTCATCCCCCGGGTAGGGTGCCTATTCCGAGCGACAACGCTATTGCGGGGCATCTGCAATTTGCGGGCAGAACATTGTCGGGGACTTTCGATTGGTCGCCCCTGGGGGTGGGTGGCTTGCCGAGCCGCAGAAAGGGCCGGCGAATTGCTCACCACGCATTGGATGCAACGGTCGGGGGAGGACGATCTTCCCGGCAAGGTCAGCATGAACGATGCACCAACGACAACTCCAACAGTATCGAAACACGAACTTTGCCGAGGATTTGCTAGCGAAGGCCAAGGTCGCGACTGGTTCCGAGCAGGAACGACTATGTCGCAATGGCGCCGCTCAGCTAAGGAGGACAATCGAAGAAATCGTTTCTCAATACCTTTTCAAAGAGGTGGTAAGGCGCTGGACCGACCGTGTCATGGTCACCGCGCTGAAGAAGTTGAGTTGGGATAATGCTTTGGTCGACGAACTTGTGGAAGCATTCGAGGCATGCTCCGCGAATGATGGAAGGTCACAGCCACACAGAAGCTGGAGCGGAAGCGCCGCCGACCCCGGCAAAACTCGAACAACTGATTGAAAAGACCGAAAGAGCTGATCCGACGAGCAAGGGCTAACCGCCCGGAAGTCTCCGGGTGACCGATCATAGAAGCGCGCCGCGATTACAAGGCAGCGATTTGATCGCTGTCTGCCCAGGCCGTCCGGATCTGATCAAATCAAGCTTCGCCAGCATACGCGCATGCCAAACGCACCGGCGATACCTGTGCCTACTTCCCGCGAAGATCCCCACCCGGTCCGCGTGAGCGCTCCGTCCGATGGATAAGTGGTCACCCCCGGGGTCGGTGCCTGGCTCGAATGGAGGCGCGAGACGAAATGCGCGCGCCGACCCTCTGATCACGTCGTCAAATTTGATCGCTGAAATCGACACTTCTGGGAGCCGCAAGATGGGATACCGACTTGCACCGGTGGAAGTGAACCCAGCCGAAGGCGGCTTTGCCGAGTTCAGGATTTGCAACGAGTTTGACGAACCAATCACCACATTCGGTTTCGCTGACGAGCACGAAGCGCGGATAGGTCGCGCGCTTATGATCAGAGCGATTAAGAATGCCGTTTTGATTATCAGCCATGCATCGGTCGCGCGCAGAAAAAGTCAATAGTCAATTCCGCGACATCACAAAAATCCGACAAACAGTGGAATACGACCAAAGCTGCTAACAAGCAGACTACCCTGCCACGATGCTGGTTGCAGCACCGCACTCGAAACATAGTAGGACAGCCACCCGCGGCCGAGCGCTGCAAACAATATGCCCACTAGCTTACGACCAAAGCTAGTCATCTGGCGACACTAGGCCGATGTTCGAATTGCGACGACGATCGATGCACGACCGGCGTTCCAACGATTTAGGCGGCTAGTGTTTCGCCTGAAAGCCGTGCGTAGGCCGCACGCACAGCATCTTTGCCGTAGCGCCGCTCCAATCGGCGCACGACAAAATGCGCTCGCGCCACTTCCTGAAAATGGTCGATGAACGCATAGTTCACGGCTGCGCCGCCGAGCGCGCCAATAAGCGGTACGGCTTGTGCAGCGAGCTTCTGCGTGACGACGACGCCGAAGCGTGATGCGATCTGCGCGATCAACCGCACCAGCACCGGCGCACCTTCAGCCACTCCGCCACGTTCGGCGATGAAGCGCGCAGCCTCGCCAACTGACTTGGCCAGCAACCCACGCACCGCGAAGTAGCCGCTATTCGCTGCGTCTGCCCCGCCTTTGAGCCCGCCCAAGGCGAAAACCTGCAAGCAAGCCAGTGCCGTCTCCGGACTCGTCAGGTCTTCGCCCTCGCTTCGCGCAACATCGCCGATCGATCGGAGCATGATGAGGGTCGAGATCGGAAGCTCTATCGGCAGTCCAGCCAAACCGAAGCTGCCGCCGACGGCTCCCGACGTCGCCGCCAGCGCCTTGTGCAGCAGCCCTGAGGCGGCCTTGGGTTCGTTCTGCATGGTGCGGAATGCCATCACCAAGGCGGCGTTAAGCGCTTTGGTCGTGGCTGCAGTAACTGCTTTGGATGCTGTCACGGGCAGTGCCCTGCCAACTAGCTCGATAGGCTTACCCGCGATTTCGGCAAGGCGAACGGCCAAACCCGGATGCTCCAGCGTCTGTACCGCGGCGCGCAATGCAGTGAGGTCTTCTTCAATCATCAAGCAAATATATTTGCGACAGACCCGTTCCGGGAGGGGAACTTCCAGCACCAATGCCTTTCACCTCTTCCAATCCGAGACAGACCAATTAAAGCGGATCAATAGGCATGATGCATTCCGTTTGTTCTAGCCGAATTCGGGTACCTAAGCATTTGCGGCAGCAAAAATGCCGGGCATTTCGAAAATGGTCACTCCCCGGGGGGGGTCTAGGCGTTTTGATGCCCGGTCGATGCGCGTAGATTTTCTGAAAAAAACATTTCAGTCCTGAATTCTTTGTTTGGTATCCTTTGACGCCGGCAGATACACCAGGCGTAGTTTTTATTTTTCGTGCCGGCCGAGTTCATTAGCCTGTCCGACTGCCTCAGCTCAGTTCACTGCGAACGACCAGCACACCCTCCACCATTGCCCGCATTTTTCGGAACGCGACCTCACGCGGCAGATACTTAAGACCGCAGTCGGGCGCTACGACGATCTTATTTGCATCGACATACGGGAGCGCGCGCCGAATGCGGTCGGCCACGATCATCGGTGTCTCCACCGTCATGTCCGCGAGATCCAAGACCCCGAGAAGGATAGTCTTTGATGACAACCCCGCGAGCACCTCGCAGTCGAGGTGCGCTTGTGCAGTTTCGATCGATATCTGCTGCACATCGGCTGCTGCGAGTTCGGGTAGAAACGAATAAGCCGAAGGTCTTTGGTGTATTATTGCCGCGTATCCGAAGCATATGTGCACCGCAGTTGTTCCGGTGATTTCTTTGAGCGCGTGGTTCAATACCTGTACGCCATATTGTTTTGCCTTGTCCGGGCGTGCTTGCAAGTACGGCTCGTCTATCTGAACCACGTCTGCACCGGCAGCGAATAGATCCTTAATCTCTTCGTTGACCGCCGTCGCGTAGTCCATGGCAAGCTCTACGTCGTCCTTGTAGAAGTCGTTCTGCGCCTGCTGTGCCATCGTAAAGGCACCGGGCACGGTGATCTTGATCCTGTGGTCTGTGTTGGCGCGCAAGAATGTCACATCGCGGACCTGGATCGGATGGCGCCTCCGGATCCTGCCGACAACACGCGGCACCGGATTGGGGTGTCCGCTGCGGTCCAGCGCCGTGCCGGGGTTGTCGATATCAACGCCGTCCAATGCCGTCGCAAAGCGGTTCGAGTAGCTCTCACGGCGCGTTTCGCCATCAGTAATAATGTCGAGGCCGGCGCGCTCCTGCTCCCGAATTGCGAGGAGCGTCGCATCGTCTTGAGCCTGCTCTAGCCACTCGGGCGCAATTCGCCACAGCTCTTTGGCACGAACTCGCGGTGGAAAGCGGTCGGCGAGTTTGGCGCGATCGATCAACCAGTCTGGCTGTGGGTAGCTTCCGACAAGAGTGGTCGGCAAAATGGTATCCATGTCTACCTCTGGTCATTTAAAATGGTCAGCCTGACCTGCTGCCTCCGCCCTTTTGTTCAAAGCGATGCGTGTTCGGCACGACGCTCGTGCTTCCGCCGCGGCGCGTCGCGTGTCGAATTTTTCCGCGCTAATCTAGCGCTCGCCTTACGGTCCTGAACATGGGCGTGCTCAGGTACGGCCTCAGAGAGCCCGGCCAGAATCACGGGGTGACGGTCGGGGAACGTTGCGACAAGCTCGAGCTTACCGCCAAGAGCGGCCACGCACTTTTTTAGCGTGGACAAAAGCATGTCGCTGCGCTGTTCCAGTTGCGAAACATTTGCTCGATTTATGCCAAGTGCTTTTGCCACTTGCGTCTGGGTGCGGTTGCGCGCCTTGCGCAGCGCCTGCAGCGTCTCATACTCCTCGATGAGCTTCGAGCTACGAGCCTCGATCTTGTCGCGGCGGGCCCTCGGCAGCCTGGTGATGATGTCGTCAAGATTTCTTGCCATGTTTCTTACCCTTCTTTCTCTTAGCTTTTTGGTCGCTCTTTGCCTGCTGCGCGAGCGCGGCAAGGTGCGCGTCAAAGCGGTTGTCGGCTTTGGCGATAAGCGCCTTGTAGAAGTGCTTTTCACTGCCATCGCTCTTGTCGCCTGCGACCAGGAGGATAGCCTTCCGCTTCAAATCGAAGGCGAAGGCGACACGCCATACGCCCTTGGCGGCGTCAAACGCAACTCCTTCATGTTGGCGTGCTTGGAGCCCTTCAGCGTGTCCACATGCGGACGGCCAAGCCGCGGTCCGAACTGTCTCAGGAGCCCGTTGCGTTCTAAAATTGCATCCTGCACTTCCTCCGGTAGTCGCTCGAACTCCGGGTCGAAAGCGTTGTGGAGCTCTACGACCCAGCTATCGCTCATGGAATTTATATATCATAGAACGTATATATCGTCAAAGATATGTCAATTTCAAGAGCGGCGACCGGCGTCTAGCCACGACAAGCCAATTGCGGGGCATATGAGGTTGCGGCAGGCGAACAGGCGTTCATCCGGTGAGCCCCGCCGGCAAGCCCTCCGTTCAACAGGATAAGGCAAGAAAATTCCTGCGCAGTAGGAAAATGGTCGCTCCCGGGGCGGGTGCCTGGCTCGACGGCGCCCGGTCGATGCGCACAGATTTTCCTGAGAAACATTGTGGATTTTTTGTTTGGTACCTTGGCGCCGGCAGACACACCTCCCTTTCTGATAGGTGTTGGCCGGAACGAGCGTGGTATTGGCCAGACACCCATCCCAAGTCTTTCCGTGCTGCAATGCACACGGCGACCTGGCAGAGATGTGGATCACGGCGCTTACCCCTTGCTTACCCACGCGTCAGTTGTCGTCGCAGCGGTGTGCGCAAGTGTTTGAGTTTATTGGCGCGCCCGAAGGGATTCGAACCCCTGACCTCTGCCTTCGGAGGGCAGCGCTCTATCCAGCTGAGCTACGGGCGCAAAATGGCGGCTTCGCGCCCTAGATAGCGGAAGGCCGGCGATGCGGCAACGTGCCTTTCCCGGACGCGATGCGCCGTGAAACGGTGCATCCTTAGATCCGGATCGTTCCAACGCTCGGCGTCATGCGGAGGTCCCGGTTCTGCGGCGCACCACTTCGCTCCGCTCCGTGCTGCGCCGCGCCCGGGACACCCCTTTTCCGGCTGCGGCGCGGAAATGCTCTAAGCTCGCCACCAAATGCACTAAGGAGCAATCCATGGCGCAGCTTGCGGAAAAGCGCGAAGCAAAGCCTTCGCAGATCAAGGACGCGGCGTTCAAATGGGACGATCCGCTCGATCTCGAAGGCGAACTGACCGAGGAAGAGCGCATGGTGCGCGACACCGCGCGCGACTATGCGCAGGAGAAGCTGTTTCCGCGCGTGCTCAAGGCGTTTCGCGAGGAGAGCTACGATCCCGCCGTGGTGCGCGAGATGGGCGCGCTCGGCCTCCTCGGCTCGACCATCCCGGAGGAATACGGCGGCGCCGGCCTCGGCTATGTCGCCTACGGGCTGATCGCGCGCGAGATCGAGCGCGTCGATTCCGGCTATCGCTCGGCGATGTCGGTGCAGTCGTCGCTGGTCATGCACCCGATCTACGCCTATGGCAGCGAGGCGCAGCGGCGCAAATATCTGCCGAAGCTCGCGAGCGGCGAATTCGTCGGCTGCTTCGGCCTGACCGAGCCCGACCACGGCTCCGATCCCGGCTCGATGATCACGCGCGCCGAGAAAGTCGCCGGCGGCTTTAGCCTCACCGGCGCCAAGACGTGGATCACCAATTCGCCGGTCGCCGACATCGCCGTGGTCTGGGCGAAGCTCGACGGCAAGATCCGCGGCTTCATTGTCGAGCGCGGCACCAAGGGATTTTCGACGCCGAAGATCGAGGGCAAGCTGTCGCTGCGCGCCTCCATCACCGGCGAGATCGTGCTCGACGGCGCCGTCGTGCCGGAAGAGAATTTGCTGCCGAATGTCTCCGGCCTCGCCGGCCCGTTCGGCTGCCTCAATGTCGCGCGCGCCGGCATCGCCTGGGGCGCGCTCGGCGCCGCCGAATTCTGCTGGCACCGCGCCCGCGACTATGTGCTGGCGCGCAAGCAGTTCGGCCGGCCGCTCGCCGCCAATCAGCTGATCCAGAAAAAGCTCGCCGACATGCAGACCGAGATCACGCTCGGCCTGCACGCGGTGCTGCGCCTGTCGCGGCTGATCGAGCAGGGCAAGGCGTCGCCGCCGGCGATCTCGCTGCTCAAGCGCAACAATTGCGGCAAGGCGCTGGAAGTCGCCCGGCTCGCCCGCGACATGCACGGCGGCAACGGCATTTCCGACGAATTCCATGTCATGCGCGTCCTGTGCAATCTCGAAACCGTCAACACCTACGAAGGCACCCACGACATCCACGCCCTGATTCTCGGCCGCGCCCAGACCGGCATCCAGGCGTTTATGTGAAACTAAACCCTCCCCCTTGTGGGGAGGGCCGACGCCGCAGGCGGCGTGGGTGGGGTCGCGAGGCGGATGCAGGCCTCGACGCTGACGCATGCCTCCCGACCCCACCCCTACCCCTCCCCACAAGGGGGAGGGGAAATTGGCCGCCATTTTACGCGCATCCGCGTCATTGCGAGGAGCGATAGCGACGAAGCAATCCAGCATTCCGCCCCCTCCGCGTCACCACCGGGCTTGACCCGGTGGTCCATGCTGACGTGAAGCGAATCAAACAACGCGGCGAATCCAGGAAGCCGCGCCCCGCATGGATTGCCGGGTCAAGCCCGGCAATGACGCTTCAAGTACGCCTGCGCCGCGCGTCGGCAGCGATCTGCCGCAGCTTCTCAGCGATTTCCGCTTTGCCGCCAGGCGGGGTGTTGTTCATTCCGGGCGTCCAAAAATCTTCGTGCAACCGCGCGCAACAAGCCAGTGCCGATGCCTCATTGCCTAGTCGGGCATGGCAATCTGCTTGGAACAGCAGACCGAAAGCGTCGTCTTGCCATTGGGCGGGATCGATCGCCTCGGCGCGACCAAAGTCCTCTAATGCTTTTTCGTATTCGCCCGAGGTGGCGGTAAACTTCCCCGCGTGACAGAACTGAAACAGGCGCGGGTTGAGCTCGATCACCTTGTTGAGATCGTCAAGTGCGCGCCGTGGTTCACCCAAGTTCATCCAGGCGAAATGGCGATCGAAGTAAGCATGCGAATTGGCCGGATTTTCAGCGATCCAGCCGTTCACGATTTGCAGATAGTGCTGCGGATCTGATCGAAGAAGATCGTGGAGCACCTTAACCTCTTCCGGCGTCGTCGGTTCTTTCATTGCAATACCTCTCGTCGCCGAAGATACTGAATTTTCGGCCGACCATCACGAAGCGCTTTTGCGACACGCACTTTCATCCCGCCCCGCGAAGCGGGGACAGTCGTAAGCGTCAGTCCCTTACGCTAATTTCATCCATCGGGTGCGATCTGCTTGCACGGGATTTACCTCGGCAAGAAGAGTTTTTGCATCCACAATCTTTGCAGCTTAACTTCCGAGACGATGCAATTTTGGTTGATGGCAATATGAATTTTTCAGAGAGCAGCAACGTAATCCTCAAGAATAGTGCGATATTGTCTCTGTTCGCGGCGGGGGCCAGAGATGAACGCTTTTATCATCCGCGATTTGTGCTTCTCGACAACGTGGAAGACAAAGGAATGGAGCAAATTCGCAGTCATAACTTTCAGGAATTGATCGTTTCAACTTCAGAACAAATTTCGGCTTCTCACCAGATTATCTTCACAACGTCGATGATGAATCCGAGCCCTGGAGCAAGAAAGGTACGTGGTTGGACCCGCGTACACACGGGAACGCAGGACACTCGACCTTCCATCTGGACTGTGATCGCAGGACGATCGAATTAACATCCTACCCCGCCGCCTTCGGCTCCGCGGCTTCATCCGCCGGCTTATCGGACACGCCGGCCTCGGCGAACGTCGCCATGCCGGTGTGGCAGGCGAGCGCGGCGCGCAGCATCAGCAACGCCGCGGCGGCGCCGGAGGCTTCGCCGAGCCGCATGTTGAGATCGAGCAGCGGCTTGAGCTCCAATTCGTCGAGCAGCATGCGGTGGCCGGCTTCGGCGGAGACGTGGCCGGCGAGCGCATGCGCCAGCGTATCGGTGCGGAGCTTGTAGAGCGGCGCCACGGCGGCGGTGCAGACAAAGCCGTCGAGCAGCACCGGGATGTTGTGGCGGCGCGCCGCCAAGCGCCGCGCCGAGAATGGCGGCCAGCTCGCGGCCGCCGAACGCCGCGGCGATGCGGAGCGGATCGTCAGCGATGCCGGCGTGACGGTCGAGCGCGCGGTCGATGGCGGCGCGCTTGCGAGCGAGCCCGCCGTCGTCGATGCCGGTGCCGCGGCCGGCCCAGCGCGCGCCGCCGCCGCCGAACAGCGCAGCCGCGATCGCCGCGGCCGCCGTGGTGTTGCCGATGCCCATTTCGCCGAGACAGATCAGATCGCTGCCGCGGCGACACCGCGTCGTAGCCGGCCGTCGACCGCGGCGAGGAATTCCTCTTCGCTCATCGCCGCGCTTTCCGTGAAGTCCGCGGTCGGCTCGTCGAGCTCGAGCGGAATGACGCGGAGCGCTGCGCCGGCGGTGCGGGCAAGCTGGTTGATGGCGGCGCCGCCTGCGGAAAAATTCGCCACCATCTGCACCGTGACCTCGGCGGGATAGGCGGAAACGCCCTGCGCCGTGACGCCGTGATTGCCGGCAAACACCAGCACCTCGATGCGGTCGAGCCGCGGCGGCGCGTGGCCCTGCCAGTGCGCCAGGAAGGCGGCGAGCTCCTCGAGCCGGCCGAGGCTTCGTGGCGGCTTGGTCAGCCTGTCCTCGCGCTGGGCAACGCCGCGCTGGCGGCCGGATGGCCGCTCGGCAGGTCGAGGCAGATGGCGCGGAGCTCGGCGAAGGAGGTGAGGTTGGGCATTTGAATCTCGACGGATTTCGCTGTGGCAGGCCTGCTTCTAGCAAACTCTCAGAGAGAGGGCCAAACTTCCCTCGCCCCTTTGGGGACTGTTGCGAAAGGGCGGTTAGGAGAGCTCGGAAGCGCTGGTTGCCGTTCTGCCTGGACCATCTTGGTTCGGTAATGCTGAGTTTTCGGGGGTACGAAGCGCTGAGGTCATGCGCTGGACAGTTTTCGAGTGTGCGAACTCAAGACGAGCATGCGCCGCAGGTTGAAGCAGATCACGAGCAGGGTCATTTGAAGTTGATTGCGCACGAGACCGACATAGCGCGTTCGGCGGTAGCCGTAGCTCTGTTTGAGGACCGCAAAGACCGTCTCGACGCGGCAGCGGATTTTGGAGAGCGCGGCATTGCGCCGTCTCTGCTCGGGCGAGAGCATGATGTTTATTGGCCCGCTGCATGATGCCGTCTTTGAGGTGGAGCGATGCCAGCAGTGCGCGGCGCGCATGGGTGTCGTAAGCCTTGTCGGCGTAGATCGCGCCGCCGTCGCTGTTGGCGAGGATCAGTTCGTCGGCCACGACGGTCTCGGCCACATTGGCAGGCGTCAGCTTGGCGGTGCGCACCAACAGCGAGTTTTGGTCTACGGCAACATGTCCTTTGTAGCCGTAGCTGGTTCCGGGCTTGCCCTCCCGCTTGAGGAAAGCAGCGTCGGGATCGACGCGCTCGGTCGGATCATCGGACGGGCCGGGCCGCGCCGCCGCCGCCTCGACAACCGTCGCATCGATCAGCGTGCCGCGCTTGAGCATCAGTCCTTTGTCCTCGATCTGAGCATTCACCAGCGCCAGCAATTTGACCGTCAGCCCCGCCTCGTTCAGCCGTTCGCGAAACCGGCACAATGTCGTGTGGTCGGGGGTCGCTTCTTCCATCCGAAGACCGACAAACCGCCGAAACGACAGCCGATCGCACAACGCCTCTTCCAGCTCGCGATCCGAAAGTCCGTACCACTGCGCCAGCAGCAGGGCTCGGAACATCACCACCGGCGGGAACGGCGGGCGACCGTCCTGCTTGCGGCAATGCTTCTCAAGCCGATAGGTCAAAGGTCCCCAGTTCAGCAGCACCAAAATCCGGTCCAAGTCCGTCTCCCGCCGCAGCCGTTCTGCCGCCAAGTCGCCAAAGCCCAATCCGCCGCTCATCGCTCACCTCGAATCCTCGAAGACAAGCGATTTACGAAATGCTCCCTTCTGCAACAGTCCCCTTTGGGGAGAGGACGCCGTGCGAACGCGCGGCGGGAGAGGGGAGCGTTTCTCGGCGATTCTTCCCTCTCGCGGCGCGCTGCGCGCGCCGGCCTCTCCCCGGGCGGGGAGAGGTGCTAGTGTAATACGTAACCGCCGAGGACTGGGGTGAAGACCATGGAGACTCCGGCATGGGACGAATGGGCGCCGTGGTTCGCGAAGCGCGCCGGCGAGCTCTCCGCCGCCGTCGTGTTCCTGACGCGGCTGCCGCTGCCGCGGCATGCGCCCGAAGACGGCGCGGTGGCGCGCGGCGCCTGGGCGTTTCCGCTGGCGGGCTTCGTGGTCGGGCTGATCGCCGCATTGGTCTATGCGATCGCGCACGCTCTGGTGCTGTTTCCCTGGCCGGCGGCGGTGCTGGCGATCGCCGCGACGCTCCTCGTCACCGGCTGCCTGCATGAGGACGGGCTCGCCGACACCGCCGACGGCTTCGGCGGCGGCGACACGCGCGAGAGGAAGCTCGCGATCATGCGCGACAGCCGGATCGGCACCTACGGCGTCTGCGCGCTCGCCATCTCGTTGCTGATCCGCGCCGACGCCATCGCGAGCCTCACCGAGACCGGCCTCGTTGCGGCGGCGCTGATCGCGGCGCACTCCGGCGGGCGCGCGGCGATGGCGGCGGTGATGTTCTTTGTGCCGCCGGCGCGCAGCGACGGACTGTCGTTCACCGCCGGCCAGCCGTCGGCGGCGGCGCGCCGGGCTTGCCGCGGCGATCGGCTTTCTCATCGTGCTGTTCTGTCTCGGCCCGGCGCACGCCATCGTCGCCGTGATCGTGGTGGCGATCGTGGTCGCGCTCGTGGCGTGGCTCGCGCTGCGGCAGATCGGCGGCCAGACCGGCGACGTTCTTGGCGCCGTCGAGCAGGTCAGCGAGATCGCGATTTTGTTGGTGGCGCTAAGGTAGTCGCATCCCGCCCCGCGCAGCGGGGAGCGGCATTCTTCCGCACCCGCGTCGGGGGAGGTCGCGCGCAAAGCGCGCCGGTAGGGGCAAGTATCGGCCTCGCTACGAGCAAGCCAGCCCCCTCCACCATGCTTCGCATGGTCCCCCTCCCCCGCACTGCGTGCGGGGGCGGATTAGTTGTGCCGCGGCGCCAAAATCCGGGCGCCGCCGAGCACGGCGAGCGCGATCAGGCCGGGCGGAATCGCCAACGGCAGACTGAGCGCGGCGACCGCGGCGGTGGCGGCCCAGCCGATCGACGAAAACGCCTCGGCGAACGTCGCGACGCGCGAAGAGATTTGCCGGCGGCGGAACTGGCTGCGTTTCGCTTGCGTCCGGAACCAGAGCTGGATCGAGGTCGCCGACGCCGCGGCGATGACGATGCCGGCGAAGGTGATCGCCGCATGCCACGGCGAAGCGACCGCAATCACGGCGACGAGCGGCGCGAAGACGACGGCGATGATCACGAGCACGGCTTCGATCTTGGCGCGCAGCACGGCGCGCGGGCGCACCGGCGCCGTCGCCACCAGATCGGGCGCGTCCTCGCCGGAGATGGTGAGCCAGGCGAGGCCGCCGGCAAGCTGGCCCGCCGCCATCACCAGAACCGGCACCAGGAGATTGAGCGCGCCGCCGCCGTCCTCGAAGCTCCGCCACAGCAAAATCGCCGGCGGCAACAGATAAAGCATCTGCATCAGCGTTTGCGAGGCGAGCCAGGGATCGCGGCGAAGCAGCAGCCACTCCTTGCGGCGGAGCGCCGCTTGCGGCGAGGTGACGCGAAAGCCATGGCCGCGCCGCGCGCGGCTCGCCGGTGACGCGTCGGCGCCGCTCGCCGCCATGGCGTAATCGCCGAAGCGCGGCGCGACCAAAGCGATGACGGCGGCGAGCAAGATAAAGCTCACGGCGAGCAACGCGGCGAGCGCCGTCACGTCGCCAAGCACGGCGCGCGCCGGCCACCAGAAGACGCTGCCGACGTCCGGCGCGATCGCCTGCACGGCTTTCGATTGCAGCACGTCGCCGCGCGACAGCGTGCCGTAAGACAGGATCGCCGCGACCTGCAGGCCGATGACAAAGGCGGCACCGATCACCGCGGCGATGACCTGGGCCGCGAGCCGCGTGCGCCGCGGGCCGACGGCGCGAAACAGCGCCACGGTGAGCGCGACGGCGATCGCGGTCGCGGCCGCGCCCATGGCGATGATCACGCCATAGGCGCCGAGCCAGCGCCAGCCGCCGCGATAGATCAGCATGTCGATGAACGGCGCGGCGAGCGGCAGCGCCATCGCCGCCACCGTCAGCGCCACGGTCGCAATGCGCACGGCGAACAGCCGTTGCGCGGCGACCGGCGAGGCGAGGATGAGATCGAGATCGGCGCGGGCATAGAAGGCGCGCGTCATCGATTCCATCGCCTGCGACATCATCAAGAGCCACGACAACAGGATCATCGTCGTGATGCCGATCAGCGTCTCCTTGTCGAGCGCGGCGGTGGCGAAGCCGGCGACCGCGAAATACGCGACCACGTGCAGGCCGATGACAAAGAGCGCGAAGCCGATGACGACGCGGCGGCGGCGCGCGGCTTTGCCCGCCGTCATCATCGCCACCCAGTCGCGCCAGGCGAGCCGCAACTCGTGACGCGCGAACCACACCGCGGTGCCGGCTTGGATCATGGGTGACCTTTATCCTCCACCGCGCGCCATTGCGCGCGGGGGAGGGGACCGCGCGTTTGCGCGGTGGAGGGGGCCGGCTTGCTCCGCGCGAGCGGTCACTTGCCCCTTCCGGCTCGCGTTGCTCGCCACCTCCCCGTGAACGGGGGAGGATAAAGTGCGGAAATATCACGCCGCTTCCGCCGCTTCGGCGACCAGCGCGAGGAAGGTGTCTTCGAGGCTCGCGGCGCCATCGACGGCGTCGCCATTCGCGGCGGCGCCGTTGCCGTCGCCTGACGGCGCAACTCCTCGAGCGTGCCTTCGGCGATCAGCCTGCCGTGGGCGATGACGCCGATCCGGTCGGCCATGCGCTCGGCGACTTCAAGGATGTGCGTGGTCATGATCACGGTGCCGCCGTCGCGCACGCGCTCGCGCAGCACATTCTTGACCTGGCGCGCGGAGCCGGCGTCGAGCCCGGTGAGCGGCTCGTCGAGGATGATCAGGCGCGGCTCGTGCACCAGCGCGCCGGCGAGCGCGACCTTCTGCCGCATGCCTTTCGAGAAGGTCTCGCAGCGCTCGCGCGCATGCGCGGCCAGCCCGAGCCAGTCGAGCAGCTCGGCCGCGCGCGCTTGCGCCAGCTCCGGCGCGACGCCCCAGAGGCCGGCGACGAATTCCAGATATTCCTCCGGCGTGAGCTTGTCGTAGGTCATCGGCTCGTCCGAGATCCACGCCGTCACGCTGTTTGGCCGCGACCGGATCGGCGAGCGCGTCGATGCCGGTGATGCGGATCGAGCCGGCATCCGGGCGCATCAGGCCGGCGATCATGCGGAGCGTCGTGGTCTTGCCGGCGCCGTTCGGGCCGAGCAGCGCGTAGAACTCGCCGGTGCGCACGGCGAGGTCGAGGCCGTCGACGGCGGGGCGGTCGAAGCGTTTGGAGAGCCCGCGGATTTCGAGGGCAAGGGGCGGCTTGGGAAGCTCGTGCCTCATAATTCCGGTATCAACTTTCGCGCTTTTCCCGGATGCGGTGCAGCGCGCAGCGATGCGCCGCTATTCCGGGATCGTTCCACACGCGGCGTCCGCAACGATCCCGGGTCTGCAGCGCATCACTTCGCTACGCTTCGTGCTGCGCCGCGCCCGGGAAACGCGGGATAATGGCTTTACCCGAGACTGGTTTCGGGGTCGTGAATCGGCACGCGTGATTTCACATCCTTCCGCTCATTCCCGCGTAAGCGGGAATCCAGACACCCTCGCGCCGGCCCGATGCAGCTGGGTCCCCGCCGGAGTTTACCCCCGACATGATCGGGGGCGGGGACGAGCGGATTTGTGAGGCGGATTATCCGCTGACATTATACGCGGCGAGCGCGGCCATATTGACCAATTGGGCATCGTTGGCCGAGAGCTGGACGATCTGCACCGAGCGGTCGAGGCCGACCAGGATCGGGCCGATGACGGTGGCGCCGCCGAGCTCCATCAGCATCTTGGTCGAGATCGACGCCGAGTGGAACGCCGGCATGATCAGCACATTGGCCGGTCCCGACAGGCGGCAAAACGGATAGGCCTCGCGCAGCTCCATATTCAGCGCCACGTCGGCCGCCATCTCGCCGTCGTATTCGAAATCGACGCGCTGCTTGTCGAGAAGCCGCACCGCCTCCTGCACGCGCTCGGAGCGCTCGCCCGGCGGATGGCCGAAGGTCGAGAAGGCGAGCAGCGCCAGTCGCGGCTCGTAGCCGAGCGCACGCGCGACACGCGCCGCCTCGACAGCGATCTCGGCGATGTCGATGGCATCCGGCATCTCGGTGACGGCGGTGTCGGCGACCAGGACGGTGCGGCCGCGCGCCAGAACGAGTGACACGCCGATCACGCGATGGCCGGGCTTCGGGTCAATGCAGCGCCTGATGTCTTCGAGCGCGACGGAGAAATTACGGGTGACGCCGGTCACCATCGCGTCGGCATCGCCGAGCGCGACCATGCACGAGGCAAAGTGATTGCGGTCCTGATTGACCAGCCGCTGGCAATCGCGCTGCAGATAGCCGTGGCGCTGCAAGCGTTCGTAGAGATAAGCCGCATAGGCGGCGTTGCGCGACGACAGCGCCGCATTGATGATCTCGATGCCGCCGCCGAGCTCGACGCCGGTCGCGAGCGCGGTCTCGCGCACCCGCGCCTCGCGGCCGACCAGCATCGCGGTGCCGAGGCCCTGCTGCACGAACGACGCCGCGGCGCGGATCACCTGCTCCTCCTCGCCCTCGGCGAAGACCACGCGGCGCGGCTGCCGGCGCAAGCGCTGGAACACGCGCTGCAGCACGCCGGCGATCGGATCGAGCCGCGTGCGCAATTGCTGCCGGTAGGCTTCCATGTCGACGATCGGTCGCCGCGCGACTTTCGTATCCATCGCCGCCTGCGCCACCGCCGGCGGGATCGAAGAGATCAGCCGCGGGTCGAACGGCACCGGAATAATGTAATCCGGGCCGTATTTCGGCCGCGCGCCGTAAGCGGCGGCGACCTCGTCGGGCACGTCCTCGCGCGCCAGCTCGGCGAGCGCGTGCGCGGCGGCGATCTTCATCTCCATGTTGATGGCGCGCGCCCGCACGTCGAGCGCGCCGCGAAAGATGTAGGGAAAGCCGAGCACATTGTTGATCTGGTTCGGATAGTCGGAGCGGCCGGTCGCCATGATGGCGTCGGAGCGCACCTCCGCCACCTCTTCCGGAGTGATTTCGGGATCGGGATTTGCCATAGCGAAGATGATCGGCTTCTCCGCCATCACTTTCACCATGTCCTGCGTCACCGCCCCTTTCGCCGACAACCCGAAGAACACGTCGGCGCCGGCCAGAGCCTGCGCCAGCGTGCGCGCGTCGGTCTTGGCGGCGAAGCCCGACTTCCACTGGTTCATGCCCTCGGTGCGGCCCTCATAGATCACGCCCTTGGTGTCGCAGAGGATGAGGTTTTCCGGCCGAAAGCCGATGGCGCGCAACAGCTCCAGGCAGGCGATGCCAGCGGCGCCGGCGCCGTTGCACACCACCTTGGTGGTCTTGATCTCGCGGCCGGTGAGTTCGAGCGCGTTGATCAGCCCGGCCGCGGCGATAATCGCGGTGCCGTGCTGATCGTCATGGAACACCGGAATGTCGAGCAGCTCGCGCAGCCTCTGCTCGATGATGAAACACTCGGGCGCCTTGATGTCTTCGAGATTGATGCCGCCCCAGCTCTTGCCCAGAAGCTTTACGCAATCGATGAACTCGTCGGGATCCTCGGTCGAGACTTCGAGGTCGATGGAATTGACGTCGGCGAAGCGCTTGAACAGCACCGACTTGCCTTCCATCACCGGCTTGGCGGCCAACGCGCCGCGATTGCCGAGCCCGAGAATGGCGGTGCCGTTGGTGATCACGGCGACGAAATTGCCTTTGGTCGTGTAATCGTAGGCGCGGCTTTCATCCTCGGCGATCGCCAGCACCGGGACGGCGACGCCGGGCGAATAGGCGAGCGAGAGGTCGCGCTGCGTCGCCATCGGCTTGGTGGCCACGACTTCGAGCTTCCCCGGCCGGCCTTGGCTGTGAAACAGCAAGGCTTCCTGATCGGTGAAAGTCGGCCGGTGCGTGCGGCCGCCGGATTTGGTAGCCATTTCAATTCCTTGGTGAGAGCTTACGGCAATCGGGCCAGGGGGTGGGCGGAACGTTAGCGGAAGCCACTGCCCTTACTCAAGGGATGGCATTTCGGCGGCTGCGCCAGCATGATCCGGAAAAGCGGAAGCCGGTCTCCCGAAAAGATCATGCTCCACTAAAAAGATCATGTTCCACTAAAATGACAGCGCCAAAAGCGCCGTACTCGGCGGGCATCAATACGGGGGGCATTGAACCGGGGATTGGGCCGGAGTAATTCCTCCACGACCTCGCGTTCTTAAGCCTGCAGACCGACATGATCAGATTTCTGTTGCGGTTCATCGGCCTCTGCCTGTTGGCGCTGGCTTTTGTCTTCTTTGTCTATGACGGGACCAAGTCGATTGCCAATCAGCACGTGGTCTATGCGCGGACCGCAGAAGTCTGGGCGATGGTCGACCAGAACAGCCTGAATGCGGCGCAGACTTGGCTCAAGCAGAAGGCCGCCTGGGCCTGGGATCCCTATATGCAGGTGGTATTCGAGCTGCCGGCCTGGGCCATCCTCGGATTTGTCGCCATGGTGCTCATCTTGATTGGGCGTAAGAAAAAGCCGCTGATCGGCTATGCGCGCAATTAAAGCGCGCGCGGCGTGCGATTTCCCATGCAGGCCGCGTTGCGCCGCTCATTCCTCGCGCTCCTCGTCGTCGTTCTGATTGTCCTCGCCCTGCCCTACCTGATCGTTCCGCTGTACCGGTTCGTCGATCCGGTCTCGATGCCGATGCTGTGGCGCCACCTGACCGGCCGCCGCATCGAGCGCATTTTTGTTCCCTTAAGCCGTATCGCGCCGAGCTTGCCTCTCACCGTGATCATTTCCGAGGACGGCAGCTTCTGCCGCAATCGCGGCATCGACCTGGGCGCCATGCGCGAAGCTTTGCAGCAAGCCGACGACGATCTGGGAGAAGCGCGCGGCGGCTCGACTATCACCCAGCAGACCGCGAAGAATCTGTTTTTTTGGCAGGGTCGTAGCCTGGTCCGCAAAGCGCTCGAAATACCGCTGGCGCTGTGGATCAACCTGGTGCTGCCGAAGCGCCGCGTGCTCGAAATCTATCTCAACATCGCCCAGTGGGGTCCGAACGGCGAATTCGGCGCCGAGGCGGCGTCCCGTTGGGCGTTCGGCAAGCCGGCGCGCGACCTCAATCCGCGGGAAGCCGCGGAACTCGCGGCCATTCTTCCCAATCCGGGGCGCCGCAGCGCCCGGACGCCGAGCGTCCAAGTGCGGCGGCTTGCGAGCCTTTACGAACGCCGGGCCGCTGAGCATCCCGGGCTCGATGCCTGTATCCGGCCGCGGGCGCCTTAACATGACCGACGCCCTCGTTATGCATTACCTGGGGCGGCTCAGACCCTCTCCTGCGCGCTACGCGCGCTTTCCTCCCCCGCAAGCGGGGAGGGCGGCGAGCAAAGCTCGCCGGGAGAGGGCTCGCTTCGCTCGCGCCTCAGGATGACGGTTCGTAGGCACTAGCGTCCGCCGGCTCATTCTTCTATAAGCCCGCCAAATCCCAGCACAGTAAGCCGTACAGGAGACCGACATCATGGCCGTGCCGAAGCGAAAGACATCACCGTCGCGACGCGGCATGCGCCGGTCGGCCGACGCGCTCAAGCGCCCGGCTTATGTCGAGGACAAGGATTCCGGCGAGTTGCGCCGGCCGCACCACATCGACCTCAAGACCGGCATGTATCGCGGCCGGCAAGTGCTGACCAAGAAGACCGAGGAATAGTATTTCCAGTTTGCCGGACGCGTTGCGGCACCGAAAGTGCGTTTACGCACGTCTGCGACGCGCTATGGTGCGCCAACGCTGAGCCGGGATCGCTTCGGACTCGGCGGTGGCAACGATCCCGGGTCGGCGACGCACCATTTCATGCTGCGTCATGCCCGGGACAAGCTTCGAGGCGCGCGCCATGTTCCTTCTTGGCTTTCCCCTCCTTCTTATTCCCTTCGCCGTGTACAACATGATCGCGTTTCTGACCCCGGGCGTGGGCTGGACCACGCCGGTGGCGACGATCCACATGATGTCCGGTCAGGCCTGGGTGCTGACCTGGGAAGATCTCCTCATCGCCTTCTCGATTTTGCTGCTCGCGGTCGAAATCATGAAATCGACCCGGATGGGCCTGCGCTCGATCGTCGATCACGTCCTGGCGATGGCGCTGTTCATCGTCATGCTGGTCGAGTTTCTGCTGGTGCCGCAGGCCGGAACGTCGACGTTCTTTCTCTTGACCATCCTCAGCCTGGTCGACGCGCTGGTCGGCTTCATCGTCTCGATCCGCAGCTCCCAGCGTCAGGTCGAAGTCGATACCGGCGGGGCGTGAAACTGCGACCGCGATTGTTGAATCGTCATGGCCAGGCTTGTTCCGGCCATCTACGTCTTGGGCTCGTTCTCCTGCTTAAGACGTGGATGCCCGGCATAAAGCCGGGCATGACGATTAAAGCGAGCGTGACAGTTTAGGTCGCTGAGGCAGCGGCAACCGGGCGCGCGCGCCATAGGCGGCGACCGCTTCCGCGGGCTCGGCGCGGCGGCGAACGCGGGTCTGCGGCGCCTGCGAAAAAGTCGCGATCAGCTGCGCCAGGAAATCGGCCCGCGGCCGGGCGCCGATAGGCTCCAGCGACGCTGGTGAATTGCTTGCTGTGACCGGGACCAGGGCGTTGCTCACGTTTGGCGGTTCCTGTGCCGAAATGGGACGTTCGTCACCTAAAAATGAGACGCTCGGCCGCTTTCGGTGGGTGAGTCGCAAGCCGCATGCCGCCCGGCCGGCAGCAAAATCCGGCCGGGTATTACCGAATTCTTTAAGCCCGCCCGTTACGTTAACAATTCGCACCATCCACGGACGGCGGCAAAAAAGCATGAGGCGACGGTGAGCGATAACGTTTCGCGCGATCCAGACCCGTTGGCTCGGGCTCAGCCGCCGGACGCCGCCGGTGCTGCCCGCGGTCCGGACGCCGCCGAAATCCTCGCCTCGGTGGGCGAGGCGCTGTACCACTGGGACGTCGGCGGCGACGTCCTTACTTGGAGCGCCAATGCCGGCGAGGTCTTGCTGGTCCGCGACCTCAAGACAATCGCCACCGGCCGCGCCTACGCGGCTTTGCTCGAGCCCGACAACGTGCAGTCGCGCTTCGACGCCGTCACCAAATCCGAGCTGCGCGACGAGGGGCGCGGCGTCCTCTATCACGTTCAATACTGCCTGCGGCCCGACGCGAGCGCGGAAACCAAGCTGTGGGTCGAAGACACCGGCCGCTGGTTTGCCGGGGCCGACGGCAAGCCGGCCGGCGCCCACGGCACCGTGCGCGTCATCAACGAGCGCTACGAGCGCGAGCGCCGCCTCAACTACCTCGCCCGTTATGACGATCTCACCGGCGAGCTCAACCGCTATCACCTCACCGAGATCCTGGAGAAAACGCTCGACGAGGCGGCGCGATTTCGCTCCTCCTGCGGCTTTCTTCTGGTCGCCATCGATGATCTGGCGCGCATCAACGAATCCTACGGTTTCGAGACCGCCGACCAGATGATCAGCGCGGTCGGCAAGCGAATCCGCACCTTGATGCGCGGCAAGGACACGCTGGGCCGCTATTCGGGCGATAAATTCGGCATCGTGCTCAAGGACTGCACGCCCGACGACATGGCGGTCGCGGCCGAGCGGTTGCTGGCCGGCGTGCGCGACGCGCTGGTGCCGACCGACACCGCGCCGGTCGCGGCGACCATCAGCATCGGCGGCGTGACAGCGCCGCGCCACGCGCGCACCGTGGCCGAAGTGCTGGCGCGCGCCCAAGAGACGCTCGACGCGGCCAAGGCCAAGCGCCGCGGCTCGTTCCTGGCTTATCGGCCCAATATCGAGCGCGAAGCGCAGCGCCGGGAGAACGTGCGCGCCACCGACGAGATCGTCGCCGCGCTCAACGAGCGGCGCATTTTTGTCGCCTACGAGACCGTCGCCGCCGCAGCCGATCGGCGGCCGGCGTTTTACGAGTGCCTTATGCGCGTTCGCCGCGCCGACGGCAGTCTCCTCGGCGCCAGCGACGTCGTGCCGGTCGCCGAACGCCTCGGCCTGGTGCGCCTGCTCGATCATCGCGTTCTGGAGCTTGTGGTCGATGAGATGATGGCGACGCCGTCGCTGCAGGCGAGCGTCAATGTCTCGCCCGGCTCGACCACCGATCCGAATTGGTGGACCGGCCTGGGATCGCTGTTGCGCACCCAGCCCGGCGTGGCCGAGCGCCTGATCATCGAGATCACCGAGAGCGCGGCGATCGATGACATCGATGAAACCCGCGGCTTCGTCGCGCGGGTGAAGGATCTCGGCTGCCGCATCGCCATCGACGATTTCGGCGCCGGCTACACCTCGTTCCGCAATCTGCGCAAGCTCGGCGTGGACATTGTGAAGATCGACGGCGCGTTCGTGCAGAACATCATCCGCTCGGAGGACGATCGCGCCTTCGTGCGCACGCTGATCGATCTGGGCAAACGGTTGCGGTTGGCGACGGTCGCCGAATGGGTGCAGGACGAGCGCGCGGCGCGATTATTGGAAGCGTGGGGCTGCGACTATATTCAGGGCGCGCTCGTTGGTCTTGCGACCACCGAGCGGCCGTGGCTCAAGGGCGGATTGGCGCAGGCGATTTAAGCTACATGGTTCCCCGGACGCGGTGCAGCACGAAGTGGTGCACCGCTGATCCGGGTTCCACACTCAGCATTTAAGAAGTCAGCGTGTGCAACGATCCCGGGTCTGCGACGCAGCATTTCATGCTGCATCGCGCCCGGGAAATGCTTCTTACGACCCGCCGCTGGGGCCCTTCTCGGAGAGCCGATCGACCTTGCGCTGCATGTCGTCGAGCTGGCGCTTGAGATCATCGATGTCGCCGCCGGCCTTGAGGGGCGTTTTGCCCGGCTCCGCTTCGGTCTCGCCGCCCGTAGCGCCGCCACTCTCGCGCCGTGCGAACGGCGCAAACATGGCGAAGGTGCGCTCGAACATTTCCATGTTCCGCCGCACCTGCTCCTCGAGCGAGGTGAAGGCGCCGACGCCGAACGCCTGCGCCATCTGATTGCGGAATTTTTCCTGCTCGCGCGTCAGCGAGTTGATGGAAACTTCCAGATAACGCGGCACCAGCATCTGCATGCTGTCGCCGTAAAAGCGGATGAGCTGGCGCAGGAACGCGATCGGCAAGAGGTTCTGGCCCTCTTTGTTTTCCTGCTCGAAAATGATCTGGGTGAGGACCGATCGGGTGATGTCCTCGCTGGTCTTGGCGTCATAGACGACGAAGTCTTCGCCGCTTTTGACCATGGCGGCGAGGTCTTCGAGGGTGACGTAGGTCGAGGTGCCGGTATTGTAGAGCCGCCGGTTGGCGTACTTTTTGATCGTGATAGGCTCTGCAGTCTTGTCAGTCTTGGTCATCGGTTCAGGCATGGGACTTTGACCGCACGGGTTGTATCGCCAAAATAGGCCGTTTCCTCTGGCGCGGCTACCGTTTTGTGTAAACGTCGAAAACGGGCTTGCTCGTCCGCGCCGCAACCTGAGCCGGCTCGTGCCGCCGCATGGCTGCGATGCGGCCTGGTCCCGGCTTGTCGGCAGCCCGTCGCCTCCTTATGACATAGGTCTCAAGTCGGCCGCGGCAATCCCGCGTTCATCAAAAAGCGTGACCACCGAAAGGGACCTCCCATGAAGGACGATATTGTCATCGTTGGCGCGGTACGCACGCCAGTCGGCGCATTCAACGGGGCATTTGCCTCCGTGCCTGCCCATGATCTCGGCAAGGTCGCGATCAAAGCGGCGATCGATCGTGCCGGCGTCGAGCCGGCGCGCGTCTCCGAAGTGATCCTGGGCCAGATTTTGCAGGCCGGCCAGGGCCAGGGTCCAGCCCGCCAGGCCTCGATCAATGCCGGCATCCCGGTCGAAGTGCCGGCCTGGAGCGTCAACCAGCTCTGCGGCTCCGGATTGCGGGCGGTCGCGCTCGGCTATCAGGGCATCGTCAACGGCGATTCCGAGATTGCCGTGGTCGGCGGCCAGGAATCGATGAGCGTCGCCCCGCACTGCGCTCATCTGCGCGGCGGCGTGAAGATGGGCAATTTCGAGATGGTCGACACCATGATCAAGGACGGCCTGTGGGATGCCTTCAACGGCTATCACATGGGCAACACCGCCGAGAACGTCGCGCGGCAGTGGCAGATCACCCGTGCCCAGCAGGACGAGTTTGCCGTCCATTCACAGCAGAAGGCGGAGGCGGCGCAAAAAGCCGGCCGGTTCAAGGACGAGATCGTGCCGGTGACGATCAAGAGCCGCAAAGGCGACATCGTCGTCGATGCCGACGAATATCCCAAGCACGGCACCACGCTCGAAGCGATCAGCAAATTAAAGCCAGCTTTCGACAAGGACGGCACGGTGACGGCGGCGAGCGCGTCAGGCATCAACGACGGCGCCGCCGCCATGGTGCTGATGACAGCGAGCGAAGCCGCCAAGCTCGGCAAGACGCCGCTGGCGCGCATCGTGTCGTGGGCGCAGGCCGGCGTCGATCCGAAAATCATGGGCACCGGACCGATCCCGGCGTCGCGCGCGGCGCTGAAGAAGGCCGGCTGGAGCGTCGGCGATCTCGATCTGGTCGAAGCCAATGAAGCGTTCGCGGCGCAGGCCTGCGCGGTGAACAAAGACCTCGGCTGGGACACCGGCAAGGTTAATGTCAATGGCGGCGCCATCGCCATCGGTCACCCGATCGGCGCTTCCGGCGCGCGCGTCCTGGTCACGCTCCTCCACGAGATGCAGAAGCGCAACGCCAAAAAGGGTCTCGCCACGCTCTGCATCGGCGGCGGCATGGGCATCGCCATGTGCGTGGAGCGCTGAGCGGCGACAACAGGCATTGCACTGATTGACGTCATGGCCGGGCTTGTCCCGGCCATCCACGTCTTTAAGCTGGTCTGAAAGTGGAGACGTGGATGCCCGGCATAAAGCCGGGCATGACGACGAAGAAGACGATGAAGAAGCAGGGAGGACGTCCATGCCACGCGTCGCACTGGTGACGGGGGGAACACGCGGTATCGGCGCGGCCATCGCCAAGTCGCTCAAGGCGGCGGGCTATAACGTCGCGGCGAATTACGGCGGCAACGACGAAGCGGCGCAGAAATTCAAGGCCGAGACCGGCATCCCGGTCTTCAAGTGGGACGTTTCCTCATTCGAGGCGTGCGCCGCCGGCGTCCGGCAGGTCGAGGCGGAGCTCGGTCCGGTCGATGTGCTGGTCAACAATGCCGGCATCACCCGCGATGCCCAGCTTCACCGCATGAAGCCGGAACAGTGGACCGAAGTGATCAACACCAATCTCGGCTCGCTGTTCAACATGAGCCGGCACGTGATCGAGGGCATGCGCGAGCGCAAGTTCGGCCGCATCATCAACATCTCCTCGATCAACGGCCAGAAGGGGCAATTCGGCCAGACCAATTATTCGGCGGCAAAGGCCGGCGAGATCGGCTTCACCAAGGCGCTGGCGCAGGAAGGCGCGCGCGTCGGCATCACCGTCAATGCCATCGCGCCGGGCTATATCAACACCGAGATGGTGCAGGCGGTGCCGAAGGACGTGCTGGAGAAAAGCATCCTGCCGTCCATTCCGATCGGTCGCCTCGGCGAGCCGGAGGAGATCGGGCGCTGTGTGGTGTTCCTCGCCTCCGACGATGCCGGCCTGATCACCGGCTCGACGCTGACCGCGAACGGCGGGCAATATATTACGTGAGCGCTGTTGCGAGCCGCCGGAACTCTTGTTCGGTACAAAAGACCGTGTGAATCAATCGCAGGCGCCGGCGGTGCTGTGGCCTTACGGCGGCGTGTCGTCGCAAGTATGCAGCCTGAACCTTCACTTCCGGTGACGCGACCAACCCGCAATGTTGTCACGCACGGCGGCGGCCGGCCGCCGTTAAGGGGATGCCCATGCTTTGGAGGCTCGCTGCGATCATCGGTCTTGGCAGCCTGCTGGTCTTGCCGGTTCAGGCAACGGATCACCCGGCGCCCTACGGGACGGTGAAAGTGAACAACATCTACAATATGCTGTTCTGCGACGATCCGGCACTGTTCAAGGATCAGAACGGTCAAGAGCGGTTCGGCGCCGGCGCCCAGGTGGCGGATGTGCGCAAGATCGCGGAGGATGAAAACGAAGAAAGCCGCGTGCGCGCGCTCGCCTACAATTGGCTGCGTGCGCGCAAGGAGAGCGTGCCGCCCGGCAAATTGCTCGGCGTCATCTTCGAGGTTCCCATCGATAACGGCCTCGACACGCTCGCGGTCTATGCCGACGGCCGCGTGCGCTACATCAACCACACCGGGGTGATGTCGATTTTTGAAGGCACTCCGCCTGAGATCGCAGCGGGCGGCAAAGCGATTGTTGCGTCGGCAGCCACCGTCGTCGGCTCTTTCAAGCCTTCGGATAAGGATCGCGCGGCGCCGCCCACGGTCGAAGTGCGTGTCACCCTTCTCGTCTCAGACGGCCTCTATGTCGCGCAGGAATCCTGGCAGGAGATCGGCAGTGATCCCAAGCTCGGGCCCGTCGTACTCAAGGGCGCACAGTTGCTGCAGCTCGTCGTCAAGACGGTCAGCGGGAACTGTGCAGCAGAGTCGTGTGGCGGAGCACCGGTTCAGCCCGGCTCGAAGCCTGGCGGCGCCAGCTCGAACTTGGCGAACTCGAAGCCGGGCGCGACCGTGCAGCCGACCAGGGTCCATTCGCCGAGCGACTGTGCCGCCTGCCAGGCATGAGCGGGCACGACGCCTTGCGGCCGCTCGCCGGCGGCAAGATCGCTGCCGAGCGTGATGCGCTCGCGGTGTCCTGACGGCAAGGCGATGTCGAGCACAAGCGGCGCGCCGGCATGCCAATGCCAGATTTCGGTGGCGTCGACCCGATGCCAGTGCGAGCGCTCGCCGCGCGCCAGCAGAAAGTAGATCGCGGTCGACGCGGCCCGGGCGCCTTCGACGCTCTTGCTGTCGCGAAAAGTCTGGCGGTAATGTCCGCCTTCCGGATGTGGCTTGAGATCCAGAAGCCGGATGATTTCGGCGGCGGTCAAGCGGCGAGTCAAAGTCGTCTAGAAGCGGTTTTTGCGCTCGCGGATTTCCGCGAACACTTTCCATGGCGGGCTACCGGCAAGACCGACCGATTGGGCGACCTCGGCCACGTCGGCGCGCAGGAAGGGATTCTCCACTTTCTCGGCGCCGATGGTCGCCGGAATGGTCGGCTTGCCGGCGGCGAGCAACTCCTTGACCTGTTGCGCGCGCGCCGACAGCGCCTTGTTGTTGGGCTCGATGGTCTTGGCGAAGCGGATGTTGGCGTCGGTATATTCGTGGCCGCAATAAAACTTGGTGTCGTCGGGCAAGGCGCGCAGCTTGAGCAGCGATTGCCACATCATTTCCGGATTGCCTTCGATGACGCGGCCGCAGCCGATCGAGAACAACGTGTCGCCGACAAAGGCGAGCTTGTCCGCCGGCAGGAAATACGAGATGTGACCCGCGGTGTGGCCCGGTGTTTCGATGACGCGGCCGCTGAGCGAGCCGACTTTCACCACGTCGCCCTCGCCGACCGTTTCGTCGACGTGGGCGATGCGCGCCGCTTCGTTGCGCGGCGCCACGACGCGGCATTGGTGATGCGCCTTGAGCTCGCCAATGCCGGCGGTGTGATCGCCGTGGTGATGGGTGACGAGAATATCGGTCAGCCGCCAGCCGGTCTTTTGCAGCGCCGCCTCGACCGCCGCCGCCTCCGGCGCGTCGATGGCCGCGGTGGCCCCGGTCTCTCGATCATGCAGCAAAACGCCGAAATTGTCCTTCAGACATGGGAATAGATAGGTCTGCGCTGGCATGTGTTGTCCTGATCTTGAACGCGCAAATCATCCGCTTTCGGGCGGATTGACGCAACTGCGCAAGGTTAACGCCGCAAACGCACAGAGACGATAACGCAATCCGTGCTAATTTGCCGCCATGGACGTCGTCGACCTGCGCAATTTCTACGCCCAACGGCTTGGCGTTGTCGCCCGGCGCTTCATCGGCCGCGGCATTCGCGCCCATTGGAGCGATACCAGGTCGCTGCGCGTGCTCGGCATCGGCTATGCAACGCCCTATCTCGGCCTGTTTCGCGAGGAGGCCGAGCGTTGTCTGGCGCTGATGCCAGCGCCGCAGGGCGTGGTGCGCTGGCCGTCGTCGAAGCCCGCGTTGGCGGCTTTGGTCGAGGAAGACGACCTGCCGCTGACCGATTCAGCGGTCGATCGCGTGCTCCTCGTGCACGCGCTGGAAAATTCCACGGACCCGGTCGGACTGCTGCGCGAGGTGTGGCGCGTGCTTGCCGGCGGCGGCCGATTGCTGGCGGTGGTGCCGAATCGCCGCGGCCTGTGGGCGCGCATGGACACCACACCGTTCGGCCACGGCCGCCCCTATTCGCGCCCGCAGATCACGCATCTCCTTCGCGAGACCTGGTTCACGCCAACCGGCTGGGGCGAGGCGCTCTACGTGCCGCCGATCTCGCGCGGCTGGTTCCTGCGCTCGGCGGTCGCTTGGGAGCGCACCGGCGCATCGCTCTCGGCGCCGTTTGCCGGCGTTCACATCGTCGAAGCGACCAAGCAGGTGTACCGCGCCATACCGGCGCGCCGTGAGCGCCGCCGCCTGGTACCGGCGTTGCAGCCGGTGCTGGCGCCGTCGCCGGGCACCGCCGCGCTGACCAAGCTCCGCTTCGACGTTGTCGACGCCGCAATGCGATCGCGTCACTCGTGACCATAGGCGCGCATGCTGCAGCCGCGTAGCCGCCCGTCGCGATAGGCGATGGCCTCGCGCGCTTTTTCTTCGGTTTGCGCCACGCACCAGGCATAGTGACGATCAAAGTCGCCGTGCCACGTCACCTGATCGGCGCCCTTGAAGCAGCCGGGAATGGCGCGGTTGCGGTTGAATTGTGCGACCGCTTGCGTGGCGTAGCGCACGCAATAATCCAGACCGGCAGCGCGGACGTTTGACGCTGGCGCCGCAGTTGCCGCCGCGGCGATGCTAGCGGCGAGCGTCAAGGCGTGCGGCGTCCTGAAAATCGCAGCGGCAAACATCTGGACCATGACGACCCTCCTCGCGCTGCACGTCAATCGGTCACGAGATCTTACCGGCGGCCACGGCGCGGCGCCGGCCGGCTCGTACGTATCTGCGGACGGAACGTGGTCGGCCGGAAGACGCGCTGCGGACGCTGCGGCCTGATGATCACCGGCCGTTGCTGACGCTGTGGCCGCAATCCCGGCCGTTGCGGCCGCTCCGGCCGCTCGAATCCCGGCCGCTGCGGGCGGTCAGGCCGCCTGAAGCCGGGACGCTGGTATTCGGGCTGCTGTCCTTGCGGCTGCTGGATTTGCGGCTGCTGAATTTGCGGTTGTTGCGGCGGCGGAATCTCGGGCCGCCGACACACGCGGCCGTCAGCGCTCACGAGCGGTGTCGGACAGCAGCCGCCGTCGGGCAGCTGCGTAAAGCCGGCTCCGCACGAGCCCCGTTCCGGACTCGTCGTGGTGCCGTCAGGCCGGCGACAGGCCCGGCCGTCGGCACTGACCAGCGGCGTCGGGCAACAGCTGCCGTCCGGCATGGGCGTAAATCCCGCCCCGCACGCCTGGACGTTCGGCGTCTGCTCCGTGCCTGGACGGTGGCAGCTCTTGCCATCGGGCGCGACCAATGGCGTTGGACAGCACGAGCCGTCGGGCAATCTGGTGAAGCCGGCCTTGCAGATTTTTTGCTCGCGCAGGGTCACGCATTCGCCGGCGGCGCTCAGCGCTTGCTGGCAGCACGCCGTGTGGCCGCCCGTATCCTGATAAACTTGGGACGAATTGCAGCACGCGCCGTTGACCGCGGTCTGATTGTTGCCGCAACACGCAGTGTGGCCGGACGTATCTTGATAGACCTGGGATGAATTGCAGCAGGTGCCGTTGACGACGGTTTGATTGTTGCTGCACTGGATCTGCGGCATCACCGTCGTGCCGGGCTTGCAGTGTCCGTCGGGTTGCGGTTTTTGCCCGGCCGGGCAGCACAAACCGAGCGACGTGGCTTGGCTTGGGCTGCAGCAGATGCCGCTGACCGTCGGTATCAGACCGTTGGCGCAGCACATGCCGCCGCCGGAGCTCGACGTGTTGCCGCCGATGGTGCCGAACGGCGGATTATTGCCTGTGCTGCTCGGCACGCACTGGCCGTTGTTGGCGCCGCCGGCCTGCTGCCCTTGCGGACAACAAACTCCGCTCGAGGTCAGATTGGCGGCGAGACAGCAGGAGCCGTCGGCGACGGGCTTATAGCCGGCGCCGCAACATTGTCCCTGCGGACCCATCCGGCAGCTGCCTGGGACGGCCGTCCCTGAGCCTGGGCCAGCGCCAGGCGCGCTGCCCGGCGTGGTCGTGCCTTGCCCGCCCTGCGCGCCGCCGCCCGGTGTCGCCGTACCTTGCTGCTGGCCTGGTTGGCCTTGCGATTGTTGGCCCTGCTGCTGGCCTTGTGATTGTTGGCCTTGCGATTGTTGGCCCTGCTGCTGGCCTTGTGATTGTTGGCCTTGCGATTGTTGGCCCTGCTGCTGGCCTTGTGATTGTTGGCCTTGTTGCTGGCCTTGTCTGCTGGCCTTGTTGTTGGCCCTGCTGCTGGCCTTGCTGCTGACCTTGCGATTGTTGGCCCTGCTGCTGACTGCCCGACGGGCAGCCCGGCTCACCCGGCTTGCAACTCGGCTTGGTCGGCGCATGGCACGCGCCGCTCTTCGGGTCTGGATGCGAGCCGGGCGGACAGCACTTGCCGGCGACGCTGAGCACCGAATCGGGCGGGCAGCAATGCTGCACCGGCCACGCCAACCCGCCGCCGCACAGCTCATGGCACTTGCCGTCGATGCCGCTGATCTGTTTGCCCGGACCGCAATTCAATTGCTGCTTGGTCGGCAAGCACAGATTGCCGAGGCCGGCGACATTCTGCTTGGCGTAGCCAGCGGGACAGACCGCTTCGTTGAGCAGCGGCGAATGCAGCGCGCAGGCCACTTCGCCTTTGCCGGCGATCGGCTTTGAGCCGCCAAGGCAACGCAGTTTGCCGAGATTGTTAGGATCGAAGGTGGTCGGATCGAAGCCGAGCCCGCAGAGCTCGATGCTCTTTTGATCCTTGGCGCCATTGGGACACCACGGCTTGCATTGGCCCCCCGCCGGCGAAGAGCCCTTCGGGCAGCAGTGGAAGCCGGGCTTCTTCTGATCGGCCGGGCAACTGAAATTCGGCGGCTGCGGATTGCCGAACGGCAGCGGCACGCCAAAATCGTTCCAGCCGAACAGGCCGTCCGGCAACATCCAGCCGCCACCACCGGGCAGCGGCGGGCCGCACGCGCGCCAGATCGCGATGTCGCCCATATGGCCGCGCGCCGCGGCGTCGTCGAAGCGGTCGTCGTAGTCGATGAAATATGAGTCTCAGCGGCGGCACGTTTCCGGGACGGACGTCGCCAGATGTAATTGCCCTGCAGGCCGTCGACGTTGAGCGGGCCGGAAGCGCGCAGCCGCGCGATCAGCGCCGGATCCATCGCCTTGCGCAACTGCTCGCCGGTCGACCAGAGGAAGCCGCCGCAGCGGGCGCTATCGATCAGTCCATCGTTGTGCTGTAGTCGTAGCCGACGGCGATGCCGCCATTGTCGTTGCGCAAGTCGTGCGGAAATCCGATCGCATATTCGTCGGGCTCGGGTTGCCAAACGCGCGAGCCGTCCGCATCGGTGTCCGTCAGCGCATAGCGCAATGCCCGCGCCGACGCTCTCTTGCGTGAGCGCCTCGAAATCGTAAGCGCCGGTCGGCGCCGGCCGCTCGGCGAGCAGCATGCGGCCCTGATCGTCGAATGTGATCTTCGAGATCTCGGTGGCGCCGGCCGCCGGCGGCACGTTGATCTCGACGGCCGGATCGTTGCCGAACGTGCCGTCGGGATTGATCCCGATCGACCAGATCTGCAGACCCGCGGCGACCGCGTAATAGAGCCGGCCGGCGCGAATGCCGAGGCCGAAGACGCGGCGCTCGCGGCGGCGCGTAATGCCAGGTGGCGGGATTTTGGCTGTCGAATTGCGGGCTGGTGATGTCGAGCGGCTGGCTCGGGTCATACGGGACCGGCTGCAGGCTTGCGCGGTGCGCCCATCGACGCCGTGATCGTAGCGGCCGAGCTCGGCGCCGCTCATGGCCGAAGCGGTGGATCATGCCGGTCTGGCGGTCGGCGACGAACAGCGAGTTGGAGGCGGGATCGTAGGCCAGGCCGCCGAGCGCCGGACCCGAATTTACGGCGCGCGCCGAGCGCGACATTGGCGAACAGGCTCACCTCGCCGCTCACGCCGTCGATCCGCCAGATCGATCCGGGTCCGCCGCCGGACGCCGCCGGTCCCCACAATCCGGGCATGAAGTCCGCATTGCTCGCGCCCGTCCTGCTTCGCACGGCGGTGCTGTTCCGGCCCGGCACGATGATCGGCAACCCGTAGGCAGACGTCGCCGCCACATAGATGTTCGGCGGCGTCGCGTTGTCGAGCGCAACCGCGAACACCTGGCCGATTTGCGCCGCGGTAAAGGTGAACGGCTTCGGCGCATCGACGAGCTGCGCCTGCGGCGGCCCGTCCATGCGCTGCAGATCGACGATGCGCGCCGACGGTCCGTCGAGATCGATAAATGTCAAGTCAGCCGGATCGACGCCGGACGCGACCTGTGCCGGCTGCACCACGCCGGAGAAGCCGGTGACCACGGCGTTACCCGGCGCGAGAATGCCGGGAGGCGTCTGCGCCGCGGCGCGGTCGGCGGCCGTCATGGCGACCAACGCCGCGAATGCCGCACCGACGATTGACGGAAGCACGGCCGCAACCCGCGGCCGGCGAGCAGTGCTTATTGTCGAGTGGGCGCGGCCCGACCGCATGGCAACCTAGGGCTTGATTTGCGGAGTCGGCAACAACGGCTTCAGCGGAGTATTCGACGGCTTCAATATCGGATGCTGGGTTGGCGTGAACTTCACTGGGCTGGCACAGGCACTTCCGTTCGGCACCTGGCCTTGCGGGCAGCAGGTGCCGCACGCGGTCACTTGCTTGGCCGAGCAACAAGTGCCCGGCGCTGTCATCACTTGGCTTGCGTCCGCGCATGGCGTCACGCAACTGTCGCCGACTTTATTCAGTCCCGCGGCACAATTGCAGCTATAGCTGCCGGTGGTCACGTTGGTGACGATCGCGACCTGATTGAGCGGACAGACGGCGTGCCATTGCGGCGGCGCCGCATCGCCGACGGCGACCGGACAAGTCCCATCGGGCGAGAGCGGATAGCCGTTTTTGCAGGTGCATGAATAGGGGCCGGTCTGCGTCGTGCCCTGCGGGCAGCCGCACACATACTGTCCCAATTGAGCCATATGGTTCGGACAGGCGCAGACAACGTAGCCGGGGAATCCGTACGCATCCTTGCCGACTTCCTGCATGGCGTGCGGGCAGTAGCAGTAGCTGCCGCCGTAACCGTTGGCGACGCCTTGGTCGAAGCAGTAATCGCCGGCGCATCCCGGCCATGAGCCGACGCCGCTGGCGTAGAGCTGCAACGGGTCCGCCTCGCTGCAAGCAACCTGGGTCGGCGGCGGCGGCGGCGACGGCGGACAGGTGTCGGTGAAGGCCGATGAGACGTTCGCATTCAGCCAGCCTGTGACATCGCACAATACCTCGCTGAAGCAGGCGTTGACGTCCGCGTTAATCTCGACGTTGCCTTCTCGAACACCACCTGGCAGGCGCAGTGGAAATAATTGAGAGCGTTGATCGCGCTCTGCGTATCGCTTTGTCCTTCTTGAAAAGCATCTTGAATGTGGTTGTCATCGAGAAACTGTTGGAAATTTTGCTGCCGCATCGGTGTTACTGGCGAGATATTTGTTCACCTGATCGATGGCGCTCTGTACTTTGCTGATGTCGTTGTTGACGTCGTTGAACGTTTGTATGGCCGTCCCAACGTCGGTACACGCCTGCGAAACGTAATCAGGGCCGGACGCCGACGAGACGTTGGAGGCGATCTGGATCGCCATCACCAGATACCAAAAGTCCCCGTCCGAGAAATTACTCGCACAGCCGAAAGGGATGCTGGCAACGGAATTGATGAAGGCTTGACCGAAATCGGAAATGTTGCAGCCGGCCCGCACCGGAACGGCCGGCGCAACCGACATCACGCATGCCAGCGTGATGCCAAGCCAGCGCTTGGCACTCGAACCGCGGCTGCTCATGTCGCCCCTCAGCCGTCGCGTGGCGCGAGTATGTCAAGCGGGTGGGCGGCGTTCAAGGCCTCCGCCGATCTTCCTTCGGCGCGGCGTTGGTTTTTTCTCGCAGGAATTCTGTTGGCGTCGCAGCAAATTTCTCGTCGGTGTCATCTAATCTACATATTGACTTTGGCGTGTAGACTTTGGCCCGAAGATCAGCGCTGCCCGGCTCTGCAGATATTGCGCCAAGGCCCCTCGCCCCTGCTGCAGCAGCGCGTGCGCGAACCGGTGAGCCTGGATGGCGTGAAAGCCCTTGAAGAACAGCAACACTTCGAGCGGAGACTTGCAGGCAGGTCCAATACCCGATCTGCCGAGCACCTAGCTGCGCTGTGGCAATGGCCAAAAAATCGCATGGCGCGACCAAATTTCACTCCACGCCAAGTCTACACGTCTCGGCGCCGGCGCAGGCGTATTCGGCAATATCGAGATTGGCGCCCGCGCCAAGATCGGAGCCGGCAGCGTCGTGCTCAAACCGGTACCGGCCAATTGCACTGCCACCGGTGTCCCCGCCCGGCTGGTCGGGCCATGCGCCAACCGCGAGCCGGCGCGTGAAATGGATCAAAGTTTCGACGACGACTCTGGCTGAGTGCCACAAGGCTCGGCGGCGCGTATGTCAGGACGGCCACGGCTCTGCGGTGACCGAAGCGGCTTCGGCGCCGACCAGATCGGCCAGGCGCTCGATGCGATCACGCTCGAGCACCGCAATGAGCGCGGCTTTGATCTCGTCGACCAGGCCGAGGCCGCGGAATGTCAAAGCCGAATAGAGCTGCAGCAACGTCGCCCCGGCGCGGATTTTGGCGAGCGCCGCCGCGCCGGAATCGATCCCGCCGGTGCCGATCAGCGGAAACACGCCTTCGACGCGCACATAGGTTTCGGCCAGCATGCGGGTTGCCAGCGGCAACAGCGGGCGGCCGGACAGCCCGCCCGCCTCCTTGGCCAATCTGGTCGCGCGTAACGTCGGCGGCCGCGCCAGCGTGGTGTTGCCGACGATCATGCCGTCGACCCGGCGCGAGCGAGCGATGCCGACGACGTCGTCGAGCTCGGCAAGCGACAGGTCGGGCGCGATTTTCAATAGTACCGGCGTCGGACCGGCGTTCGGCGCCACGCGCTCGCGCGCGTCGACGACGCGGGCCAGCAGATCGTCGAGCGCGGCCGCCTGCTGCAGCGCCCGCAAGCCCGGCGTGTTGGGCGATGAGACGTTGACGGTGACGTAGCTTGCCACCGAGGCAAAGCGCTCGATCAACTGCACATAGTCGGCGACGCGATCGGGCGAATCTTTGTTCGCCCCGACATTGATGCCGACAATGCCGCCGGCGTCGGCGCGCGCGGCGAGGCGCTTGAGCACGATATCGGCGCCGTGGGAATTAAAGCCGAGCCGGTTGATGACGCCGCCGTCGGCCTCAAGACGAAAGACGCGCGGACGAGGATTGCCGGCTTGCGGGCGCGGCGTGATGGTGCCGACCTCGACAAAGCCGAAGCCGAGACGCAAGAGTGCGTCCGGCACTTCGGCGTTCTTGTCGAAGCCCGCCGCCATGCCGACCGGATTGGGAAAGTTGAGCCCGAAGGCGCGGACCGCGAGCCGCTTGTCATCGTGAATTGCCGGCAGCTTCGGCGCGAATTTCAGCAGCCGTAATGTGAGTGCGTGCGCGTCTTCCGGATCGAGCGCATGCAGGAGCGGCCGGACGAGGCGCTCGAACGCACCGATCACGATGCAAGCTCCGGCAGCGGCCGCCGGCCGTCGATCTCGTCAGGCAGCGGCTGCGCCCATTGCACGGCCGAAACCGGCAACGCGGCATAAAGGTGTGGGAAGAGTTCGCCGCCGCGCGAGGTTTCCCATTTCAATTCGCTGCCAAGGGCGTCGGCATCGACCGCGACCAGGATCAGATCCTTTAGTCCGGCAAAATGCTTCGCGGCCGTGCCGGCAAGCTGCGCCGCGGTGGAGAAATGGATGAAGCCATCGCGCGTATCCGCCGGCGATCCGACGAAAACGCGTTCCGCCTCGGCCCCCTCCCACAATGCCCGCTCACAGATTTTGTAGATCGTCGTCACGCCCTTTTGCCTTGCGGTCCGCCGGCGAACCTAGAGCATGAGGCCGAAAAAGCCAGCCCCGGACTTGGTCCCGGCAGGAGCCGGTTTTCGGGGAAAATCGCGTGCGAACAAGACGCTAGCGCCCGGCCGGCATGGCCAAGCCTGGATGAGGCTTGAGCGCTCAGGCAATAATTCCTATCATGGTTTCCGCCTTCGTTGTGGCGTTTGGTGTGGCGTTGATGGGGCTTCGATGCTCACGCACGCGCAGGTCTGGTCGGCCATCGATCGTCTGGCGGCGCGCGCCGGACTGTCGGCATCCGGGCTGGCGAAACGCGCCGGCCTCGATCCCACCACGTTCAACAAATCAAAGCGCGTGACCGCAGAAGGCCGCGCGCGCTGGCCGTCGACCGAGTCGATCGCCAAGGCGCTCTCCGCGACCGCCACGCCGATGGACGTGTTCGTCAAGCTGATCGACGCCGGAGAAGCACGCGCGACGAAGGCGGTGCCGCTGCTCGGCTTCGCCGAAGCCGGCAACGGCGGCTATTTCGACGATGGCGGTTTTCCGGTCGGCGAAGGCTGGGACGAAATCGCCTTCCCGGCGGTCACCGACCAGCATGCCTACGCGCTGGAAATATCCGGCCAGTCGATGCAGCCGGCCTATCGCGACGGCGACGTGATCCTGGTGTCGCCGTCGGCGCCGATCCGCCGCGGCGACCGCGTCGTGGTGCGGACGAGAAGCGGCGAAGTGATGGCGAAGGAGCTCAAGCGGCGGACCCCGAAAGCCATCGAGCTGCGCTCGCTCAATGCCGAACACGAGGACCGCGTCATCGCCGGCGACGACGTGGTCTGGATCGCGCGGATACTTTGGGTGAGTCAGTGAGCGGACCGCCTGGCAGAAAATGACGCGGGTGATATATGGAAGGCTTGGTGATGCAAAGCACCAAAGACCTGCTCAAACGGGTGGAGGACTGGCCCGAGCAAGACCAGCAGGAGTTGGCTGAGGTTATTCGGGATATCGAGGCGCGCCGGACAGGCGCGTATCATGCAACGTCTGAAGAACTTCAAGCTATCGACGAAGCCCTCGGCCAAGTGGCGCGTGGCGAAGTCGCCAGTCCGGAAGAAATAGAAGCAGCGTTCGCAAAATTTCGCCGCGCATGAAGGTAGACTACGCGCCTCGATCCTCGTCCGTTACGCGGCGCAGCGACCATCGTAGTGATGACAACAAACAAACCCAAACCAGTCCGGTCTGCCTTCGTTGCCGCCGGACGACGAAGGGCAACTAAGGACAAATGTCGGCTGGAAACCGATCCACGTTTTCTGCGGCGGATCGAAAAAGCGCGCCGGAGCCTGCGCGCCGGCCGCGGGGTACGCTTAGAGGATGTTTAACACCGAGCACCGCGCGAGCTTTTCCTCCCACTGAAAGAAGGAGGTGGCGAGAGAAACGAGCCGGTGGGGGCCATGCTTTAACTCTCGGCGAGAACGGCGCTGCCGCTGGCCCCCATCCTACCCTCCCCTTTCAGGGGGAGGAAAAAACTACCCCGACCTTGCCAGCGCGCCGTCGATCATGTCGACGGTGTTCTGCACGCCGTAAGCGGCGACGAACGAGCCGAAGCGTGGGCCTTTTTCCTGGCCGAGCAGCACCTGATAGAGCATGTTGAACCAGTCGAGCGAGACGCCGGGCTTGCCGTCCTTGGCTTTTTTCTTGTCGTCGAGGAACGGCTCGCGGCGGCCGACCTCATAAACGACATCTTGAATCGATGGCGCCGATGCATCCGCCGGCAGTTGCGACAGCGCGTCGCGCAGATCGATGAGCGCCGCGCGCTCGACCGCCCCAGGCTGGCGGAATTTTTTCGCCGGCAACACGAAATCGCGGAAGTAATGGATGGCGTAGTCGACCAAAGCCGCGAGAGCAGGATGCGTTTGCGGCGTCACGCCCGGCCGGTAGCGGCCGATGAACCCCCACAGCGTCGCGGCATTCTCGGCGTTCGAGGCGGTGACGAGCGACAGCAGCATGGCGAACGGCACCGGATTGTCGGTCTTTGGCGGCGCGCCGCCATGGATGTGCCAGACGGGATTTGAGAGCCGCTCCTTTGGCGCCTGCCGTTGGTACGCTTCCAGGAATTGGTAGTATTCGTCGACGTGGCGTGGGATCACATCGAAATAGAGCCGCTTCGCCGCCTTCGGCTCGCGATACATGAACAACGAGAGGCTTTCCGGGCTGGCGTAGCGCAGCCACTCTTCGATGGTGAGGCCGTTGCCTTTCGACTTGGAAATCTTCTGGCCGTGCTCGTCGAGAAAGAGCTCGTAGTTGAAACCCTCCGGCGGCTGCCCGCCAAGCGCGCGGCAGATTTCGCCCGAGAGCTTGACCGAGTCGATCAGATCCTTGCCGGCCATTTCATAGTCGACGCTCAGCGCCACCCAGCGCATCGCCCAATCGGGCTTCCATTGCAATTTGCAGCGTCCGCCGGTGACCAGCGTGGTCATCTGCTCGGCCGTGTCGGGATCCTGGTAGGTGATGGTTCCCGCCTTGGCATCGTGGGCGATCACCGGCACCTGCAGCACGGCGCCGGTGCGCGGCGAGATCGGCAGGAACGGCGAATAGGAGAGCGCGCGCTCCTCGCGCAGCGACGGCAGCATGATCGCCATCACCTTTTCGAAATGCGCCAGCACGTTGAGCAGTGCGTCGTCGAAGCGTCCTGACGTGTAGCAGGCGGTCGACGACAGGAATTCATAGTCGAAGCCGAACTGGTCGAGAAAGGCGCGGAGCCGCGCATTATTGTGATCGGCGAAGCTCGCATGGGTGCCGAACGGATCGGGCACCTTGGTCAGCGGCTGGCCGAGATGCTGCGCCACCATCTCCTTGTTCGGAATGTTGTCGGGCACCTTGCGCAGCCCGTCCATGTCGTCGGAAAAGGCGATCAGGCGGGTCTTGATCTTGTCGCCGGTCAGCACGCGGAAGGCGTGGCGCACCATGGTGGTGCGCGCCACTTCGCCGAAGGTGCCGATATGCGGCAGGCCGGACGGGCCGTAGCCGGTCTCGAAAATGACTTCGTCCTTGGGGCGCTTTTTGAGCCGCGCGACGATCTTGCGCGCTTCCTCGAACGGCCAAGCGTTCGACTGCTCGGCGAGCGCGCGCAGATCGGATGGACTGTCACTCGCCGCAGCGGTCATCACCATGCCCATGGCTATCGGTACCGGTCGAAACAATTTTGCGATTAAAAATCAAAACGGGCTGATCGGGAAATAGCGCAGCCACAGATCGGTAAAGCTTCCCTTCTCCCAAAGCTGAAACAGCGCCCAATTCAGCGTCAGCCGCATCAGATCGTTGCCGCGCTTGACCGCGATGCCGACGCCTTCGCCGAAAAACCGGCTTTCCAGAAACGGCCCGCCGCGAAAGGCGCAGCAGCCGCCGGAGTTGGCGCCATTGAGCCAGAAGGCGAGCGCGATGCCGTCGCCGAACAAAAGATCGACCTCCTTGTTGCGCAGCGCCTCGCGCGCCCCTTCGGCATTGGGATAAGACTTCACCTCGGCTTCCGTAAACATGGCCTTGAGGTAGGCTTCGTGCGCGGTGCCGGCAATGACGGCGATCTTCCTGCCCTCAAGCCGCTCCGGCAGCACGTCGCCGATCGGGCTGTCGGTGCGGGCGACGAAGCGCGCCGGCGTGCGGTAATACGGATCGGTGAAATCGGCGCGGCGGCGCGTCTCCGCCGTCGGCGCGATCGAGGCGATCACCGCGTCGCCGCGATTGTCGTTGAGCGCGTCAAGCAGCGTGCCGAACGGCCGCGCCTGGATGGTGCAGCTGATCTTGATTTCGTCGCAGATCAGCCGGGCGAGATCGACGTTGAAGCCGGCCGGATTGCCGTCGGCGCCGGCATAGTCGAACGGCGGATAGTCGACATCGGTGAGAAACCGGATGGTCTGGATGCGCGACAGGTCCGGCCGTTCCGGCCGGCGGCGCGGATCCCAAAAGCCCGGAACCACGACGGCCGGAGGTTTTGCCGCGTTCTCGCCCGCGGCTGCGGCCGGCCGCTCGGCGGCCGCAGCGCAGGCGAGCGCACAAACGACAGACGCGCCAAGCGCCAAAAGGCGCGCGGATTGACCGGCGCGGTTATTTGATCGGGCCGTAGCGCAGGGCATCGAAAGCGGTACCTTGTGTGCGTCGCCCCTTAGCGACATCGCAGCAAAATGTCGAGACGAAGCTGCGCCGCGGCGGTTCTTGACCGTTCATTCCGGGCGCGAAGTCCCGGAAAATGCGCGACGAGGAACAATCGCAGTCGCGTGGCATTCCTTTTCAGCGGCGCCGAGAGCAATTGCCAGGAGCTTTGCCAGGAGCTTTCCATGCCCGGATGGCGACACGCCGAAAGACGGCGCAGCGGAAATTGAGCCGCCGAAAATCGAGCGACGCCAAGACAGGTCGCAAGATAGGTCGGCGGACGCGGGTACATTATTGGTCCGGGCGCGTGACGCGGGAAAGCAACGCGCTCGATCTGGAGGCCGGGGTCTTCAGCTTGAACGACCCGAAACGCATCGCCGCGTCGCTCAAGCGGTCGGCGGAAAGGAGCCGGCGGCGCAAGGCCGAACCGTACCGCTCGGCGCTGTCGATGTTGGTGTTCTACATCAACCGCGCCGGCCGGAATTTGCCGGCAGGCCGAAAGCGGACGCTGGAGCAAGCCAAAGTCGAGCTTCGCAAGCAGTTCGGCCGGGACTGAGCGCCGCCCTCGCAGTCCCGCCGCAGCGGGATTTTCTGCGCAGGGCCAACGATTTTGCCGGGGCGCAAGGCGCAACTTTACGGCCAATTAACCAAGCCCATCAATCATGCCGCGGTAGCTGCAAGGCCGGGCGATGGCGATTTGGGATCGTACTATTCGGACCAAGCTCGCCGCTTGGGCAACCGTCGGCGTCGTACTGGTTGCCGGGATGCTCGGCAATCAGCAGATCGGCGAAAATCGCACCGCGCTGCAACGCGCCGACGCGGACAGCAAGCAGCGCGCCGCCGACGACGCACTGCGCGCCGCCTACCATTCGCGCAGCATGCAGCTCGAAGCCCGCGAAATTCGCCTCGCGATCGCGCCGGGCGAGGTCGACCGCGCCATCGGCCGACTCGATGGCGACCGGGCGGCCGCGGCGGCATACATCGCCGCCGCCATGAAAGCCATCGACGATCCGGCCGATAAGGAACGGCTGGATAGGCTGGCCGGATTGTTCAAAAGCTATGCCGCCATCGCCGGCGAACTCGCCGCGGCGGCGAAGAACTATGGCGACACCGTCGATCTGGTGAACCGCACCGGCGCGATCGGCGCCGAGATGAACTCGTCTGACCGAGACGACCACCACCTCCCTGATGAGTGCGGCCGAGGAACGCAAGCGGCAGGCGGACGAAGCAACGTCGTTCGTCAACCGGCTCAATCTCGGCATCGGCCTGTTCATCGTCGCCGTTCTGGGAAGCCTTGCCGTGTTCGGCGCCCTCGCGATCTCCGGTCCGATCCGCCGCATCGGCGAAGTCCTGCTCGAGCTTGCGCGCGGCAACAAAGACGTCGCGGTGCCTTATACCGACCGGCGCGACGAGGTCGGCGACAACGCGCGCGCCGCGCAGACCTTCAAGGAAAAGCTGATCCGCATCGATCAATTGGAGGCCGCGGAAAAGGAGACGGCGCGGCGCAGCGCCGAGCAGCGCCAGGCCGACATGAACGCTCTCGCCGGCGCCTTCGAAACCACGGTGGCGAATGTCGTGCGGTCGGTGTCGGCGTCGTCGACCGAGCTTGAAGCCGCGGCCGAAGCCTTGAGCACGACCGCCGGCGCGACCCGCGACCTGTCCGGAAAGGTTTTGGCGGCTTCAACGCAAGCCTCGGAGAACGTGCAGACGGTCTCGTCCGCCACCGAGCAGCTGATCAGCTCGGTCGGCGAGATCAGCCGGCAAGTACAGGAATCGTCGCGCATCGCACTCGAAGCGGTGGCGCAGGCCGAGAAGACCGACGCGCGGATCGCCGAACTGACGCGCGCCGCCGGCCGCATCGGCGACGTGGTGAAGCTGATCACCGACATCGCCGAGCAGACCAATCTCCTGGCGCTCAACGCCACGATCGAGGCAGCCCGCGCCGGCGAGTCCGGCCGCGGCTTCGCCATCGTGGCGCAGGAGGTCAAAGCACTGGCGGCGCAGACCTCGAAAGCGACCGAAGAGATCGGCGTGCAGATCGGCGGCGTGCAGGCGGCAACGAAGGATTCCGTCACCATCATCAGGAAATCGGCGCCACCATCGCCCGCATCGCCGAGATCGCCACGGCGATCGCCTCCGCCGTCGATGTGCAGGCGGCGGCGACGCAACAGATCGCCGCCAACGTGCACGCGGCGGCCGGCAGCACGGCCCATGTCACCGCCAATATCGCCGAGGTCAACAACAGCGCGGCGGAGATCACTTCGGCTTCGGCGCAAGTGCTCGCCTCGGCGCAGACGCTCTCACACGAAGGCAGCCAGCTCTCGGCGGAGATGGAAAAGTTCCTGGCGGCCGTCGTCGCGGCGTGATGCGTTTTTTCGCCGGGTTGCGAGCTCGCAGGATGGCGCGAGTGCAACGAAACCCATCAGCTTTTCCGGCGCTTGCAACGCGGTGACTTTGCCGGGCGCCGCCAGTGTCCAACAGCTCATCGGCGTCAGCGGCGAGCCGCGCGAGGATGTCGCTCTCCTTGATGCCGAGCTTGGCGGTGTCGCCGTCGGCGACGGCGTCGCAGAGAATCTCGAACAGCAGAAGATTGGCGTAGATGCGCGCCGGGCTCTGCGTGACGCCGCGGGCGCGCAAATGCTCCGCAGTCCGCGCGATCTGCCGCTTGCGCTCCGCCACGCGGGCGTCGTGAACGCGCTGCTCGGTGACGGTCAAGGCGCGCAGGCTCGCGCGGAACATCCGCCAGTTACGGTGATGCTGCAACACCATCCGCGCGATGCGGGCGCTTCTCGGCCGACGCCGGCGGTCGGGCTCCAACGTGGCGGCGATGGCCTGCCATTCGGACTCCACCCAGCCGCGGTAGACTTCGAGGAAGATCTCCAGCTTGTCGGCAAAGTGGACGTAGAACGTGCCCGGCGCGTAACCGGCTTGGCGCGCGATCCGGTTGGAATCGGTGCCGTAATAGCCGACGCTGTTGAACAGCTTTGCCGCCGCGGCGACCAGATTGCTGCGGGTTTCTTCAGGCGCGCGCGCCGGCGATTTCTTGCGCATTGTGCCCCGGTGCCGCGGCTGATGGCGCGCCCTTGTCCCGCAGAAAGTAGATGCCGGCGAGCGCGAAGGCGAGGATGAAGAACACGGTCCGCGCCAGCGCGAATGGCGTGACGATCTCGACCGGCACGGCGAACGCGATCATGCCGAGCGGCACATAGAGCCACAGCAGCCAGGCGATGACGCGGCCGAGCCCGCCCAACCGGTAAAAGCCGAAGGCGAACAGAAACGCACCGAGATAGCTGGCATGGAATTTCAGATTCGAGGCGACCATCTGAAATTCAAGCTGCTCCGCCGACAGCGGCTCGCTGTGCTGGAAGGCATGGAGCATGAGCAGGATGTGATGATTCTCGATGGCATCGAGCAGCGCGGTGAGTAAGAGCGCGCCTAACGCGACGCCGATCGTTATCGGACTGAGCAGGCCGCGAAACCGGACCGCCAGCAGCACGAAGAATGCGCTATAGGCGATGATGAACAGATTATCGAGCCCGACATTGAGCCGCAGCCCGAAGGAATGCGCGGGCTGATCGCTCAATTGCGCCGCCATCGCGGCCGGCGACGGCGCGAGCTCAAAAAATTCCTGCGAAAAGCCGGTGGCGACAATGCCCGCCACCATGCAAAGCACGATCGCCGAGGCGAGGAATGCGAGCGCCGCCAAGGTGTGGTTCAAGGCCATGTCGATCTCCATGCGGCTTGAGTGATACTGATATCAATATCACTTGTTGTCAAGCCGCGTCTTGGACGACCTCCGGCGTGCTTCGCGTGCCGGCTTCCTCGCTAGCTCGTAGCATGGGTTGAGCAACGAACGGTTTTCGCGTCGTTCGACCCGATCCTTGGCGCGCCGCCTCGATCACGCCGGGAAAATCAGGCAGGTCGTCGTGCCGTGCGCGAGCAAGCGCCCGTTGCCATCGGTGATCCGGCCTTCGGCGGTGCCGATGCGGCGGCCGCGGCTCATCACCACGCCTTCCGCGGTGATCAGGCCGGTTTCTGGCGTGATCGGCCGCAGCAGCGAAATCTTGAATTCGAGTGTGGTCTGGCCGACGCCTTTCTCCAGCGTCGACTGCACGGCGAGCCCCATGCAGCTGTCGAGCAGCGTGGCGGCGAGACCGCCGTGCACGGTGCCGGCCGGATTGAGATGGGTCTCGTTGGGTTCGGCGGTGATGACGACGCGCCCGTTCGCCGCCTCGGTCACGTCGTAACCCAAGGTCTTGGCGATCATGTTGAGCGGCAGCGTGCCATCGGCGAGGCCTTGGACGAATTCCAGGCCGCTCATCTCCTTCTGCCGCTCGGCGGCGACGGTCCCATAAGTCTTGCTGGCGACACGGCCCGACACGGTTTGCTCCCGCTTGAACGACACATGCGGGATCAGCTTAGCGCGTGCATTTCCGGCGTTGCTGGCGAGATTCGGACTTCGTCAGCAGATTTGTAGGATGGGTTGAGTGCAACGAAACCCATCACCTTCCGGCGCTCAGGACGCGATGGGTTTCAGGGAGCTTGTCATCGGGCCGGCCACTTCGGGCCGGACTCGTTGGTTCAAGCCATCCTACGTGCTGATCCCGCATCTCGCCCCGCTCATGCGGGCTACCGCTCGCTGTTACCGCTCGCTCGCCGCAACGATCGCTTCGAGAACGCGGAGCGCATCGGCAGTGCCGTCGGCTTCGCCCTTTTCGAAATCCTGATGCGTCTGCCCCATCGTGTTGGTGACATGGGCGAGGCACAGCACACGGCGCTGATTGGCGGCGGCGAAGGTGTAGAGCGCGGCGGCCTCCATTTCGACGGCCAGGATGCCGCGCTGCTTCGCCGCCGCGATCGCCTCCTCAGTCTCGCGAAATGGCGCGTCGGTCGTCCAGGTCGGCCCGACGATGGCGGGCAAGCCGCTGCTCTTGAGCGCATCAGCGGCCAGGCCGACCAATTGCGGATCGGCCTCGCCGTATTCCGACGGCGCGGCGTAGTGATAGCTGGTGCCTTCATCGCGAAGCGCGCGGTCGATGATGACGAAATACGGCGTCGGCCCCGCCGGCACGATTTGGCCGGCCGACGTCAGGCTCAGCAACAAGCGACAACCGCTGGCGAACAGCTCCTCCGCGATCAGCACGGCGAACGGCGCCCCGACCGCACACCCGACGATGCCGACGGTGCGCCCGGCCAATGCGAACGCATCAAGTTGCGTATGGTAGCAGGGCCAGGCATCGAACGGTTGTGACCGGCCGTCCTGGCGGAGCCGCCGCACAATATCGCCGTCCGGGTCGAGGATGCACACCGCAGGCACGTCGACGCCCGGCAGCGCCTTCTGCCGCCGCGCTTCGCGGAGCAGCGCCGCCGGACGAAACACCGACGGCGACGACGGATTCTTGTTGTCGAGAATGACGGACATCAGACGCGCTCGAAGATGGCAGCATAGTGATATGGCGGCACCTCCACCACGTCGCGGAACGCGAGGCCGTCGGCGGCTGCGGCTTTGATCGTATCATGCGGCGACATGCGCAACTCCGTTCGCGGGCCGCGCGGCTCGCCCAGCACTTTTGTTTCCTCGTGTGGCCGCCGGTGCCAATTGACGATGGCGAAACGGCCCGACGGCTTCAAGGCCTCGCGCACCGCGCGCGCCAGGCGCGGCTTGTCCGGCACGCCATGGAAAGCGTTTGCCAGAAACACGAAATCAACCGGGTGCGACCACAGCCGGGCAATGTCGTAGGCGTCGCCGGCGACGTAGTCGCAATTGCTCACATGGTTTTCGGCCAGCCGATGGCGGGCGAGATCAAGCAACGCCGGCTCGATGTCAATCGCCACGACGTGACGCGCGAGCCGCGCGATCTGCAAGGTGAACCAGCCGTCGCCCGAGCACAGGTCGATGACGTCCATTCCCGGCTTGATGCCGACCTTGGCGAGCACGCCGGCCGGATCGGGCCACAACGCCTCCCACCAGCCGGCATTCGGCATTTCCGTGCTTTCGAAAAATCCCGGTGGCTTGTCGGTCATGGCGATCTGGCGTGAGATGGGCGCTTGAGAGATTTAAGCGCTGCGGACGGCCATGAGTAGCCCGCACGCACTCTTGCCGCCGGTCATTGCGCTTGGCTATGCTGACAGCCTGCGCGGGCGTAGTTCAGTGGTAGAACATCAGCTTCCCAAGCTATTTTTGTAAACTCGTATTCCCGAGGAAAGCTTGATTTTCCTAGCATTCCCGGTCAAAAACCCGCAGGAACAAATGACGATCAAACTGCGGGGTGTCCACTAAATGGCCACCAAAAAACGAATGCGAGATTTCACTGACAGCAACGTGCAGGCGCTGATTGACTTCGCCGATGAGGAAAGCGCGAACCTGCAAGGACTGTGGTGGGACACACAAGTTAAAGGCCTGCGACTTCGGATCGGCAAGCGCCGCGCGACGTGGAGTTTCTTTGATCGACGCCGCGACCATGGCAAGCGCCACGCCGTATGCAAAACGCTTGGTCACTATGAGCGCGTTGAGACGGTTGCCGGCCGCACCGAACATGTTTGGAAGGGCCCTAATCACATGGGTGTCGACGCCGCGCGCGACGCCGCGCGTGTGCTCGCCGCCCGTGTCATCGAAGGCAACGCACCCGCTGGCAAGTCCAGCGGCGTGAAATTTGATGCTGCCTTCGAAAGCTATGTCGAATATCTGGAGAGCAAAGCAAAAGCTAAAGGCAAGCCCGCCAGGTGGGCTTACAACGTTCGCCGGCTGGGCGCGCAGCTTTTGCTGCCACGCTGGTCGGGGTGGACGCTCGCCGAGATGAGCGAGCGGCCGGAGCTTGTGGAGGAGTGGCACAAGGCCGCTGCCAAACAATGCGGGCCAACGTCCGCCAATCATGCCGCGCGAATTCTGCGCGCCATGTATCGCCGGCGTGCCCGCAAGGATATGAGCTTGTCGAAGGTCGACCTACCCACAGCCGCCGTTGACATGCACGTGGAGCGTGGCGAGCAAAAGGGTCTGGCGGTTCGCCGATTTTCCGAAATGGAGGGCCGCTTTGGATCAGGTACCTTCGCCGATCCGTCGGGCGTTTCACATGACCAATCTCCTGACGGGCGCGAGGCCTGGGGAGCTTTCTCGTTGCCGTTGGAAGGATATCAGCCTTGACAACGAAACCCTTACCATAGGCGATGCCAAGGCCGGCAACGATATCGCTATCCCGATTAGTAAGGAAATCGCTGCAGCCCTAAAGCTCGCTAAAAATGCGCAACCAGACGCCAAACCGGCCGACCTAATTTTTCCCGGCAGTCGCCATAACCCCACACGCGACAAGCTCCCGGCTTTTGGCCACGCCCTGCGTCGAACGTACAAGACGATCGCTACTGACCACTGCAAGGTGCCCGACGATATCTCAGCTATGCTCTTGGGCCACGTTCCGGAGGGGATGTCGCAGCGCTACTTGCTCCGTTGGGCGCGGGCGTCTGGCCCGGCAATTATTGAGGCGCAAGCAAAAATCTCTGGCAAAATCGTTTCTTTGTTCGGAACTCGCGGCTAACGTCAGTCATCGCTTCCTGGTCACCACTCATCTGTCGATTGGTTTCGGCATATCAAACAGCATCAAAGTGACGATGATGTCGCGCTGACTGTCGTTCGGATGCTTGAAGATGTATCTAAATCGGCTCTCGCCTTCTTTTACTGGGCCACTCTTGTAGAGGGAGTGATCCTTCATGCACGTTGCGCCTCAGAAATGACGTTTGTGAAATTCATCCGGCGACTGAAAATGATGAGCGCAGTCTTTGTGTCGCGCCATGTTGTATAGCCCAGTAACTGATTTGTGGTTGCTATGAGGCCTTGGTAACCTTCCCAAAATTTGCACTCGGCAACAAAGATGTTCTTGTTTTGATGTCTGATCAGAATGTCGGTTTTGCCAATTGGCATTGAACGTTTCGCCGGTTGCCGCCCCCTGGTACTGACCATTTAGCTGCACGAGGTGGTACGCCTCAGGCGAGACGGATAGGAATGGCGGCATCTCCAAGTGCGGAGACGCGGCAATTCGCGCGGTCCTATACCAATCGGCTCTGGCGCTTCTCACACGATCCAAAAAGTATTCCGGCATCCGGGTTTGGGGGCTCGGCATTGCGACGCGCCGCGGCCTTCGCCGACAGTCGCAGTCGCACGCAAACTTGGCGTGCTGATGCACCGTATCTATGGACCGGCCGTGCGTTGCAAGGGAATTCGAACGGAATGGTCATTTTGGTCCGCGCTAATCTATCCGGCCTCACGTGGGAGCTCGTGCTCCGGGCCATCATGGTTGTCCGCACACACCTGATCTTTTTATTTGGCAGGCCTTTGTGAGGCGATCGGTGCATCCAGGTCTCAGGTGCGTTGGGGAGACCGTTGTGCCATCCGTTTCAAATCACCTCGCAGACCCGGGTAGGCATTTTTCCACAGCTTTTGACGCGTGACGCGTTACGAGACGGACTGTAGCTCGAAGTCTCGCGCGAATGAACGGCCGTGGTAGAGCACGCTCCATGCAATGCGCGCGAGTTTGTTGGCAAGCGCCGCAGCTAAGACATTATGATGGAGGCGCTTGGCGGCAGCTGCCAGCCATCCTTCAAGGCCAAACTTGGCCCAGCTGCCGGGCTTTGCCAGCGCAAGTACGCATTCATAGATTGCAGCCTTCAGCTTTCGGACCACCATCTTGAGGCGACCACCGCGTCGACCTCGTAGACAAGAGAGAGCCTAGCGGGCTATCATCTAGCTATCGGGAGACCGAGCACCTTTCCTTCGCAATCAGACAAGAGTCTTTGCACAATCCAATTGCTGACGCGTAGACGTTCCTTTGGAATCGGACTCTTCGTAAAGCTTGAGCCAGGGCGATTGATTAGCAGTCGCCTTGTTTTCCTTCATTGGCCGCGCGCCGTTCGGCGCCCGCACGCCCACGGATCAAGAGCCCGATCACCCAGCCTGAAATGCCAGAGCGCACACACGCCACAGCCACCCCTCGGCCAGCGGTTTCGATCGGCTCGCGCCGAACAGTCCCCGATAGCTCCGCGCCGGCGCCGCCGGATCGAAACCGCTGGCCGAGGCGCCGCCCTCGCGCGCGCGAGGAAACGACGCAGCAAAAGTGGTAACGCGGCCCCCTTTTCCGAGAAGATTCAAGGAGCGGTCGCGCTCGGCCGATTCCAAAATCCAACAGAGTGCGAGCACATCCGAAGGCTGCCCTGCGGCCAGCTGTTGCGAGCGGCTGTTGCCGAAGAGCTCCGCCACCGCCGATCTCCAAGTCCCAAACAGAAAACGGCGGCGGGCCTCGCCGTCGGCCAGCACCGGCGACCAGGAATTGGCCGCGCGCCGTTCGGCGCCCGCACGCCCACGGATCAAGAGCCCGATCACCCAGCCTGAAATGCCAGAGCGCACACACGCCACAGCCACCCCTCGGCCAGCGGTTTCGATCGGCTCGCGCCGAACAGTCCCCGATAGCTCCGCGCCGGCGCCGCCGGATCGAAACCGCTGGCCGAGGCGCCGCCCTCGCGCGCGCGAGGAAACGACGCACAATGTGGCTAACGCGGCCCCCTTTCAGATGCAGATTTCAAGGAGCGGTCGCGCTCGGCCGATTCCAAAATCCAACAGAGTGCGAGCACATCCGAAGGCTGCCCTCCGGCCAGCTGTTGCGAGCGGCTGTTGCCGAAGAGCTCCGCCACCGCCGATCTCCAAGTCCCAAACAGAAAACGGCGGCGGGCCTCGCCGTCGGCCAGCACCGGCGACCAGGAATTGGCCGCGCGCCGTTCGGCGCCCGCACGCCCACGGATCAAGAGCCCGATCACCCAGCCTGAAATGCCAGAGCGCACACACGCCACAGCCACCCCTCGGCCAGCGGTTTCGATCGGCTCGCGCCGAACAGTCCCCGATAGCTGCGCGCCGGCGCCGCCGGATCGAAACCGCTGGCCGAGGCGCCGCCCTCGCGCGCGCGAGGAAACGCGCAGCAACAGTGGTAACGCGGCCCCCTTTCAGAGCAGATTCAAGGAGCGGTCGCGCTCGGCCGATTCCAAAATCCAACAGAGTGCGAGCACATCCGAAGGCTGCCCTGCGGCCAGCTGTTGCGAGCGGCTGTTGCCGAAGAGCTCCGCCACCGCCGATCTCCAAGTCCCAAACAGAAAACGGCGGCGGGCCTCGCCGTCGGCCAGCACCGGCGACCAGGAATTGGCCGCGCGCCGTTCGGCGCCCGCACGCCCACGGATCAAGAGCCCGATCACCCAGCCTGAAATGCCAGAGCGCACACACGCCACAGCCACCCCTCGGCCAGCGGTTTCGATCGGCTCGCGCCGAACAGTCCCCGATAGCTCCGCGCCGGCGCCGCCGGATCGAAACCGCTGGCCGAGGCGCCGCCCTCGCGCGCGCGAGGAAACGACGCAGCAACATGGTTAACGCGGCCCCCTTTCCGAGCAGATTCAAGGAGCGGTCGCGCGCGGCCGATTCCAAAATCCAACAGAGTGCGAGCACATCCGAAGGCTTCCCTCCGGCCAGCTGTTGCGAGCGGCTGTTGCCGAAGAGCTCCGCCACCGCCGATCTCCAAGTCCCAAACAGAAAACGGCGGCGGGCCTCGCCGTCGGCCAGCACCGGCGACCAGGAATTGGCCGCGCGCCGTTCGGCGCCCGCACGCCCACGGATCAAGAGCCCGATCACCCAGCCTGAAATGCCAGAGCGCACACACGCCACAGCCACCCCTCGGCCAGCGGTTTCGATCGGCTCGCGCCGAACAGTCCCCGATAGCTCCGCGCCGGCGCCGCCGGATCGAAACCGCTGGCCGAGGCGCCGCCCTCGCGCGCGCGAGGAAACGCGACAGCACAATGTGTAACGCGGCCCCCTTTCAGAGCAGATTCAAGGAGCGGTCGCGCGCGGCCGATTCCAAAATCCAACAGAGTGCGAGCACATCCGAAGGCTGCCCTGCGGCCAGCTGTTGCGAGCGGCTGTTGCCGAAGAGCTCCGCCACCGCCGATCTCCAAGTCCCAAACAGAAAACGGCGGCGGGCCTCGCCGTCGGCCAGCACCGGCGACCAGGAATTGGCCGCGCGCCGTTCGGCGCCCGCACGCCCACGGATCAAGAGCCCGATCACCCAGCCTGAAATGCCAGAGCGCACACACGCCACAGCCACCCCTCGGCCAGCGGTTTCGATCGGCTCGCGCCGAACAGTCCCCGATAGCTGCGCGCCGGCGCCGCCGGATCGAAACCGCTGGCCGAGGCGCCGCCCTCGCGCGCGCGAGGAAACGCGACAACACAATGTGGTAACGCGGCCCCCTTTCCGAGCAGATTCAAGGAGCGGTCGCGCTCGGCCAATTCCAAAATCCAACAGAGTGCGAGCACATCCGAAGGCTGCCCTGCGGCCAGCTGTTGCGAGCGGCTGTTGCCGAAGAGCTCCGCCACCGCCGATCTCCAAGTCCCAAACAGAAAACGGCGGCGGGCCTCGCCGTCGGCCAGCACCGGCGACCAGGATTGGCCGCGCGCCGTTCGGCGCCCGCACGCCCACGGATCAAGAGCCCGATCACCCAGCCTGAAATGCCAGAGCGCACACACGCCACAGCCACCCCTCGGCCAGCGGTTTCGATCGGCTCGCGCCGAACAGTCCCCATAGCTCCGCGCCGGCGCCGCCGGATCGAAACCGCTGGCCGAGGCGCCGCCCTCGCGCGCGCGAGGAAACGACGCAGCAACATGGCTAACGCGGCCCCCTTTCCGAGCAGATTTCAAGGAGCGGTCGCGCTCGGCCGATTCCAAAATCCAACAGAGTGCGAGCACATCCGAAGGCTGCCCTGCGGCCAGCTGTTGCGAGCGGCTGTTGCCGAAGAGCTCCGCCACCGCCGATCTCCAAGTCCCAAACAGAAAACGGCGGCGGGCCTCGCCGTCGGCCAGCACCGGCGACCAGGATTGGCCGCGCGCCGTTCGGCGCCCGCACGCCCACGGATCAAGAGCCCGATCACCCAGCCTGAAATGCCAGAGCGCACACACGCCACAGCCACCCCTCGGCCAGCGGTTTCGATCGGCTCGCGCCGAAGCATCCCCGATAGCTCCGCGCCGGCGCCGCCGGATCGAAACCGCTGGCCGAGGCGCCGCCCTCGCGCGCGCGAGGAA
>CAWDQG010000048.1:0-101393 GCA_963804405.1 uncultured Alphaproteobacteria bacterium | reverse complement strand
GTGTCGCAATGCGGTTCAGGGTTCGCTCGTTTAAGCGCGACAACAGCGCCGACGCACGCAGACTGAGTTCGATTGAACAAGCCTTATCAATAGCACTTGCTGAGGCACAATCAGAAATGGAAGGGCTGCGTCGGCGGCTCGAGTTGGCGAGACAACGCGCATCAGTATTGGTGGGCGACGAAACATTCGAGTCCAGCGACCGAGAACCAGAATAACGAGCAACTGTTACTCGAGGCAGAAGAGCATTTGATCGCGGGCGAAAGGCGTGTTCGGCAACTTGCCGGCCATGTGCACCATTTGGCGGCAGTGTTGGAGTTGTTGAAACGTCGATAGGGCGGCATCTGTGCCTGACAGCATGCCGAGGAGTGTCCTAGCGCAGTCAGAATCTCTCACGGTCGCAGAAGCCCGATACGGTCTCATGCGGGACTTGTCCATTTGCGTGCAGCAGGAGTTGTGAGTCATTACTGCGCTGCCTAGGGCCTCTGGAACCCAACACTAACGGCCGCGTCCCCAATTTCGACCGAATCACTAAGCCGACTATCCACGCGGAGCGATTTACAGCTAGCCATGCCGACGCTCGAGAAATCAGAGTTGTTCTTATATTCGGCGCATTAGCAAGGCGACCCGTGAATTTCTCTGATTGAATATGGCTCTGACAAGTCGGGGCAAATAAACTTGGAAAGCTAGTATGACCTAACGCGAAGGCACACCTGCGATGGATGCGAAACAAGCCCGATACGCCGATCTTATCGAGTGCTCCGCGCGTGTACTTGCATTTGACGGGCTAATCGACGCCGCATTGCCGGACCTCGTGAGTGCGTGGACAAGCGAGGCTATCGATCTTTGCAACGGTTGGGTGAGTTTTTCCCCCGATGAGAAATTTGGCTCGGCCGAATTACCGATCGTCGACGCCGTGATTGCTGAAGTGCGAGCCCGCGCCGATGCTCTGCGGCGAGAAATTCTCGACCACATTTATTGCGCGGCTGAGCGTAGTACGGATGCGTTTAAGCGACCGATCGACTTCAATCGCAACACTGCAAACGACGTGGCCACTCGAATGCGCGAGCATTTGGCGGGAGGACGAAAGCAGCGTCGTCGACCTGCCTAAACGGAGCGAACACTTCCTTGCTCGTTGTTTGTCCGCGGTCAAAGCGTGCGATCACGTGGTCGCACGGAGATTTCGCAGCAGTGAGCGAGAAGAAATCGGATAATTTTCCAGGCGTAAAAGTTGGGTGTATGCCATGCCCATAAGCTTCAACTTCGGATGACGTCTTGTGTCGATCACTCGGCCTTGGTTCCGTTTCCCGCCTATTTCGCGTTTGGTGGAATTTGGCCCTTCTGAGAGAGACGCACGCGCTGAAAAACTCTCTTTCAGCTTGAGCATACGCGCTGTTTCCAAGCGGGAATGGCGGAGGGTGTGCTTTGATCGCCAGATCGCGACATTTATTTGCGAGACTCGCGGTTACAGCGGATACCGGCGACGCCGCGTCAACGATTATCACAAGCGCCAACAAAACCGATGCAGTTAGCGGCGATAGGTGCTTCATAGCGATCTCCATCCGGAGAAATTACGTCAACCGCGTGCCGTCTTGTCAGTAGCGCATTATCTTCAACAGACAGATTTAGACGATGCCACGCGAGCCTCACTGACCAGCCCGCAGAACCAGCCCCGTCGGGCATACGAGCACACGGAAACCCCAGCGTGCGGAGTCTGTTCTCAGAAAAAACATTTCAAAGTTTTTGATCCCGGCAGGTCGATGCACGAGCAACACTTTTATCTACACTATAGTACGTATGGCAATATCCTTCATAAACATATGCTCAGCAAAACGATTTCATTCCGCCTAGTTTGATGGCTGGCCAGCACCATCCCTTCCGTCCTGAGCGCTGTTTGCCCGACTGCGAGTGGCAGGTGGCCTCCGCAAAGCATTCTGCTCCTGGGCGGACGTTCCATTGCTTGAACGGCTTCCCAGTCGAATGGGCTGTTAGCGTCGAGCCACTATGCTATCGATTGTAGCCTGGCGATGATGCAACAACCCCGTCACTAGTTATCGCGCGCTCATTCCAAGTCGCCAATTGGCCTGCGTTAAATTTTTGGCAATCAGACAGCTTACAAATCCGTTCCAATATCGCTTCCCTCCTTTCTATCCTTTTTAAAAGATTTCAGCTCCTGAAGAAAGCGTCGCTGTTCCGCATTTAAGAGGTGTTTCACGTCCTCCGACAGCTGCGCTACGTCTTCACGCAGCCTAGTTAACTCGCGCTGCGCTCTCACAAGGATAACTATTACCGATATCGCAATGATTGCGGCACTTAAACAGACGCCGGTTGCAAGTGCTAATTGCCAATCACTCAAGGCCTAACCTCCGCTTCCGACGCTGGAAGGGCAATTTCTCAATATGCGGTGTAGTGGCCGGCCCTTCCCGGAAAATAAAGGCTGGTGCATAGGTCGCTTCCGAAACCCATGTGTCCTATTCCAGCGGCATTAGAATACGTTCCCCTACCCTAAAAAACCACCGGCTGTTGATCGAGAATGCTGGCGGGACCGGCACCTTGGGTCGCAAGCCGGAAATACGAAACATTATTAGCGACATCAGACCGAAAAGCGTCGCGATGATCATCGCCCGACCATAGCGAGTTGAGCTCAGCGGCAGTGAATGCGTCACGCCACTAAGCGACCGGCGGGCCCGATGGCTGCATATTCAGTACCGACGTTGCCGCCAACTTTTCTGCTTGCCGTCCGGCTTGCAACGCCACAAACCTGCCTAACACTACAAAACGCCCCATACTACAAAGGCCTCTGAATGCGATCAGCCGGTCCGGCGGCGCCTTCGTGCCCGTCGTTTTCATGCCTGGCTGCGCGTAGCGGATTTGTCGCCGTGTGTTCGACGTGTCTATGGAGCCTAAACTTCAGCACCGTCGCCGATACCTGAGAACCTGGCCGTCGTTCGTTAGCGCGCTTGTTGCGCTACTGCGCACGATCCGCCGCTAATCGCTTACCATCCTTGACGCCGTCGTAGAAACCCAACGTGTAAGCGCCGAATAGTCCGGCGGATACCACAAAATCATGCCACCAAATGCCAGAATGGCTATCATGACTTCGCATTTCCTTCGACGCGCAGCACTGAAGATAATTTAAGGAAAGAGATTTGAATTTTCAGTGAAATTGCGACCCTAAGTTTAGGACACTTCGTTAATAAACAAGTGATGTTGCGGACCGAAAGGCGCTTTATTCAAGCACGCGCGCTTCCCCAACCCGAAATTTCGGCGGCCTTGCCAGCTCTGGCGGACGAACCCTGTGACCTCGCGCTGGCTGTTTTCTAAGTTGCACATTTTCATGCTTCACGCCCACAATGATAGTGCCTTGGATTTAAACTTACCGGGCGAGATGTTCGCAGACCAGGAAGGGATTATTTTTGCTTGTTTAGTGGAGTCATGTCGATTCGTATCAAGGGCTTCTGTTCGCTCAACGGATTCGTGGGTTGAACGTCAAGAGCAACTACAAGGCCCTACAGATCGAGAAGCTGGTTAGGGGAGAAGCGCGTCCGTTGCCACCGCGGCTAGCTAGCAGTCCCCATCAGAGTGGAGACAAGGAGCGAAGACAGAGCATTTGGCGAACCTGGCGAAGCGAAGTACGTGCGAGCATGACCCAGGAGGCTTGGCTCTGGCTGAAGCATCAGCCAAAAAGCGCGATTACTCGAGGTTTATGCGACGAACGGCTGGGCAGAATAAGCGGCGCCGGTACTCCACTGTTGTTACATAAGGCTCAGAACGCAGCAGCCGAAAAACTCAGAATGCAGTAGCCCAAGAGGCCCGTCCAAGCTGCAGTCAAAATCATTGCAAATGCCAAGCCGACCAATACCAAAGCGTCGTGCACTTTGGCGCCGACTGAGCCGTTCCGCTTGGATAGCGCTGGTGTTTCTGAAATAGCCACCACATTCCCTCCTGCCACTCTCATCGCTGGCGGGTATATCTGGCACACGAAAGGCTCAGGCAGAATGCGGATCGAACAGAGGCTTAACGTCACGCCGCCACGGATTGCGCCATGTAACCTTAATTTCCGATCGTGATGGAGTTGCTGAGCGGAGCGCGCTCGTTTTGGATCGAGGCAGCAGCCCCACCGACCCTATTGCTGCTTCAGGACCGCGAGCGCGCGCCCCATTTTTCTCGCGCTTGGGGTTCGTCGGGCATTCGAGGGCTCATGTTATGTCGGAGCTAATTTGGCTCCTCGTTGTATTTCTTTTCGGCTTTACGTCCGGATACGCTGTTCGCGCAGCAATTTCGCGACGACGTAGCGCCGTATCGAAAGTCTTGCGAGGATATTTCTCAAACTGATGGCAAACGAAAACGACGGCCTGGCCTGCACCCGGTTCCGCAGACACCGAGTTAGGTGTTTTGATGGGACCGGAGGTGGGTGATGGAGAGACGAAGGTTTACGCGAGAGTTCAAGCTTGAGGCTGTGCGGCTGATCAGGGATCGTGGCGTCTCGTATGCGCAGGCGTCCGAAGACCTGAAGGTGCATCCGACGCAACTGCGCAACTGGGTCAAGGCGTTTGCGGACGACCCTCAGCATGCGTTCCCCGGCCAGGGTCAGATGAAGCCTGAGCAACTGGAGATCGCGCGGCTCAAGCGCGAAGTGATCAAGCTGAAGGCCGAACGGGACATCCTAAAAAAAGCCGCGGCCTACTTCGCGAAGGAATCGACGTGAAGTTTGGATTCATCGCGAAGCACCGGGGAATCTGGGCCGTGGACTGGATGTGCGGGGCGCTCGGTGTCTCGCGGGGCGGCTTCTATGCCTGGCTGACACGACCGCGCAGTCGGCGCAGCCGGAGCAACGGAGAGATCGGCGCCAGGGTTCGAGCGAGCTTCATTGCCAGCGATCGAACCTATGGCGCCAGGCGGGTGTGGCATGACATGCTTGCAGAAGGCATCCCCTGCGGTCTGCATCGGATCGAGCGATTGATGCGGCTACAGGCTCTCAAAGCCCGCCCGCGCCGGCGTCGACTGCCGCCCGATCCGGGTGAGCGGCAGGTCGCCGCCGTCGCTCCCAACGTGCTCGACCGCAGCTTCGAAGCACCGCTCCCAACCGCAAATGGATCGCCGACTTCACCTATGTCTGGACAGCGGAAGGTTGGCTCTATGTGGCCGTCGTCATCGATCTGTTCTCTCGCCGCGTGGTCGGCTGGTCGATGAGTGCAGAGATGACGGCACAGCTCGTAACCGATGCCCTGGTGATGGCGATCTGGCGGCGAGGCAAGCCCGATGCCCTGCTGCATCATTCGGATCGCGGCAGCCAATACACCAGCGAGCAGTTCCAGAAGTTGATGGCCGATCACGGCGTCATCTGCTCGATGAGCCGCTCGGGCAATGTCTGGGACAATGCGGCGATGGAGAGCTTCTTCTCCTCGCTCAAGACCGAGCGTACGGCACGCAAAACGTATCGGACGCGTGACGACGCCAAGGCTGATGTGTTCGATTATATCGAACGCTTCTACAACGCTAAACGCCGACACTCGACAATCGGCTACAGAAGCCCCTTGGAGTTCGAGATGCAGGCGGGATTAGCTTAGGCGGCTGTCAACCGGAAAGTGGACGTGTGCCCGGTGACGTCATCTCTGCACTCATCGACCAGCCGACCACGCGGCGAGAGAACAGATCGATGACGACGGCCACATAGAGCCAACCTTCCGCTCCCAACGTGCTCGACCGCAGCTTCGAAGCACCTGCTCCCAACCGCAAATGGATCGCCGACTTCACCTATGTCTGGACAGCGTCACCGGCCAGGTTCTCACGTTCCATACGAAAGCCCAGTTGAGTTTCGCGCCGTCTACATGCCGGATGCCGCTCGGGCAGTATCAGGACATCCCCCGGAACTGATCCCGGAGGTAGGGTCAACCCCCGGTTTCGACATCGTCTATCCGCTTTCGACACTTCACCGACGGTTTGCTTGCGCTCGCCTCCCTCAACCATGCCTGACGGAATCATGTCCCGACTTTTCCGCAACGCTCACCACCATGACTTTTGACCACAGCAGCTTGCGGTGGCTTGAGATCAACACCTGATTGCCGAACCCGAAGGACCTACCTTCATCTCTCGTACAGTTACGCATCGCCGTTTGGACCGGCGATACTCGTGACACAAGACCATAGCGGTCATCGGCGACGGCGTGTCAGCAGGCCCGATCAGGACCTTTCCATCCAGGAGGCTGCCCTGCGGGGCGCCGGTTGCGACGTCATCCGCGCTGGAGAAGCAGAGCGGCACGGGCACGCAAGGGCAGAGTTGAGCTTACGCAACGGCGCCTCGACTTCATCGGCAAGGGCGACGTCTTGCTGGTCACCCGTATCGATCGGCTGGCGCGCTCGATCGGCGATCTTCAGGACATCGTTCGCAACGCTCAAAACCAAGGGGGCGAGCACTAAGAGCAACCGAGCAGCTGATCGACACCAACGCCGCCGCCGGCAAGTCCTTTCTCGACATGCTCGGCGTCTTCGCCGAGTTCGAAACCAACCTGCGGCGTGAACGCCAGCTCGAGGGCGTCGCCAAGGCCAAGGCTGCGGGCGTCTATAAGGGGCGGCCACCTTCCATCGACCCAACCAGGGTCAAGGAACTTAAGGGGCGGAGGGGTTGCGGCCCTCAGATATTGCCAAACGGCTAAAGATCGGGCGCGCGTCAGTTTACCGCGTGCTCGGCGCAGTGACTGGCGGCGACACGTCGAGACCTTAGCCCTTATTGGCAGACCATCTTGTTTGGCGGTTCACCACATCACGCGAGCTCTTTGGGATGCATGGTATCCAAGGGCTATTGATTATCGGCGCGATCGGTCTTGTTGCTTCGGCGGCGGCCACGTCCGCCCAGCAGGCTTGGTCGATCGTTGAAAGTAAGTCACCAACGAACGATAGCGAGCAGCTCAGCGTACGGACGGCCAGAAGGTGTTGCTCGCGATCAAGAGCATGGGCGGAGAAAGTACGGAAGCCTGGCGCGCGGTCCTCGACGACCTGATCAAGCGTGGCCTGCGACGACCGCAGTTCCTCATCGTCGACGGCGCGCCAGGATTGGAGAAGGCGCTTGCCGCGGTCTGGGAGGACGTACCGGTACAACGATGCACCGTGCACAAGCACAGGAACCTGCTCGCCCATGCGCCCGAGCGCCTGCATGATGAGGTGACCACCGATTATACCGACATGATCTATGCGGCCACGCCCAAGGAAATCGAAACCCGCCGCAAGGCCTTCATCCGCAAGTGGCGGCTACGCCACCGCCCCGTCGCCGACTCTCTGGAGGAAGCTGGCGATCGCCTCTTTACCTTCACGCGCCTGCCGCCGAGCCAATGGCGAAGCGCGCGAACAACAAACGCGATCGAACGTCTGCACGAAGAGTTCAAGCGGCGGATCAAAACGCAAACCGTGCTGCCATCGGCAGATACGGCGGCGATGTTGCTCTGGGCGCTACTCGCCTCCGGTCAGATCAACATGCGCAAGGTCGATGGCTGGCAGACGCTTGCAACAAAACCTACCGATCAGGCAATTGACCTCGCTGCCTGACCGGGTACTCTCGAAATGCTGGAGATCGCGTCACACCGAATTCCAACACAACGCACGACGGCACCGATCTTGTTGATGTGACGATCGCTCAATGCCGCGAACTCGTCTTGCGACGGGCCAGCGCCATTGATGCCCAATAATTGCTCGGGCTTCACGTGCAGCAGTTCCGTCACCGCGGCCAAGCTCGCACCGGATAGTCGATTGATGCCCTTCTCGTATTTCTGAACCTGCTGGAACGACACGCCCAAATGGTCGCCCACGGCGGATTGGCTCATGCCGGCGGCGAGGCGATAGGCGCGCAGCCGTTGGCCGATGTCGCGGTCAATTTGTGATGTTGCTTTCAAGCGCATAGTGTCCCCTCCTTTTTTTGGTTGACGTCTATTACCGCAGCGCGGTATTCGCGCAACAGCGCTATGACATCTTCCCCGTCGGCGCTTTCGGTGAACCCCGTGAAGCCGCGCAGGTGCACAAGAGCTCGGCAATCTCGCGACGGTGACTTTCGAGTTCCTTCTCCGTACCAGAGGCAACGATCAGCCACCTGCGGAGGCAGGAAGCGCCGCGGGCTGCTCATGCGCTCGATTTCGCCTACTTGGTCGGCGACGCGCTGCTCCAGATGCTGATTTGACATTTCAACCTCCTCAGTTCGGTCACGCAATTCCTTGAGAAGACGTACGTTCTCGATTGCAATCACAGCCTGATCCGCGAAGGTGACTAGCTCGATCTGTTTGTCTGTGAAGGCTCAACCTTCAACTTATACAAGATAAAAACGCCGACAAGATCGTCACCCCGAAACATCGGCACCCCGAGTTCAGTGCGGATGGGTGGTCAGTGTCCCGCTGAGCGTAGGTGTATTCTGTATCCTCCTGCAGGTCGGCAACGTGGATTACCCGTCGTTCAAGCGCGACCCTAGCTGTGATGGTGGGACGCCCCGGTGCAACAGGGGCTCGTTGCTTCCGCTGTGGTATTGTGGACGGCTCCTCCATCGGCACATGAGTGCCATCGACGTGGGAGCTTTTAGAGCTTCTACGATTTGGAGGAGTTCGATATGCAAGCGATCACGGCGGTCGGTCTTGATGTTGTAAAGTCGGTTTTTTCAAGTCCGCGGTGTTGATGTTGTGGGCCGCGTGGTTATTCGCTGGCGATTGACGCGGCGCGTTCTTCAAGAAGGTGACTCCCACGCCTAACTGGGATTGAGGCTTGCCCCTCAGCGCACCATTGGTCACGCCCGCTTTAGGCACCTGGCCACACCGTGCGGCTGATACGGCCCACCTATGTAAAGCCCCCACGTCAAGCGACAGGAGAATGATGCGACCGACGCCGAAGCTAGATATGAGGCGGTCAGCAGGCCCAACATGCGTTTGTGCCCGATGAAACTTGTGCCGCCCGAATTGGCCCGGTAACGATCATTCTGGTGGCGCCGCTGCGGCCGTGGGTGATGTATGTCGTACGCCGTAATGAAGTCGCGCCAAGTTCCAAAATTGGGGACGCGACCTCTTGATGATCGCGTCTCTCATTTTTTAGACCCATGGGAGCCGCGGCAGCGCAAAACTGCTGGAGCTTTTTTTGCCTTTAGGTTCCGTTGGCTGGCCCACGGTCGAAAATCCTAGATCTTGAGCGGTCGCGAGACACTGCCCGCAAAAATCTAAACGCCGTCTCCGCCACCCGGCCCCTCCAAATCCTCCGGTTCGGTTGGTCTGACAAAGCTAAGCGCTTTGTATAATTCCAAGGCGAACCGTTGCGCGTCGCTGCTTCTCTTGAAGCCTCCTTCCACGACCAGACCACCTCGCGCTGTGTCAACCACGGCGAACATATCATCCGCCGCGACGGAACGGATCGTGAGCATTAGCTTGTTGGGGTCGTCGTTCACCGCGATTCCTCCTTGGACTCAGCAATACCGAGCGCGCGCTCGATTGTGCCAACATCGATACTTCGGCCGTGTCTCGGGCTTCAACTGATCGAACGACGGACTGCAAGCAACAAAGCCTTTGCCCCCGTCGGATCTTACAGCACACTGACGCCGCGTAAGTATCAAGTTCCATGACGCGCATCCGATATAAGCCTCCTCAGCTGGCGACCTTCTTTCTTTCACCAACTTTGCGCACCTTCGCTTGCCATTCGGCTTGCTTACGCGCCAGGCTTCAAAAAAGTGATTGCCTAAGCGGAGTTCTAGGTTCGGGAACCCCGGCGCCTCTGGCTCACTCGCGCACTGGGGCCCGGTCCAGCGGAGGATGCCATCTCGAACGTCCCCACTTGTCCTGAAAATCGGAGACGAGCCGTAGTTAAGTTGCGACTTAAGTGCTCTCTTTCCAAGTTTGAGCTTTCCATTCAAGCCGGACGGCGGAGCCTTTAAGCTCCTATTAACCACACCGGTGGCATTTCGCGCTCTTGGGACTACGAGTAACGGAAATGGGCTCCAGTTGCCGCCGCACTGGGGCTCATTTCTTTTTTTGGCTTCATATCCGCTTTTATCATGCCCTTCGCTTTGGCGACCCGGTCCACTTTCAAATCTTCCAGCACAATCTTCATCTGGTTCTCGATCGTATCCTCGAGGCGCGCCGTTCGCATTTGCGCAGTCGAGATACTCACTCAGGTAGCCGGCATTCACGGACACGAGGCATGTGTCTTACCGTCTTTGGACAAGTCCACGGTCACACGTCCACGTAGCCTTTTCCCGAGCATTTGTATCGCCTACCCCGACCGAATTCGCCCAGTTCTATCGTGTCGACCGAGCCTGCCGCTCATTTAGGAAAGCACGTCTGTCGCCCATGATTTGAGCGGATAATTGAGCGCGTCGGGTTCGCCGTGCCCGCCTCGGGCGCCGGCAACCGTAAGGGAGCGATGGCAGATATCGTGAAATAGTTCCGCGGAGACAGTGTTTGATCCCGAAAGGAGATTGGCGCCGGCTTTCGATAGAATCGAAAAGTCCGGCAGCCGCCTTGCGCGGCGAACTTATTCTCCCGCAAAGCCGGAAGTGATTGTACATCGGAATGGCGCAACAGGGCGCTGCGAACCCAAAGGCGTTGCGGAAATTCGGGCTTGTCTCCACTGCGGCCTCGCGATGCGACTTTTCCAGACCTCCACACTTGCGTCTCCCGCGGATGTGGAGTCTGCGTGGGTTTAGCGATAATCGCGCCGACGCCGTAGGGCGTAACGATCCGTAGCTTAGCGGAGAATGAGGACTGTTACTCAATCACCGGGATCTGATTCGGGACCTCGAACGAGGTGGTCGTTTTTTTCACCCTTGCTTTCCTCGGCAAGCCGTTGCCATTCCTGGGCCATTTCGGCCAGGAACGCCTTGAGGCGCGGATCAATTGTTCCGCGGGCTTCCTCGAGGCATCGTGCGGCGAATTGCCGATATGTTCGCGAGCGCTGCATTTTTTTCCCCACCCTGCGAATGAAACCGGCTTCGGCAGGTGTAGTTCCAAATTGGCAGGACTGTCATAACTTCAGAGCCTCGTGCAGTCCCAATTCCGAACCCGTTGGCTTCGTTCAGCTTCCCATCATCTTAGCAGCGGCATGGAACTTTCGGTTCCATTTCCGGTGTCGATTTCAATCACGTTTTGCACAGTTTTTTCACAAGGCGCCGCGGCGCCGTCCTAATTCCGCACCTTTTGTCAGCCGCATTAAGCGCACCGTCGGGGTTGGGGCGGGGCTGTGGAGAAGCGTTCCTTCGTCGTCAAGGAGCAGAGATTTATTCGGCCGGTCCGCTGCATCAAATGTGGCGGCAATGCCCATTTGATTCGACGCTCGCCCGACCCGGTGAAAGAGGACGGTTCCGAAATTCGCATCTTCGAATGCCACGAGTGCGGGCATCAAACGCTTCGGATCGATAAAGCCTAGACGGCCCTATCCGGCCGCTTCAGCGAAGCGCATAGTAAGATCGACGCCGATGTCAGCTATCCCGCGAGCCCGTTGGAGAGCCGATTAAGCATTCATTAACGGCGGCGAAATCATCGCGCCCGCCGCGCCCCGTTCCGGCTCGACCCGGAACCTTCACCCCGGTAGGCGGGTTAGCGCGGCAGGCGCTATCCCGCAACGCGGCATGAAATGCGTCCTTCGCCTCAGACGATCGCGAGAGGCATCTCAATGACGGCTTTAGCCTTCACCGAAACTCATGTCGGCCCCGCATCGCCGAGCCTCGGAAGCGAGCTCGATCAACTATGCATCAACACCATTCGCACCCTTGCGATGGACGCGGTGCAGCAGGCCAATTCCGGCCACCCCGGCACGCCGATGGCATTGGCGCCGTTGGTCTACACGATTTGGCAAAATTTTCTGCGATTTGATCCGGACGATCCGATCTGGCCCAATCGCGATCGCTTCGTGCTGTCCAACGGGCACGCCTCGATGCTGCTTTATGCGATGCTGCATCTTAGCGGCGTGAAGGCGGTCAATGCGAAATACGAGCGGCTCGGCGAGCCCGCGGTTTCGCTCGACGACATCAAGCGGTTTCGGCAGCTCGGCAGCAAATGTCCCGGCCATCCGGAATATCACCTGACCTCGGGCGTCGAAACGACCACCGGTCCGCTGGGCCAGGGCTGCGGCAACAGCGTCGGCATGGCGCTGGCCGGACGCTGGCTGGCCAAGCATTTCAATCGGCCGGACTTCACCGTGTTCGACTACGACGTCTATGTCATCTGCGGCGACGGCGACATGATGGAGGGCGTATCCAGCGAAGCGGCCTCGCTCGCCGGCCATCAGATGCTCGGCAATCTTTGCTGGTTCTACGACAGCAACCGCGTGACCATCGAAGGCCATACCGATCTCGCCTTCAGCGACGACGTCGCGGCGCGTTTCCTGGCCTATGGCTGGAACGTGCAGCGCGTCGGCGACGTCAATGATCTGGAGCGGCTGAACGAAGCGATCGAGATTTTCCGCCGGCACCAAGGACGTGCCGACGCTGATCATCGTCGAGAGCCATATCGGCTATGGCGCGCCGCACAAGCATGACACCAGCGCCGCCCATGGCGAACCGCTCGGCGAAGAAGAAGTACGCTTAGCCAAGCGCAGCTACGGCTGGCCCGAAGACGCCAAGTTCCTGGTGCCGGACGGCGTGCGCGAGCATTTCCACGACGGCGTGGGCCGGCGCGGCCAACGCCTGCACGAGGAATGGCTCGCGCGGTTTGAATCCTACCGGCGAAGCTTTCCCGATCTTGCCGACGAGATCGAGCGCATGCAGCGGCGCGAGCTGCCGGCCAACTGGGACGCGAAGCTTCCGGTTTTCGCCGCCGACGCCAAAGGCCTGGCGACGCGCGATTCATCGGGCAAGGTGCTCAACGCCATCGCCGCGCATTATCCGTGGCTGATCGGCGGCGCCGCCGATCTCTCGCCGTCGACCAAGACGCGGCTCATGTTCGAAGGCGCCGGCGACCTCGAAGCCGAAACGCCCGGCGGCCGCAATATGCATTTCGGCATCCGCGAGCACGCCATGGGCGCGATCGTCAACGGGCTCGCTTTGTCCAAGATCCGCCCCTTCGGCGCGGGCTTCCTGATCTTTTCGGATTACATGAAGCCGCCGATCCGGCTGGGCGCCTTGATGGAGCTGCCGGTCATTTATGTATTCACCCACGATTCGATCGGCGTCGGCCAGGATGGGCCGACGCACCAACCGGTCGAGCAGCTTGTCGGCACTGCGCAGCATTCCCGGCCTGATCACGCTCCGGCCTGCCGACGCCAACGAAGTCGTCGAAGCCTGGCGCGTCGTCATCGGTCTCAAGCATCAGCCGGCGTGCCTGGTATTGACGCCGCCAGCCGCTGCCGACGCTCGACCGCAAGCGCTTCGCGTCGGCGGCCGGCGTGGCGCGCGGCGCCTATATCCTCGCCGACGCCGATGGCGGCAAGCCTTCGGTCATCCTGATCGGCACCGGCAGCGAAGTCGCGCTCTGTGTCGAAGCCTACGAGGCGCTGAAGCGGGAAGGCATAGCGGCGCGCGTCGTCAGCATGCCGTCCTGGGAATTGTTCGAGCAGCAGGATCAGGCCTACCGTGACAGCGTGCTGCCGCCCGAGGTTACGGCGCGCGTGTCGGTCGAGCAGGCTTCGGTGATCGGCTGGGATCGCTATGTCGGGACGAATGGCGCCAAGATCGGCATGCACACCTTTGGCTCGTCGGCGCCGATCAAGGATCTGCTGACGAAATTCGGCTTCACGCCGGACAAGGTGGTGGCCGCGGCCAAGGAACAGATTGCGAAATCCAAAAGGCAGAAATCATGAATCCGCTCCAGCAGCTCGCAACATGCGGTCAGTCGCCTTGGCTTGACTATCTCAGGCGCAGCCTGATCCAGAAAGGCGAGTTGCGCACTCTGATCGAACGGGATGGCTTGAAGGGCGTGACGTCCAATCCATCGATTTTCGAGAAGGCCATCGACGAGAGCGATGACTACGCCGATGCGCTCAAGCAATACCTGAAGGGAGCGGACCACGGCGTCTCTGAAATCTACGAACACCTGGCGATCGCCGATATCCAGGCCGCCGCCGACGTGCTACGCCCGGTCTACGACCAGACGCAACGCCGGGACGGCTATGTCAGCCTCGAGTGCTCGCCGTATCTGGCGAACGACACCAAGGCCACAATCGCCGAAGCGACGCGGCTTTGGGCGGCGGTCAACCGCCCGAACCTGATGGTGAAGGTGCCGGCGACGCCGGCCGGCATCCCGGCGATCCGCGAGCTGATCGGCCGCGGGCATCAACATCAACATCACCCTGCTGTTTGCAGTGAGCGTCTACGAGGACGTGGTCGAAGCCTATATCTCCGGCCTGGAAGATTTGGCGCGCGCCGGCGGCGACGTCTCCAAGATCGGAAGTGTCGCCAGCTTTTTGTCAGCCGCATCGATACCGCGGTCGACAAAAGGCTCGACAAGCTCGGCGACAAGGGCCGTGGCCGCCCGGTTGCGCGGCAAGGTCGCGATCGCCAACGCGAAGCAGGCCTACGCGCGCTACAAGGCGCTGTTCTCCGGCCAGCGCTGGCAAAAACTGGCGGCGGCCGGCGCCAAGACCCAGCGCCTGCTCTGGGCCTCCACCAGCACCAAAAATCCGGCCTACAAGGATACATTATATGTAGAGGCGCTGATCGGCCGTGACACCGTCGATACCATTCCGCCGGCGACCATGGATGCCTTCCGCGATCACGGTAAGGTTTTTCCCGACGCCATCGAGCAGGACGTCGAGGGCGCCCGCGCGATCCTCGCCGAACTCGAACAAGAGCGGCATCTCGCTGAAAGCGATCACCGAAGAATTGACCACCGAAGGCGTGCAGCAATTCGCCGACGCGTTCGACAAGCTGTTCGGCACCATCGCCCGGCGCCGCCGGGCACTTGCTGGAGGGCGACAGCGGGCGCTTCGCCATCCGGCTTGGCACTGCCGATATGCAGATGGCGTTCGATAACGAAATGGAGGCTTGGCGCAAAACCGGGCGCATTCGCCGCCTTTGGGCCGGCGACAAAACCCTATGGACCGGGACTGACGAGGACAAATGGGTCGGCTGGCTCAAGATCGTCGAGGAAGAGCTGGCCGATATCGGCAAACTTGCAAGCTTTGCCGGTGAACAGTCAAGAAGCGCGGATTTACTGATGTTGTCTTGCTGGGTATGGGCGGCTCGAGCTTGGGTCCGGAAGTCCTCGGCAGCACGTTTGGCCGGCAGCCGGGTTGGCCGCGTTTCCACATGCTCGACAGCACCGATCCGGCGCAGATCAAGGCGATCGAGGACGCCATTGATCTCGGCAAAACGCTCTTCATTGTTTCCTCCAAATCCGGCAGCACGCTCGAACCCAACATTTTCACGGATTATTTTTTCGACCGCGTCAGCGCCGTGCGCGGCAAGGACAAAGCCGGCGAGCACTTTATTGCGGTGACCGATCCGGGTTCATCGCTGGAGCGCCGCGCCAACGAGCAGCGCTTCGCCCACACCTTCTTTGGCGTCAAGTCGATCGGCGGCCGCTATTCCGTGCTGTCGAAATTCGGCCTGGTGCCGGCCGCCGCCATGGGCATCGACGTCAAACGACTCCTCGAGACGACGCGCCACATGCAACGAAGCTGCGGCGCCGATGTGCCGCCGGCCGAGAATCCGGGCGTACAGCTCGGCATCGCCATGGGCGTTGCCGCGACCCGGTTTGGCCGCGACAAAGTGACGGTCATCGCCTCGCCGGGGATCGCCGACGTCGGCGCCTGGCTGGAGCAGCTTCTGGCCGAGAGTACCGGCAAGCGCGGGCGCGGCCTCATTCCTCTCGCCGACGAGCCGCTTTCGACGCCGGCGCACTATGGCAGCGATCGCTTCTTCGCTTATCTGGAGCTTGATGGCGGCGCCGACCCGTCGCAACGGCAGGCCGTCGAGGCGCTGGAGAAAGCGGGCCATCCGGTGGCGCGGATCCGCGTCAAGGACAAATGGCATATCGGTCAGGAATTCTTCCGCTGGGAGATCGCGACCGCGGTCGCCGGCGCGGTGATCGGCATCGACCCGTTCGATCAGCCGGATGTCGAGGCCGCCAAAGTAAAAGCGCGCGCGTTGACGGACGCGTATGAGAAGTCGCATCGCCTGCCGGAACAGACGCCGATGTTCCGCGAGAATGGCATCGCGCTCTATGCCGATCCGCGCAATGCATCAGAGCTTGGCCGGCATAACACGCTGTCCGGCTATCTGAAGAGCCATTTCGAGCGGGCGCATGCGGGCGATTACGTGGCGCTCTTGGCCTATATCGAGCGCGATGAGCCGCATACGCAGGCGCTGACCACGATGCGCGCGCATATTCGCGACAAGACGCGCGCCGCCACCTGCCTTGGTTTCGGCCCGCGCTTCCAGCACTCGACCGGGCAGGCCTACAAAGGCGGGCCGAATTCCGGCGTGTTCCTGCAGATCACCTGCGACGACCCGCACGATCTCAATGTGCCCGGCCATTCCTACACGTTCGGCGTGGTGAAGGCGGCGCAAGCCAGCGGCGACCTTGAAGTGCTGGTCGAGCGCGATCGCCGGGCGCTTCGCGTGCATCTCAAGAGCGTTGATGCGGGATTGGCGGAGCTCGGCCGCGCCGTAGACGCGGCGCTCGAATAATCGATCTCATTTTTTCAGGAGTGAGGCATATGCAGATCGCCATTATCGGGCTCGGCCGCATGGGCGGCAACATGGCCCGCCGCCTGATGAAGGCGGGACATCAGTGCGTGGTATTCGACGCCAATGCCAAGCCGCGCGAGATGCTGGCCAAAGAAGGCGCCACCGCCGCGAATTCTCTGGAAGACGTGGCGAAGACGCTGAGCGAAAAGCCGCGTGCCGTTTGGGTGATGTTGCCGGCTGGCCAAATCACCGAGGAGACCGTGCAGCGGCTCGGCAATCTGCTGGAGCCCGGTGACATTATTATTGATGGCGGCAATTCCTTTTACAAAGACGATATCCGCCGCGCCAAACAGCTTGCCGGCAAGCGCATTCGCTATGTCGATTGCGGCACGTCCGGCGGCGTGTGGGGCATCGAGCGCGGCTATTGCATGATGATCGGCGGGCCGAAGGAGGCGGTCGATCATCTCGATCCGATCTTCGCCGCGCTCGCGCCCGGGCGCGGCGACATTCCGCGCACGCCCGGACGGCAGGACGGCGATTCCCGCGCCGAGCGCGGCTATATCCACGCCGGGCCGTCCGGCGCCGGCCACTTTGTCAAAATGGTGCATAACGGCATCGAATACGGCCTCATGCAGGCCTATGCCGAAGGCTTCGACATCCTGCGCAACAAAAACTCTGCAGGATCTGCCGGAGGACGAACGCTTCACGCTGAACATGGCCGATATCGCCGAAGTCTGGCGGCGCGGCAGCGTGATCTCATCGTGGCTCCTTGATCTGAGCGCCGCCGCGCTGGCCAAGGATCCGCAGCTGAAGAGCTTCTCCGGTTACGTTCAGGATTCAGGCGAAGGCCGCTGGACCGTCGAAGCCGCAATCGAGGAAGCGGTGCCTGCCGATGTGATCACCGCGGCGCTTGTTCTCCCGGTTCCGCTCGCGGCAAGAGCATACCTTCGGCGAAAAGATGCTATCCGCCATGCGCTTCGGCTTCGGCGGTCACGTCGAGGGTCAAGAGCCGACCGACCCGGAGCCGAAACAAAAGAATGCGCCGCGTCAGCCGGCAGCCCAAGCGACTCCAGCCGCCGGCGGACAGCGCCGCCATGCTTGACAAAGTTCCGCTCCGGACGCCGCCGGCCCCCACGCGCGTGATCGCGTGCCCGCCGCGGCACCAAGCGAAGCCGGCCGATCCCTGCGCCATGGTGATTTTCGGCGCGACCGGCGATCTGACCAAGCGTCTCGTGGTGCCGGCGCTTTACAATCTTTCGCGCAGCAAAGTGCTGCCCGAGCAATTCGCCTTGATCGGCGTCGCCCGGACGCAGACCGACGCCAACGGCTGGCGTGAGCGTCTTTACGACATGCTGAAAAGCTTTGTCGGCCATGCCGGAGCGGAGTTCAACACCGACCACATCGACGACGACGCGTGGGCGCGGCTTGCCGACAAGATGACATACATCGCGGGCGACCTGACCGACCCCGATCTGTACGAACGCGTGCGCGGCGCCCTCGACACAGGCGGAAAAAGTCCATGGCACCCGCGGCAACGCCCTCTTCTATCTCGCCATCGCCGATCGGCTGTTCGGCGACCGTGGTCGACCAACTCGGCAAAGCCAAGCTCACCGAGCAAGCCGAGGGGCAGAACGGCGGCCGCCGCTTCTGGCGCCGGGTGGTGATTGAAAAGCCATTTGGGCACAGCCTCGATTCGGCGCGCGCGCTGAACGCCGACATTCTGCGCACGCTGCATGAGGACCAGATTTTCCGCATCGACCACTTTCTCGGCAAGGACACGGTCCAGAACATCATGGCGTTTCGTTTCGCCAACGGCCTGTTCGAGCCGATCTGGAATCGCGACCGGATCGACCACGTGCAGATCACCGCAGCGGAAACGGTCGGCGTCGAAGGGCGCGGGAATTTCTACGAGGCAACCGGCGCGCTGCGCGACATGGTGCCCAATCACCTTTTCACGCTGCTTTCGATGGTGGCGATGGAGCCGCCCGTCGGCTTTGATGCCGCCGCCATTCGTTCAAAAAAGGCCGAATTGCTGGCCGCCATTCCGGAGGTCAAACCGGCGGAGGCGGTACGCGGCCAGTACGACGCCGGCACGGTCCTCGGCAAGAAAACCAAAGCCTATCGGCAGGAACCGAACGTCGCGCCAGAATTCGAACGTCGAGACTTATGTCGCGCTCAGGCTCGAGATCGACAACTGGCGTTGGGCCGGCGTGCCTTTCTATCTGCGCACCGGCAAATATTTGCTCGCAGCGCAATACCGAGATCGCCATCTGCTTCAAGCAGGCGCCCTATGCGGCGTTCCAGGACACGCCGGTCGACGCCTTGCGTCCGAACTGGCTGGTGCTGCGCATCGCGCCGGATGAAGGCATCTCGCTGCAGTTCGAGGTCAAGCGCCGCGGCCCGGTGATGGACCTCGCCGCGGTCAAAATGGACTTTCATTACGATGACTGGTTCACCAAAGAACCGAATGTCGGATACGAAACGCTGCTCTATGACGTAATGATCGGCGACCCGACGCTGTTCATGCGCGCCGATATGGTGGAGCAGACTTGGCGCATCGTGCAACCGGTGCTGGATGCTTGGGCGAAGAACAGCGCGGCGGATTTGGCGATTCTATCCCGGCAGGAAGCGCGGGACCGAGCGATGCGGATGCGCTGTTGGCGAAAGACGGCCGGAAGTGGCGAGGCGTCGGCGGCGATGCACGATGGTCAAGTCGTCATGATCTCGGCGCGCCCGCGGCCATTCAAATGCTCGGCCGTGATTTCGGACGTCGACGGCACGTTGGTGACCGAGTGACAAAATCCTGACCGCGCGGACGAAGGCCGCCGCGGCGGAGCTGCGATCAAACGGAATCGTTTTTTCAATTATCAGCAGCCGGCCGCCGCGCGGCTTGCGAATGTTGATGACGTCGCTTGGCATCGACGCTGCCGATTGCCGGTTTCAATGGCGGGGTGCTGGCGACTGCCGACCTCGCGGTCATCTCCGCTCATCTTCTTCGCCGGGTGTCGCTCGCCGCACCGTGGACATGCTCGACGCGCGCCGCGTCGATGTTTGGGTATTCAGCGGTCAGGACTGGCTGCTGCGCCACCCCGATGGGCCCTATGTCGGATTGGAAGAACGCACGGTGGCCTTCGGGCCAACTATCGTCGACGATTTCGGGCCGGCGCTCGATGCCGCCGCCAAGATCGTCGGTGTCAGCAGCGGATTTCGAGTCTGCTCGCACAGTGCGAACGCGAGTTGCGCGCCGCGCTTGGCGAGCAAGCGTCGGTCGTCCGTTCGCAGCCTTATTATCTCGACGTGACGCATCCGCTCGCCAACAAAGGCGACGCGCTATCAAGTCTCGCACGAGCTCTTGCAGGTTCCTTTGGCGGAGGTCGCCGCCATCGGCGACGGCCACAATGACGTCGCGATGTTTGAGCGCAGCGGGCTGAGCATCGCCATGGGCAATGCCAGCCCCGAAGTGCAGCGGGCGGCGGATTTCGTCACCGCCAGCAATAGACGAAGACGGCTTCGCTCAAGCGATCGAGCGGTTCATCCTCGGTGCCAGTCGCGCGCCGGCGCCGGTCGAAGTTGCAAAAGCGGGAGATCGCGCATGGTAGGACCTGCTCGCGGCCGACCGAAGATTTCCCTGGTTCTGGCCGACGTCGATGGCACGTTGGTGACCAAGGACAAGGTGCTGACGCCGCGCGCGGCGGCCGCCGTGAAAGCGCTGCAAACCGCCGGCGTCGCCTTTGCCATCACCAGCGGCCGCCCGCCGCGCGGCATGTCGATGTTGATCGAGCCGTTGGCGCTGCAAACGCCCGATCGCCGGGTTCAACGGCGGCATTTTCGTCAATCCCGACATGACGATCCTGGAACAGCATGTGCTTGCCGCCGATGCCGCCAAGCGCGCGATGGATGTCATCCTCCGCAACACCATGGATGTGTGGATCTATAGCGGCAATGACTGGTTCATCCGCAACGCTCGATGCGCCCCATGTCGCGCGCGAACAATGGACCGTGAAATTCCCGCCGACCGTCGTCGCGAATTTCGACGGCCTGCTCGGCAACGTCACCAAGATCGTCGGCATCAGCGACGATTACGATCTGGTCGCCCGTTGCGAAAAGGATGCCCAGGACGCGCTCGGCGCGAACGCGTCGGCGGCGCGCTCGCAGCCCTATTATCTCGACGTCACCCATCCGGACGCCAACAAAGGGACGGTCGTCACGACGCTGTCAAAGCGGCTCTCGATACCGGCCAACGAGATCGCGACCATCGGCGACATGCCGAACGATGTGCTGATGTTTCGCAAAAGCGGGCTCAGCATCGCCATGGGCAATGCCAGCCGCGCAGGTGCAGCAGCAGGCCAATCGCGTGACCGATTCCTACGACGATGAAGGTTTCGCCAAGGCGATCGAGCGCTTCATCCTGCCGCTCGCCGGCTCGACGCTGCCGAGGGCGTCGTGAAGCCTATTCTCGTCGCGCCCTCCATTCTGGCGGCCGATCTGCGGCGGCTCGGCGAGGAAGTCCGTGCGGTCGATGAGGCCGGCGCCGATTGGATCCATATCGACGTCATGGACGGCCGGTTTGTGCCGAATATCTCGTTCGGCCCGGCGATCGTGAACGCCGTGCGCCGCTCGACCGCGAAGCCGCTCAACGTGCATCTCATGATCGTCGAACCCGAGCGCTATCTCGACGATTTCGCCGAGGCCGGCGCCGATCATTTGCTGGTTCAAGCCGAACCGTCGTCGACCATCCATCTTCATCGCGTGCTGTCGCAGATTCGCGCGCTCGGCAAAACGAGTGGCGCGGTGCTCGATCCGGCGAGTCCCGATCGCGTTTGTCGAGCAGGTGCTGCATCTGTGCGACATCGTCCTGGTCATGACGGTCAATCCCGGATTCGGCGGACAGAAATTCCTGCCGGAGATGCTGCCGAAAATCCGCGAGCTGCGGCGGCTTTGCCAGTCGAAAGGGCTCGACCCCTGGATCGAGGTCGATGGCGGCGAAGACGCCGAGCATGCGCCGCTGGCCATTGCCGCTGGCGCGAACGCCATCGTCGCCGGATCGGCCATATTCGGCTCCAGCGATTACCGCAGCGCCATCGCCCGAATTCGCGGCACCGCGTCGCGTCGCGAAGGTCATCGCCAACGACAATGACCGCCGCATCAACCGAGATTCGGACCTTCGAGAACGCCGAAGCGCTCGCGCACGATGTCGCCGACTGGCTCTGCAATCTGGCGCAGGCGAGCGACCGCGCCTTCGCGGTCAGCTTGTCGGGCGGCTCGACGCCGCGCCGGCTCTATGAATGTCTGGCGGCGCCCGAAATCGCGGCGCGATTTCCGTGGAATCGCGTGCACTGGTTCTGGGGTGACGAACGCTTCGTGCCGCACGACCATCCCGACAGCAATTTCCGCATGGCGCGTGAAGCCTTCCTGTCGCGGGTTCCGGTGCCGGACGAAAATATCCACGCGGTGCCGACGGAAGGACTGTCGCCGCAGGACGCGGCCGCCGCCTATGAGGCGACGCTCAAACGCTTCTACGGCGGCGACTACGCTCGTTCCCGACCGCCCGTTGTTCGGCGTCACGCTGCTCGGGATCGGAGATGACGGACACACCGCCTCGTTGTTCCCCGGCCAGCCGGCGCTGCAAGAGATGCAACGCTGGGCCGTCGCCGTCATCGGCGCCAAATCCGAGGCACGCATCACGCTGACCTATCCGGCGCTCGACAGCAGCCGCGACCTCGCATTCGTGGTGACGGGAGCCGGAAAGCGGCAGGCGTCGCAGCGCGTCGCAGGCCGCAGACCCGCACCGCCCCGGCCGGCGCCATTCGCCCGGTTGGGTGCCTGCATTGGTTCACGGATCGCGCGGCGGCGCCGCAACGGACGAATTGATGTCGACGCAACCGCACGGCGAGCAAAGCTTTGCCGACGCCCGATCCCGCGGTCGTCGATCGTCATGGGCGTTTCCGGATCGGGCAAATCGACCATCGGCGCCCTTCTGGCTTGCGGCTGCGCTGGGAATTCGAGGACGCCGATTGGCTGCATCCGGCCGCCAACGTCGAAAAGATGCACAACGGCATTCCGCTCACCGACGCGGACCGCTTGCCCTGGCTGAACGCGGTCGCCGCCTGGATCGACCATTGCCGTCAATCAGGCCGGCACGGCGTCGTCGCCTGCTCGGCGCTCAAGCGCCGGTATCGCGATATTCTGATCGGCGATCGCACCGATGTTCGCTCTGGTCTACCTCAAGGGCGACGAAGCGCTGATCGCACGCCGCATCGCCACCCGTCATGAGCATTTCATGCCGCCAAGCCTGCTGCACAGCCAGTTCACGGCGCTGGAGGAACCGACCCGGACGAACATCCGATCGTCGTCTCGATCGAACCGCCGCCGCGCGAGGTGGTGGCGAAAATTGTGTCGGCGCTGAACAAAGAGAAAGTCAGTCAGTGACGACGGTTGCCGGATTGGGCGGCGGCCGGGGCGGCCGGTATTGATGCGGTTTGTTCGACGCCCGGCTGCGGCAAGCTCAAGCTTACGCTCTCGCGATCCTTTTCCAGCGTCGCTGCCCGCCCCTGCACCGAGCGCAGCGTCCAGCCTTTGTGCGCTTCGCCGGTCCGCAGCCGCAGCGGATTCTTGCTCGTGTCGTCGACAAAGACCGCGATGGATTCCTTTTCACCGATGACCGTGCCGATCAGCGACAGCTCCGGACCTTGCGGACCGGCCGGCTTTGGGCGGCACCCGAACCGGCGTCGCGCGGGTGGCGGGCCGACAACGGCCGGCGCCGGCGGCCGGCGCGAGGGTGAAAAGATCGGTCGCTCGCGCGTATTGGTTAACTGCTTAAGCGGGATCGCCCATAGCGGGTTAGGCGGCAATTCCCGGCGGCGGGTTCGGCCGCCGGCGGCGCCGGTTGTGCGCGAACGCGCGGCGGCATTCTACTCTCGGCAGCGTCGTCGCGGCCCGGTTGATCGGTGATGGGCGAAATCGCCAGTTCCAAAGCTTGCGCAGGCCCGACGAGGAGCGTGCCGGCGAGAACCACGCGGCATAAATGCGCGATCATCGGGCGCCCTGCCATTGGCCGGATACGGAAATCAGCACGCGCAATTTGCCGGGTCCGTTTGCATTTGGCGCGCTTGCCGCAGCGGTGGGCGCCTGCACCACGAGTTGATCGACCAAGAGAAACGGCATTCCCGCTTCGAGGTCATACAGCAATTGCTGCAAAGCCGGCTGCTCGAGCTCGCAGCTGACGGTGGCGGCAACATAGCCCTGTTTGGACAGCGGCCCCTGCAAATCGACCTGCGAAGAGAGGATGCTGGCGCGGACGCGAGTGACGGCGCCGGCCAGGCGCTGCAGCAGCGTGGCGCCGGCGACCGTTACGGTCGCACCTTCAACGAATGGCGAGCCGGACGCGACGGAAATATCTGTTTGATCGCGCGAGCGGGACCGGGCCGGCGTTCGTCCTTCGAGCCGGCTCAAAATATCGGAGGACGCGGCGACGGCGCTCCAGCGCTCGGCAATGTCGGCGACCTGCAGCGCCGTGATCGTCGTGAACGCGAGCGTCGCCACCACATAGGTTATCAATGCGCCGAACGGCACCCGGGCCAGATAAGCTTCAATGCGCTTTGCCGGCATCATGATCCCTGCGTGAATTCTGGCTTGATACGGACTTCGATGTGAAAACGTTCGCCCGGATCGCCGGGGGTCTGAGTGGTCGGCGCGAAGAACGTCGCCCGGGTGAATTGCGACGATTGCTCGATCAGCTCGATCAGTGACGGCGCGTCGCGGGTGATGCCGACAAGCTGCAGCCTGTCGCCCTCGATGTGCAGTTCGGTCACGTAGGTGTGGTCGGGCAGGATTTTCGACAACGCCTCGAGCACCAGCACGCTCGACGGCGTCGCCTGCTTGCGCTGCGTGAGCGCGCGCTGCGCGGAATTGGCTCCAGGACCTTCGCCGAGACGCATCGCCACCCGCCGCGCGGCGATCTTGTGCGACAAATCCGCGAGCTCGGAGTCGAGCGAACCCACCACCATGGCGCCAAGCGTGAGCGACGCCAGCGCCGCAACGCCGCTTGCCAAGATCACCGCCGCGAGGATGCGGCGCATGCGACCGGCGCCGGCCTCGTTCTGCGCACGCGTAGTCACGACCGTAACCACCCCGGCATCGGGCGGCATCGTTGTCGAGACCGAGACCGAGTTCGTGCCAAGACTGGTCAGCGAGCTCACGTACGGCGAGACCATGCTGCGGGCGGTCGCCACGACCGAAAGCTTGATCCGATCGTCGGCTTCCACTGGGCGAGTCCAGCCGAACACCGCGTCATTGGCATGCCACGGCGTCAGTCGGTCGATCTGCGCGCGAACAATGCCTTCCAGAAAATCGACAGCCTGCCGCGGCAACTCCAGCGGCCGGAACAAGAAGCGCCGGGGATGGAGGATGACCTCGACGCGGCTGCCGCGCAAGGCCGTCATCCAGTCGACCGGCAACGATTCGGTAAGAGCGCCGTCGACGATGCGCGAACCAATCGGCGCCAGCATTCCTTGCGTGCCGGCGCGTTTACGCGGCCGCCAGAGGCGTCGTTTCGTCAGCCAAATGACGCTCTTGCCCGCCGTGTCGGCGATTTGAAACGTGAATGTCCCGTCGTCGTTCTCGATCAATCCGATGAGGCGACGTGACCGGTATTTTTCGGCCAGGCCGTCAATGGATTTCGCCACGGAATTGATCCAGCGCGAAAAGCCGCTGGTTATGCGGCTAAGCATGCTCATCTGGAAATCAGCCTGGCGGCCGCGCGCGACGGCGTCGGCAGCTCATCGGCGCCGTCCCGCCATGACAGCACCTGATAGGGCACCTTCTCGCTGCCTAGCAGAATGACGGCCTCTGACGCCGCATGCCGGCCGTCGTCAAACCGGATGTGCACATTCACCCGGAATGCATTGCTGCCCTTGGTCGTTGCCGCAGCGGCATCGGTGCCCAGGAGGTCGGCCGCGGACTTTGGCGCGTTGGTTATCGTTTCCCGTCTGTTGAGGAGATTGTCCAGCCGATCCTGGGTCATGTCCGGCAATGCGGCGAGCACTTCCGGCGCCGCATCGAGGACGTTGACGGTAGCCTGTCCGCTATAGACCGTGACGAACGGCAATGCGCGCTCGACCAGCGTCGGCGGCAAGCCTTGCACCAGCCAAAGCTCATTGACGTGCGCAAACGGCGCGCCGCGCGGCAAATAGGACAAGCCGGCCGCCCGATACAGCGAAGTTTCTTTGTCCTCCGCCGCCGCTTTCGGCTCGGTACGCCAGCCAATGACGCGATCGGCGTAACGCTCGGCGTCCGGGCCGCGTGCCCCAAGCACCGCGAACAAGCCGGCCAGCAGCGGCTTTGGCGCTTCGTTCAGATCGATGCGCGCCGCCTCCGACACAAACCTCACCGTCAGATTGGCGCGGCCAACGCGGACGCGAAATTCCCCGTGGGTCGGTCGTTCCTCCTTTTCCGGCGCCGACAATTGATAGGCCGCGAGTTCGAGACCTGCCGACGCCAGTAGCTCGGTCTCAAGTCCAGCATCGTTGGCGGCCAGCGCCAGGGCGGACTGGCCGACATAAAGCGAATAAATCGTCGCCAACGTCGCGAGCATCAGCAAAATCCAAAGCACCGCGACGATGATGAAGCCGTCGCGCCGTCGCAAGCTTGCGCCGAAGTGCGAAATGGCAGGCATATTGCTCATCGTCATCCGCCGGCGGGAGGAGCTTGCTGTTTGGACGCGTTAGGCTTGTCCTTATCGCGTGCGTCTTTTGACGACTTGCCGCAGTCGCGCTTGCTCTTCTGCTGCACGCATTCGGCGGGAATATCGACCCGGACGATAGCCGCCGTCGAGATCGCGAGGCTTTGCTGGCTGACCGCGTCGCGAATGGTGAAGCGCACGCCTGACGGCATGCCGTCCTCGTTCAACCACCGTCGCGCCAGCTGCCGTCGCGATCCGCATAGGCAAAGGACACCTGATAGGGCCCGCGCAGCAGCACGACCTGATCGGCGAAAACCGCCAGCAGCGACTGCAGTGCCTCGGGATCGGTCGGCGCGAACGGCGCGCGCGCGCGCACCAGCACCAATCCGCGGCGATCCGCGGTTTGCGAGATCCGCACCACCTCAAGACTGGGCCGCGTGTTCGGACCCAAGGCGGAGCGCACGAACGTGACGGACAGCTCGGCGCCCTCGAACAACGGGTTTTTCGCCTTGCGGTTTGCCGTGACGAACTCGGCCGCGCCAACGTCGGCGACGAGGCGGGACAGCGCAATGTCAAGCATTTCGTTGTGTTGCACGCGCGCAAAACCGCGGTGCCAGTTCGGAACCCATTGTGCCGTTATGGTCGCCAGCGCCGACAGCACGAGGCCCATCAATGCGATTGCGATCAGCATCTCCATGAGCGTGAAACCGCCGTCAGCATTGCGGCGCAACGCAGCGCGATCGTGCCGGCTTATGTCATCCGCCGGGCTTCCTCTGCAGGCGGACGGTCTGCAATGCGAGCACGGCGCCAGACGGCGACCGGACGCGGATCGTGACGGTTTGCGGGGACCACGGAGAATTTGGCTGCTCGACGACGTCGCCGCCGATCCATGGCGCCAGATCGACCTGCCAGCGATGGCCGAGGATTTCGCCTGTGCCCGGCACGACCGCGCGGGCGCTGTGCGGCGGCAGGCTTGCGGCCACGCTGCGCGCCACCTCGACCAGCGCCACGCGCTGTTCGAGCGCGCGCACGCCGCGCGACGTGACACCGACCACCGTGCCGATGGCGGCGAGGCAGACCGCGATCACGGCCAGCGCGATCAAGACTTCGATGATGGTGAAGCCGGCGCTGCCGCCGGCATGCTCACGATGCGCCGCGCGCGACAATTTCGATCCCTCCAGTGAGCCAATTGATGCGGATCTCATAACCGTGGTCGCCGCGATGCAGCGTGATGACACCGCCGCAAGACATGCCGTTAGGAAAGAAACTCACGGTCGAGAGCGCCGGGCGATCGTTGCAACGCTCCGGCAACAACGCTGTCACGACGACATCGTCCGCAACCTGCAAAGCCCGGCCGGTCGCACCGGAGCGAAACGATCGCAAATTGGCATCGATGCTGGTTGCGATCTGCCGGCCGGCTTTCATCGCCGCGGTGCGGTCGGCTTTCAGCATCGTGGCCGCCTCAATCGCATAGGCCTCAAGTCGCGGCTGCGAGGTCTCGCGCGATACGCGAGGCAGCAAAATGGCCGCAAGTATCGCGACGATGGCCAGCACGCAGACCATCTCGATGAGAGTAAAACCCTGTTCGTCGCGAAAAGCGGCCGATTTCTCATTCATGGGCGGCGGCGAGCGATATGTCGGCCGCGCTGCCGGTCCCGCCCTCCTGCCGATCGGACCCGAGCGAAATCAGATCAAACGGGCCGTGTTCGCCGGGCGAGCGATAGATATAGGGCGTGCCCCACGGATCGTTCGGCACGCTGCCGCCGCGCAAATAAGGTCCGTTCCAGGCAGCGAGGCCCGGCGAGGGGCGCACCAAGGCGTCGAGACCCTCAGCGCTCGAGGGGAAGCGGCCGGCGTCCAGGTAAAACAGATCAAGCGCACTGCCGAAGCTTTGAATCTGAATGCGTGCCGCTTTCACCTTTGATTCGGTCAGATAGTTGAGCACGCGCGGGCCGACCAGCGCCATGATCAAGCCGATAATGGTGATCACCACCAGCATTTCGACGAGCGTGAAGCCCGCCTCGCCGCGCCGGAGCGAACGCCGCGGCTTACGCGCAGAAATCGCAAGCTGATCCATTGTTCTCCTCCTCTGTCCAACGCGCAGACATCAGTTGATGACCTCAGTTGACGACGTCAATTGACCACTTGGCTGACCGAAAGCAGCGCCGTCATCACCGACACGATCAGCCCGCCGACGACCACGCTGATCAAGACGATGGCGAGCGGTCCTACGATCCCGACCAGGCGGTCGAGGCTGCGCTGCAGTTTGGCCTCGTAGAAATCGGCGACGCGGCCCGCCAGCGTCGCCAGTTGTCCGGTTTCTTCGCCGAGCCGCAGCATGCGAATGGCCATCGGCGGCAGGATCGCGGTCGCGGTGAGCGCGTCCGACAGCTTGCCGCCGTGGCGAACGCGATCGGCGGTGGCATTCCACAGCGGCGCGCGTCCGGTCGACACCATGATGTCGACCAGAATTCGAAGCGTCGCGGTCAGCGCGACATCGCTGCCGAGAAGCACGGCGAGGTTGCGGCAGAACAGTCCAGCCCGATAGAAGTCGAACATCGACGAGAAGCCCGGCAGGCGCGATATTTCCGTGACAATGGCAACCCGAACGCTTCGCTGACGCAGCAGCAGCCAGCCGCCGATCACGATCAAAAGCGCCGCGACGCCGAGTTCCGTGCCGTGACCGCGCACGAAATCAGAAATGTCGAAGAACGTATTGATGATCGAATCGGTCTTGGCGCCGAAGTCGCGCAACACCGCCGAGAATTGCGGCAGCACGAAAATGACGAAGAAGCCGAGCACCCCGAACGCTGCAAGCAGAACGAATGCCGGATAGTGCAGCGCGTCGGTCACCTTGCGGCGCATCATCTCGGCCCGCAGCCGTTCGTTGCCCAGCAATTCCAAAATGTGGGTCAGCTTTCCGGAGCTCTCGCCAACCCGCACCAGCGCCACATAGATGGCGGGAAATAATGTCGGATGGCCCGCAATCGCGTCGGCAAAGCTTTCGCCGGCCATGACATCAGTGCGCACCTTGGCGACAATAGCGTGCAGCCGGCCAATGTCCTTGTCGGCGGCAAGAAGCTCCAGTGCATCGTCAAGCCGCGCGCCGGCCTTGAGCAAGCAGCGCGAGGTCGCGCGTAAAGACGGTCACGTCCTCGCGGCGCGGCCTATTGAACAAGCCGACGGCGAAGTGCGAAATCGCCGTGCCGCCCTCGGCGGCAATGGTCTCGACCGGAATAAGGCCGAGATAGTCGATCCGGTGCGCGACCTCGGCGGCGTTTGGCGCCGACAGCGTTCCATTGACGATCTCGCCGGTTCGGGTCAGGGCTCGATAGCGAAAATTCGGCATCGGCGTCACCGGATGGTCGTAACGCGCAGCAGCTCGGCGGCGGACGTGATCCCGGCGCGGCATTTGGCGACGCCATCGTCGACCATGGTCGTCATGCCGCCGCCGATCGCCGCGCGATCGATCGCAACAGAATCAGCGCCGGTGTCGACCAGCCGTCGCACGTCGTCGTTGATTTCGAGAATTTCGAAGACGCCGAGCCGGCCGCGATATCCAGTCCCGCCGCAGCGCTCGCAGCCGGCGCGATCATGGACCACTTCGCCTGCTTTCAGGCCGAGCGCGCTCAAGCGCGGGTCGGCATCGAGATCGGCTGGCGTCAGCGGCCGCGGCGTCTTGCAGCGATCGCACAGCTGGCGGACCAGGCGCTGAGCGATGACCGCGCGCAGCGTCGAGCGCAACAAGAAGCTTTCGACGCCGAGATCGATCAGCCGGGGCACCGCCGCGGCGGCGGTCTCGGTGTGCAGCGTCGTCAGCACCAAATGGCCGGTGAGCGCGGCGTGGATGGCGATATGCGCGGTCTCGGCATCGCGCACCTCGCCCACCATGATGACGTCGGGATCCTGGCGCACAAAGGCGCGCAAGGCGGCCGCAAATGTCAGCCCGATTGCGGGCTTCGCCTGCGATTGATTGATGCCGGCGATCTCGTATTCGACCGGGTCTTCGATGGTGAGAATTTTCCGCGACGGCTCGTTGAGGATCGACAATAGCGTGGCGAGCGTCGTGGTCTTGCCGCTGCCGGTCGGCCCCGTCACCACGATCATGCCGTGCGGCAGGGTCAATAGCTCTTTGAGTGTCGCCTCGTCGGAACGCGAACAGCCGAGCTTGTCGATCGAAAGCACGCCGCGGTCACGCGGCAGCAGGCGGATGACGGCGGACTCGCCATGCTGGGTGGGCATGATGGCGACGCGGATGTCGAGCTCCGATCGCGCCAGCCGCAGCCGCGCGGCGCCGTCCTGCGGCAGCCGGCGTTCCGCGATATTGAGGCCGGCGAGGATCTTGATGCGCGAGATCAGCGCCTGCGGCACCGCCCCCGGCGGCGCTGGAATCTGGCGCAACAACCCGTCGACGCGCAGCCGCACCACAAGCTGCGCCCGAAACGGCTCGATATGGATGTCGCTAGCGCGCAGCTCAACGGCTTTTTCGAACAGATCGTTGACGGCGCGCACGACCGGCGCGCCGCTGGCGAGATCGCGGAGGCTATCGATGTCGTCATCGCGAACCGCCGCGCGCGCGATTTGGTCGCCGGCCAAAGCCGCGGCATCGTCCTCGCCGAGACGCTCCGCCAGCACGGTTTGGATGTCATCAAACGAACCGACCCGGAGCGCGATATCGTCGCCGAGCACGATCTGCGTCGCCCGGATCGCGGCGATGTCGCTCGGATCGGCGATGGCGACGATATTTCTGCCATCGGTAGAGCGATATGGGAAAACAATCATCTCGCGCAGAAACCGGCGTGAGAATTGCGCCGCGAGTGGCTGCGCCTCCAACAGCTCGGGCAGGCTCACCCGCGGCAGGGCATAGAAGCCGGATACTTCGTCGGCGAATTCGCCGGCTGCAACTTCGCTCTGTTCCCAGAGCTTGCGCAGCGAATATTGCGGCTCCACGCCCGCGCCAGGTGCGGCAAGGGCCGGTGCGACCGACAAAATGTGCTTGCGCTCGAAGTGCCGTGCAAATTCGACAGCCATATCGGAAGTCATCACTTTGTTCCGATCGACGGCGGGCGCTGAAATCGTGCGTTGAGGTCGCGCGCGGTCGTCCGCGGACTGTCCCCGCTTGGGTATATTCTCCACGAACGTGACACTGGTACGAACGATGGTGGACACGAATGTTGTCGCGTCACGTGACGGTCGCAAATTCCGGTTCCTCGACCGTTATAAATTTGTGACTTACGGCAACTAGCCTGCCTTGCTGACCTGCCGGACGCTCCGGATAGTTTTCAGTACAGGCGGTAGCTTTGTCCAATGTTCGCACATTGTCGCGGCGGTCTCGTGCGCGCGACTCTGCGCATGTTTCTAGTTTGATTTTGGTTTGCCTTGTCCTGATCGCCGCCGCGCTGCTTTCCGCCTGCAATCAGTTTCTCCCGCTTGCGCCTGCCAACGACCAAAATACCGAGCCCGGCGTCTTCGACCGCGTTCGCTCGCTCGACCTGTTGCCGCGCTTTCCGAGCGAACAGCAATCTTCCGGACAAACAGCGGGCCGCCCCAAGCCCGCGGTCTATGGCGGAGCCGACATGCCGGCGATAGCGCCGCCGGAGGGACAGCCGACACCGAGCGGCGACGGCTATGAGCTCAACTTCGAAAATACACCGGTCACCACCGTCGCCAAGGTCGTGCTCGGCGACATCATGGGCATTGGCTATTCGATCGATCCGCGGATTCAGGGCACGGTAAGCCTGTCCTCGGGCCGGCCGGTGCCAAAGTCGGACATGATCTTCGTGCTGGAGAACGCGCTCCGGCTTTCCGGCGTGGCTCTCATCAGGGAGGCAGTCGGCTACCGCCTTGTTCCACTTGGCGATGCCGTCGGCGCCGGCAATCTCGACCAGGCCGCGGCGCGGGCGGAGCCGGGTTACGGGGTCTCGGTGGTGCCGCTGCAGCACGTCTCGGCAGCGACGCTGCTGAAGCTTCTGGACAGCTTTGCCACCAGGCCGGGCATCGTGCGCGCGGACACCTCGCGAAATCTCCTCCTTATTCAAGGCAGCGGACCCGAGCGCCGCGCGGCGATCGAGACGGCGCTCAGTTTCGACGTCGATTGGATGCGTGGGCAGTCGGTCGGAATCTTCCCGGTGCAAAACAGCAACCCGGAGCCGGTTATCGCCGAGCTCGAAAAGATCATGGATACCGGCGAAGGCGGACTGAGCCACAACGTCGTCAAGTTCCTGCCGATCGGGCGGATGAACGCGATTCTGGTGGTTACGCGCAAGCCGGAATTCCTCAGGACAGCAGGCGACTGGATCAGCCGGCTCGACAATGCCGATACCACGCGCACCGGCGTGCACGTCTATCACGTCAAGTTCGGCGAGGCGCGCCAGTTGGCGCGCGTTCTCAACGACATATTCGTCGGCAGCAGCGGATCGAGCGGGCTCGACCAGGCCGCGAACCAGATCGCGCCGGGCTCCGGCCTCTCCACGACCACGAGCGGCGAACGGACTGGTTTCGGCGCCAATCAGCAACAGGCTTCGAGCGGCTTCGGCGCAAGCGGCGGCGGCGGTTTCGGCTCACGATCGGGCGGCGGAGGCGGGAGCGAAGGACGCGGCGGCTTCGGCGCCACGCAATCGACCCTCGGAGCGGACCAAAACGCGGCGGATGCGCGTGGCATCGGCGCCGGGCCTGGCGGGCCGCCAGCCCTGCCCGGCGTGCGGATCACCGCCGATGTCGTTCACAATGCGCTATTGATCTACGCCAGTCAGGAAAATTACCGCATCATCGAGCGGACGCTGGTCCAGGTCGACCGTCAGCAGTTGCAGGTGGCGATCGATGCGACCATCGCCGAGGTCACGCTCAACGACAATCTCAGTTACGGCGTGCAGGCCTTTCTGCAGACCAGCGGCGGGTCGGTATCCAACATTCCGGCGTCGCCGCCGGGCCAACCGTCGGTCAATGCCGCGGGCCTGGTCGGCGCGGCGCTTAATCGCGCCTTTCCGGGATTCAACTTGCTCCTCGGGCCCGAGTTCGCCCCGAATTTGATCATCGACGCTTTGCATGCCGTCACCGACGTCGAGATACTTTCCAATCCCTCGCTGGTCGTCATCGACAATCAGGTGGCGACCCTGAATGTCGGCAACGACGTGCCCATCACCACGGCTTCCGGCAGCGTGCTCAACTCCGCCACCGCGACCAGCAATACGGTCGTCAACACCATCGACTACCGCCAAACCGGGATCATCTTGCGAGTGGCTCCGCGGGTGAATGCCAACGGCAACGTCCGGCTCGACATCGAACAGGAGATCAGCCAGGTCGTTGCCGGCTCGGCGACCGCGGCCGGCACCACCGCCAACACGACCCCGACCATTTCCGTTCGCAAGGTCAAGAGCTCGATCGCCGTCGCGGCCGGGCAAACGGTATTGCTGGCCGGCCTCATCCAGGAATCGCGACAGTCGAATCGCAGCGGGATCCCCGTGCTCGACCAGATCCCGAAGCTTGGCGATCTATTCTCCGATCAAAACAGAGCCATCGCGCGGACGGAGCTCATCATCTTCATCCGCCCGCAGATCATCCGCGACAGCGTCGATGCGCATTTCGTCGCCGAGGAGCTGCGCACCAAATTGAAGGGCGCGATCGGCACGGTCGGATCCGGCGCGGTCGATCCGCGGATCCTGCGGTGATCGGGGTGCGCTTCCCCCACGTTGTCAATGTGCGCAACATGCGTGGCGCAAAGTCTTGGTCTTTGTTCGAAATGGGATTCGCTGCGGCGGCGTTGCTGACAATCGCCGTGAGTCTCGTTGCCGTTCCGGGCGGCGGCGGTCTCCTCGGCGCCAGCCTCGCCCTCGTTGTCATCGCGATCGCGAGGATCGACGCCCGCGAATTCATCATTCCCAATATGCTCGTGGTCGCGGCGCTCGCGCTTGGCTTGTGCAACGCCGCCTTGACCGCGCCGGCTGGGATCGTGGCAGGCCTTTTGGCGGCGCTCGGTCGCGGCGCGGCGTTTGCGCTTTTGTTTTTTGCCTTGCAACTCGGATACCGATGGCTTCGCCGCCGCGAAGGACTGGGATTGGGCGACGTGAAGCTCGCCGCGGCCGGCGGAACGTGGCTCGACTGGGGGACCATCCCGGCCGTCATCGAGATCGCCGCGGCTGCGGCATTGACGGTCTACCTGGTGAGCTATTTGGTCGGGCAGCGGGACGAGCCGCTGAGGCTTAATTCGCGGCTGCCGTTCGGCCTGTTTCTGGCGCCGGCGATCTGGCTCGGCTGGCTGCTGCAGAGTTTAAGCGCGCCCGTCGCCATGGGCCTGAGCTTGGGACTGAGCTATTGAACGCCCGCAAGGCCGAACATGAACAGAATGCGCAATAAAATCACGACCGCTCTTTCGCTTGCCGCCGCCACCGTGGCGGGCGCAGTTTGCCAGGCGCAGGCCCAAAACGGCTGGGTGACCAGCTACCATCACAGCAGTCATATCGCCGCCTCCAGGCTGATGCTGCGGGCGCACGGCGGCGATGTGCGTGCGCAGGCGCGGCTGTGTTTTATGTTTCAGGCTGGACTCGGCGTGGTGCAGTCCTTTGCGGTGGCGGCCGACTATTGTCACACCGCCGCCGAACAAGGCGACCCGAATGCCCAGTATCTGCTCGGGCTCATGTACGACAAAGGCCAGGGCGTCGGACGCGACGTCGTGCTCGCTTACATGTGGCTTAATCTTGCCGCCGCCGGCGGCGCGCCGTCGGTGCGCCCGGCCTATGCGCGGATACGCGACGCCGTCGCCACGAAGATGACCCCAGCGCAGCTTCAGTATGGCCAAGGGCTGGCGGCGAGCCACGCCGGCCTGCACTACTAGGCGAAGCCTGATCTTATTGCGTTCAACGCGACCGCTTTTGCGCTTTTGACGGCAAGACCGCCCTCGACATCCGCCGCGATTTTGACGCTCGGAGCATTTTTTCACATGGGTCACTACCGCTGCGTCATACGGTACATCATAGCCATACACCGTACATCATAGCTGTGTGACACGCGCCTAACGCTCCGCAGTCGCCTTTTCCCCTACGTCCGCTTTTTGGAACCGGCTGTGCTGTGGAACTCGTCGCTGTCATGTTGCGAAATGACAAGCTTTCGACTCACGCTGACATTGCACCAACGTGTAAGCGCTGTGACAGAGCGCATGATATTCACAGCCGGCGATCTATAACATTCGTCGATTGATAAACTTCGGACGATCACCGAAGTGTCACGCGCCGGATAATCAAGCTCCATACCTTGCTGCGCGTTGAGGGGCTAACGCTTAGCAGATGAAGGAGCTGCAGATGCTAATGCATGATTACCTAGGCAAAAGTTTCAAATCTCGCTTGCTGTCCTGTGCCGCGGCCTGCGCTTTTGTCGGAAGCGTCGTCGCACCGATGAGCGCCGCCGCGGACGACGACGCCGCCACGCTGACGCCGATCAAGCACGTCATCATTATCATCGGCGAAAATCGCACATTCGACCATGTATTCGCCACCTACACGCCGGTAAACAAGAGCGACACTGTCCTCAATCTGCTGTCGCAAAAAATAATCAACGCCGATGGAACGCCGGGACCAGAGTTTGACAAAGCCAGGCAGAGTTCCGCGAAGGATGGCGTGATCTACGAATTATCGCCGGGCCACCGCAAGCCGTACAAAGCACTGCCGCCGGCGCTCACGGGCGGCCCGTCAACGCCCTTTGGCTGCCAGGTGCTTGGCATCTCGACGGGAACTTCGTGCGTGACCAGCACGAACATCGCGGCAATCAAGAAATTCGAAAATGGGCTGGACGACGGCTATTACCAGTTCATGCTCACCGGCGGAACCGGTCAAAGCAGCCGGGTTCCCGACGCCCGCATTCTCGATGACGGCAAGGATGCGAGCCACCTGCCCCCCGGGCCGTATCAGCTCACCAATTCCGAGACCTACCCGTATGACGCCTACGCGGCGAGCCCGGTGCATCGATTCTATGAGATGTGGCAGCAGCTCGACTGCGACGCCAACGCGGCAACTCCGGCTAACGGCTGGGGCTGCCGATCGGATCTATTTCCGTGGGTAGAGGTGACGAACGGCGCCGGCTCGAATGGCGCGGCGCCACCGGCCGGCTTCAACGATGAATCGACCGGCGAAGGCTCGACCTCGATGGGCTTCTATAACGTCCAACAAGGGGACGTGCCTTACTTCAAAAAGCTCGCCGACACGTACACGATGAGCGACAACTACCATCAGGCGGTCAATGGCGGCACCGGCGCCAACCACGTCATGCTCGGCACCGGCGACGCGATCTGGTTCAGTGACGGCAATGGCAATCCGCTCACGCCGCCGAACAATCCGGTCAATCCGACGAAACCTGGTACGCCGGTGCCGGGCTTTACCAGCGCGCTCAGCGAAATCGAAAATCCGAACCCGCAGCCGGGCACCAACAATTTCTATACCCAGGACGGCTACGGCGGCGGCTCGGGATCACCGACGGCAATGTCGCCCAACGCGAACTATGGCGGCGGCACGTACAGCAATTGCTCGGACCTCGGCCAGCCAGGCGTCGCCGCGATCGTGAGCTACCTGCAAGCGTTGCCGCGCGAGGTCAAAACGCGCTGCGAGACCGGACACTACTATCTGCTCAACAACTATAATCCGGGATATTTCGGCGACGGCAGCAATGCCTACACCGACCCCAACCCGAACAATTTCGTCTTCACGATCCCGCCGTCGACCGTACGCAATATCGGCGATGCGCTCAACGACAAGCACATCTCCTGGGCCTATTACGGCGACCAATTCAACGCGTATCTGACGGACCCCTACCAGCTCGGATTCAATACCGGGACGGACGAATACTGCAACATCTGCAACTGGGCGCAATATTCAACGTCGATCATGACCAACAAGGCGGTGCGCGAGGCGCATCTGAAGGATACGCTGGACTTCTACGCCGCGATCAAGGCCGGCAATTTGCCAGCGGTGTCCTATGTCAAGCCGAGCGGCTGGGTGGACGGCCATCCGGCCTCGTCGAAGCTCAATCTGTTTGAGGGCTTCGTCGAGAAGATCGTCGAAGCCGTCAAGGCCAACGAGAAACTGTGGGCCGAGACCGCCATCTTCATCACCTTCGACGAGGGCGGCGGATATCTACGACTCCGGCTACGTGCAGCCGCTCGACTATTTCGGCGACGGCACGCGCATCCCGATGATCGTCGTGTCGCCGTATAGCAAGGGCGGGCACATCTCACACTCCTATACGGACCATGTGTCGACCCTGAAGTTCATCGAGGCGAACTGGGGATTGAAGCCGGTCACCAAGCGCAGCCGCGACAATCTCCCGAACCCGCTCACCGACGACAATCCTTATGTGCCGGTCAATTCGCCGGCGATCGGCGACATGATGGATATGTTCAACTTCGACAAATAATGTCGGGTTCGATAACGGCCCAGGCTTCCTGCTTGGGCTGAGGACCGAATGGAAGTGACGCCGGCCTCGCGATGAGGCCGGCGTTGCCGCATGATCGGACCGACACTTTTCAGGCGATCACGTTTGCACGCCGCTGTGACGGCCGCTGATAACTGTCGCCCTCTCGCAGGTCCGGAAATTTCGGGCTAGTGCTGACGCGCGTTTCCTACTTCCCGGCTATTTGGCGCGTTCGGCGTCGCGCAACACCCGGCGCTGGATTTTTCCGGTCGTTGTCATCGGCAGTGAAGCGACGAACTCGACGTCGCGCGGCACCTCATGCTTGGCCAGGTGTTCGCGCACAAAGGCGCGGATCTCATCCACCAGTTGCTGGTCCGGCGAAAATCCGTCTTTCAGGATCACGAACGCCTTGATCAATTCCGTGCGCACCGGATCGGGCACCCCGACCACGGCCGCCATGCACGACGGCCGGATGCCGGACCAACGCGTCCTCGATCTCGGACGGACCGATGCGATAACCGCCGCTGGTGATGACATCGTCGGCGCGGCCCTGGAACCAGAAATAGCCGTCGTCATCGCACGTCCCGAGATCGCCGGTGATCAGCCAGCCGTTGGCGTATTTGTCGCGGGTCGCTTCCGGATTGCGCCAGTATTCCAGCATCATCACCGGATCGGGGCTGCGGACGGCAATATGGCCGGTCGTTCCGGGCGGCCGCTCTTGGCCGTCATCGTCGACGATCGCGGCGACGTGGCCGGGTATGGCGCGCCCGATCGAACCGGGCTTGACCGGCATGACGCTCGAGTTCGTGCCGAGCACGAGGTTGCATTCGGTCTGCCCGAACACTTCGTTGATCGGTAGCCCCAAGACTTCGGCGCCCCACTCCAGAAGCTCCTTGCCGACGGCCTCGCCGCCGGAATAGATCGCGCGAAGCTTGGCGCCGAAGCGTCCGACGGGATCGGGCACCTGGCGCATCAGGCGCAGCATCGTCGGCACCAATAGCGTCGTGCGCACCTGGTGGCGGCCGATCATGGCGAAGGCCTGTTCGGGATCGAAACGCGGCGCCCGGAAGGTGAGGACGGGAACGCCGTGGTACCAGGCCGGCATCAGCACATCCATCAGGCCTGCGAGCCAAGCCCAATCCGCCGGCGACCACATGATGTCGCCCGGCTGCGGGAAAAAATCGAGACAGAACTCGGGGCCCGGCAAATGTCCGAGCATGGATCGGTGTGCCTGGAGTGCGCCTTTTGGATTGCCGGTGGTGCCCGAGGTGAAATTCAGGAAAGCCGGATCGTCGGCCGCGGTGTCGAGGTTGGTGAAAGTGTCGCGCGCGGCTTCGAGCGAAGCAGTCAGCAACTCGGCTTCCGCTTCGTGGCCGTCGATGACGTAAATATGTTCCGCCTCCGGCGCCGAGCGCTCCGCGCCTGCAGCAATTTTGCCAGGTTCGCCAGATCGGTGATGACCACTCGCGCGCCGACATGATTGAGCCGGTAGGCGATCGCGTCGGCGGCAAACAGCGTCGACACCGGCACCGACACGAAGCCGGCCTTCCAGCAGGCGACATGAACGATGGCGGTCCACGGATTTTGCCCGAGCAGCAGCATGACTCGGTCGCCCTTGACGAGGCCGATAGAGACCAGGAAATTTGCCAGCTGATTGGCCTTGCGCTGGACTTCACGAAAAGTCATCCGCCAGATGCTGCCGTCCGCCCCCTCGCCGATCAGCGCGATCTTGCCGGCGTCCGCCGCATGGCGGTCACAGACATCTGCGGCGATGTTGTATCGCGCCGGAACATTCCAGCGGAACGAAGCATAAATCTGTTCGTAGGTCGGCAATCTTTCCATCGAGATGACCGCCGCTGTTATCGCCGCTGCTGCGTGTTGCGCGACACGATGCGCCGGGCCAGCGCGTGCCGATGAACTTCGGAGGGGCCATCATAGATGCGGAACGGCCGGATGTCGCGATAGATGCGCTCGACGACCGTGTCGCGGGTGATGCCGATCGATCCAAGGATCTGCAGGCTGCGGTCGACGACGCGGCCAAGCGCCTCGGAACAGAATACCTTGGACATGCTGGTTTCGTCGCGCGCATGCTCGTGACGATCCAGCAGCCAGGCCGCGTGCCAGATCGTCAGGCGCGACAGATGCAAATCGATTTCATTGTCGGCAAGCATGAAGCCAACGCCCTGATGCTCGCCGAGCGTGCGACCGAACGAGTGACGCCGCCCGGCATATTCGGCGGCAATGGCGTGGCAGCGCCGCGCCGCGCCGAGCCAGCGCATGCAATGGGTCAAGCGAGCCGGCCCGAGCCGGACTTGCGCATTGCGGAAACCTTCGCCGATTTGCCCCAACACGCGGTCCGGCGTGACATGCACGTCCTTGAACGAGACCTCGGCGTGTCCACCGGGTGAATTGGTGTCGATCGTTTCCAGTACGCGGTCGACGCGGAAGCCTGGCGCGTCCATGTCGACAAAGAACATTGTCGCCCCGAGATCGGCTCCCCTGGCGTCGAGCGTGCGCGCCATGACGATATTGATGCTGGCCCCGGGCACGCCCGTGATCATCCACTTGCGGCCGTTGATCACAAACCCATCGGCAGTTTGTTGAGCAGTCGTCTGCAGCAGGGACGGGTCGGAGCCGGCGCCGTCGGTCACAGTCTCGGTCATCGAGAAGACTGAGCGAATCTCGCCCCGCACCAGCGGCGCGAGCCAGCGGGCCTTCTGCTCCGGCGTGGCGATGACATTGAGCAGATTGACGTTGCCCTCGTCGGGGGCCTGAATATTGAGCGCCAGCGGTCCGAGTGTCGACCAGCCGGCGGCTTCGAACACCACCGCCATACCGCGATGATCCAAACCCAGGCCGCCGAATTCTTTGGGCCCGTGCGGCGACAACAAACCGGCAGCGCGGCTCAGTCCGATGAGTTCGCGGCGCAAGCTCCTCCGAAGCGCCGTGCGCGGTCTGCCGCGTGTCGTTCTCGTATGGAATGATTTCGTCAGCGATGAAGCCCTCAACGCGATCGCGCAGCTCCGCCAACTCGCTCGGAAGTTCGAAATCAATCACACCCAGTCCTCCGCACGCGTTATTCGTCTGCAGCGCGGCGCGCCAGTTCGATACCGCGAGCAAACAAAGTTGGCACCGACGTGGCGAACCGTTCCCACAGGTCGTCCTTGCGCTTGCCGCTCCGGTGCAGCTTGACGTTGAGACAGGCGATGGCGCAGCCGCGAAAGTGCGCCAAAGCCTGATACCAATCGATGTCGAAGAGCGCGGTGCCGCCGGCTTCGCGGTATGCGTTGACGAGATCGTCCCGCGACACGGGCGCGACCGGCCGCCACCCCGGGTCCCACGCTTCACCGTCGGACATCATCAGCAACCAGCCGAGGTCCAGTCCCTGCGAACCGATCGACGCCAGCTCCCAATCGATCAACGTCTCGGCTCGACCGTCCACGTACAAAATGTTGCCCGGCTGAAAATCGCCATGGACGACGCCAATCGGTTGCCCATCCGGAATGTCCGCGGCAAGCAAGCTCCTAAGCTCGGTCCCCACTGCCAGCCATTGCGGATCCGGCGCGTGCCGCAGCAGCGGCGTCCAGAAATCGAGTTCCGCGCGCAGCGGCCGGGGCTTTTCCCAATCGGGGAGCAGCGCTTTGCCAATCGACCCTATGCAGCCGGGCCAGCATTCGCGCGGCCTGAAGCCATATTTGACGCAACTGGTCTGCGTCGCGCGGAAATGAGCTGTGCGGCTCCCATACCAAAAACACCCGCCCGGGCAAGCGCTCCATGACGATGTAGGGCGTGCCCAGTGCTCCTCATCCGGCGAGGCCCAAGGCACTGCCGGCACCGGCATGCCGGCGGCGCTTAATGCCCGGAGCAGCGGGGCCTGCCGATAGACATCGGTATTTCCGCGCCGCGTGACGCCAACCGGAGCCAGCTTGAGAACGTAGGAACCGAGCGATTGGCCGCTGATACCGAATACGTCAAAGCCGAAAGTCAGCCCAGCGTGCCCGTCCTCCATCGTGCCCAAATTGGCGACGTGACTGCCAGCGCCGCATTCGCTCTCGATCAATCGCCTCACGCGCGCGGCAAGACTGTCGCTCAGCGCTGCTTCGGTATCGAGACTTTCAACGATGCCGCTCATGATCGTGCCGAGCGGCTCTATTCGTCAGCGGGCCAGGGAATGGGCTGCGCCATATCCAGATTAGCCAGTTCGTAGCCGCGCTTGCTGTCAGCGACATGTTTGCTCATCCACAGCCGCGCTTTGCCGACGTCATGGTTGCGCAGGCCGTCCAAAATCTGCTCGTGGGCGAAAACCATGCGCTCGACGACGTTGAGACGCAAAACCAGGCGCAGACACGCTGGTAGGAAAAGCTGCCCGATTGGCTCGCGACAAAGCTGCAGGGTGCGGCTGCGTGAAGCGCCGGCGATAATGGCGTGAAACTCGGAATCGAGCGCCACCAAATCTTTGGAATGGGCCGCGGCATGCCGGGTGCGATCAACGTTCTCCTCCAGAAGATCGAGCTCGGCGTTGGAAATGCGGATCGCAGCAGCGGCAGCGATCGCCGGCTCGATGCAGTGCATCGCCTCCCACAGTTCGAGAAAGCTCATCTCCTGCAGCACCATGGCCGCTTTCACCCGCGTCGCGACCTCGGTGTCGCTCGGCGCGCTGACGAACAGCCGCTTGCCGCCCGGGCGACGCCGCAGCATGCCGTTCTCCTCGAGCACCCGGATAGCCTCGCGCATGGTGGAGCGATTGACCCCCAGCGTTTGCGCCAGCGCCGTCTCCGACGGCAGGCCGGAGCCGATCGGCCATTCGCCGCTTAGGATGCGCTCACCGATCGTGTTAGCGACGCTGCGATAAACCGGAACGGCTTCGACCGCCCGGAAATCGAGTTCAGCTCGCTCGGACATGGCGCCGATTTCCTTCGGGTCGTTAAATTTTCTGTCGGACAATTTTTTGGATTTGGACGCCCAGTTCTCTTGTTTTGTCAAACGATAATTCCCGGAATTGTTATCTTGACAAAAATTGACTCCACCGATACTGTCCGACAAAAGAAGACGAAAAGGGAGGATTTCCGGGCGCTCACCGCCCACTGCTCGCAACCAAACGAAACAGATGGAATAGACCCGCTGGAGCGTGCCCCGCGCGCTTGCTTGAGGTTTTTTTCGGCGTACCGCGACGCGCCAAAAGGACGATCAATGCCGAGCTTGAAAATACCAAGGCTGAACCAGGAGCAGATCGTCTTCTTGCTGTGGGTCGCGCTGTTCGTGACATTCGCGCTCGCGCTCCCGGGCTTTCTCAGCTACGGCAATATCATCACCCTGATCCGCGGCGTCGCTGTACTCGGTATTCTCGCGGTCGGAATGGCGATTGTCGTTATTGGCCGCGGCATCGACCTGTCGCAGATCGCGGTCATGGCAGTCTCGACCGCGTTCGCCTTCACGCTGATGACCGACGGCTATCCGATCTGGCTCGCCTTACTGCTCGGCTTGGTGTTCGCGGCGATCGTCGGAATGATCGTCGGATTTCTGATCGCCTATGTGGAAATCCCGGCGTTGTTCGCGACATTGGCGATGGGCGCCTTCGTCTACGGCTTCGGCCGCTACGCGGTGTTTGCCCAGGATCTGGTGTACCTCCCAGCGAGCGCGTCGAGCATCCAGGTTCTTGGCGCCGGCTGGGTGCTGGGCATTCCTATTTCGATCCTGCTATTCGCCGGGTCCGCGCTGGCGGTCGCGCTGTTCCTGCTCTACTCGCGGCTCGGCCAGTTCGTCTATGCTACTGGCGACAATCCTTTAAGCGCGCGCATCAGCGGGTTGCCGGTGCGGCCGCTGGTCGTGCTGCAATATGTCTTTTCGTCGCTTGTCGGTTATGCCGCGGGCCTGATCATGGCCACTGGCGTCACGCTCATGAACACGCGCATCGTCAATTCGACGCTGCTCTACGACGTCATCCTCGTCGTCGTGCTCGGCGGTATCAGCCTGTCCGGCGGCAAAGGCGGGGTCCGCAACGTCATCGTCGGCACGCTGCTCATTGGCACGTTGTTGAACGGCATGACGATCATGGACATTCAATACACCGGCCAAAACGTCATCAAAAGCGTCATCCTGCTCATCGCCATCGTCGTCGACAGCATCCTCAACCCGCGTGACGAACAGACGGCGCAACAAGGAGACATTTGAAATGCCGGCTCGTCGCAGAGCCGCACAGATATAAGAAGCGGAATACCGCCAACGACCAACCCAGGAGGAAAGTTATGAAATCGAAAGTCATCATCGGCGCGCTTGCGGGAGTGTTTTGCCTAACCGCAGCCCTGACCGGCGCTCACGCCGACGGCCTGGTCGATCCAAGCCGCGCCGGCTATCTCGACGCCTTCAAGGGCAAGAAGGTTGCCTTCGTTCCGATCGCGATGGGCTTCGATCTCGCCCAGGCGTGGAATTCGCAGCTCGCCAAGCAGGCCGAAGAGCTTGGCTATACCTATGTCGTTCGCGACCCGAACTGGAGCACCGAGGCCGGCGCGCAAGCCCTGACGCAGCTGATCGCCGAAAAGCCGGACCTGATCGTCGTGCACAGTCCCGACATTCAATCTTACGCGCGTCTTCTCAAACAGGCCGAGGCCGCAGGCATCTACACGGTGCAGATCAACATGAAGTCGGCCTACGTCTCGGAAGCTTATGTGGGCTCCGATTACAACGGTCTCGGTGAAATGGCTGCAAACCTCATTGTCAAGCAGTGCGGCCAGGGCAGCGGCAAATCCGGCAAAGTCTCGATCGTGCAAGGCGTTCTGACCGGCGGCGCCAGCGTCTACCAGGTCGAGGGCATCCAAAAGATCTTCGCCGAGCACCCCGAAATAAAAGTCGTCTCCAATCAGGCGGCCGATTGGGACGCCTCGAAGGCAAAAGCCATCACCCAGACCGTGTTGCAGCAGAATCCCGATCTTTGCGGCATCATCGGCTTTTGGGACGGCATGGATACCGGCGTCGGCGCCGCGGTTCGCGAAGCCGGCAAGACTGGTCAAGTCTATGTCGTGACGTCGGGCGGCGGCGCAACGTCCGCTTGCGACAACGTCAACAACGGCACATTCAGCGCGCTTATCAGTTACAACGCGATGGGTCAGGGCCGCGATATGAACACCCTGATCAAGGCGTTGCTGGAAATGAAGCCTAAGCCCGGCACCGTCAAGATCATCGACTATTCGCCACTCACGGTCCTGACAAAGGACACGCTGAAGCCCGATAGCTGCTGGGCGCTGCCGACCGCGACCGCCTCGAAATAAGCCGGCGAAGCGCGGGGCGGCTTGCGCTTGCGCGCCCCGCGCTTCGTGCGTTCAAATGTTGCACGAGGAGAATGATGGTCGACGCCGTTGCGATCGCAGCCGCCCAGAACGGCAGCGCGACCCGCAAGCCGAGCCTCGGTGAGGCCCTTGTTCGCGCGCGCTACAAATACATTCCCGATCATGTGCTCGGCGAAATTCTGACCAAGCGCTGGATCGACAATGTCGCACCATTCACGTTCCTTGTCATTACGGTAGCTTTGTTCGGCTACCTGATCCCCGACTTCTTCAGTCCGGCCAGCTTGCGGTGTTTCGCTCCGCCAGCTCGGCGAGTTCGGCTTTGTCGTGCTCGGCCATGATGATCGTCATGGTCGCCGGCGGCATTGATCTTTCGGTCGGCTCGAACTTCGCGCTCGGCAACTTTACGGCGCTGGCGGTGATGAACATCCTCGGCTGGCCGGTCGGGTCGCATTCCTCTGCACGCTTGCCGCCTGCTGCCTGGTCGGCTTGCTCAACGGCTTGCTGGTCGGCCTGCTGCGGCTGCGCGCCTTTCTGACTACGTTGGTGACGCTGATCATCGTGCGCGCCGTCGTCGATATGTTGTTGCTCAAATACGCGGTGCAGATATCCGGCGGCTTTGCCGATTCCGATATCTGGGACTTCATCGGATCCGGGTCGGTGCTGGGCGTTCCCATTCAGCGCCATTCTGCTCGTCGTCGCCGTCCTCGTCGGTCACTTCTTGCTCAGCCGGACGCGTCCGGGCTGGAGGATCATGGCGGTCGGCGGATCGCGCCGCTCGGCGCACAATTCCGGCATTTCGGTGCGCTGGACGGTATGCGGCACTTACGTCTTGTCGGGAGCGCTCGTCGGCGTCGCCGGATTCATGTACGCGGCGCGGCTCAACAGCGCCGGCGCCGACGCCGGTTTCGGCATGGAGCTCGCGGCGCTTACCGCGGCTTTGCTCGGCGGCAACAGCCTCGGCGGCGGCCGCGGCTCGACCGGCAAAGCGCTGACCGGGGCGATCATCGTCCTCGTCATTACCAATGGCGTCGTGCGGCTTGGCATTCCGAGCGGCGCCGGCGGCATGCTGCTTGGACTGATTTTGCTGTTGGCCGCCGCTCTCGATGTGCGCTGGCTGAAAAACCGCCACAAGGTATTGTCGAAAGTCTATGTATCGCCGACAGTCAACGATCTGCCGCCCTGCCCGGCGACCGCGGCGGGCTCCGGCTCCCCCTACGAAGTCAACGACAAACTTCGAGACGTCGAGCTCATCGGCCTTGGCCAGGTCGAGGCGCCCGAGGACGTCATCTTCGATCGCGGCCGACAATCTCTATTGCGGCACCCGCCACGGCGACGTGATGCGCTTCCTCGCCCCCGACTACAAGAAGCTCGAACTGTTCGCCCATATCGGCGGCCAGCCGCTTGGGCTCGCTTTCGACCGCGAGCAGAATCTTTATGTCTGCGTCGGCGGCATGGGGCTCTATAGCGTTGCGCCAGACGGCACCGTGTCGAAGGCGACCGACGAGACCAATCGCTCGACTTTTTCCGTCAACGACGATTCCCGGCTCCGCCTTGCCGACGATCTCGACATCACGCCCGACGGCCGCATCTTCTTCTCGGAAGCCACCGTCCGCTACGAGATGCACCAATGGCCGGTCGATTCCCTCGAGAGCCGCGGCAACGGCCGCATCATCTGCTACGACCCGCGCACCAAATCGACGCGCACCGTCATTCGCAGTCTCAAATTTCCGAACGGCGTCTGCACCAGCCATGACGGCCAGTCCATCCTGTTCGCCGAGACCTGGGGTTGCTGCATCAAGCGCTATTGGTTCGATGGACCAAACAGCGGCCGCTTGGAAACGGTCATCGCCTCGCTGCCGGGCTATCCGGACAATATCAATCGCGCGTCCGACGGCACCTATTGGCTGGCGATCGTCGGCATGCGCTCGCCCGCGGTCGATCTCGCCTTCCAGATCCCGGGCTTCCGCCGCCGCATGTCGCGGCGGGTTGCGCAAGACGAATGGCTCTATCCCAACCTCAACACCGGTTGCGTGGTGAAATTCAACGACCAGGGCGACGTGCTCGATGCGCTATGGGACCTCAAGGGCATCAATCATCCGATGATCACGTCGATGCGCGAGCACAAGGGCAGCCTCTATCTCGGCGGCATCGCCAACAATCGCATCGGCCGCTATCGTTTGCCCGGCGCCGATCCCAACTGGCACGGCTTTTACGACTATTGGGGCGCCGAGATAGATGCTGCGCGGATGATCGATCGCTTCGTCGGACGCGGCGACGCCGCCGTCACCGTCCCGCCGATGGACGGCGCCTTGCGGCCGAACCAGAGGCTGGAGGAAGCGCACGTCGTGACCGAGGCGCGCGTCCCCGACAATTTGGTGGTCCATCGCGGCGAAGTGCTGTTCTCGTCCGGTCGTGATCTTCGCAACCTCCAATCCGGCGCAGTGGTGCGCAGCTTCGATCGTCCGGTCACCTGCGTTGCGGCGGCAAGCGACGGCCGGCTCGCAGTGGGCTTGACCGGCGCCGAAGTGATCCTCGTCGAACCCGACGGCACCGTGGCGCCATTGCCTGCCGCCGATACCAGCTGCGCGACGGCGCTGGCGTTCTACGACGACGCGTTGATCGTCTGCCGAGGCTCGGCCCGATACGCTGCTGACCAATGGAAGCGCGACCTGATGGAGACCGGCATCGGCCGCCCGGGCAGCGGCTCCGTTATCCTGTTGCCGCGCAATGGCGCTCCACGTGTGCTGGCCGACCAGCTGCGTTGGCCGTTCGGTGTCCTTGCGGTCAACGGGCGGATCGTCGTCTCGGAAAGTTGGGCGCATCGCCTGCTTGTACTCGACCCGCATGGCGCCGCTCGGCTACAGCCGTTGCTCACGGACTTGCCGGGCTACCCCGCGCGACTTGCGGCAGCCTCCGAGGGCGCCGCATGGCTTGCTGTTTTTGCGCCGCGCAGCCAGCTGATCGAATTCGTGCTCCGTGAGGACGGCTACCGGCGGCGTATGCTCGCTGAAATCGATTCCGACTATTGGATTGCTCCGGCGCTCGCCAACGGACGCTCCTTCCTCGAGCCGATCCAGGGTGGCGCGCTGAAGCAAATGGGCGTGCTCAAACCGTGGGCGCCGTCGCGCTCCTACGGCCTGATCATCAAGCTCAACGCCGACTTCGAACCAATTCTCAGCCTTCACAGCCGCGCTGACGGCTCCCGCCACGGCACCACGAGCGTGCTCGAGCACTCCGGCACGTTGTTCGTCGCCAGCAAGGGCGGCGGCGTTGTTGTCTCGTTTCCAACGGCGGAGCTGATGGAACAGTGAGCCTGCTCCTCGAAATGCGCTCAGTCACCAAGGAGTATCGCGGCGTCGCAGCGGTCAAGGACGTCAGCTTCACGTTGGAAGACGGCGAGATCCATGCCCTGGTCGGTGAGAACGGCGCCGGCAAATCGACCTTGACCAAGATCGTCGCCGGCGCGGTGTCACCGACATCCGGCACTATGCTGCTCGACGGCAAACCGGTCGTGTTCGACGTTCCCAAGGACGCGCTGACCGCCGGCATCGCCATGGTCTATCAGGAGAACAGCCTGGTTCCGGCGTTGAGCGCCGCGCAGAACATTTTCCTCGGCCGGGAGCGCTTTTTCAACCGCATGCGCGGCATCAACATCGCCGCGCAGCAATTCCTGCAGTCGCTCAATTTCGGCGTCGACCCGACCGCCACCGTCGGCTCGCTTGGCGCCGCCCAGCGCCAGATGGTGGAGATTGCCCGGGCGGTTCGCCAAAAAGCCCGCATCATCATCTTCGACGAACCGACCGCTTCACTGACGCCTGAGGAGAAATTTCATTTCTTCGGCCTGATGAAGCGGCTGAAGCACAGCGGCGTGTCGATCATCTTCATCAGTCATGCGCTCGAAGAGGCGCTGCAGAATGCCGATCGCATCACAGTGCTGCGCGACGGCCGGCACGTGCTGACCGACGCCGCCGCCAATCTCGACCGCAGCGCGGTGATCCGGGCAATGGTCGGACGCAATCTGTCCGGCGAAATCTACGGCGCCCATGCCGGCAGCCGAGCTGTGCGCACGCGCGGGCGCAAGGTTTTGAGCGTGCAAAACCTCTCCATGGGATCGATGGTGCGCAACACCTCCTTCTCAGTCTTCGCCGGCCAGGTGACTGGCATGTTCGGCCTCATCGGTTCGGGTCGCACGGAAACCGCCAAGATCATCGCCGGCGTCCTCAAGCGCGACATGTTTCATGGCGGCGAAGTCAAGCTCGACGGTCGCCCGGTGCGCTATCGCGTGCCGCAGCCCGCGGTGCGCGACGGCATCGTCTACGTCACCGAGGACCGCAAGCTCGAAGGCTTCTTCGAAACCATGTCGATTGGCGGCAACATCAACATCAGCTCGATGGCGATCAAAGGCGGGATATTTTCCCTCGTCAACATTGCCGAGATGCGTCGCCTCGCCAAGAAGTGGATCGAGGCGATCAAGATCCGCGCCATCAATGGCGACGCGCGGGTGATCGAGCTGTCGGGCGGCAACCAGCAGAAGGTGGTGATCGCAAGATCGCTCGTGCAGACGCCGAAGCTCATCATTTTCGATGAACCGACGCGTGGCGTCGACGTCGGAGCGATCGCGGAAATTCACCAGTTCATCAATAAGCTTGCCGATGACGGGCTCGCTGTCGTGGTGATCTCCTCCTACCTGCCCGAGATCATGAACCTATCCGACCGCATCCTGGTGACGCGCCAGGGTCGCGTCGTCGAGGAGTTCACGGCGCGCGAAGCGACCGAGGAGCGCATCATGTACGCGGCTGTGCACTAGCGGACGACACGGCCACGGCGCTCAAAGGCGGCGGCGCCGCCGCTTCGAGCCACGCCGTCATTTGCAGGAGGGATCGCATGGTTTCGCCAGTCGTGGTTGCGGGCGTCGGGATGATCCCTTTCGCCAAGCCGGGCGCGAGCGCGGCTTACGACGAGATGGGTACGGCCGCTGCCCGGCTGGCACTGGCCGACGCCGGGATCAGCTACGAGACGGTGCAGCAAGCCTACGCCGGTTACGTTTATGGCAATTCGACTTCCGGGCAGAAAGCGATTTACCCGCTTGGCCTCACCGGAATACCGATCGTCAACGTCAACAACAACTGCTCGACCGGTTCGACCGCCTTGTTTCTGGCCCGGCAGGCAGTCGCCGCAGGCGCGACGGATTGTGTCCTGGTGCTCGGCTTTGAGCAGATGCGACCGGGTGCGCTGGGCTCGATATTCGCCGATCGGCCAAGTCCGTTTGAGAACTTTGACGCCGTTACCGACCGGCTTGTCGTTGCCAAGGAAATCCCTTTGGCATTGCGTTATTTCGGCGGTGCCGGACTGAGCCACATGAAGAAATACGGCACCAAGCTCGAGACTTTCGCCAAGGTTCGCGCCAAGGCGAGCCGGCACGCCAGGAACAACCCGCTCGCCATTTTCCGCAGGGAGGTCACGGCCGAGGACGTGATGAACGACCAGGTCATCTGGCCGGGTGTCATGACCCGCCTGATGGCGTGTCCACCGACCTGCGGCGCGGCTGCGGCAATTCTGATGTCGGAAGCCTTCGCCAAAAAGCACAGCCTAAGAACTGACGTCCGCGTCACGGCGCAGGCCATGGTCACCGATCTCTCTTCAACGTTCGACTCAAACGACATGATGCGCGTTGTCGGTTTTGACATGGCGCGCGCGGCGGCGAACCGCGTGTACGATCAAGCCGGCGTCGGCCCCGATGATCTCGACGTTGTCGAATTGCATGACTGCTTCGCCCAAAACGAGTTGATTACTTATGAGGCGCTAGGTCTGTGCGCCGATGGCGGTGCGGAAGCCTTTGTCGAAAACGGCGATAACACCCATGGCGGCAAGGTCGTCACCAATCCGTCTGGCGGCTTATTGTCGAAAGGCCATCCGCTTGGCGCCACCGGCCTCGCCCAGTGTTATGAGCTTACCCGGCAATTGCGCGGTTCGGCGGGTGCAACACAAGTCGAGGGCGCGAGGCTTGGGCTCCAACACAATCTCGGTCTCGGCGGCGCCTGCGTCGTGACGCTCTACGAGCGCACCTGAGGTCGCGGAACGTTATTCGAGCGAACTGAGGTGAGCGGCCTATCCTTGGCGCGCGGAACTTTGCGCCTTTGCGTTATAAGGGCGTCCTCGTGGAAGCGAGGTCGCGCGTGAGCGTGGCGATACCTCCAGCCATCGCCTTGGAGTCGTCACAACGGGCCGCTAGGCTAGCACCAGTAGCTTGAGGGAGGATTTTATGAAAACCCAAGATCTCGCAAAGACTTTCACCGATATGTGCGCCAAGGGCGAGTTCGACGGCGCCGGCAAGAAGTTCTGGTCCGACGACATTGTCAGCCGCGAGCCGATGACCGGCGACATGGCGATGCTCAAAGGGCGCAAGGCGGTCGAAGGCAAAGGCGAATGGTGGTATGCGAACCATGACGTGCACAAGGTCGACGTCGAAGGGCCCTATGTGCACGGCGATCAGTTCGTCGTTCGCTTCAAGATGGACGTCACGCCCAAGGGCGGCAAGCGCATGAGCGTCGATGAGGTTGGCCTCTACACCGTCAAGAACGGCAAGATCGTCGAGGAGAGCTTCTTCATGGGCGGCCCACACAGCGCGTAAGGCATCCGATCGGGATCACGTCGGCTCGGCCTCTCGATGCAGAGAGAGGCAGTAACTTCTGTTGGCGCGAGCGAAGGCTGGCGGCCCTGACCGTCGCCGGCGAACACTCCCCGGCCTCGGATTTCGCTTGTCTCAAGACCGGTTCTATGTTCTTTTTTTGATACGAACTGAGAACTCCTGGAGTTTTTGGTTTGTCTGGATTGGCCCGCCACCCGCGCCGCTGGTCTACCATCGCGACCGTGCTTGCAGAATGAAAGCCAGCGAACAGCGAATTATCACAACGCATGTCGGCAGCCTGCCGCGGCTGCCCGAGCTTGACGCGCTCTTGATTCGCCGAGATCACGGCAAGGCCGTCGACCCGGGCGAGTTCGCCTCCGCCGTCGATCGGTCGTTGGATTATGTGATCCAGCGGCAACTCGACGTCGGCATCGACGTCGGCAGCGACGGCGAGCAGCCGCGCGTTTCCTACATGACCTATGTGCCGGAGCGAATGTCCGGCTTTGCCGGGGTCTCGCGTCGCAAGCAGTTGATGGACATGGTGCGTTTCCCGAAATACGCCGAGATGTACACCAAGCGGACCTGGAGCGGCCGCGACGACCAGCCAAAAATCCTCAATTGCCCGCAGGCGATCGACAAGGTCAGCTATGATCCGGCGCTGCGCGACGCCCGCTTCGAGCTCGACGCGTTCGATCGCTCGCTGGCGCGAAACAAATCCCGTGGCGCGCTCGCCGAAACGTTCGTGACGGCGATTTCGCCGGGCATGATATCGGTGGTGAATCTTCGGGCCGAAGACAATCCCGCTTACCCCACGGATCGCGACTACGTGCTCGACGTCGCCCGCGAGATGAAAAAAGAGTACGAGCTGATCGTCTCGCGCGGACACCTGCTGCAGCTCGATGCGCCCGACCTGGCGATGGAGCGGCAGTTCATGTTCCAGGACCGGCCGATGAGCGAGTTTCTCAAGCGGGTCGAGCTTCACGTTGAGGCCATCAACATCGCCGTTGCCGATATACCGCGGGACCGCGTTCGGCTGCACGTCTGCTTCGGCAACTGGGACGGGCCGCACGTCGACGACATCGAGCTCGGACCCATTCTGCCTTTGGTCTATCAGGCCAAAGTCGGCGGCCTGAGCCTCTCATGCGCCAATCCCCGGCACCAGCATGAGCACAAGGCGGTCAAGCGCCAGCCGCCGCCGCCGGAAATGCTGCTGCTGCCGGGGGTCATCGACGTGACCACGAATTATCTTGAACATCCTGAAGTAGTCGCGGATCGAATTTGCCAGTGGGTCGATGCCGTGGGGGATCGCGAGCGCGTCATCGCCAGCACCGATTGTGGGTTCGGTACCTTTGCCGCGTTCGCGTTCGTCGCCGAGGACGTTGTCTGGGCGAAGCTGCGGATGTTGAACGAGGGCGCCAAGCTCGCGACCGAGCGGCTGTGGACGTAAAGCCGCCGCGTCAACGACATGAGATATTATTGGCCTGGTTGGCTCGCCCCGGTCTGCTGGGTAATGCGCTGATAGTGTTCAATGCGACGATGCTGCGCGAAATTGAACATGGTTTCCTTGTTGTGGCGGCTGATCTCAAGATCGCACTTGGCGGTGAAAATCTCGTCGCCGTTGGTGGTGGCAAGCGCCACGATCTCCCCGGACGGGGCGACGACGCAACTGCCGGCCAATAGGTCGCAGCCTTCCTCATTGCCGGCCTTGGCAATGCCGACAACCCAGGCACTGTTTTGATAGGCGCCCGCCTGCATGCAAAGATGATTGTGGAAGCCCGAGAGGTGATCGTAGATCGGCATCCAGGGGACATGCGTCGGCGTATTGTAACCAAGGAGGATGAGTTCGGCGCTCTGCAATCCCATGACGCGATAGGTCTCGGGCCAACGCCGATCGTTGCAAATGCACATGCCGACGTTGCCGTCGAACGCGCGCCAGACAGGAAAACCAAGATCACCCGGCTCAAAATAGCGTTTTTCAAGATGTTGAAATGGGTAGCTCGGGCGGTTGTCGGCGTGGCCCGGTAGATGCACTTTTCGGTACTTGCCGACGATCGTCCCATTCTTGTCGACCAAGATCGACGTATTGTAGTGATGCGCGACGCCATTTCGGCGCTCGAGTTCGGCGTAACCGAGATAAAAGCCGACCTGCAGCGCCGTTGCCGTTTTGAACAACGGCAACGTCGCCGGGCTCGGCATCGCCGCTTCAAAGAAGCTGTCGATCTCCGCGTCATCCTCCATCCACCAGCGCGGGAAGAAAGTCGTCAGCGCTAGTTCGGGAAAGACGATGATGTCGCTGCCGCGAGCCTTGGCCTCGCGCATGAGTTCGATCAGCCGCGACACGACCACTTGCCTGGAGTCATTACGGGCGATCGGCCCCAGCTGAGCGCCCGCGACGGTGATGTACCGCGCCATTGCTGCACCTACCTAGTTTCATATTTTTTTACCTTTTTCTTATTATCTCACTATCTCATACACCTCAACCTTTTCGCATTATTGCTTGTGCTTGATGATACCTTGCGAGCGCAAGAGCGTAGAGCCTATAGCAGCGATTACAACGCCAGAGCGAACCGCACCCAGCATCAGTCTCTACTACATTTTATCAGCGAGTGAAGATAATCTAACAAGAAAGTTCTTACCCAAATGCTAAAATTGCTATTGCCACAGATGCAACACCCAACACCAATCAAAACGTATATCATCAACTATACCAGTTTTCCCAAAAAAACACGGCATTCAATCGGGTAGCGCGCCAATATTGCGGTGAGCTTGGCAAGCAGGACAATTGTCAGGTCGCAGTGACGTTGTCTATCGCCAATCTCTATTCGAGCTTGCCGGTAGCATATCCGCTGTATTTGCCGAGTATCGGGCAAGCGATCTCAAACGTCCGCGCAAGGTAGGCGTTCCCGACGAAATCAGCTTCAAGACCAAGCCAGAGATCGCGCTCACGCATATCCGTCGCGCATGCGGAGCCCCACTACCACGTGGCGTGGTACCGACAGATGCCAGCTTCGGGAGCTACACTAAGCGCGTACCAGCGTCACCGCATTGCGCTTGCACTATGTCGCCGGCATTCAGTCACACACTACCGTATGCGCACTCCGCACCTAGCCGCGTCCGCCAAAGAAGTGGTCGAGTCATGAGCGACCACCGAAGCTGATGCGCCGCGACACAAGCACAAACCGGCCTCCGTCAAAGAGCTTGCATTAGCCCTGCCAAAGCGTGCCTGGCGCACGATCGTATAGCGGGAAGCCACAGCGGAGAAATTGTCCTCGCGATTTGCCCGTGTGCGCGTTCGTGTCGCGCACCGGGATTACTGGCTCGCCGACTGCCCGCCGGAGGAGTGGCTGCTGATCGAATAACCCCATCATTGGCCCGCCGGGCTTCGCGTTGACGGTGAGTCGCTTCGACGTCGACTTCGAAGCGCTCCGTGATCACCACGCCATAGTCGACCAGTGCTTTCTCCCGGGTGATATGCTCGTCCAGCACGTCGTCGAGAACGTCGGCCGGCCTTCGTTCGAGTGGATTGCCGTAAGCGCCGCCGCATGCCCGCACCGCCGTGATGCGATCGCCCTTGGCGAACGGATGATACGGCAGCTTGGAGGGCAACTGGACAACCTCGCCGCTCGCCTTGGTCCAGATCAATTGTGACGGCGTGCCGTCACTGCCGCCGAACAATCCTTTCGGCGGATATTTATGGCCCTCGCTCTCGACCGATACGGCGCCGTCGGCGAGAAACGCAATTTGCCGGATCGAACCGACGCCGCCGCGCCATTCACCGGCAGCCGCGGCATTCTCGCGAAGCTCATAGCGCTCGACCCGCAGCGGAACGTGCGATTCAATGTCTTCGATCGGATTATTCCGGGTGTTGGCGTAAAGCACGTCGACCGAGTCCAGCCCGTCGCTGCCGTAGCGTCCGCCATAGCTTCCGGAGAACAGCTCAACCTGAACCCAGAAATTGTTGCCCTGCTGGCCGGTCAGGATCATGCCGCCGCCGTTGCCGCAGCCGCCGCAGATCTGGCGCGGCACCGCCCCCGCAAACGCCTGTACCACCGCATTCGAAAGCTCGATGCCGGCACAGAACCGCGCAATGACCGGCGCCGGAAAAATCGGATTCGCCAGCGTGCCCACGGGAGCGACGATCTTGATGGGACGCACCAGACCGCTGTTCTGTGGAATCCACCCGTGCCTTGCGGTGTCGAGCAGAACCGACCGGACCGCCAGCCAGATCGCGCAATCCACCGTGCCCTCGAGCGGCATATTGATCGGCCGATCAGCCACCTGCGCCGCCGTTCCGGTAAGATCGACTGTCAGCTCGTCACCACGCACGCGAATCGTGACCGCGATCGGCAGGTCCCGACGCGCCGGGTTCGGATCATCAAGAAAGCCATCGAGCATGGCGGTCGCCGCATAATCGCCGTCCGGCAGCGCCTGGATCGCCGCGCGCATTCTTCGCTCGGACGAATCGAACATGGCTTCGCTGGCGGCAATGATGGTGTCGAGGCCATGCAGCTCGATCAATTCGATGTAGCGTTGCGCGCCGATGCGCGCCGCGGCGATTTGCGCGTCCATGTCACCGAGCACCAGATCGGGAAGCCGGATGTTGGTCCGCAGCATGTTCCAGACCTGCTGGTTCTTCTTGCCGGCCTCGTAAGCTTTGACGGCTTGGAAGCGCAGACCTTCCGCGTAGCAGTCGATGGCGTCGACGATGCCGCCGCTGCCCGGCGTATGGGCGCCGATGTCGAGATGGTGCGCGGTGGTGACAGCGAAACCGGCCAATTGCCCGCGGTGAAAAGCCGGCACCACGAATGCCACGTCCGGCCCATGGGTGGCGCCGGCATAAGGATCGTTGTGCATGAAAACATCGCCGGGCTCGATGGTTTCACCGCGCTCGGCGAGTTGCCGGCGCATGCCGCGGATGTAGCCCGGGATTGGGCCCGATTGCAGCGGCGTACTCTGCTTGGCTTCGGCCAGTTGCCGATTTTCCAGATCGATGACCGCTGCGCCGAAATCCTCCGATTCCCGGATAATGCTCGAATAGGACATCCGCATCAGCTTGTAACCCATTTCAATCGCGATATTTTCCAGCGCGCCTTGGATGACGCTGGCGGTGATCGGATCGATGCGTTGGCCAGCCGTGTCGTGGCGAATCTGGCTCTCGTTCATTGCGCACCTCGCAGCTGAATGATCAGGTTGCCGCTGCCGTCGGCAACGATAGTACTGCCCGGCGGCACCACCGTCGTGGTGTCGGTCTGCAAGATGATCGCCGGACCTTCTATGATCTGGCTGACCGGCAACAGTTCGCGTCGGTAGAATGCGGTATTCATCCGTTCCAATCGCCCGCCCCGCCGAAAAAAGCAGCCATCGGTCTTGATCAGCGCGTCGCGCAGATTGCCGCCGGCGGGCATCTTCACTTGGCGAATAGTCGGCGTGGGCGCGACGCCCGTCAATCGGATGTTGACGATCTCGATCGGGCTCTGGGCAAATCCGTGCCCGTATTCGGCTTTGTGGACGGCGTGGAACTGGTCGAACGCGCGTGCGATCGCGGCGGCATCGATCACGCCTTCAGGTATGTCGATGCGCAGCTCGTAGCCCTGACCCAGATAGCGTGCATCCGCCGATCGCCGGAATACGATTTCAGCCGCGCCAAATCCATCGGCGCGGAACTGCTCTTCCAGATCGGCACGCATGTTGACGAACTCGCGGTTGAGCCGCTCGAAATCGATATCCGTACTGATCAGAAACACCGTGCGCAGCGATTCATATTTGATGTCCGTGGTCAGTAGCCCCATTGCCGAGGTGATGCCCGGATACGGCGGCACGATAATCTCCGGAATGCCGACCATGGCGGCGACCTCGGCGCCATGCAGCGGGCCGGCGCCGCCAAACGCCACCAGCGAGTAGTGTCGCGGATCGATTCCCTTCTGCACGGTTCGCGACCGGATCGCGTTCGCCATATTGCTATTGACGACGGTAATCGCGCCCTCCGCGGCCTCGTGCAAATCGAGGTGCAAACGGCTCGCGAGCTCGCCGATCGCCTGGCGCGCGGCGGCCAGGTCAAGTTTCATGTGACCGCCAAGAAAATTGTCTTTGTCGAGGCGGCCAAGAACCAAATTCGCGTCGGTGACCGTCGCAAGCGTGCCGCCGCGGCCATAAGCTGCAGGGCCGGGTTGGGATCCTGCGCTCTGCGGTCCAACCTGGAACGTGCCGCCGGAGTCGACATGGGCGATGCTGCCGCCGCCGGCGCCGATGGTGTGGATGTCGATCATCGGCACGATGACCGGATAACCGCCGACCCAAGTGTCGCGCGCCGAGGATTCACTGAAGCGGCCGTCAGTCACGACGCCGATATCGGCGCTGGTGCCGCCGATGTCGAAGGTGATGAGATTGCGTCGTTCGGATAACGTGCCCGACCAGGCTCCGCCCAAGACGCCGGCGGCGGGGCCCGACAGCAAAGTCAAAATCGGCAAATCCGCGATCGTCTGCGGCGTCGCGAGGCCGCCGTTCGAGCGCATGATGCGAAGCTCGGCTGTCAACCCCGCCTGGCCCATCGCTTTGCCGAGCTGGCCCACATAGTCCCGCACCTTCGGGCCGACGAAGGCATTCATCGCCGCAGTCGTGAACCGCTCAAATTCGCGAAACTGCGGAACGACGGATGAGGAAGTGGTGACAAATGCTTCGGGAAACTCTTCCAGGACAATGCTCTTGGCTCGCTCTTCATGTGCTGGATTAAGATAGGAAAACAGAAAGCAGACAGCGACGGATTCCACGCCCCGCTGTGCCAGCTCGCGGGCGGCGCGGCGGACGGCATCTTCATCCAGTTTGGTAAGAACTTCGCCCTTCGGCGGGATCAGGCGCTCGGAAACGACCTTGCAAAAGGCGCGTCGGACCAGCGGATGATGCTGCCAGGGGATCTCCTGCATGATCGAATAGTGCATCGGGCGCTGATGTCGACCGATATGGATGATGTCGCGATAACCCTTGGTGGTTATCATGCCGGTTCGCGCGCCCTTGTATTCGAGCACGGCATTCGTGGCGATGGTGGTACCGTGATAAAGGTGGCTGATGCTCGCGGGATCGGCGCCGACGTTGCGGCACAACTCCAGCACGCCTTGCATGACGCCGCGCGAGGGATCGTCGGCGGTCGTCGGCACTTTGTGAATGGCAGTGTCGTTGCTATCAGTATCGAATAGAACGACGTCCGTGAAAGTCCCGCCGACGTCCACACCGATCAATTTCATCGGCCTCCCCTCAACTCTTCTTGGTTGCGCACGGCGCCGCCGTGCGATGTGCGCCCGTTCAATGCGTTATGCGCGCTGGTGAAAGGTTTTCAGCCGCGACACCAAGTTTTTTGAGATCGTCGGGTATGTCCGCGCCGCTGGCGAGCGCTGCGGCTATGCGGCCAAGCGCCGGCGCAGTTTGAATGCCATAACCGCCCTGCGCGACCAGCCAGAAAAATCCGCGAAGCTTTGGATCGAAGCCAACGACGGGCGATTTGTCGGTGACGAAGCTGCGCAGCCCCGCCCATTTGCGCAAGACCCGCTCGACGCGGAAATTGGCCGCCCGCTCAATGCGATCGATCGCGATCGCCACATCGATTTCTTCCGGCTGCGCATCGCAGGGGGAAGATTCGGTTTCGTCCGCCGGCGAGCCAAGCAATCGCCCGACATCCGGCTTGAAATAGAATTGCTCGTCGGCGTCGATGACAGTCGGCCAGGAGCGCACATTCTCGGCGGGCACGGGATCAAACACGACAGCGGTACGTCGCTTGGGCGTCAATCCCACCGGACGCGCTCCCGCCAGCCGGCCGATCTCGTCGCCCCAGGCGCCGGCGGCGTTGACGACGATGCAGCCGGCGAACTCTCCGGCCTTGGTTTGAACGCGCCAGGACGCTCCGTCGTAGTGAAGGCCTGCGACGTCGGCGTTGCAGACAAGCTTGGCGCCCGCTCGCGCGGCGCCGCGGAGGAAGCCCCGATGGATTTCATTGACGTCGAGGTCGTTCGCTTCGGTCTCGATGACCGCGCCGGCTACATAGTCCGGCTTGAGCATCGGCGTGGCGTGTCGCGCGTCATCGCCTTCGATCAGCTGAATGGACGGCACCAATTGCACCCATTCGTCGTAGGCATGACGCAACCGTTCCATCTGGTCGCCGCGCGCAACCATCGCCATGTGGCGGGGAGCCCAAAGCGGATGATCGGCAAAACCGGCAGGCGGAGACGCAAAAAAACTTCGCGATCCGACCGTCATGGCGCGAATGGTCGCGTTGCCGTAAATCTCCGAAAACACGGCCGCCGAGCGGCCGGTGGTGTGATAGCCGGGCTGGGATTCACGCTCGAGGATGATCACCGGCCCAAGCTTGGCAAGCTCGTAGGCGGCCGACGCGCCGGCGATTCCCGACCCGATGACGATGAATGTGTCGCCTTGCATTGCAAGCAATTGCAACACAATTTCAATACTGGGTAAAGAATCCGGGACGCGCCCGTTCGCTTGGCGACACAGCAGCCTGATCGTGCGTATTGGTAACTGGAAAAGTCTAACAACGCTTTCTCGGAATGGTTGTGAGAAACCGGCCGCCACCACTCGCCCCAGCGCGCAATGCTTCGCAACGCGCCGCGGCAATGCCGCGCTCGGCGATCCGGGAGATCATGGCGCTCGCCTCCGGACGGCCAAACGTCATTCATCTCGAAGTTGGCGAGCCCGACTTCTCGACGCCGGAACATATTATCGATGCGGCTTTCGAAGCCGCGCGCGCGGGTTGGACGAAATACAGTCCCAATGCCGGGCTCCCGCGGCTGCGCGAGCTGGTCGGTCGACGCGCAACCCGCAACGGCCCCGCGCAGCCGCCGACGGCCGACCAGGTGGTCATCACCACAGGCGCCATCGGCGCACTCTATTCGGCATTGATGGCAGTCATCGACCCGGGCGATGAAGTGCTCATCCCGGATCCGGGTTGGCCGAACTATGAGGCCATCGTGCACCTCGCCGGCGCCAAGCCGGTGCGTTACGAGCTACCGGCGGCGCGAGGCTTCCTGCCCAATGCGGCCGAGATTGCCGGCCTTATCACCTCACGCACCAAGGCGTTGCTTATCAATACGCCGGGAAACCCGAGCGGCGCCGTATTCCCGCCTGGCCTGATGGCGGAAATCGCCGAAATCGTTGCGCGCACCGGGATCTATCTGGTCAGCGATGAAGTCTATGAAGACATCGTGTTCGATAGCGCGCACGTATCTGCCGCCGCCGACGCGCCGCCCGATCGGGTGTTCATCGCCTCGGGCTTCTCCAAGAGCTACGCCATGACCGGCTGGCGGCTCGGCTGGCTGATTTGTCCGCCGAACCTTTCATCGGTCGTCGCCGGCCTGCAGGAACCGGTCACCAGCTGCGCCTCGACCATCGCGCAAAAGGCCGGCGAAGCCGCGCTTGCCGGAGATCAAAGCTGCGTCGCTGAGCTTCGCGAAATTTTCCGGCGCCGGCGCGACATCGTGATCGAGGTCTTCGGCAACACCGGGCTGTTGCCGGTGACGCCGCAAGGCGCCTTCTACGCGCTGATCGACATTGGCTCGACCGGCCAACGGTCGCTTGAATTTGCCAAAGATTTTCTGATCGCCTGCAATACCGCGGTCGTTCCCGGCATTACCTTCGGACCGCACTGCGACAGCTATGTGCGGGTGGCCTTCACCACGTCCGACGAAGACTTGCGCGAAGGCCTGCAACGGCTGCGCGGGCATATCGAAGGGCTCGCTCGGAGGCGATAGGCTCACGCGTGGTGTGTGAGCCCGTGGCGCTATCGATTGGTCCGCCGGCGGAGCCGTTCCAAAACCTCGTCGCCGGTCAGCACATCGCCGAACTGCTGAATGATGTTTTCCAATGCTGAACGGTGCTCGTCGTCGGACAATGCCGCACAGCAATCCGATACCATCACCGCCTTGAAATCGAGCATCATGGCGTCGCGCGCGGTCGCCTCGCAGCAGATGTTGGTCTTGGTCCCGGCAATCAGCACGGTGTCAACGTCGAGACTTCGCAACAGTCGCTCGAGGCCCGAGGAGCCGGCGATCAGCGCGCTATAGCGGTTCTTGATGATCTGCGTGTCGGTTGCGTCGACAGTCAGGCCCGACCAGACTTTTTGACGGCCGGGCGCCAAGCTTGCCCGGGTCTTTTCCCGCACTTCGTCGGCTACGACGTAGTTGAAGAACAGCTCCCAGTCGCTGCGTCCGCCGCTCTGCGTGTTGGCGTGCAGCACCCAGATGACCGGCACCCCGATCGCACGCAGTTGTTCGGTCAGCCGATTGATCGGCTCGACGATGTCGCGCGAGCCTGGCACTTCCGCCGGCGCTCCCGGCGCGCAGAACAGCTCCTGCATATCGATGATCAGGAGCGCGGTGCGCCGCGGATCGAGTTCCTCGAACCAATGATAGCGGCCGCGCCTGGCCAGAACGCGATCAATGATTTCCTGGCGAACGCCTACTTTGTGCATCCTGTCCTCAAGCTAAAGATCTTCAAGCTGACACAACGTCCTCAAGAAAAGGATCTTCCGGCATCGCCGTCTCAGTATCCAGTAAATGCCCACAATGCGGGCAAGCGAAGCGCCGCAGCACGACGCGCGGCTCGACGTTGCTACCCGTCCCCGGCAAGTCCTTGACCGCGAACGGTCGAGAGCGCGGCCGCTTTTTTCCAACTAGCACCGGCCAGCGCCAGCGCGTGCCCACACGACGCGCAGCAAATCTTGCCGCCCTCGACTACGAGGGTTTCCGAGATGCGCTTCTTCATTGCGCGGGGCGCCGTAACCAGCCGGGCCTGACGCAACTCCTTGCGCTTGGCCTCGGTGGCGCTTTGGTCGACCGAGCCCGCCGTCTCGATGACGCCGTAAATTTCACTTGCGGCCTTCTTGGAAATGATTCCGGCGGCGAGATCGGCCGTCACCTTTTCCGGCGGGCGGTCAAGCGGGTCGCCGATGCCGCCGCCGCCATTCCAGCGGACATAGAGCGCATCGTCGCCCATCAAGGGAAACACGCCCCATGAAATCGGCTCGTCTTCGCCGGAAATTTCGTCAAGTCCCTGGGCAAAGCGGTCGATGTTATGAGCCTGCTGCGGCGCGTGCACCCAGACATAGTCGTTCACCGCGCCTGGATAACCGCCGCCCAGTCCGTCGCTCTGCGGAAACCGTGGCCCCTTGCCGGACAATACATAATGTATGCCGCCATCGGGCGCGTCGTGCGCAACGATCGCCAACTCGCCGCCGGCGCCGCCGCGAAATCTGCCGGGGCCGCCGGAGTCGATCAGCCTGCGTCTGAACAGGTAGCGGATGGGGAGCTGCGCTTCGATGGTCTCGACATTGGCCATGCGCGAGATCGGATTTGGAATCTCGCCGCCGATATCGACGCCGTCGCCGAAGGTCCTGGCGCCGCCGGCGCCGGCAAAGGTTTCGGTGAGAATGCCGATGGCAAGCCGGCCGCGCTGATTGTTGCCGAACATGAAGATCGCGAAATGATTGGCGTGCCAGACGGCGGTCGCCTCATCCGCATACTTTTCGCTCGCTGCCAGCATCTTGCCGATCGTTGAACAGGCGGCATTGTTGACCGATTGGATGGCGCCGACCGTCGCCACCGACACCGGCGCCGGCCGCGTGCAGTTCACGATCGAACCTTCCGGGGCAATCATCGTGATCGGGCGAATGGCGCCCTCGTTCCAGACAATATCGTAGCAAAGCAGCGGAAACAGCGGCGCAAACAGGCCGCCGAGCGAAGCCCATTTGGAACAATTGACGCTGTATTTCGATTGCGGCGACGACCCTGTGAAGTCGAAGGTCAAGGTGTCGGCCTGCTTGGTCATCGTCAGCAGGACCTTGTAGATCTCGCCTTTGACCTCGAGATATTGCCGCGATTGCCAACGCCCGTCCGGCAGCTCCCGCAGGCGCTCGCGGAGCCGGACCTCGGACTGATTGATCAACGTCCGGCAGGCGTCGTCGACGACGTCCGTGCCGTACTTGTTGATCAGCGCCAGCGTTCGCGCCCTGGCAACGTTGTTGCAGGCGATCATCGAGCGCAAATCGAGCGCCACCATCTCCGGGCTGCGCACCATATTCAGAATCGTGTCCCACAAATCCTGTCGCAGCTCGCCCCGGTCAATCAGCTTGATGCCGGGCGACGAGAAGCCTTCGGTGAATATGTCCTGGGCTTCGGGCGCGAACCCGCCGGGATTTATCGCGCCGATATCCGAGACGTGCACGAAGCACGCGCTCCACGCAACCAGCCGGCCGCCGTGATGGATCGGGGCGACCAGATAGATGTCCGAGGTATGCAAGGCTGCGGTATAGGGGTCATTGAGCAGAAACATATCGCCGTCGGCGATTTGGCCGGAAAATTTGCGGATGATCGCTTTGCAAGCCTCGGCCGCGCTCGTCAGGTGATGGAGAAACCCAACCCCGCCCATCAGCAGCGAGCCATCGGCCTGGTAGAGCGACACCATCAGGTCGTGGCCTTCATTGGTGACCGCGCTTCCCGAAACGTGCTTGAGCGTGATGACCGCTTCCTCGATCACGCGAAACAGGCGGTGGCGGATGATTGAGAACGTAATCGGGTCCATGGCGCAGTCCCTATCCCTCCCTGCCGGTTAGGCGTCGAAATCGATGAGCACGTTTCGGTATCCGTCCATGGTGCCGCGTTGGTTCGCCTGCAACACGATGGTGGTAATCGGAGTATGGATCACGGCCGGTCCGATGACCACGTTGCCGGGCGCCAGTCTTTCGAAGTCATAGATATCCGCTTCCGCCATGCCGCCTCGTGCCTCGACGAAAATCGGGCGGCGCCCGGTCTTGGCATGCGCCGACATCCATACTGGCGAGCGGCTGCGGTTCCAGCCGCGGGCGATCGATCAGGCCGCGCGCAGTGAGCCGAAAATTCGTCATCTCGATCCCGGCTTCGCGGAATGCGGAGCCCTTGCCGTATTTGCGTTCGTACTGTGCCTCGAAGTCGGCCACGAGCTGGTGCAAGCTCGCGTCGTCGAGCGGGGTTCGGCCGCGGACCGACGTCGTCACTTCGTGCACCTGACGCGAGTAGCGAAGATCGACCGACCATTCGAGCCGGACCCGCAGACCCTCAAATCCCTCCGCTGCGAGCTGGAGGCGCGCTCGTTCGATCATCAGCGCAAAGATGTCATTGATCGCCTGCGGCGGGCTCGGCACCGGTATGACGGTGGAGCGGGTATATTCATGGACGATGTCGGCGGAAACCAGCCCAAAGGCGCAGTTCACCGACGCGGTATGGGGAATCACCATCCGCTTCACGTTCAACTCGGCGCCGAACGTTCCAGCGACGATGCCGCACGATCCGCCGAACGCGTGCAGCACGAAATCGCGTGGATCGAGACCGCGCTCGACGGTGATTTCGTGGATCAGATCGCTGATTTGCGCCGTGGCGACGCGATAGATCCCGAACGCCGCCTCCTCGATCCCCATGCCGAGCGGCTTGGCGATCCTTTCGGCAAACACCCGCCGCGCGCCGGCGGGATCGAGCCGCATGGCGCCGCCGAGGAAGATGTTTGGATCCATGTAGCCAATCAGCATGAAGACGTCGGTCAAGGTGGGCTCGGTGCCGCCGAGGCCGTAGCAGACCGGGCCTGGTCGTGCGCCCGCTGACCGCGGGCCAACGCGCGGGATGCTGGTGCCGGGCTCGAGCCAGACAATCGAGCCGCCACCCGATCCGATCGACACGACTTCGATTTTCGGCTGGCTGTAGTGGAACCGATCCACCATCGGCTCCCGGGCGTATTCGATCTCGCCGTTTTGGATGACCGCAACTTTGAAGGTTGTGCCTCCCATATCGGTGGCGATGACGTCGGGCTGATCGAGCAATTGCCCGAGCACGCGGCTGCCGATCACGCCGGCGGCGGGACCGCATTCGAGCATGCCGATGGAGCGGTCGGCGGCTTCTTCGGCGGGCAACAGGCCGCCATAGCCTTGCATCACCATCACCGGACCGCGGTAGCCCGCTTGCGCCAACAGGCTTTGCAGATTGGTCAAATAACGATTGGCGATCCGACCGGCATAGGCGTTGATGACCGTCGTTGACGAGCGCTCATACTCGCCGGGAAGCGGAGCGATTTCGCTCGACAGCGTGCAATAGACATCCGGCGCGAGGCGTTCAATCAGCTTCTTGACCTTATGCTCGTTGTCGGCGTTGTAAAATGACCACAAGAACGACACCGCAATGGCTTCGACGCCCTTGTCATCGAGCAAAAACCGGATGGCCACTTCGGTGACTGTCTCATCGAGATCCTGAAGAATGGCGCCTTTGTAATCGACGCGCTCCGGGACGCCGACAATACAATCAGGCGCAACCAGCGGCGGCGCGCGTTCGGTCTTGACCGGATGCTTAATGCGATCCTCAGTCAGCCCGCCCCAGCGTCCGTACGCGCCCCGCGTGACGAGCACGGTGTCCTCGAAGCCGCGGGTCGTGATCAGGCCGGTGCGGGCTCCGTCCCGCGTCAGGATCGTGTTGTCGACCACGGTCGAGCCGTGCATGAACAGCAAAGTCTGCGCGAACAGATCGGCGAGCGTGATACCCATCGCGTCGGCCGCTGAACGAATGGAATCGATGACGCCGAGCGAATAATCTGGCGGCGTCGACAGCGTCTTGCCGAGATGCGAAGGCTCGCCCGCGGCAAAAACCACGGTGTCCGTGCAGGTGCCGCCCACATCGGTCGCCACCATATACTTGCGGGTGGTGTTGCTGATCGGCATCCGCGCGGCTTGTCTACCTTATTAGCCTGGCGATCGTTGCATAGTGGCGCGGCGCCGCCCTTGAGATCAACAGCAGGCTAAGCAGGAACGGCAGGCGCGCACTAAGCGTCGATCGCCAACAACAGCTTGCCCGCGGCCTGGCGCGATTTGATGTAGCGGTGCATATCGGGCGCTTCCGACATCGGAAAGACACGGACGATTGGCACTTTGAGCCAGCCATCCACGACGCCGCGTAAGACATGGTTCACGCCATCCTTCCAGGCTTGTGAATCCGCATCGATATGGCCGAGATGCATGCGCGTGAAGGTTTGCGAGCGCGGCAGAATGCGTTCGCGGATATTCTTGAAGGGTTGACCTTCGGCCTCGCCGATGCTGACGATGTGCCCGAGCTTGCACACGACATTGAAGGTGCGGTCGAGCATCGTCGCGCCGAGCGAGTTGATGGCGAAATCGACGCCTCGGCCGTTGGTGTAGGCCAGCACGGCCTGCTCGAAATCCTCATTCTTGGTAACCACGACTCGCTCGGCGCCATATTCCAGCGCCAGCTTCTCCTTGCCCGGCGTGCCGACGGTACCGATGACCCGCGCGCCGCCTTTGACCGCAAGCTGGGTGGTGAACAGTCCAACGCCGCCGCCGATCGCGTTGATCAACAGCATCTCGCCCGGCTTGAGGCTGTGGACCGTGTAGAGCATGTGATAGCCGGTCAACGGCTGGATCGGCAGCGTCGCGCCGACCTCGAGTGATATTGAGTTCGGGCAACGGCATCAAAATATTCGCGGGCGCCACCGCCTTCTGCGCGTAGCCGCCGCCCTTCTCGACGAACGTTGCCACCCGGTCGCCGACCTTCACGCCGCTGACATTCGGCCCGAGCTTCGACACTGTGCCGGATATCTCAAAGCCCAACACCAGTGGATAGGTGAATGGGTGCGGATAGATCCCGGTGCGAATTTGCGTGTCGGCCCAATTGCAACCGGCAAACGCAACGTCAATCAGCACCTCGCCCGGACCAGGATTTGGCTCGGGCATGTCGGCCATGACCAGCTGTTCGGGCGCGCCCGGCGCGTGAATGACTACGGCTTTCATTGTGACCTGCTGTTTGTGTTGCGGCAATGCAGCGGCCTCGCCCCGCGAGGTGCCTGACGTTAACAAGTGAGCGGTATCAGCGGCAAGGCGCGGGCGCGCGCTACGCCCGCCGCGCCACCTGAAGGTTGGTGACGCGGTATCGCTGCAACCAACAGCCGAGCGATTGTTTGTTTGGCGGCAACGCACCTACTGCTGGCGCGCCGCTACGCCGGACATGGACCCTATACCCGCGACCTCTCGACTGCTATTCATGGAAGCTGCTGGGGCGCTGCGGGAAGCTGGCGTTCCTTGTTTGCGAACGGTTCGGCGCTAAGGTCCGCTTTGGTCACTGATGGAATGCTGATACAGCCGCAAGCGTCTTGCGCGGCAGGATAACCTGCTAATGTCCGGTTCGCACGCGGACGCTGGTTGAGCGGTTCATAGACCGGGTTGAACGCTCGCCGTGCGGCAAAAGGACGTGTAACGTGTCTGCTGACATGGATCGGCCGGTCTGTTTGTTCCACCGCGTCAGATTGTGCGCCGCATGACCGCAAGCGCTCACATAGCTGCGGAAGCGCAAGCCGGCGCGGCCGAACTCGCCGCGCGCAATCTTTCAGTTTATTTCGAGGGCCTTTCGGCGCTTGAGAAAATCGATCTCGCCGTGAAGCGCGACGAGATTCTCGGCCTGATCGGCCCCAACGGCGCCGGTAAGACCACGTTCGTCAATGTGCTGACAGGCTTTCAGTCGCCCGATGATGGCGGCGTTCATCTCGGCTTACAAGATATTACCCGCTGGCCGCCGCACCGCATCCGGCGAGCCGGCGTGACGCGCACCTTCCAGGCCGGCCGGCTGTTCAAAGACCTCTCGGTGATCGACAATGTTGAGGCGAGCGCGGTGTGCCTTGGCCTGACCCGTCGGCAGGCCCGCGCGCAGGCAATGGAAATCCTGGCCTGGATCGGCTTGGCCGAGCGAGCTGAGAGCATCGCCGGAACGCTTCCTTATACCGACGAGCGCCGCGTCGGCATCGCGCGCGCGCTGACGATGAAGCCAGCCTTCATTCTGCTCGACGAGCCTGCTGCGGGCATGTCCGACTCCGAATGCGACCAACTGATGGAGACGATCGCGCAGATTCCTGCCCGTTTTGGCGCCGGCGTGCTGTTGATCGAGCACAATATGCGCGTCGTCATGGGCATTTGCGCCCGGATCCACGTACTCGATGGCGGCCGCACCATCGCGCAAGGCACCCCGCGTGAGGTGCAATCCAATCCCGAGGTGATCGCCGCCTACCTGGGCACCAAACGCAAACGCAAGGGCGAGGTCATGATATGACGGCCCCGATGCTGGAGGTCGCGGACATTCACGTCCACTACGGGCGGCTGGCGGCCGTGCGCGGGGTCTCGGTCGCGGTCGCGCCGGGTGAAATCGTGTGCCTCGTTGGGCCGAACGGCGCCGGCAAGTCTACCACGTTGTTGACGATCGCCGGCGTGCTCACACCGACGCAAGGTACGGTCACCTTCGATGGGTCGGCAATGGCTGGCCTCTCGGCCGAAGCCGTCGCGCGCCGGGGGCTGTCGATGGTGCCGGAAGGACGGCGCGTATTCTCCTCGCTGACCGTCGAAGAGAATTTGCGCATCGGCACCTATGGCCGCCGCGACCGCCAGGCCGTCGAGCGCGAGCTGGCGCGCATCTACGACGAATTCCCGGTCCTCGCCAACCGGCGCTCAATGCGCGCGGCGAAATTGTCCGGCGGCGAACAACAGCAGCTCGCCATCGGCCGCGCGCTGCTGACCGGCGCCAAGCTATTGCTGGTGGATGAACCGTCCCTCGGTCTCGCCCCGATGATGGTCGAACGCGTCTACGACATCTTGCGCGATGTCCGCGAGAAGCGCGGCGTCACGCTGCTGATCGTCGAGGAGAGCACCGAGCGCGCCGTCGACGTTGCCGATCGGGTGTATGTGCTACGGCGCGGCCTGATCGAACTTGGAGGGGACCAGCGAAGAACTGGCTGACGGCGAGCGAATGCACCAGGCCTATTTCGGGTTCGGCGCCGGCACGCCGCAGGAGGCGCCGCCACAATGACGTCAGCGCTGCAAATCCTGATCGACGCCATCAGTGTCGGCAGTCTCTATGCGCTCGCGGCACTCGGCGTCGGCCTGGTTTTCGGCGTGCTGCGCCTCGTCAACTTCGCGTATGGCGACTTCATCACCGTAGGAAGCTACGCGCTGATCGTGCCGTCAGCCTCGATAACGGCCATCCTGTTCATCGGCAATTGGCCATGGCCGCTGCTGGTCATTGCCTCCGCGATTATCGTCATGATCGTCGCGTTGATCTGTGATTTCGTTGTCTTTCGCCCCCTGCGGCGGGCGAGCCCGGCGGTGCTGATGATCGCCTCGTTCGGGCTGAGCTACATCATCCAAAACGCGATTATCATCATTTACAACGCCCGACCAAAAGCTATCGGCATTTGGCCGGGCTTGGCCGAAGCAATCACCATCGGTGATTTGCGAGTCCCCGGCCTGCAGGTCGTGACAATCGCCGTGGCGCTCGGATTGTTGGCGGCTCTGGTCCTGTTCCTCAAGAAATCGCCATTCGGCGTGCAGATGCGCGCTGCCGCCGAGGATTTTCAGATGGCTCGCATGCTCGGCGTTCGAGCCAATACGGTGATCGGCACCGCTTTTGTGATCAGCTCCGTGCTCGCGGCGATCGTATCGCTGCTGTTCCTCTGTCAGGTCGGTGTGGTCAGCTTCCACATGGGGACACAGTTGATGCTGATCGCGTTCATCGCCACCGTCATCGGCGGGATGGGCAGCCTGGTCGGTGCGGTCGTCGGCGGCTACGCCATCGGCATCTGCGGAACTCTGCTGCAGGTCATGCTCCCGGAAAATCTGCGGTATTTTCGGGACGCCTTTGTTTTCGGCGCCGTCATCGTCATTCTGCTGGCGCGGCCGCAAGGCTTGGTGGTCACGCGCGCGGCGCGGGAGCGTGTGTGATGAGCCGCACGACGATGCTGGGCTCCTTTTTGCGGTTGCACTCAACGCCGATTGTGCTGTCGCTCGTGCTCATTCTCATCGCCCTGGTGTCGACCGCCGCCCAAAGCTCGTCGTTTGACCGCACCGTCATCGATCTTTTGATCCGTGTCGTGTTTGTTGTGGGTCTCTACATCTTCGTGGGCAATTCCGGCGTGGTGTCGTTCGGTCACGCCGCCTTCATGATGATCGGTGCTTACGCGACGGGATGGCAGGATTGCTGCAGCATGACCAAGTCGTTCTTCATGCCGGGGCTGCCTCAGTTCATGCTTGACACCACCGTGCCGCCGCCGGTCGCCACTTTCGTCTCAGGATTGTTCGCCGCCCTCTTTGCTCTGCTGGTTGGTGCGGCGATTATGCGGCTTTCGGGCATCGGTGCCTCGATAGCCACATTTGCCATGCTCGTGGTCGTCAACGTGGTTTATTCGAACTGGGACTCGGTCACGGCTGGGACCAGCACGATGACTGGCATCCCGGCATTTACCGATCGTTGGGTGGCGTTGATTGTCGCTTTGATCGCGATTTTCGGCGCTTATCTCTATCAAATTTCGCGCTTCGGCCTGATGCTGCGCACGTCGCGGGAAGATGAGATAGCGGCCAAGGCATCAGGGGTCGATGTCATCGGCCAGCGGCTCTTAGCATTCGCGCTCAGCGCGTTTTTCACCGGCCTGGCGGGGGCTCTCTATGCGCACTTTCTCGGCACCATCTCAGTCAATGCGTTTTATCTCGACCTCACGTTCATCACGCTTGCGATGCTGGTGGTCGGCGGGATCAATAGCTTGAGTGGCGCTGTTGTTGGCGTGATCTGCATTTCGGCGCTGATCGAGATCTTGCGTCAGCTCGAGAAGGGGATTGAAATCGGTTCGACCAGCATCGCGCTCCCGGGCGGAGCGCAGGAAATCGGGCTGGGTCTAGCGATGGTCCTCGTTTTGATCTTCCGTCAGCGGGGGATTACTGGAAATCAGGAGATCACTTGGCCACTTTCGCGCGTAATGGAGAAGCCAGGAAGAGAACAAGAGATCGATCGCGCACAAACTACTTCATCGCCACCGGTAAAACGTTGGCGCCATCTGTCCAAACTGATCAAGCAAGGGGGAGTTCCATGACCTGGAAGTTAGTAGCAGCGTGCGCCGCTTTGGCGGCGAGTGCGCTCGGATTAGCGAGTACCGTACGAGCCGATGACAAGCCGATCCTGATCGGCTTCGCGGTCGGCGTGACCGGATGGATCGCGCCGTTCGACAATGGTTACAAGACCGCCGAAATTGCGATCGAGGAAATCAATGCCAAGGGCGGTGTCTTGGGCCGCAAGCTGGCGACAGCCTATTGCGACACCAAGTCGGACCGCGAACAGGGCGCCAAGTGCGGACAGGAGTTGGTAGACAAGGGCGCCGATTTCATCGTGGTCACCTGCGACTACGATTTCGGCGGCCCGGCGGCGGTTTCGGCTTCGCGCGCCGGCAAAATCTCCTGGGCCTTGTGCGCCGAGGACCCGAAGATGGGTGTGCAGGGCATCGGGCCCATGGCATTTACCGGGGCGGAAGCGGCGCAGCTCCAAGGTTCCGCGATGGCGGAATGGGGATCCACCAAGAAAGGTTGGAAAACCGCCTATCTGCTGCTCGACAACCTCATCGAGTACAACAAGTCGGTGTGCTACGGCTTTGAGCTCGGTTTCAAGGCCGCGGGCGGCAAGATCGTCGGTCAAGATACGTTCAAGAACGACGATGCGTCGATCGCTGGTCAGATCACCCGGCTAAAGGCTGTCAATCCTGCGCCTGATGTGATCGAACTATGCAGCTTCCCGCCGGGCGGCGCCTCCGCGGTGCGACAAATTCGGGCCGCTGGCATAAAGACGCCAATCACCACCGACAATGCCATGGACGGCACTTATTGGCTCGGCGCCGTTCCCGATCTTAGCGATTTCTACTACGCGTCGCTCGGCTCGGTGGTGGGCGGTGATCCACGTCCTGGCATCAATGAACTGCGCGACAAGTACATTGCCAAGTTCAAAGATCCACCGCCGGTATCCACCACCTATATGGGCTATTCGATGATCCAGCTCTATGCCGCGGCGGTGGAGAAGGCCAAGACCACTGAGCCGAAAGCGGTGGTAGCGGCCTTCGAGTCGTTCCAAGACCAGCCTACCGTGGAGGGCCCGTTCTCGTTCTCTCATGATCTGCACATCCAGAAGAAGTTTCAGTTCACGATCATGGGCGTCAACAACGGGAAGCATGAGGCGTTGGAGCTGTGGAGCACCACGACGCCTCTGACCATGAACGACCTGTTCCGGAAGGCCAACTGATCCGGCTGTTCGGCATCGCCGGCGACGCGGTAGCGTCGCCGGCGAACGTTTGCGCACAAAGCGTGAAAACGCGGATAGGCGTTGCTTACGGCATGTCACGCATGGCGCGAGTGCCGCTCCCAGCCCGCGCGGAATCGTTCGGCGCGAACCGATCACGAGCACAACGCGACGCTGTCGACCTTTCTCCAGGCGTTTGGCGGCGTGATCGATGCGGACGAAGCGCTCCGCTTGATTGGCGAACACCCCGCGAATGGCGATTGACGACGACGACACCGCGCACCGGTGAAGGAGTAGCAAATGAAAGCCCTGCGCAAGAGCAGCTTGCCAAAATTATCCAAATCAGCGATGCGGACAAAAAAGCGGACAAAAAAACCCGCTAGACCTGATCTGGGGCCAGCGCGCGACTTCCACGGCTACGGCGCGCATCCGCCGCATGCAAACTGGCCAAGCTCAGCCAGGATAGCCGTCAATCTGAATTTGAATGTCGAGGCCGGCGGCGAGCGCTGCCTGCTCGAGGGCGACACGGCATCCGAGCACGTCCTGACCGATATCGGTTTTCCGAGCTACGCGCGGGCGCGCAGCCCCATGGTCGAATTGGCATTCGAGTTCGGGCCGCGCGTGGGATGCTGGCGCCTGCTGCGCATTTTCCGACGCTTCGATATCAAGATCAGCGTCCTGGCGGTCGTCCGCGGCCTGCAGCAATATCCTGAATTGGCGCGGGCGTTTGTTGAGGATGGTCATGAGATCGTCAGTCACGGCTGGCGCTGGCTTGACTACCATCACATCGGTGAGGATGACGAACGCCAACACATGCGCTTGGCTTTTGACGGCCTCAAGGCCTTGGTCGGGACCGCGCCGGCGGGCTGGTTTAATGGTCGGCCGAGCATCAACACGCGCCGTCTCGTGGTTGAGCATGGCGGCTTCCTTTACGATCGTGACTACCTCGGCGACGAGCTGCCGTTTTGGGTCAGATACGGCGATCGCCATCATCTGGTCATCCCGTTCTCGTTCGAGACAAATGACAATCGCTTTGATCAAAACAACGGCTTCAGCACGGCTGACGAATTCGCCCGTTATCTGATCGACTGCTTCGACTTGTTGTATGAGGAAGGGGCGGAGCTTCCCAAAATAATGACCGTCTCTTTGCATGATCGGCTCATTGGCCGCCCGGCCAAGGCCGTTGGCCTGATCAAATTCCTGGAACACGCCCGCAAGCATGATCGGGTCTGGTTTTGCACCGGCAAGGACATCGCACAACACTGGACGCGGACCCACCCGCCGAAAGTCCGATCGAATAGTCTTCGCGCGTGAACCGCTACCACGCCATCTCGAGTATTTCGCGAACCTGCGCCGGTTCACTGATCGGTCGTGGATTGCTGCGGACAAACACGTTCTGCATCGCCCCGCCGGCAATGGCGTCATAATGCTCCGGCCGCACACCGACGTCGCGTAATCGCCCCGGTTGTCCGAGAGATTTCGACAAGCCTGGCGACGGCGGTCGCGGCATCGCCGTCCTTAGCCCCCATCGCCTGCGCGACCAAAGCCTGCTGCGGCGCATTGACCGACCTGTTCCAACGCAGCACGCTCGGCAGCATGACGCACGAGCAGTGCCCGTGCGGCACGTTGGCGACAGCGCCGAGTTGATGACCAATGCCGTGGCTCGCGCCCCAATCGACCCGCCCCAGACCGGTGGTCGCCAACCAAACCGAGAGCTGGCTGTCGAGGCGACCCGAAAGATCGGCTGGGTTGGCACGATTGGCGGGCAACGATTTGGACAACAGCAGCAAGGCATGAATGCACGTGGCGTCGGTGAACGGCTGAGGTTTCCGCGAGCAAATGGTCTCGACGGCATGATCGACGGCGCGGATACCGGTCGACAGCCAAAGATCGGGAGGCGTATGGACCGTAACCGCAGGATCGAGAATGACCACCTGCCCGCCGATCAAGCGCCCGGTATAAAGGTCCTTCACTTTGCGCACCGGGTCGGTGCAGCCGCCGAGATTGGAGAACTCGGCGCCCGAGAGTGTCGTCGGCACGATAATCTGACGCAGCGGCGGATCCTTGATCGTAGGAACGACCCGCGCGCCGTCTGCACCGACGCGTACCCGCACACTATCAAGACCGGCCTCGTCGTTGACGCCGGCGGCCAGCGTTAACAGCATCACCTTGACGGTATCGATCGGCGTGCCGCCACCGACCGTGACGATCAGATCGGGTTCGTCCTTTCGGACGGCGGCTGCGAGCGACAAGACCGAGGCGCGCGGCACGTGTTCTACGCACTCGTCAAACACCCCGACGCAGCGCTCGCCGAGCGCTGATTGAATCTTCGAAACCACATCGGTTTTGCGACTGAGCGTTTTGCTGGCGACGATCAGCAAGCGCCGCTTCGCCATGCGATCCGCCGTCTCAGCGACCGCCTCCGACGCCGGGCGGCCGAATATCACTCGGTCCTGAGGAAGGAATTCGTAGACTCCCGAAAGCATGATCGCCTCACTCTCGGTATGATTGCTGGATAGCGGCCCGTGCCCGAATTAGCTGGCTCGGCCACCGCTCAGGTCAAACGTGACTCTGGCGGTGCGTCCGGGTTTGACACCGCGAGCTTCCGGTACTCGATCAAGTGTGAGCGGCTCGGGTCGCTGCCGCGCAAGCGCCGGCGAGGTCGAGGTGCTTGCGATTGGACCTCGCCGCCTCGCCGAATGTGCCTACGGGCGGTATCCCGCGGGCGCGGTCACCTCGCTCAAGTCGACCGTCGCCATGTTGTCTTTTGTGACCAGAAGCGCAGGAGTGCCGATCTTAGCGTCAGTCTTCTCGCCTTTGGCCGCTTTGACGGCCTGCTGAAGCGCAACTCTTCCCTGCAGCACGATCTGCTGGATTGCGGTGCAAAGGAACTCGCCGGAGGCGAGCATCTTCTGCGCGGTCGGACTGAAGTTTGAGGTCGAGACTTTCACTTGCCCGAACTTGTTTGAAGCCTTGAGGCCGTCCACCACGCCGGCGCCAATATCATCGGTCGCGGAGTAGATACCTTTGAGATCGGGGAAGCGCTGGACCCAATCCTCGGTCGTATTGAGCGCGGCGTTTCGATTGTCGGCGAGGCGCGATTCCGTCACGATCTTGATGTTGGGGAACTGAGCCTTGATGGTGTCGCGAAAGCCGTCGGCGCGCAAATCCGACCAACTTTGTCCGGCAGGTCCGGCCATCATGCCAACCTCGCCGCCGCCGCCAATCGCCTTGCCCAGGCATTCCGCCTGCAACTTGCCCATGCTGTAATGGTCGGCACTGACGGCAGAAACAAGTTGGGGCGTATTCGGAATGCTTGACAGTCCAACCACCGGGATCTTGGCGGCGATGGCTTGCTCGACGGCGGGCCGAACAGCATCCCCATTGGTAGCGCCGACCAACATTGCGTTGACGTGCCGCTGGGCCAGATCCTGAATCTGCGATATCTGCTGATTGACGTTGGCATCGCCGCCGGCATTGAGTTTGACGACAGCAACCCCAAGCTTCTTCGCTTCGTCATCGACGCCATAAGCCATCGATGTCCAAAAGGATTCCGATAGATCGGGTAACGTGAAGCCGATGGTCAGCGATTTGGTTTTGGCACCGCTTGCAAGCCCAAGAAATGCAGTGACGGCCGTCGCGGCCGCCAGCGAAAGATATCTCCAACGCATAGTTTCCTCCCTCTACTTCAGGTACGAGCCGCAACGCGGCGGATGGCGAAGTCGAGCAACCCCGCGAATACGATCACGGCGCCCATGGCTAGTTCGACCACGAAAGGTGAGAGCCCGGCGAGATTGAGGCCGTTGACCAGCGTCTGTATGAACAGCGCCCCAATCAGCACGAACGGCGGCCAGCCGACCCCGCCGCTCAGCGACGTTCCGCCCATCACCGCCGCTGCAATTGCCTGCAGCTCCAGTCCGGAGCCCTCAGTCGGAAGGCCCGCGCTGGCGCGGCCGACGAATATCATACCGGCTACGCCAGCGAGCAGACCGCAAAGCGCGTAAGCGGTTACGATCGAGCGCATCACTGGTACGCCGACCAGCTCCGCCGATCTCACATTGCTGCCAATCATCAGCAATCGTCGCCCAAGGCGCAGGCGACCCAAGAGAAAAGTTGCCGCGACGGTTACGGCGATCACGACAAGGAACGACACTGGGAGGCCAAGCGCTCGTCCATAACCTAGCCAAATAACATCGGCGCCGGGCGCCAAAGTAACTGTCTGATTGCCGTGGCTAAGAGCCAACGCCACGCCGCGCGCCGCGAGCATGGTTCCCAATGTGGCGATGACCGGCTGGACAGATAATCGTGCGACCAGGAAACCATTGACGATGCCGCACATGGTGGTTGCGGCAGGCGCTGCCAACAATCCCACCGGACCGACAATGTTGATGGCGAGCGCCGCCACCACCGAGCCTAAAGCCGCGACGGCGCCGACCGAAATGTCGAATCCACCCGTCACCATGACCAGCATTTCGCCGACGGCAATGACCGCCAACGGTCCGACCGCCCCGAGAATGGTGGCGGCGTTGGAAAGAGTTGGGAAATAAGGCACCGCCAGCGCCAACCAAATGACGGCGACGACTAGTGCGGACGGTGCCACTCCGGCGCGGAAGAATTCAGAAATGATGACCGATTTCGCTTGCATCAAGCGGCGGCCCTTTTACCGCCAATCAGGCTTCCGACGGTCGCCAATAACAAACAATCGCCATTTGAAGTGTTGAAGTGCCACCGCTCCGACCATCAGCGCCCCGACAACCATTAGCTGCGCGGCCGACGAGAGATTGAGAAGGACCACCGCATTCTCGGTGGACGATAAAATCAGCACGCCGGCCAGTATCTGGATCGGCCGGCCTGCGCCGCCGGTTAGTGGCAGGCCACCGATAGCACAGGCGGCAATGGCCTCAAAGGGCAGATTAGGGAACAGATACGGCTGGCCGGAGCCGACACGAGAGGTCAGCACGAGGCCGGTGACCGCGACAAAGGCGCTGCCGACAAAATAGGCCAGAAAGAGCGTGGCGCTGACGGGTGCGCCAGCAAGCCTAGCCGCAGGCGCGCTGGCGCCGACGAGGTACCAATAACGCCCGAGCTTCGTCCTTTGGAGCAGGACGGCAAGCGCGACGTACCCTAGCAGGGCGAGAATAATGGGGGTCGGCACTCCAAACACCGTGCCCTTGCCGAGCCAAGACATCCCCATGCTTGCCGGCGCTTCGAGCGGGACGCCGCCAACTAACAGGCTTGCGAGTCCGTGCACGAAGATGAGCATGCCCAAGGTGACCAGAAACGGCGGTAGCCGAGCCGCGCCAACGAAAATCCCATTGATCGCACCGACCGCAAGCGCAGCCCCACCGCCACAGACAAATGCCAGCGGCGTGCCGAGCGGCTCGACGAGCAGCACCGTGACCACACTGGTCAAGGCCACAGCAGAACCGACCGAAAAATCCAGGCCCGCCGTGATGATGACGATGGCTTGACCATAGGAGGCGATGGCGAGGATCCCGGCCACGCGCAGAAGATTGATCAGATTGCCCGCGGTGGCGAAACGCGGCACGGTAAACGCCAGCAACAGCGCGAGCGCCGCCAGGACATAGACTGCCGGGGGAACCTGACGTCTGATCATCGTGGCGAGGCTGGAGGCGCCGCTCGAACTCATGCCGCGGCCCCTGTTAGCTCGCGCAGGATGCGCGCAGCGCTTGCGCCGCGCGGCATCTCCGCGACGATGCGTCCGTTGCGGACGACGACAACGCGGTGGCAGATCACCAACAGTTCGTCCAAATCACTCGAAACCACGATGACCGCCAGGCCGTTGCGCGCGGCCTCGGCAAGGGCGCGGTGAATCACCTCGCGCGCGCCCACATCGACCCCGCGGGTCGGCTCGAGCGCGACGAGGAGTTGCATCCCGATCGCGACTAAGGCGCGGATGACAAGCACTTTCTGCTGGTTGCCGCCGCTGAGCGCGGCAATGTCGCGTTGTGGATCAGGCGGCGAGACCGCGAGCCTTTCGATCCATGGTCGGAGCATCGCGGCGCCGGCCAGTGCACGAATCCAACCGAAGGATGAGATCCGATTCAACGCCGAGGCCAGAGCATTGTCGCCGACGGAAAGCGTGGCGAATATGCCTTCGGTTTCGCGATCCGCAGGCACGAGGCCGATACCAGCTTGAAGCGCCGCGCGGCGGCTTTTGAGATTGAGGCGCCGACCGGCCAATTCCATTGAACCACGATCTATCGGCACCGCACCGGCCAACGCCTGTCCGAGTTCAAGCGCGCCAGACCCGAGAAGGCCGACAATGCCCAGGATCTCGGAACGATGCAGCTCGAAACTGGCGTCAGCAAAGACGTTATTGAGGCTCGCGTCGTGCACGCGCAAAAGAACGGATCCAGGCGGCGCCAGGTCGAGCTCATTGACGTCGACTTGGCGACCAATCATGGCCTGGACAATGTCAGCAACTGTAAATGTCCCGCGTGCAGCGCCCCGGATGGTTGCCACGCCGTCACGGAGAACCGTCACGCGGTCAGCGACCTCCTCGATCTCGTCGAGGCGATGGCTGATGAAAAGAACCGCGCATCCTTGGGCGCAGATGTTGCGAAGGATAGCGAACAGGCGATCGACTTCGCGCCGGTTCAGCGTTGCCGTCGGCTCGTCGAGGATCAGCACCCGACAGTCGCGTGCGAGCCCCCGAGCGATCTCGACCAGCTGCTGCTCACCGACGGACAGAGAGCCGACCAGTCTGCCCAGGTCGAGTGTGAGCCCAACGGCGCTCAGCACTTCTTTGATCCGTCGGTCGTCGGAGCGTCCCGGAATCGCGCGCCATCCCGACCCCGTCGCCAAGTCAAAGGCGAGCAGATTTTCGCGAACCGAGAGATGCGGCATCAGCGTGAGGTGTTGGTAGATAGGTATAAGACCGGCAGCGACCGCGTCTGCTACACCGTCGAGCCGAAGCGGTAGATCCTTCAATCGCAACTCGCCCGCATCCGGTTGCAGAGCGCCCACCAAGATTTTGACTAAGGTGCTCTTCCCGGCTCCGTTCTCGCCCATCAGAGCGTGAACCTCACCGGCATAAAGCGTGAGGTGCGCGTCGCGCAAGGCGCGCGTTGTGCCGAAGCTCTTCGCTATCCCGTTCAGGACGACGACCGCCTCTTGCATCACGGAGAATCCAAGACGCGACGCGACCAGTTATTCTTGATCAGCATGCCGAAAAGCGCGCCATACTTGGTTTGATCACCGGCCTCCAGGAGTCTTCGCGGGCTGTAGCACGGCGATGGGGGGTCTTTTAGCAATGGCTCGATACGTCGGCCGACACAGTCAACAACACGACATTCTGAAGACCGGGCTTCCGGCCGACGCGGATACCGGTGCAAGAACGCCGCCGGCGGCCTTCCTGATTCGCAATGCCGAGTGCTTGGCCCGCTCGACAATCCCGGGCACGTCGAAACCCAACAAGCGACCGTGACGCTTCACAAAGCGTCCGTCGACGACAACGGTATCGACGTTGTCCGGGGTCGCCGATTGGACCACCGTGGTCTCGATATTCGCCAGCGGCGCGATGTTGATATCGTTCGTTCGTATCAAGATCAGATCGGCCCGCTTGCCTGGCGTTAGCGAGCCGGTCACCTCGGCTAACCCGAGGGCGCGAGCGCCGTTGATGGTGGCCATTTCTATCACGTCACAAAAGCTCACTGGCGGAAAAGCCTCGGTGTCAGTGTCCTTCCATGGAATTCCCATATTCCAGGTGAACCTCATATTTTCAAACATGTTCGGCGGCGCGATCGACGTCGCGTCCGAAGAAAGCGCAACCGAAACACCCGCGGCGCGCGCCTTCAACAGCGCCCGCCGTGGATCGCCGTGCTCGCCCAGGCGAAACTCCGAATGTGTCGAGAAGCTCAGCGACGTCTTCGTTCTCGCCATCGCCTCGCGATCACTGTCGCTCGCCGCGATGTAGTGGCAAAAAAGAAATTTTGGACCGAGATATCCTCGCCGTTCATAATCCGCGGCGTCATCCGAATTCGGTCGAGCTTGACTGGCGTGAATGGCGACCGGCAGCCCACGCCGCAGCATGACTTGCATTTCCTCATGGAACACGCGGGCATCGCTTTGGATCATGCCTCGCAGGTTTACACCAAGATGCACGAGCCCCTTGAGACGCGATGTGTCCGAAAACCATTCTTGCTGAACTCGCTGAAGATCATCGAACGTGTTGACGACATCAGGCGGCAGGCGATCGACGTGTCCGAAGGAGTAGCGTGCGCGCAACAAAGAATCGCGATGAGCGTTCAGTTCCGCATCCAAATGTTTTGGCGATCTGTTGTTGTGAGACCAGTTATGGACAGTCGTGACGCCGCCGCTGGCAAGCTCGGCAAGGCCGAGCAGCACGCTGTTATAAAAATCTTCCGGATCATAAAGCCCCGACGTCGCCCACTTCGCCGGAAAATATTCAAAGCCATAGTCTGAAATAAAGTTTCGTCCGAGCGTGCTCCACATGTGGTAATGAGAGTCGACAAAACCCGGCATGACGATCATGTCGGCGCCGTCGACGATTGCGGCGCCATTTGCATCCAAATCGCCGCCGATCTCGGCAATCACTCCGTCTCGAACAAATACATCGGCTTTCGGTAAAGTTCCCAGGTTCGGGTCGACGGTAATGACGGCGCCGCCCTTGATGATGAAGGTGCCGCCCGATGGCACGCTGGCGTTGTTTGCCATGAAACCAACCTCCCCCAAAATATCCATTGCGTAGAGCGGCGCCGAACATTTGCGCTTTTCCGGCCTTGACGCAAGATAGCGGCGGTTTGGGCAATGGGCATTGTCGCACGTAAGCCGCGCATGCAGCGATCGCGATCATCCGCGTGCTCGGGTCGTAGTTTCTGCGATGAGGTGCGCAGGTCGACCGAACAGACCCGTCAATGGCGATCGGAGCATGTGACGGGTGAGATAGCCGTGGCGCCGCTTCGTCTGGCGTAATGTCTGCTACCGGCGGCTGAGCACGGGTTGTTAGCTTTGACCCCGTGGTGCTTTTGGCCCGGCGGCGAAATACCAGTCGGCGATCTGAGCGCCGGTCAGAAACAATACGTCACGCTTGTTGCGAATGACCTCGATCACCCGGCGGAAATATTTTAACCGGTGCGGCGCGCCCATGATGTAGGGATGTATCGCCAACGCCATGATGCGCGCTGAATCAGCTGCGTCGGCGTAAATCTGTTCGAACTGATCGAGCGCGCGGTCGCAATATTCCGACGCTTTATGATGCTGGATGAGCATCATGGCAACGTCGTTACATTCCTGCGTGTACGGCACACTGAGGATCGGTTTGCTGCGTGTCTTCAGCCAGACCGGCTGGTCGTCGAGAACCCAATCAGCGACGTAGTCATAGCCTTCCTCGACCAGCAGATCGGGTGTTTCCCAGGTCTCGGTGAGACCGGGACCGATCCACCCACGCGGCGGCTTGCCGGTCGCCTTAGCGATGATCTCGCGAACTTTGCGAATGTCGCCGCGTTCGTTCGGCACCTTTTGCATGTTTCGCTGGGTGAGGCCGTGGCCGATAAATTCCCAATTGCGTTCGACCGCGGCGCGCACAATTTGCGGATACGCGGTCAGGGCCGAACCGTTGATGCAGATCGTGCCCGAAATTGAGAACTCGTCAAAAACCTTGATGCAACGCCAAAAGCCTACCCTGTTGCCGTATTCGTGCCAGGCCCAGTTTGGCACGTCGGGCATAGGCGAACCGCCCGCTGGCGGCGTCAGGACCGTGCGCGGCATCGGCTGCGTTGGATCCCATTCCTCGACAGCGACGATGACCCACACTGCCACGCGGCCGCCATCCGGCAGCTTGAGCGGCGGTCGTTCGGTGATTGGCGAATATTCGATGCGGTCTGTCGGCAGCCTCGGGTGCTTCGGAGGCTTGCCTAGTCGCGAAGATTTTTTCACCTGAGCGTCCACTATGGAATTATGCCTATCGGCCACTGCGGTACAATCTCAGAGATCGGCGGACCGTATAATGGGCCCAGGAGGACGGAAACCTTTGACTAAAAAAAGTGAAAGAAGTACCCATTTCGTCGACATTTACCCTGTCGCCAATTGCTGTCGCCTTTTAGTGTCGTCAATAACTGTCGCCATTATATACTCGCTGTCGCCCACGGGAGATCGGGCATGGCGAGAGCAAGACACGGCAGCTACTTGTTCCGGCGCGATGGCTCAACGAATTGGTGGATCCGGCTCCGCGCCGGCAACCAGCGAACTGAGAGGTCGCTACGCACGTCCGACCGTCGAGAGGCGGAGATACTAGCCGCGCCGATGGTTGCCGCACATAAAGCCGCCCTATTGGCCGCGCGCCCCCGTCTTGAGATGACGCCTTACACGCTTGATCCCGGCGAGCACATGGGACTGAATGGCGAGCGCGTCATAGCGACCACGCGCGAATTGATCTACCTCGATGCCGCTGGTGCCTTGATAAAGACCGAGCCGAACGGCCCGGCGCGGCGGCTCGTGAATATGCCCATGGGCGCCGTCCTTGTCGATGACGGTACGACAAAGCCCCTCGCTGAATTGCGACGCATCGGACCAATCATTGACTTGGCGAAGCTTAGGCGCGAAGCCGCGCCGATAAAGAATGGCGACGATGCCGTCCTCGAAACCTACCTGAAACACGCCAACATAACCGGCTATTTTGAGCGAGAGGCCCGGACCGTTTGGGCGTTGTTTAGGTCATTAAGCGATAAGCCATTGAAAGACGCGGACAGAGATGATGGCCGCAAGTTAGTCGCGCACTTCGAGTCCCGCGGGCTTAAGAGCGCGACGATTGCGAAAAAGGTCGGCTGGCTGACGGCCGCCTGCAATCTCGCGATTAAAGAAGGACGATTGAAGTTCAACCCGTTTGCTTCAATCGTGCCGGAACGCAACGATGGAGTTAGACGGCTTCCGCTCAGCGACGCCGATATGAGGCTAGTCAAGCGCAATCTCGATAAGCTTAGTGATTTCGATCAAACGCTATTCCGTTTTCTCGCGGCCACCGGCATGCGGTTGAGCGAGGCATTCGAGATTGACGGCGAAATAAAAGAGCGCGGTGTGCGCTATGTCATAGTCGGCAAAAAGACTGAGCAATCGTTGCGCCGCGTACCGCTACCGGCTTGTGTGTTGCAGTATCTGCCGAAGGTTATCAAAGGGCGGTTGTTTGTGACCGAGCACCTAGATCCGCCGGATATGGCGTCGAAACGCTTAGGCAAGTTTTTGGATGACATCGGGATCACCGATCCACGCAAGGTGGTCCATTCACTGCGGCATCGTGCGCAAGATCGACTGCGCGCCGCCGAGTGCCCGGAAGATATTCGATGGGCGATCTTAGGACATGAGGAACGAACAGTCGCCGCCGGTTATGGAGAGGGCTTCGCCGTGCCAGTACTCAAAAAATGGATCGACAAAATCGGCTTCTAGCCAACCAACTTCGGCGGCTCCGGCTCAGTTTTTATTTCCTTCACCGCAACCTCAACGCCGGCTTTGAGCAACAAAACGACGGTCACCTTGACGCGTCTGTCGACCGTCACCGTGATGGGAAATTCTCGCGTCGGTTCATCGGCACGGAAGATACTGTTGGTGGCTTTACCGAATTTCTTGCGGAGACCGCGCGCGGCATTGAAAGCGGAAACAAGCAGCTCATCAATCTTAACCCGGACTTTCCGGGTTTGGGTAGTCAAAATCCGTTCCGCTGCAAATTTGAGGTACCCGACGGCGCCACGGCGACGCTTTCGCGTCGACAGGTCAGCGAGATCAGGGAGATAAAGGCCACGCGTGCATGGACGCTCGCCGAAAAGAGCGGTGCGCCGAACGCCGTAGCTGACTTCCATGCCAAGTTGACCATTGAAGTCGGACCCGTGGCCGCCAACCATTGCGCGCGAGTTACCCGCGCTGTGTATCGCCATGCCATGCGGACTAATCGCGGGCTTCCGCTCGCACTGCCGACTAGTGGCGTTGATTTCAATGTGGAGCAGAGGCGCGAAGTCGCCACCCGTGACTTCAAAGCGTGGGCCAAGGCATGGCGTGCGATACCGAACGGCAATCGGCGCGCATTTCACTTGCTGAATTTGCTCGGCGGCTTCCGCCCTGGGGAGCTTGTGCGGCTCAAGTGGGTCGATGTGCTGCTGCGCGAGCGTGTGGTGATCATCCGCAACGCGAAGGCCGGTCCAGATATTAGGGTGCCCATGTCCGCAGCGATTGCGCGAGTGCTCAAGATGGCGCGCGACAGCGTGACCGAGCCGGACGAGTTTGTTTTCCCGGCTCGAGGCCCGCGCGGCCATATTGTTCGCTTCAACTCGGACGCCCTTCCCTTCTATGCTAACGCCTTGCGCCATACATGGCGGACCATCGCGACCGACTGCGGCGTCGACGACACCCTCGCGCACTTGATGCTAGGCCACGCACCGCGCGGGGTCAGTCAAGGCTATCTGTCGCGGATGGTCTTATCGTCCTGGCCGGCCATGCGAGCGGCCAGCGCAGGGTTAGCCGGCGGATCGTTTCGCTCCTTGGCGAGATCGAAGAAAAAGCGCCCACGCGCCAAAGGATAAAGACGCCGATCTCGCCAGCCTGACATTTGATGAGAGAAAGCACGACGTATCCACAAGACGCAGTCACAATAGAACGAGTAATGGGCCGACAAACAAGCTAGCGCCGCCGGATCACCAAGGTTCGACCGCTTTGTGTCGCTAAGGATTTAGGTAACCCATTTCTTAGTCGACGCGTCCCGGCTTATGCGAAACTAGGCCATTAAGGAACTAGGCGCATCAATAAGTCCTCGCTCCGGATCGGTAGGTCGCGAACCCTAACCTCAGTTCTTCATAGATGGCGTTGACGACCGAGGTAGTTGTATCGACGTCGGCGAGCTTACCCAGCCCTTTGACGTCCGCCGGATTAACATCGTGGTCCTAACCATTTTGCCGTCGCTTTCTTGGCTCCTTGCCCGGTTCGCTGAATTGCCCGCGCAATGGTAGCAATGCCAATGCGCCGGGCTGGCCCCGCCGCCAGAGTAGCTTAGCGCTGCGCAAGCACTTATAAGCCAGCTCGCCCGGGCAGCTAATGGTCGCTGTTCGCCGTGCGGTTGGTCTCGACACAGCGGGCAGAACCAGGCCGTTGACCCATTTCTCCGCTACCACGATCACCAGGAGCTTCACTTTCCCGGGACCGCTCGCTCCGACGTATGACCCAGCATTTCACAATAATGTGGCTGTTAGGTCCGATCCGTTTGCCTCTGCCAAGTCGCACTTCTTTGATACCAGCAGCTGGGGTGCCTTTTGCGACGTCACCCTAACGTTGAAGCAAACTCGCCAGTCCGACAGCGGCGCTTGGATAAAGATCGACGACTATCGGTGCCGACAAGCTTTTCGGCACTTCATGAGCCTACTCAACAGAGCAGTGTACGGAGCTGCATTTCGTCGCTACGGAAAACGTCTTCATGTATTACCAGTACTTGAAAGAGGCGAGGTCCACGCCCGCGCGTTACGTTCATGGGAGCGTGGTACGTCCGGTCGATGGCATATTCATTGTGCAATTGAATTGCCCTCGCACTGCGATGCTGTCGCCCTTGAAAGGCTAATCGGCAACTGCTGGGCTAAGGTCGAGTGGGGTAGCGGCCGAATTCTTGTCCGCGACGGTGCGAACGCGGGCTGGATCAACTACATGTTGAAAAACCGCCAGAAGATGCTATGGGGCATCCGGCGAGAGCATGACATTCTCGGCGCCGGTCATAACGAACGGAGCGCCCCATGCCAAAGCCTAACGATCTCAGCCGATCCTTCACGACGTTTGAACAGGACAGCACGCTGATTGCGGTTATTGAGATGAGCCTGACGAGTTGGCTCATCGCTGCGATTCTGCCGGGGATACAACGTCATCCGTTGAAGAAGCTGGACGTTGATGAAGGAGCGCTTCTGCAATTACTGCATCGCTGGCGCGACGAGGCAATAAATGCTGGGCGCGAAATCACCCGCATAGTGCTCGCCTTCGAGGCCGGCCGCGATGGCTTTTGGCTAGCGCGTTGGCTACGTGCCCGCAACATTGAGGCCTACGTCATCCACCCCAATAGTGTTGCGGTTTCCCGCGAGCACCGACGGGCCAAGACGGACCGCCTCGACACCGAGCTTCTGAAGCGCGCCTTCCTGGGATGGCTTCGTGGCGAATCGGACCATTGCAGCATGGCGGCGATCCCCACTCTCGGAGAAGAGGACGCAAGGCGCCCCAACCGCGAGCGGGAAAACTTGGCGGGCGAGCGCACGCGCATTGTCAATCGGATGAGAGCATGTCTAGTTCGCTTCGGCGTGCGCAACTTCAAGCCAACGCTGCGCAAGGCGCCGGCGCGTCTGGAGACGCTTCGCACACCGGAAGGCGGCCCGCTGCCGCCGAACAGCTGCGCCGAGCTGCGCCGCGACATGGCGCGCCTACGCTTCGTCATGGACCAGATCAGGGAGATCGAAGAGACCCGCTTACAAAGACTGGAACACACTCCTAACGAAGGATCGCACCCGATGGTTCGGTTGCTCGCCCGCGTCATCGGCGTCGGGATTGAGACGGCAGATATGCTCGTGCACGAGATATTGTCCCGCAACTTGCGGGATCAAAGAGCGGTCGCTCGCTACGCCGGTCTCACCGGCTCTCCGGACGAAAGCGGCAAGAGGCGACGGGAGAAAGGACTCGCCAGGGCTGGCAATGCCCGCGTCCGGCGAGGCATGATCCAACTTGCCTGGCGATTCCTCATGTTCCAAGAGGAGAGCGCTCTGGTCCAATGGTATCGATCAGTGACCAGCGAGGCCCGCGGAGCGATACGCAAGACCATGATCGTCGCTCTTGCACGCAAACTGCTCATCGCACTCTGGCGCATGGTAAGGACCGGTGAAGTGCCGCAGGGCGTCGCCTTGCGCACCGCCTGAGCAGGAGAAGGAGAAGAAAACACTTGAATATCGGAGGCCTGCGCCGGATGATCCGTCGGAAGCTTGCGTTGACGATCCGAGGCAGCGGCACGCCGCACTCTGATATGGCCTTTGAGCCGCCCAGAAGAATGGAGCCGCCGCCCGGAACTTCGCCGCCGATGCGCACTACTGCATCATGGTTCGGGTCTCATCGACCCACCGAATACAAGTATGCGGCGCGATGATTCGTGCTGAAAGGCGAATTCCCCTCGGAACGTCCGGGACTGTACTTCCTTCAAAATGTGAGAGAAGGAGTGGAATCGAAAAAGATTGACATCGAAAGCCCCATACAAATCAGAGTTCGACGGTTTCCTTGACTGCATCATCATAGAGTCTTTGCACAATCCAATTGCTGACGCTTAGACGTCCCTTTGGAATCAGACTCTTCGTAAAAGCTTGAGACAGGGCGATTGATTAGCAGTCGCCTTGTTTTCCTTCATTGGCCGCGCGCCGTTCGGCGCCCGCACGCCCACGGATCAAGAGCCCGATCGCCCAGCCTGAAATGCCAGAGCGCACACACGCCACAGCCACCCCTCGGCCAGCGGTTTCGATCGGCTCGCGCCGAACAGTCCCCATAGCTGCGCGCCGGCGCCGCCGGATCGAAACCGCTGGCCGAGGCGCCGCCCTCGCGCGCGCGAGGAAATAACCACAATGTGGCTAACGCGCCCCCTTTCAGATGAAGATTTCAAGGAGCGGTCGCGCGCGGCCGATTCCAAAATCCAACAGAGTGCGAGCACATCCGAAGGCTGCCCTGCGGCCAGCTGTTGCGAGCGGCTGTTGCCGAAGAGCTCCGCCACCGCCGATCTCCAAGTCCCAAACAGAAAACAGCGGCGGGCCTCGCCGTCGGCCAGCACCGGCGACCAGCATTGGCCGCGCGCCGTTCGGCGCCCGCACGCCCACGGATCAAGAGCCCGATCGCCCAGCCTGAAATGCCAGAGCGCACACACGCCACAGCCACCCCTCGGCCAGCGGTTTCGATCGGCTCGCGCCGAACAGTCCCCATAGCTGCGCGCCGGCGCCGCCGGATCGAAACCGCTGGCCGAGGCGCCGCCCTCGCGCGCGCGAGGAAATAACCACAATGTGGCTAACGCGCCCCCTTTCAGATGAAGATTTCAAGGAGCGGTCGCGCGCGGCCGATTCCAAAATCCAACAGAGTGCGAGCACATCCGAAGGCTGCCCTGCGGCCAGCTGTTGCGAGCGGCTGTTGCCGAAGAGCTCCGCCACCGCCGATCTCCAAGTCCCAAACAGAAAACAGCGGCGGGCCTCGCCGTCGGCCAGCACCGGCGACCAGCATTGGCCGCGCGCCGTTCGGCGCCCGCACGCCCACGGATCAAGAGCCCGATCGCCCAGCCTGAAATGCCAGAGCGCACACACGCCACAGCCACCCCTCGGCCAGCGGTTTCGATCGGCTCGCGCCGAACAGTCCCCATAGCTGCGCGCCGGCGCCGCCGGATCGAAACCGCTGGCCGAGGCGCCGCCCTCGCGCGCGCGAGGAAATAACCACAATGTGGCTAACGCGCCTTCCGTGCCGGAATGGAGTGGGCTGAAAGCAATCGGAGCTTCCGCCAAGTCGAGTGCATGGCGAAAAACTACGGACTTATCCTCCAACCAGAGGACGAAGCTTTGTTTGATGACGATGACAATGCAGAGCTGTCTGCGACATGGGATAAGGAGGGAGACGTCACCTATGGTTGGGGATGGCAGGCGGGCGTCGAAGCAGTTTACAACAAGTGGATCGGGAAATGAATAGCTGTCATCGCTTCGCCAATGAAGCGCCAGGACGATGGACAGTACATTGCGTTGTATAGGAACGCCGAATGCTGCTTAAGCCGCCGCAAGAACTTTAGTAATATGGATTACATGCCCATCCGGGGCATCCGGTCGACCACATGGACCCCGCACTGAGCGTGCTGACCCCGCAGCGCATCGCGACCGAAGCCTTCACCGACGCCACTGCGGCAGTCGTCCGCCTCGACGAGATCTACGAGCGGAACACTCACTTCCTGCGCGATTGCTTTGAGGCGTACGTCAATGGCGAGTCGCTCACGACGCGCGTGCGCGCAACCTATCCATTTGTGCGCCTCACGACCTCGACCCATGCGCGGCTCGAATTCACGCCTCTCCTACGGTTTCGTCGCAGGGCCGGGCGTGCACGAGACCACCGTGACGCGGCCTGACCTTTTTCGTGCCTATCTCACCGAGCAGATCAGGCTCTTGATCGAGAACCACGGCGTGCCAGTCGAAATCGGCGAGTCGAGCGAGCCGATCCCAGTCCATTTCGCCTATCGCCGCGACATCAACGTCGAAGCGGCGCTCTCGAGCGGCCGAAAGTCGCCCATCGATCGACCGCTGCGCGACGTGTTCGACACGCCTGATCTCGCCGCCATGGACGACGCGATCGCCAACGGCACGCTACAACGGCATCCCGGCACGCCCGAGCCGCTTGCTTTGTTCCGCGCAGCGCGAGTCGATTATTCTTTGCACCGGCTTTACCACTACACCGGCACCGATCCGGAGCACTTCCAGAACTTCGTGATCTTCACGAACTACCAATTCTATGTCGATGTCTTCGCGCGCTTGGGCCACGAGCACATGGCCTCGGGCCGCTCCGGCTCCGACGCCTTCGTCGAGCCTGGCAATGTGATCACGCGCAATGCTCGCCTAGGCGGAGGAACGTCTGGCGTTGTCCCTGAGCGTATGCCGCAGATGCCGGCTTTTCATCTTGTCGAGCCCGGCTATCGGGGCATCACGATGATTAACATTGGCACTGGCCCGTCCAACGCCCGCACCATAACCGACCACGTTGCCGTGCTGCGGCCGCATGCCTGGCTGATGTTGGGACATTGTGCCGGCCTCAGTAACTCGCAGAACCTCGGCGACTATGTCCTCGCCCACGGCTATATGCGGGAGGATCACGTCCTCGACAATGAACTGCCGCTGTGGGCGCCGATCCCGGCATTGGCCGAGATGCAGGTCGCGCTTGAGTTAGCGGTCGGCGAGGTCACAGGGCTGGCGGGCTTCGAGCTAAAGCGGGTTATGCGCACCGGAACCGTCGCGAGCGTCGACAATCGCAATTGGGAGATCGGAGATCCCGCCATCATCCGCCGCCTCTCGCAGTCGCGCGCTATCGCGCTCGACATGGAGTTGGCAGCGATCGCCGCCAACGGCTTTCGCTTCCGCGTGCCATATGGCACCCTGCTCTGCGTTTCGGATAAGCCCCTTCATGGCGAAATCAAGCTCGCCGGTATGGCCGGCGAATTCTACCGCCAGCGTGTCGGCCAGCATCTCGAGATCGGGCTAAGGGCGCTGGAAAAACTCAAAGCCCAGGATTGGGAACGCTTGCATTCACGCAAACTCCGAAGCTTTGCCGAGGTCGCATTCCAGTAGCTTTTCTGAGCCTGCGCGCCTTCGCACCTCAAGCGCGCACTCGGTCACCGAGAACGACGCCCAGCTTTTCCTCGCGTACACCCATACCGATACTGTGCATCAGCCGGGCGGTCGCGGCTCCGATGCCGCCAAGCCCGAAGATTCCGCGGAGCCCGCCCGCGAGCATGCGGTTCCGCGTGAACTGATTGAACTGGCCAAGTTTGAGGTTTTCGTGCTCCAAGATTAGGCGCTTGGCGGCGGCAAGTGACATAGCGAGCGCGTGCTCAGCCATCGACTCGGCATAGCCGCCGCCGTTGGTTGCCACTGGCACACCCTCCGGGATCTCGCCCAGCGGAATAAAGTCCATGCCAGCAATTCGGGGATGTTCACCTTGTCCGTGACGCGATAGGCGTTGCCGACGCGTTCCACGTAGCCGTGCTTCACCATTTCTTGCAGACGCCTCAGCACCGCTACGCGGGTAGCTTGAGGGCGTGGGCGATCTGGCTCGCGCGAACCGGTGAACACATGACAGTGCGCAGGAAGACGTAAATGCCGATGGTCCGGTAGGCCATGCTATCGCTGTGCGCTGCAAACTCCGTTCAGTTCCGGTCGGGGCCAGTTCTGATCTGCGCTTTGTGCTAGTATGCTAACGCCCGGAGGATGCCTTGGCCGAAACCCGGAAGCTCGCTGCGATTTTGGTGTCGGACGTTGTCGGATACAGCAGGCTCGCTGGCTCCGATGAGGACCGTATCCTCGCGCGCTTGCGGGCGCTCCGAAGCGATCTGATTGATCCGACCATTGCGGTACATAACGGGCGCGTTGTGAAGCGCACCGGTGACGGTGCCATCGTTGAATTTCGTAGCGTGGTTGACGCCGTCCGCTGCGCAGTGGAAGTGCAAAACGCTATGGTGGAGCGAAATGCTGGTCTTCCGCCAGAGCGCCGCATCGAGTTTCGTGTGGGCATCCACGTGGGCGATGTGGTTGAGGAGAGCGATGGCGATCTGATGGGCGACGGCGTCAACATCGCTGCCCGATTGGAAGGGATTGCTAAGCCGGGTGCGATCTGTCTGTCGGAAGACGCATACAGACAGGTCAGGGCGCGGCTTGACCTCACGGTAAACGACCTTGGCCCAACCCAGCTCAAGAATATAGCCGAACCGATCCGGACTTATTCGGTCGAAGTCGGCACGACGGCGCAGGTCAAGCCCGCGACCGTAGCCAAACCAACTGCGGCGGAGAAACGTTCGGAGCGGCTTGCGCTTCCAGACAAGCCTTCGATTGCAGTTCTTCCGTTCCAGAACATGAGCGGCGACGCAGAGCAGGAATACTTTGCCGATGGAATGGTAGAGGAGATTATTACCGGGTTATCGCGGATCAAATGGCTGTTCGTAGTCGCCCGCAATTCCAGCTTCATTTACAAGGCCAAAGCTGTTGACGTACGACAGGTGGGGCATGAACTGGGGGTCCGCTACGTCCTCGAAGGTAGCGTTCGCAAGTCTGGTAATCGCGTTCGTATCACGGCGCAGCTCGTAGAGGCAGAAACCGGCACTCATCTGTGGGCCGATAAGTTCGACGGTGCGCTAGAGGACGTGTTCAACTTGCAGGATCAAATCACCGAGAGAGTAGTCGGCGTCGTAGAACCAAGTTTGAAGCAGTCGGAGATAGAGCGGTCGCGGCGCAAGCCACCGGAAAATCTCGAAGCCTACGATCTGTATTTGCGTGCCGTGCCGCACATGGCCTCAGTGATGCCGGCCGACGCCAAGATTGCGATGAGCCTTCTTGAACAAGCGCTCAAGCTGGACCCGAACTACCCCGCCGCCCATGCCTTCCTGGCGTGGTGCCACGAGATTTGTTTCATGCGCGGGGGGTTCGATGAGGCCGACAAGAAAGCCGGGCTCCGGCACGCACACATCGCGATTGCGAGCGGTTCTGACGATGCGACGACCCTCGCAGTCGCGGCACTTGTAATAGCCATTCTGAGTAAGGACCACAAAGCGGCGTTGAGCGCTATCGAGCGCGCCCTATCGCTCAATCCGTCGTCTGCTACGGCGCACTATTGGGGCGCGATAATATACGCTTCGAGCGGCAACTCCACTGCCGCGACCGCCTACGCCAATCGCGCGCTGCGGCTGAGCCCATTCGATCCCGTGGCTTTTGCGGGTCGTGGGGCGCTCGGACACGTTGCCTTCCAGGAGGCGCGCTACGACGAGGCCGCATCCTGCTATGCTATGGCGGTGCAAGCCGCTCCGCGCTTCAACTTGTACTATTTCCTTCACGCCGCAGCGCTGGCCCAGGCCGGACGCCTGGAGGAGGCAAGGGCGATTGTCGAACAATTGCTCGAACTCAATCCGGGCGTTCAGATCAGCGAGGTCTCCAGGTACGCACTGCTCCACCCGGCGCTAGGTGACAAGCTTAAAGAAAGCGCACGCCTGCTCGGCCTGCCCGAATAGTAAGAGCCGAGAGAGCATCCGCTCGATTGCGGGTGCATTATTGCGCCGCTTTTGATAGACTTACGTTCTTACGGCAGCGACCACATTGTAAGCCGCCAGAGGTCGCCTGATCCCCTTCAACTCGAACTCACCCACGGGCTCGACCTTGACGGCGTTCTCGACCTTCGTCAGCACTCGCGGGCTGATGAGGATTTGCCCAGGCTTCGCTTCATCGCACAGCCGAGAAGCAACATTGGATACCGTGCCGATGGCGGCATAATCGAAGCGTCCCTCGAAGCCGATTGTACCGAGCGTGGCGAAGCCGTGGGCAATGCCAATGCCGAAGCCAATGTCGTGTCCCCACCGACGCCACGTCTCGGTCAAGGCTCCGATGGCGTCACGCATTTCAAGTGCCATCAGCACAGCTTGGAGGGCAGGGTTCTCGACTGGCACCGGATCGTTGAAGACGACCATCACTCCATCGCCTGCGTATCGTTCGAGCGTGCTGCTATACTTGATGATCTTCTCGCCAACTGCCGCATGATATTCGCGGAGCAGCGCGATTACGTCTTCCGCGTCCGCGCTTTCAGTGAACCCAGTAAAGCCGCGCAGGTCACAGAAGAGCGCGGTTATCTCGCGGCGGTGGCTCTCCAGTTGCTTCTCGGTTCCTGACGCCACGATCAGATCAGCCACCTGCGGAGGCAGAAAGCGACGCAGCCGCCCCATGCGTTCGATTTCGCCTACTTGATCGGCGACGCGGTGTTCGAGTTGCGCGTTTAGGTCGGCAAGCTGTCTTGGACTGCGCTTGCAGCTGGTCTGTTCTTTCGCGAAGTTCGGTGAGCAGGCGCGCGTTCTCGATGGCGATGACGGCCTGAGCGGCAAAGTTCGTTACGAGTGCAATCTGCTTGTCGGTGAAGGGCCGGACTTCTCGGCGGGCAAGAGTGAATGCGCCGACGAGTTCATTATCCTTCAGCATCGGCACGACGACGAATGTTCGTGCGCCACCGAGTTCCACACTAGCTACAGCTGCAGGTTCGCGTTCAGCATACGCCTCCGTTGCTGTAACATCATGGATGTGAACGACAGTTTTGGTCGTCATCATGCGGCGCACGGCTTCCTTCGGGCCAGGACTAAAATGCGGCGTCCTCTTACGTGCTTCTGCGAAGGCAGGCGGGGTGTTATGCGTCGCCACGATATGCAAGCCGTCGCCTTCAACACGATAGATGTTGCCAAAGTGGCCTCGCAAATGCGCACCGCATTTTCCAGCATGGTCGAAATACCGGCTCAAGGTCTCCCGGCGAGCCTGAGACAACTTTGAGCACTTCCGAGTCGCCGTCTGCTGCTCCAATGCCTCGGTAAGGTCGGTGGTGCGCTGGCTAAGGTCCTCAGTGCGCTGCCTGAGTTCGTTGAGCAGCCGCGCATTCTCGATGGCGATAACGGCCTGCGCGGCGAAATTCTTAACCAGCTCGATCTGCTTATCCGTGAAGGGACGAACGTCTTGGCGGTAAACGATAAGCGCCCCGATCAGATTGTCATCCTTCAACATCGGGACAGCTACAAAAGTCCGAATGCCTCCAAGTTCAACGGCTGCAACGACGTCTGGATCGCGTTGTTCAGTGTAGGCTGGTAATGCGGCCGCATCGGCGCAATGAACCACTGCTTTTGCCGCCACCATGCGACCAAAGGGAAGGTTCGGCTTGAGAGGCAGCGGCCGACGCTTACGATATTCAGCGAAGGCAGGCGGTGTATTGTGTGTCGCGACGAGGTGCATGGCGTCGCCGTCCCAACGGAAGATATTGCCGAACTTGGCGTCACAGATGCGCGCAGCATTCCCCAGCATGGTTGCAAACACCGGCTCAAGATCGCCGGAGGAGCTGCTGATAACCTGAAGAACCTCGGACGTCGCAGTCTGCTGCTCCAACGCTTCCGTGAGGTCGGCTGTGCGTTCGGTGAGGTCGGCTGTGCGCTGGCGCAGTTCGTTGAGCAGCCGCGCGTTCTCGATGGCGATGACCGCCTGGGCGGCGAAGTTCGTGACCAGCGCGATCTGCTTGTCGGTGAAGGGACGAACTTCTTGACGATAGAAGGAAATGCGCCGACCAGTTCTTCTCCTTCAGCATCGGCACGGCTACAATGGTCCGCACGCCCCCAAGTTTCCACAGGCTGACGAAGCGAGGGTCGCGCTCGATGTAGCCGGGTTCCGCCATGAGGTCAGGAATTTGGACCACCTCTTTGGTTGAGAGCACGCGAGCGAGCGGAGTTGCGCGGATAGTCACGTTGCCAGAACCGGTCGATGACGCCACCGTTCGGCATAGGCGGGCGGCGCGTTGTGCATGGCAATGAGGCGAAATGAGCGTCGTTCATAGAGGAACAAATTGGCCGAAGGTCGCCTCGCAGATACGCACCGCATTCTCCAGCATTGTTGCAAACACCGGCTGAAGATCGCCCGGCGAGCTTGAGATAACTTGGAGCACCTCCGACGTAGCCGTCTGCTGCTCTAGCGCTTCGGTGAGGTCGGCGGTGCGCTCAGTGAGGTCGGTGGTTCGCTGGCTTAGTTCGTTGAGCAGCCGCGCGTTCTCGATGGCGATGACGACCTGACTGGCAAAGTTTTTCACTAGCTCAGTCTGCTTCTCGCCAAACGGCCGTACTTCTTGACGATAAATAACAATGGCACCGACCAGACGGCCCTCCTTGAGCATTGGCACAGCAAGGAGTGTCCGTATGCCCGCCAACTCGACGGCTGCGACGACGAACGGATCACGTTTGATGACGTATCGTTCCACCGTCCTCAAGTCTGCGATTTGCACGACTTCCTTTGTTGCAACGAGACGACCGAGGCCGCTATCGGATGGCGGATGAAGTGGCGCGCCCATGCGGGCGTTTGCATACGCTTCCGGCGCGTTGAACATCGCGACTGTGCGGAACGCATCGTCCTCGTAAAGAAACATGTTGCCGAAGTTGGCGCCGCAAATGCCGACCGCATTCTCAAGCATAGCTTGGAATACCGGCTCTAAATTACCTGGAGAACCACTGATGACCTGGAGCAAATCAGACGTAGCCGTCTGCTGCTCTAGCGCCTCAGCAAGGTCCGTTGTGCGCTGGCGTAGTTCATTGAGCAGCCGCGCGTTCTCGATGGCGATAACCGCTTGGGCGGCGAAGTTCTTGACCAACTCGATCTGCTTGTCGGTGTCATCGGCAGTGGGAAACTGACCCGCCCGGCACCCTGAATTTGACCCACCGCATTAGGTGGTTCCTCCGTGAGGGAGGGGCCGATGCTGAAGGCGGAGGAGCAGATGGAATTGGCGGTTTTGAAGAAGCACGGGGCGAGCATCCGGGGTCTGTCGCGGTCGACGGGACGGTCTCGCAACACGGTTCGGCGGTATTTGCGCGGTGGCGATGCGGTGGCCAAGCGTAAGCCTGCGCCGAAACGGGCCGAGAAGCTCGATCCGTTCAAGGCTTACATCGTCGGTCGGATGAAGGCCGCGCTGCCTGACCGCATTCCGGCGACAGTGTTATTTCGAGAGATCAAAGAGCGTGGCTATGAGGGTGGCGAGACGCGTGTGAAGCTGTTCGTGCGCGGATTAACGCCGCTGCCAGCCGCGGCGCCTGCGGTTCGCTTCGAGACCACGCCTGGTCATCAGATGCAGGCGGACTGGGCGACGGTTGGGCGCGGCGCGGACAAGCTATCGCTCTTCATTGCGACGCTGGGGTGGAGCCGCCAGGCCTATGTCGAGTTCTGCGACGACGAGCGGGTCGAGACGCTGATCGGCTGTCACGAGACTGCGTTCCTGACCTTTGGGGGCGTGCCGGTCGAGGTCCTCTACGACAACATGAAAACTGTCGTTATCGAGCGGAACACTTATGGGCTTGGCGTGCATCGCTTCCATGCGGGGTTCCTCGATTATGCACGGCACGCGGGATTCCTGCCGCGATTGTGTCAGCCATATCGCGCGCAGACGAAGGGCAAGGTCGAACGCTTCATCGGCTATCTGAAGCGCAGCTTCTGGGTTCCGTTTGTTGCCTCGATGCGACAGGCTGGCCTGAAACCTGACAAGCACGCGGCGAATGGAGCAGTTGCGCGGTGGCTTCGCGAGGTCGCGAACGCGCGCGTGCACGCGACGACCAACGCGGTGCCCGCCGAGCGGCTCGTGATCGAGCAGGCGGCGCTGCAGGCGCTTCCCGCGCCCTATCGCGGCCGTTCGACGCGCAGTCTTCTAACGCCAGTGCGCAAAGCTGTCGTTGGCTATCAGCATCCGCTCGCGGTTTACGAAGATCTGATGCCGGGAGGTGCGGCATGAACAATCTCCAGCACGAGCGCATCTCGGTCCTGGCGCAGGACCTGCGGCTGACGGCACTGCCGGATCTCTATGGTGGAATTGCGCAGAATGCTGCCAATAAGAAGGACGTGAGCTACGCCGACTTCCTCGAAGATGTCCTCAAAGCCGAGCGCGACGCACGACGTGTCCGGTCCCGCGAAATACTGACGCGGACGGCAGGCTTCCCGGCATTAAAGACGCTGGAGGCCTATGACTTCACGTTCGCCACCGGCGCGCCGCACAGTCAAATCCAGGAGCTGGCGTCGTTAGGCTTTGTCGAGCGCGCCGAGAATATCGTCCTGCTCGGTCCGAGCGGCACCGGCAAGACGCACCTCGCGATCGCGTTCGGACTGATTGCCGCGCAGAAGAGTTGGAAGGTACGCTTCACGACGGCTGCCGATCTCGTCATCGCGATGGAAGCGGCTTATCGGCAGGGCCGGATGAAAGAGGCGATGCATCGGGTGATCGCGGCACCGAAGCTACTGATCATCGACGAGATCGGCTATCTACCGTTCGGACGCGAACAAGCCAATCTGTTCTTCCAAGTGGTCGCGCGGCGTTACGAAAGAGGCTCATTAATCCTCACTTCCAATCTCGCATTCGGCAGTTGGGACCAAGCGTTCGCGGGCGACGCTGTGCTCACCGCCGCCATGCTCGACCGGATCCTGCATCACGCGACCGTCGTTCAGATCGCTGGTGAGAGCTACAGGCTCAAGGACAAGCGCCGCGCCGGCATCATGGCGCGACCCAACAAAGCGAAGGACAAAGAGGAAAACATCTGACCACATTGTTCTCGCGAGCGGGACATGGCGAAGACGCGGATGGGTCAGGTTCACAGTGCCGATATCGACAAGCCCGGGTCAGATTCAAAGTGCCGTTGACAGTCGGTAAAGGCAAGCACTTCGCGACGGTGAATGGCGATAATCCCAATGAGGTCATCGTCCTTGAGCATCGGCACGGCCAAGCCGGTGCGAATGCCGGCCAGTTCGACCGCTTCGACCATTCCGGGGTGGCGCTCGATGTAAGACTTCGTTGCTGCAAGATCAGGGATTTGCACCGGCCGCTTAGCTGTCAGTGCTTCATCAAGACCACCTCCGGGCGCCGGGTCTAAGGCCACGCCTCTGCGGGCAGCGAGAAACTCAGGCACGTCGTAAGCGGCCACAAGACGAAGTCTGCCGTCGTCAGGGAGATAGAGGGTGCCGTATTTGGCATCGCAAATGTGAACGGCTTTCTCCAGCATGGTCGTGAAGACCGGGTCAAGGTCCCCTGGGGAGCTTGAGATAACCTGCAGCACGTCTGAGGTAGCCGTCTGTTGCTCTAAGGACTGGCGCAGCTCGTTGAGCAACCGCGCATTCTCAATGGCAATGACAGTTTGCGCGGCGAAGTTCTTGACTAGGTCGATCTGCTTGTCGGTGAAGGGACGAACTTCCTGGCGGGACAAGAAGAAAGCACCGATCATTTCGCCCTTATGAAGCAAAGGCACACCTAAGTTTGTCCGTACCCCGCCAAGCGTGACGGCCGCAACAGCGACTGGATCATGGATGTGGGCTGGCTCGGCCGTGACATCAGCGATGTGAACAACCGTTTTTTCAGCTATCATTCGACCCGGAGGAGATTGCGGATCAGGGCGAAACGGTGAGCGCCTTATTTGCTCCGCAAAGGCAGGGGGTGTGTTCAGTGTCGCCAGCAAGCGTAGCGCCTCGCCATCCAAACGGTAGATACTTCCGAACGTGGCGTCGCAAATGCGTACCGCCTTCTGCAGCATAGTTGCGAAGACTGGCTGAAGATCGTCTGGAGAGCTTGAGATGACTTCGAGTATCTCTGACGCCGCCGATTGCTGCTCGCGCGCCTCGCTCAGTTCGCGAGTAAGCCGAGCGACTTCGCGCTCCTCACTAGCCGCGTGAGAAACGAGACGGACCGCGTCGTCTGCTACGCTTTGGCGCTTCGGCCTTGCCGACTTCGGGCGTTGCGCTTTGGCCGCTGTCGCCCTGATCTTGGAGCGCCGTTTCATTTGCTCCCCCGTGGGCTCAGGTGCGGGAATGGTAGCCCGTCAAAGGTCCAGGCTGGAAGTGGCTTAAGCCCCCAAATCCTCCAGCAGCGCCTTCGCCTCCTTCAGATCAAGCGTGTCGAAGCCTTCGGTGAACCACCCGTAGACCGGAGCAAGCAGCTCGCGCGCTTGCAGCACCTTGCCCTGGTCACGCCAGAGGCGCGCGAGGCTCATTGCGGCGCGGAGTTCCCAGGATTTGGCCTGCTGCTGGCGAGCAACCGCGAGCGCGCGCTCGAAGTAGCCCTCAGCTTTCGCGGAATTTGGTCCCGGAGACTTGAGCGCGATTTCACCGGCGACGCGATTGACTTCTGCTTCACACCACGTTTCCCCAGTTTCTTCAATCACAGTAATCGCTTCACCAATCACGCGCCAAGCCTCATCAAACTGGTTAAGCCGAGTATAGCCATCGCCAAAAATGGCAGATACAACGGCAGAAAGCTTGTTGCCCCTGTTGACCGTAATGCGGCGATCCCCTGTGTGATTGTCTGAATGGCGTCGAAGTTGTTGGCGTTCATGGTTAGAAGGCAACCTCGCATCAAAATCGCGAGGGCTCTCCAGAACGAGGCATCCTTGTCCTCCGCCAATACGAGAAGTTTGTCGGCGTCAGCTTGTGTTGCCGCATTGTCTCCGACTTGGAGGTGGATCAAGGACGTATGGTAAAGCGCAAACATTAGGCTAGGGATTGCCATTTTGTCCTATCGGTCCATCGCCCTGTCGTTGCTCTTTTTGTAGTTATTATCCAGATAGAGCGCTCTAGCTGAATCTAAACCGCATTTTGAGCAACGCAGAGCGATACACAGATAGGGCACTAAGGCAGACTCAGCATCTACACCAAATCGTGTAGCGACCGGATCATGCTTGGCTAAGCTGATACTACTGCTCTTCATTTGTTTGATCCCGTTGCCAGCCCTGGCGTTGGACATGACTGTGGGGGACCTGACAACTTGTGCCGATTGGCTTCACGAGCGAGACAAGATGAAGTCCTGGGTCCACTCTGGGGGCCAAATGCCCACGGGCACCCAGGTGCCGGGGGTCGTCGCTCATCGGATTTCTCCGAGGCTATGATTGGGGCTGCCTGCCAGACAAATCCCTGACGGATGGCCTCGACACCGGAGCGGTATTCGAACGGGTCGATAATATTTGCAAGTCAAAACCGCGACCGAACGAGACCAATCTGGAGTTAGCCGCGCTTGAGCTAGTCAAGCAGCTTGATCCACTCCACAGCGAGGTTTGCCAAAGGGGCTTGAGGTAATCATCGAATACACGGCGCATGCGAGGGGGCCCATTCTAAGATGCTCATGCTGCTCGCCCCCGAATAGCGAACTTTGTCATTGACGCAACAAGATGCGCATGGTCAGCCCTCCCAGATGTTGGCGGCTTGGCTATCGCGGCCCGATCTCCAAGCTGATCCGTCAGATACTGGGAGCCGTAGCAGAGTTCGGTAAGGCGATGACCGCTGCCAAGCTCAAGGCGCAAGAGACCGCGCGGCGCCAGCGCGGGAAGTGCGAGGGCCGCAAGTCCTATGCGGAGCGGGAGGGCGGCAGGAGCTAGTCGCCGCCGCGCGTGAACTCCACACCAACCCGAATAGACGTGCGCCTTCCCTGCGGAAGGTAGC
>CAWDQG010000047.1:0-55628 GCA_963804405.1 uncultured Alphaproteobacteria bacterium | reverse complement strand
GGATCAATCTATGTTCTCGTCGGGCTTGGCCTGGTTCTGATCTTCTCGGTGACGCGCGTCGTGTTCGTGCCGTTCGGCGATATCGTCGCCTTCTCGGCGCTGACGCTCGCATCACTGCAGCTCGGCCGCATGCCCGGCACCGTTTATCTGGTCGCCACTTTGGCCGTCATCGCCTGCATTGTCGTCAGCATTCATCATTGGCGGCGCGGCCAGCCGCAACGCATCGGGCCGGGCCTGATCGGCTACGGCGTGCTGCCGCTGATCCCCGCCGCAATCGCCTGGCTGTTTGCAGGCGCGAGCCTGCCCGGCTGGGCGCAGATTCCGCTTGCGATCGCGCTTGTCGTTCCGATCGCGCCGCTGATCGAGCGCATCGCGCTGCGGCCGATCGCCGACGCCTCGGTGCTGCTTCTGCTCATTGTTTCGGTGGCGCTCACCTTCGCGCTGTCGGGGCTGGGCTTGTTGTTCTTCGGCCCGGAAGGCTTCCGCACCAAGCCTCTGACCAACGAGATGTTCCGGTTCGGCAGCGTGATCGTAACCTCGCAGACGCTGTTGATGGTCGCGACCGCAATCGTCTTCAGCCTGTTGCTGTTTCTGTTTTTCGAGCACACGCTGGCGGGCAAGGTACTGCGCGCCACCGCGGTCAACCGCACCGGCGCGCGCCTCGTCGGCATCCGCCCGGGCGACACCGGGACGCTGGCGTTTTTGCTGGCGTCGCTCCTTGGCGCCATATCCGGGATACTGATCGGGCCAACGACCACGCTGTATTACGATTCCGGCTTTATCATCGGGCTCAAAGCTTTTGTCGGCGCCATCATCGGCGGTCTGGTCAGCTATCCCGGCACCGCCATCGGCGCCGTTTTCATTGGCCTCCTTGAGAGCTTCGCCTCATTCTGGAGCAGCTCGCTCAAAGAGGTGGTGGTCTTCAGCGTGCTGATCCCGGTGCTGCTGTGGCGCTCGCTGTCGCTCGATCAGACCGACGAGGAAGACGCGGAGGTCGAAGGATGAGCCTTCGTCCCGGCGCCGTGTTGATCATCGTCGCCGTCGGGTTTTTGCTCGTGGCGCCGCTTTGGGCCGCCGAGTTCACCATCACGCTGCTCAACTATATCGGCATCTATGCGCTGGTGGCGGTCGGCGTGGTGCTGCTCACCGGCATCGGCGGATTGACGTCATTCGGCCAGGCGGCTTTTGTCGGTATCGGCGCCTACGCGACCGCATGGCTGACCACGGCGCATGGCGGTTCGCCGTGGCTCGGGCTGTTATTTGCGCTTGCTCTCACCGGTATCGTCGCGGCGTTCCTTGGCGCGATTACGCTCCGGCTGGGCGGCCATTTCCTGCCGCTCGGCACCATCGCCTGGGGTCTGTCGATCTATTTTCTGTTCGGCAATATGGAGTCGCTCGGCCGCAATAACGGCATCAGTGGCGTGCCGCCGATCACCATCGGGCCGCTGTCGCTCGCGCCGAACGGCGCGATTTATTATCTGATCTGGGGCCTGCTGGCCGCCGTCTGCATCGTGATGGCCAATCTTCTGAATTCGCGCGAGGGGCGGGCGGTTCGCAGCCTGCGCGGCGGCGTGACCATGGTCGAGAGCCTCGGCATCAGCGTGTTTCGCATCCGACTGATGATCTTTGTCATCGCCGCTCTGCTGGCCGGCCTGTCCGGCTGGCTCTACGCGCACATGAGCCGCTATGTCAGCCCGGCGCCATTCGATCTGCGCATGGGCATCCAGTATTTGTTCATGGCGATCCTTGGCGGCTCAGGACAAATCCTGGGCGCCGTCGTCGGCGCCGCGCTCGTGACGTTGTTGCAGAACACGCTGCAGGATGTGCTGCCGCACTTTTCAGCCAACGGCCAGCAGCTGGAAGTCATCGTCTTCGCCGTCATTTACGTGCTGGCATTGCAATTCGCCCGGCGCGGCGTGATGCCGTTCGTGCTGCGCTATCTGCCGCGCCGGGCGAAACCGACGATCGCCGCGGCCGAGCCGTTGCCGCGGCGCGCTATGCCCCAACGCGGCACGCCGCTCCTGACGGTCGAACATCTGCTCAAGCGCTTCGGCGGCCTTGAAGCCGTCAGCCGCGTTGGTTTTGAGGTCAAAGCCGGCGAAATCGTCGGGCTGATCGGACCCAACGGCGCCGGCAAGAGCACCGTGTTCAATCTCATCACCGGCGCGCTCAAGAGCGACGACGGCAAGATTGCCTTCCTTGGCCAGGACATCACCCGCGCCGGCCAGCGCCGAATTGCCGAGGCGGGGATCGCCCGCACCTTTCAGCATGTGAAGCTGCGGCCGAGCCTGTCGCTGATCGACAATGTGCTGCTTGGCACCTACGTGCGCACCCATGCCGGATTTCTTCAAGGCGCGTTGCGGCTCGATCGCGGCGAGGAGGCGCGCGCCCGCTTCGAGGCATTGGCGCAGCTCAAGCGGGTTGGGCTCGGCGATCAGCCTTACGATCAGGCCGGCAACCTGCCGCTCGGCCGCCAGCGTATCCTTGAAGTGGCGCGTGCGCTCGCCGCCGATCCGGCGCTGATCATCCTCGACGAGCCCGCCGCAGGCTTGAGCCGACCGGAAAAGATCGCACTGGCGGATTTGCTGCGAGGTCTGCGAACAGAGGGCGTGACCGTGCTGTTGGTCGAGCACGACGTCGAATTTGTCATGGGCCTGGTCGATCGCATTGTGGTGATGGATTTCGGCTCGAAGCTGGTGGAAGGGACGCCGGCCGTGGTGCGCGCCGACCCGCGCGTCCAGGAAGCCTACTTGGGCAGCGTGGCATGACGGCGCTTCTCGAAATCAAGGATTTGCATGTCGCCTACGGCAAGGTCGAGGCCGTCCGCGGCGTCGGCTTGACCATGCAGCCCGGTCAGATCGTCACCGTCATCGGTCCAAACGGCGCCGGCAAGACCACATTGCTCGCGGCAGCGGCCGGGCTGCTGCGCTCCCGCGGCCAAGTGATCTACGATGGCGCCGATCTTGAGCGGCTCGACGTCGAAGAGCGCGTCGAACGCGGTTTCTGTCTGGTACCGGAAACGCGCGAGCTGTTTGGCGACATGACCGTTGCCGATAATCTTCTGCTCGGCGCGTATACGCGGCGCCGCAACGGGTCCGACGTGAAGCAGAGCCTGCAGCATGTCTATGGGCGTTTTCCCCGCCTCGCCGAGCGGCGGAGGCAGAAGGCGCAAACGCTGTCCGGCGGCGAGCGGCAGATGCTGGCGCTTGGCCGCGCGCTGATGGCGAAGCCGCGGCTGTTGTTGCTCGACGAACCAAGCCTCGGCCTGGCGCCGCTGATCGTGCGCGAGATTCTGCGCATCATCGCTTCGCTGCGCGAGCTCGGCGTGTCGATCCTTTTGGTCGAGCAAAACGCGCGCGCCGCGCTCGAGACCGCCGATTACGGCTATGTGCTCGAAATGGGCGAAATCACCCACCAAGGCCCGGCCGCCGCGCTCGCCCACGATCCGCGCGTGGTCGCGACCTATCTCGGCGGATCGGCCTGATGCCGGCGCCGGCGGGCTATGACGACGTGGTGCTGGCGGCGCCGGTCACGGTTCCGTATGTCCGTTATTCCATCAAGAGCGCGCACTGGTTTCTCGGCCGCGCGCTCGCCGGGCTGATCGCCGCAGCGAAAATCCCTAAGTCGCGCATCGACGGCCTTACGGTCGCGAGCTTCACGCTCGCCCCCGACACCGCAGTCGGCCTCACGCAGCATTTGGGGATGACGGTGCGATGGCTCGACCATGTGCCGATGGGCGGCGCCTCCGGCATCGTCTCGATCCGCCGCGCCGCGCGCGCGGTGCAAAGCGGCGACGCCGAGATCGTGGCTTGCATTGCCGGCGACACCAATCATACCGACAGCTTTCGCCGCAACACCTCGGCGTTCAGCCAGTTCTCGCAGGATGCAGTTTATCCCTATGGCTCGGGCGGCCCGAATGCGAGCTTCGCCTTTCTTACCGCCTATTACATGCGGACCTACGGCGCGGAGCGGGAGGATTTCGGCAAGCTGTGCGTTGCCCAGCGCCACAATGCGCTGAAAAATCCTATTGCCTTGTTCAAAAAGCCGCTGACGCTCCAGCAATATCTCGACGCGCGGCTGGTGGCCGATCCGCTGCGGCTATTCGACTGCGTCATGCCCTGCGCCGGCGCTGAGGGTTTTCTGGTGATGCGGCGCGCGACGGCCGAGCAACTTGGCCTGCGCTTCGCCCGACTGCTCGGCGCCATCGAACGGCACAACGCCTTTGCCGACGATCCGGTGCAATATCGCGGCGGCTGGGCGATGGACCGCGATGTGCTGTACGCCCAAGCCGGCGTTGGGCCGGAAGATATCGACTTCCTCGAAACCTATGACGACTATCCGGTGATCAATGTGCTGCAGTTCGAGGGTCTTCGGATTCTGCCGCGAAGGCGAGGGCACGGCCTTCATTCGCGCCAATACCTTCGAAGCTGACGGGAGTTTTCCGTTCAACACCTCGGGCGGGCAATTGTCGGTCGGGCAGGCCGGCGCCGCCGGCGGACACCTTGGCATTACCGAAGCCATTCGTCAGCTTACCGGCGAGACCAACGGCGCGCGCGTGCCCAAGGCGCGGCATGGCCTCGTCTCGGGCTTCGGCATGATCAATTACGACCGCGGGGTTTGCAGCGGCGCCGCTCTGCTTGCCGCGGCTTAGCTTTGTTGATCGCGAAGGAAGGGAAGATGCCCGAACCTGCCAAACGGCCGAAGCGCAAAAACCCGATATTGCGCACGCGCCAGCCGACGCTGCCGCCGGCAGCGCGCAGCCGCGTCGCGCTCGGCCTGACGGCGGCGGCGGCGCGCGGCCGGTTCGCGCTGCAAGTCTGCCGCGACTGCGGCGCGAGCGCAGTATCCGCCGCGCGAGGTCTGTCGCGAATGCCTGTCGCACCGCCTGGTCTGGCGGCGACAGGATGGCCGCGGCGAGCTTCTTACCGAAACGACGTTGCGCAACGCCCAGGAATTATTCTTCCGCGAGCGGCTGCCGTGGCGGGTCGGCATTGTTCGGCTCGACGCCGGCGTCAATGTCATCGCCTATCTGCACCAAAGCGTTGGCACGCGCCATGCCGCGTGCGCGTCGAAGCGGCGCTTGACCGCGCCGGGCAGGCGGCTTTGGTCGCGGTGCCGGAACAGGGGAGGCCGGATTTGTCGGACGATCCGAAGCTGCGCGAAATGACCTGCGATCCGCGCGGGCGCAAAGTCCTGGTGACCGACGGCAAGTCGGTCGTTGGGCAAGCCGTCGTGCGCGCGCTGGCGGCAGCCGGCGCTGACCTGATCTGGGTCGGCGAAGCCGAGCCATGGAAGAAGGCCGCCGGTCTTGAGGCGCTGCGCGAGCTGCCGCAGGCGACGATCGTTTCGCTTGACGTCACCGATGGCAAATCGGTGCGCGAGCTTGCCGGCGAGATCGGCGCCAAGGTCGATATCCTGATCAACACCGCCGATCATCACCGCACGTTCTCCATCGCCTCGCGCCGCGGCGTCGAAACCGCGCAGTTGGAAATGGAGGTCAACTATTTCGGCCTGCTGCGGCTCGCGCAGGAATTCGCGCCGGTGCTCAAGGCGCGCGCGGCCGATGAGCCGGCAAACGCCATCGCCTGGGTCAATCTGCTGTCGATCTTTGCGCTCGCCAATTATCCGCCGCACGGCACCTATTCGGCCGTCGAAGGCAGCCGCTTACTCGTTGTCGCAAGCGTTGCGCGCCGAACTGCGCCCGGCCGGCGTGCGCGTGATCAACCTCTTTCCCGGCCCGATCGACGATGAATGGGACCAGCTGGAAATGCCGCCGAAACTTTCGCCCGCGTCGCTCGCTGCGGCCGTGGTTGAGGCACTGAGAGGCTCGGTCGAGGACGTCTATCCGGGCGACGTGGCGCAGGACTGGCTGGCGCGGCATCTCGACAATCCGAAAGCGCTCGAACGCGAGCTTGAAGAGGGCGGGCGATGAAAGGTCGCGAAAAAAGCGCCGCCGAAAAGTGCTTACCCAAAGCGACACCGAACGATCTGGCGGCGCTGCTGGGCGGCGTCGTCGCGTCTGGCGGCGTTCAGCCTTATCGATCTGACGCAAACATTGTCGCCGGATTTTCCGCCGATCGTGCTGCCGCCGGAAATGGGCCAAAGCCGCCCGTTCCGCATGGAGGAAATCTCCCGCTACGACGATCGCGGCCCGGCCTGGTACTGGAATAATGTCAGCTTCGGCGAGCACACCGGCACGCATTTCGACGCGCCAATTCACTGGATTTCCGGGCGCGACTTGCCGAACAATTCGGTCGACGCGCTGCCGATCGAGCATTTCATCGCGCCGGCCTGCGTCATCGATTGCAGCGCCGAGGCGCAAAGCGGACGCCGATTTCCTGCTCACCGCGGCGCATATCAAAGCATGGGAGAAGCGGCACGGCCGCATTCCGGTCGGCTCATGGGTGCTGATGCGGACCGACTGGTCGAAGCGCGCCGATCCGGTCGCCTATCAGAATCTCGACGACACCGGCCAGCATACGCCGGGTCCCGATCCCGACTGCGTGCGCTTTCTGGTGCAGGAGCGCGACGTGCTCGGCTTCGGCACCGAGACCATCGGCACCGACGCCGGCCAGGCGGCGCATTTCAAGCCGCCGTATCCGTGCCATTACTACATGCACGGCGCCGGCAAATATGGACTGCAATGTCTGTGCAATCTCGATCGCCTGCCGGCAACCGGCGCACTCATCGTCGCCGCCCCGCTCAAAATTCTTCAAGGCAGCGGCAGTCCGCTCCGCGTGTTCGCCATTGTCCCGAAGCGCTGATCGCTTCGCGGACGTCAGGACGGCAGGCGGCGTCGAACGTAGCGGCCTCGCCCGACGGCGCTGTCGACAAGCGCATCATCGCGCAGAACGGCGTGCCCGCGCACAAAGGCGTGACGCACCCGCCCCTTGAAGCGATGCCCCTCATAGATCGAATAGCCCGCGCTCGACACCACGTCGCCGCGCTGCAATGTCCATTCCGCGTTGAGATCGACCAGCGCCAGATCGGCATCGAGCCCGGGGGTTATGCTTCCTTTTAAGTGGCCGAGACCCATGATCCGCGCCGGATTGGTTGCGGCTAACGCGACGATGCGCTCAAGCGGCAAGCCGCGTTTGTGGTGACCTTCGCTGAGCAGGACCGGAAGCAGCGTTTCAAGTCCGGGGCAGCCCGGCGACGCCGTCCAGATGCCGCCGGCCTTGGCGGAAATATCGCGATGCACGTGATCGGTGGCGACGGTGTCGATCTCGCCGTCGCGCAGCCCTCGCCACAGCCGCTCGCGATCGGACGCTTCGCGGAGCGGCGGATTGATCTTGCCGGCATCGCCGCCGGACCAGCCGATGTCGTGCGTGAGGTAATGCGGGCAGGTTTCGATGTGCACAATGGCGCCGGCGCGACGATGACGCAGCGCCGCTTCCAAAGCTTCGGCCGACGAGGTGTGGACGACGTAGAGCGGCGCGCCTGCCGTGTGCGCGATATAAGCGGCGCGCTGCACCGCGTCGGCCTCGACGAAGGGCGGGCGCGTTGCGTTCCAGGTTTTCAGGCTTCCGGTGCCGTCCGGATCGCTGGCTTTCAGCCGTTCGCGCAGCACCCAGGCGATCTCGATCGTTTCCGGATGCGGACACACCATGCCGCCACTCTTGCGCGGCGGCTTCGCAAAGCCGGAACAGAAAGCCGTCGTCGATGTCCGGCAGGCCAAGCCGCGCGCCTTCGCCGCCGCGATTGTTCATGAATATCTTGAAACTCGGCGCGCCGTAGTCGCGGACATAAGCCGGAACGCCGGCGAGTTGCGCCTCGGTCGAAATGATAAAGTGATAGCCGAAATCGATGCGCGCGCCTTTCTCGGTGACCGCGACAACATCGTCGAAGATCGTCTCGAACGGCTCGGTCGCCATCAGATAGGGAATGAAGGTGGTGACGCCGCCCTTCGCCGCCGCCGCCGTCTCGCGGTCGGCGTCAAGCGGCTCGCGCGGACGCGAAATGTCCTTGCCGTGCCCGAGATGCAGATGCACGTCGACGGCGCCGGGCATGACCACGAGGCCTCGCGCCGACATCTCCTCTTGCGCGGCAGCGGCCTCGCCGGGAGCAAGAACGGCGGCGATCTTGCCGTCGCGGACGGCGATATCGCAGGTGGTGCGCCCGCGCCCGGGAAGGATGGCGTCGCCGCCTCTGATCACGAGATCGAAAGCATTCATCGTCTTCAGGCTTCGCGATTTCTCAGCCGATCGCGCGAAGCGCGGCGAGCGCGTCGTCGGTCGGCATCACGTCGGCGTATTTCGACGCCATGTCGAAGAGATTGACCGCGTGCGAGGTGGCGGAGCGATCGTAGACCGCGTCCTCCGGGACCAAGACGCGGAAATTATAGGCGAAGGCGTCGACGACGCTGCCGCGCACGCAGCCGCTGGTGGTGCATCCGGTCACAACCAGCGTATCGGCACGCGACGTTGATCAGATAACTCGCGAGCGGCGTGCCGAAGAACGCGCTGGGATGTTTCTTCGGGCAGCAAGATATCGTTGGCGCGCGGGGCGACCTCCGCCACGAACTCGTAGCCTTTGGCCGCCACCGTCATGATGGCCGGGACTTTGTCGGAGAGCCGGCCGTAATCGAAACTCTCCTTCGGCGACACATGCGGATAGAGCACCGGCCAGCCGCGCTCGCGAAAATAGCCGAGAAGGCGCGCGATGTTGGCCACCGCCGCCCAGCCGACATCGCCGCAGGCAGTCGGAAATTCCTTGATCGCCTCCCAGAACGGCTTCGGCGTCGTGCCGACGGTGCGGTACTGGACGTCGATGATGAGGAGCGCCGGCCGCGTGCCGAGCCCGGACGTCCGGCCGAAACCGGCGGCGTTATAGGCGCGCTGCTCGTCCGGCGAGATGATGCCGTCCCAGGGCCGTCGGCGATGCGCTCTTGGTCATTGCGCATTCCTCACACGCGATAGCGCGCCTCGCGCGCGTCCCATTCGTCCTTGGCGACGGTGCGCTGGCGTTCCTCGAACGAGGCGAGCCGATCCGCAACTGACTGCAACGAACCTTCGCTCTTGAGCACGCTCAGCACGTCGTAGGACGCTTTCAGCGCGGCCTGCAGCGCGGCATTGGCGTAGAGCACGATCGAGAAGCCGAGTTCGGCAAGTTTCTCACGGCCGGGATCGGGCGTCTTGCCGCCGAACACGATGTTGGCGACTTGCGGCACATCGAGGGCTTTGGGAATGCGGGCGAGTTCCTCAAGCGTGGTCGGCGCCTCGACAAAGGTCGCGTCGGCGCCGGCGGCGACATAGGCCTGCGCGCGCTCAAGCGCCCGCTCCAAGCCTTCGACCGCGTAGGCGTCAGTACGCGCGATGATTTGCAGCGATTGATCGTGGCGCGTGTCGACGGCGGCCTTGATTTTCTGCACCATCTCCTCCGCGCGCGATCACGTCCTTGCCGGCAAAGTGTCCGCATTTCTTCGGGAACACCTGGTCTTCGATCTGGATGCCGGCGGCGCCGGCGCGCTCCAAGGCGCGAACCGTACGCACGACATTGACCGCATTGCCATAGCCGGTATCGGCATCGACGATGATCGGGACCGATACCGCCTCCGCGATCGCCGCTGCCGTATCGCGGACCTCGGTCATGGTCGTGAGCCCGACATCCGGCGCGCCAAGCAGCATGTTGGCGATGCCGGCGCCGGTGACGTACACCGCCTCGAAGCCGAGCTCTTCGATGACGCGTGCGAACAGGGCGTTGGCCGCGCCGGGCACCGTCACCGCGGCACGGCGCGCCAACAGCTCTTTCAGTCGCTGGGGATTGTTCATTGGTTCACTTCTGGGCGAAGACGAGCGTTGCATCAATGGCGACTGGTCACCCGGCGATCGGCTTAGTAAATATCAGCGCCAGATGCTCCGAGGCTAGGTCATTTTCCGGATGTCGACCGAAAACGCGCGCCGCATTCTGCAGCGGGATTCACAGCCGCACCTGTTTCGCCCTTTGACGCTGCGCTCGGTCGAGACGCGCAATCGCATCATGATGTCGCCGATGTGCCAGTATTCGGCGCAGGACGGCCTCGCCGACGATTGGCATTTCGCGCATCTGGCCGCGCGCGCCGTCGGCGGCGCCGGCATCGTCTGCGTCGAAGCCTGCCATGTGGAACCGCGCGGCCGCATCACCAAGCACTGCCTTGGACTGTGGAACGACCAGCAGCGCGACCGCTTGGCCGCGTATTGCCGCCTTTGTCACGGCGCAAGGCGCCGTGCCGGCCATTCAGCTCGCGCATTCCGGGCGCAAAGGTTCCGTGTCGCGGCCCTGGGAAGGAACGCAGCCTTTAACCGCCGCCGAAGGCGCGTGGGAAGTGATTTGCCCGTCGCCCGCGCCGTTCGGCAATCGCACGACGGCTTTGCGGGCCATGGACGACGCCGCGATTGCCGAGGTCATCGCCGCGTTCAAGGCGGCGACGCGCCGCGCCCGCGAAGCCGGCTTCAAGATCCTCGAGTTGCATGCCGCGCACGGCTATCTGATCAACGAATTCCTCGCGCCTCGAGCAACCAACGCAGCGATCGTTATGGCGGCTCGTTCGAGAACCGCGCGCGCTTCCTGCTTCGAGACGATCGATGCGATCCGCGAAGAATGGCCGTGGACCTGCCGCTGTTCGTGCGGCTCTCGGTGACGGAATGGGTGCCGGGCGGATGGGACATCGAGGATACCATCCGCCTTTGCCGCATGCTGAAGCACCGCGGCGATGTCGATCTGATCGATTGCTCCTCGGGCGGCAACGATCCGGCGCAGCGCCTGCCCACGCATCCCGGCTATCAGGTGCCCTATGCCGAACGCGTGCGCCGGGAGGCCGGGATCGCGACGGCCGCCGTCGGACTGATCTCCTCGCCGGAAGCCGCGGAAGAAATCATCGCCAACGGCCGCGCCGATCTGGTCGCGCTCGGGCGCATCCTGTTGTTCGATCCGTACTGGCCGCTGCATGCCGCCAACGCGCTCAAAGCCAAGACCGTGCCTTGGCCGCTGCAATATGAGCGCGCCAGTATCTTTTAGAAGGCGGTCCTCGTTCACACCGCTATATGGCAACACGCCGCTCCGCCGATACGAGGAGAGCACGATGGGGTTCGACAAAGGTCACAAGGAGTTTCACGCCCTCGACATGAGCGCAGGCTGGCACGCGCTGCCAGGCTATCCGGCAGGTATCCAAGAGAAGATCGTCGCCGGCGCGCTCGACGAGAAGGCAAGCGCGGCAACCGCACCCGGCTTCTGCGCTTCGCGCCCGGCACCTACACCACCAAGCCGTTCGTCCACGACTATTGGGAGGAGGTGTTTCTGGTGTCAGGCGACTTGATCGTCGGCAATGACGAGCACCGGCAACGGCGGCGAGAAATTCGCAGGCTACACCTACGCGGTGCGCCCGCCCGGCGTCTATCACGGGCCGTTCAAGTCGGACGGCGGCTGCCTTCTGTTGGAAACCCACTTCTACGACGAAGACTGAGCGCCTTTTTATTCGGCGGCCGGATCGAGGCCGCGCGTTTTGGCCGCTGATGCCGAGCTCAGCGCGCCGCGCCTTTGTCGCGGCGGCATCCACGGCGAGGCTGTCGTCGTCGATGCGGCCGGTGAACACGACGCCATAGATGTCGCGCGCCTTGGCGATCGATTCGTAGCCTTCGAGCACGTCGGTCAGCACGCGCGCCGGATCGCGGGTCAGCGGATCGCCATACCCGCCGCCGCTAATGTCGCGGCCGCGAATATGCTGATCCTTGCGGATATGCATGTTCACGAGGTTCGGCAATTTCGTCGTATGGCCGTTGTGATCGATGAGATGGGTTGAGCCCGGCGTGCCATCGTGTCCGCCATTGACGCCGCGCGGCGGGGCGAACTGCCCGTCGCAGGGAATAACCACCTGGACCGGATTCTCCAGCGCGGTGTAGGTCACTTCCTGCGCGGGCGCGCCGCGATGGCGGCCGGCGCCGGCGGAATCCGCGACCACGCCCAGCGACTCCACCCGGAATGGGTGCTTGAGCTCGTCGATCTCGACGCTGTCGCGATACATCAAGCCGGCGATGACCGGGATCGCATAATTGACCCAGCCGTCCGCGGTCGGGCTCGCCGGCCCGCCATTGGTCGAGAGCATCATGCGGTTGACATAGCGGGCGTCGTTGCGCCGATGGTCCTTGCCGGACAACACCGCCATGCCGGCGCCGAGCCCGGTGCCGCCTTCGGCGAGGCCGTGGCCCTCGCCGAGACGGGCGAAGGCCGATTGGGTGATGTTCACCAGGCGCTCGGCAACGTTGGTCGTCGCCGTCGAGCAGCTATGCGGAAATACCGGCGAGGCGACCACGCTGTTGTCGGCATATTGGAACGACAGCCGGCGGAACGAGCCGGCGTTGCGCGGAATGTCTTTATCGAGGCTGTTGAAGATGGCGCCGACCACGGCGCTGGTCGCCGCCGCGCGCGAGGTGTTCAGCCCGCAATCGACACAGGGCGGATTGTCGCGCAGATCGACGTCGATCATCGCCTTCTTCGGATCGATCTCGACGGTCACCTTGAGCTCGAGACCGTTCGGCAGAATGCCCTCGAGCGGATCGGAGTGGCCTTTGTTGGTGATCCGCGCCTTCGGCAGCTTGCGGATCGATTCGACGGCGCGCCGTTCCGAATAATCGAACCAGTCCTTGATGAAGGTCTTGATCGTCTTCGGCCCGTACTTGCGGCAGAGCTCCTTGAGCCGCGCGCTCGGCGATCCGCGCCGAGCCGAGCGCCGCCAGCGCGTCGCCATACCATTGATCGGGCACGCGGATGCGCGCCCGGCACATGCGGATGACGTCGGGCTCGTTCTTGTAGTTGCGCTGGATGCGCACGCCCGGGAAGACCAGCGCGCCTTCCTCGTAAACGTCGAGCGCCTTGGCGAAATAGCTCGACGGAATGCTGTTGCCGATGTCGGCCATGTGGCACTTGGCGACGGTGGTGAACAGATGCTCGCCGCCGATGAAGACCGGCACCAGGAAGGTGTGGTCGGCCGGATGGGTGTTGCCGCCGTAAGGGTCGTTGTCGAGATAGGCGTCGCCCTCGCGGATGTCGCCGGCGTGATAGCGGCACATATTCTCGCCCTGCAGATGGGCGCCGAAAATGTGGACTGGCAGGCCCTCGGCCGAGGCGAGCAGCTGATTGTCGCCGGTGAGGATGCAGCACGAGAAATCCCGCGCGCTCGATATCACCGCCGAGCGCGCGGCGCGCAACAGCGTGTTGGTCATTTCGCGCACGATGCCGTCGAGCCGGTTGGCGATGACGGTCATCACCACCGGATCGAGCGCATCGGATCGCGGCGTACGCTTGGGCTGAGGTGCTTGCTTCGACTTCGCCTTGGCTTTCGGCTTCGATTTTGCTTTGGCCATCGGGCTGCTCGCTACGATTTCAAGATGTAATGGCCGGAGGGGCTGACTGTGGCGCTCATCTGCGGATAGACGACGATGGTCGTCGTCGGCTCCTCGATGATCGCCGGACCGGAGATCACCGCGCCGGGCTCAAGCTCGCTGCCGCGGAACACCGGAGTCTTGCGCAGATCGTCGCGGCCCGAAATAAGCGTTGCGACGCGCCGATGGCTTTGGCTTGCGCCGCGCCGTCTTCTTGTGCACCGGCTTCGCCGGCTTCGACAGGCGGATCGAAATCCGGCCGCGCCAGTTGACGCATTCGACTTCGCTCTGCTCATCGCGCACGGCGTAAACCCGATCGTGCACGGTGTGAAACGCCTCGACCAACGCCGCTACGTCTTTCTGGCTGTGCGGAAGCGCTCGACCGGCAGCGGCGTATCGAGCTCCCAGACTTGCGACTTGTAGCGCGCCTCGACCAGATATTCCTTGCGTACAGTGGCCCGCTCGGCCCCGTGCAAATTCTTGCGAAAATGCTCGAGCGCTGCGTCGATCTCCGACAGCGCCGCATTGACGCCATCAAGATCGAAGCTTCCCGACATTGTCACCCGGCTTCGCGTCTGCTCGAACACGATGTCGGAATATTGCATGCCGCAGGCGGACATGGCGCTGGCGGTCTTCGGCAGGATCGTGGTTGCGCAGCCGAGCTCGCGCGCGATCGGCAGAATATTGAATCCGGCGGCGCCGCCGCCGGCGACGATGACGCTCTCGCGCGGATTGACGCCTTCGCTGACGGTGATCTCGTGGATGGCCTTGATCATCAGCTCGTTGGCGATGGTGATGATCGCGAAAGCCGTGTCCGGCACGCTGCGCCCGATCTTTTGCGCCAGTTTCTCGATCACGCGATGCGCGGCGGCGGCATCGAGCTTCATCCGCCCGCCATTGAAATAATCCGGATCGAACCAGCCGAGCACGACGCAGGCATCCGTCACCGTCGGCTGATCGCCGCCGGCGCCATAACAGGCCGGACCCGGAACGGCGCCCGCGCTTTGCGGGCCGACGCGAAGGAGGCCGCCGGCATCGATCCAGGCAATCGAGCCGCCGCCGGCGCCGATGCTGCGCACGTCGACCGTCGACATCGCCACCATGTGACCGAGCCAGCGGCGGCCGAGCCAGCTGTCGCGGGTGTAGACCAGTTCGCCGTCGCGCACCAAGCCGACGTCGAAGGTGGTGCCGCCGGTATCGCAGACGATGGCGTCGCGGCCGAGATCCTCGATGGTGATGTACGCCTTGCCGGCGACCGGCGCCATTGCCGGACCGGATTTCAGCATCGTCACCGGACGTCCGACCACTTCGGTGACGTGCTGGCAGCCGCCGGCGGAGGTGCCGATCAGAAGCTCGCCGGCAAACCCGGCGGCGCGCAGATCGCTTTCCATTTCGCGCAGATGCTGCTGCATCAAAGGCTTGAGCGACGCGTCGATCGCCGTCGTCGAAGCGCGGCGATATTCGCGGACGATCGGAATAAGCTCGTGGGAGAGGGTGTAGGGAACGCCGGGCAGCTCCTGCTCGATCAGCCGCCCGATCGCCTCTCGTGACTGCCGTTGGCGATCGACCACAACAGACAAACCGAGACCGCCTCGAACTTGCGCTCCGCCAGCGTGCGGATGACGTCGCGCGCCTGCTTCTGGTCGAGCGGGCGCACGACGTTGCCCTGGGCGTCGACGCGCTCGTCGATCTCGAACGTGTAGCGCCGCGGAATGTAGGGGGGAGGGTAGTCGTAGCTGTAATCGTGCGGATCGTATTTGCCGCCTTCCTTGAGCACCAGCACGTCGCGAAAGCCGCGCGTGGTCAGGAACGCGGTCTTGGCCGTCGACTTGGTGACGACGGCGTTGGTCGCGCGCGTCGTGCCGTAGATCAGCATGTCGCTCTTGCCGAGCAGCACCTTGCCGTCGAGCCCGATCTCCTGCGCCGCCACCTCGATCGCCGCGCGCATGCCGTCGAAAATTCGATTGGGCGTTGTCAGCGCCTTGCCGATGGCGCGAATGCCGCCGGCATCGGCAATGACGACGTCGGTGAAGGTGCCGCCGGTATCGACCGAAATCCGAAACGCCATGTTTACCTAGAATTCAGCCTGGTTGTCAGCCTTCGCGCGACCAACAAACGCGCGCACCGGCCGCAGCACGGTCAGTTCCCCGGCACGCAAACTGTGCAACGGCGCACGCGACGCTTCAAGCTGAATATTCCGCGCTCAGCGCGGGAGTTCGATGACGGGCGCAACCTGTCGCGCGATGTCGGCGGTTTTAGCATCCGTTCCTGGCGCGCCGATCAGCATCAATCCCAATGGTAGCCCGCCGGCGCCGAACCCGACGGGAATGGAAACGATCGGGCCGCCGAAGGCCGTGAACGGAACGATGAAGCGGGGATCGCCGGTTTTCATTCCGGCGGGCGCGACGTCGGGCGCCGCCGGAAAGATCAGCGCGTCGACGTGAGCGGTGGCAGCCCAAAAACGGTCCCGCGCCAGCGTCAAGCGCCGCGTACGCGTCGCGATACGCCGCATCGTCGATCGACCGGCCGCGCGCAATCGCATCGCGCAATCCGGCGCTCACGTCGGCATTGTGCTCGAGCGCGGGATGGGCGTGAGCGACTTCATATTCGATCATTGTCTTGTGCCAACCGCCGACGTCGGCAAACGGCACCGGCGACTTAAGCCGCTCGACGCGAACGCCGGAACCAGCGAGCTTTTCGGCGGCGACGCGCAGCGTATCGGCGACCGCCGCGCTGGCTGCCTCCATGATCGGATCTTCGATGAGCCCGATCGAGAGCTGCGGCGGGCCTCGCCGCCGCGCGGTTACGCAGATAAGCCGGCATAAGCACACGCGCCGCGGCGACCACGTCGCTCAGGCGATGGCCGAACACGCCGATCGTGTCGAAGCTCGGCGCAAATGGCACCAGCCCGAAGCTCGACCAGGCTCGCGTGCTCGGCTTGAACGCTGCGATCCCGCAATAGGCGGCGGGGCGGCTCACTGAGCCAGCGGTCTGCGTGCCGAGGCTCAGCGGCACCATGCCGGCGGCGACCAAAGCCGCCGGACCGGCGCTCGACCCGCCGGGCGTGTGCGCGGTGTTGTGCGGATTACGGGTCGGCGGCGGGCCGTCGAAATACGCAAATTCGGTGGTATGCGCCTTGCCGAGAATGACCGCGCCCGCCACCCGCAGCCGGGTCACAACCTCGGCGTCGATGGTGCTTGGTGTAACGCCCGCCCGCGTCTTGCTGCCGGCGCGTGTCGGCAGACCCGCCACGTCGAGTACATCCTTGATGGCGACCGGAATCCCGTGCAGCGGACTACGGATGCGGCCGGCCTCGGCCTCCTGCTGCAGCAGCCGCGCCTGCGCCAACGCGCCGTCGCGATCGAGCAGACACCAGCCCTGGACCTTCTTTCTCGACCGCATCGATGCGGCGGAACGATGCCTCAACAAGCGCGACCGGATCGGTGCGCCGGTCTGGATCGCGCGCGCGATCTCCTCGACTGATCCGGGATCGGCGACCAGGCTTGGCGCGGTCACGGCAGCTCAGTCATTCCGCCGCCCCGTGGTCTCGATATAGGCGAGCACCTCTTCGAGGCCGACAACATCGGCATAGCGGCGGCCGACGTCGCGCAGATTGTCCCGATGCGGGCCTTCCTCGACGTCGCCGCAACAAGGCTCCGGCACGATGACGCGGAAGCCGTAGGAGAAGGCGTCGTTGATGCTCGCCCGCACGCAGCCGGACGTGTTGCAGCCGGTGACGATCACGGTATCGACGCCTTCCTTGACGAAATACGACGCCACCGGCGTATTGAAGAAAATCGACGGCGCCGTCTTGCAGACGATCATGTCGTAGCTTTTGTCGTAGATACGCTCGTCGAGCTCGGTGGAGGGATGGCCGTGGTGAAACTCGTTGACCACCGCGGGTATCTTCCACAGCGGCGCGTCGCGCGCGCTGGTGTAAGCGGTGTAGCAGGACGCGATCGGCAGACCTGCCTTGCGCGCCGCAGCAAGCAGCGTCGCGGTGTTGTGGACAGCGCGATCGACCATCGGACGGCCGCCCAGCGGAAAGCGCCCGTCGGTAAAACCCTTTTGAAAGTCGACGACCACGACGCCGGCGCGCCGGCCGAAGCCGATGCGGTTGGAGTCGAAGCCGATATCCTTATAAACGTCGCTCATTTCAGCCGTCCTAAGAGTCAGCTTTTCAAGGTTACGCCAAAGCGCGTCGCAAACGCGCCTCTTCAGCTGTTCGAAACAATGACCGACGCGGATCACGGAGAAATCCGTGAAATCGATGATGGTGCTGGAAAGCCCGTCCTTGTGGGCGTATTTCGATTGGCCATAGTCGAAATAAATGGCGGCTGCCTCGCGGATCGGCTGGTCGATGTCGTGGTAGCGATATTTGCTGCCGGTGAGCGACAAATTCGCCGAGGAACCGAAGACCGCCGTGCCGCGTGCGATCGAGCCTTCAGCGATCGCATCGTGGAATTGTCCGGCATTGAGCAGCATATCCAGCGTCCCACTCTTCGACGAATTTTGCATCACAAAGGGATCAACCGCGGCGAACAAAGGATGGTCGGCGCGGAACGGCGCCACGACCGAAAACGGAATCCGCTCCTCCTCGACGATCTCGCGGACCATGCCGTGCCGCCGCTCATCCATAACGTGAATTTCGCGGCTCAGGCGCCAATTGCCGAACATGCCGGATGGCTTTTCATACGATCGGCGCTTGGCTTCAAAGATGCGGCGGATGCCGCCTGGCATGGTGGCGACCACGGCGTAAGCAACGTCGAGCGGCACGATGCCGATCCCGCCCGAGGCCATCGCGTCGAATAGTTGCGCGATATCGCTTTGCAACTGTTCCGGCGCGACCGGATCCGACGTCAGCCTTGCCGTTTCGATCGCTGCCACCGCCATACCGCTTCTCCCTTCGCCAATTCGACCATACCTTCGCCCGGAAAAATAGTGAATGCTCCGGCCGAACGCGCTAGAATCGGCGCGGTCCAAGAACCAGCCCAAGAAAACCAGCGCAGCAAGAACCAGCGCCATGATCATTCAGACCGCACCCGCCGGCACGCTGCGACTGGCGATCATGATGTACGAGCACACCGCCTTATGCGGGCAGTTCGCGCGCGCATTCGGCAATGATGCGTTCGAGCCATTGGCGCCGCTCGATCTGATGGTCTATGTCATCGCCCATCACGACGCCGGCTGGACCGAATTCGACCGCGACCCGGTCACCGACACCAAGACCGGCCTGCCTTACAATCTGATCGAGACACCGGCCCAGTACATCACCGTTACCAGCCGGCTGTCGCCCGACTTCAACGAGCGGCAGCATCCGTTCTGCGGCCTGATATCCAGCATGCACAGCTGGGGCCTCTACAACGGCCGTTATGGCCTTTCCAATCATGTGCTGATCAAGCAATTCCCGGAGCAGGAGCGGCCGCTGGCCGAGCGCATGCTCGACGGCGAGCTGGCGCGGCAGAGGCGGCTGAAGCAAGAGATCGGCAAGGATGCAACGCTCGCCAACCGGCTCGACGAGAAAAAGCTGTTCCAGAATTACAAACAGCTGCAATTCCTCGACACGCTGGCGCTCTACTTCAACCGGGTGCATCCGAGCGAACGCGGCACCCAGACGTTCGAGCATGTGCCGCGCAATGCCGCAGAAGACGCTGCGGTGACGATAACGCCGCGGGAAGCGGGGGTTTACACCTTATCGCCGTTTCCGTTCGCGCCGACCGACGCGGAATTTGCGTTTGCCGGGCGCCGTGTCGCCCCGCACAAGGAAGCGACCAACGGGCATTGGACGGAGGCGCTCAAGAAGGCGCCGACGGAATGGGAGCGCTTCCGTCTGGTTCCGGCTTAGACCGCGACGCGCGATCGTCGGCGCCTGCTACCGTCCGTACTCCTTATCGAAAGCGGCAACGGCGCCGAATCCCATCAGTTCGCTGAACTCGCTGAACTTGTAGAGCGGGACGTCACCGCCGACGCTGGAGCCGTGCGCTTTGAGGTGGCTATACACTTTGCGCAGCGCTTCGCCGGCGGCGAGAAAGCCGAATGCCGGGAAGATGGCGATCGAGTAGCCCAGCTCTTCCAGCGTCTTTTTGTCGGCGACCGGCGTTCGCCCGCCCTCGACCATGTTGGCGACCAGCGGCCGATCGAATGTTCGCCCTATGGTGCGCATCTCCTCGATGCTTTCAGGACTTTCGACGAACAGAATATCCGCACCGGCTTTGGCGTAGGCTTCGGCCCGGCGCAGCGCTTCGTCTAGTCCATGCATGGTGCGCGCATCGGTGCGCGCGATGATCAGGAAATTGCGGTCGTCCCGGCTCGATACCGCGACCTTGATCTTGTCGACCATGTCGTCGATCGGCACCACCCGGCGGCCGAGCATGTGGCCGCACTTTTTGGGAAATTCCTGGTCTTCAAGCTGGATGGCAACCGCACCCGCGGCCTCGTAGCCGCGCACCGAATATTGGACGTTGAGCAATCCGCCGTAGCCGGTATCGCCATCGGCGATCAGCGGCGTTTGCGTACCCTTGGCGATGACGGCGACGCGGCCGACCATATCCGTGAAAGTAGCGATGCCGGCGTCAGGCAACCCTAAATGCGAAGCCACCGTGCCGTAGCCCGTCATATAGAGCGCCTCGAACTCCATCTGATCAGCGATCTTTGCCGAAATGCCGTCAAACACGCCGGGGGCAACAAGCAATTCTTTGCTGGCGAGGCGTGAACGAAGATTTGGTCGTACGCGTTCGGTCATTTCAGACACTCCACAATTGTCGGGCATGGTGCCGTCGGCGAACGGCCGCCCGCAAGTGTGCTACGCATTGAAAAATGTGTACAGTTCTTTGGCGGTGGAGATGGCGGCATGAGCGCAAAGGCGCGCAACGATATCGACGAAGCGGCGCTGGCGGAGGTTCTGGCCGCCGGCGGCGTAGCGGTGAGCTCCGAGGACGTCAGCCCGGTGGCGCGCTCGCTCGGGCGCATTGAACGTGCCGCCGCTTTGCTGCGGCCGCCGTCGTTCGACGACACCAACGAACGATTTTATCGGCTTCTGGAAAACGACGGCACGGGAGCCGGCGCGTGAGCGACCTGACGGCGCTCACGCTGCGCGACGCGGCAGTCGCGATTGCGCAGGGTAGCGTCCGCGCCGAAGCGCTGACCGAAGCCTGCCTCGATCGCATCGAACGATTGCAGCCAAAGCTCAATTGCTTCATCCGCGTCACCGCGGACGCGGCGCGAGAGCGCGCCCGCGCCGCTGACATCGCCGTCAAGGCCGGCCGCCCACTCGGTCCGCTTCACGGCGTGCCGCTGGCGCACAAGGACATGTTCTATCGCGCCGGCGAGGTCTGCAGCTGCGGCTCAAAAATCCGCACGGATTTTGTGCCCGATCACACGGCGACGGTACTGGAGCGGCTCGATGCGGCCGGCGGCATCGAGCTCGGCCGCCTCAACATGGCGGAGTTCGCCATGGGCCCGACCGGCCACAACGATCATTTCGGCCGCTGTCGCAACCCGTGGAATCCCGACTACATCACCGGCGGCTCGTCGTCGGGCTCGGGTGCGGCGGTGGCCGCAGGGCTGGTGTTTGGAGCGCTCGGCTCCGACACCGGCGGTTCGGTCAGATTGCCGGCGGCCGCCTGCGGCGTGGTCGGCATCAAGCCGACGCTCGGCCGCGTGAGCCGCTATGGCACCATGCCGCTTTCGCACTCGCTCGACTGCATCGGTGTGCTGGCGCGCAGTGTCGGCGACTGCGCGCGGCTGTTGTCGGTGATTGCGGGAGCGGACCCGCACGACGGCATGTCGAGCCGGCGGCCGGCGCCGGACTATGAGCGCGCTCTGGATGAAGCCGCCAATCCCGGCGCGCTTGCGGGCGTGACCATCGGCGTGCCGGACCGATATTATTTTGACGGCATCGATCCCGAGGTGGCGGAGCTGGTTGCGGCAAGCCGTGCCGTCCTGGAAAAACGCGGCGCAAAAATCGTCGACGTGCCGGTCGGCGATCACGGCGCCATCAATGACCTGTCCAACGGCGTGCTGTGGCCGGAAGCGGCCGAGCTTGCATCTGCCGTGGCTGCGCGACCGCGCGCAGGACTATGCCAAGCAATCGCGCGCGCGCCTGCTCGGTCGGTCTGGGCGTGCCCGCAACGCTCTATAGCGAGGCGGTGCGGATGCGGGCGAAGCTGCTCGACGAACTGCTGCGCGAGACTTTTTCCCGATGCGACGTGCTGCATGTTCCGGTCTTGAAACGAGCCAGTGCCGACGGCGGCCGAAACCGATGTCGGCGGCGGCGCCGCCATGCAAGAGGTGCTTGGCCAGATCGTCGCCAATACCCGGCCGTTCAACTATCTCGGCTTGCCGGGCTTGTCAGTGCCGATCGGTTTTACAAGCAACGGCTTGCCGCAAGCGATGCAGCTGGTCGGCCGGCCGTTTGCCGAAGATTTATTGTTTCGCGTCGGCGCCGCGTACGAGGCTGGCGTGGGCGGACCCGCGGCACTGCCGGCACTGTAGACCACATTCGTCATTGCATCGCGCTCATCTCCGCGAAAGCGGGCGATCAGCGACGAAGCAATCCAGATTCATGCGCTCTGAAGCTGGATTGCTTCGCTCCGCTCGCAATGACGCTCAAGCAAGCCGGCGGGCCGGCGATCCGAGAGCGGCGCGCGGCGCCAGCACGTCCTTCACCATATTGGCGTGGGTGTTGGCATATTGGCCGCCATAGGCGCTGCGCTTGATGAAAGCGCCGTCGCCGGCGCGGCCGACATAGTTGCCTTTGTCGATCACGACCTTGCCGCGCGAAAGCACGGTCTCGGTGTAGCCCTTCACCTTGAAGCCTTCGTAGGCGCAGTAGTCGATATTGGCGTGATGGGTCCGGCTGTTGAAGGCGCTGATCACCTCTTCGCGCGCGGGATCGAAGATCACGATGTCGGCATCGCTGCCAACGGCGATGGTGCCTTTCTTCGGAAACAGGCCGAAAATCTTCGCCGGGCTGGTCGAGGTCAGCTCGACGAAGCGATTGAGCGAGATGTGGCCCTGGCTGACGCCGTAATGATAGATCAGGCTCATGCGGCTCTCGATGCCGGGACCGCCGTTGGGAATCTTGCTGAAGTCGTTACGTCCCAGTTCCTTCTGCTCCTTGAGACAGAACGGGCAATGATCGGTCGAGATGACATCGAGCGCGCGCGAGCGCAGGCCGCCCCAGAGCTCATCGTGATTCCATTCCTCGCGCAGCGGCGGCGTCAGCACGTATTTGGCGCCGTCGAATCCCGGTTCGTCATAACGCTCGACATCGAGCAAGAGATATTGCGGGCAGGTCTCGGCATGGGCCATGACGCCGCGCGCCTGGGCCAGCCGCAGCTCCTGCAACGCGTCGTAACAGCTCAAATGCACGATGTAGACCGGCGCGCGCGCCACTTCGGCGATCGACAAGGCGCGATGCACGCCTTCCGCTTCCAGGCGCGTCGGCCGCGTCAGCGCGTGATATTTCGGTTCGACGTGCTTTTGCGCCAGCGCGATTTTCACCAGTTCGTCGATCACGATGCCGTTCTCGGCATGCATGCAGACCAGCGTGCCGTCCTCGCCGGCCTTGCGCATGGCGCGAAAGATCGTGCCGTCGTCGGACAACAGCGCGCCGGGATACGCCATGAACAGCTTGTAGCTGGTGATGCCGTTGTCCGAGAGGCTGCGCATCTCGCCGATGCGTTCCTGCGGCATGTCGGTGATGATCATATGAAACGCGTAGTCGATCGCCGTTTTGCTCTGCGCCTTGGCGTGCCAGTCGTCGAGCGCCTTCAGCGTCGAGGTGCCCCGCGTCTGCACGGCAAAATCGATGATGCAGGTGGTGCCGCCGTACGCCGCGGCGCGCGTGCCGGTCTCGAACGTATCAGACGTAGTCGTGCCGCCGAACGGCAACTCCAGGTGCGTATGCGGATCGACCCCGCCGGGTATCACCAGCTTGCCGGCGGCGTCGATCGCTTGTCGGCGTCGATTGTCAGGTCCTTGCCGATCAGCGCGACTGTCGAGCCGTTAACAAAGACGTCAGCGTGATAATCGTCGACCGCGGTAACGATACGCCCGTTTTTGATCAGTACGCTCACGTTTCGCGCTCCTCATTGCGGTTTGACAGGCTTGGAACCTGATGCGTATCATTCGCAAATTGAAGCGGCGCACAAGAGCTTTGGCTGACCGCCGCACCGGGCTTCAATAAACAAAGCTCTGACAGGCTTCTCAAACAAAACGGAGGCGGGCATGGCGTACGAAAGCCCAGGACAGGTTCGGCAAGGAAAGTTCACGCGTCGTTCATTCATGAAAACCACGGCGGCGCATCGCCGCCGCGGCAGCGACCGGCTTAAGCTTCCAGCGCATCGCGGAAGCGGCAGACGGACTGCGCAGCATCGGTCTCGGCGTCAGCGAGATCAACGAAATCCAGGACAAGGCGACGAAGGATTTGGGTTTCCCGGTCTCCGGTCAGGCGATGGGTTACGGCGAAATGTTCGGCAAGATGCTGAACCAGAACGACCAGTACGAAATCGCCGAAGGCTACTTCAACGACATGCGGGTGATGGCGCCCGCCAAGGTGTGGCAGCCCATCGACACCAAGAAGCTCAAGGACTGGGAAAAGGTCACCAACCTCACCAAGACCGGAAAGCTGACGCCGGAATTGAGCGAAGGGCAGGGCGATGCCCCGTTCCGGCTGATGTGGTGCGACGAGAACGGCACCATCGTGAAAGGCCCCTCGCAATACATCATCATGTGCCCGGCGTTGGCACAATGCTGACTCCATGGGTTACAACCCGAAGGCGACTGGCCGGGCGATCGAGAGCTGGGGCGAGCTGCTCAACAAGGACTTCAAGGGCAAGGTGGCGCTGCTCAACGTGCCGCAAATCGGCGTGATGGACGCGGCGTTGGCGATCGAGGCGCTTGGTCTGAAGAAATTCGGCGACAAAGGCAACATGACCAAGGCCGAGATCGATTTCCTGATCGACTACCTGATCCCGCTCAAGAAGGCCGGACACTTCCGCGCCTTCTGGGAGAACTTCGGCCAATCGGTCAACCTCATGGTCAACGGCGAAGTGGCGCTGGAGAGCATGTGGTCGCCGGCGGTCGCCGCGATCCAGGCCGAAGGCGTGCCCTGCGTCTACGCCTTCCCGAAGGAGGGCATGCGCGGCTGGCACGGCGGCATGGCGATCTCCGCCAAGGTCAAAGGCAAGCAGCTCGACCAGGCCTATGAGTACATCAACTGGTGGCTCGCCGGCTGGCCGGCCGCGTTCGTCGCGCGGCAAGGCTACTATCACTCCATTCCGGATAACGCGAAGAAGTACCTTGAGCCGGCGGAATGGGATTACTGGTACGAAGGCAAAGCCGCGGCCAAGGATTTGGCCGATCCGTTCGGCACCATCATCATCAAGAAGGGCGACGTCCGCATCGGGCGGTTCGTACTGGAATCGCTATTCGAAGATCAACGTCTGGAACTCGATCATGCAGGAGAACGACTATCTCGTGAAGAGATGGACGGAGTTCCTCACCGCCTAGGCTTTGAGGACCGTCAAGACGGTTGCGAAAAGATGCCGCCGGCCCCATAAAGGCCGGCGGCGCTACGTTTGAACGTGGTTTGACTCGTGACGACAGTCGAGACCTACGCCAGGATTGCCCAAACTGCGCCGCGCGGCCTGATCGGCGGCGCGCCGGTGGTGCGCGCGGAAGACGATATCAAGCGCAAATACCGCCGCGAGCCGGGCTTTCCGGTGCCGATCCTGATTGCGCCGGCGACCATCTGGCTCGTCGTCTTTCTGTTTCTGCCGCTGCTCTCGATCTTCATTTTCAGCTTCTGGAAATCGAGCGGTCACGGCATGACGCCGGCCTTCACGCTCGAGAATTATCGAGCCTTCTTTGTCACGGAGGGTTTTTTCGACCCGAACAGCCGGGATTTCCTGACGCCGTCGATCTTCATCCGCACGCTGTGGACCACGTTTCGTTTCACCATCACGGTGATGGCGCTCTGCCTGATCCTCGCCTATCCGTTGGCGTACTTCCTGTCGATGCAGGTCGAGGATTTCAAATGGCAGCTGTCCTTGTTCCTGTTGGCCATGGTGCCGTTCTGGACCAGCTATCTGATCCGCGCCGTCGCCTGGCTGCCCATGCTGGGGAGGCATGGGCTGATCAATGAGTTCCTGATGGACATCGGCGCCATCGAGGAGCCGGTCAGCTTCTTCCTCTATTCCGAGTTCAGTTACACCATGGCGCTGGTGCAGCTCTATGTCGTGCTGGCCGTGGGCCCGATCTTCTTTTCGCTCGCCAAGATCGACCGCGACGCTGCTGGAAGCCGCGCGCGACATGGGCGCAACCCCGTTCCAGATTTTCCGCGAGATCATCTTTCCGCTGTCGCTGCCCGGCATCGCCATCGGCATGATCTTCGTGTTCGTCATGGTGATGGGCGAGTTCGCCACCGCCGTGGTGGTTTACGGCGGCAAGACCTCGACCACCGGCACCGTCATCTTGAACTATTACGCCATCGCCAATTATCCGTTCGCGGCGGTGAACGCCTTCATGCTGATGCTGGCGATGATGATCGGCGTCGTGATCATTCTGCGGCTGGTCGATATCCGGAAGGAGCTATGAGTGATCGCGCGCTCGACGCCGGAACGTCGCCGCAAAGCGCGCATCAAGGCGGGCTTCAGCGTCTATTACGTGATCTTTCTGATCTTCGTTTATGGACCGATGTTCGCGATGTTCACGCTGTCCTTCCAGGGACCGCGCGGCGGCGTCACTTTTCCGATGCGCGGCTTGAGCGTTTTCTGGTGGGAGAAGCTCGCCGGACCGTCGGCGGTTGGCGACATCAAGAGCTCGCTGGTGCGCTCGCTGATCCTCGCCGTGATCGTCATGGTGATCACGGCGATCTTCTCCACCATGCTGGCGATGGCGTTTCGCAAGAAGTTTCGCGGCTCGGGCGTGCTGTTCTACGCGGTGATGGCGGGACTTATGGTGCCGGGCGTGTTGCTCAGCCTTGGGCTGGCTTCGTTGTTGCGCCAGGTCGGCATTCCGCCGGCTTGGTACTATTCCGGTCTCGGCGTCCACGTCGTCTGGACCCTGCCGTTCGGCTTCCTGGTGATGATGGCGGTGTTCAACCGCTTCGACCACCGCCTCGAGGAGGCGGCGCGCGACATGGGCGCCGACGAATGGACGGTATTCAAGGAGATCACGCTGCCGCTGATCACGCCGGGCATCGTCGCGGCGGGCCTGTTCGGCTTTACGCTGTCCTACGACGAGTTTGCCCGCACCACGCTGTTGTCGGGCGCGACCAATACCTTACCCCTCGACATCAACGCGGCGATGACGCAACGCGTGCAGCCGACCATTTTCGCGCTCGGCACTGCCTCGACGCTATTCTCGCTCGCGATGATCGGATTGTTTATTGTAGTTTATACGATCCTGTATCGACGGTCCCGCTAGACCCGGCCGACTGCCGGATCACCTTGAGCACCCAATAGATCAGGCAGAAGATCACGGTCAGGATCACCATGCCGACGACGGCGCCCAGGCGCGAGCCAAACTCGGCGCCGAGCGTGTAGTCGCTCTGCAACAGGTAGGCGCAGAGGATCAGGAGCGATTGCGCCGCGGCCCCGGCGCAAAACAGGACGGCGATGAAGGCGGAGCCGCGCAGCGACGCCAGCACCATGCCGTCGACGCTGTGGCGCTGCACGATGTAGAGGCGATAGGCGCGCCAATGATAGCCGCAAAATCCGATGATCGCGGTGATCAAGACCACCCAGAACATCGCATTGTCATAGCTGATGCCGTTGATGACCAGCGTGAAGAAGTCTTCGAACGGCTTGTAGAAATAGAGAAAGATCAGAATGACGATGAAAGCCACATAGCCCACAAGCGCCCAGAACAGCCGCCACCCCGACATTTTGACTAAGCCCCTCGATTAGCTGCGGAAGTCCCGGCCGACCGCATGATGAATAGGGAACTGGAACACGTCACGTCGCCAACGGCAAGAGGGCGCTTGAACCGGCGGTTCATTATTTTAGCTCCTCAAGCCGATTTCGCGGCGACGATCAACAGCACGGCGTAGAGCACCACGAACAGCGTGTCCTTGATGGCGGGCAGCGTCTGCCGTTCGCCGGTGGACGCCACCAGCGTCACCGCCTCGAGAATGAAGAACACGCCGGCCAGGATCAGAAAAGGCCAGATCGAGGCCCACCACGACGCCGGCCCGGCAACCCCCAGCACCGATTGCCAGATCAACAGCAGCACCGGCAGGACGACCAGATAGCCATAACCGAGGAGGAAGCGGCCGCGCACCGCGGTGCGGTCGATCACCCAGAAGGCGATGAAGAACAGCACGACGTTGAGAAGGTCCCAGAAACTGCCGTTATAAGCTTCCGGCTTCGGGACGCCGCGCAGGTTCAAGAAAGCAAGGATCAACAGCAAGGCCAGGAGGTCGCACAGCAGCCATTCGCGGAACAACTCGGCCCGCGGCTTGACGCTCCATGTCCGCGTCGCCTTGTCGAACAGCAGCACCAGCGTTACGCCGAGACTCGCCGGAAAGATCAGTTGCCCGATCAGCCCATATTGCGCGGCGGGCGCCAGCGCGATCCAGCACAGCAGCAGGATCGCGACGACCAGAGCGAGCAAGCCGAGCACGCGCAGCGGCGACGGCGGCGGCGGCGCCAGCGCTGCGCCAGACGGCGCCGCTTCCGCTGCTGCGACCTCAGCCGGGCGCCGCGATACGACGCCTTGGCGCGGCGTCGCCTCTGCGACGATTGGACCAGCGCATAGACCAGCGAGACGACAAGCCCGACGACGGCGAGCGCCACCATCACCGCGGCAAAGGTGATGGTGCGGTCGTCCGACCGCCAATCCTCGATTGTCTCGCCCCAGACCCAGTGCGTGCCGCTGGAGATCAGCCAGATGGCGAAAGCGGCGATGGCGGCGAGCAGGATCAACGCCAGCGTAAATTCGTACCAGCGCGGCGATGGCTCCGCCTGGCCCTTGCCGTTCGCCGCCGCCTGCTGCCGTTGCGGCATGCGCACGATGAGCCCGATCAGGAACGCCAGCACGCCAATGACGGCGATGACGATCATCACCTCGACGAAGATTGTCGCTCTTTGCTCCAAGGACTACCCGACCTTTCCAGATTTATGTAGCTTCTTCACGTTACTTTGTTTTGGAGGCAAAGAATTTGATGCAGCAGGCTTGCCATTGGCGGGCCATTCCGCTCATCCGGCTGCAATCTAGCGTCCATTGCGCATCAGCGCCTCGACGCATTTGCAGAGACTGTCATTGGCGGTCCGTTCCAACAGTTCGCCGAGAGAGCGGCCTGGCGGAGCGGCGGCGACTGCGGTCTCGCGCACCGTCGCGCCATTGGCGCGCAATTGGCCGACCACCTCGATCGTGCCGCCGTTGATGGTGTGCTTGATAATTTCGAAGCTCCAGGCGCTGCCATAGGCGTCGCGCAATCCGCGCAAAGCTTCGCCCAGTGAAACGCCATTGCCGCTTGCGGCAAAGGGCAGGGCAGGCCGGGACGGCGTCGCGACCGGGCTCGGCTGCCGGCTCGGGGGCCTTGAGCCGTTGCCCGATGGTTGGATCGACGGCGCCGGCGTCGCGCGCGATCGCGGCGCCTGCGCCGGGCGCGGCGACGCGGCGACTGCCGAACTCTCCGCCTTGGCGCGCGGCGTCGCGCGCATACGCTCGCGCAAAGCTTTGGTCGCCGCCTCGTCCACGGTCTCGGCGGTAAGATCGACGATGACGCCGTAAGCGTTGCGGGCGTGCTCGACAGTGCAAAAGCCGTCGAGCACGTCGTCGAGCACCTTGGCGGCCGACCGCTCCAGCGGGTCGCCGTAGCCGCCGCCGCACGGCGCGTAGAAGACATGCACGTCGCCTGCCGCGACCCGCATCCCGGAAAACTTCGCCGGCATATGCTTGACGTCATTGGGATTGGCGACGTTGTAGATATCGACCTTCCCGACCTGCCCAGGATCGCCGCCGAAGATGCCCCACGGCACGTCGAAATGCCGCTCGTTCTCGTGGGTGATGAACGCATCGGTCAGAACGCGCTGCGCCTTGACCACGCCGATGCCGCCGCGGGAACGGCCGGCGCCGGGCATGACGTCGTCGCGCAGCTCGTAGCGATCGCAGATCATCGGCAGATGCATCGCCAGATCTTCGATCGGATTGTTGCGCGTATTGGCCATCAGGCTGTCGATGCAGTCGGGACCGTCCGAGCGCGGACGGCCGCCATAGGAGCCTTCGTTGACTTCGAGGAAGACCCAATAATCGCCCGAGGGCCGGATGCCGGCGTAAGAGCAGAACGACAGACTGGCCGAGCTGCCGGCGATGATGTCGTTCGGCAGCACCGGCGCCAGCGCCTTGTAGATCAGATCGATCACCCGATTGATTTGCGCAAAGCGCGCCTCGGCGGCGGCCGGATAGATTGGATTATAGATCGAGCCTTTCGGCGCGGTGACTTTCACCGGCCGGAACGAGCCCTGGTTCGAGGGGACTTTCACGTCCGAGGTAACCGCATCCAGCAGCAGCGAGCGGATGGCGCAGAAACAGGCGACCTTGGTCGAGCCCTCGAACGGTACGTTGAACGCGGTTTCGACCTGCTTGGATGAACCGGTGAGGTCGATTTCGATATCGTCGCCTTTGACGCGCACGCACACCTTGATCGGCAGGCGCACGTCGCGGTTCTTGCCGTCATCGTCGAGGAAACCCTCGGCGCGGTACTCGCCGTCGGGAATGGCGGCAATGCGCTGGCGCAGCACCCGCTCGGTGTAGTCCATCAGCTGTTTGGTAGCATCGAGCACCATTTGCCGGCCGTAGCGGTCCATCAGCTCGGCGAAGCGCTTGGCGCCGAGGCGCGCGGACGCGATCTGCGCGTCGAGATCGTCCTGCAATTGGCGCGCGGCGCGGCTGTTGCGCCCGATAAAGCTCCACACCGCCTCGTTGCGCTTGCCGCGCTCATAAAGCTTGGTGCCGGCAAACAGCATGCCCTCGGCGAACACGTCGGGGATGTCGATGATCAGACCCGGCGTCGCCGCGCCGATGTCGAGATGGTGCGCGGTATTGGCGGAAAACCCGACCAGAACGCCCTCGTGAAAAATCGGCACGACGATCGCGATGTCCGGCGAATGGCTCGAGCCGTAATAGGGGTGGTTGTGGATGACGAGGTCGCCGTCATGCCACTCGCCGTCCTGCAGCGTCTCCGCAATGCCGGCAAGATAGCCGGGCAGCGAGCCGATATGCAGCGGCGTCGATTCCGACTCGCAGAGCGTGTTGAAATCGGTGTCGAACAATCCGGCGCCGAGATCCTGGAACTCGCGGATGATCGAGGAGAAGGACATGCGGTAGAGCACGTGTCCCATCTCTTCGGCGATGGTCTGCAACGCGCCGTTGATCACTTGCAGCGTAATGGGATCGATCGTCTGCGCCATGGTTCGATCGCTTTCAGCCGGTGTGGCGGAGGTGCAGATTGCCGAATTCGGCCACCTCGGCGACATAACCGGGCGGCAATAGCGTCGTCGAATTGTGCTGGATCAGGATCGCCGGCCCGGCGATCCGGTGCCCGGCTTTGAGACGATCGCGATTATAGCGCGGTGTATCGAGTGTTTGACCGTCGTCGAACGTCGTCGGACGGGTGTAGAGCAGGGCGTCGGCGATGTTTTCGTTGGACGCCTTGTCGATGCGCGCGACCTTGAGCGGCACCACGTCCTCGCGCCCGATCACCCGGACGGTTATCAGCTCCACCTCGCCATCCTCGAAGTGATAGCCGTAGTCGAGCCGGTGTTGCTGATGAAAGCCGGTGACCACTTCGCTCAGGTTTGCCGCGGTCACTTTGCCGGCCGGAAGCTGCGCGCGAAGCTCAAACCCTTGCCCGTGATAGCGGCATTCCGCGAGCTTCTGAAACTTCTGCCGCTCCGCCGCGACACCGTCCTTCTCCAGATCGCGCCGGCAGCGTTCGATCAGTTCGTCGATGACGGCGTTGATCCGCCCGATCGCGGCCTCGTCCGCATGCTTGAGCGAAACGATCAGCGACCGCGCGTGCTCGTATTGCATGTCGGTCTGCAGCAGTCCCATCGCCGCAGTGATGCCCGGAGCGACCGGCACGATAATCTCCTTCGCCGAGATCGCTTCGGCGAGCGCCACGCCGTGCAGCGGGCCGGCGCCGCCGAACGGCACCAGCGCGAACTCGCGCGGATCGATGCCGCGCGCCACGGAGTTCGAGCGGATGGCCAACGCCATGTTCGAATTGATGACCTTGACGATGCCGAGCGCCGCATCCTTGATCGACAGGCCGAGCGGCTTGGCCACCTTTGCTTCGACGGCTTTATGCGCGAGGTCGGCATTGAGCGGCAGATCGCCGCCGAGCATCTTGTCGACGTCAAGCCGGCCGAGAACAACCTGCGCGTCGGTCACGGTCGGCTCCTCGCCGCCTTTGCCGTAACAAGCCGGGCCGGGTTCGGCGCCGGCCGAGCGCGGCCCGACATGGAAGCCGCCGGCGGAATTGATATAGGCGATCGAGCCGCCGCCGGCGCCGATCGAGACCAGATCGATCATCGGCACCAGGATCGGATGGCCGTTCACGTAAGAATCGCGCGCATTCATGATCTTGATGCGGCCGTCGGGAATGGTGCTGATGTCGGCGGACGTGCCGCCGATATCGACGGTGATCAGGTTGGAGCGGCCGCACAGCAAGCCTTCGGCGCGGCCGCCGATCACGCCGCCCGCCGGACCCGACATCAAAATGCCGACCGCTTTTTGCGAGCAGGTCTCGACCGTGGCGATGCCGCCATTCGATTGAATGACGCGCAGGTTGGCGCGAAAGCCGTTCTGGCTCAGCCGGTCCTGCAGGCTGTTCAGATAAAGCGAAGTCTTCGGCCCGACAAAGGCGTTCATCGCCGCGGTCGAGAACCGCTCGTATTCGCGGATCACGTTGGCGACTTCGGACGACGTGCAGATATAGGCGTCCGGCATCTCGGCGCGGACCATTTCAGCGGCGCGCCGCTCGTGCGCGTCGTTGAGAAACGAAAACAGAAAGCCGATGACGACGGATTTGATGCCGCGGCGCTTGAACACTTTGATCGCCTCGAGCACTTCCGTTTCGTCGAGCGGAATTTCGATCTTGCCGTCGGGCGGCAGGATGCGCTCGGTCACCGCGATGCGGTTGCGGCGCTTGACCAGCGGACGCGCTTGCCACGGCACCTCGAAATGCAGAGAGAAATTGTACGGCCGTTTGTGCCGGCCGATATGCAGAATGTCGCGGAAGTTGCGCGACGTCAGCATGCCGACTTCGGCGCCGTTATGCTCGATGGTGATGTTGGTGGCGACCGTGGTGCCGTGCACGATCAACGAGACGTCGTCGGGACGGACGCCGGAAATGTCGCACAGTTCGCGCAGGCCCTTGAGCACGCCCTCGGACTGGTCGTGCGGCGTGCTGGCGACCTTATGAACGAAGACGCCGTGATCGGCCTCGAGCACGAGGTCGGTATTGGTCCCGCCGACATCGACGCCTACGCGCGCCATGAATTGCCCCGATCGATCGCCCGATCGTCCTCGCGCCGCGCCAGACCCGGATGCACAACGCCCTGATTATATCTGATCTCGCGCGAAACATTGTCAGCAATGTCCGGCCCGTGCAACCCCTGACGGCAACCGCATGGCGTGGGCGCCGATCAGCTGCAACGCTTCGTCACTTGTGTGCGTTGAAGGAGCAAATCCCCTGCTCGGGAGAGTTGAGGAGAACGAACAAATAGTGGTTGAATGCGAACTAAGGATCGAGAAGGAGTGCGTGCGATGGCCGTAACCGCCAAATTCGTCTGCTCCGGCTGCCGGTGGTGGAATTTCCAGCCGACCGAAGGCGCCGACCCGGACTCCGACCAGGCGGTTGGCTATTGCCGGCGCTTTCCGCCGACCCGGCGCGAAAACGGCGTCGGCGCCTGGCCGATCACATTCGGCAACGACTGGTGCGGCGAATATGCGGAGAAGAGCGAGGTCGCCCGGCAGATGCCGCGCAGCGCCTCGGCGCGCGCATTAACGCTCGCCATCGGAATAGCGGTTAAATCAGATCGACGCAGTTCATCAGCGCCGCTTCGGCGGCGCGGCGAAAGGCGTCTCGCTCATCCTGCTCGGTGCCCGAGCCGCCGATCTTGAACCGTACGCCGCCGCTTGTGGCCGCGACCGGATCGCCGGAAATCCTGGCACGTCCGAATTGCGTCCGCACCGCGTTGTCGCGGCCGAAAGTGAGCTTGCCCAAGACGATGGCTTCGTCGCCGTCGCGCGTTTGTTCGGCGACTTCGTAGCGCCAATCGCTGCCGAAACGTTCATTCAGCCGGCGAGCGGCCGGTGAATCGGCGCCAAGCCTGGCGGAGCGCGGCCGGCATGCCGTCGCGGCGACGCGACTGACAAGACGGCCTTGCCGGCGCAGCCGCCTCACCGCTCTGCGGCTCGCCGCCGCGATAGAGATCGTCAAAACGCTTCTTGGTTTGCGCCAGCATGCCGTCGAAGGCCGACGACAGTTCCGGGCGCGGCGTGCTTGCCATTGTCAGCCTGCCACGTTCGCTGCTCAACCGCGTTGCGCGCGGGGCCACCAGCGATCGAAATCCTCCTGGGCCCTGGCCGCAAAATCGACGTTGCCGGCGAACGATCGCAGATAATCGAGCGCGTCGGCGAGATCGACGACGTCGGCATATTTGGCATCGATGTCGAACAGGTTGGCCTCGTGCGGCCCGGCGGCGCGGTCGCCGACGGCCTCGCGCACGACGATGGTGTGATAGCCATATTGCAGGGAATCGATCGCGGACGCGCGGATGCAGCCGCTGGTCGTGCAGCCCGCAATGATCACGGTATCGATGCCGAGGAGGCGCAGATCGATGTCGAGGTTGGTGCCGAAGAACGCGCTGGCATATTTCTTTTCGATGACTTTTTCGCCCGGCAGCGGCGCAATTCTTTGGTCGACTTCGATCATCGGCGAGCCGTGCTGCAGGATGGCGAGCGAGGGCACTTTTTTCACGAACACGCCGGCATCGTGCATGTCTTCGGCATAGGCGATCGTGGTGTAGACGACCGGCAGTCTTGCCGCGGCGGAACGCATCCAGCAGTTGCCGCGTCGCATTGATCTCCCAGGCGAAGTCGCCGCCCAGCGGCGTCGTCGGATCGGTAAAGCCGTTAATGAAATCGACGATCACCAAGGCCGGGCTTCGGCCATAGCCGGACCGGCTCGCAAACCCTTTACGGTCGTAATCCGCCCGCGTCTCGCGTTGCCAGTCGTTCATCGTCGTCCTCCGGACCTGACGCGGATCGGCCGAGGATGGCGTCGCCGAGCGCTTTTTGTCAACGACGTCGCTGACAGGCCGGATCACTCGCGCTTGTTGCTGCGCGGCCTCTTGCCGGTCCGCGCGCAACATGGGACTGTCCCGGTCACTTGGCCCGCTGTTTGCTGATCGAGCGGCCTGCGGTGATTCAACGAACCTTGCGTTAGTGGGGCATCAATGACCGACGACAATCGTACTCGTCCACCCATCGGCGGCGTCCGCGCGGGCTATGGCTCCGCCGACCGGACCGCGTTATCAGCCACGCCCGCTGGTCACATCAGGCGGCGGCGAAACGGCGCGCAGCGCGCGATCGACGCCGCGATCCGGCGGCAGCGGCAAAAAGGAAATCCTCTGCGCCATCGGCGTCGACGTCGATGCGGTCGCCGGCTGGCTCGGCTCCTATGGCGGCGAGAATTCGCCGTGCGATATTTCGCGCGGCCTGTTCGCCGGCGAAGTCGGCGTGCCGCGGCTGGTGCAGGCTGTTCGACAAGCTCGGCATCCCGACCAGCTGGTTCATTCCCGGCCACTCGATCGAAACCTTCCCGACCCAGTGCAAGATGGTGGTCGACGCCGGGCACGAGATCGGCATGCACGGCTATTCGCACGAAAATCCGATCGCCATGACGCCGGAGCAGGAAGAGGCGGTCATGGACAAGTGCATCGAGCTGATCGAGCGGCTCGTCCGGCCGGCGGCCGACCGGCTATGTCGCGCCGTGGTGGGAATTCTCGAACGTCACCAACGAGCTGTTGCTGAGAAAGGGCATCAAATACGACCACAGCCTGATGAACAATGATTTCCATCCGTTCTACGTGCGGGTAGGGGACAGCTGGACGCTGATCGATTACTCCAAGCAGCCACACGAGTGGATGAAGCCGCTGGTGCGCGGCGAGGAGACCGATCTGATCGACATACCCGGCAGCTGGTACCTCGACGATCTGCCGCCGATGATGTTCATCAAGAGCGCGCCGAACAGCCACGGCTTCATCAAGCCGCGCGATATCGAGGAACTCTGGTGCGACCAGTTCGATTGGGTCTATCGCGAATACGACTATGCCGTGTTCACGATGACCATTCACCCGGACGTCTCGGGACGCCCGCAAGTGCTGCTGATGCTCGAGCGGGTGTACGACTATATCTCCAAGCATGCCGGCGTGAAGTTCTGCACCTTCGACGAGATCGCCGATGACTTCCGCCGCCGCTATCCGCGGCAAAGCGCTTCCGCCGCGGCGGCGCAGGCGGGCTAAGCGGTAGCACCATGTGCGCGCTGTGCGGCGTCCTCGGCGGCAAAGGCCATTGGAGCGACAGCGCCAGCGCGCCGGAGGTATTCGCCGGCACGGGCCGAGCCGCAGACGCGACTGCGCGAGCGTCAGGCGCGTACCCGCCTCCTCAACGCCGTCCTGAAACATCACGGCGTTGTCGTCAAAGACTGGTCCGGCAATTCGTATTTGCTCACCAGCCTGACCGGCCGCACCGCGATCGTCGACAATGTCGGCGATCTTTGGGGGGCGGCCGAACGGCTCTGCGGACGGCCGATCGATCCGCTTGACGAAGACCTATCTCGCAACGCTCGCGAACCCGCGGAGCTGAGCGCCGAGGCCATGGCAAACTACGGCGATCTCACGCCAGTCAATATCATCACCGGCTTCCTCGGCAGCGGGAAGACGACGCTGTTGCAGCGCTTGCTGCGTTCGCCGGCATTGTCCGACGTTGCCGTTCTGGTCAACGAATTCGGCGAGGTCGGGCTCGACCATCATCTGTTGCAGAACGTCGCCGAAAGCACGCTGCTCCTGGAAAACGGCTGCCTGTGCTGCGCCGTTCGTGGCGATCTGCAAAAGGCGCTGCGCGATCTCTTGTCCCGGCGTACGCGCGGCGACATCCCGCATTTTCGCCGCGTCGTCATCGAGACGTCCGGCTTGGCCGATCCGGCGCCGATCGCCTACACGCTGCTCTCGGAAGCGGTGCTTCGCCATCACTTCCGTCTGTCCGGGATCATCACGACAGTCGACGCGGTCAACGGCTCTAGCCAACTCGATCGCTTTGCGGAATCCGTCAAACAGGTTTCGATGGCCGACCGCCTGGTCGTGACCAAGACGGATTTGTCTGACGAGCCGTCGCTGACGGCGCTACGCCGGCGCCTGCGCAGCCTCAATATCTCGGCGCAAATCGTGGAATCGGCCGAGATCGGCGGCGACCTGCACCAATTGCTGACCGACGACATCTACGATGCGGCGGGCAAGTTCCGCGAGGCCGGCCACTGGACCGCGGAGGAGGTCGATGCGCATTCATCGCACGCCCACACCTCTGACGTTCAATCCTTCGCCGCCATGTTCGACCGGCCGCTGGATTGGACCGCGTTCGGCGTCTGGGCCAGCATGCTGCTGCATCGCCACGGCGCCGATGTGCTCCGTCTCAAAGGTCTGTTGAATGTCGAAGGGCGTGCCGACGCCGGTCCTGATCAACGGCGTTCAGCACATCGTGCATCCGCCGAGCCACCTGGAAAAGTGGCCCGACGCCGACCGGCGCTCGCGTCTCATCTTCATCGTGCGCGGCCTTGCAACGCGCGCGCATCGAGCGCTCGCTTGCCGTGTTCAACGATCTGGTCAATGCCCCCGCTCGTCCCCGCGGCAGGCGGGGACCCATTTCCATGAGCGCGCATCGGCAAGTCTTCTGTTCCGCTGGATTACCCCGCTTGACGCGGGAATGAGCGGAGATTTGCAGCCAACGTGCAAGCTTCTAGCGCGCCCGCGGCGGCGCGGCCCGCGGACGCCAGCCGGTCCGCAGGGCGCGCACGACATAGTGCAGCAAGTAGAAAATCAGCGCCAAGATCACCAGCAGGACAATGGCGAGGAGCTTCAGGCCGAAGGCGGCGTCGAAGATCGGCCCGCGATTGACGAAATATTCGCTCAACACCTCGATCGCCTGCAGCGTCGCGCCGGCGGAGAAAATCACCGCCGCCAGAATCGCCGCCTGCAGCGTATCAAACACCAAGGCATCGACGTTCAGCTCGGTGACATTGCGGAAAATTTCGTTGCGAAACGACTGCCCGTGCGCGAACGCGTAGGCCAGGATGCCGACGAGCGACGCGAACCAGAATATGACGTTGCTGAAATGGATGACGGGATGTGGGCGACCAGATAGGTCTCGAACGGGCGGTAGAAATAAAGGAAAATAAGGAGGATGATGACGGCGATGACCCACATCCAGAACTGCTGCTGTTTGGTAGTATCGTCCGCCATCTTCGCCGTCTTGTTGTAGTCCCGCTTAGAAGATGGTAAATCATTCCGGCGTGATGTCAAAACCCGCCAACGACGGGAAAATCGCAGCAACAACAACCGCGACGGAACGAGTTGACAACGCCTCGCCGCTCCGGGACTATGCGCCGCCCCGGGACTATTGCTGCAAAAATAGGCGCATCAGAAAGCGCGCCTGTGTACGCGCCATGGCGGCGCGGACCCTGTGGGAGTAGCGACAAGAGAGGGGATTGGTCGGGGCTTCGGCGAAACATGCCGAAGTGGCCAACGCAGGGGGTGATAGGTGCCATGAGTAGCCGCCTCGGCATCGATGTCGGCGGGACATTTACAGATCTGCTTCTGTTCGACGAGCGCTCGGGCGCGATGCGACTTTTGAAGACGCCGTCAACGCCCAGCGATCAGTCGGTCGGAATTCTTAACGGCATTCAGCAGCTGATCGAGGAAACCGGCGTCGCCGCCAGCGATATCGTCGCGCTGCTGCACGGCACGACGGTGTCCACCAACATCGTTCTGGAGGCGAAGGGCGCCAAAGTCGGTCTCTTGGTCACCGAGAATTTCGAGCAGGTCCTGCATCTGGCGCGCTCGCAGACGCCCGGACCGCTGGCCGGCTGGATCATCATGATCAAGCCCGATCCGCTGGCCGACCTCGAGCTGACCCGCGGTATTCGCGAGCGCGTCAGCGCCCGCGGCGATGTGATTACTCCGCTGGATGAAGCTTCCGCGCGCAAGGCGATCCAGGAGCTGATCGATCTCGGCGCCGAAGCCATCACCGTGTCGTTGATGCATTCCTACGCGAACCCGCAGCACGAGCAGCGGGTCAAGGCGCTGGTCGAGGAAATGGCGCCCGAGATGACGGTGTCGCTGTCTTCGGAAATTCTGCCGGAGTTCCGCGAATACGAGCGCACGCTGGTCACCGTAATGAACGCGTATGTTCGCCCGAGCATGCGGCGCTATCTAAGCGGCTTTGAGGAGAAGCTCCACCGCGTCCAGTTCCAATCCAGCGTCAATATCGTGCGCTCCGACGGCGGCCTGATGAGCGTCGAGCGCGCCAGCCAGTCGCCGGTGCACACCATGATTTCCGGACCCGCCGGCGGCGTGTCCGGCGCGGCTTTCATGGCGTCGCTCGCCGGCTACCCGCAAGCACTCGGCTTCGATATGGGCGGCACCTCCACCGACGTTTCCTTGATTGAGGACGGCCGGCCGACGATCTCGCGGCAGACATCGATCGGCTACTACCCCATTAAAATGCCGTCGGTGGACGTGCACAGCGTCGGCGCTGGCGGCGGCTCGATCGCGCACGTACCGATGACCGGCGCGCTGCGCGTCGGTCCGGAAAGCGCCGGCGCGGTGCCGGGCCCGGCCTGCTACGGGCAAGGGCGGCGACCGGCCGACGGTCACCGATGCCAATGTGGTGCTTGGCCGCCTGCCGCCGCAGCTGCTCGGCGGCAAGATGGTGCTCGACACCAAGGCGGCCGAGGAAGCGGTCGCCAAGATTGCCCGCGCACTCTCGCTCGACCTGCATCAGGCGGCGCAGGGCATTCTCGATATCGTCAACGAGAACATGTTCGGCGCGCTCCGCCTTGTCACCGTGCAGAAGGGCCTCGATCCCCGCGATTTTGCGCTGGTGCCGTTCGGCGGCGCCGGCCCGCTCCACGGCAACGCCATGGCGATGCTCGCCGGCTGCTATCCGGTCATCGTGCCGCCGACGCCCGGCGTGTTATCGGCGTTGGGCTTCCTCTACTCTGACGTGAAGAACGAATTCGCCCAAACCTTCGTGCGCACCATCGACGATGCCGACCCCAGCCAGATCGGCGATATCCTGACCAAGCTCGGCCGCGACGCGCGGGCCTGGCTGCGCGAAGAGGGCATTGAGGAGTCGCGGCAGCGCTTGAATTACGAGGCCGATGTCCGCTATTTCCGCCAGGGCTACGAGTTTTCCCTGGAGATCGACCCGGACCGGCTTGGCAGCGGCGCGCTCGACGACCTCGCCGGGCCGCTTCGGCCTGGCGCACGAGCGCATTTACGGCTTCAAGCTCGATCAGCCGGTAGAACTCGTCAACCTGCGCGCGGTCGGCATAGGGGCGGTGCAAAAGATCAGCCTGCCGAAGTTTGGGAAGGAAGGGCCCGATGCCGCCGGCGCGATCGTCGAGCAGCACCGTGCCTATTTTGAGGGCAGCTTTACTTCGGTTAATGTCTATGACCGCGCCAAGCTCCGCGCCGGCAACCGAATCCGCGGTCCGGCGATCATCATCCAGATGGACGCAACGACCGTGATCCATCCTAACCACACTGGCGAGGTCGACGAGTATCTGAGTATTCTGATCAGACCCGATAAGGCGTCCTGAGGACGCCTGGAGACTACCCGATGACGAATTTCAGCCCGCTGAGCAGCACGGTCAGTTTCGACGACCTGCTCAAGGCCAACAAACAGGCGTTCGATCAGATTTTTTCGGCGCAGACCAAGGAATTGGGTCTGCTCGGCGCAAGTCATCGCCCGCCTACGACGCGCAGACTTGGCTTCGGCCAGTCTCGCTTCGGAAGCGGCCGGGCGGTCCACCGATCTCTATGCGATGCTCAACGAACGGTTCGGGTCGCGCTGGTCGTCCGAAGTCGTCGAGCACAAGACCGAACGTGGCTCGGTGACGGTGCTGTGCAAGCTCACGGTCGATGACACCTCGAAGATGCAGTTCGGCTCGGCCCGCGCCAATGGCGACGAGGGCGCCGCGCTGAATCGGGCGACGGAAACGGCTTTGCGCCGCTGCGCCGAGATGTTCGGAGATGCGGGCGCCTTGGAAGCGCGCGCCGAGCGCCCGGCCGAACCACACCCGTCCGCCGCACGCGCAAATGGCGGCGCCCGCAAGGAAATTCCGACGGCACCGCGCCCCGAGAGAAAGCCGCCGCCTCGATCCCGTCTCGCTCGATCTGATCGAGAACGCGCTGCGCAATGCCCGCCATGAAATGGATGCGGTGCTGTTCCGCTCCGCCATGTCGCCGGTAATCCGCGAACAGCATGACGAGTTCCCGATGATCACCGACCCGAAAGGGCGGATGATCGTCGGTCAGTTCGGCTCTTACGTTAACGAGATGCTCGCTGAGCAAAAGTTCGATCTGGAGCCTGGCGACGTCATCCTGCAAAGCGACCCGTACAAGTGCGGCGGCGCGATCAGCCATATCAACGACTGGATGGTGCTGGTGCCGGTGTTCCACCAGGGCGAATTGGTCGGGTTTACCTCGATGTTCGGCCACTTAATGGATGTCGGCGGTTGGGTGCCGGGCAGCATGCCGACGGATGCAACCTCGATCTTCGGCGAAGGTCTCCGCATTCCGCCGCTCCTGCTTTACCAGCGCGGCGAGATCAATAAGGCGGTGCTCGACCTCATCATGAACAATACGCGCACGCCGGAGATGAATTACAGCGATCTCATGGCGATCATCGCCGGCTGCCGCGCCGGTGAGAAGCGCGTGATTGAAATCTGCGATCGGTTCGGTCGTGAAACCTATAAGCAGGCCTGCGAGGCGCTGCTCGAGCGGACCAACCGCGCGATGCGCAAATTGATCGTGCAGAACTTGCCGGAGGAACCGAAGTCGTTCGAGGACTATGTCGACGACGACGGCCGCGGCAACGGCCCCTTCAAGATGAAGCTGACCGTCTGGCGCGAAGGCGACCATGCCTTCTTCGATTGGACCGGCACCTCGGCGCAGGCGCCCGGGCCGATCAACTTCTATCTGCACGAAGGCATGTTCAAGATGTTCATCGGGGTCTACATGATCATGGTGTTCGACCCCCAGATCCTGTTCAACGACGGCTTCTATGATCTCATTCACGTGACCCTGCCCAAAGGCTCGCTGTTGCATCCCAACTTTCCTGCTCCTCTGGGCTCCCGCACCCACGCATTGTCACGGCAATTCGACGTGCTCGGCGGGGCGCTGAGCTACAATGCGCCGGAGATGGCGACGGCCGCAGGCTATGGTTCGAGCCCGCACTTTCTCTATTCCGGCGTCGACAAGTCCGGCCGGCCGTTCCAGCTTATGGAAATTCTTTATGGTGGGATTCCAGGCCGCCCGGTCGGCGACGGCCTGGACGGGCATTCGTGGTGGCCGCTGTTTCAGAATATCCCGAGCGAATACCTCGAGACCTATTATCCGATGCTGGTCGAAGGCTATACGACGATCATCGACAGCGGCGGCGCCGGCAAGCATCGCGGCGGCAATGGGGTCGAAAAGATCTTTTACTTTCTGGAGGAAGGCGAAATCTCGATCCACGACGACCGCCATGACACCCAGCCCTGGGGCATCCTCGGCGGCCGCCCGGCGGCCTGCTCGGAGAAGTGGCTGGTGCGCAAGGACGGCAGCCGCGAACCGCTGCCGTCGAAGATCGATAATGTGCGGGTCCGCAACGGCGACCGCGTCATCTTCCGCACCGCCGGCGGCGGCGGCTGGGGCGATCCGCTCGAGCGCGATCCGATGCGCACGCGCAACGACGTGGCGCGCAAATTGATGACCGCGACCAAGGCGCGCGAAGACTATGGCGTCGTTCTCACCGGCGGCCGCCTCGACGTCGATCGCCGGGCGACCGATGAGCTGCGCGACAGTATGCGGCGGAATAGGAAAACCCCGAAGCTGTTCGATTTCGGAGAGCGCCGGGCTAATGCTTCGACCCGCGCCGTTCAAATGGTGTGAGCGGCTGCGGCACATGACAACGCTGGAACGTCACGAACTGGGACGAGTGCGCTATGCTTGAGGTCGTTATCAGTCTCATCGTCGTCGCGATCGTCGTGATCGCGATCTTCTACATAATCTCAATTTGGATATACAAACGCGCCCCATCCAATATGGGATTCATCCGCACCGGCTTCCTCGGCACGAAAGTATGCCTGGGCAAGGGCGCCATCGTGCTTCCGGTCTTTCACGAGATCACCTGGGTCTCGCTGGAAACGATCAAGTTCGCGGTGAGCCGGGCGCGCGAACAGGCGGTATTGACGGCCGACAATATCCGCGTCGACGTCACCACCGAATTGTACGCCCATGTCGGCCATACCGAGGAGGCGGTGCTGACCGCAAGCCGCACGCTCGGCGAAAAGACCTTCGATGCCGACAAGGTCCGCAACCTGCTTGAAGCCAAAGTGGTCGGCGCGCTGCGCAGCTACGCCGCCACCAAGACGCTCAAGCAATTGCACGAGAACCGCGACGCCTTCGCCCGCGAAATCAAGGACAATGTCAGCGAAAGCTTCGTCGCCAACGGCCTGATGCTCGAAGAACTGACCATCGTCGCGCTCGAGCAATCGACCAAGGAATATTTCCGCTCCGACAACGTGTTCGACGCCGAGGGTCTCAAGGTCATCACCGAGATCACCTCCGAAGCGCGGCGCAAGGTGCACACCACCGAGAAGCAGACCACGGTCGCCATCCGCAACAAGGATCTCACCACCCAGCTCGAACTTCTCGAAATCGAGCGCCAGGAAGCGGTCGCCCGCGCCAGCCAGGACAAGGAGATCGCCAACGAGCAGGCCAAGCAGCTGCGCGAGAAGCAGACCTTCGTGCTGGATCAGCGTTTGGCCGTGGAGCAGCGCGAGCTCGAGAATGAAAAGGCTTTGGAACAACTGCGCACCGAGCGCGATATCGCCTTCACCGCCGAGGCGCAACGCCGCGAAATCGTGCAGGTGCAAAAAGAACTGGCGCTGGAACAGGAACGCCGCGACCGCGAGATCGCCCTGATCGCCAAAGCGCGGGAAGCCGAGCTTGCCGAAATCACCCGCAGCCTCGCGCGCGAGCGCGCCGAACGCGACAAGGCGATCGACCTCGCCGCCAAGGAGCGTGAACGCCAGGAAGCCGACATCGCCCGCGCCACGGCGGTCGCGGCCGCCGAAGAGCGTGCTCGCGACCAGCGCCACCAGGTCAGCGAGGAAACGGCGCTGTCGGTGCGCCAGCGCAGCCTGGAGACCCGGCTTGGCATCCTGCAGGTCGACCGTGACGAGGCGGTTGCCCTGGCCAAGCAGGAAAAAGAGGTTTCCGACGAGCGCGCCCGGATCTTGAGCGAGCAGCAACGCTTCGTGCTCGAGCGGCGCTGGGAAGTCGAGCAGGAGGAAATCCACAAGCAACAGGCGTTGGAAGCCGCCCAAATCCAGAAAGACATCGCCATCATCGCGGAAGCCTCGCAACGTGAGGCCGCCCAGGTCCGCAGCACGCTGGCCATGCAGCTCGAGGAGATGAGCCGCGAGATTGCGCTGATCAACAAAGAGGGCGAGCGCGAGCGTTCCGATATCGAGCGCTTCCTCGCCCGCGAGCAGGCCGAGCGCGACCGCGAGATCGCGCTCGCCGCCAAGACCCGCGAGCTGGAAATCGCCGAGACCGAACGGCTCGCCAGCACCGCCGAGCGAGAAAAGGCCGAGCACACGGTCGAATCGGTGCGCGTGGTGGCGGACGCCGAACGCGAGCGTCAAGTTGAAGTCATCGAGGCGGGGAAGGCCGCCGAGGCGCGCCGGATCGACGAGGAAAGCAAGGCGCAGGTGATGCGCATGCATTCGATCACCCAGGCGGAGGCGCGCAAACTTGCCGCCGAGCTCGAGGCGCAAGCGACCGTGACCCGCGCTCGTGCCACGACCGAAGCGCAGAAGATCGGCGCCGAAGGCATCGAGCGCGAGGCCGGCGCGCGCGGCCGCGCCGAGATGGAAGTCGAGCAACTGCGCATCGCCAACACGCAGCGTCAGCTTGAAGCGGAAGCGACCGGACTGGAGGCCAAAGCCGAAGCGCTCAAGAAGTACAATGACGCCGCGACCTTCCTCGAGCTGGCGAAGCTGCGCATCGAGGCCGAGCGTGACGTCCATATCGACCAGGCCAAGGCCATGGGCAGCGCGCTGTCGCAGGCGCAGATCCGCATGTACGGCGGTGGCGGCGACAACACCATGGATACCATCCGCGGCTTGTTCACCCAAGGCTTCGGCATCGGCGAGGTGATCGAAGGCCTGGCGCAGTCGCTGCCCGAAGGGCTTCGCCAGCGGCTGAGCGCCAACGGCATCTCAGGCCTGCTGGGAAGGCCGTATAACGGCAGCTCGCTCAAGCAGACTTACGAGCACCTCAACGCGTTGGTGCAGGAGCATCTGCGGACCAAGAAGGCGCGGGAGGTTCCGTTCCCCGAAGCGCTAGCGCAACTGGAAGAGCACGCCGGCGAGAACGTGGATTTGCGGCAGGCGGTCAAGGTGCTGTCCGAGTTCAACCACGAAGGCGCGCTCGACGGGGTGCCGTTCGATTCGGTGTGGAACATGATCAACGCCGTTGCGAAATCGACGGGCTAGAGCATGATCGCGAAAAGTGGCTATCGGCTTTCGGCAAAGATCATGCCGCAGCGTAATATTCAGACCAGGCGATGAGCGAGTTCGACGTCGTCCTCGAACACGTATCCAAGACCTATCCGGGCGGAGCTCGCGCCGTCATCGATTTCAATGCCGAGATCAAGCACGGCGAATTCGTCGCCATGCTCGGGCCTTCTGGCTGCGGCAAGACCACGACCTTGCGCATGATCGGCGGCCTCGAGGAAGTGACCGAAGGCAAGATCTTCATCGCCGGCAAAGACGTCACCGACCTGCCGCCGGCGTTGCGCGATACCTCGATGATGTTCCAAAGCTTCGCGCTGTTTCCCCATCGCACGGTTTTCCAGAACGTCGAATTCAGCCTGAAGATGAAGGGCATGGAAAAGACCGCGCGCGACCGGCGCGTCTGGGAAATGCTGGAAATGGTCGGGCTTTCGGCTTTCGCCACCCGACGGCCAAGCGAACTGTCCGGCGGACAACAGCAGCGCGTGGCGTTGGCGCGCGCCCTGATCAGCCGGCCGACCGTGCTCCTGCTCGACGAGCCGCTCGGATCGCTCGATTTCAATCTGCGCCAGGCGATGATGATCGAACTGAAAAAGGTGCAACGTGAACTGAACATCACCTTCGTTATGGTCACGCATTCGCAGCAAGAAGCGCTGTCGCTCGCTGACAAGGTCATCGTCATGAGCGACGCCGTCATCCAGCAGATCGGTACGTCGCGCGAGGTGCACGAGAATCCGCGGACAAAATTCGTGGCGGAGTTTATCGGCAACAACAATCTGTTCCAAGGCCGCATCCGTTCGCGTAGCGGCTCGATCGTGTTCGTCGATTCGCTTGGTCAATTGCTATACGTCAAGGTTCCGGCAAGCATCAAACACGTGCCGATCGGCAAGGACGTGTGGTTCTCGGTCCGCGCCGACTTGATGAATACCGGCGACAAGCAGGACATGGCCAACCGCATCGAAGGAAAGTACATCGCCAGCGAGTTTCTCGGTTCGCTCGAGACCGATGTGTTTGAAGTGGCTCCCGGGCACTATATTCATGTCGAACAGCATCGGCACGCACAGGATCATGTCTACAAGATGGGCGACCGCGAAACGCTGTGCTGGCATGCCGAATCTGGAGTTTTACTCGAGAATTCACGCCGGCCCGATGAAGTCGAGGCGGTGTGAAATCGGCGCTGAGGATGTCATATTCACCTTGCGGGCGCTGCAGGTCGGACCTGGTTGCTGCAAGCGCGTGTTGCGGCAACATTCCAGCTGTTATCTTTACGGAACTGATCCTAAGACAACAGTTGGCTAGAGGCCGGCCTGCAGCCGTCTTGAATCAAGCGGCACTTAGCGCACCACTATCGACCGCGGTCGCCATGCATAACGACAATCCTCGTTGTGGGTGTTTTTCGAATGCCGCGTTTAGCAAATGGCAGCATCGAAGTCACTCCGCTCGAACTCCTAAATCCGGTCTATAAGCTGTGAAAGTAGGTCAAATGATCCAAAGGACGCCGTGAGGATCGCTATCTGACATAAGAAACAAAATAGCACATGTATGGGATTGGGATGACACACCACACCTAATGATCCCGTAGGCTCGGTAGATCACTCTTAGCGTCGCTAGATTATTTCTTTTGCCCTTCGCTAGATTATTTCTTTTGCCCTAGTATCGCTTGATCCAATGCACTGCGTAGCTGGGGTCTATTTTCCACAGATTGGTCGATATCTAAACCAAAGTTAACTTTCCTAGCACGCGTGACTCTGCTAACGCGCAATCGTTCCAACTACTCGGAGAAACCTTATCATGAAGGACGGCAAACGACGGTCTTGGACGACCGCAGATGTGCGAACCTTCAAGTCACTCGCGCGAAAGAAAACTCGCGCCGGTAAAATCGCGAAGACGCTTAAGCGCAGCGAGGGAGCGACGCACCAAAAGGCGTTTAGTTTGGGCGTATCGCTTGACGCTAGGGTCTAGCGCCCCAAAGAAGCCTGGGTATGGGTCAAAAAAGGAGCCGTGCGGCTCCTTTTTCTTTTGGCGTTCTCAGCGATCCGGAGCTGCGGTAAGATTTGGCATCAGCCGCATCGCTGACCAAGCTTTTGGACACCAAAGTATGCGTCGTTTCGGTCTATATGCGGCATTAGCGCGGTGTGTCTGTGGGTTGCCAGCGACCGCAGAAGAACGTTTTGAACGGTGGTCGCTTGAGCAACCAGGGGACTTCATTTTCGCGCTGTCATTTAAGCGGTCCATTTCGTTCGATGATAGAACCGCAACATCGGAACTCGCATTTGTTTGTAATCAAGAGGAAAAATACGTTGCGGTCCTGCTTATACCGCTCGATGGTACCTTCAAAAGCCGCCAGCAGACGATTTCCGTTGCCATCCAGAAGACCGAAGAACAATCTGATACGTCGGACTTGATGCAACGTTGGGAAAACGGACCGGGCTACATATCTTTGGAATCGCCCGACGAGCAGGAGCAACTTGCCTCCTACCTAAAGGACAAAGAAGCCGAGGGCTTGAAATCGGTTCACTTTTATTTCCCCAACGACCTGGATGCGAGTACGCAAACCACAAATCACATGGTCATTGACCTTGCCGGATTTTCTGCCGGAGTTGCGGCTTTTGCAAATCGATGCGAACCGGCGCAGTAGCTCGTTTGTCCGTGGTGCAGCTAGGCTTAAGATTAACTTGAGGCTACGCTTTCAAGGGAAACCACGTCTTTACGATGTAAATCCCAGAAACTAGCTGTTTGCGACAGTCTGTCGTAGGCAACACTCACGAAACCATTGCGCTGGTTTCACGGTTCCTTTGCCTTGCTTTTTTCCCCTCTGTTTAGCCGGCACGCTTCAAATCCCGAGCGGAGCCACGAAAAAGGGTTAAGCAATGGGACGGCGTCAAACAGAGACTTCTTATCTGAAATCGGTTCTGCTTTGGCTGCAAGAATACTGGACTGGACCGGCGGTGCGTATCTATCCGCTTAGAGCGGTACCGCAAGGATCGCGGCACTACAACCGACGGGACGTGATAATCGATCTGCCGGCGTTCTTGCCTGCCCGAAACTTGGCGGCGCATCGAAGAGGCTAATGATCATTATCCCCACGGAACAACGGCACTCGCCTCAGCACGGCACGGCTCGCCCAACATGGCTTAGACTTTCCAGGGCAAATGAAGTCCGCTCGTAACCTCGACTCAAAGGCTAGCATGCAGTGATATGTGCGTGGTCCTCTCGATTTGGAGAAAGCCATGGCTAAGGAAAAGTCCGAAGGCGACGAGTTTAGCGCTATAGGCAGGCAGACCACGGCGCGGGCGTACTCGGCGATGGATTACTATTTCGATCATTTGAAAGAGACTATCGCCTCGGCACCGTCGGGAGGAATGGAGTTCGGCGAGAAAGTAAAAGCTTCTGCGGAGCAGAACATTTCGGCGACACAAGAATATGTGAGGGAGCTGACTTACGCCAAGGACATCCAGGATATACTGCGAATTCAGATGGCATTCGTGCGGTCGCAATTGGAGGCGTTTGGCGAGCAGGCAAAAGACCTAGGCGAGGCGTATATCAAAGCGGTATCTGGTCAAACCACGAAGCCACCCCGGGCAAGGTGATGCATGATCCGCTTTTATCAACCTGACCTTGGTAGTGAGCCCGATAGCCCTTTCGCACGCGACGCCAACAATAAGCTTGTTCGGCGCGGTTATTGGTTGGACATGAATGATCGGTCGCTTGTTATGGTGATGACACAGGGCATCGGGGCGCATCTGACCAACGATGAGAAGCGGGCGCATCTAACCGACTTAAAACGCGAACACCTCATTGATCAGGTCTGTATTCAAGAGATTTTGCCCCCTGAAGGAGAGTAGAATACCGCCTAATGCCGTGGCATATTGCAACTTCCACCTCAAATGTCACAGGCCATGATAAAGTGACTGCATGACTATACACCGTCTAATACAGAACTTGGCATTCGATCAGGACGATATAGAACGGCTGGCGGCGGCTTATGAAGAGGCTCTACTGGCTCTCCATATCAGCGACCGGGATGATCCAATAAACAAAGTGATTGCACAGCGTATCATCGAAGGAGCCCGCGCGGGTGTGCGCGATCCGATTGTTCTATGCAAGATGGCCGTCAAGGACCTTATGGTTCCGTAAGGTTCGACTTCTCAACGCGGCTTCGCATCCGCACAAGCTGATCCGCCTGCCTGGCCAATTCACTTCCTCGGACTGCACAATGTTGCCCCCGCAACATCGTGCATATACTGCGCAATCGGAGCGTAAACCGTCTTGCACCGTTTCTACATGAGACCGCGGTGGCCGGTTTTAATTTGACCTGGAACCAAGGGACCGAACCTTACTTGTCCCGAAGAAGGGATAAAGTCATGGTCGCAACGTCCAAAATCATCCTGCCCTATGAGCCTGGTTATGTGGCTAACAAAGAAGCGGACAAACGGCGTAAGGAAACCAAGGAGCGGTTGCGGCAGCGCGAACGCGAATTTGCCGAACGGCAACAGCCGCCGTTAATCGTGCCGGAGCGGCTTAGAGCCGTCTCAGTTGGCGGCTCGTCACTGTAGAAGTTTCAAAATCTGCTCGTACTGCTCAAGCATCTGCTTGAGCTTTCCAATTCCCTTGACATCCAAATCGGCTGAGATTTGCAGACGACCTTGAGGCGTCACCAAGACGCTAATCCCGCTGTCGCCGCCCGCGTTGTCTGAGGGTCCAGAGTTGGCTGGCGCCGTGAGCTTAGCGACCAGAATCGGCGCGGGTGGCTCTGCAACTGTCACCTCGCTTATAGGTATCCCTGTTTGACTGCCATCGACCCAAGCGTGGCGATCCTGAATCTGCCTAACCTTCCGAGCGGGCTTAAATTGATCGACGCCATCTGAGGTCCATTGGACGTAATCACCAACTTCGGGTGCCGGCCCTTTTCCATGCCGATGGCCCCTTTTGGATTTCACGGTGGGCCTCCTTGACCTCTGGATTTGATTTGAATGCATCATCCCATTTGCATTTGCTTGGACCTACGAGGGCGCCGAATAGCATCCGCCAGTCTTAGCCATTCGGCGGCCATTTCGCGCTGAATGGAACGCGATTCCCGATCTGTTGTCGCGGCCACCATGTTCAAACATCGCTCGGCGTAGCGGGCGTAGTCCTTGTACTTGTCATTCTTCGGCATTGTCATGCTCCGCTGCCTGACAATTCTATTCAGACGGGAAATCTGTCGCGCATTGGCGAGGTCAGTCTGTTCAAAATAGAACACTCTCAAACTCAAAAGGGGCATTGACGTGAAAATGCGCCAGTATCCGTGCCTCCGACCTCGACGAGACCAACCTAGAGCAGATTCCGCTCGATTTCAGGCATAGCCTGCGTGCCTAAAATAATTCTTGGCCTCGCGAGCGGTGAGATTACGCGCGAACGTTCTGATCCGGCGGTGCAGGCGAGGAATTGTCCGCTCCGCCATCTTACGCAGATAGGCCTTGAGCTTGCTAAACGGCATCTCGATCGGGTTCAAATCCGGGGAATATTGCGGCAGATAACGAAGGACGGCGCCACGCGCTTCAATCGCTTCGCGCACGCCTGCTGCCTTGTGTGCCGGAAGGTTGTCCATGACCACGGTGTCGTTACGCCGCAGAGTTGGAGCCAAGTGGTGCTCCACATAATCGAGGAACGTCTTTCCCTTCATAGCCCCGTCAATTACATATGGCGCTGTCATTCCCTTGCAGCGTAAAGCGCCGACGAAGGTTATCGTTTTCCAGTGGCCGTGCGGAACCTGGCCGATCAACCTCTCGCCGCGCAGGCAACGGCCGCCCACCCGCATCATTTTCGTATTGGCGGCGGTCTCATCAAGAAACACCAGGTGAGCTGGGTCAAACATGCCCTGTGCTCGCATCCAGCGCCGACGCGCCCGTGCTACGTCGGCGCGTTGCTGCTCCGCCGCGTGTAGGGTTTTTTTTGAACGTGATGTTGTGCCGCTTGAAGAAGCGCCACACCGAAGTGCGACTACTGCGAATTCCTTGCTTTCGCAGCACACAAACCACCTCGTCCAGCGTCAAATCCGACTGCCTCTCAATCAGCGTCAGCAAAAAGTTCGCGTGCTTCTCCAGTGGTGAGGTGCTCCCGCCCCGCGGCTTGGCCGCCCAGCTTCCAGTCGTTCGGTAAGTCGCAACCCATTTGATCGCGGAGCTCGGACTGACATCAAACTCCTCCGCTGCCTCGCGTCGCGAGGACCCACTCTCCACACTCGCGATCACCCGACCTCGAATATCAGTAGAATAGGCAGCCGGCATCTTCCCCCTCCCAAAGGCGAATCAATGCCGGTAGAATCTCCTATCCAGAACGCCGTGAGAATCCTGCCGATTTAGCTCGGGCGGAACATGCTCTAGACCTGGGTGGACGGCAAATACTCAATCGCGTAAAGCGCCTTCCCGATGGTGCTCATGAACCCAATTACAGTACCCCTGCGTTCGGTTCTCCATCGCGTATGTCCCGGTCGGCCCCGCACGAATTATGTCAGCGACGATGTGCGCCAAGAGCTAACTCCAACCGACCGTGCCGTCGCAGGATCTCAAGAACTCGACGGCATATGCCCTGCCGGTCTCGTAGTCGTCGAAAAGTTGATGGAACGGCGTTGCCCCCTTGTAATGCATTTCTTTCGGTATATGTGCCGGTAGTGTAGCCGTCCGTCGCTACGACAGCCGTAAAACGGAGGACAAACCGATGGCCTGGACAACGCCAGTGCTAGTTGAAATCTGCATCGGGCTCGAGATCAACGGTTATCTGCCGGCTGAGTTCTTCCCTTCTACCAGCCATACCTGGCCCATCTTCATGTTTGGACGAATTCGGTAATTTGCCCCAAAGTGCTGGCTGCTTGGCCCGACCAATCCTCACACTTCCTTATATCTCTGGAGGATTACGTGTTCAGTGCCAAGTGACCGGCACCTAACGGGAGGCCCCGAGCCCGCTGCCGGGGCCTCTTTTTGATCGATAGCTAATACTGGCACCGAACCTTTATTGGTGTTCGCGTGCCGCGACAGTAGGCTGGCGTCACCGAGAGTAAGAACTTAGGGCCGCGCTGATCCTGGTCCGACTGCCCGAACTTTAGCCGATATCCCGGCGATCGAGCGGCGCAGTTTCTCATCATTACGACCCATCATCGATAATCACGGAATGTAAAGAGGCTCGGCAATATGCCGGGCCTTTGAGTTCCAAGTGCGCTGGCCGTTGCGTTGTAGAGCGGAACGCTGAGAAAACGGACGCGCTCGGGCTTGCCGCTCACGCTGCGGACCAACGGGGCCCGAGTGCAAAGTTATCCCACTTATCCACGATCGATTCAGAGTGAGCTGTTTGATACAGCCTTAGAAAAGAGTTGGGCTCAAAGTCAAACAAATGCAGGGCGCTTTCCAGCCCCCCGCCCCCAAGCGCCCGTGCGGTATGCGTGCGTACAAGACCCCAGCGAGGCCTAGCGGTCTTTTTCATCCGGTCTCAATGCCGATCGTCTTGTCATCCAGCTCAAACCGACGGACGGCAAAATGACGGTGCCGCAGCTGCCCCTTGCGTACTTCGGTATTTTTGCGCCCCTAGCCGTGCAGATAATGAGACAACTGGTCGATGGTGAATTGATGATTACTAATAATATTTTTGACCAGATCGCCGATCGAGATGATTCCCATCAACTTTCCCTCGTCAATGACGGGAAGGTAGCGAACTCGCTTGTCGGTCATCACCGCCATGCATTCTTCCGCAGTTAGATCGGGTCCGATGAACAAAACTGGGGTCTCCATAACGTCCCCCACGCGCGTGTTCGGTAATGCGCGGCCTTCCAAAAACACATTCCGAGCGTAGTGTCGTTCCGTGATAATGCCAATGACTTTTGAGCCTTCGCAAACGATTAGTGAACCGATGTTTTCCTCGGCCATTTTGCGTACGGCATCAAACACCGTGTCATCGGCGCCCACTGTAATAACATTGTGGCCCTTTTCATCGAGTAACTGCCGGACCGTTGTTGTCATCTGGAGAGTGTCCTTTCGAGGACGTTGCGACTATCGCGCTGGCGCGTGTCCTAGTTATCTCTCACCGTCATAATTTAAAAAGTGAGCCCTTTCGAGATTTAGACGGACACTGCAAGTGCCCGGGATCGCTTTCGGAATCCGGAGTCTGATTAGCTCTGGTTCAGACCAATACATCGCTGGTGTGAGCTATTATGCTCAGATTCCGGACGGACAAAGGCGTACGTGAATGGTAACCGGAACGCCATCCCAAAGCGTTCGGTCTTAAATTTCAAGGTGAACCAGAAACCCATCCGGGTGTCCGCGGCTTCGTTCAACGGGTGTCCGCGGCTTCGTTCAACGGGTGCCATTGGCATGCCGATTGTTCCGTTGGTCAGTGGCCCGGGCCCCATGGCCATTGGTCCTTTCAACCCTCCGATTGAAGAGGAACGCCGCGTGCAGGTTCTCGTCCCGGACAACAGTATCGGCCAAGCCCTCAAGGTGCTTCAGAAGAAGATGCAGCGCGAGGGCATCTTCCGCGAGATGAAGCTCCGCGGCCTTTACGAAAAGCCATCCGAGCGAAGAGTTCGGGAGAAGGTGGAGGCCGCCCCCGCCCGCAAGCTCGCTCGCAGCGCGAGGGGTCTGCTGCCGATAAAGCCTTGGGTAATTCCGGGGGCTCCCGGAAAAGGCGGCCCGCGCGCACTCCTCGCTTTTGATCTTCGACCACCGTCCGGAAAGCAAAGCCACTGCGGCGGTAAGGGAGGGAAGAGATGGCGAAAATTCTATGCGTCCTCTACGACGATCCCATTGGCGGTTATCCCAAATCCTATGCGCGGGATGGCATTCCGAAAATCGACCATTATCCTGGCGGTCAATCGGCGCCTACGCCGGAGCATATCGATTTCAAGCCGGGCGAGCTTCTCGGCTCTGTCTCGGGTGAACTTGGGCTGCGCAAATTCCTTGAAGGTCTAGGCCACACCTTCGTCGTAACCTCGGATAAGGAGGGCCCGACTTCGTTCTTCGAACGTGAGCTTCCCGATGCGGAAGTGGTCATCTCACAACCCTTTTGGCCGGCTTACCTGACGGCGGAAAGAATCGCGAAGGCAAAGAAGCTGAAGCTTGCGATCACAGCGGGTATCGGATCAGACCACGTGGATCTTGAAGCCGCCATCAAGCACGGCGTCACGGTCGCTGAAGTTACTTATAGCAATAGCATCAGCGTATCCGAGCATGTGGTGATGATGATCTTGTCGTTGATACGCAACTACATTCCGTCTTATCAATGGATAATCAACGGGGGCTGGAATATTGCGGATTGCGTGTCACGCTCCTATGATCTCGAAGCGATGGAGGTTGGTACGGTTGCGGCCGGCCGCATCGGCTTGGCTGTTCTGAAACGGTTGAAGCCGTTCGACGTCAAACTTCACTACACTGATCGGCATCGGCTTCCGCAAGATGTCGAGAAGGAGCTGAACCTCACTTACCACCCGAACGTCGAGTCTATGGTCTGCGTTTGTGACGTGGTTACAATCAACGCTCCACTGCACCCGGAGACCGAACACCTCTTCAACGACGCGCTCATCGGGAAGATGAAGCGGGGCGCCTATCTGGTAAATACAGCGCGTGGCAAGATATGCGACCGCGATGCGGTCGTCCGTGCACTTAAAAGCGGGCAACTTGCTGGCTACGCGGGCGACGTCTGGTTTCCGCAGCCACCACCGAAGGATCACCCTTGGCGTACCATGCCCCACCACGGGATGACGCCGCACACGTCGGGGACATCGTTATCAGCCCAGGCCCGCTACGCAGCTGGAACCAGGGAAATCCTGGAATGCTGGTTTAAAGGTCGTCCGATCCGGGATGAATACCTGATTGTCGATAGGGGCAAGCTGGCCGGCACTGGTGCGCATTCCTATAGCGTCGGCAACAGCTGAAATGATGTTCTACCATCCGCTTCGGCCAGGCGACGCCCGAGATAATTCAGCGGATGATTGATCGCGTCCGGGCACTGGGGAGCCGACGATCTATCTGCGGCGACCGCGAACCGGCGTGATAACGGCAAGGGTAGCAATAGTGACGCTCTCAAACTATTCATGTCCAGCTTGCAGTGCCAAGCTGCTGAAGCGCCAGCGCGGTGAACCAGCGAAACCTGGTGAGCAAGCGTTCTGTCCGCACTGCATGGCGCAACTAACTGCGCGAGACGGACCTTACACGCTAGGTTATGAATTAGTCGAAGCACCGCCTAGAGATCCATGGAAGGAAACGCAGAGAAGCCGGACTCGATGATTCGAACCGAGATCGGCGAGAGGCGGAGGCTCGCTTTCGGCGGAACAAGTCAGTTAGCGCGCTTTTTCCTTTCCAGAGTCCTCGCGTCGATCATGGCCTCGCTTGGTAGCGCCGCCCTCGTTGTCCCATTGTTGGAGGGACTTTTGGCTAGGGTTATGCGGG
>CAWDQG010000046.1:0-25369 GCA_963804405.1 uncultured Alphaproteobacteria bacterium | reverse complement strand
CCCAGGAGCAGGTGCTGATCGTGCTCGGCACGCCCTCGACCGTCGCCACGGTGTCGGGCGAGGCGTTCTATTACATCTCGCAAACGGCCACGCGCGCCGCTTCATTCATGCCGACGACCATCACCGATCAGCGCGTGGTGGCGATCTATTTCGACCGTGATCGGCGCGTTCAGCGCGTCGCTTCTTACGGCATCAAGGACGGCAAAATCTTCGACTTCATCAGCCGCACCACGCCGACCGCCGGCTCGGACATGAATTTCATCAAGCAGCTGATGTCGACGATCCAGAACGGCCACATGGGACTGCCGTTCTAGCGCCATCGTAGCGCGGATGAGCGCGAGCGACATTCACGACCAGTCTCGCCGTTCATCGTCGTTTCCGGAGATCGCTTCGCTCATCCGGGCCACAGGCTCAGGAAACGCAGTTTTGAAATCCGAAAGGATTTAGCAAGCGTTTCCCGGATCAGCGGTGCAGCGCGCAAGCGGTGCACAGCTGATCCGGGATCATTCTGTAGAACTCGGAGTGTGGGTACGATCCCGGGTCTGCGGCGCAACACTTCGCTTCGCTGCGTGCTGCGCCGCGCCCGGGAAACGATCTCGCGCTGCGCGCTACTTCAATGCGCGAGCACGGCGAGCAGCAGCAACGCCACGATGTTGGTGATCTTGATCATCGGGTTGACCGCCGGTCCGCCGTGTCCTTGTAGGGATCGCCGACGGTTCGCCGGTCACCGCCGCCTTGTGGGCATCGGAGCCCTTGCCGCCGTAATGGCCGTCCTCGATGTATTTCTTGGCGTTGTCCCAGGCGCCGCCGCCTGACGTCATCGAGATGGCGACGAACAGGCCGGTGACGATCACGCCGAGCAGCATGGCGCCGAGCGCCGAGAACGCCGCCGACTTGCCCGGCGCGCCGCCGCCGGCGACGAAATAGATGATGAAATAGCCGACGATCGGGGAGAGCACCGGCAGCAGCGACGGCACGATCATTTCCTTGATCGCGGCCCGGGTGAGCATGTCGACGGCGCGCCCGTAATCCGGCTTGTCCTTGCCCTGCATGATGCCGGGTTCTCGCGGAACTGGCGGCGCACTTCCTCGACGATCGCGGAGGCGGCGCGGCCGACCGCCGTCATGCCCATGCGCGGCGAACAGATACGGCAGCAGGCCGCCGAACAACAGGCCGGCCACGACATAGGGGTTGCTCAGCGAGAATTCCGGCGCCACGCCCTGGAAATACGGGTGCTTGTCGGCGTTGGCGATGAAGTATTTCAGGTCCTGGCTGTAGGCGGCGAACAGCACCAGTGCGCCGAGCCCGGCCGAGCCGATGGCATAGCCCTTGGTCATTGCTTTGGTGGTGTTGCCGACCGCGTCGAGCGCGTCGGTCGACTTGCGCACTTCCTTCGGCAGGCCCGCCATTTCGGCGATGCCGCCGGCATTGTCGGTGACCGGGCCGAAGGCATCGAGTGCGACGACGATGCCGGCGAGCGCCAGCATCGTCGTCACCGCGATGGCGATGCCGAACAGGCCGGCAAGATTATAAGCGAATCAGAATGCCGGCGATGATCACGATCGCCGGCAGCGCGGTCGATTCCAGCGACACCGCCAGACCCTGAATCACGTTGGTGCCGTGGCCGGTCACCGAGGCGAGCGCGATCGAGTGCACCGGGCGAAAGTTGGTGCCGGTGTAGTACTCCGTGATCCAGATGATCAGCCCGGTGACCACCAGCCCGACAACGCCGCAATAAAACAGATCAGCGCCGGAATAATTGACGCCGGGGAGCGGCCCGAAGCCGATACATAGTTCGTGACGCCGGCGATGCCGATCAGCGACAGAATCGCGGTCGCGAGCATGCCCTTGTAGAGCGCGCCCATGATCGACTGGTTGGCGCCGAGCCGCACGAAGAACGTGCCGATGATCGAGGCGATGATGCACACGCCGCCGATCGCCAGCGGAAGATCATCATCTTGATCACCGTGTCCGCGTGCCGCTGAAGAAGATGACGGCGAGCACCATGGTGGCGACCGTGGTCACGGCGTAGGTCTCGAACAGGTCGGCGGCCATGCCGGCGCAATCGCCGACATTGTCGCCGACATTATCGGCGATGGTTGCCGGATTGCGCGGATCGTCCTCCGGAATGCCGGCTTCGACCTTGCCGACGAGGTCGCCGCCGACGTCGGCGCCCTTGGTGAAGATGCCGCCGCCCAAGCGGGCGAAGATCGAGATCAGCGAGGCGCCGAAACCGAGCGCCACCATGGCATTGACGACGATCGCGCTCGTTTGGCGCCAGATGCAGCGTCCCGGTGAGGAAGCCGAAATAGAGCGTCACGCCGAGGAGCGCGAGGCCGGCGACCAGCAGGCCCGGTGATGGCGCCGGCGCGGAAGGCGATTTCAAGCCCGCCGGCGAGCGAGCCGATCGCGGCTTGCGCGGTGCGCACATTGGCGCGCACCGACACATTCATGCCGATGAAGCCGGCGGCGCCCGACAGGATCGCGCCGACCGCAAAGCCGACGGCGACGAGCCAGCCGAGGAAATACCCGACGATGAGGAAGATCACGACGCCGACAATGGCGATGGTGGTGTATTGCCGCCGCAGATAGGCTTGCGCGCCCTCGCGGATCGCCGCGGCGATCTCCTGCATTTTTCGTTGCCGGGATCGGCCGAAAGCACCGAACTGGTGGCCCAGATGGCGTAAACGATCGCCAGAACGCCACAGAGCACAATGAGCCACAACGTCGTCTCATGAAGGGAACCCCGGTTGATGGGAGCCAGCGGTTAATCCGGCCCGTAAGGAGAGGAAGCCGCGGCCCAAAAGTCATAGGTCCGTCGCAAATTCGCGCGGACATTGCCAAAAAGGACCGGGCGGTGCAACGGCGGCGAGGGTTTTTCGCCCCGGAGGAATCCGCCCACCGGGAACCGGATTTATGAGCCCAACTCGTCGAGCAGCGCCCTCGCCTCCTTCAGATCGAGCGTGTCGAACCCTTCGGTGAACCAGCCATAGACCGGGGCGAGCAGTTCGCGCGCTTCGCGCGACTTGCCCTGATCGCGCCAGAGTCGCGCCATGCTGATGGCGGCGCGGAGTTCCCAGGATTTTGCTTGCTGTTGGCGGGCGACCGAAAGCGCGCGTTCGAAACAGGACTGCGCTTTCGCCGCGTCCGGTTGCAGCGCCGCAAGCGCGATTTCGCCAGCGATCCGATGGACCTCGGCCTCGAACAGCCTTTCCTTTGTCGTCTCCACTGCTGCCGTTGCTTCGCCGACGCAGCGCCAAGCGTCATCGAACTTGCCGAGTTCTGCATAGGCTTGTGCCAAATACGAAAATGACAACGGCGTATGCAGCGTTGCTCCTGTTGATCGGTATGCAGCGTTTGCGGTAGTAATCGTTTGAACGACGTCCGAAGCTTTGCCGGTCCGCGCAAAAATCCAGCCTTGCAAAATCAATCCAGCAGTCTTCCAAAACGCAGCACCTTTCTCGCCGGCCAGTGATATGCCCTCATCAATTCGCTGCTTTGCTGCTGCGTAATACCCGCCAAAGATCTGGCAATAATTTGTAAGCAGCAACGCTTGTATCAAAGTCGCCCCTTGGCCAAATTCGCGGGCGTCCTTAATGGCGAACTCGGCATCTGCAAGCGCGGCTTCCGGATAGCCAAGCATCCACAACGCCCATGAGCGATGAACCAACGCTGCGTTTCTGACGTCCGCTCCGAAACGCGTCGTCAGCCTGCGATGCTCAGTTGGATCGTAGAGCGCGATTGCGTGATCTAAACGCGCCCGAGCTTCTGCGATATCCCCGGTAAACAACAAAGACGAGCCAGTGAGGCGATGCCCGATCATGAGCGGGATTGTCGCCCTTTGCTTCTCGGCGAGCGCCAGGAACTGCGCGGCAATCTCCCGCAAAGCGTCGCCGTTGAAGGCCGCAAGGTTTGCAGACCCAAAAGCCGAAGAGAACTGCAAACAGCAGCAGCGGATCTTCCGGAGGTTCTCCGAGTGCCTCGGCTTGCTCGATTAACAGGCGCGACCGCTCGACCGCTGCCTTGGTTTCCGGTGCGGCAAATCCTTTGGCATGAATAAGCGGGATTACGAGCGCGACTTGAAACTTAATCTGCTCGCTACGCGACGCCGGAGTGGCGGGCAAGGCCGCGATCTGGTCGAGAGCACGGGAGAACTGAGCGATCGCTTCAACCAGCGCCGAGCGCGCCAGTGACCGCCGACCGGCTTTACCCCACAAGCCAGCGGCCTTCTCAATCAATCCGGCTTCAGTACAATGGCGCGCCAGCACCTCGGGCTGGTTTTCGGCGAGGTCGGCGAACTTGCTCTCAAGGATTTCGACGACGCGCGCGTGAAGAGCACGTCGAGTTTCGCGAAGCAACGTGCCGTAGGCCGCGTCCTGAACCAGCGCGTGCTTGAACAAATAACTAGCGTGCGGCGGTGCCCTGCCGGAACAGCAAGTCCCGCCGAGACCAGACGGTCCAGCGCCGCATTCGACTTCGGCTTCCAGCTTGTGCGCGACTGCGGCTAGCAATGACGTGAGAGAACTCCCGGCCGATTGCCGCGCCAATCTGTGCGATCTGCTTGGCCGGCCCCAGCCGATCAAGCCGCGCCATCAACGAAGCGTGCAAGGTTGCAGGAACCGCGAGCGATCGACGACGGAACGGCGGCGGCAGCTTGCGCCGCCCCTGCCGTCGCCCATCGCTTCCAGCACCGCCTTGGTCATCTCCTCGACGAACAACGGAATGCCATCAGTGCGCTCGATAATGTCTTGCCGGATATTCGCGGGCAGCGGCCTGTTGCCGGCGACACCGTTGGATCATGTCGCCGATTTCGCGTTCCCCGAGCCGATTAGGGTCAGCGCCGTAACATAAGGCCGGCCGATCCACGGCGCCTCGAATTCCGGTCGGTTGCGTGATGATCACAAAGGACGCCGAGGTTTGATCCGGTCGATGCCGCGACCGAGCGTTTCCAGGCTCGTTGGGTCGATCCAATGAACGTCCTCGAAGATCATCAGGATAGCGGATTCTGCTCGGCCAGCGCCATGATTTGGGTAATCAGCGCTTCGAGCGTTCGTTGCCGGCGCTGCTGCGGCGCCAGATCGTTCGTCCTGGCATAGCGTCCGTCGTTCGGCAGCGACAGACAGCTCGGCGAACAACGCCCGATCCTGCGGCGGCGTGAAGCTTTGTGCCTGAGCACGGCGTCGAGCTTATCGAGCTTGGTTTGAACACTGTCGCCCATGGGCAAATCCGGCGGCGCGCTCGGGTGTGACTGATGGCCGGATAAAGCGCGCTGTCGGTGTGCTGCGGTGAACAAAAATACCGGTGCCGCGTGTGCGGCTCGGTTGAAAGACGCTCCATCAACGCCGCCGTCAGCCGCGACTTGCCGATGCCGGCCTCGCCGGAGAGCAGCACCACTTGGCCTTCGCCGTTGATGGCCTTCGACCAGCGCCGCAGCAGCAAGTCGAGCTCTTCTTGCCGGCCGACGAGGTCGGTCATCCCGCTGGCGTGGAGGGCCTCGAAGCGGCCTTCGACCGTGCTCGGTCGCAGGACTGACCAGGCTCGCTCGCCCCCGGCGATACCCTTGAGGTCCCTGGCTTCCCAGGTCCTCGAGCTCAAACAGATTGCCAAGGAGCTTTCGCGTGGCCCTCGGCAATGACCACGGTGTTCGGCTCGGCAATGGCTTGCAGGCGCGCTGCCAGGTTCGGCGTCTTGCCGACGATCGCCTGCTCCTGCGCGGCGCCCGATCCGATCAGGTCGCCGACCACCACCAAGCCGGTGGCGATGCCGATGCGGGCTCTGCAACGGTGCGTGCGTTTGCAGGCCGCCGACCGCGGTGATTAATTCCAGCCCTGCCCGCACCGCCCGTTCGGGGTCGTCCTCGTGCGCCTCCGGGTAGCCGAAATAGACGAGGAGGCCGTCACCCATGAACTTGGCAATGAACCCGTCGAAGCGGCGCACGGTTTCTGCGAGCATAGTTCTGGTAGGCTGAAATCACCTCGCGCAGATCTTCCGGGTCGAGGCGCGCAGACAGCGCCGTCGAGCCGACTAAGTCGGAAAACAGCACCGTGACGTAGCGTCGCTCGGGCGCCTCGTGGGCTTTGTTTCGATGCGCGTTGCCGCCGCGTCGAGCCGCCTCGATCAACTCGGCGGGCCGGTTGATGGCCGCCAGGATCTTGCGCCGATGCCCGAGCGGGACGCCAAGCTCCCTAAGGTCTTCGTCGGTGAGGTAGCCGAGCACGGAGACATCGATTGCGTTCTCGGCAAAGCGTTGCGCGTATTGGCCGAGGTCGAGCTTCGAAAGCCAGTCCGCAATTTGCTGCATTGCGGCCATGCTCCGCGGGTCGGCGGCAACATATCCGGCCGGGCCAACCACGCCAAGCCGCCTCTGCGCCGTCGCGTCGCTTGGGCGGCGGATATCAGCTCGAAGCAGTCTTTCAGTTGATTTTGACTAAACGCTCACGACGACGGCTGGATGAACGCGCACAGCAGCAGGTAAGGCAGCAGCGTGCCGGTCTGTTTTTTGGGCTCGGTTGTGGGCCACGCCTGATCCATCAAAACGGGGCGGTCGCCCAACCTCAGATACGTGCGATCGCTGGCACTGAGCCACAAAAGACGCGATTGACGAGCCGCGCGGCGCCAGACGAACTAAAAAATGCCCGGCGAGCTACGCGAACACCGTGCGCTCAATCAGCCAGTTAAAGACCGAGCGCCAAAATCACCGCCGAGCAGGAATACACCAAAGCCGGATGGCGGCCCTTTGTGGAGCGGCGGCGCTGCGGCCGATGCGGTCAGACAGCAACAGCAGCGGGAAGATCCAGTGCAACGATCACGATCTGGCCGATCTCGACGCCGATATTGAACGCCGCCAGCGCCGGCACGAGCGCATTCTGTCGGCAGCCCGGATCTCACGACAGCGCGCTGGCAAAGCCGAAGCCGTGAACAAGCCCGAAGAGACAAACGTCACACGGCCAGCGGCCGTCGACGTTGTGACGCGAAGGAAGAAGTTCTCGGCGGCGACAAACATGATCGACGCGGCGATCCGCCGGTTCGACTCCGATTGCCGAGGGGATCGTAAGAAGATCTGCAGCGCTGCAAGCGATAGCGTTATCGAATGGGCAATGGTGAAGGCCGTCACCACCTTGACCAAGGGCCATAAACGTTGGCCCCAGAAAATCACAGCCAGCAAGAACGCGATGTGGTCATAGCCGAGGAAGATGTGCTCGATGCCGGCTTGGATAAACCGCCCGACCACTTGCAGCACTGACGGTGCGGCGCCAGCGAGCGCGATCTCCGGTGCATTTTTGTCAAGCGCAAGTTCGCGCTCGCCGCCCTCGGCCGCGATGAGAGCCACGTGCCGCGCTGGGGGATCGACATCTTGAAAGAGCGTCACGCGATAGCGCAGGTCGCCGTCCCGGCGGACAGCGCCACGCCATCGTCACCACAACGTGGGTGTCGGCTGCCTTGGCCGTTCCCGGTTCCGGCGTACAGCGTTGATCTCCGGCCGAACACGGCAACATGGTCGCCAACATACTTGAGAATGGACGGCGCCATCACCGCCAGCGCGACCGGATTGACCTCTCCCGACTTGTCGGCGATGCGAATACCGGCCGCCTGTTCGTAGTCCCGCCCAAGCGCATTGATTTCGATTTCGACCGTGCGGCCGTGGATCGACGATGCGCGAGGTCTGACTCCGGCATTGTGAGCCAGCGCCGGCGACGTTGCGCTCACGGCGAGCGCCACGCCCGCGACGAACAATTGCGCGGCGTACCGCCTGCCTCATGGCGCGGCTCATCGCGGCCGCAGATCATTCGGCGCCGCCGAGGCCTTTGAGGATGACGGAAGCGGACGCCGCGCGCATGCTCTGCGGGTAGGCTTCGGCGAACGCCGCCAGCGCGGTGCGCGCCTTGCCGGCATAGGCGCGCGCCGCCTGCGGCTCACCGACGAGCCGCGCGGCCCGCGCCAGATCGATGGCGTGAATGAACGCCGCCTCTTCAGCGTCGTCCTGGACCGGCGAGCGCCGACGCCAACGCTTTGGCCTCGAGCGATCTGCCGATCAAGATCGTCGAAGCTCATGCCGACCAGCTGGAAGGGATCGAGCACGAAGCTCTCGTAGAAGCCGGCTTTGAGAAGCTCGAACCGCGCGCGCGGCGCGTCCGGCGCTTGCGGCGAAGGCGAAGCGCCTGCTCGAGCGAAGCCGTCGGCAGGCGATAGCGGCCGATGGCCTCGTCGAACCGGGGCGCCAGGTGGCGCTGGTCGAGCGCCTTCCGCAGTAATTCGCCGTTGAACGTGAGCCGCCCGCTGTGGGCGGCAAGGTCGCGGTTGAGGGTTGCGGTCGCTTCGACCTGCATCATGCCGAGCGCAAACATCGCCTCCGCCTCCGTCGGCGATCCGGCGGCGCTTTTGGCGCGCGAGGCGGCAGCATCGGTGGCGGCGAGGATCGCGTTCACTCGCTCAGTATCGATGGTTTCGTGCGCGGCGCCGGTGCGCGGGCTGCACAGAAAAAGGACCATAACAAAAAGAGTGAGAGCCAGGCCTGACCGGCGGCGCGGCGGTTTACGCGCCATCGTCGACGCGGCCAGAGCCGGCTGTGCCGACCGCGTTCAGTCATTCGGCATCTCGTCACCGGCAAAAAACGCCCGCGCGCCCGGATGCGCCGGGACGACGCCGTTTGGCGCGACGGCGGGTGCCGGCAGCCCCTCCGCATGCTCGGCCAAAGTCTTCGCCAGCAGATAGGCGTGACTCGCCAGGAAATTTGGCCGGCAGACGAAAACATGATTGCCGAACGAAACGATGATTCGGAGCGGCGCGTTGGGGATATCTTCGAACGGCGGCTTGGCCTGAAACAGCGCCTCGGCGCTCTGCGCCTGCATGATCGCGACGTCTTGTTGATCGGTGGCGATCAGCACGCCGATGCGCCGCGAGTCGGCGGCGCGGACCAACTGGGGCCGAGAGCTGGGCAGATAGCGCGACAGCACGTCGACCACCGCCGCGGTCAAAGCGCCGCTCTTCTCATCGTCACGCTGACTGACGATCAGGAGATGATAGCGCCGATAGGTCGGCCACATCCGGTCGGGATTGAGGTCGACAAGCCTGCGCCCACGCGGGCCCCGGCCTGCCAAAGCTTCGTGACCGTCGGTGGAGATCGCAGGCGCCGGCCTGGGTCCGGCGAGAACAAACGCCGCCGCACCCGCACCCAACGTCAGCAACGCGCGCCGCTTCATACTCACCAGTATAGCGCGGCGGTGGTGCCGCCGCGCCTGCCGCAGCCGTCTTGCTACGGCTTGAAGATGTCGCGGTTGAGGATCGCCGTGACGCCGAGGTTCGGCACGTCGACTAGCTGCGCGATATTGAGATCGACGGCGACGCTGACCAGCGTATAGGCCTGCTCGCGGCTGAGCCCCTTCTCCTTGACCAGGAAGTCGATCATGTTGAGCGTGGCGTTGCGCGCCGCCAGGCTAACGTCCTCGGACAGGTTGGCGAGCGGCGCGATCTTCTGACCGCCCAGATAGGTGGAGAATACCGGCAGCTCACCCTCGGGCTTCAGCGGCAGGCCTGAGATGGCGTAGAAGCTCGAAGGAGCAAGTTGCTTGAGCTGCGCGCCGCCTTCGAAATGCATGGTCGACAGCAGCGACGCCATGCCCGGCATGATCTTGGCCTGCATCGTCACTTTGGCGCCCATCTCGATGGCGGTGCCGCAGACTTCGCCGCCGCCCTGGGCGTAGTGCACATCGCCGGCGAACAGGCCGCAACCGTCGACGAAGCAGGGGAACAGCAGCGTCGTGCCGACCACGGTTTCCTTGGTGTCGAGATTGCCGCCATTCTCGCGCGGCGGAACTGTGCGCACGCATTCGTCCTTGGCGGTGCCGTTGGTGCCGCAAATGTCCGACGGAAGGGCATCAACTGGCTGCGGCGTCAGTGCCGCGCCGCCGGCATCGGCCAGCGCCTTCTCGCGCTTGAGCCATTTGTCGATTTCCGGCTTGCCCGGCAGCACGCCGACGGTGCCCATGAACGCGTTCATCGGAACAGCGATGCCGGGGAGATCCTTCGACCGCGCTTCGAAGCGATTCAGCTCCCAGTGAATAATGAAAGGATCCTTGAATATGTCGCGCAGGAAGCCGAAGCCCGGCACGATCGTGGTGTAGCCGAAATCGTCTGGCGCGATGTCGATGATGGTGACGGCAAGCGCATCGCCGCGTTTCGCGCCTTCGATATAGACTGGTCCGGTGAGCGGGTGCACCAGGTTGAGATTGACCGCCGCCAGATCCTGCGCCTTGGAGTCGAACGTCAGGTCGGAATCAAGCGCGTCGCGCGTCTCCAAAACGAAAAGCTGACCCGGATTGACGTGCGCCGCCGGCTTGATGGCGTAGTGATAGCGATTGAAGCAGTGCGGATCGTCCTTGCAGTGCTTGCCGGATTTGCCGATCACCACCGGTTAAAAACTCTGATTTTTGCGAACAGTATTCCTCTGCTGCTGCATTGAGCACGGAGGTTTGTCATGATCGTTCAACAAACGGCATCAGAGCCAGTTATTTTACCTGTTCAACCTGGAAAGGCGCATCCCAGCGGGCCATCTGTTGCGCCGGATTAATCCGGTTGTGACCCGGATACTGGTTGAGCTGCGGGAGAAGCTGGCACCGTTCTATAGCGACATTGGCCGGCCTTCGATTGATCCCGAGCTTATGATCCGAATGTTGATCATCGGCTACTGCTACGGCATCCGCTTCGAGCGGCGGCTGTACGAGGAAGTCGAAATGCACATGGCTTATCGGTGGTTCTGTCGGCTCAATCTTGACGACAAGGTGCCTGATCACTCGACATTCTCGGTTAACCGCCATGGCCGTTTCCGCGACAGCAACCTGCTGCGCCAGGTCTTTGAAGCGGTGGTACGGGCCTGCATGGATGCTGGTCTGGCTAAAGGTGAGGGCTTCGCCGTCGATGCCAGCGTCATGGAGGCCGACGCCAGCCGTTATCATGGCAAATCACCCGGTGAGATCTATTCATCCCTGCCGGAGCGGCAGACAAGGGCTGCCGCGGAGTTCCTTCGCGTCTCGAGGACGAAGATCCGGAAGCCAACCGTAAGCTGCCGAAGGCGATCTCTCCAAGTGACCCCGCTCAGCCTGGACCGCGAAGGCGAACAAGCGGTCCAGTTTGGCTACGGGCTCAACTACATGATCGATGTCGAGCATGCAGTCGTCGTCGATGTCGAGGCAACGCCAGCGCGCACCTATGACGAGGTTGCGGCACCAGGACGATGATCAATCGAACCGAAACGATCTTCGGCCTGAAGCCCCGACGGCTCGCGGCCGATACCGCTTATGGGACAGGCAAGCTGCTGGCCTGGCTCCTAGACAGGGACATCACCCCGCATATTCCGGTGAAGGAAGGATACGAGCGGACTGACGGCATGTTCCCCCGTCTCGACTTTGCCTACGACGCTGCGCGCGACATCTATATCTGTCCCAACGGTCGACCGTTGAGGACATCGGGAACCGTCCATGATGGCCGAGCCAGGAATTATTTGTCCCACCCAGGAGACTGCCGCGTTCGCAGCTCAAGAAACAATGCACCCGCGCGCCATTCAGGAAGATCGCCCGCGACATCAACGAAGAAGCACGCGATTATGCCCGCTCACTTACGGACACCCCTGAGTTTGGTCAATCGAGCAACCAGCGCAAAAAAATCGAGATGCGCTTTGCGCACCTGAAAACCCATCACCGTTTCGAGCGCATGCGTCTACGAGGATTCTCCGGTGCACGCGACGAGTTCCATCTCGCGGCCACTGTGCAGAACCTCAAGACCCTCTCGAACTATCTCTAGCCATGTACCGCCGAACAGGTCGGCCGCCGTCGTTTACCCAAGTACGTGACTGTCGTACCTCGTCCGGTAAGTGATGTCGCCGCCCGCCAACGGCAGCAGCAACCAAATCCGACCTGCACATCTCCAATTCAACACAGTACTTTATCAACGGTACCACGGGGGCGGAAGTTTGACGTCGCTGGTATCAGCCGACGCCGGGCCCCAAGACCCGACCACAAAAGATCCGACCAAAAACACTGCGACAGCCGGAATTTTCCAAAGTGCGGATTTCTTCCAAATGAGTGCGGACTTCATTGGATGCCCTCCACGTAAAGTGCTGCCCCGGCGCGTCCCCTCCCCCTTCGACTACCCGTGCGTGTAACGCGCGCGCGCAGGCTCAATAGTATTGTCGAGGTCGAGCAAGTCAATCGCGGAAGGCAACCGAATGGTCGCTATCGCAACCGAAGACAGCAGCCAAGTTTCATTATCAACATCACGCCGAAGCTGATTTGATAGCGAAATTGCCTGACAAGCTGATGACTTTCCGACCGGGCGATCAGCCGAAGTGATTGGCCGCGGTTGTTTTTTCGCGGCCGGAGATCAATAGAGCTTGTTGCGATAGCCCTCTTCGACGACCTCGTCTGCCTGCTGGATGGTCACATTCGCGGGCTTGGTCTGCTCGACGATCATGCGTCCGAGCGACGGGAAGTCGCGTTTGTCGATCCGGTAGTCATCGTGCCAGAGTTTTGAGCGCTTGAGCGCTTTGCCGCAATGCAGGAAGGCCTCGCGCACCGTCACCATGATCATCAGCCGGGGCTCGCGACCATTGACGGCGGCGGCGGCGAGAAGCTCACGGTCCTGCGACAGCCGCGCCGTGCCGTTGATGCGCAAGGTCTCGTCGATGCCGGGAATAAAGAACAACAGGCCGACCTCGGCGTCGGCGACGATGTTCGACATGGTGTCGAGGCGGTTGTTGCCGGGCCGGTCCGGGATGGCGATGGTGTAATCGTCAAGCACCTGCACGAAACCGGGCGCATCGCCGCGCGGGCTGACGTCGGTTCCCTTCCCCGTCCGCGTCGAGGCAATGACGCAAAATGGCGAGTGCGCCAGGAAGTTGCGGCAATGGGGATCGAGATGATCAAGCTGCTTGAGCAGCGACAGTTCCATCGGCGGCTGGTAGAGGCCGCGCAGCGCGGTTTCGTTGCTGATCGCATTCAAATCTGCGGTGCGGTCGTCCATATGACTTCTCCGTCTGCGAGATTCCGCGGATTTTAGGTGAAGGCGCCCGCTTACGCCACACCGAGATAACGAATGGGGCCGCCCGGCGCGATCGCCTGCGCCGCGGCGATGATGGCGTTGGCGTCGATTCCGTAGTGCCGGTAGAGATCGGGTATCGAACCAGTCTGGCCGAAATGCTCGACGCCGAGCGGCCGGACCTTGTGGCCGCGCACAGCGCCGAGCCAGGCCAGCGTCGCCGGATGCCCGTCGAGCACGCTGACGATGCCGCAATGGGGCGGCAGGCCCGCAAACAGGCGCTCAACATGGGAGCGGGCATGGACAAGCCCGCGCTCCCGCGCGCGGCAGGCGGCGGTCCAGCCGGCATTGAGCCGGTCGGCGGACGTAACGGCCAAGAGCCCGACGTCGCGCCGGTCCTCCGCCATCAGCCCGACGGCATGGATCGCCTCCGGCGCCAACGCGCCGGTATAGGCAACGACCACCTGGCAGTTGGGCCCGGGCTCGCGCAGCCAATAAGCGCCGTCGACAATCGCCTGGCGCAGGGCCACCGTCATCGGGCGCTTGATCTGCTCGATCGGCCGGGTGGAAAGCCGCAGATAGACCGAGCCGCCGGTCTCGTCGCGCAGCCAGTTGCGCTCGCTCGGCTTCGCCCTCCCCGTCTCGCTGAATGTAATCGAGCGAGAACGCCAGGATGGCGGCAAGCTCATCGACGAAGGCCGGCTCGAACGCCGCGAGGCCATCCTGCGCCATGCCGATCAGCGGCTCGGCGATCGATTGATGCGCGCCGCCTTCCGGCGCAAGCGTGATGCCCGACGGCGTCGCCACCACGATGAAGCGCGCGTCCTGGTAACAGGCATAATTGAGCGCATCGAGGCCGCGGGCGATGAATGGATCGTACAGCGTGCCGATCGGCAGCAGCCGCTCGCCGTTGATGGTGTGCGACAGGCCGAGCGCCGAGAGCAGAATGAACAGATTCATCTCGGCGATGCCGAGCTCGATATGCTGCCCGCTCGGCGAGAATTCCCAGGTGAAGGTCGACGGAATGCGCTCGCCCTTGAAGGTATCGGCCATCGCTTCGCGCGCGAACAGCCGCCGGCGATTGACCCAGGGCCCGAGATTGGTCGAGACCGTCACGTCCGGCGAGGTCGGTGACGATGCGCGCCGCAAACGGCGTGGTGCCGCGCGCGATCTCGTTGAGCAGCGCGCCAAACCCGACCTGCGTCGACATTTTTGGTTGGATCGTGACTGGCAGCTCGTCCGGCACCTCGATCCGCGCCGCCTGCAGGCGGCGCTCGCCGCCGGCGGCAAACGGAACACGGCTGAAGAATGCCTGGATGTTTTCGGCCGGCTCGCTCAAGCCTTCGAACGCGTCCCATTCGTGACCCGGCCGGATATTCATCGCCGCGCGAAAACTTTCCATCTGCGCCGGCGTCATCAGGCCGGAATGATTGTCCTTGTGACCGGCGAACGGCAGGCCGATGCCTTTGATCGTGTAGGCGATGAAGCAGACCGGCCGGTCGTGGTCGATCGCGTCGAAGGCGTCGATGATCGCGCGCAGATCGTGGCCGCCGAGATTGCTCATCAGCGCCGCCAGCGCGTCGTCGCTGCGCGACTCGATCAGCTTCGTGACCGGTCCCTGGTCGCCGATCTCGTCGGTCAGGCGTTTTCGCCAAGCCGCGCCGCCCTGGAACACCAGCGCGGAATAAAGCTGGTTCGGGCAGGAATCGATCCAGCGGCGCAGCACCTCGCCGCCCGGCTCGGCGAACGCCGCTTGCTGCAGCGAGCCGTATTTGAGAACGACGACATCCCAGCCGAAATTGCGGAACAGATTTTCGTAGCGCTCCCATAGACCCTCGCGCACCACCGCATCGAGGCTCTGGCGGTTGTAGTCGACGATCCACCAGCAATTGCGCAGCCCCTGCTTCCAGCCTTCCAGCAAGGCTTCGAAGATATTGCCCTCGTCGAGCTCGGCGTCGCCGAGGAGCGCGATCATGCGGCCCTCGGGACGCTCGAGGCCCCAGCCGTGAGCGCGCACGTAATCCTGCACCAGCGAAGCAAACAGCGTCTGCGCCACGCCCAAGCCGACCGAGCCGGTCGAGAAGTCGACGTCGTCTGAATCCTTGGTGCGCGACGGATAGGATTGCGCGCCCTTATAGGCGCGGAAATTTTCCAGCTTGTCGCGGCTTTGGCGTCCCGAACAGGTATTGGATGGCGTGGTAGATCGGCGCGGCGTGCGGCTTGACGGCGACGCGATCGGCCGGGCGCAGCGTGTGGAAATAAAGCGCGGTCATGATCGAGGCGACCGACGACGACGACGCCTGGTGGCCGCCGACCTTCAGTCCGTCGGATATTGTCGCGCAAGTGATTGGCGTGATGGATGGTCCAGCTCGCCAGCCACAACACCTTGCGCTCAAGCTCGGCGAGAATGCGCAAATCGTCCGCGAGGCGGGTCGTCCTTGAGCAAGTCTTGCGCAAACAAAGCTGCGTCATGGTCACACCGGCTCCGGCCGGCGAGTGAATGAGCCGCACGCCAGCAATATCCCCGCCACCACGATGACCGGGAACACCAGCTCGGTGATCGCGGTCCAGCCGTAGCGCGTCAGCAAGGCGCCGGAGGCGAACGAGGCGATCGCCATCGCGCCGAAGATCAGAAAGTCGTTGACGGCCTGCACCTTGTTGCGCTCGTGCGGACCGTGGCATTCGGTGACCAGCGTGGTCGCGCCGATGAAACAGAAGTTCCAGCCGACGCCGAGGAACACCAGCGCCACCCAGAAATTCCACAATCCCATGCCGGCGTAGCCGACCGCCGCGGCGGCGATGATCAGCAGAAGCCCGATCGCCATGATGGCGCGCAGCCCGAGCCGCGCGATCAGCGCGCCGGTGAAGAAGCTCGGCGCATACATGCCGATCACATGCCATTGGATGCCGAGCGCGGCGTCGCCGACCGAGTGGTTGCACATCACCATGGCGAGCGGCGCCGAGGTCATCATCAGGTTCATCACGCCATAGCTCGCCAGCCCGCAGGTGACGGCGATGATAAAGCGCGGGTTGCCGGCGATCTCGGCGAGCGGCCGGCCGTCGGCGAAGGTCTGCACCGCTCACCGGCTTCGGCAGTTTCAGCAATGTCAGCACGGCGCCGGCAAGGAGCGCACAAGCCGCTTGCGCCAGATACGTTCCGGCAAACAGATAAGGCGGCCACACATCTTTGGTGAGAATGACCAGCTGCGGCCCGATCACGGCGCCAAACACGCCGCCGGCCAGGACCCAGGACACGGCCTTGGCGCGGAAGTCAGCGCTCGCGGTGTCGGTGGCGGCGAAGCGATAGGATTGATGCGCGGCGGCGTAGAGACCCCCGCACAGCGCACCGAGGAGCAGCAACAAAAACGATCCCCGGAGCATGGCGACGCAGGCGATGACGCCCGACAGCACGCCCAACACCGAGCCGGCTTGCAACGCGAAGCGGCGCCCGAAGGCCTTGGCCAGCATCCCGACCGGCAAGCGTGCCGAGCCACATGCCGACGACCATGACGCTGATCGGCAGCGTCGCCAGCACCGGATCGGGCGCGAGAATTGACCCGACAATGCCGCCGGTCGCCACGATCACGGTGAGGTTGCCGCCGGCGAGCGCCTGCGCCACCGCCAGCACCAGCGCATTGCGCGCCGCCAGCCGGTCGTCGGTCACTTCGATGGATGGCTCGGCAAGGACCGCCATGGGGTAGCTTCCGCGTCGAACGAGTGTTCTAGCGGGCGATGGGGCCTTGGACCAGAGCCCGCCTTTCTCTATTGAAACTGCGCGAGTAGCCACGTGTTCGCAATCCGCGCGGTCTTGCCAAGCTTACCGCGGGGCGTACGCTCGCTCATCGGCTATGCATTGAACCGATCGCGCACTGGCGGCGCGGGAAACACATTCGAATAGCAAAGTGAGGCGTGCATGGGCGTCCTGGCGACGCTTTCGGCCGTCGAGGCCGCAAAGCAAACGCGGGCGGGAACAATTCGCGCCGCCGATCTCGTCGACGCGGCGCTGGAACGAATTGAAGGCTTCAACGGACCGCTGTGCGCCTTCATGACAATCGATGAAGTCGGCGCACGCCGGAAAGCAGAGCGGCTTGACGCTTTGCCCGCGTCGCAACGCGGACCGCTGCACGGGCTTCCTATCGCCTTCAAAGATCTGATTGCGACCGCGGGCGTGCGAACGACCTACGGCTCGCTGGTGCACGCCAACGACACGCCGACAGCCAACGAGCTTTTCGTCAGCCGCACGCTCGCGGCCGGCGGCGTGCTCATCGGCAAGACCACGACGCCTGAATTCGGCTTTGGCGCGATCTGCCAGAACCGTCTGACCGGCCCAACCGCTAATCCTTACGACCCGAGCCGGACCAGCGGCGGTTCGAGCGGCGGCTCGGCGGTCGCCGTGTGCACCGGCATGGCGGCCATTGCCCATGGCACGGATTTTGGCGGCTCTTGCCGCATGCCCGCGAGCCTTAGCGGTGTCGTCGGACTGCGCCCGACCGCCGGCCGGGTCGCCAATCCGACCAAGACGTTGTTGTGGGACGACCTCAACGTCCACGGGATATTGGCGCGCGGCGTGGAAGACGTCGCGCTTCTCCTGTCGGTCGTTGCCGGTCCTGATCTTGGCGATCCGACGTCGCTGCGGGCTGAAGCATTTGCGTTTCCGGACTTTCAGCCGGAGCCTGTGCCTGATCTCAAAATTGCGGCGAAGCTCGACCTGGGCATTGTGCCGATCAGCCGTGATGTGCGGCCGGTGCTCGAAGCGGCGGTGGCGAAGGTCGCCGGGCTTTACGGCCGCGTCGACGAGGCTTGCCCTGACTTCCGAGGCGCCATGGACGTTTTCATGCGATTGCGGGGCCCGCTGCTTTACCGCACCCTCGGCCATCATCTCGAAAGCGACCGCGACAAACTGACACCGAGCGTGGTGTGGAATGTCGAGCGCGGCGTCGGCGTGTCGGCCGACCAATACCTTATGGCGGAGGAACAGCGCAGCCGCATCTGGACCAACGTGGCCGATTTCTTCCGTCAGTTCGATATCCTGCTCTGCGCCACGACCAGCATCGCCGCATTTCCGAATGATCAAGGCGATGTTCTCTTCATCGACGGCAAGCCGATGGCGAGCATCATCGATTACATGGCGCCCACCGCAACAATGTCGTTGTTCGGCCTGCCGGCGCTGTCGATCCCGTGCGGCTGGACAAGTTCCGGCCTGCCGGTCGGTCTTCAGATCATCGGGCGTCCATTTGAGGAAGATACGCTGCTCCGCTTCGCCTATACGCTGCAGGAAAATCTTGGCTTCGCCCACCGCTGGCCGTCGCTCAGCTAGCCCCGCATCGCTTCATGGCGTCAGGCCTCACGACAGGGCGGCGAGCACATTGTAAGCCGCCAACGGTCGCCGAATGCCCTTGAGCGCAAACTCGCCGACTTGCTCGACGGTGACGGCATCCTCGACCGCCATGAACACGCGCGGGCTGATCAGGATCTGCCCGGGCTTTGCTTCATCGCACAGCCGCGAGGCGACGTTCGATACCGTGCCGATCGCCGCATAGTCGAAACGGCCCTCGAAGCCGATGGTGCCGAGCGTGGCGAAGCCGTGCGCAATGCCGATGCCGAACCCGATGTCGTGCCCAAGCCGACGCCACTTGTCGGTCAAGGCGCCAATGGCGGTGCGCATGTCGAGCGCCATCAGCACGGCCTGCAGCGCCGGCTTATCCACCGGGACTGGATCGTTGAACACCACCATCACGCCGTCACCGGCATAACGCTCCAGCGTGCCGCTGTATTTGATGATGATTTCGCCGATCGCCGCGTGATAGTCGCGGAGCAAGGCCATGACGTCTTCGGGGTCCGCGCTTTCGGAGAAGCCGGTGAAGCCGCGCAAATCGCAGAATAGCGCGGTGATCTCGCGGCGGTGGCTTTCAAGCTGCTTCTCCGTGCCGGATGCGACGATCAGGTCGGCGACCTGCGGCGGCAGGAAGCGGCGCAGCCGGCCCATGCGCTCGATCTCGCCGACCTGGTCGGTGACGCGCTGCTCGAGTTGCTGGTTTAATTTCTCAACCTCTGCGGTTCGCTCGCGAAGTTCGCGCAGCAGGCGGGCGTTCTCAATAGCAATCACCGCTTGCGCAGCGAAGTTCTCCACCAGTTGAATCTGCTTGTCGGTGAACGGGCGGACTTCCTGACGATAGATGGTGATCGCGCCGACCAAGGTCTGCTCCTTGAGCATTGGCACGATGAGAAGGGTTCGGGCGCCGCCCCTGTCAACGAGCGTGACAAGAGGCGCAAAACCCGCCTTGTAGGCTGTTTCCTGCGTGAGGTCCGCGACGTGAACACGTTGCTTCGTAGCCGCAACGCGGGCGAGAGGGATGTCCGCGACATCGGTCTTAATAATCAGCGCCTCCCCCCGCCAATTCTCGACATATTTCGGCTCACCATGCCAGGCGACCGCGCGGAAGGCCTCTCCCTCACGAAGGAAAAAATTGCCAAACTCTGCTTCGCAAATGCGCGTGGCACTGGCCAACATTGCAGCGAACACTGGGTCGAGCTCACCCGGAGAGCTTGAGATGACTTGGAGAACTTCCGAAGTGGCCGTTTGCTGCCCAAGGGACTCCGTCAGGTCATTGGTCCTTTGGCGCAACTCGTCGAGCAGTCGCGCGTTCTCGATGGCAATGACTGCTTGGTCAGCGAATGTCCGGACCAGCTCGATCTGTTCGCTGCTGAAGGACGACACGGTTTCACGCGCCAGAGCGATGACGCCGACCACCTTGCCCTCGCGGGTCAACGGCACCCCAAGGATGGTGCGAACCTGCGCGGCCCGAATATCGTCCTTCGGACCATAGTGCGGGTCGCTCAAGGCATCGACGATATGCACAGTTTCACCTTCGAGCGCCACACGCCCGACGAGCGTATCCGGCGCGGGCTCGAGTGCCAGCCGTTCCTCGATTTCGCGATAGGCAGGAGTGAGCCCGAAACCGATGGTAAAACGGTAGACGTTATCTTCCAGGAGAAGGATGCCGACTTGTTTGGCCGCACAAAGTCGCGCCGCGGTTTCCGCGACGAACTCCAATATCTTCTGCAAATCGAAAACCGATCGGCTGATGACCTTGAGCACATCGCTCGTTGCGGTCTGGTATTCCAGCGATGTTTCGAGTTCGTCGGTGCGCTTGCGCAATTCGTTGAGCAGCCGCGCGTTCTCGATGGCGATCACGGCTTGAGCCGCGAAGTTCTCAACCAACTCGATCTGCTTGTCGGTGAATGGGCGCACTTCCTGCCGATAAATGGTTATGGCGCCGATCAAATGACCCTCTTTGAGCAACGGCACGGTGATTAACGTGCGTATTCCAGCCAACTCTACGGCGGCGACGAAGAATGGATCACGATTAGCGTATCCCTCCAACTTACGCGTGTCGGCGACGTGAAAGACTTCCTTTGTTACGGCGAGGCGAGCGAGGCCGCTCTCAGGCGGCGGACGAAATGGCCCGCTCGTGCGAGCCTTGGCGTACGCTTCCGGCGCGTTGTACATCGCGACGGTACGGAACGCATCGTTCTCGTACAGAAACATGTTGCCAAAGTTTGCGCCGCAGATCGTGACCGCATTCTCAAGCATCGCTTGGAATACCGGTTCCAGATTGCCTAGAGAGCCACTAATCACCTGGAGCAAATTGGATGTGGCTCTTTGCTGCTCCAACGCTTCGGTAAGGTCGCTCGTGCGCTGGCGCAGCTCGTTGAGCAGCCGCGCGTTCTCGATGGCGATGACGGCCTGGGCGGCGAAAGTGCCCAACAGCTCGATGTGCTTATTGTCAAACGGCTCAACGACCGGGCGACTGACAAGAAGCACGCCGATCACGTTATCCTCGCGAAGCAGCGGCAGACCGAGGTGGGTACGAAACCCGCCCAATCGCTGAACCTCCCGCAAGCTGTATTCGGGGTCGGCCAAGACATCGACGATCTGCACCGGCTTGCGCTCCAGCAAAACGCGTCCAGCGACACCCTCCCGCCCCGGTGCAAACGTGATGGTTTTGAGATATTCATTATATTCGGCGGAATAGCCGAAGCTCCCGGCGGAATAGACCCGATTTGTATTGTCGCTGGGAAGCAGGATTTGCACCTTGTCTGCTTTGCAGAGGCGCGCCGCGGTTTCCACAAGGGTGTTCAGAACAGTCCGGAGGTCGAAGGTCGAGCGGCTGATAGCGTTAAGCACTTCCGAAGTGGCCGCCTGCTGCTCCAGCGCTTCGGTCAGTTCGCGGGTAAGCCGCGCGATCTCTCCTTCGGTCGAGGCGGACGCGGACGCAGGCTTCGGCGCGTCACGGCGCGGCGACTTTGCCGCTTTGCGGCGGCGCGATTTGCCGGTTGTGCCGGCCCTGGAGCGCGCTTTCATTGCCTTCCCACAGCTTGAAGACAAGGCGTCGTCGCGGGCACACTACCACACGATAAACGCTTGAGGGACCGGCGCTTCCAGCGGCCAACGTCGAACTTGAATCAATCGCTGCCAAAATATGACGTCGGCGTTGCGCCGAAGCCGCCGGCATCGAGCGATCCGCCGCACGCACGTTACCTTGACTGGTCCGAATGCCGCCAACGAAAGCCCATCTGGAGTCCGCAGCAAAATCCCGGTATCCTCGTCGCCGGGGAACCGGGGCCCATGCAAATCGGGACCAGAGCTTTAGCGAGCCTGGGATTTTGGCTGGCCGCCAGCGCCGCGGCGCCGGCGCTCGCGCAATCGGCGTCGCAACCGGACAAGAGCCAGTACTGGCTCCTGAACCCAGTGCCGACCGATCAGTTGCGCGACTTCAACACCGATCGTCCGCCAAAGGCGAACTCGCCATATACGGTCGATGCCGGTCACTTCCAATACGAGACCGACCTTGTCAATTTTGCCACCCAGGCAACCGGCCCGATCAGCATCAATACGCTTCTGGCGCCCAATCCGACCTTCAAGGTCGGTGTCACCAACAACACTGATCTTGAGATCAACGCCCCGACATTGGTCGGTGTCCGCACCTTCAATGCCGCGACCAACGCTTCGAGCACGATCTGGGGTATCGGCGACGTGTTCATCCGCGCCAAGGTCAATCTCTGGGGAAACGACGGCGGCAAAAGCGCGCTGGCGCTGATTCCCTACGTCAAGGCGCCGGCGGCGCCGGCGGGAATCGGCAACGGCGCCACCGAGGGCGGCCTGATCGCGCCGGTTTCGATCAGCCTGCCAGACGACTTCACGCTGGTGTTCAATTCCGAGGTTGATGCGCTGAAGAATAGCGCCGACAACGGCCGCCACGCCAACTTCATCAATCTCGTGAATATCAGCCGGCCGGTCGTCAAGGACGTCACGTTGTATCTGGAATTGTGGTCCGACTACAACGATGATCCGGCGCAAAAGACCACGCAATTGAGCTTCGACACGGCGGTGGCCTGGGTGGTTCGACCCAATCTGCAGGTCGATTTCGGCGCCGATGTTGGCCTCACCAACGCGACGCCGAATATCCAGGTGTTTGTTGGCCTGTCCCAGCGGTTTTGAAGACAGGTCAAATAGCAAGCGACGATGGCGATCAGCGAACTTTCGCCGGCCCGCTGCCGCAGCTAACCGAGCCAACGATCACGCGCGCTTGCATTAATTGGCGGCTCCGCCATGTGGTGAGATGAATGACGGTTCCGGGCGCGATTTTTGCAATTGCCGGGGCAAAATCGCCGGCGCTCCGAAGCGGTACGCCCTCGATTGCGGTGACGACGTCGTAGCGCTCGATCCCCGCTTTCGCGGCGGGGCTGCCCGGGCGGGGCTGGCCGAAGATCGCTCCATAGGGCTCCGTCATGCCGAGGCTTTGGGCGAACGCCGTCGTCACCGGATGGACCCGAACGCCAATCGATCCGCACAGCGGCGACGCCGGCGCCGGCTGCGCGCGTGCGGCAAGCGGCCACGCGGCCGCGGCCACGAGCAAACTGATGAATTGCCGTCGTCTCATGCAGCGATCGCACCGCCGGCTACATCTCGACCTGCCCGCCGAGCTCGATCACGCGGTTGGGCGGGATGCGGAAGAACTCGGTCGCCGGCAGCGCATTGCGATGCATGAAGTCGAACACCTGGCGCCTGAAGGCGCCGAAGCGCGAGTGTCTGGCGGCGACGATCGAGACCCGGCCGACGAAGAACGACGTATCCATCATCGCGAAAACCAGGTCCCTGGCGCGGCAGTCTTCGAGCGCCCGCGGAATGTTCGGCTGTTCCATGAAGCCGTAGCGCGCGGTGATGGAGTGGAACTCGTCGGCGAGATCGACGATCTCGATGCGGCTTCCGGTCGCCACGCGCGGAATATTCTCGGTCAGCACGCGCAGCAAGACGATGCGCTCGTGCAGCACCTTGTTGTGTTTGAGGTTGTGCAGGAGCGGCACCGGCACGACGTCGACTCGGCTGGTCACATAGACGGCAGTGCCGGGCACCCGCGTCTTGTTGTGAACCTGGCCGATGAAGCTCGTCAGCGAGAACGTGTCGCGCTCCAGCACGCGCAGCAGCGCCTCGCGGCCCTGCCGCCACGTGGTCATCAAAAAGAATATCAGCGCGGCGACGACGAGCGGGAACCAGCCGCCCTCCAATACTTTCATCAGATTGGCGCTGACGAACGACAAGTCGACGATAATGAATATCCCGGCGGTGCCCAGCGCGAGCGGCAGCTTCCAGCCCCAGATTTCGCGCATCGTCAAGAACAGCAGCACCGAGGTCAGCAACATGGTCAGCGACACGGCGATGCCGAACGCGGCGGCGAGATTGTCCGACGAGCGAAAACCGAGCGTCAGGCCGAGCGTCAGTATCATCAATGTCCAATTGACGAACCCGATATAGATCTGGCCGTAGCCCGTGGCCGAGGTCTGCACGATGTGCAGGCGCGGACACAGCCCAAGCTGGATCGCCTGCCGCGTCATGGAAAAAGCGCCACTGATGATCGATTGGCTGGCGATGATGGTGGCGATTGTCGCGAGCCCGACCAGCACCACCTGCCAACCCGGCGGGCACAGCGTGAAAAACGGATTGGCGCCGGCGCCGGCCGGGTTGTCGACGACGATCGCGGTCTGGCCGGCATAGTTGAGCACGAGCGTCGGCAGCACCAGGCCGTACCAGGCGAACCGGATCGGCCGCGGCCCGAAATGGCCCATGTCGGCATACAAAGCCTCGGCGCCGGTCGCGCACAGAAACACCGCGCCGAGAACCAAAAAGCCGGTGAAGCCGTGACTGAACAGATAGCTGAACCCATAGCGCGGGTCGAGCGCCACGAGCACGCCCGGGTGCTCAGAATACCGCCAAGCCCGAGCAGCCCGATGGTCACGAACCAGATGGTCATGATCGGGCCGAACAGCTTGCCGATGCGGTCGGTGCCCTGGGATTGGAGCGCGAACAAGCCGATCAGAACCACCGCCGACAGCGCGACGATGTAAGGCGCGATCGATGGTACCGGCGTCTTGAGGCCCTCGAGCGCGCTCAACACCGAAATCGCCGGCGTGATGGCGCCATCGCCGTAAAGCAGCGCGGCCCCGAGGATGCCGATGCTGATCACCGCGACCCGCTCGCCATGCTTGATGCCGAGGAGCGACATCAGCGCCAGAATGCCGCCTTCGCCGTCGTTGTCGGCGCGCATGACGACGGCCACGTACTTGATCGAGGTCGTGATCAGGAGCGTCCAGATGATCAGCGACAGCATGCCGATCGCTACCTCGGCGGTGGCGCCGCCGGCCCATTCGAGCGCGGTTTTCATGGTGTAAAGCGGGCTGGTGCCGATATCGCCATAGACGACGCCGAGCGCGCCCAGCATCAATCCACCCAGATTGCCTTTTGGATGGATCGTCCTGCCTTCGGCGACGTCTGTCGCAGTGGTCATGCTGAAACCGTTTGTTCGTTTACGCCGGCGCGTCCCACTTTATACAACGGCAAACGAATCGACAGGCAAATGGCCGCCATGGACAACGTATGCGACGGACAAATGACACCCCCGCTGGGGAGCGCAGGTGGTTAGATCTTTCGGCGACAAAGTGTCTGCCGCGCAACGAGGCCTGATCGTTGTATTCGCCTTTCGCCGAGCGTTTCGGTAGTCCGACCTTTGGCCGCGACGGCTTTTTGTACGGAATTAATTCAAGTAATTGAGAGATGCAATTAAGGCGCGCGCGCTTCTTGTCGTCCGATCTCACGATGCGCCAGGGCGCATAGCCGGGTATCGGTGGCTTTGAACATGGCGTCGCGCGCCCGCGAATAGTCATACCAGCGGCGATACGATGCCAGGTCCATCGGACTGAGCTTCCATTGCCGCAGCGGATCCTGGATGCGCGCCAGGAACCTCTTCTGCTGCTCATCCTGCCCTACTTCCAGCCAGAATTT
>CAWDQG010000045.1:0-24803 GCA_963804405.1 uncultured Alphaproteobacteria bacterium | reverse complement strand
GTAGGTCGATCTCTGGTAACCCGATCGCATAGCAAATCCGGATTGCTGCCGATAACGATTAGCTTCTGTGGCTGGTATAAATCGTGCTCGTCTAAATGAATTCTAAGGCCGGACTGGTCTGCAGAAGGTCTTAGCTCGAACGCTCTAAATCGGTCGGCCCTAATACAAATCCGAACAAAATCGCCCAAAAAAGTGAGCTTCCTCCACTAAGCTCACCAATTTCTCGCATATAGCGAAACGCAATTTCGGCTATCCCGAAAGCTACCTCGCTGAAGTCTGGCGGAGGTGAACCGTCGGCGCCCCCAAGATTTTGACATAACGTGTTGGCGAACGCATGCGTCGCGAGGGCCGAGAGGGTTGAGCCAGCATAAGCGAACCCAAAGGTCATCGCATAGGCAACGCGATCAGTAAATCCGGCCGGACCGGGTTGCTTGCAAACCAACGTAATCGGCAAGATTTTGGGACCGTGCTCTGTCAGAACGTTTCCGGCCGAGCGAATAATTCGCGTGTCCGCAATGGAGTAAACTCGTTCATGAACTCTCCACACAGCGGCAAGTGTCATTGCCTGCTAAGCCTGAAACAGCGTTGCGACGGCGGTCCTTCGCTTTCACATTTGATCATAGCCCTTCTAGGGCCGCCTGCGGGCCTCGCCCAGTGGTTCTTCAATCCTTCCGCAGCAGCTCCGGCAGCTTGGCGATGTTGGCGGCGATGCGCCGGGCTTCGTCGCGGGTCAGCGACTTCGCCGCTGTTCGGCGGCCGAACTTAGTCCTCGAAATAGACGTAGGCGAGCGCCTTGCCCGTTCTTGTCGCGGACGATGAAGCAGGCGTCGTTCATCTCGTCGACGCTCCACGGCGGCGGGAAGCGGCAGGGCGTCACTTCATAAGGCACTCAACCCCTTCAAAAGCGCCGGCACCAAGCGAAGCGATATGCAAAGAGCGCGTCCGCAATTTTCCCCCTCAATTGGGGGATAGCTTGTGAGAGGCGGAAGGCTTAGCCGTCAAGAAGATTAGGGCAGCCCCGGCGTGTTGCTGCCAGGCTATCCGCCGGGGCCCGTGTACCAGGGTTGCGGGGGTTTGGGACCGACCCATCCCTGGCCAGCTCTGGCAAAGTTCCACAAAACTGGTTTGAGTTCCAAGACAAAACGACTGGCGAATTCCGCCAGTGTGAAATGCTCGGGGGCCGCGGGAAGCTGCGAGGGGCACGTCTAACAGCGTCGCTCTTCTTCCGACATACTAGCTAAGACGTCAGAGAGAGGCCCGTTCGTTCGTCGTCGATCGCTTGGTCGATCGCATCAATCGCGGACTGAATGCCCGTGAATAGTTCGCGTTTTTGCTCATCGCCTCTTTTGAATGGTTTCGCTAAGTCGGCGGCGATCTGCCGGCGATCTTCGACCAACCTCTCTCGTGCCTTTCGAAGGTTAGCCGTGTGTTCGTTCTCTTTGGTACTCATGACCACCTCATTGATTATGTTGGCGCCATTATATACCGCCGGGTGCGGACGATCTTGATGCACGGGGCCGCTCCCCAATGTGTCGTCAAAGTAGCCTATCCATCGTTAGGCGGAGGAGCCGGGGGTCGCTCCCCCGGCTTCATCTAGGCTTCATTTTCTCTGCGTCCGCTGCGATCCTTCCTTCACGATGAAGCACGCGTGGTTATGGTCTTCGACGGTCCAGGGCGGCGGGAAGCGGCGGTCGGGCATTACCTCACCTGCTAGCGCGAGAGGAGGACTTCGGCCGCCCTTTTCCCTGCTCACTGCTGCCTCGTCCGCCGCAGCAGCTCCGGCAGCTTGGCGATGTTGGCGGCGATGCGCCCGGCCAGACACCGAAAAATGAGACGAAATTTCCGCTCGGGAACGAGCCGTGCGGCAGCCGGATCATTGGCAAGTTTTTCTTGATGGGATGCAGCGGCCGGCATTGGTGCCTATTGACTGTCGGCTGACTTCCAATCTCCAAATCGCGGCCGCGTCCGGCTAGCCCCGTGGCTTGGATGTGCTGTTAAACTCGCCTGTTAGGCCTGTCTAACGCTAGAGACCCTTAACAAATAAAATTAAAAAGAAAAGGGGCTTAAATGCCCCCTAAGTTTTTCCAAAAAAAAGCTGTTCACGCCCAGTCGTTCATTTTCCTAGTCGATTGTTGAACTTTGTAGATAACGAATGTGCCGCCGTGTCCTTCAGTCTGATGGTGTCGTCTTTCACAGACCGCGCCCCGGCTAGGATTCCAGCAGCTACGAAGCCGATTGATGCTGCGAACATCATTAGCATGACAATGATTGCAGCAGACCATATGCTAATTTCAGCCATGATGGATGGTCCTTTCATCCGTTGTGGTTAGGCTAGCGGCGGTGCTCGCAACACTGTCGTTAGCCGTCATTACATGGTGAATATAAAACCCACATACTAGGGCTAAAGGAAATTAAGTCACATTGTCGCTGCAATATTGCGAAACAACCCGTCGTATCAACGATTTTTTGATACACTAATGGACCCACAACCTAATATCGTTATCAACCACCTTGGTTGAATTCGTTCGCCGTGTCGGCAATTCAATTTTCAGCGGCTTTCCAAAATAAAACTTAAGGGCTATTAACTCTCCGTATTCTCGTGTTCCAATTGCGGATCGACGCGACGTTTTTTGCCTCACACTTTTCGCCCCAACACATCTCGATCATTGTGCCGCTCGTATCGAGGCCGATCGCTGCAAGTGTGAGCCGCAATCCAACTGGTGCCGAGGAAGCCTGGTGGTGCCCGGAAGGCTGTTGCTGGCGCCGCCGCCAATCGCGGAGTGATCACGCGCTCGCTGATGCTTTCTGTGTTCGGTGAGTGAGCCGCGATTGTAGCCAAGGCGTAGCCACAGACGCTTTAAACGCCACTAACATATTGGGCTTCGGCAAGTGCGAGTTATCAGGCGCCACTCTGCGTCGGCCAGATCGGTCTGGTATCGGGTGACGAGGCGGCTATGCTGCTGTCGAGTGGTCGGGTCCACATGGCGAATCCAAGGTTGGTTCAAGTAACCCCCTTGGAATCACCGCGGGCGCCGTGACTCAACCCTTTTCAAAGACTGCCGCTGACAAGAGCCCGGGGGACTGAACTTGGACATCGACGGCTGGCTCCGCGGGATCGGTCTCGCCCAGTATGCCGAGATTTTCCGCGCCAACGACATCGACGGCGAGCTGCTGGGCCGGCTGACAAACAACGATCTCAAGGACATCGGCGTCGAGCTTCGGCCATCGCAAGAAACTGCTGGAGGCTATCGCGGGCCTCGTTGCGGCGCCCGAGGCTTCCTCACCGATACCCGTCCCCGCAACGGAGCTGAAGACCCACGACACTGCCGAGCGCCGCCAAGTCACGGTGATGTTCTCCGACCTCGTCGGTTCGACGGCGCTCTCGGCCCGCATGGACCCGGAAGACCTGCGCGAGGTCATTTCGGCCTATCAGAAATGCGTCGCGGAAACCGTGCGGCGTTTCGGTGGCTTTGTCGCGAAGTACATGGGCGACGGCGTCCTCATCTACTTCGGCTACCCGCAGGCCCATGAAGACGACGCCGAGCGGGCGGTGCGGGCGGGCTGGAATTGATCGCTGCCGTGACCGCGCTCGAAGATCCGCGCCGCTACAAACTCGTGTCGGCATTGCTACGGGGCTGGTCGTGGTCGGCGACCTGATCGGATCGGGGAGGCGCAGGAGCGCGGCATCGTTGGCGAGACGCCGAACCTTGCGGCACGCCTGCAGGGCATTGCCGAGCCAAACATGGTGGTCATCGCCGAGGGCACGCGAAAACTGCTCGGCAATCTGTTTGAGCTTGATGAACTTGCGCCGAAAGACCTCAAGGGCATCGCCGGGCCGGTGCAAGCCTGGGCGGCGCTCCGACCGAGCTTCTGTGGAAAGCCGCTTCGAGGCTTTTCACGCGACCGGGCTGACGGAGCTTGTCGGACGGGAAGAAGAACTCGAATTGCTGCTGCGGCGCTGGTCGAAGGCAAAGACCGGCGAAGGCCAAGTGGTGTTGCTCTCGGGCGAGCCCGGTATCGGCAAGTCCCGGCTGACGGCGGCGCTGCTGGAACGCCTCGCTACCGAACCACACACGCGCTTTCGCTATTTCTGCTCGCCGCAGCATACTGACAGCGCATTTTATCCGATCATTGGCCAGATGGAACGTGCCGCCGGACTGGCGCACGACGACACGCCGCAAGCGAAGCTCGACAAACTCGATGCGGTGCTGGCGCAGACCTCAACCTCCAAGCAGGACGCCGCGCTCTTTGCCGAAATGCTGTCGCTGCCGAACGATGGACGCTATCCCAGCGCTCGAACTGGCCCCGCAGCAGCGCCGGCAGAAAACGCTGGAAGCGCTTACTGCGCAAGTGGGGGCGCTGTCGCAGTCCAATCCGGTGCTGATGATTTTCGAGGATGCGCATTGGGCCGATCCCACGAGCCTTGAGGCATTCGGTCGCGCAGTGGATCGGATCAGAACCCTTGGCGTTTTGCTGATCGTTACGTACCGGCCAGAATTTGAGCCCCCGTGGATTGGACGGCCTTACGTCACAGCACTTACCGTAAACCGGCTGAGTGAGCGCGACATCGCTGCCATGATCGACGGCGTCACAGGCAATAAGCCCTTCCGGCGGGCATCAGACAAGACATTATTGAGCGCACGGACGGCATTCCACTGTTCGTCGAGGAAATGACCAAAGCTGTGCTGGAGGCAGGCGGCCAGGAAGCCGCCGTGCAAGCGGCTGCGGCTATTCCATCGCCGTCTGTGGCGGTTCCAGCTAGCCTGCACGCCTCGCTGATGGCGCGGCTCGACCGGCTCGGCTCAGCCAAAGAGGTAGCGCAGATCGGGGCGGCGATCGGGCGAGAGTTCTCCCATGCCGTGCTGGCTGCGGTGGCGCGCAAGCCGGAGGCGAGTTGGGACCGGCGCTCGACCGTCTTATTGAAGCCGGTTTGCTATTTCGGCAGGGTGTGCCGCCGCATGCAACATATCTCTTCAAACATGCGCTGGTGCAAGACGCCGCCTACGGCACGCTGCTACGCGAGCCGCGGCGCGCACTTCATGCACGTATCGCCGAAACCCTTGAAAGCCAGTTCACCGAGATTGCCGAGACCCAGCCGGAGCTGTTGGCGCGTCACTGCACCGAGGCCGGACTGATCGAGAAGGCGGCGGGCCTGTGGGGCAAGGCGGGACAGCGGTCGCTGGCGCGCTCGGCGCTGGTCGAGGCCGCAGCTCAACTCACCCGTGCCCTCGACCAGATCGCGACCTTACCGGCACGCCCGCGCTTCGTCGCGAACAGATCAAGCTTCAGGTCGCGCTTGTGAACCTCTGATCCATGTCAAAGGGTATGCCGCACCGGAAACCAAGGCGGCGGTGGAGCAGGCACGCCTGCTGATCGAACAAGCCGAAGCGCTTGGGGAACCGCCGGAAGATCCGCTGCTGCTGTTTTCCGTTCTCTACGGCTTCTGGGTCGCGAATTTTGTGGCGTTCAACGGCGACGTCGTGCGTGAGCTTGCGGCCCAGTTCTTGGCGCTTGCCGAGAAGCAAGGGACGGCCGTCCCGCTGATGGTCGGGCATCGCCTCGATGGGCTCTTCCTTGCTGTGTACGGGAGACATTGCGGAAGGCCGAGCGCACTACGATCAGGCGATCGCGCTTTACGACCCTACCGAGCATCGTCCGCTGGCGACGCGATTTGGCCAAGACGTCGGGGTGGCAATCTTGTCTTATCGGTCGCAGGCCCTGTGGTTGCTTGGCTATCCCGAGGCCGCGCTCGGGGATGCCGAGCACGCGCTCAGTAGTGCGCGCGAGATCGACCATGCTGCGACTTTGATGTACGCCCTGTGACGACATCGCCTGTCTTTATCCTACTGCGGGAAATACGCACCAGCAAATGCGCTCGTCGATGAGCTTGTCGCTTTGGCCGACGAAAAGGACTCCTGCGTTCTGGAAGGCGGACGTAATGATGATGCAAGGTTGGCTTTCCGTCCTAACCGGCAAAGCATCGGACGCAGTCCAAATGATCGCCTCCGGACTAATCGCGTATCGATCAACTGCATCAACAGCTTTCGCCCTGGTACTTGTCATATTTAGCGAGAGCCCATGCGGAACTTGGCAAATTCGACGACGGGCGGCGCTACATTGCCGAAGCGATGACGACAGTGGAAACAACGAAGGAAAGTTTGTGGGAAGCGGAAGTCTATCGAACCGCCGGGGAAATCGAGTGCTTTCGCCGGAGCGGGATGCCGCGAAAGCACAAAAATATTTCGAGCGGGCGCTGGCCGTTGCGCGCGCGCAGCAGGCAAAGTCCTGGGAGCTACGCGCGGCGATGAGCATGGCGCGGCTCTGGCGCGAGCAGGGCAAGCTGCAACAGGCCCGCGATCTGCTCGCTCCGATCTATGGCTGGTTCACCGAAGGCTTCGACACGCTCGATCTGAAGGAGGCGAAGGCGTTGCTCGATGACCTGCACCCCTGACAACCAATTTCGAAACGGCCTCTAAGTGGATGCGTCGGCGGTCGACATCATCGCGGCGATGGTGGCGGTTGCTGGCGCGCGAGCATGGCTACAAACGCGCGCTCGAAGAGAGGTGCTGGACACAGTGCGGGCGCTGCACGACCCGCGCAGCCCCGGACCATTGGGCAGCGGACGCGCCCAAAGAGGGCGAGCTAGGCGCGCTCCTCCGATGCTTTCGCCAGCGCGGCAAAATTGCTCGCTGTCATTTGGATCGCGAAACTGTCCTGGCTCACGAAACAGACCTGTGCTTGCCCTGGCACGTTTGGCACGTCGCTCACGTGGATGACGAGATCGGTGTTGATGTAGATCGCGGCCGGAAGATCGGGCCGTCGTGTTTGAATGAACCGCGCCATGGAAAATCCCCCATTTTGATCGGTGCGTCACTGTACCCGCCGCGGCATCAACCTTAAGCTTATCGCGGCATCGTGTCGGGCCGATCGGACCGCGCCAGCACGCGCGATCGATCGCACAGCATGATGAGCCTGCCCGGATGCTTCATGACTGCGCGCCGGTAGAGCGCACGCGCCTGTTCGAGGACATCGTCACTATCGAGCACGCAATCCAGCCCGGCGCCTTCGCCGCCCGGCTTGAAAAGCTCGATCGTATATTTTCCGGCCAATCCCATGCGCGACGGTAATCGAATCCACGGCGAGCCAATAGGAAGCCCGCTGGTGCGTTAGAACGGGCCCGGCCGCGCCGACTACTCCATCCGATGGAAAAACCAACGCACGCCCGGCTGATGGCGGCGTGCTGCCTCCCGGATTGACACTGCCTTGACACCGCCTCACGGCGAAAGATTAAGCGCCTGAATTTGCAGGCGTCTCTTTTCTGGAAATGTCCCCTACATCCGCGATGGTACGGCGGCAGCGGCGCGTGACAACGGCGATGGTCAAGGACCCGATCATGCGCGGCCATATAGAGGTCGCGGCTGGAACCGTCAATGCTGTGCAAAGCTTCCGGCACCTGTCATTCCGGGGCCGAGCGAAGCAAGGAGCCCGGAATCCATAACCACCGTCGCAGAATATTGATCGCTGGCGGGAGTTCTGCAGTTTCCGAGGTTATCGGATTCCGGGCTCGCGCTTTCAGCGCGCCCGGAATGACGCCAACGGCCTCATTCTTTTACCGTCCGCGTGCCATATTTGTAGGTCAATTCGCCGGCTCACCTTTGCGCCGGCGGCAATCCACCAGGTTCATCGCTAAGGTCTTGGTCAAGAAGGTCAAACGGTTTCGCATGGGTAAAGCGGCGAAAAAGGACAAAAGCTCGCAATCCGCCGATCTGTTCGCCAATCTTCGCGAAGGACGATCGGCGGTGCGGCGCGCCTCGCGCGGCGGCGCAGCGCCGGCGCGCGGCTCCGCGGGCGAGGCCGGCTATACCGCAAAGCACATCGAGGTGCTGGAAGGGCTCGAGCCGGTGCGCCGCCGGCCCGGCATGTATATCGGCGGCACCGACGAGAAGGCGCTGCATCACCTGTTCGCCGAGGTGATCGACAATTCCATGGACGAGGCGCTCGCCGGCCACGCCGACTGGATCGAGGTCGAGCTTGCCGCCGACGGCTTTGTCACCGTCACCGACAATGGCCGCGGCATGCCGGTCGACCCGCATCCAAAATTCAAGAACAAGTCGGCGCTTGAAGTGATCATGTGCACGCTGCATGCCGGCGGCAAATTCGACTCCGAGGTCTACGAGACCTCAGGCGGCCTGCACGGCGTCGGCGTATCGGTCGCCAACGCGCTGTCCGAGCGCATGGAGGTCGAGGTCGCGCGCGGCCAAAAGCTCTACCGGATGGCGTTCGAGCGCGGCAAGCCGAAGACCAAATTGCAGGACGCCGGCAAGGCGCCGAACCGGCGCGGCACCAAAGTGCGCTTCCGGCCCGATCCGGAAATCTTTGGCGCCAAGGCGCACTTCAAGCCCGAGCGCGTCTTCAAGATGACGCGCTCGAAGGCGTATCTGTTCGGCGGCGTGGAAATCCGCTGGTCCTGCGCCAAGGAACTCCTTCGCGGCGTCGAAGGCGTGCCGGAGGAAGCGACCTTCCACTTCGCCGACGGGCTGAAGGACTATCTGACCGAGACGCTGGCCGAAGCGACGCTGGTCCACCCCGACATTTTCACCGGCAGCGCCGGCAAGACCGGCGCCCATGGCGCGGCGCAATGGGCGGTGGCCTGGACCGCCGACACCGACGGCTTCCTCAATTCCTATTGCAACACCATCCCGACGCCCGACGGCGGCACCCACGAAACCGGCTTGCGCGCGGCGCTCACCCGCGGACTGAAGGATCACGCCGAGCGCACCGGCCAGGGCAAGCGCGCCGCCTCGATCACCTCCGACGACCTGATGACCGGCGCCGCCGCCATGCTCTCGGTGTTCATCCGCGAGCCGGAATTCCAGGGCCAGACCAAGGACCGCCTCGCCACCGCCGAAGCGCAGAAAATCGTCGAGCAGGCGATCAAGGACCCGTTCGACCATTGGCTCGCCGGCAATCCGGCGCAAGCCAACAAGCTTCTCGACTTCGTGGTCGAGCGCGCCGAGGAGCGCATTCGCCGCCGCCAGGAAAAGGACATCGCGCGCAAGACCGCGGTGCGCAAGCTGCGCCTGCCGGGAAAGCTCGCCGACTGCACCAACAGCGCCGCCGAAGGCTCCGAGCTGTTCGTCGTCGAGGGCGATTCCGCCGGCGGCTCGGCCAAGCAGGCGCGCGACCGCGCCGCGCAGGCGATACTGCCGCTGCGCGGAAAAATCCTCAACGTCGCCTCCGCCGGCAAGGACAAGCTCGCGCAGAACCAGCAGCTCGCCGATCTCGTGCAGGCGCTCGGCTGCGGCACCGGCGCGCACTATCGCGACGAGGATTTGCGCTACGGCCGCGTCATCATCATGACCGACGCCGATGTCGACGGCGCCCATATCGCCTCCCTGCTCATCACCTTCTTCTATCGGCAGATGCCGCAGCTGATCGACAACGGGCACCTTTATCTCGCCGTGCCGCCGCTCTACCGGCTGAGCCATGGCGGCAAGATCTTCTATGCCCGCAACGAGAAGCATCGCGACGAGATTCTGAAAAAGGAATTTCACGCCAACGCCAAGGTCGAAGTCAGCCGCTTCAAAGGCCTCGGCGAGATGATGGCGGCGCAGCTCAAAGAAACCACCATGGACCCGAAGAAGCGCACGCTGCTTCGCGTCAACGTGGTCGAAGACGAGCGCAAGAACACCGACAAGTCGGTCGAGCGGCTGATGGGCAACAAGCCGGAACTGCGCTTCGAGTTCATCCAGGAACGCGCCGAATTCGCCAGCGACGACGTGCTGGACGTTTAGTCCTCGGCGCCGTCATTCCGGGGCGCGGCTGTAGGCCGCGAGCCCGGAATCCATAATCACGATTGGCGCAGAAGAAGCTCCGCGCCCACCCCGCTTGACCTGGGGTTATGGATTCCGGGCTCGGCCTTCGGCCGCCCCGGAATGACGGTGAGGCGATGACGGCTTGACAAACGCCGCCATTTGTTCTCTTTATGTTCCAACTTGTCAAGCACGTCTAAAGGCCAGTTGCGCCTGACCTTTTTCGAAATTTCGCTGGGTGAGCTGGATGGAAACGACAGCCACCATCCTCCACGCCGACCTCGACGCCTTCTATGCCTCGGTCGAGCAACTGCTCGACCCGTCGCTGCGCGGCAAGCCGATCGCCGTCGGCGGCGGGGTCGTGCTGGCCGCGTCTTACGAAGCGAAGGCCTTCGGCGTCGGTAGCGGCATGTCGGGCCGGCTGGCGCGTGAGCTCTGTCCGCAACTGATCTTTGTCGGCGGTCATTTCAGCGACTACCAGCGGCTCGGCGACGCCGTCATCGATGTGCTCAATGATTTCACGCCGGCGGTCGAGCGCATTTCCATCGACGAAGCTTTTGCCGATGTCGCCGGCTGCACCCATCTGTTCGGCCCGCCCGCCGAAATTGCGCGCGCGATCCGGCGCCGGGTGCGCACCGAGCTTGGCCTGCCGATCTCGGTCGGCGTGGCGCGCACCAAGCATCTGGCGAAAATTGCCTCGCAGGTGGCCAAGCCCGACGGGCTGGTGGTTGTCGATCCCGGCACCGAGCTGGATTTCCTGCACGACCTCCCCGTGGAGCTGATGTGGGGCGTCGGCCCGGTCACCAAGGAGCGGCTCGCGGCGATTGGCGTGCGCACGATCGGGCAACTGGCGAACACACCGGGATGGTCGCTCGAGCCCCTGCTCGGTCCGGCGGCGTCGGAGAAGCTTACGGCGCTCGCCTGGAATCGCGATCCGCGCCAAATCAGGACGCAGCGCCGGGCGCGCTCGGCCGGCGCGCAGTCGGCGCTCGGCCGGAAGCTTGCGCAACAGCGGGTCATCGTCCCGACATTGCGCCATCTCGCCGACCGGGTTGCGAGCCGGCTCCGCGCCAAATCCCGGCCCGGCCGGACGGTGACGGTCCGCGTCCGCTTTGCCGACCTTCGCTCGGTGACGCGCTCGATGACGCTCGATGCCCCGATCGCGGCGACGGTGACGCTGGCCGAAATCGCCGAGGAGTTGGTGCACAAGGCGCTGGCGCATCACCCTGATGAGAAGATCATCTCGCTGCTCGCGATCTCGGTGTCGCAGCTCGAGAAGCTCATCGACTTGCAGCTCGAACTGCCGCTGGCGCTCGACGACGACAAGCGCCGGCCCGGCTCCAAAAGAGGCGTGGCGCGCTGGCTGGCCGACCGCGCCGTTGACGCCATCCGCGATCGTTTCGGCTGGGAGGCGGTCGGCTACGGATCGGTCGCGTTGGGGCTTTCCCGTTCGGTCCCCGACGCGTTCCGCGAGCTCGCCGAGAAGGAGCTTTAGACAGAGATATCTGATTGAAGCGACGGTCGCCTTCGTCATTGCGAGCGAAGCGAAGCAATCCAGAACTTGCGCCAAGCGCTGGATTGCTTCGTCGCTATCGCTCCTCGCAATGACGATATGATGCGACAAGAAGTCATGCCACTCTGGCTCGGCCGAAACGTGCATATCGTGGCTCATTCAGATGCGCCGCGTTGCGACTTACGCTTCCCAGAACGGCTTCTGCATCTCGTTGGCGGCGTCGAGGCGCGTCAGCCCCATGTCCGCCAGGTCGCGTTCACTGAGCCGCTCGAGTTCATACCGCGACCGAACGCGTCGCCGCCACTCGGCGAACAATGCCGCCAACTTGCTCCAGTGCGGCAGGCGACGCAAATCGGGTAACGCCGATGCCAAGCGCTATCATGGTTCGCTCCATTGCCCGGCCAGGTTCGCTTCTGTCCGTCGATATAGTTGAGTTCGGCGGATGCACCTGTGATGGGCGGCACGCCGGTAAAGTTCCGATGCGCGGCTCGCCGTCTCTTTCTCCAGGTAATCTTCTCTTCAAATAATCGGCATCGCCACCCGAAACCTGACATCGTGGCACGGCGGAAGAATCGCGTTCGGTGGCCGCAACACGGATTTTGTGCGAAAATGCTGCTCGGTTTAGTCAGCGCCATGACGCGATGAGCTGTCGCCCTTTCACCGGGAGTGGATGATGTTTGCAGCATGTGCGCGCCGGGCCGCGGCATTGGCGTTCGGCGTTTTTGCTCTGCTTGGCGTCAGCGTGGGAGCTCGGGCGCAACCGGCGCCCGATTACGCCGCGCTCATTGCGGCGCCGGACCGCAGCGATGCGGATCGGCAGGCCGACAAGCGCCGCGATCCGATCCGTCTTCTGACCTTCGCCGACGTGCGCCCCGGCATGAAGGTGCTCGATATGGGCGCCGGCGGCGGCTACAGCACCGAATTGCTGGCGCGCGCGGTCGCGCCGGGCGGCGTCGTCTATGGCCAGAACCCGGCCGATCTGCCGGAGCGGCCGAAGACCGCGTTCGAGGCGCGAATAAAGACTCCGGCCATGAAAGATGTCGTCGTCGACATCCGGCCGTTCGACGACCCGCTGCCGCCGGACGTGGGCAATTTCGATCTGATCACGTTCCTGTTCTTCTACCACGACACGACCTACATGAACGTCGATCGCGCCGCGATGGATCGCAAGCTGTTCGCCGCGCTCAAGCCCGGCGGATTTTTGGTGATCGCCGATCACGCGGCATTGCCGGGACAAGGCGCGTCGGTCGGCAAGACGTTGCATCGCATCGAAGAGAGCACGCTGCGCCAGGAAGTCGAAGCCGCCGGCTTCCGCCTCGTCGCCGAGGGCAATTTCTGGCGCAACCCGGACGATACCCACGACTTCCCGAGCTTCAAGCCGAACATGCCGGTCGACAATTTCGTGCTCAAATATCAGAAGCCGATGTGATCGCCGTCAGCCCGCCTTCGCCGCGGGCCGACCCAAGTTGCAGAAAGAAACATCGCCGTGGCTCGATCTCACCAGCCTGGACGGGTCCGACTTTCGATCGATCCTGCCGGAAGACATCGACTGGAAGCCCTTCCCGGCATTCCCGCCGACGGTCCGGCTGGCGGTGCTCGTCGGCGATCCCAGTCAGCCCGGCCCTTATGTCATCAGAGTGAAAGTGCCATCCGGCGTGAAGCTGATGCCGCACAAGCACCCCGAAGACCGGATCTATACGGTGATGTCCGGCGTCTTCTATATCGGTCTCGGCGAGGCGTTCGACGGCGACAAGGTGAAAGCTTATCCGCCCGGCAGCGTGGTCATCTTGCCGGGCGACACCGCGCACTTTCATTGGGCAAAATCGGGCGAGTACGTCACCCAAGTCACCGCGACCGGGCCGCTTGGGCTTGACTACGTGAGTGTGAAAGACGACCCGCGGCACAAAGGCTCCTGAAAGAAGCTTGCTGACGTGCCCCCCTTTTGGCCGCCCCGATCCCTGGGGAAGCCGCCGGCGGCGAAGCCACGGCGGCAAGCCTGATCGCTCGAGCTCGGTTCTCGAATAAGCCGCTATTTTATTTCATGTCATCCCTATTGACACCAATATAAATTGGCGTCATTCATGATGACATGAAAACCAGGAAGCGCCGTTACGCGATGACCGCTCGCGCGGCCAAGGCCGAAGCGACCAGGACGCGCATCAGAGTGAGCGCCATGGAGCTTTATTGCCAACGGCCGGTCGAAGATTTCACGCTGGAGGAAATCGCCGCGCGCGCCGGCGTCGCGGTGCGGACCATTCTGCGCGCCTATCGCCAGCAAAGAAAAGCTGCTTTATGCGGCGCTCGAAGATATGGCCGCGGGCGGCATGTTTCTCAAGCCGACACCGCCGGGCGACGTGAAAGCGGCCGTCGGCGGCCTTCTTTGATATCTACGAGGCGCGTCGGCGACCTCGTCATGCAGCGGCTCGACGACGAGCACCGCCATCCCGGCCTCAAGCCGACGCTGGACCCGGGCCGCGACAATCATCGCGACGGGGTCAAGACCGTGTTCGCGCCGCAGCTTGAGCGACAGCATGGCGCCGCGCGCGTGGAGCTCCTCAACATCCTGGTCGTGGCTGACCGACATCTATGTTTGGAAAGCTTCTCCGCCGCGACATGGGGCTGGGCCGGTCGAGCGGCGGAGGCAATCGTGCGAAAAATGATTAGCGGCGTACTCGAAGGGGAAACGGCAGATGGCGAAAATTCTGTGGCTCAACTGGTCGGGCGGCGGCAACCTGCCGCCTAGTCTCGGCGTCGCGCGCGCGCTCTGACGAACGCGGCCACGCCGTGGCGTTCGCCGGCCGGCCCGAAATGGTGCCGCGCGTAAAGACGGCGGGCTTCCGCGCCATCGAGTTCACGCGAGGCCTACGCGCAGGTCGATCGCTATCCGCAGGGGAGCTTTCTCACACGCCTGTCCTGCTACCTGACTTCGCCGGCGGTCGAGGCGCAGGTGCAGCGCCATCGTCGCCGCCGAAAAGCCGGATCATCGCCGCTCATTGACGCGATGTTTCCCGGCGGCGCTCGCTCACGCCTCGCGAGTTCGGCCGCGCCGACGGCGGTGTTCGTCCATACCTTCGTCCTTCGCCAGCTCGATATGTGGCGCGGGATCTTCGCGCATGCTCGACGGCATGCGCCAGCGAGCCGGCTTCGCCGGCCTGCCGCGGCTCGACGCTCTCTGGGGACCGCGCGATCTCATCGTCTCGACGAGTCTCGCGGCCTTCGACGCGCCGGCCGCCGCCCGGCTGGGAGAGGGTGCGCCACGCCGGCCCGGTGCTCGAAGACGAAAAATTCGCGGTCCCGACGCCCCTGCCCTGGCCGGAGATCGACCCGACGCCGCTCGTCTGGTCAGCTTCTGCACCGCTTCGAGCAGCGCAATGTCGACAAGGTGCAGCGGGCGCTCGACGCCCTCGCCGACCTCCCCGTGCATGTCGTCGCCACGACCGGGGGCATCGTCGCGCCCAACGAAGTCGCGACGCCGCCGCAACGCTGTCGTGCTCGATTATGCGGCGCACGATCCGATCATGCGCCGCGCGGCCTTGTCGTCACCCATGGCGGGCATGGCACCGCGATGCGCGCGCTTCGGCACGGCGTACCGATGATCCTCATTCCCGGCCTTGCGGGCGATCAGCCCTTCGTCGCCGCCGCGGTGCAGGAATTCGGCGCCGGCTTGGCGTTGCCCGGCGACGCCGGCGTCGAAGCGATCCGCGCAGCGGCGCAACAAATATTGGCGACTGCGTCGTTCAAGCACAACGCTCGGGAGCGTCTCTTGGCGCTCGCCGGTGTCGATGGCGCGGCCAACGCGGCCGACGAGGTCGAGGCTTTGTTAGGAGCAAAACGGGCGACGACCGACGATCAGGCTCAATGCCAGCGGGTCGCTTGAAGGATCGCTACTTCGTCGCGTCCTTGGCAAACACCTCATCGGCGGCGGTGATGAGGCCGATGTCCGGATGCTTCGCGCAATATTCGCCGAGCTTCTTGGCGTTGGCCACGAACTTCTCGGTATCGATCACCGGAGGATCGTCTTCGCTGCGATAATAGCCATCCATCCAGGCCAGGATGATGCCGATATCGTCCTTCGGCGCGGCCTGGAATTTCGCGCAAGTCCAGGTGGAAAGATCGATCGACGCGGAAAAGGCCGGTGTGCTGGTGACGAGCGAGTCCGAGAACGAGCGCGCCCGCGCACTTGCGACGAATTTCATGAATGTGCCTCCTTCAGCCGCCCCGCGGAATTTTGCCCGCGATAATTTTGCCCGCGATCATGCGGCAAGTCCAGACGAGCTGACGCTGCCGAATGGTCCGGCAACGGCGGCCGGTGATCATAGCGGCGAGTATGGTTCCGGTCGGCGTCGGCGGCGAAATCATCGTCGCATGCAGCACGTAGCGCATCGGCCCGTGCGCCATCGCGTCGAACGGCCAGCAAGTGGTGAGAACGAGTTCGTGGCCAGCGGTGAACGGATCAATGCCCGATTGATCGAACCGCACGATCGCGGTGCCGTCGGCGCGGTAGCGGAAGGTTTTGCCATCGTGGCGGGTGACGTCGATCTCGTCGCCGATCGCAACATCCTTCAGAAACCGGAAATGGGTGTCGCGATGCGCCGCGTAGACGGCGACGCCGGCTTCGCCGGCTTCGGCGGTGCGCTCCACATGGCCGGGCCCGAAGGCCAGCGCCTGACCGCTGCTGCCGGCGAGCGCGATCGCGCTTGCGCCGATCCGTTTCACCGTGATGCGCGCCTCGGGCCAGGTATCGGCCCAAGGCCACGGCTTGACCGCGCGGCCGGTGGCGATGGTTTCGGCAAAGGCGCGTTCCAGCAACACCTGCGCCAGCAGCGCCTTGGCATGGATATAGATGCCTTGGCCGAACTGGATCGCTCCGGCGGCCGCGAGAACGAGGGCAATGGACAGTCGGCTCATAGTCGGTTCGTGGATGCCTCGGCAGAAAAGGTGGCGCGCGGCCTCGGGGGAAAGCCGCGCGCCGCAGGCAAGGCGGGGGGACGGGTGGCCTTGCCTGGAGCATGATCCGGCGCCGCGGACTTGATCCGGGGTGGAAGCCGGTTTTCCGAAAAGATCATGCCCGCTTTAAACAACATCAGCCGAAAACCCTTCGGCGGCGATGTCGCGAAGAGGATCAGGGCGAATGCCATCAGCACGCTGCCCACGATCATCCTCCACTCGGCATCGGTGGCGGTCGCCGGCAGCGCGATGCCCGGAGTGGGTTGACTGCCGGCCGAAACCACGGCGCGACGCGGCCCGCATCGCGACCTGAACGCGGCCGTCACGCTCTTGCGCCCGCCGCTCGATCACGGGAGCCGCGCCGGGAACGAGCTTTGGTCGCTCGCCAAAGACTTTCTCGAAGTCCCAACCCGCCGGCAGGTTGAGCGGCAGCTCGCTCACCTTGAGCGGCTCACCGGCGGGACGGGTCACGGTCTGGTCGACGGCGATCAGACTGGTCAGCCGCGTCACCAACTGATGCTCGAGCGCCAGCGCAAGGATCGCCTTGTTGGCTTCGTCGACAGTCAGCGTGCGCAGGGTTTGGGCGACTTCCGCGTCGGTGATCTTGCGCCGCGCCCAGAGCTTTGAGAGTCCCCTGCCCTCCGCCGCGTTGGCGAGCGGCAGCGTGACGTTCCAGGGCCGATCCCCGATACGGCCTTTGATTTCCATCGTGCCGGCGAGCTTGCCGAGCTTGGCGGCCAGAACCAGCGGTTCGCCGCGATAGAGGTCGGGCAGCACAACCGGCGTCATGTCCGCTTTCGTGTCCGAGAACGTCACCGACAATTGCGTCACCGCCGGGCTTTCGAGCTTGCCGAACAGTTCGCGCATCCGGCTTTCGACCTGCTCGACCGAGCCGATATGGGTGAAGGTGCCGCGGCCGAGCTCAGCGGCGCGGGTCATCAGATAGGTGTTGGGAGCGGACCCGATACCCACCATGAACACGCGCGAGCGTCCGCGCATCGACGTGATCGTATCGAACAATTGTTGTTCGTTGCCGATGCAGCCGTCGGTCAGGAACACGACCTGCCGTAGCGTGTTGCCGTTGGTCTGGTGATCGGTGAGCGCGGCGCGCATCGGCGGGATCATTTCAGTGCCGCCGCTGCCTGCAGCGCGGTGACGAAGGCCTTGGCCTCGCGCGAGATGGTCGCTGTCGGCGAGGACTACGTCCGCAAACAACGCGTCCATGGTGTGGTCGAAACGGATCACGTTGAACCGGTCGGTCGGCTGCAATCGCCCGAGCGCGTAGAGCAGGCTGGCTTTGGCCTGGACGATTGAGGTGCCGCCCATCGAGCCGGAATTGTCGATGACAAAGATCACCTCGCGCGGCAGCGGCTTTTGCTCCGCATCGTTCACCACCGGCGGCGTCACATAGGCCAGGAGATAATCGCTGCCGGCGACGTGCTCGCGAAACACGCCGACCGACGGCGTCTTCTCCGCCGCCGCGCTCCAGGTCAATTCGAAGTCGCGATCCGCCGCAACGGCGCCGTCGGCGAGTTTGATCACGCGTGTCGCGCTGTCCGGACTGTCGATCTTGACGTTATGGAAATGGCTCTTCACGTCGCCGAGGGGAAATCCCGCCTGCAGACGGATGCTGATCGTGGTGGGATTGACCGGCGCGTGGTCCTTCGGGTCGAGAACCGGCGGCGAGATGCGATCGCGGTCCGGAACGGGATCGTTGGCGGCGGTGCCCCAGCCGTTATCGCCGGCGCGCAAATCGACGGTCTGCACGACCGGCGCCGGATTGTACCGCGGGCCGATCACCATGGGGATGCGCAGCGAGAACTGATCGCCCGACTGGTGCACCGGCTCCTGATATTCGATCTGCACCAGCACGGTTTCGCCGGGCCCGATATTGGCGACCGAGTTGGTGAAGATGTTCGGCCGCTCCTGTTCGGTAAGTGCGGCCTTTTGTCCATTCCGCTTCGCCTGCTCGTAGATGCCGCTCGCCTGTTGCCGCTCCTTGATGTCGCCGACCACGACGCGGTCGCCGATCACCATCTTGAGCGTATCCACCGCGCCGCCATCGGGCAGCGGATAGACATAGATTGCCTCGACCCAATCATTGGTGGTGTTGCGGAATAGCTGGGTAACGCGGGCGCGAAGCGTGGGGCCCGACACGGTCACATCGACATCGATGCCGAGACGCGCCGCGTCGGTATAACCTTCGCCTTCGGTTTTCAGCATCAGCGATCCGGATCGCGCATCGCCTGGCCGAGCGACCGTCGCGGCGCGCGCGCCGCTCGAGAAGGGCAAACTCGCGATCAAAAGCGCCGCCACTCCGATAAGCGCGGTCAAGGCGCGCCAGCGTTGACTGCAGTCCATATTTTGCTGCCGGAATCGGCCAGGCAGCGAGGCCGTCGCCCACCGTCATGGTTTGCTCCTTTAGGTGCGTCGCAATGACTCCGCATTTGTCGGATGGCACTGTCGCCGCGCGAGCGTGATGTTCGGCCTTGTTTGGCCGCGGGCGGCGCGGGAGCCGGTCGGAAGGGCGGCCGGGTACGGATTTGTGCGGTTTGTTACGTCTGCTAGAGTTTTTCGGATTCGTGGAGGCAAGCATTGCGGTCCGAGCAGGAGTTTTCCGGCGAGCAGAGCCGCCAAATCGCTGCGCTCATTCGGGAGGAAATCGCGCGCCGGCGCATGTCGCGACAGCAACTCGCCGACAAGGCCAAGCTCAGCCTGTCGACGCTCGAGAAAGTGCTGGGCGGGCGCCGCCCGCTGACGCTGGCGACGGCCGTGCGCGTCGAAGAGGCGCTCGGCGTGTCGTTGCGGCGAGGCACGCCCGATGCCGACGCGGCGTTGAAGGACGGTGTCGCACCGGACGGGCTTGGCGCGTATTCGCGGCGCGGCGCGGCTTGGCTCGAAGGCGTCTACGTTACGATCCGCCCGTCCTTTGGCGACAAGGACGCGATCTACGCCTATCGCACCGAAATTCTCTGGGACGAGACGACCTCACGGCTGGTGTTTCGCGAGGCCGAACGGGTCGACGCCGCGTTCTCGCAATACGGCGAAGTCGCGGTGCCGAACCAGTCGGGTCACGTCTATCTCGTCACCAACCGTAACGGCCAGCATCGGCTGATCACCGTGTCGCGTCCGATGATCACCGGCGAGATGTACGGCGTCATCGCGACGCTGCTCGCGGGGCGCGGCTCGCTGCTGACCCCGATTGCAGCGCCGATCGCGCTGTTGCCGGTGAAGAACGTACCGCATGCGGCCTATGGCCGGATCGCGACCGGCGACGCGCGCGGCGCGATCTATCGCGAGCATTTACAGCGGATCATGAACGAGCCGTTCGCAATGTTCCTGCCGTAAGCCGGCTCGATTTCTCGCCGTGACAATCTCTGCCCGCTCGAGCGCGGACACTCAAACACCCCGGCGTCGTTATGTTTAACGATCTCCACATTGACGGCCCTGCAACTCCGGCCTCCCGCTAACCGTCACTTAGCGGCATCGCGCTAGCATGCTGTCACCGTAAAATACGTCGCCGGCTTACATGAGCGTCGCTCTCAAAACTGTCGATCAGGTGCTGGGCTCCGCCGCCACGGAAGGACCTCGGCTGTCATTTGCGGTCAGCTCGGTCACCGCGCGCGAAATCGTGTGCTCGCGCGTGCGCATGGAGGTCGAGCGCTACAACAGCGACCAGTCGCTGCGCATCTTCGCGAGCCTGGTCACACCCGCATATCAGGAGCGTGAGCTGAATGGGGCGCAGCGCCCGCCACGACGCCCGCTCGATGCCGAGCGGCAGATCGACGTTGCACTGGATGCGGTGCGCAAAGGCCGCGTGATCATCATGTTCAACGGCGAACAGGTGACGGACATTGACGCCACGCTCGAAGTCACCCCCGTCAGCGAAGCGCGTTTCTTGAAACTCGTTCCGCTCGTGGGAGGCTGAGCCATGACAGATGACCTCGCTCGGCTGCGTGCGGCGCTTGCCGCCCGCATGCAGCAGATCGGCGTCGCGCTCGACGATCCGCGTATCGCGCCGCTGATGGCCCAGATGCAGGCCTCGCTGCAACAGCGCGTTGCCGCCGCACGCAATGTGGCCACGCTCGCCGCCCCAACTGAAGCCGCCCGGGACGATGCAAGCGGGCGTGCCGCGGCCGCCGCGCTCGCGGCGCTGCCGGCGCGGCTGCAAGAGCTTGTGCAGCGGTATGTTCAAGCCGTCCACGCCGACCGCAACCCAGCTGTCGGCAGTTTGCGCGTCCGCGCTTTCTTCACGAAGGCGCCGGCGCTTGCGGACTCCGACGCCGGCCGTGCGCTGCTGCAACTTCCCGGCGCCGACAAGGCCAGCGTGGCGGTCGCAACCTATGCTGCCTGGGCCAGCGAGCGCCACGGCGGTGCCGATGGCGGGCTGCTTCGACGGATCGTGTCGGATCTGTTGCGCGCGAAGCTCGAGCTCAGCGACACGCAGGCAGTCGAGCTCGCCAGGGCGGCCGCGCGCGAGGGCTTCAGCTACGCGAGCTGTTCGCCCAATCTCGCGGTGGCAAGTGCGTTGAAGCGTCACGTCGAGACGCATGGGCTCAGCCTCGTGCTGCGCGAGGCGCTCACCGGGCTGCGCACGCGCATGGTACACACTGCAGCGGCCCAAAATTCGGAAGGCCGCAAGCTGCTGGTGATCGTCGACGCGATGTTCTCGCACACGGGCGACGCGGCCGACAGCGAGCCCCGTTTCACACCGAAAAACGATGCGTGGGGCCGCGCGCTTGCGGCCAAGCTTGCGGGTCTGGTGCCCGAACTGCGCGCGCGTATGACGCGCGTCCTGGCGCTCGCAGCGCAGGGCGGCGGCAATGCCAAGCCCGCCAAGGGCTGGCTCAAGGCAGCGGAGCAGGAGCTCGCAGCGGGAGAGCCCGAGCGCGAGGGCGTGCTCCTCCTCGAGATCATCGAATGCCACGAGCCCGGCGCCGCGCTTGCGCCTGAAAATCAGAACACGTTGCGCGCGTTGATCTGGCTCGCTGCAATGGCCACGCCGGCAGCAGGCAGCGCGCCGGCTCGAGGCCTACGCGCAAAAATGCCTGACGTTCTCCTCCGCGCATTTCGCCTATCTGTCGCTCGTGCTCGGCAATGCCGCGGTCTATGCGTTCAGCCTCATGCCGGGCACGATCGGCGTCGGGAGTCTGTCACGGCTCAAGCGCCGCCTGAAGCGGCCGGGCGAGATCAAGGCGGTCGAGAAGGCGCTGGCGGCGCTCGCGGCAGCGCGTGGTATGGCAGCGGGGGAACTCGAGGAGATCGGCCTGCCGGATTATGAGCTCACCGCCGACGGCGCGCTCGAGGTCGTGATCGGCCCAGCAACCGCGGTGCTGACGGTCACCGATGCGAACACGTTGGAGACGGCGTGGCGTGGTGCCGACGGAAAGCTGCTGGGCGGCCCGCCGACCGCGGTGAAGGATGGACACGCCGATGCGCTGAAGGCACTTAAGGCGCGCGCGAAGGAAATCGGGGAGACGTTGGCCGCGCAGCGTTTGCGGCTGGAACGGCTCTATCTCAGCGAGCGCGAATGGTCGTTCGCAGTCTGGCGCAGCCGCTATCTCGACGAGCCGCTGGTCGCCAATCTCACGCGCCGCCTGATCTGGGCAATCCGGCTCGGCGCGCAATGGGTGCCGGCTCTGCTGCAGGACGGCATCCCCCACGATGCGTCCGGCAATCCGCTCGCCGACGTCGGCGACGAGGCACGGGTGCGGCTCTGGCATCCCATGCAGTCGGCCACCGCGCAGGTGCTCGCCTGGCGCCGGCGCTTGACGGCGCTCGGCATCACGCAGCCGTTCAAGCAAGCCCACCGCGAGATCTATGTGCTCACCGATGCCGAGCGTGCGACGCTGACCTATTCCAATCGCTTCGCCGCCCACATCGTCGATCAGCACCGCTTTCGCGCGCTCTGCCAGGCACGCGGCTGGAATTGCCCGGCCTATGGTGGATGGGACGGGGGCGATCGCCTCCCCCATAGAAAGCTCGCCGATCGCAACTTGCAGGTCGAGTTCTGGGTCGAGCCCGTTGAGGTTTCGATGGACCAGGGAAGCTTTCGGTTTCAGCACCTGTCGACCGATCAAGTGCGCTTGGCCAATCTGGCGGGTGAGCCGATCCCGCTTGACAAGATCGACCCCGTTCTCTTTTCCGAGCTGATGCGCGATGTTGATCTTTTCGTCGGAGTCGCCGGCATCGGCAATGATCCGACCTGGCCGAGCCGCGATGACAATTCGTTCGGCGAGTATTGGAGCCGCGCTGCCTTTGGCGAGTTGACCGAGGCCGGCAGGTCGCGGCACGCCGTGCTGGCAGACATCCTTCCCGGCCTCGCAATTGCGTCGCGATGCCGGCTCGAGGGCCGCTATCTCGCGGTCGAAGGCAAGCTGCGTAGCTACCGCATTCATCTCGGCTCCGGGAATGTCCAGATGGAGCCCAACAGCCAATATCTCTGCGTCGTCCCCGACCGCCCGGCCGCGGGCGCCCGGGTGCGCCTGCCGTTCGAGGGGGACGCTACTTTATCTGTCATCCTGTCGAAAGCCTTCTTGCTGGCCGCCGACGACGAGATCAAAGACAGCTCGATCCGCCGGCAGATCCTGCAGGGACTTGCGGGCGTGTGATTTCCGAATTGGGTCTTTCACATCGGACCGGCCGTTTCAGGATCATGTCCGGTTAGACGACGATGTCGGAAGTGCCTGGCGCTGCTGCGGCGTCGGCTGTGTTTACGGCGGGCTTATTACGACTGCATCCACTCGACCATCGCGCGCGTCACCGCAGCGGGCCGTTCGATGGTCGAGAGGTGGCCGCACGCAGGAATAATGACGAGGCGCGAACCAGCAATGGCGGCCGCGATCTCTTGCGACAGCTCGACCGGCGTGCCTTTGTCCTCTTCGCCGACCAGCACCAGCGTCGGACACTTGATCGCCGACAGGCTCGGCCGAGATTCGGGACGCCCCATGATGGCGCGCTGCTGGCGCAAATAGACCTCGACGCCGTTCTCTTCGGCCATGGTCATTACCAGCGTCTTGAGTGCGACGTCGCCGTAACGATCGGGGTGGACAAAGAACTCGAACGCCGCCTCGGCGACCTCGGCAAAACGGCCAGTCCTTGCCATCTCCATCGGCGCGCGGCGCCGCTCGGTTTGTTCGGCGGTCTCGGCACGCGCCCCGGTGTCGAGCAGCGCGAGCCTTGCCACCCGCTGCGGCGCCTGGCGCTCGATTTCGAAGGCGATGTAGCCGCCCATCGACAGACCGGCGAGCGCGAAACGCGGCGGCGCGGCGCCGAGGATTTGCGCTGCGATCTCCGGGATGGAGTTGGCGCGGGTATGATCGGCGACGGTGACCGGCCCGAATCGCCACAGCGCCGGAATTTGTTCGGCATAAAGCCGCGCCGAGCAATTGAGCCCGGGAACAAGGACAATCGGCAGGCCGTCGGACGAAGCATCGGGCATCGGCGTTGGCTCTTTCTACCGTATGGAGGAAAAGTGACGGATTAGGCTTAACTTACCGCGGCGCGGCAGGTTGACTTTCGCGCGGTCGAACTTATGTTCGCGGCACCTGAGCCGCGGGCGGATTCGACGATCAGGCGTCATTCCCCGTTCCATTTAAGGGTTCCGAGCCTGGTTTCCGCGCCCGGCGCGCTCCCGATCTGAGGGTTTATGTCGTTTTCACATCTCGGCTTGTCCGAAAAAGTTCTTTCCGCCGTTGCGGCGGCCGGCTACAAAACTCCCACTCCGATCCAAGATCAAGCGATACCCCACGTGCTCGCCCGGCGCGACGTGCTCGGCATCGCGCAGACCGGCACTGGCAAGACCGCGGCCTTCACGTTGCCGATGCTGACCATGCTGGAGCAAGGCCGCGCCCGCGCCCGCATGCCGCGCACGCTCATTCTCGAGCCGACGCGCGAACTCGCCGCGCAAGTCGAAGAAAATTTCGTCAAATACGGCGCCAACAGCAAGCTCAACGTCGCCCTGATCATCGGCGGCGTTTCGTTTGACGATCAGGACACCAAGCTCATTCGCGGCGTCGACGTGTTGATCGCGACGCCGGGCCGCCTGCTCGACCATTTCGGGCGCGGCCGGCTGCTGCTCAATGGCGTCGAGCTTCTGGTCATCGATGAAGCCGACCGCATGCTCGACATGGGTTTCATTCCCGACATCGAGCGCATCTGCAAGCTCGTCCCCTTCACCCGCCAAACCCTGTTCTTCACCGCGACCATGCCGCCGGAAATCCGGCGCATCACCGAGCAGTTCCTGCACAACCCGGTGCGCGTCGAGGTGACCAAGCCGGCGACCACCGTCGCCACCACGACGCAGCTGCTCGTCAAGTCCGGCCGCGAGTCGCACGACAAACGCGACACGCTGCGCCGGCTGGTCCGTTCGGCGGAAGGACTGAAGAACGCGATCATCTTCTGCAACCGCAAGCGCGACGTGGCGACGCTGCATCGCTCGCTGCTCCGCCACGGGTTTTCGGTGCTGGCGCTGCACGGCGACATGGACCAGCCGGCGCGCACGGCGGCGCTCGAAGAGTTCCGCAGGGGCG